>JAYRYJ010000006.1:0-178878 GCA_041917055.1 Hyphomonadaceae bacterium
TCCGGTGTCCTTATTACGCAATTGCGCCATTATTTCGATTTGTTTTGATATCGCATCAAAAAGGCGTGAATTCTCAGACATTAACGCCCCGATTTGTTAATTCCGCCTGTATTTCATCGACCCGCTTTTTAGACAATGGATAGCGCGCCATCATAAAAGCGACGATCAAATTACAGACAATCGGGAAGCCAAAAAATACTGTTAGAAGTCCATTTATTGCTTGCGGTGAATTTGCATCTCGAAGCACAGCCTTAAACCCTAATGCGTCCAAAATCATAAAGGAAATACCTATTGATAGCGCATATCCGGCTTTTGAAGTCAAAGTCATAAAGGCAAATAAAAGACCTATACGATCTTTACCAGTATTCAATTTATCTTCGTCCGCCGCGTCACCAACCATTGAGCGCAATAGGAGAATAGGGGCAGCATAAACAATGCCAGCAATCGCCATAATCGCAATCGCCACCGGAAAATTACCTGACGGCATTATATAAAGGAAGAGTTGAACCGCAATTGTATAGATACAAGCCGTAAAAAACGCCCAATGTTTCCCATATTTATTAGAAATAAAAGTCCAAATCGGGGTGCAAATCAATCCGACCACAAAATAAATCAGAAGCAAAGCCGAACTTTGAGAATCATAATTTTTAATTGTCGAAAGATAAAAGATGAAAGAGCCGCCAGTCACGCCCATACTGAATGAAATAATAATATCGGACAATAAAAGCGTTCGAAAAGCCCTTAGTTTAACAATCGCGCCCAAATCTTTGAAGGATTGATGCTTAACTGGTTGAGAATGTGTATCTTCCTTTGCAAAAAGCCAGGATATTATTGCTGTCGCAGGCATCATAATCATAATGAAAAGCCCCATGGCCTGAATACCTTGGGCCTCGGTGCCTCCCATAGAAGATATTAGGAAGGGAAGTGCCAATACCAAAAGCATGCCGATAATATTCCCCGCTTGCCAAAGGCCAAATATTCGCGATCTTTGATTATAATCAGACGAAAGCGAATTTCCGACACCCAATTGCGCCAACATTGCCATTGAAAATGCGAGATAGCAGCCTATCAAAGACGCCATCAAATAATAAGGCCCCGCACCTTTAGGTGGCACAAATAAGAACCAGGCGCAAACCGACATTAAAGGTGCACCCGCCAATAACCATGGTGTGAAACGCCCAATTTTCGTATTGGTCTTATCCATATAAAGACCCAGGCCCAAATCAATGAAAACATCAAAAAGGCGCGCCGCCATGAATGCCGCACCAACAACACCGACGCCCATTCCGACATGCGTATGATAAAAACTCGGTAATTGAATAACAATTGGTAAACCGAATGCCGCCAATGGAAGAGAAGGGGCAGAAAACGCCAGAACCCTCAAAAGACTTGGGACTTGTGATTGCGTGTCGCCGCCAGAATTGTTGCTCATTATAGAATCCCTGATTTGTGCCGACTTTATTGTTAAACCGAAAGTTTGTCATTAGTTTTTACTTGCTGCATACAGGTGGGCGCCTCAATGATAACTCCGACACCTAGGGATATTGGGCGTATAAGGTATATTATGGGACATTTTAGCCGATTGAGTTAGCTATCAAGCGGCTTTAGGCACTTTAAACAAATTTAAAACCGCTTATAATTCAATTATGGATTCCAACAAAGCGCCGTCGCAAAACAATTCAAATGATGCAATCATTGCATTCCATCGCATGAGAAATTTTGCAACTTTATTATTCGTCTTAATGGCAATCATATTTGTCATTGCCAAGATTTTTGAGAAACAATATTTCCCAGTTTCATATGTCCGCGCCTTTGCAGAAGCTGCAATGGTTGGAGCGCTCGCGGATTGGTTTGCAGTTACGGCACTTTTTCGTCACCCTTTGGGTCTTCCAATCCCCCACACCGCCATCATTCCCAATTCGAAGGACCGCATAGGCAATGGGCTTGGCAATTTTATCGCCCGCAATTTCTTGCAACCTGAACAGGTTGAGCAGCGCATTGAAAATATTAAGATTTCAGAAACTTTTGCCAATTTCCTGCTTGAAAACCAACGCTCCCGCCAAATCGCTGCTGCAATTGCAGGAATCATTCCCCGCATTTTCGGTTTGGTCAAAGAAGGCCCCATCAATGATTGGCTCGTAAAGAGTGTGAAGTCCCGCCTTCAAGATGCGGATTTAGCGACACTTTTTGCCGATGGCCTTGAACTATTAACTCGTGACAAACGCCATATTCCGATTGTTGATTTATTGATTTTTCATACTGAAATCACCCTCACAAAATACGAACCACAATTCCGCCAAAAAGTGAGTGAAAATACTGATTGGCTCCCGCGCCTACTAAAAATCGATAATACTGCCGCAGACGCACTTTTAAATGCTTTGAAAGAAAGCCTAAGCGAAGCCAAAAAGGACAAAACCCACGGTTTGAGAAATTCCATTGATGATGCCCTATTGCACCTCATTCATAATTTGCGCCATGATTTGAATTTAAGAAATCAAATTTCTGATTGGCAACACGAATTTGCTAACCATAAAAGGGTGGCTGAATATGTTCGCAAAGTCTGGCTCGATATCAAAAGCGAATTCACGCAAACCAGTGGAAAGCGTCACGACGCCATAATTGATGCAATTGAAACAGCGCTGCGGGATTTGGCCAATACTTTATTGCAAGACATGGAATTATCAGCGGCATTCGATGTAAAAATTAAAAGTCTCACCCTAGAATTAGTGGCAGCTCAAGGTGACGGCGTCGGCAAAATGGTCGCAGAAACTATTAAATCCTGGGACGCAACCAAAGTCGTCACACAAATCGAAACCGCGGTCGGTCGCGATTTGCAATATATTCGCATAAATGGCACTATAATCGGCGGTTTGGTCGGACTATTAATTCACATATTAAGTGAGATTCTGTTTAAATAATTATTTCCATCATATCATAGGCCGGAACAGTATTTGGCGGCAATCGCGCGGATAATTCCGCATAATCCATATCAATATGCATATTGGTTAGAACCGCCTTTTTTGGCTTTAGTATTTCAATCCATTCCAATGTCTGTTCTAAATGCGCGTGACTTGGGTGTTTAGTGTATCGCAAAGCATCGATTATTAATAATTCAAGATTTTGCATCTGGTCTAGAGTTTCATTCGGCAAAACGTTTACGTCATTACAATAAGCAATATTCTCAAATCGCAAACCCATATTTTCGACCGCACCATGTATCATTTTCAATGGCTGAAATTCAATTTCGCCAGCCTCACCTTTTATTACGAAACCATCAGTCCAATTAAGGCGCTTTGGATTCAAAAGAGCGGGATAATGCGGTTTCTCAAACCCCGCAAAAATATAGCCAAATCGATTGATTAGGGTCTCACAAGTCTCATTTTGCATGAAACAATCAATACGTGAACCTCGTGCATAAACAAGCGCCCGCAAATCATCGATCCCGTGGGATTGATCGGCATGGTCGTGGGTATAAATAACGCCGTCAATCTGTCGCGTGCTGCTTTGCAATAATTGTTGGCGCAAATCCGGCGATGTATCAATTAATGCACAAGTTTTCCTATCGTTTTCAAGTTTCTCCACTTTAATCGAACAGCGCATTCGATTGTTTTTCGGGTTGGAAGCGTCGCATGCCCCCCAAGAACCGTCGGTGCGCGGCACACCGCCCGAAGATCCGCAGCCTAAAACCGTAACCTTAATCATGGGGCACCATTTTTGCTTTTTTGAATAATTCAAAAAAATTCCTATCAAGAATTTGATCCAAATCCCCTGCGTCCATTTTTTTAAAACCGCACACAAAATCAAAAACATGACGAATGAAAGAAGGTTCATTCCGTCGTCCGCGCATTGGAATCGGCGCAAGATAGGGGCAATCGGTTTCTATCAAAAGCCTTTCATTCGGAATATCAAGAATATTGGCGCGAACGTCTTCGGCATTCTTAAAAGTCGCAATCCCGGAAATTGAAACATATGCACCAATATCCATCATGCGACGCATCAATTCATTGGATGAAGTATAGCAATGCATAAGCAATGGAAACGCCTTCAACTTCATGGAATTCTCAAGAATATCGCCCATTATTTCGTCGGCAAGCCTTGTATGGACTATTAAAGGGAGGCCGATTTCTTGAGCAGCCTCGATATGTGCCTCAAAGACTTTTATCTGTTGGTCGCGCGGGCTTAAATCATAATGAAAATCAAGACCCGCCTCACCAATTCCGATTGCCAACGGGTCTTCGCATAAGGCGATTATTTGTTGCGCAGTTAAGTTTAAATGATCTTTTGCCTCATGCGGATGCGCGCCGACACTATACCAAATATTCTTATTGGCGTGGCATATGGCTTTGATTTGGTTCAAGTTTTCAATCCGGTCGCAAATCGTAAGCATTGCGGAAACACCGCTATCGTGGGCGCGCATTATTATTTCGTCGATTTCGCCCGCGAATTTTTCATGGTGCAAATTGACGTGACTATCAATCATTTCATGCCCTTTTCCGGAAAGAACGAATTCAAGACATTCAGAACTGCGGATACGCGGTCAAGATTAGTGTCAATTTGCAATCGCATTTGCGCAATTCTTTGCGATATTTCATACCATTGGTTTTCATTGAAAGCCGATGCGATTCGCGCCATATTCGCGGATTCCCCTGGCTCGATTTCGTCAATAGTAATTCCAATCGCGGCACGAGAAGCGCGTTGCAACCAATTATTGATAAGGTTAAAGGCAATATCTGACTTCTCATTATCAGTTGCGAAAGCCGCGAATTTCCAACTTGCGGCGTGGTTTTGTTTTGGAAATGCACCAATAGCGGCGCAAAAATCTTGATATAATCTATCTACATCAAATTCCATTAAACGCAATGCATTGCCATAAGCGCCGCCAGATAATGCCAATGCTGCATGTGAAGCATTGGGTAGCAATATGCGCAATTCCTTAAACTTCATCGGCCTGAATTCAAATAATCGACACCGCGAACGAATGGTGGGCAAGATCGAACCCAATGAATTGACAATAAGGATTATAAGGCCACCCGCCGGTGGCTCTTCTAAAGTCTTTAGAAGCGCATTTGCCGCATTTTCATTCATATCGTCGGCATCTTCGATAATCGCAATACGTCGCCCGAATTCATTATTGGCACGCCGCAAAAACAAGGTATTCATTTCCCTAATTGCATATACGCTTACGACCGATTTTTCTTTTTCTTCTTGGGGGCAATAATGGGATGCGATTTTTAAATCCGGGCAGGATTCATTTTCTATTTGTTTGGAAATCTTGTCGTCAACCGATGTCGAAAGCAAAGATTTTCCATCGGGCGTTGCACCCAAAAAATAGCGCGCAACACGATAGGCCATGGTTGATTTGCCAATTCCTTTTGGCCCATGGAAAATCCAAGCATGGTGCATCCGTGGCGAATTTAGCGTCTGAAATATCTCAGATTCCAGGCGCTGATTGCCATAAAACTTTTTGGCAAAACGCGGGTGTAATAAGGATTCACTTTCCACCACTTAATTCATCCATTTTCAAATTAAGCTCACGAATTGCGTCACTATGTACTTTTTCCATAGATTGTGCGGCGTCAATAATTTTGCAGCGATTTGGTTCCGATTTGGCAATTTTCAAAAATGCAGTGCGCAACGCATTATGAAACTCAAGGGTTTTGCTTTCAAACCTGCCTTCGGAATCCATACGCGATTTTGCCCGTTTAAGGCCGATTTCAACATCAATATCGAGAACCAAAGTCAAATGCGGCATCATTGGGCCGACAATATTTTTTTCAAGGCATTTGATGACTTCTTCTTCGCTTTCGCCCAAATGCCCCTGATAGGCGCGGGTAGAATCGAAAAAACGATCACAAATTACGATTTTGTTTTCGGCAATTGCGGGGGCGATTATCCGTTTTATATGATCATTGCGCGCGGCGTAAAAAAGACAAATCTCGCTCATCGCGTCCCAACGCGCGGCGTCACCTTTTACTAATAATTCGCGAATGGCCTCTGCACCCTTTGTGCCGCCGGGTTCGCGTGTGTTTATGACTTCATGGCCTTTTGATTCAAGGTATTGAGTTAAGGCTTTGGCAAGGCTCGATTTACCCGTGCCTTCACCGCCTTCCAAAGTTACAAAGAATCCCTGCGCCATAATTTCTTTTTGCGCTTTGTGCCAAATAGGTCAAGCGCCAATGGCAAAGAATAGGACTTATAAGCTCGCGAGGATTGAATTATGGCTCGGGGCTTTCGCTTTTTGTGCATTTTCCTGCGGGGCCGCTTCATTCAAAAAGACGCGATAAAATAATTTATCACCGACCATTGCTTCGACTATATTAGTGTTCTTTCCGTCGCCTTTTTCAGCAGCAAATTTTTTCGCTAGTTTCAAATCAGTAAAAGCACCAATTTGCGTGGACTTAACATTGCCTTTAGGGGGTTCTACCTTGACATTTTTCACCAATTTTATCGAATCTGACTCTTTTTCGACAATTTTTTGGTTTTTCAAAATTGGCTTGGTTTCGACTGGGGCGGTGGCTTGAGAATTATCATTTTGAACATCATTTGGCGCCATTCCAATATATTTTACCCGCACGTTTGCCGTACCTTTGGCCTTGAACCCTAATAAGTCCGCTGCTTTTGCAGATACATCAATAAGGCGGTCATTAGCAAAAGGCCCACGATCATTTACGCGCGCAATAATAGAGCGTCCATTGTCCAAATTTGTAACTTCTACAAGGCAAGGGATTGGCAAAGTTGGGTGCGCGATTGAAACCTCATTCATGTCAAAAATCTCGCCATTGGCAGTTTTTTTGCCGTGAAACTGCGGCCCATACCAAGAGGCAACACCGGTTTCATCATAATCGGTTTGCGCCGCAGGAATATACCAAAGACCGTTCACTTTATATGGCGCACCAATTTTTTGCCACGGCGATTTCTTTTGATCTTGATTATTAGCTTTAGCAGAATATTTGTCGGAATAATTCAATCCCAATTCAATTGCCATTTGCTTTTCGGAAATTCTTTCGAACTCGTCACCGTTCAGACCAACCTTTGTATAGAAAGGCTTGTCAAAAATCTTCGCTTTGGGTTCGTCTGATTTATCGGCAGTTTTTTCGTTTTTCTTTTCAGACTTTGGGGCATTGCCTTTTTCCAGCTTTTGGTCCGCGTGTTTTTTTACGCTTGGCTTTTTAGCGGATTTTGGCTTTTCGAATTTTTCATCGTCATTTTCATTTGCAAAATTTTTGGTCTTAGAGTTCTTTTTTCCCGAAATTGCATCAACTGAGGCCGCTTCACTTGAGAAGCCACCTTTTGATTTCGCGCCAAGTGCGGTTTCGATTGTGCTGTTCTTTGCGAAAGATGCGCCCGGAATTGCAATCATAAAACTTGCAATAGCCAATGCGTTTTTCATAGCCGCTTGATAGCTTCTGTCGCCACTTTTAGACCCAACCATTCTGGTAATCCCACTTTTATTGCTTCGGACGTTCGATCCGATTTATGGCTCTTGATAATATATATTTGTTCCTCTCGGACTTAAAAAATAGATTGCATTTTAATCAAATTTTTCGCGCTATCCACAATGCTGCATAAGCCATTGATAATATGCTAGTTTTTAGCATGACTTGACAAAAGAAAGATTTCAATCAAACTGAATAATCAAAACAATAATAAGATTATTAGCAAAACTAATTGCAAGGGAAAGCGAAAATTGGATTCTAGACATTCAGATCTAGTCTTGAAAACCGTGCAAACGCCGAATTTGGCGAGCCAGTCCTTGCATGCCGCGTCATGGGTTCGCTCAGTGTTTCATCACGGCCTCGACCCTGAAATTACCAAGCGACAAGATTTATTGAGCGGATCGGAACTTCATTATGTTCGCTCTAAAGAAGAGAAATTATTAAATGTCGCGGTTCCAATCCTAAATGATGTTTATCGCGCGGTCGGTTCGGCTGGTTGTTGTGTTATTCTCACCACCCGTGATGGTTTGATTTTAGAAAGTCGAACATCATATTATGAAGCGCGTGATTTTGAAGATGCGCGCCTTACCACCGGCGCGATTTGGAGTGAGGCTAAAGAAGGGACAAATGGGATTGGCACCTGCCTTACCGAAGATAGGCCGATAATAATCCATAGAGATCAGCACTTTGCCGCAAAAAATATCGGAATGTCGTGTATTGATGCGCCTTTGCGCGACCATCGCGGTCGGTTGATGGGTGCGCTTGATATTTCAACCTGCCGCGAAGAGCATAATGAAGCAATGTGCAGAATGATGGGAGCACTTGTTATTGACGCCGCTCGCAAAATCGAAAGCGATTTTTTCCGTCAAGCATTCCCGCGCGCCCGCATAATTCAGGCGGGTGATTCGTCCAATTCCTCCCCTGCCCTATTGGCGATTGATAAGGATGATTTAGTAATTGGCGCAACCCGTGCGGCGCGGAAATTATATAATCTTACAGATGATATTATTAGCGCAAACTTACCCGCCGCTGACCTATTTGATAATGAAACCCAAGCAGATGAATGGGTCGAAAGTGAACGCGCAATTCTAAGACGTGCTTTGGCACGCACTGGTGGTAATTCCGCCCAAGCCGCAAAGGATTTGGGCATAGGCCGCGCCACATTTTATCGCAGATTGAAGCGCTGCGGCCTCGATTAGACCAAGATTGCACACTGAAAAATAATGGTTTTTTTGTGTTTGTCTCAATAGTGAGACACTTTGGAAAAGCCATTTTAGTTGTGTATCTATCTATTTTTTCGGACATGAATATCTTTCCAATGCCGCCGCAATGAGCGGCAAATAGTTATTTGGGAGAAAATTCATGACTACGAACCCGTTTAAAGCACGGTATGAAAACTTTATTGGTGGCAAATGGACGCCACCTAAAGCCGGAAAATATTTCGACAATATCACGCCAATGACCGGACAGAAAATTTGCCAAATTCCACGCTCAGACGCCTCTGATATTGAAGCGGCCCTCGACGCCGCCCATGCAGCTAAAGACGCATGGGGCAAAACCGCTGTTGCGGTTCGCGCCGGAATGTTAAACAAAATCGCCGATATTATGGAAGCGAATTTGGAAAAATTAGCGACTGCAGAAACTTGGGACAATGGTAAGCCAATTCGCGAAACTATGGCTGCTGACATGCCGCTTGCGATTGATCATTTTCGCTATTTCGCAGGCTGCATTCGCGCTCAGGAAGGTTCTTTGGCAGAATTAGATGATGATACAGTCGCTTATCATTTCCACGAGCCTTTGGGCGTTGTTGGTCAAATCATTCCGTGGAATTTCCCGGTGCTTATGGCAGCATGGAAATTGGCACCCGCATTGGCGGCAGGCAATTGTGTTGTTCTAAAGCCTGCTGAACAAACCCCTGCGGGCATTTTGGTTCTTATGGAACTTATTGCTGATGTTTTACCACCAGGTGTTTTGAACATTGTGAATGGTTTTGGCCTTGAGGCAGGTAAACCATTGGCAACCAATAAACGCATTGCGAAAATCGCATTTACCGGTGAGACCACAACAGGCCGCCTAATTATGCAATATGCGGCTGAAAATATTATTCCCGTTACTTTGGAATTGGGCGGCAAATCACCAAACATTTTCTTCAAAGACGTTGCCGACGCCGATGATGATTTCTTTGACAAAGCGATTGAAGGCTTTGTTATGTTTGCCCTTAATCAAGGCGAAGTTTGCACCTGCCCTTCCCGCGCCCTTATTCATGAAGACATTTATGACAAATTTATGGAACGTGCGTTGCAACGCGTTGCCGCCATTATTCAAGGCGACCCTCGCGATGTATCAACCATGATTGGTGCTCAAGCGTCGCAAGAGCAAAAAGAGAAAATCATGTCATATTTTGACATTGCGAAACAAGAAGGTGCAGAAATCCTTATCGGTGGTGAAGCCAATGATTTGGGTGGTGAGCTTTCAAGCGGCTTCTATATCAAGCCAACTGTAATTAAAGGCCATAATCGCATGCGCGTTTTCCAAGAAGAAATTTTTGGACCAGTGGTTTGCGTAACCACTTTCAAAACCGACGAAGAAGCATTGGCCATTGCAAATGACACACTTTACGGTCTTGGTGCCGGTGTTTGGTCACGCAGTGCAAATACTTGCTACCGTTTTGGCCGCGCAATCCAGGCCGGTCGCGTTTGGACCAATTGCTATCACGCCTATCCTGCACACGCCGCATTTGGTGGTTACAAACAATCAGGTATCGGTCGCGAGACCCACAAAATGATGCTTGATCATTACCAACAAACCAAAAACCTGTTGGTTTCTTATAGCCCGAAGAAACTTGGTTTCTTTTAGGGAAACGCCGCCATGGTTTCGAATAGTCCGCAATTATTTGCGACCATGGCGGTTATTTTCACGTAACTTTTTGAAATATTGAGAGGGGAACAAATGAAAAAAATCATTATCACAACTGCATTATTGGCTGCTTGTTTCGGAATGAATGCAAATGCACAAGAAGCGAAATTTTCAGGCAGCGTCACGCTTGCCAGCGACTATATTTGGCGCGGCGCGACCCAAACCGACAATGGCCCCGCCGTTTTCTTGGCAGGTCAAGCCAATATTGGTGATTTCTATGTCGGCGCTGGTACCGAAAATGTCGATTTCCTTGGTATTAATCAAGAATATGATTTTTGGGCTGGCTATGTCGCAAAATTGGGTGAAGGCTTATCTTTAGACCTTGGCCTTGTTCGTTATGGCTATATTGATGCGCCGGTCGATATTGATACGCTTGAACTCAAAGCGTCATTGGCAAAAACTATCGGAAAAGGGAATGTTTCCGGTACAATTATGACAACTTCCGACTTTTTCGGTTCCGGCAAAAGTGCGACTTATTATGAAATTGCAGGCGGATTCAACGCGAACGACAAACTTAATCTTAGCGGTGCATTGGGTCGCCAAACTGTAGAAGGTGTCGGCGGCGAATATAATACATGGAATCTAGGTGGAACATATTCTTTGACCCCGAATGTTGGTCTTGATTTGCGCTACCATGATGCTGAAAACCTTGATTCAGCCTTTGTTGCATCAATTAAGGTTTCTTTCTAACCCAAGGTCATACACCCATGAATAACCGACGTGTGATGCGAGGGATTTTGCCCGCACAGTGTTGCTGGAAGCCGCAAGAATATTGGAATATTCCAAAGGATTCCAGTGACGCTGTGAGGGCAAAAGACCCGCACCCTTCGGGCCGAGTTTTGGCGTCGATAGGAACTGAAAAAAGGTGTTCCGTGAAGGTTAACTTCACGAGAAACCTTGTTTTCAGCCCCTATCTTAGCCAAAACGTCGGTCACACGCCGGTTCTTCATGGGTGTATGACCTAACGACTTGCCCCAGGCCTAGGCTTGGGGCATTTTTCTTTTGGGAGGACAAAATGCCAGTCAAAAAAGTCATAGCCACTGATGCCGCTTTAAAACTAATCAAAGAAATACAACAGGATTACCCTAACATAATTTTTCACCAATCCGGTGGCTGTTGTGATGGTTCAAGCCCGATGTGCTATCCCGCTGATGATTATAGAATTGGCGCGGTTGATATTTTGGTCGATAGAATTGGCGATATTCCGTTTTATATGTCCGAATCCCAATATGAATATTGGAAACATACACAAATCATACTTGATGTGGTTGCCGGGCGCGGCGGTATGTTTTCGCTCGACAACGGGCGCGAACAAAGATTTTTTACGCGCTCGCGCCTTTTTACCGAAAAGGAATTGACGGAATTAGGAATATAGTGCGTCCGCTAATTTTTAGTCGGAAAATGCAATTCGACACAGGTTCCTTCGATATGCGTTACCACTAATTCGCCGCCCAACGCTTCTGCGCGGCGTCTCATTCCAGTAAGGCCGCGTGATTTAATTTTTGTGTCCTGATTCATTCCAATTCCATCGTCGCAAACTTTTAAATTGATTGAATTATCATCAGTTTTATTAAGCAGAATTTTTGCATTTTTTGCTTTAGAGTGTTTGATAATATTCGTGCAGGCCTCTTGCAAAAACCGATAGACATTTAGGACTTCTTGCGCCGAAAATCTTGTCTCGCCGATATCCCCTTCCCTTTTGAATTGCAAATCAATATCGAAACTTGACATTCTTTGCTTCATTCTATGATAGAAAACATCAATTGCGACTGCTAAATCATCACCGACACTATCCATTGAATCAATAATTAGGCGCAGATCGTCGATAATTGCCTGCACCATACTGGGTAAATTGTCCCCACGATTTTTCGGGCTGCGGACGAGCATCAAAAGGCTCATTAATTGACCGCCAATTCCGTCGTGCATATCATGGACCAACCTTTGGCGTTCTTCATAAAGTGTGTTTAGTTTCTCTTGTTCGCGAAGTTTTAGATAGGATTCCCTTATCTCATGTTCTTTTTCGGCGACTTTGATTTCAAGTCCAAGCCGAGCAGCTTCGGCCTCTTGATACAATCGGTTTCCGCGATAAATCATAAAAGCACCAAGCGCCATAACCAGAATGATAGGCACTAAATGCTTGACGTTGAAAGTCATAGGTATCAACATTATCGAGAAAAACTGTTGCATCAGAATGGAAACAATAAAAACTGAGAAAATCAATAGAATCCACAGGGCATTATCTGAATCCTTGCGATACCACGCCAAAATCCTTATCAATAAATAAATTGCCACAATCACGGCGAACCAAGTATCGACATACGACAGGACCGCGATTTTTCCCAAGAAATGAGAAGCAGTCGCGACAAAAAGATGCGCCGCACTTACCAAGGCAATACCTGTCTCTTCAATTCTATTTTTTTCACCCGATAAGACATAGACAAACCAGGCCAAAGTGGCACCATTGAAAATAACACTATATGCGCCAATAAGGGCATAGGCGCTTTGCTCAAAACGCCAATCATTCCAAATGGAATAATATGACCTAAAAGCCATTGCGAACATCGCGAGAGAAAAGCTAATGATTAGACGTGCTTCGCGTTTAAGCGACAATAGCATTAAAGACGCAACGCCAACAACGAGTGCCAATATGGTCGCAAACCAAGTCATAATAACGCGATTAAAAATCGCGTCATCATAGACCTTATTCAATATTGCCGAAGGCCCTACAAATATTGATGTTACCATTGGTAAACACCCATTGTGCCGAACAATCAAAGTGAATTTATTTGCCCCATCCTTTAATAGAGGCTTTGGCAATTGGAATAAATGTGGCCTTCGTCCGTCGCGCGACGGCTTTGCGTCAAATTTCCCTTCATGCTTCGCCAATAATGCCCCATTCGCATAGGCGACGAAATTATCAGACGCGAAAGTGACATAAAGTGCGTTCGATTGATTAAGGTCAATTTCACGAGAGAATTCGATGATTGAGGCGGGTTTGGTGGTATTAATTATGCAAGAATTTCTAATCGCTTCACTAGTGACCAAGGGTAAAGTTTTTGGCTTTAGAGTAAGGCCCAATTTTGTCGCGTCGATTATTTGTGGATAATCGACAAACGGATAATCGGCGATTGAAATATCCTTTACCGCCATGGGCTTCATCAGGCTCTTGCTGATTTTCGGTTTTGAGAATTCATCGGCAAAAGTCCAAAAAATGGTCTGGACGATAGCCAGGCCAATAAATGCAACCAACCATTTATTGAGTTTCGCTAGCTTTATCATATTTTAATCACACCGATTTGCATCGCCTCAAAAACGGCTTCATTGCGCGAAGAAACTTCAAGTTTCTTATAAATGGTTTTGACATAATCGCCGATTGTATGCGCCGAAATCGCCATTTCTTTAGCACATTGGTTATAGGAAAGGCCGCGAGCAAGAAGGTGCAATAATTCGATTTCGCGACGCGTGAAATTTGAATGCGTTTCCAATGCTTCGATTTTGCCCCTGTCCCCTTCCCGCAGCTTTTCCAAAACCCATTGCGCAATTTGCGGGCTTAAAGGCGCACCACCTTCAAAAACCTCTTCAATTGCGGCATGAAGCGATTTTTCTTCAATATCTTTAAGTAAATATCCGTCCGCGCCAAATTCAATTGCATCAATCACGTTTTTTTGATCGTGAAACACCGTCAAAACCAATATTTTTGTATGCGAATAATCGGGGTTTGATTTCAATTCACGAAGTAAGTCCAAACCGTTTCCGTCTGGCAAATGCAGATCAAGGAGAATCAAATCTATTTCAGGGTTTATTATTTCGCGCGCCTCAGAAAGTGTTTCGCATTTTCCGTGAACGCAAAATTCTATGTTTCCAGCAATTGCGTCAGCAATAAATTCGCGAATATTAATATCATCTTCGATGATTAGGGTTTTTATTATTCTATTCGCAGCACACATATTTTATTTAAAACACTTAAAGCATGCTTGTGTAAAGTAAAAATATATAGTTAGGCTTCAAAGACCTATCAATTTGGTTTTCAGCCCAATATAGACCGCCTCCGTGACCGATTTAACGTTCAACTTTTTGTATAATTTTTTAATATGATTAGCGACAGTATTGGGCGAAATTGAAAGGATTTGGGCACACGATTTATAATCAAACCCTTTGGCCAAATATTGTAATAATTCCAATTCTCGCGCGCTCAATCTCGGGAGAATAGAAGTTTCCGGTTTTGCTCCAGATCGTAATGATTCCAATAGATGTTTTGCCGCTTTTGGCGAAATTGGGGTTTTTCCGCCCATCACCTCTTCTATCGAATTAATCAATTCCTTGGATTGCGCGTCTTTTAATACATAGCCATCCGCACCTTTTTTTAGCGCCTCCAAGACCCGCTTTTCATCGGCATAAAGTGTCAAAACCAGAATTTTTGGTTGTTCAACAAAGTTACCAGCGCGAATTGCTTCTATTATTTCAAGCCCACTTCCATCAATTAAGCCAAGGTCGAGAATGTATAAATGAGGTGCGAGATTAATAATGTATTGACCCTCGGCAACGCTCTCACCCTCGGCAATTATTTCAAACCTATCATCGAGGACAATTTGTTCAATGATAGCTTGACGAATTATTGCATCGTCTTCAATTATCGCAATCTTTGTTTTGGAATTATTCTCTTTGCTCAACAATTATCACCGCCCCACCTTCTTGGATTATTGTTGGCAAAATCAAATTATTGCCAAACTGACTTAATTGCGCAAAATTGCCTTCGCCCAATTGGTGCAATTCCATTTTATTATTATCGCCAATCTGCCGCATTTCAGCGAAATTTCCAGCGCCATTTTGAAATAATTTCGCGATGTTTTCATTGCCGATTTGCGTAATATCGCCCTTATTGATACCGCAAATTTCACAAATCAAGGAATTTTGCGAAATTTGTGCGAAATTAATATTGCCTTCTTGGTAAACTCCGGTTGAATTTTTGGGCGACACTTGCGTGGTTTTAATAATTGGAAACCAACCATTTGGGGGCTGGCTTGGTTGATTTATATAACCCGCCTGCCCCCATGCTTTTCCTGCACAAAACATTGCCAATAATGTCAATAAACTTAAATTTCGTATTTTATAGGTCAAGAGACATTATCCAATTCGCACACTAAGGCCCGACAGGCGCCGAAGTGAGATAGATATTTGCGATATTACTACTACCGTTTTGATAGATATTTGCGATGGAATCAATAGTGTCTGTTTCAATATACGCGTCATTATGATTACCAATTTGCGTAATACTAAACACAGAATCCGCTGCATAATTGAGAATATTTACTGATGCATAATTTGAACGACCAAATTGTGAAACGTCTAATTTGTTGCTCCCCTCTGCATACCAATAATTATCAACTTCGACATCAATATCATTATTGTCACCTTCTTGAGAAATTGTATAATCACCCGTCACGCCATCAATACTTGCATCAATCGTGTTTGAATCACCGAGTTGTGAGACCTTGACCGACGAATCATAGGCATCGACATATAAATCGGCCCTTTGATTGTCGCCGTTTTGATCAATATTTACGTCAGTTGTCGAACTAACCACTACAAGGTCAGCAATCGAATTTGTTGCTTCGACTTGGCGAATAAAATTTCGGTTATCAGATCCATTGTAGCTTGAAATACGCGCATAAAGGCCATAGCCGCTTTGACCGATGAAATTATGGGCGTCTGAATATGATTCAATAAGCGCCTCACTTTCTTGCCCGATTTGCACGATTTCAGAAGTGCCGCCATATGACGCGGCATTAATAAACGCCTTAAGGCTCGCGCTAGGATGGGCATATGCGTAATCGGTTTGAGTTCTTGGCGGCACAATGCCGCCCGATGCACCAACCGCACTTTGTGTAATTGTGGCTTTTGGCGCACCGACACTGTCAATCTCCATGACAATATCGGCAGAGTATGAACCGGCGGACGGCGCGTGATTACTACCATAATTCGCATAAAATCCGTATGAAGAGTTTTCGTATGGTATTAGTTTAAGGTCCCACGGGGCGGTTCCCGCATCAATCTGATTGATAGCGGCAAATCCTGTTGCTTGCGGCGCAAGTGGATATCCAGACGCGCCCTTTTGTTCAATATTTGCGGTTGCCTGAGTGCCGACCAAGCTATTTTGCCAAATCTGCGCCGTAACATTGGCCAGATTCAAAGAATCCTGAGTAATTTTAGCATTATTCAAAGTTCCGTTTTCGCCATTTTGATTGATATTAGCAGAGACATTTAGTGTCGCGATTTGGACAATTGTCGCCTCGGAACTTGATCCGGTTTGGCGAATTAGTGCCTCATTCTGGGCAAAGCATGGTGACGCAAAATATAATGCGCTGCTTGCCATTAAGAATGCAATTGATTTCTTCATGATTTCCTCTTTTTGATTGCTAGGATATACTCTCACTTAGAAACTTGACGCTCAATCCCATGTTTTGGCTATGATTTGCACGATTGAAGGCATTTTTTTGTGCGGTCTTGATAGGTCACTACGGCTTTTTGAAATTCGGTCGGGTTCGCAAAATCCCAAATTCCCTTGACCGCCCCTTCGACTACCAATTCATAAATTGCAAAATCTATGGCCTGTGAAAGCGCAAAAAGCCCGGGTTCATTTGACGAAATCCCGCCTTCAATTTCCAGAATATCGTCCGTGCCGTCCAAAAATGAAAACACTGACCCTTGCATTAAAACCGAATGCACTGATTTTTCTGACAGCACTGAATGCAATACTTCACCGGTGCGGGTTGAGGTTGCGCGCAAAGTTACGGTGACAATATCGCGGCGATTTTCCTTAAACCCGCCAATGCCACGAAAGCGAATGCCTTTTCCCGATGTTTCGATATTTGAATCATAACCAATTACTGCGCCGTCAATAATAACACCCGCCAGCAATAAAGGGGGCGGCATAAAACTTGTGTCGGCGGCACTTTGTGATGCGTCACGCATAATGCGACGTTCAAGCGTCAATTTCTCCATTGCCGATCGATCGAGAACTTTGAAAAAGCTTCCCTTCGCCACTTTTCCCAAACCCTGCATCAATAGTGAAGACGCACCTTGAGAGACGGCGCGCGAATAATTTTGCACGGTTTCGCCCGAAGTCCGCAATTGTCCGGTTTGATCGGGCATATCATAAACCGCCGCAAAAATCGTCTCTTTCGAGATAGGCAATTCATTTAGCCACTGGTGAACGGCGGTCATCTTCGGGCTTCGTGGGCCCATCATAGTTAGATTACCATGTGGCTGGTGCGCGCATGCACCTAGAGCAGATAATCCAATTCCCGATAAAACTGCGCGTCGTGAGAAATTCATTTCAGT
This sequence comes from Hyphomonadaceae bacterium, assembly GCA_041917055.1. Classification (GTDB taxonomy): domain Bacteria; phylum Pseudomonadota; class Alphaproteobacteria; order Caulobacterales; family Aquidulcibacteraceae; genus Pseudaquidulcibacter. Next base: position 17,694 of record JAYRYJ010000006.1, read on the forward strand.
TCCCCGGCACAAAAATTGGCACACTGATTATGGTGGTTTCACCGGTTTGTGTGTTGGTTATTGTTAGAGTTATGGAATCGAGGCCACGAACAAAACTAACTGTTTGGTCGTCAAAGACGACTGTCCCCTCGTCGGCGGCACCTTCACCGAAAATTGCATTTGCGACCTGGGTTGCTAAAGAACTTAAGAGACGCGACTTCAATTGCCTTACGAATTGCTCGGATTCCGATGCCGCTTCTGCCTGTTTTGACTTTTTTTGCGAATTTGCTGTTCCGGTCAGAAATGATCCGTTTAAAGGATTTCCACCAAACGCCGGATTGGTCGCTTTATAAATTAATTCAGTGGCACTCGCGCCATTTGCACCGAAAAGCCAAGCAAAATTCAAGGCGATTATAAATTTAAGTGATCGTGGTAATACTTTGAACATAAGTATTTTTTGACGCAGAGGTGCGCAATCTACAATCCCATAAATTAGCTATGTAATAAGCATGAATTCACTGACGTTTTTCGCGGATTTCTACATCAGCCGCCAGGTTTCGCTATTCCGATTTTTCGGTCATAGAGATTAGGGTCAGACCTCATTAATTAACGATTTGAAACGACATTTTGGCTTGTTCAATACTTGAAAATAGCGCGTTTTTCTTTATTTCATTGAGCGACAAAGTCTTTGGCGTTACAAACGCGCCAAAACATCGCCCTTTGGGTGCGGCGCTTTTGCGCAATTAGAGCGTCAGAAGTCCTTGAAGTATTCCTATACGTCTGCGGCCTTCTTCCTTCTAATTTCACAAAATCACTCGCATCTCATACCATTAATTAATAAGGTCTGACCCTAGGCAATACATTGTACCACCTTGTGCCTATATACTTTTTATAAAAATCGTCTAAAGCGACACTATGGATTTAATAGAGAAAATTGATGCTAAAGTGAAGGCGCCAGCAGAGTGCGAAACTATGAAAGAGGTTCGCGAAGGTGTCGATTCACTTGACCAACAGATTGTCGCTTTACTTGCAATTCGGCAAAATTATATGAATGCCGCCGCGCGCATAAAGCCTAGCCGCGATATGGTTCGCGATGAGGCGCGCATTGAGGAAGTCGTTGCTAATGTTAAGGCAAATGCGAACAAAGTCGGCTTATCCCACGCCATAATTGAACCTGTCTATCGACTATTAATCGAAAAATGCATTGAGCATGAGTTTGGAATTTTTGACGATTTGCGCCGTTAGTTTTTTTATGATTTCAAACTATTAATCGCGATTTTATGCTCTATGTGGGCGATTTCGTCTGTCACTTCTTCAAGTGAAGATATGATCTGTTCACGCCATATATGTTTTTCGTCGCGCGATAGATTTCCACCGCGTGCTGCTTCCTCTGCCCTGCCGCAAATTTCGGCTAGTTCCCATGCACCTATTCCGCGCGCAGAGCCTTTAATCGTATGCGCGCCCACCATAAAGTCAGGCGTTGAATTGGCAGGGTCAAGTAGTTTGCGCCAAATTTCACCCTGTTCTCGAAATAAACCTAAAACCTCGACCTGCAAGCCACTATCCCCCATGGTCATGCGGTCGAAATGCGCCATGTCAATTTTTTTGCGGTTTTCAGAATCAGGAGTCATTTTGCCTTTTACCAAAATTTAATCTTAGAATCCAAAACTAAACAAAGTGTTCATTTTCCTTTCACAAAGAATGTAATACACTCTCGGTCATATTTTATAGGTGAAATTATGACCAATAAATCAGTTTTGAAAGCATCGGCATTTGTATTTTTGGGCGCATTCTTGATAAGCGCGCCGCAATCTTTTGCAAAATCCTTTAAAGGGCAACATTTCGAATCTTCAAAAGATGTCGGACAATTGCCGCAAAATAATCAAAACAGCCAAAATTCTTATGGCGGTCATGGCGCGAAATTTAAGGATTTTTCGCCGCCACCTTCGAATAATTCTCAACCGCCTCCGGAACAAAAGAAGTTCTTTAATGCGCCACCAGCAGATAATGGAAATAATGTTTGGCAAAAGCCGCCGCAAAGCGCGCCAAATCCGCCATCTTTCAAATTTGGTGGCGAAAATGACCATGGAAACAAAGGTGGCGATAATGGATGGCAAAAGCCACCACAAAGCCCGCCCAATCCGCCATCTTTCAAATTTGGTGGCAATAAAGACTATGGTCATGATGACGGCAATAAGAATTGGCAGGACAAAGACAAAAATTGGGATAATCACCAATCAAATCCGCCAAACTCTTATAATGGCAATAATTCAGGCTTCAAATTTAAAGACAATAATTGGAATAATAATCAAAACCAATGGGGTCAAAAGCATTTTGACAAGCCACAGCAATCCCAAAAATTCACAAATTTCCACTTCAAAAAAGACCGTGGTTATGATTATTGGGGGCCTTATGGCAATTGGAATTCGTGGAATAATTCTTGGGGCGACCCATATTATTACGCGCGCCGTTGGGGTTTTGACGAATATCACCCTTCCAAAGGATGGCGTCGCGGAAAATATTGGTATTCAAACCCATCGCAATGGTCAGATTGGGGCGGCTGGTTCTCATTCTTCCTAAGTTCGGGAATTTGGGGCTTTTCCTATGATTCCGGTTATGATCCATATTATTCAAATTATGGTAATGAATGCCTGCGCCTATTTGACGAAGATTGGTATTATGGCAGACGTGCAGTGTTTAGCTTTATCGGATGCCGCGATTATTGGGGCCGTTTCATCGAAGTCCGCGGAACCCGAAGGTTTGAGAATTATTCCTACTAAATTTTAGACGCGCCGCCATTTATCAACAATTTGGCGGCGCGAATTGCGGTTGGTTCAGCACCAAAGCCCATTTTTTTCAACGACTCTTGTAAACCCGCCCGTGTTTGCTCGGCAAATTCGGGATTATTCAAATATTTTGAAATATGGCCGGCAATAGATTGCGGTTTTAAGTCCCATTGCAATAATTCAGGTACGATTTCTTTATTTTGCGCGACATTTACTAAAGAAACGTATTTAGATTTCAAAAGTAATTTGCGCACAATAATAAATGTCAAATCATCAAGGCGATAGCCGATTACCATTGGCACATTCGCAACTGCCAATTCACTGGTCACAGTCCCCGAACATGCAATGGCGCAATCCATTGCGGCAAAGCCATTGGCCTTGTCACTTTCATCAGCAATAATCCAATCGAAACGCGCAGCGTTCTTCTGTTTCAAAATTTCATCTTTTACCGCACCTGCCGCAATTGTAAGAAATTTGATTTCGGGATTTTTGCCATGCAAGAGGTTTCCCGCCTCAATAAAATCCGGTAAAATTCGCGCAATCTCTTTTTTTCGTGAGCCAGGCAAAATACCGACAATTGTCTTTGTTTCTAAACTAAATTTTGATCGAAATTTTTTGCCATCACCTTTAATTGCACGCGATAATGCAGGATTGCCGATTATTCCGACTTTCACATCTAATCCTTCATAAAATGGCGCTTCAAAATCATGGATACACCAAATTTCATCAAAGAATTTCGCGATTTTTTTGGCGCGGCCCTTCCGAGTTGCCCATACTTGCGGCCCAACCATTTTTATTATACGAATATTCGGACATAATTTTCGAATTTCTTCGGCGGCACGAATTGAAAAACCCCATGAATCTATCAAAACAATGGCATCGGGCGCAAATTCAGCGGCAATTCTCGCGGTCTCTTTGGCCTTTTCGCTCGCAATTTTCCACACTTTTAAAGCATCAATATATCCGATTATTGAAAGCGCCGACAAATCCACTTTTGAATAGACACCATTGAGAGCCATTTTTTCAAGACCCACACCTTGAATTTCGATTTGCGGAGCGAATTGCTTGATTGCCGCAATGAATTCTGCACCCAATTCATCACCCGATGGTTCGGCGGCAATCACAAAGACTTTTTTAATCATTGTTCTGCTCGCCATTATACCCATAAATGAACATCTTATATTCATTTGCCTTGGCAATTAGTTTGGTTTTATTTACCAAAAGCGCGCCTTCGCTTTCAATCGCAATGCCTTTTAAACAGGCGCTTTTTGCGTTTTCAAGGGTTGTTAAGCCAATAGTTGGCAAATCTATTCGGCGGTCTTGAATTGGTTTCGCACATTTTAGCAAAACGCCTTTTCCCTGCCCCTCTGTTCCCAAAAAATGAGCCGGCAAATTCGCAACGCGTTTGAGCATTTCGTCAGTGCCCTCTTGAGCCTCTATACCCAATACCACGCCGTCAGTTACTACACAGCCCTGACCAATATCAAATGACCCGATTGCCTTTGAAATTGTCCATGCTTTTTTAATGTCTTCAAAATCATTTTCGTCGGGCGAAAATTCGCCGATTTGTCCGGATTCAGCGAACATATTGGCTTCAAATTCTTCCGGACCTGCGATTGCAAAACCTTCTTTTTCAAATTCACCAAGGATTACACGCATTAATGCGTCATCGCCTTTTTTCGCAGCACTAAGGATTGATGGAACCATTAAAAGCCCGCGCGCATCAAAGGCGACCTTTGAAATATCGGGGCGCTTAACGTAACCGATAAATGCGACGCGCGAAACATTTGCGGCTTTCAATAATTTGAACATTTTGCCAAATTCACCGATTGAGACCCAATCGCCGTCATAAATATCCAAATCAGAATTCGCTAGACCCTTTATTTTCAACACATAGGGCGAATATAAGTCCGACATAAAACCCAAAAAGACCGAGGGAAAATCGCCTTCGCCCGCTATTATGCCGATTTTTTCAACCATATCATTCACGCGGCAAACATAATGGACGTTGCGAGTCCACTTTTACAAAGTCCAAGATTTCAATAACTTCGGGAATGTCCGCAAAGCGTTCTTCCACGTCTTCTATTCGTTCTTGCAATGTGCCTTCGTCCGAAAAAAGCATACGATATGCGGCACGCATTTCATGGATTTGCACGCGCGAAAATCCGCGACGTCTTAGACCGACAATATTCAAACCTGCCAAATGCGCATGGACACCGACAACAGATGCATAAGGAATCACGTCAGCTTGAACCGCCGCAAGAAACCCGACAAAGGCATGGCGACCGACGCGGCAAAACTGGTGCACACCGGAAAGCCCGCCCAAAATCACCCTGTCACCAATTGTAACATGACCTGCCAAAGCAGCACTATTCGCCATCACGACATTATTGCCGACAATACAATCATGGCCGACATGCGATGAAGCCATAAAGAAACAATCATTGCCAACAATCGTTTCGCCGCGCCCTTTGGCGGTGCCGCGGCTCATGGTGACATATTCGCGCATTGTGCATCTATCACCGATTATCAATTTTGTCGGTTCATCGCGATATGACAAATCCTGTGGCGCGCCACCTAAAACCGCAAAAGAATCGACAACGCAATCGTCACCTAATTGGGTATGATTTCTTACAATACTATTATGGCGCAAAACACAACGATCGCCGATTTTTGTATTGGCCTCAACAAAACAATATGCGCCAATTTCAACATCTTTGCCGATTTGTGCAGTTTCATCAATAATTGCGGTTGGGTGAATTTTTGCCATTGTCACATCTCAATCTTCATTGCCGCCCATTCGGCTTCACTCGCAAGTTCGTTATCAACATAAGCCATACCTTTGAAGCGGAAAACATTGCGGCGCGATTGTGTAACCTCAATGCGCATTTCCAAAACATCACCGGGAACTACGGGGCGGCGGAATTTAGCGCCATCAACTGACATAAACATAATTCCGGCGGTCGAAATATCAATATCCAAGGTTCGCGACATAAGAACGGCAGCGGTTTGTGCCATTGCCTCTATTTGCAAAACACCCGGCATAATCGGTCGATTTGGAAAATGCCCCTGGAAAAACGGCTCATTGCAGGTCAGGTTTTTGATCCCGACAATTGACTTTCCTTCGACATAAGAATGGCATTTATCGACCAATAAAAATGGATAACGATGCGGTATGCGTTTCAAGATTTCATTGTGATCCAAATATTCCAGATTCTCAGTCATAAATATCCCGTCCTATTTATTCGTTTTAGTAAGTTTTTCCAGCCTTACCAATTCTTTTAGCCATTGCATTTTTGGCTTTGCCGGATAACCACCCCAATTTTGACCCGCAGGCACATCTTTCGACACAATCGCGCCTGCAGATAAAATCGCCTTTTCACCGATTTTAACATGATCAGCAATACCAACGCGACCGCCCATTATCACAAAATCGCCGATTTCAACAGAACCCGATATACCGCCATAGGCTGCAATTACGACGCCTTGACCCATTTTTACATTATGAGCAATATGACATAGATTGTCGATTTTGGAATTCATACCAATTATTGTGTCAATGAAAACGCCGCGATCAATTGTGCAACACGCACCGATTGTGATATTATCTTGAATAATAACGCGACCAAAATGCGGAATATCCATTGGTTTTTCGCCCAGAACAACGCCGAAACCCGATTTCCCAATAACGCTATTAGCACCGATTTTAACATTATCGCCGATATGGGCGCATTCTATACTAACACCCGCACCGATCTCGCAATTTCGACCAATTGTTACACCGTGTCCGATAGTCACATTCGGCGCAATCCTTGTGCCACGTCCGATTTCATTATTTCCGCCAAACCAAACATTGGGCGCAATGACGAGATCTTCTTCACTATATTCGGGTTCTGCCCCCCAATTGGAGTTTTTCTGACGCATAATTGCACCCGACACCTGGGCAAACATAGCGCGCGGCGCGGCACAAATTAAAGGTACGCAGGTTTTTGGCAAAAACGGTGCGTGTTTTTCACGAATAAACACCGCCGTGGCCTTTGTTTGAATCTCGCCCGAATTAGGCGCGAAATCACAATAGGATAAATCGCCAACTTCCGCATTTTCAAGCGAGTTTACTGACGATATGGAAATATCGGCAAAATCTTGGGCGACCTCAAACGAAAATTGCGCCGCAAAAGCACGCAGCGCAATTTCTCTATTCATTTCATAAAACCGAGCGTCAGGCATTATTAATGCTCTAAGTCGAAGGTCAATCAAGTCAAGTCACTAAATGAGACATTTCGTGACTTAGAAGTCTTAATTGGTTTTCGGCGGTGTTACCGGCTTTTTAGGCAATGCACCACCATCGGCAGGTTTTGGCTTAGTATCGCCACCAGGTGCTGCACCCGGTGCAGGCTGTTGTGGAACTGCAATGCGAACAACCGGAACAGTTTTCACTTTGGCATTGAATTTTGCCATTAATTCGTCAGTCACATCAGTGCCCGGAATGGAATAAGCGACAACATTAGTTTCAAGCATAGCTTCTGAGCCATGAGCAGCCATCACTTCTTTAACCGGATCCATCAGTGCTTTTAGCAATTCGCGTGATGAAACTTCGTCCGTTGCTTGCAAATCGCGCTTTGCCAATTGAACTTTGGTTGCCAAATCTTGAGCGATTTTGGTGAAATCTTTGCGTTTCACCTGGAAATCAGACAATTTTTTCAAAAATTCAGGGTTAGATTCAGGTGTGCCACCTGCTGCTGAAATCCCGCTTGCCATTGCATCTAGGCCGTCTTTTAACGCACCAAGCGCTTTTTCTTGGTCTTCAACCTGTTTTTTCAAAGGCGCAAGTTCTTCATCCATTTTTTTGCCGATTTTAATTAATTCTTGCAAGCGATATTTTCCAGCAACGCTTTCATCGGCAATATAGGCAAGGTCAGCTACTACAATTGTAGATTTTTTAACTCCAGCAGGCGCAGGCGCAGGTGCAACCGCAGGCTCCGCAAACGCAACAGAACCAATCAAGCTGACGCAGATTGCTGAAAGAATGGTCTTTTTTAACATAAATTACTCCTTAAAACGGGCCCCCGTTTAAAACCTAGAAATTTGTTGAAGTTGAGAATCTGAAAGTTTCCGTCCTATCATATTCTGTCTTTGCCAATGGATATGAGAAGTCAAAGCGCACGGGGCCGAATGGACTTTCCCAGAATACGCTTAGTCCGGTAGAGGCGCGAAGTGCCAAACCGTCACGGACGGTTTGATAGACACCCGCCTCGACGTCATAAATATATTGTTCCTTATCGTCGATTTTACCCAATGTACCGACATCAAGGAAAAGCGCCGCCGAGATTTTATAGCTTTCCGGTAATGGAGTAGGAACAGTCATTTCCACAGTCCCAACAGTGAAAATCTTACCGCCCAACGCCTGAAGATAATTATAAGTTACTTCATCGGAATAACCAGACGGTTTAGTGGTATCAATCGCACGCACCGCTTGAATTATGCGTGGTCCCAGACCCGCAATTTTAAAGCCACGGAATTCCTGACCACCTTTAAAGAAACGGTCACGAATACGAACCGTATCATTGCCATAGCTTTCGATATAGCCTGCGGAAATCTTACCGCTTAATACCCAACCAGGGAAAAGCCCTTTATAAATTGCGGCGTCAAATTCATTTTTGACATATTTGACGCCGGTTCCGATACCTGCAAAAGATTGACCCGCCGTAATATAAAAGCCAGAGGTTGGCTTTATCGGCGAGTTTCTTCTATCCCAATTGAAATTATAGCCTAAAAGTGATGTTGTATATTCACCGGCCGATAAACACATAGCCGAATTAGCATTGGAACCCGAACAATTAATGCCCGGCAAAACAACGTTATCTTTGCGATAGGTATAGTTCAAACCAAGGTTTTTATCAGCCGATAAAGGGAAGCCCGCACGCAAGCCTACTCCTGTCGTTTGTGATAAGTAACTTGCATATTTCGTATAATCGGATTCAACCGAGAATATATCAATACCCGCCGCCAAATTGAGCCCCATAAAACGCGGTTCGGTGAAACGAATATCGACGTTCTTTTGATAGGCCGAATTGGCGATATTGAAACGGAAAAACTGCCCACGCCCACGAAGGTTTCTTTGAGTGATGGAAATATCAAACTGATAAGCGTATTGCGATGAATAGCCCAAAGAGAATGCCAATTCACCCGTCGGTTGTTCTTCAACCGACACTTCAAGCACGGTTCTATCCGGCAAAGAGGTTTTCTTTTCTTCAATCTCAACTTCTTTAAAGAAACCCAAAGCCTTTATGCGGTTTTTCGAACTATCCAGAAGAACACGGTTGAAGGCATCACCTTCGGCAATTCTTAATTCACGACGAATTACATGGTCAAGTGTCGCAGTATTGCCGACTATTTCAATTCTATCAATATAAACGCGAGGACCTTCATCAACATCAAATACGACATCAACTGTATTAGTATCAGGATTTGCAATTTCGCGTGGGCGAACGTCAACAAATGCATAGGCCGCCGAACCCGCCGCAAAAGTGATAGTTTCAATTGCTTTTTCGATTTGGTCACGATTATAAACCGAACCAGTCTTAATCGGCACAATATTGCGAAGAATTTCGCCATTAAGTTTTTCTGATTTGGCATTGATCTTAACTTCGCCAAATTTGTATTTTTTGCCTTCATCAAGCGCAAAAGTAATCAAAAAATTCTTTTGATTCGGCGAAAGTTCAGCCGTGGCAGAAGTGATCTGAAAATCATAATAGCCATTATTCAAATAGAATTTGGCAATCTGCTCACGGTCATATTCCAATTTATTTGGATCATAATTGTCGCGACTTGAAAGGAATTTCCACCAAATGGATTCTTGGGTCGCAATAAGGCTTTTGAGTTGTTCATCATTATACTGATTATTGCCGATAATATTTATCGAGCCGACACCGGTTTTTGGGCCTTCATTAATCTCAAAAATCACGTCAACGCGGTTTTGCGGCTTTTCAACAATTTTCGGATTAATTTCAGCAGCGAAATATCCGGCATTTCTGTAAACTTCAATAAGGCGCTTTTTATCGGCCTGAATCCGCCCGACGGTAAACCACGCGCGCGGCTTGATTTGAACTTCTTTTTCAAGCTTTTCGGTGGTTAGTGCCTTTTGTCCTTCAAGAATAACCTGATTGACAGTCGGATTTTCTAAGACATTGATAGTAAGGTTTGACCCGTTTTGGACAAATTTAACGTCCGCAAAGAAGCCAGTACCAAACAAAGACTTCAATGAAATATCGATTTTCTCAGGGTCAAAAGTTTGACCTTGGGCGATGGCGACATAAGCAAGGATTGTTTCCGTCTCAACCCTTTGATTGCCTTTAACACTGATAGTTTGAATGGTTTCAAGTGGCGCAGCGGCCTGTTGCGCAATAGCGAATGGTGCATTCCCACACGCCAAAACGCCCGCCAATATTATGGCAGAGACAGCAGTATTTCCTATTTTCGCACTATATTTATAGCCCATTGCGTCGCCTTAAAAAACTTTGCATTTCACTAGACAAGAATTGAATGTTTTCATAGAGCATGATGTGGAAAAAACCAGTCTTTTACAAGCCACAAAGGGTTAATTTTCCGCAAGACAAATCAAAAACCTTAATTAACGCGGAGCACTATCGGTTTTATGCGGCCCAAAAACCCCAAGACGCGCTAAATCTTGAATAGTTGCGAAGACAAAAAGCATCATTAATGCAGCAAAGCCAATTCTGAATGATGCCGCTTGAATTTTTTCTGGCACTGGCTTTCCCCGTATCGCTTCAATTGCATAGAAAACCAAATGACCGCCATCAAGAATGGGCAATGGCAAGAGATTCATAAACCCGATGGCAATTGACAAAACACTTGCCAATTGGATTAGTGCCAAAGATACAGAATATGTCTTTGCTAAAAATCCGGCATTTTCACCCGCGCCATCAATTGATGATTTGGCAATCATGCCTGCGGTCTGACCAATTCCTAATGGCCCTGATACATAACCAGCAGACATCGCACCGCGTAATAATGCGCCAATGAAATTCCATTGCATAGTAATGATTTCACCGCATTTTTGTGCGCCGCGCCCCAGCGCCGTAATCGGATTATAACGCAAATAAATCATATCAGCTTTTGAGCCGCCCAAATAAACACCAATAACCCCATGACTTTGCGTGTCGCCGAATGGTGTTTGGCGCTTCACAACTTGAGGAACGATCAATAGGTTCACGGTCTGCTCACCACGCTTTATGGCAAAATCAAGTTTTTGCCCACCGGAAGTCGCAACCCGAGCCGACATATCGTCTGAGCTTTTCAATTTAGAGCCATCAATAGATAAGAATTCATCACCAACCCGAACGCCTGCCGCCATTGCCGCACTATTTGGCATTACCTCACGAACTATCGGCTTTTGCACGCTTTCACCAAATGCCAAAAAGAAAATTGCAAAAACAATCACCGAAAAAAGGAAATTGAAAAATGGACCCGCAAACGCAACTGCGGCACGAACCCAAACCGGCTTTAGATGGAAATTGCCTTCTTTGGTCGCGCCGTCGTGAATGTCATCTGGAAAGCTACTTGCATCTTTATCACCCGTGAATTTGACATAGCCACCCAAAGGTAATGCGCCAATGCGCCATCTTACACCAGTTTTATCGGTCCAAGCCAATAATTCTTTGCCAAAGCCTATTGAAAACGCATCAATTTTAACGCCGAGCCATTTAGCAACCTGAAAATGACCAAATTCGTGAACAAATACCACAATCGACAAAACGATTACGAAAGATGAAACGCCCAAAAGGAAATTAAAAATGCCATCCATATTCGTTTCTACCTCAAGAATGCGGCACAAGTTTGGCGCGCTTTATTGTCTATAAATTCGACACTTTCAAGTGTGTCAGGACTAATCCCCGCAAATTCCGTGCCCAATTTTTCGAGCGTTTGCTCGACCTTGTCTATTATGTCCATAAATCCAATAGAATTATTAAGAAATGCCGCAACTGCTATTTCGTTTGCTGCATTAAAAATATTTGACATTGCGCCACCTATCTTCAGGCTTTCACGCGCTAGAACCAATGCTTTGAAGCGACTATTATCGGGTTCAAAAAATTCCAAATTCCCAATCTGTGCCAAATTTAAACGTGCGGCACTAATTTCTTGGCGATTAGGATAGGCCATACAATATGAAATTGGAATCCGCATATCGGGCGTTCCCAATTGCGCCAAAACCGAACCATCAAGATAAGATACCAAGGAGTGTATAATTGATTGCGGGTGAACCAAAACCTCAATCTTTTCTTCCGGCATTTGGAACAATAAAGATGCTTCAATAAGTTCAAGACCTTTATTTGCCATCGTTGCACTATCAACCGAAATTTTCGCGCCCATTTGCCAATTTGGATGCTTTATTGCTTGTTGCGGCGTTACGGTTTTTAATTCCTCAAAAGGCGTGTTCCAAAATGGCCCACCGGATGCGGTCAGAATTAGCTTTTCAACTTTTTCACTATTTTCTAAGACCTGAAATATTGCATTGTGTTCTGAATCGACGGGAAGGATTTTTGCACCGTTTTTGATAGCCGCATTCAAGAAAACTTGCCCTGCACTTACCAAACATTCCTTATTCGCCAATAGAATTTGCGCGCCGCGTTCGACTGCTTTCAAAGTCGGTTTTAGTCCCGCCGCCCCGACAATTGCCGCCATCAATAAATCCGAATACATTTCAGCAGCGTCATTTATTGCCGCCTCGCCGTATCCGGTTTTTATGCCCAATGGCAAAAGCGCGCCGTCAATTTCCTCTCGCTTACTATCATCACGAATGGCAACAAATTTCGGGCGAAATTCCTTGGCTTGGTATACCAAATCGAGTGCTGCAGAATTGGCGGTTAGGGCAATGATTTCATATTTTTCGCCATTTTTCGCATTCGCTTCGCGCACGACATCAAGCGTCGAATTACCGATTGATCCGGTTGAACCCAAAATTGTCAATGTTTTTAAGGTCAATGCAATTGTTCCGCCAATTTTGGAATGATTACAATTCCTTCAAGTGCCAAAGCAACCGCGAAATGCCCGTCTAAACGATCAAGAATACCGCCATGTCCGGGGATAAGGCTTGACGCATCCTTTACACCAAAATAGCGTTTGGCGAGACTTTCCAATAAATCACCCAATTGCGCAATAATTGATAAAACAAACCCTGCAATAGTCCAAGAAACAATGGTTTTGAAAATTTCATTTGGATTAATGATTAAATTAGCAAGGACGGAATAAAGCGCACCCGCCGCTGTTCCAGCCAATGTTCCCCCAATAAAACCAGACCAAGTCTTATTTGGGCTTATCAATGGCGCAAGTTTTGGCCCTTTAAATATTTTACCAAACGCGAAAGCTGATGAATCGGTCGCCCACACAATCGCGAACAGGCCAAAAATATACAAAAGCCCCATATTATCAGCCGCCATTCTAAGATTGGCAAATGAAAAACCCGCCAGCGCCAAAAGTGCCGAACCAATGACACCGACAGCACCGCCCTTAATTGATGCGAGGCTCAAAATCATCGCTAATGCAACACAAGCTGTAACTTGAACTGGTTCTGGCCCCAATACAAAACCAATTCCACAAAGTGCTGCGACACCAATTATTGGAATTTCATATTTCTTGGGGCTTCCGGCGATTGTGGACCATTCGCGCGCCACCAAAGCCATTACCAAGGCCGCCGCCATTGCCCAGAAAATTCCGCCACTTATGGCAGCAAATAGGCCGCCACCCATCATTAGGAACGAGTAAAGCACGCGAAGCCTAAGTTCATTATTCGATTTTGGCGGCGCGGCCCCCGAATCCATATCAAATCCCCCCGAAGCGACGTTTTCTTTGTTTGAAGTCTATTATCGCTTGTTCAAAGTCTTTTGAGGTAAAATCCGGCCATAAGGCATCGCAAAATACCAATTCTGAATAAGCGCTTTGCCATAATAGAAAATTAGACAATCGCTTTTCACCGGCTGTGCGAATTATTAGATCGGGATCCCCCCAATCCGCACTATTGAGGTAATTGCAAAAATTTTCAATATTTATATCAGTATCTTGAATTTTGCCGTCTTTAAATTCATGCGCGATTTTTTTGACCGCATCGATAATTTCGGATTGTCCGCCATAATTGAAGCAAATTACAAAATTAAGCGCGTTATTATTTGCGGTTAGGTTTTGCGCCTCATCAATCAGGGTTAAAACGTCTTTGCCGATCCCTTCACGCGAACCTTGAATGCGAATGCGAATATTTTGCGAATGAAGGCGCGCTAAATCAGCTTTTACGAATTGCTTTAATAATAGAAAAAGCCCGTCCACTTCTTCTTTAGGCCTACGCCAATTTTCGGTGGAAAATGCATAGACGGAAAGCGTATCAAGCCCAATTTCAAGTGATTTTTCGACTATATTACGTAAAGCATCAACCCCTGCCCTATGCCCAAAAAGGCGCGGCATGCCGCGCGCTTTCGCCCATCTGCCATTGCCATCCATGATAATAGCGATATGGGAAGGCCCCGCGCCTTCCCCCTGGGTTTCGCTATTAATGTCGGATGCGGGTTCACTCATGATTAAACCTGCATAATCTCTTCTTCTTTAACTTTTAGAAGGGCATCGATTTGTTTTACAAAATCATCTGTCGCTTCTTGGACTTTGACAGATAGTTTTTTGTGTTCGTCTTCGCTTATTTTGTGGTCTTTTTCCGCTTTTTTGAGCCCTTCCATACCATCACGACGGACATTGCGAACCGCGACGCGCGCGCCTTCTGCATATTTTGCCCCAAGTTTTGCCAAATCTTTGCGGCGTTCTTCTGTTAAAGGCGGGATTGGAATACGAAGTGTTTGCCCGTCTGTAATTGGGTTTAAACCAAGACCTGCGTTACGAATTGCTTTTTCGACACTCACCAAAGTGCCTTTATCCCAAACCGTAACACTCAACATTCTTGGTTCCGGTGCACTTACCGAACCAACTTGGTTCAAAGGAACCATTGAGCCATAAGCATCGACCATAACGGGGTCGAGCAAATTCACATTGGCACGCCCGGTTCGCAAACCCTGAAACTCTGCCTTTAAAGCATTTAATGCGCCGTCCATACGGCGTTTGATTTCTTCAATATTAAAATCACTCATAATAATCACCTATTTTCCGGATATTTCCGTGCAAATACCGGAGCCATTGATAACTTCGTTCAATCGCCCGGCTTTTCTGATATTGAAAACTACAATCGGAATTGAATTTTCACGCATCAATGAGATTGCAGTTCCATCCATAATTTTTAGATTTTTCGTTAAAACCTCTGAATAAGACAATTTATCATACATAGTCGCATTTGGGTTCTTTTTGGGGTCGCTATCATAGACACCGTCAACGCTTGTGCCTTTATAAAGGGTTTCACACCCCATTTCAGCGGCACGCAAAGCAGCACCAGTGTCAGTAGTGAAAAACGGCGAGCCGACACCGGCGGCAAAAATTACAATTCGGCCTTTTTCCATATGCCGTTGTGCGCGGCGGCGAATATAGGGTTCGCAAATACTCGACATAGGAATTGCAGATTGCACGCGGGTTGGAACTCCAATAGATTCAAGCGCGTTCTGCATAGCAATTGCATTCATAACGGTTGCAAGCATACCCATATAATCGGCACTTGCGCGCTCCATACCTTGGGCTGCGCCCGATATACCGCGAAAAATATTGCCACCGCCGATTACAAGGCAAACCTCAATTTTCTGGTCGTAAATCTCTTTGACTTCTTTGGCGAACTTTTGGCAGGTTGCGGGGTCAATGCCGAATTGGGCATCGCCCATCAAAGCCTCACCCGACATTTTTAACAGAATGCGGCGGCGCTTTAATGTCGGCGCGTCATCATCACAATCATCATATTCAGAATATTCAGTATCAGACAAACGCCACCCCCTAAAACGATGTGAATCGCTTATGAATTGATTTTCAACACCTAATCACACAAAGGGCGGCACGCAAGCGCACCGCCCATAAAAAGACTGTTTTGTGTAGAAAATTATGCGCCGCCGGTCATTGACGCGACTTCGGCTGCGAAATCATCTTCTTTTTTCTCAATGCCTTCACCAAGTTTGAACATTGCAAAACCGGTTACTTTCGCGCCTTTTCCGGCCTCCGTAACGAATGCACCGACGGTTTGGTCAGGGTTCATTACGAATGGCTGTTGAAGAAGAACAACTTCTTCATAGAATTTGCGAATACGGCCTTCAATCATTTTTTCAATAACCGCCGCAGGCTTGCCGGATTCACGGGCTTGTTCAGTAAGAACATTACGCTCGCGCTCAACAACTGCTTGGTCTAGGTCTTCAACAGACAATGACAATGGCGAAGTTGCCGCGATATGCATTGCAACTTTACGTCCAACATCGTTCAAAGTGGCGGCATCGCCGTCTCCTTCGACGCCAACCAAAACACCAATACGACCCAAGCCATCAGAAACAGCAGAGTGGGTGTAAGCGGCAACAACACCGTTTGAAACCGATACTTTTGCCATCCGGCGCAAAGTCATGTTTTCACCGATTGTGGCAATAAGATTGGTCAAATAATCTTGAACCGAACCTTCACCATTTGGTGCTGGTTTTGCCGACAAATCAGCAATATCAGATGCACCCAATGCGATTTTAGTAATGCCGGAAGCTGCTGCTTGGAATTGATCATTACGTGAAACAAAGTCAGTTTCGGCATTCAATTCAACAACAACGCCATTTGTGCCATCAACAGCAACGGCAACCAAACCTTCAGCCGCAACGCGGTCAGCTTTTTTAGCGGCTTTTGAAAGGCCCTTTGCACGAAGCCAATCGATAGCGGCCTCAAGATCGCCATTGGTTTCTTGAAGGGCTTTTTTACAATCCATCATGCCAACGCCAGTTTTTTCGCGTAGGTCTTTTACTATACTTGCGGTAATCTCGGCCATTGCCGAACTCCTTTTATTTAATAATTACAATTCTGTGTTTGTGAAACTTAATATAACTTCTTAAAGCTATTATGACGCATCACTTGCTTCGGTTGCTTCAACAGCAGCAACTTCTTCTGCTGCTGTTTCTTCAACCAAAGTCTCCACAGGGTTTACAGCCGCACCAAGGTCAACGCCCATATCAGATTGAGATTGCGCCAAACCATCAAGCGCCGCACCGGCGATTAAATCGCAGAAAAGTTGAATAGAACGCGCCGCGTCATCATTACCAGGGATTGGCATATCAACTTCATCAGGGTCGCAGTTAGAATCAACCAATGCGATTACAGGAATGCCAAGTTTGCGGGCTTCTTTAATTGCGATGCCTTCTTTATTGGTATCAACGATAAACATAAGGTCAGGAATGCCGCCCATGTTTGCGATACCACCCAAAGAACGTTCCAATTTCTCATATTCGCGTGAAAGGTTCAAAAGCTCTTTTTTGGTAAGACCTTTTGGGTTTTCACCTTGGGTCAAAGCCTCAACTTCGCGCATACGGGCGATTGATTTTGAAACTGTTTGCCAATTTGTCAAAGTGCCGCCCAACCAACGGTGATTGATGAAATATTGCGCGCAACGTTTTGCAGCGTTTGCAATAGGGTCAGATGCTTGACGCTTAGTACCGACGAAAAGAACGCGGCCACCTTTGGCAACAACTTCACGAACTTTTACCAAAGCCTGGTGAAGCATTGGAACAGTTTGAGAAAGGTCAAGAATGTGGATGTTTGCGCGGTCGCCAAAAATGTATTTCGCCATTTTCGGATTCCAGCGGTGTGTTTGGTGACCAAAGTGTGCGCCAGCTTCCAACAGCTCACGCATAGTGAATTCAGGTAGTGCCATAATAATATCCTTTTCCGGCTTGCCGCCGCAGACAGGTGCAATTGAGACCATCTCAAAAGCGCCGGATGGTGATTTCAAACGAAACCGCCGCATCTGCGTGTGAATTAGCCGTGCCACTTAGCAGAAAATTGCAGGATTGCAAGGGGGTGGGGTGCCGAAACCTCTCCCTCCCCTTCTGGGGAAAGTAGCAGCGAAGCTGACGGAAGGGGCAACCGTCCGACTGTAACCATTCCAAACAAAACCATTTGATTTTTATATTACCTCGGTTACAACCAAAGAATGCCTTCAAGTTTTAATGAAATTCATGCACGCGCAGCAAAATTCACCAATGATAGGTATAATCTCGGCTACGAAAACGGCGATACAGACCAATTTTACCATCAATTTTTCGATGTATTCGGCGTGAACTATCTAAACTATTTAACTTTTAAACATGTCATTTTCTCATTTTGTTCACCGAACGTGATTTTCAAAACTAATCGAATTTATCGCAGGTCGAACATACCGAATCCTCGCCGCTTTGCAATATTTTCAAAATTTTTGGACAGCGACGTTCGGGTGGAGGTGTAGATGGGGAAATTACTTAAAATATTGAATTCAAATTTAGGAATTATATCTATAGTAGTTGTTGTAATTTCTTATGTTATAGCAGTTTTTATAGACCCTAAAAATGGCTTTTTTGCACCTTTAGCACTATGGTTGTATTTTGTATTTCTTCTTTATATCGCAGTTGAAGTTTACAGAAACTATCTGCAACATCTTACACCATTTGACAAAATTAAGAAGGCGCTTTTAGATTTTGATGGATGGGAAAAGACAGAAGATTTGCATTGGTATTATAAATCTGCACCTGAATATACAATCATTCCAACTGATGAAGATACTTGGGAAGTGACAGGTGGAGAAAATTGGGTGCGTGCATCAATAAACCCTAAAGCCTACGTTCGCCCGATGCAGTTAAAATACCATCAGACAATTTTGCAAACATTGCCATGTATTTATTTTGATGAAATGCGTGAATTTATTCCTGCCCCGTCCTTTACCATTATTCCTAATGCAACTGTGATAAAAGATGAATGGTTTTATTCTATTTGTGCGGATGATTTTGACTTTTTGTTTCTTCAATTCTTACTTAAAAAGCAAAAAATTGATTTAATCGAAAATGGGATTCCCGCACCAAGAATTAACGGTGTTCCCGTAATAATTTTTAGTTCCAATACTGAAAAACGAAAATTTCTTAACCACTTAGAGAACGTTAAAATCAATTATTCACAATCACACTATTTAACACTACATTCAGAAGACCCGTTGGTCTCTAACCAGGACCGAATAATAATAGCTTATTCCTTTGAAGTAATGGAAGAGCTCAAAAGGTTTAGGAAAAGCCAATGACCGATTTCAGCGATTTCATTATCTATGCCGATGAATCGGGTGATCATGGTCTTGAAAATATCAATCCCTACTTCCCAGTATTCTGCCTTGCATTAATTATTATTCGCAAGTCGCATTATATAAATAAAATTGTTCCCGCCATTCAGCAATTAAAATTTGATTTTTGGGGGCATGACAAAATTGTATTGCATGAACATGAAATACGCAAACAAGAAAATGACTTCCAATTTTTAAGAACAAATAAGGAATTGCGCGAAAAATTTTATTCCCGAATGAATAAAATAATGGCGGATTCGCCCTATTGGGTGGTTTCATCAGTTATTAAAAAGCCAGAATTGCAAAATAAATATAAGGAAGATTACAACCCCTATCACATTGCTTTACGATTTTGCCTAGAAAAAGTCTTGAAAATAATGCTTAAGGAAGGGCAAAAGGGCAAGAAGATTAGCCTTCTTTTTGAACGACGCGGTGAAAAAGTAGAGGACAAAAACCTTGAACTTGAATTTTATCGGACTGTGAACAATCAAAACCAATGGGGATCGGTGCAAGTTGATTTTCGCCAAATGGAATTTGAAATTTTGTTTGCAGGTAAAAACCATAATTCAAGCGGTATGCAACTTGCCGATATGGTTGCACGGCCTATCGCGCTTAAGGTTATGCGCCCTGAACAGGCAAATCGTGCGCATGATATTATTGTTACAAAATATAATAATGGCTTTGTAAATAAGGTGTTCCCATGAAAACTAAGCACCACATAAAACAAAAGGCCCCCGCTACGCAGTTGCCTTTTTGCCGATTGGGAAAAGCCCGATCCAAACATTGACATACAGACTTATCTAAATTTTGTCAAGACAATTCTTTCTTCTTGACTTTGGTTTTATAGCAAATTGTTCCATAAAAAATGAGTGTGACATGTTTGCAGATATAATTTCCATGCAACCTATCCCCACCCCCTCCCATTCCCTTATCCTTCCCCCATGAACAAACTTGAAAACTCTCGGCATGAGGAATTTTGTCAATTGGTGGCTTCTGGGCGGTCGCAGACTGTGGCTTATATTGAGGCGGGCTTTTCTGAGAAGGGCGCGAATGCCAATGCTTCGCGTTTGATAGCAAATGATAGCATTTCGGCACGTATTACGGAGCTGCAGGCCGCTAAATTGCAAAGAAATGAATATAATGCTCGTCAAACCCTTTGGGAACTCAATCATTTAATTTCGCGCGCGGCGAATGCGGGACAGTTTGGGGCTGCTATCAAAGGTGTGGCGATTAAAATGAAGATGTTGGGAATGGTTTAGGACGATTTGCGCGTCATAAATATACCGAAACCTATTCCGATTAAGGCACTTAGGAATAATAAAAGTGACATACCCAAATGGGCATTTGCAATGCCGAATAATTCGGTGCCTAATTCGGGACCCCATTCGCAAAAAACACCTTTTGCGGCGCGATTATTGGGTAAGTTTTCGCAAAATCCGTTTAGGTTTTTGTTTTTAATAATAATAAATGCCTGCGCAATCGGAATGCACATTGCAAAATACCAAACCCAAATAAGATTGCGATTGTCTTTTTTCATGGCTTTGGAATAGCTGGAATTGGTTTTTTTTGGATTAATTGCTTCAAAGGCGGTTTGGCTTTCGCCAAAGCGATTTGTACCAAATCGCACACCCTTCCGCCCCTTCGGGGCACCTTCCCTCGAGAGGGAAGGAGTTAAGACCTAATTGCTTCCCTCGAGGGAAGCTGGCACCGTAGCGTAGCGTAGGTGACGGAAGGGTGGGCGATTTCCTAAGAAATCGCTTGCGCAAGCAAAATTGGCGTGGGCGGAGAATGAGGTTTGGCTTTCGCCAAAGCGATAGTTGCACTATCGCCCCCCTCCACCGCGTTTCACGCGGTCCCCCTCCCCCGTGAACGGGGGAGGATTTAACCGTGGTTTACGCTGGCGCGGCCTACTATTAATGGATCGGCTAGGCCGATATTTTTTTGGTTTTTGCCTTCGTATTCGAATTTGGAAAGGACATATTTCATAGTATTTAGGCGCGCGCGTTTTTTGCAATCGGATTTGATGACAATCCATGGGCTTTCCGAAGTGTCGGTATGGAAGAAAGACGCTTCTTTGGCCTTGGTATATTCGTCCCATTTATCCAATGAGGCTTTATCGATTGGTGATAATTTCCATTGTTTAAGTGGGTGAAGCTCGCGTTCTTTAAACCTGCGTCTTTGTTCGGCGCGCGATACAGAGAACCAAAATTTAAACAAATGAACACCGGAATTGACCAACATTCTTTCAAACTCCGGAGTTTGGCGCAAAAATTCGCGATATTCGGCCTCTGAACAAAAGCCCATAACGCGTTCAACACCGGAACGATTATACCAAGAACGGTCCATAAGAACGATTTCGCCGGCGGTTGGCAATTGCGAGACATATCTTTGGAAATACCATTGGCCTTTTTCTGCCTCTGTTGGTTTTTCCAATGCCACAACCCGCGCACCGCGTGGGTTTAAGTGTTCCATAAAGCGTTTGATTGTGCCGCCTTTACCCGCCGCATCGCGGCCCTCAAAAATGATGACGACTTTCTGACCGGTGGCTTTGATATGGGATTGCAGTTTTAATAATTCGACCTGCAATTTATATTTTTGCTTCTCATAATTCTTGCGAAGCATACGGTTTTTATAGGGATAGACCGCATTGCGCCAATCTTCGACCAAATCATCATCAGGCGATTTTGGAATGCCGCGCTCTAATTTGTCCCATTTGAGGATATTGTGGCGAATTGCGACAGCGTCATCGGCGGATGCACCCTTCAAAATCGCTTCAATGGCAAGGAGTGCCTTGGTTGGGTCTTTCGGTTCGGGTTTGGTTTTTTTGATAATGTCTTGCGCGGCGACGATTTGTCTTTCTTGCGCTTTTTCAACGCTTTGGGTTACGGAAGAAGTCTCAACCGCCTCGGAAACCGCGCCATTTGTGACTTTGGTCTTTTTAAGAATTTTTGTAGATGTTTTCCCATTAGGCACAGAAGTTTGTGTCGTCATTTTTACCCCGATAATGTTTCGCATTATTAAATTGGAGCGAATGATAACACAAAATGGTTAAATTTGGCGCAATTCTCTTGTGACAAATCGTAGCATTCGGAGTTTAAATTATGTCAGAACCAGCTTCACACCCGCGTTTTCGAGCATTTTTGAAGATTTTTCGCTTATGTTGGAATCTGTGATTACAGTGTCGATTTTTTCAAGGCCGCAAACCACATTTCCCGATGCGTCTTCAAATTTTGAGGAATCGACCAAAATCACAACTTCATCCGCGCGTTCCAAAAGACGTCTTTCGGCAGCGACCAGAACGATATCGGCCTGCATAATGCCTTTTTCACCGATTGAGGCTGCGCCCATAAATAATTTCGGTGCATGGAAATTTGGCATTCCCGGGTCGCCGAAAACCGAAAGAATTATGTTTTGTTCGGGGAAAACCGCGCCGGAGGGAACCAAAATTCGCGTCCCTGCCTGCCCGATTAATGCGGCGACGATATGGAGCGAATTGGTCAAAACCTGCAGGTTTAGACCTTCCAAATGCGGACACATTTGCAAAGTGGTAGAGCCGCCGTCAATCATAATCCCCTCGCCCATTTGGCACATGGCGGCGGCGGCTTTGCCAATCGCTTGTTTCTGGGCGCGATTTTTTTCGATATTAATATGGAAAGGAACACCATTGAGGCGCAAATATGGGTCGAAAGTACTGACATCTTTGCCACGGGTACCGATGGCATTCGCGCCACCCCGAATGCGGGTTAATTTTCCCGCACCGGATAATTTTTCTAAATCCCGACGTATAGTGGCGGGGGAGGCTTTTATTTCACGCTCAAATTCTTCAAAGGAGACAAAACCTCTTTCAATGAGCATTTTTAGGATCAAATATTCGCGTACTGTTGAATGCATTGTTTAAGTTTAATCGCAAAAGGTTAAGTTTCAAGCAATTTCGCTCAAAATAATGCATTTTAACTAATTTTGGTATCAACGAGGGAAAGCAGCAGCATTGCCGGCATCAACATTTATCATATTGCCTGTCGATTTTGAGGATTTTTCGGATGCGAAAAACAAAACCGCCTCCGCGACATCTTCGGGCAATACTTCGCGTTTAAGCATTGAACGGTTTTTATAATGGGCCTCTAATTCCGCGCCTTCGTCAATGCCAAAAGTTTGCGCCCGTTCGCGCCGCCATTCGCCGGACCAAATCCGTGAACCTTTGATGACTGCATCGGGGTTCACAGTATTGGCACGTATTCCAAATGGCGCACCTTCAAGGGCAATACATCTTGCAAAATGCAGTGCTGCCGCTTTTGCCGATGAATAGGCAGATGCATTCATTGACGCAGTAACCGCATTTTTTGACCCAATAAAAACAATCGAGCCACCATTTAGTTTCATTTGTGAAAACGCATATTTTGCGACCAAAAAATACCCTTGGGTCAAAACATTGAAATTCTTTTGCCAGATTTCTAAATCGGTTTCCTCAATTGGTGCTGAACTGGCAATTCCGGCATTGGCGACAAGAATATCAATTCCACCAAATTCGATTGCATTATATGCCAATAGATTTTTTATTTGGGATTCGTCTGTTACGTCACAGGTGGCAATTCTCACACGGTCTTTGCCAAATTCTTGGAAAAGTAATTCTTGCTCACGCTTTAATGCCTCAAAATCAATATCTGCCAAGGTCACGTTTGCGCCTTCTTCCAACAGGCTTCGGGCACACGCTGCGCCAATCCCCCCTGCCCCGCCGGTGATTAATGCGGTCTTTCCCCGCAACATTTTGGGCTTTGGCATTCGTTGTAATTTCGCCTCTTCCAAGGACCAATATTCAATGTCAAATGCTTCTTTTTCATCTAATGCAGTATAGCCACCAAGCATTTGTGCACCGCGCATCACATTTATGGCATTGATATAAAACTCACTCGCAAGGCGCGCAGTTGTTTTGTCCTGTGCAAAACTAATCATACCAATGCGGGGGATTAAAACGATAATCGGGTTTGAATCTCGCATTTGGGGGCTATCGGTCTCGCAACAGCGGGAATAATAATCAGCATAATATTTTTTGTATTTTTCGATACAATCTTCCAAATATTTTACGTCATTTATTGAGTTTTCATCGAGAACCATTGGGGCGATTTTGGTGCGCAAGAAGTGATCGGGGCAAGAAGTTCCCATTTGCGCTAGTCCGAAAAATTCTTTTGAACATACAAATTGCAAAATTATTTCGCTATCACTAAAATGCGCCGATTTTGCGCCCTGGCGCGACATTAGGCCTTTCAGGATGGGCATGATTTGCGCCACTTTTTGGGCGCGGTTGTTGGAATTATATGGGGTTAGGACTTGGCCGCCGAAAGCATCATAGTCATGCGATTTTCTGTTCAAGTGGCGTGCAGCATCGCAAATAATGTTCAAAGTATTATCATAACAAGATTTTGAACTCTCTCCCCAACAGATTAGGCCATGATTTTCCAATATTACGCCACGCAATTGCGGGTTTTCAGTGACCAGTTCCTTCAATCTTAAAGCCAGTTCAAATCCTGGTCTTTTCCATGAAAGCCAACCGATTTCGCCACCCCAGATTTCATTGCATACAGCTTCACCATTTTTGGAGGCGGCGATGGCAATGATTGCATCAGGGTGGACATGATCTATGTGCTTAAATTCCAAAAAGGCGTGTAACGGCGTATCAATAGAAGTTGCACGCGGGTTTAAATTAAAAGTGCAATGATTGTAATAATCCACCATTTCATCTTCAAATTCATTGCCGCGATATAATTCAATCAGACCAATTAATTTTTCTAAGTAAAGAGTTGAAAAACCGTCGATTTTCATCGAGCCTAAATCGCCGCCCGAACCTTTTACCCACAAAACCCCTTTCGCAGATTTCGTTAATGGGTCATTTTGTGAAATTTTTGCGGACGTATTACCGCCGCCAAAATTAGTTATGCAAAAATCTGAACCTAGAAGATTTGAACGGTAAAGCAGAAGCTCTTGCTCATTTTTGCCTTCACAATTTGCATCCGACCATTTATTATTGGGCAGTTCAAAAGTGATATTCTTCGCTTTGGTCGCTAGATGCAAGGTTTCCATTATTCATTCCTTTGAAACTTCTTAGCATGAAGGCGTGATATTTCAATCATTTTTGATAATATTCAATCAGTTTTTTCCAGTGATTATTGCTGCATAGCATTATTTATTGCTATCGCTATTGTGATATAGCGTTAATCACGGATTGAATTAAACTCTGTTTCATAATTCAAAGACAATCCGCTTGCCATGAAGGAAATCAATCATTAAATATCATTATCAATCATTTTGGATTGGAAACAACAAATATGAAAGCTAGCCTTAATCCTAGACAAATTGAAAACTATCGCGAAAATGGTTTCCTGATTTATGAGAATTTTTTGAATCACAATGAAGTCTCTGAATTGAAATCCGAAATCCTGACCGTGATAGAAACTATGAAGAATAGTCGAATCACTGGCACAGGACGAAAACTCATCGAAGCCGACACTTATTTCGACCGTGTTTACACCCAAAAACTTAATTTATGGCGCGAAAGTGAGATTATTAAGTCATATTTTAATTCGCAAGAATTGGGCGAAATGATATGCCAGTTGGAAGGAATTGACAGATTTAGAATTTGGCATGATCAGGCACTTATTAAAGAGCCATTTGCAAATCCGACAAATTTGCATTTGGATAACCCTTATTGGTCATTTTATTCCAAAAATGCGATTACAATCTGGGTCGCGCTCGAAGATGTTGATGTTGTAAACGGCTGCCTTTGCTTTTTGCCGCAAAGTCACAAGATTGGTAGTACCGAAAATGTCGGCCCGACTGACGAATTTGGGTCTTTATTGAAACTCTATCCGCAAATGCGGTCAATTGAACCCGTAGTTGCCAAGATGAAAGCCGGTGATTGCAGTTTTCACAATGGACTTACTGCGCATGGTGCCGGTGTCAATATGACACTTAAAAGGCGAATGGCAATGACCTGTGCCTATATGCCGGATGGCTCCATATTTAACGGCATTCAAAACGTCCTTGATGACAATTATTTCAATTCTTTGAAAATCGGAGATACACTCAATAATGATATTTTTAACCCGATTATTCCGCGAATTGCGTCGTCTAAATAGAAATTGTTTTGTCAGTTAATCAGTCTAAGAATCAAAGACGCTTTGCCATAAGCGCTTAATCAAAAAACTTCGCTAAATGGCGTGAATTATTTATTATTGCGTCATTTTCGTTGGGCATTATTTTTTGATTTGCGATTGCCTCTACTAGGCTTTTCAATTGATAATAATAGGTAGTTTCACCCTCAAACTCTTTTGATTCCTTTTTGCCCTTTATTTGCCAATCAATACTGGAACCAAAATGCGGCAATACAAGATTTCGTGCACAAATGCTGCCTGTTTCGCCAATTAATATTAATTGGGAGTATCTTTCTTTTTCGTCTTCGCGCATCGAAATATCTAAATTGCCTTTGGCATTATTGGCAAAGCGAATTTGGGCACGACAAGCCTCATCGACCCCTTCGGGCGCGTAATCAATTGTTTTAGATAGAATTTCAAAGTCGCCGATTAGACGCAAAAACCAATCTATCGGATAGCAGCCAATATCACGAAGCACGCCACCGCCCAAATCATTGCGCCATCGGGTCGCATGAATGGTTTTGTTCATCGGAACTCTAATTTTTGCATCAATTGAATAGATTTGCCCGATTTTTTCGGGGCGGGCCAAACCGGTCAAAAAGGCCCAAAATGGATGGAACTGATAATGAAACGCTTCAAACAATCGGACGCCTTTGATTTGGGCGCTTACCATTTTTTGGACTTCGCATAAATTCGGTGCAGCGGGCTTTTCAACCAAAACATGTTTGCCTGCTTTCAAGGCCAAAATAGAATAATGCGCATGCAAACTGTTGGGCAATGCGATATAGACCAAATCTACTTTCGGATCTTCGAGCAGTTTTTCAAACGTTTCGATGGCGTGAGGTATTGCGTATAGAGCTGCGAAGTTTTTTGCTTTCTCAAAATCTCTCGAAGCGACAGAAATGATTTCAACGCCATCTATTTTGATCGCCGGCTCGATCATGGCTTCATATACTAATTGCGAAACACCAAGAATACCGATTTTTAATGGCTTCATGGTTCAAATTCCAAAATCAAAACTTCAAATTCCTTTAGTTGTTCGATATTAATTCGGGCGAATTTCGAATGCCTTTCGATTACGATTTCGGCTGAAGTTGAAGCCATCTTAGCTTTAGCCAGTTTTTTATTTCCAATGTCAAAAACTTCAATCCAAAACGGACCAATCGGAATTTTTGGAAACACATCGAGCATATTTATCATGCGTATTTCCCGAAGATTTTCGGATTTAAATGCATTGAGCCACACTTTTTTGTGCGCATTTGTGCGAATTAATGGCGCGGTGAGTTCGCAAATAATATTTGAAACAGTCTGTTTGATGCCATCTTCGACAATATTCTCAAGATTAGCGACGCAATAATACCCCCTTCCTTCACCAATTCTTGCATCAATAAATACGGGAAATTCAGTCACCCTGTCAGGCGGTGAAGTGTGGATAGATGCAAAATAATTATTTTCGGCATTGCCATCCTGCGGGAAGAAATACGGCAATATTATTTTTCCGGATGTGTTTTCATTAGCTCCGATTTCAATAATTCCGTTTTTGGTATTTTCGCAATCAATCATCAGGTCGAACCCGATTTTTTCATCACGTATATAAGCGCAATTTCCTTCAAAAGGTTTTGGATTGTTTACCCCAAATAATTTTTCGAGGCCGAAGATTGAGTTTCTTGATGCATAAATTTTGCCGCCATTTTCGACGAATTGTGAAATTCGGGTAATTTCGTTCTCGTCAAAAAATTGAACTTCGGGCAAAATTAATAGATCAATACCCTCTATTTTCGACAAGTCTTTTTTAGTGACTACTTTAAAAAGTATGTGATTTTCAAATAAAATGCGCGCCATATTGGAAAACGCTGCATAATGGTCATATTGCGGGGCCGAATTTTTTGGAATTTCACTTAAGTCGCACGGCTTTTCAAATCGATTTAGACGCGAATTGTCAGAAAAATATAAAGCGATTTTTCCTATTTCCTCGAATTTCGAATTAGTGGCATTATTTTGGCTGAATGCATTTTTGACTATCTCAATCTGACGCCTATCAATGGTCCCATCGGGGCTAAAAGATAATATTCCTAAAAACGCGCAATTGGAAAACTCTGCTGCGGCAATTTTTGCGTTGAATTCTAACTGACCGCGCAAAAGAGTATGATGGGTCAAATCGCGACTGACACTAGTCATAAATTCCGCGGGACGATTTGGAGTCAATTGGTTCATTAATTTACAAATCAGGATTTGGTCTTCAAAATTGCCATAGAAATCCCCGCCCAAAAAATCATGGCCTTTGATTAGGTCGAATTTTATGCCGCGCGTCCAATTGGCAAGGCCCAAGGCGAAATTATGATAGACCTCGATTTTCGGGTCGCGGGTTTTGCACATTTCGCGAAGGTGAATCGTAAAATCCTTGAGGCTTTCTTCACGGAATTTTTGAAAATTCAGCCAATTGGCATCATTGTCGTCCTTAATTTCAGGGATTTCGGCATTGTATTCTGCGTGAAATTTTGCACGACAAGATGGGCAAACGCAAACGCCGTTCCACCAAACCATATCAAAAAACATTGCCTGTGGTTCATAATCGAGGATATGTTGAATTTCTTTTTCGATAAATTGGCCATATTCGGGATTATTGATGCAAACTATGCCGTAACGTTCAGATTTCAGATTGCCGATTTTGGTTTTTGTGGTCGGTTGAATGCGCCAATTCGGAAATTTTTGATAGGCGCGATTATTAAATCCAATCGAATAATAAGCACAAACAGGGATTCCCTTCGCATTAAGCGCATTGAGGCTTATTTTCGCAAAATCGCGGCCTTTTAAAGCATTGTGGGGGTAAAAGCCGTCGGGAAAAAATGATAGGCCAATATGATTTTGAAAATAAATCATTGCCCCATCGGCACCAATTTCCTCAATAATTTCGGCAGTTTTTATGGGGTCGTATTTTGACAAGAATTCAGGAGAATTGTCATTTATTTGAGTATCAATGAGGATTCGACGATGGGTTTGCGAATATTTTTTCATTGCGGATCCTCGATTTTAACAAATGCGCCGCATTCCACACTTTTTATTATTGCGTCCAAAACAGCGCAATTGATAACAGATTTATCTAAATCGTCATAAGAAATTTGCGGATTAGTGATTTGGTCGGCAAAGCTTTTTAATTGCGCCGTAAATGCGGGAATATCTATGAATTCACTTTTGTTTTGATGAATAATTTCGTCTTCAATAAAATATTCGATAAATTCGCCGGTTTCGATTTGTCTTAAATGCCAATCTTGATTATTTGAAAAAGCAAATGGCATTTCCAAATATCCGTTCTTTGCGCCTATTTTCACCGATTGATTAAATCCTGCACGTCGGCTTGAATGAAGGTTTGCATTTATACGATTTTCATATTCAATTATGACCGAAATCTTGTCGCAAACTTTTGATTCACAAAAATCCGCTTTGGCAAAAAGACCGATTGGTCGCGATTTCGCAAAATAATTTGCGCAATCAATCGCATATATCAAAAAATCATAAATAACGCCGCCAAAATCTTTTTTAGAATTGCGCCAATTTATTTGGGCATTCTGTGGCGCATTCATTGTGAAATTTATGTCTATATTATCAATTCCATCGAGGTGGTGCGCCTTTAATCTCAAAGCCTCGAACCCGCGCGAATGACGATAGGTGAATGCTTCTTTGATAAAGGTTTGGTTCGATTTCGCAAATTCTTTTATTTTTATTGCGTCGCTTCTGTAAACGAACATTGGCTTTTCACACATTATATTTTTGATGCCAATATTGATTAGTTTTTCGATTAGGTCAAAATGTGCAGCCGGTGGCGTGGCAATTATTACGCCGCCCACTTTCCCGACCAAATCTTCAATGTTCTCGAATTTTCGAATTTTGTATTTTTGGCAAAAATCGTTCAATTTGTCTGGATTGCGCGACAGCGCCCCAATAATTTCGAGCGTATCCGACAAATTTGCAGCGGCATTCAAATGCGCATTGGCAATAAAGCCGGTGCCGATAATTGCAATTTTTGTTTTGCCATCCATGCTTGAAGCCATTAAAAAATGTGAAACCTGCCGCGACCGCGGCAGGCTCACCGGGGAGTTATGATTACCCATTAAAACCGGTATTTAATACCGACAGTATAATAGCGATTATCCAAATCATAAAGACCAGGAACAGTCGGGAATGCCAGACCCGGAACAAATCTATTGCCGACAAAAGGTGGCCTTTGATTCAATAGATTATTAATTGTCCCATAAAGTTCCATACTATTATTATTAAATGACAATTCTTTCTTAATGGTCACGTCAGTATAGAAAATCGGCTCAATTTTCGGAATAAGGAAAATCTGACCTGCGATTGGCGGCATTTGCATATAATCGCCAATATAACGTTCCTGAAGATAGAAACTATAAGAGTTTTTCTTATAATTTATCGAAAAATTGCCGCGCCATTTCGGTAATGCCAAATTATTCGCGGTATTGAACCATCCTGCAGACTGAATGCGGCTGGTTCCGATTTTATCAATGTAATCAAGCGTATTAGTAAAGACTGCACGCGCCGTAAAATCACCATCGGCAATTTTTGTATTATATGAAAAATCATAATCAATGCCGCGAATTTCACGACCATTAAGATTGATTTGCTGCAAAATAATCTGCGTAATATTGTTTGAAGTATCACGAGTAATTAGAGCGCAAAGCGCCTGATTTCCGCCAACGCAGCCATCAATTGTGCCTTGTGCAGTTGTTGACGCCAAAGCGCCGCCAACCTCGATTTCATAATAATCAATCGATCCGGCAAAACCTTTGAACCATTTAGGGCGATATACCACGCCGTAAGACAAAGTATCGGCCTTTTCCGGGTTTAGATTAGGGTTACCTTGGGTTCGCGTAATCGCAATGACATTTGTTAAACCGCTAACCGGATCCGTAAGGCCGGGCGCAAAGGCATTAACAGGGCCCGCAAATAGTTCAAACAAATTAGGGGCACGAATATCGCGCGATTTAGTGGCGCGAATGCGCAATTCATCAAATGGTTCGTAAGTTATGCCAATTTTCCAAGTCGAAACTGAACCTGAATTCTTATAATTTGTGTAACGATACGCCGCATTCAAATCCAATTTTTTCGCTAAAGGCGCATTTGCTAATAATGGGGATTGAATTTCAATGAACGCCTCTTTAACGTCATCACTCGCGTCGGCTTCACCAAAATTGCCCTGATGCCACGCGCCAAAGCGGCAAAGCGCAACAGTTGGGCATAAGGCAGTGGGCATTCCGCGCACACCTGTCGCCTGAATTTGACTAAGTGCAACAGCATTAGAAGTCTCTTTCAATGTTCTGCGACGATATTCAAGACCCCATGCAAAGTCGGTCGTACCAGCGGGCAAAGTGAATAATTCGCTTTGCATCTCGAAAGATAAAACATCTTGTGTGTTCAAAACATCTTGCAAAGAATTGCCCAAAACATAATTTAACGACGCCCTTGACGGCGAACCAGAACCGAACAGATTCATAGGAACGCAACCTGGATAGAGTCCCGGATTTGTTAATTGAACACGGCAAACAATTTGGTTCGTACTTGGGTCAAGAACGGCATCGGCAACCGTATAAACACGACTTAGATTGGCGACATTTTGCACCTCGGCATGCAGGTCCGTTTCACCGTGCGAATAATTGACGGACCAAGAAGTTTTTTGGTTTAAGCGCCCCTCCAATCCGACTGAGAAATCGTAAGACTTATTATCATAATCAAGATTAATTGTATCAAAATCGGTATTGAAACGCGCCATTTTGAAAGATGTTACGCCCGCTGCATCCATTGCGCTTGCGATATGCGCCGGAAGATAAGCATTGTCGCGGAAGATTGTATAGGCAAGGGTCGCCGCCCGATTGTCTGAAAGAATGCGCATGGCATTATGAGATTGCGATGCCATAATTCGCGCATAGGCCGACAGATTATCGCTAAATTTATGGCTAAGTTTTCCGAAAATTTTGTCGGTGCTCAAAAGCCCGGCAGGTTGCATTTTATTGTATGAGATGCCGTCGCCCCCAATATTTGCGCTGCCTGAACCATTCACTGGTGTCCCGAAAACAAAGGACTTAGTGGTGTTAGGGCCGGTAAACATTAATCCCGCCAATGGGTTGGTTGCATTGGCAACGGGTATGAAGGCGTTGGAAATTATTAGGCCGCCTTCTGTCCCCAAAATCGAACGTGCATTTTCGATTGTAACGAAAGGTGCAGCGGCACTGCCATTGCCGGAAAGAAAAGCTGAGCGGGCAGAATCCGGACGATCTAATAAAGAACGGATACCATCGACCTTAAAATGCTCGGCACTGAAAACCCAATTGGTATTCTCATCGCCAAAACTCCCGCCTGTTGCATAGGATAGCTTTATTGACGCATCGTCAGAATAATTGGATTGGCCATATTGGGCCGTAATTGTCTGCCCGTCGTATTTTTTTGCAACAACATAATTGACCACACCCGATACCGCGTCAGAGCCATAAGCCGCAGATGCGCCACCGGTAACAATATCGACCCTTGAAACCAAAGCCTCCGGCAAGAGATTTACGTCTATTTCACCGGATTCACGCGTTGGAACCACTCTTTGACCGTCAAGCAATATTAGGGTTCGCGTCGCGCCCAAACCGCGAAGATTAAGAAAATTACCGAGCGAACCAACTGCACAACAAAAAGTCCGCGAGGTCGAGCCGATATTTTGCGGCAATTGGAAAATGCCATCGGCAATAGTCATAGGTGCCGCGGCCTGCAACGCCTCAGCAGTGGTGACAGTTACAGGTGTTGGTTTGTCATAGCCATTTGCTTTGATACGCGATCCGGTAATTACTACCATTTCCTCAGACTTCGGTGCAGCGTCTTGGGCAAATGTTTGGCACGGCAATAAGAAGCTAACACTTGCGATGCCACCTAGTAAAATAGATTTCAACCCGAAGTTTTTACCTTCGCGCCTTTTAGTGACGTCATTTTGAACCGACCCGAAAGATGAAAACCCTTTGTAACTTTTCATATCATTCCCCTGTATGCAGATTAAAATTATTGTTTTCTGAAACGTGACAGATTTTGAAATAGTTTGCAACATTTTTGTTTGGTTTTGCTTGCTTTTGATTATTTCGTCAGATTCCGGGGGATCGAGGTCACAAATTTCGACCGTTTTCGGCATATCTCGGAGGTTTTTGTCAGCAATCCTGCTTTTTCATTTTAGATAAATGTCGTCATTTGAGTCGCGAAGCGCCTAATATTTTGATACTCTTGACATCAAAAATGACGAATTATGATTGTGTTCTATCATAATTGAGTTATAGCTGCATAAAACATAAAGATGGGAGCAAAAATGAAATCGGAATTGCCATTGAATATTAAGATTGGCTGGGCCATTGGCGAATTGGCAATTGCCGCATTTGTCGTTCTGCAAATGTCATACATGTTATTCTATTGCACACAGGCATTGCATTTGCCACCGGCGATTTCGGGCTTGGCATTATTATTACCAAGGCTTTTGGATTCAATCGCTGATCCTATTATGGGTGCAATCTCAGATCGAACCAAAAGCTCATTCGGTCGTAGGAGATTATATTTATTAATCGGCGCACCATTATTAGGTCTATCTTTTGCCTCGGTCTTTTTTGTGCCGTCTGATGCGCCGGACGCAATAAAAGTATTCCTATTGGTTCTTAGCTTTTTGGCGTCCAACGCGGCGGTAACTATTTATGAAGTTCCATATTCGGCAATGGCAGCGGAAATGACCTCTTCATATAAAGAGCGCACAATTCTCGCAGGTTATAAAATGTTTGCGGCACGATTGGGCGGTGTGGTTGCCGCTTTTTACGCGCCAAAATTATTCGGTTCACAAGAAAACTTGGTTGATGGCTTCAAATTATTAGGGGTTTGCGCGGGCATATTTATGGTTATCACTGGACTTTGGACGTTTTTCGCTTGTAAGAATGCGCCTCAAATTTCCAACCCCGCGAAAAAAATCTCATTCAAAGACGAAATCGATGCGGTTTTGACAAATATCCCGTTTCGCAAACTTTGGTTGGCATTTTTTATTCAAAACCTCGCAATAGGCGTTAGCGCCACGACTTTGATTTATTTTTTGGTCAATAATGTCGGCATTGAGGCCAAAAACCTTGGAAAATTTATGGTTGCAAACGCAATAGCGGCATTAATCGCAACGCCAATTTGGGTGCAAATCGGCAAGAAAATAGGAAAAAAAGCAGGATATTGGGCGGCGATTATTTTCGTTATGCTTGGTGCAGGCTCAATGTCATTGGTATCCACAGAGACCATATATTTACTATTGCCCTTATTGATAATTATGGGCATTTTTGATGCCGCGACGCAATTATTCCCCAATGCTATGATACCCGACACGGTCGAAGTTGATGAATTACGAACCGGTCAAAGACGCGAGGGGGCGATTTTCGGCGCCTGGGGCTTTGCACGAAAATTGGGAATGACAGCGGGTGCATTTTTAGTGTCGCAATTATTGTCAATAATCGGGTTCGACCCAAAACAATCCGCCAATGCCATGTCGCCGGAGGTTATGTCAGGAATCAAATATATTTATGTCGGATTACCAATTTTATTATGGTCTCTCACTTTGTTCTTTTTCTCAAAATATGATTTGAATGAGGGGAAATTTAATGAAATCAAAGATGAAATCGCTAAGAAATCGAGCAAATAGTCCAAATTTCTTTTTCGCCATTTGAAATTTTCGTCGCGCTTTGTCCATTTCTCAGTTTTGGTTCAAATCCAATGGGTGCAATAATTCGCGTGCTAGTTTGCGATTTTTCAATTTCGAAAACGCCGTGAATTGTCGGAATTTTGACATTAATAAAATCCATTCCGTACAGACTGGTGTCAATTTCAAATTTATTATCATCTATCAAATTAAAGCCGCTACAAAAACGCGACATTATATAGACCGGCGTCGCCGAAAATCCGTGACAAAGGCTTGCGATTGGTGAAAATGCCTCCCACAAGGTTGGGGAATCGAAATCTAGCATTGCGCCATATTGTTTTTTGATATCCGCCAAAACCCAATCAAGGCCGCCATTTTGGGCTATTGCTTCATATATCCAGTGTGAAAAGAAACTGTTTGCTTTTACAATGTGCAATTCATCATCAAAATTGCCCAAACCCATCACAATTGGCGGTGAATTAGTTAGGCGTAATTTTGTATCATCGGTAATATTTTTGATAATTTCCGGCACAAAATCTTCAGGCGCAATTTTGAAAAGCATTGCCAATGCGTTTGAATGTTGGGAAACTCGAGGATGAATTATTGAGTAATCACATGAAATTGAATCGACATAACATTTGGTTTTGTCATTCCAAAAATATTTCGAAAGTGCCGATTTGGTCCTCTCGCACAAAGCTGCAAATTTTTCGCGTTTTCTTTCATAGCCCAATTCTTTAAATATGGTCTGCAGTGCATCAAATGCCCCGACCATAAGTGCATTTATCGGGAATGAAATACCGTAGCGACCAAAATCCGCCCATTCAATAAAATGCCATTCCGGAATTTCTGCAATAAGGCCATTTGCATCTAATCTGTCAATGAACCAATTTGCGGCCAATTCAAGATTTGGTGCGATTTTCTCAATAAAATTAATATCATGTGAGGCGGTCAAATATTTTTGCGCACCTATGATGAAATGCAAACTATAATCAGGAATGCTTATGGAATTGGGGCGCAAATCGCCAGGCGATACCATGCGCAAAAGTCCGTCATTCCTTTGCCCCTGCGCTGCTTGCAAAAGAAATGTTTTGTGCAACGGAAAAATTGATGGGCCAAAGGCAAGATTGGCAATATCGAACATCACAATGCCGTCACCCAACCATTGACGCGATTCTCGGGACGGGCAGTCAAGCCAACCGTCTTGCGCACACATTTGCACAGTGCGAACCCCTTTTTGCCATAAAGCATTGAGTTTGGAATCCGAAGATTGAAACTGACCCGTGATTTGCGCATTTGCATGGCATTCCCGAATGCCGACGCGATTGAATTTCAAATTCGACTTCGCCCCGCGTATCGCAATCTGAATCGCGCGAATGCCGGTTGGATTGAAATTTTCAAAATGATTTCGCCCGGGACGCGCCTTAATGCGCGCGATATGCGCAACCCAAAGGCCACCATCATTCCTTAGACCGTCATTGGTTTCCATTTTCCCGAAATCGCCTGGGACATATTCATTGACTGCAATATCGATTATTTCCCCGCCTTGGGCTTCAAATTCTATGAATGCGCGACCGACATAATATTCGTCAAAATTGAACATTATTGCCGTAGGATTTTCCGCCCCGATTTCAAACCCGATTTCACCAATTTTTGCGAAATCTGCACATGATTTTAGGGTATTTTCAATTTCCCCCAATTCATCGGAATATAATTGGATTTTGACATCGGTTTGTGAGCTTTTTAGAATTTTTCGTGCCCATAACATATTATTGGCGCTAATTTCCTTGTGAAATAATAGATTGCCGCCTTCTGGGGAAATGAAAGAATATGGCTTAAAATCGCCCCAACCACGCGCCTTGGCTTCTTCTGATGCTTTGGCGATCATGATTTGCCCATTCGGCCAATGGGAATCGTCAAAATCATTGGCGTGCCAATTTGCGGGTAATTTATCATGGTCTAAAACTTCAATAAAATCCTGCCCCCACCCGCATAAGGGCGCATCTTTTTCCCATGCATCGCTCTCAATAATTTTGAAGTTTTCGTCAGCGTAAACAGATTTATCGCCTTCATTGACCTTTAGATACAAAGCCCCGTCACCAAAGGCCGGTTGAGTGCCGCCTTTTCGCGTTTCATACCATGCCAAGTCTATGCCCGGGACGTGAATCAAAACCGCAATTTTATTTTTGCCTTTGGATAGAAATCTGCTGCCATCATAAACATCGCATATCGGATACGCGGGATTAGACCGAATTGGCCCATAACCAGTAATTTCCCCATTAATATAGAGGCGGTATTTTCCATCACAAAAAATTTCCAGGTTTGCATTCTCGGGGTTTTCAATATTAAATTCACCGCGCGCAAGGATATATCGATTTTTGCCTTCAGTTTCGCGGCGCAATGGCGTATCGCGAATTGTCATAAAAGTCGCATTATGATCGATTTTTTGATTTTTTAGCCAGATAAATTGCATGAATTATTATGCCAAACTATTTTTTAGCGATAAAGCAATCGCACTTAAAGCATCTCTCGCGATTTTTGCCGATTTTAAATATTGAGTGAAACCGTGGTACGCACCTGAATATTTTCTATGTTCCACTTGCGCGCCATTTTGCGTCAATTTTTGCGCCAATAAACTCCCTTCATCCGCCAAAACGTCCAATTCGGATTGAATGATTATTACGTTTTTGGGCATATTTTTTTGCTCATCTAGAAGGATGTCACAATAAATTTCGGGCGTTTTGCCTGCCAAATATGTATTCCAGAAATACTGCATAGACGCAATCGGAAGGCCAAAGCGACCATCGCCATATTTATCGTATGAAACACCTTCCAATGCCGTGGAATAGACGCCATGAATAAGCGCCATATGGTTCGGCACTTCCTTGAACGTGTCTCGAATATATAATACACTGCCAATCGCCACATTCGCGCCTGCTGAACCGCCGCCATAGGACAATTTTTTGGCATCAATATTCAGGCTTTCCCCATTGGCTTGCAGCCACTCATAAGTAAACGCGCCGTCATGAATTGCCGCCGGATACGGGTGTTCCGGTGCAAGCCTATAATCGATTGACAGGATTTTCATGCCGCTTTCTTTGGCGATAAATCTTAGGGCTGCATCTTCAAGGTCCAAATCACCAATTACCCACCCGCCACCATGAAAATAGACCATAGCACCGGTTTTTTGGTTTTCGCAATCGTCATATAATCGCACTTTAATTTCCGCCTCGGGGCTATTAATCGTGAAATTCTCGACTTTTGCAATTTGGGTTGGGTTTTCATTCCATGGCGCGAACATTTCAGCCGCGCGCATTCGCATCGTTTGCGGGGCGACTTCAGTCAAAGGTGGACGGTTTTTATTTTTTTCCCGTAAATCCAACATAATCGGCGCAAGTTCACTATCCATCAAATAATCGTCATTAGCCATTGCATTTCTCATTATTCGTCATTATCAATCAATTACACTCAAAGCAAAGCATGGTTTTAAGATTGTGTCCAGTTCTAATTTGCAAAATTCAGGTTTTTGGTCATCGGATTTTTTCCGTGATTTTGAAGATTTGGCACAATTGCGAAAAACCTGCTCGAAATTGGCAGAAAACCCAGATTGGGTCCAGGGAAACGGCGGCAATGTTTCGCAAAAGCAAGGCGACACTATTTGGATAAAAGCGTCAGGCAAAAAATTAGCCAGCGCCACGAGTGAAAATATTTTCGTGCCCTTGAACTTCAATGCCGCAAAAAACGCTCTCGCTTTGCGTGGAAATAGAAGTGGCGAAATTGATTTCCAGAATTTCAAATATCCAAACGAAGAATTCGCCCATTTACGCCCGTCCATTGAAACCTCATTGCATTTGGTTTTGCCGCACAGATTTGTTTGTCACCTTCATACATTAAGTGCGATTTTGGCAGGGAGTATTCTTGGCTTTGGCCCCGAGATTTCAAAACTTTCGATCTTCAATACGCAAATCCACTCCCTGCCCTATTTGCGCCCCGGTATAAAATTAGCACGCGCAATTGAAAAACTACCTTTAAATGATACCGCCTCTCAAATAATTTTTTTGCGTAATCATGGTTTAATAATCGCGACTAGTGAATTGCCAGATATTGCAAAGACGCTTCAAATGATTGACGATTTTTTCGGTTTTTCAACATTTGACGGTCTTCATTTTCAAGGATCAGAGCATGAAATCGATGGATTTACACCAATCACAAAATACTCGTTTCTGGCCTATTCTCATCGCTTCACAAAGTCATATTCAAAGCCACTATTTCCGGATCAATTGGTTTATCTGGGCCGCATAGCGATTTTTGACGATATTGAAACCGCGCGCAAGGCAGTATCGATAAACAAGGCAATAAAATGTCTGATTATTAAGAATACAGGTGTTTATTCTAAAAATCTCTTATCCCCAAATGCCAATGAGACTTGTGATTTGCTTTTAGAAATTCTTGCAAGGTTACCGCCAAGGCGTCATCTATCACAAATGCCAAAAAGCGAATGCGAATTCATCGAAAATTGGGAAGCCGAAGCGTTTAGAGCCAAGAATTAAAGGGGTCGTTAAACAATCCCCGCCCCTAGACCGACTTTATTTCTTTCTTGCGCTTTTCTTGGGCGCCAAGCACTATTTCTATAAAATTCAAGGCTTTCAATCGCCCCGCCTTTTTCATATTTGGCCATATTTATGATTGGTGACACGTCAATTCTGTAGCAATTTCGCAAGGCCATAAATGCCATCATTACGTCATCACTATTTTGGGCCGCGTGCAATTCGCCACGATTTACCAATGCCGCCTTGGCGAAAGATGTTACAATCGCCTCGGTCGAAACAATCAGGCTCTCAATCGGGTCTGTCACATTGTGTGACTGGTCAATCATATAGGCAGGCGAAAAATTGCCCTCATTTCGCAGGCGCGCCTCTTCTAATTCATTGAAAACAAGAAACAATTGATGCGGATTTATTGAACCACTATCAAGGTCGTCATCACCATATTTGGAATCATTGAAATGAAAACCACCCAATTTCCCCACCCTGTCGAGGCGCGCGACAATCTGTTCAATATTGGTATTTGGCGCATGGTGGCCCAAATCTATAAGGCATTTGCACTTTTCACCCAATTCCTGAGCAGCAATTAGGGACGACCCCCAATCTGAAATAATAGTCGAATAAAACGCTGGTTCAAAAATCTTATGCTCCAAAAGCATAAGCCAGTCGGACGGCAATGCGTCATAAATTTGGGAAGTGGAATCAATATAACGCGACAAAGCACGATTAAAATCCTGTTGCCCAGGGAAATTTGAACCGTCACCAACCCACACCGTAATCGCTTTAGAATCGAGCATTTTGCCGATTTCGATAACTTCAAAATTATGTTCAATTGCTTGGTCTCTTACGGCTTTGGAAACTGCGCCCAAACTGCCGGTTCGATATGATTCTTTTGCGCCCTCTTGATCCTGGAAAGTGTTCGAATTTACGGCGTCAAAACTTAGTCCCAGACTATCAGCTTCTTGTCTTAATGCCTTATAATCGTTTGATTTATCCCAAGGGAAATGGCACGAAACGCGCGGCGCAAATGGACTTAATTGGTTTACGACTGCGCAATCTTGCAATTTTTCGTGAATATTTGTTGGTTCCCAGTCGATTGCGAATTTCGCAAATCTTGTCCCACCACGTCCTGTGGCCCAACTTGGCAAAGCCAAAGAAAAGTCTTTTACACGATTTTTGATTGCTTCAATATCAATATTTTGTCGCGCGAATTTTCGACCTAAAGCATCATAATCCTCAAAAAGCGCCGTTTTATGGGCATTATTATGCTCTTGGATTTGGTCTTGCGTGAAGGGTCGAGTTTCCATATTATCCTCCGAAAGCAAATTATGCTTGAATTTGCGCGTTTTTGACTGTTTATAAGAGAAAATGAGCGAAAGTCTAGTCTCATCTCTTTTTTGATTGGTATTTTATGTCGGAAAAACTATATATTGTCTTGGATATTGGCAAAACTATCTCAAAAATTAGCATTTGGGATGGGCACGGAAATCAAATTGATTTTGCCGAAAGAAAGAATATCCCACAAGAATATCAAAAATATACCGCGCTTGATACCAAAAACACTGAAGAATTTGTCTTCGCGACCTTAAAGCAATTCGCTAAATTGGGTAGGATTGAGGCCATAATCCCAATTACCCACGGCGCGGCGGCGGCTTTGTTTAATGATAATGGATTGATATGCCCGCCAATTGATTACGAATTTCCGATTGATGCCGAAATTGCCTCAAAATATGGCTTATTGCGTGATGATTTTGAGATTAATTTCAGTCCGAAAATGGAAAACGGCCTTAATCTTGGGGCGCAATTATTTTATTTGAAAGAAACCTTGGGACACGAATTTTCCGACGCTACTATCCTGCCCTACGCTCAATATTGGGCTTATTTATTGTCGGGCCGCGCAGTTACGGAATTGACCTCAATCGGATCGCATACTGATTTGTGGGATTTTAGGCTAAATGATTATTCAAATATGGCGAAAGCCATGGGTTTTGCCCAAAAATTTGCGCCATTTGCTAATAATTCGAAACCAATTGGAACAATCAGGTCCGATTTAGCTGAAAAATTGAATATAAATCGCGACGCAAAAATTTACGCCGGCCTTCACGATTCCAATGCCGCATTCTTTCAAATTCGATCCATGAATGAATTGCAGGACAAGGAATTCTGTGTCGTTTCGACCGGAACATGGTTTGTTTATATGCACCCTCTTAGCCATGAAAATCACTCTTTTCTTAAAAGTCTGGGGCAAAAAAACGCGGTTCTTGCCAATATTGATACTTTTGGTTCAATAATGCCGACGGCACTTTTTATGGGCGGGCGACTGGTTGAAAACGTGATCGGCAAAGGTGCCAAACGCATTGATTTGGACGAAAATCAGAAAGCCCTTTTTGACGCAATAAAAACAATGCCACCAAGGCCACATATCATTGAAATGTTCGAACGATTTATTGGCGGCAATTCAAATGCACTCGATGAAATCCTTGGTGCTGAGTTAAGCACCTCTGTCGCATTTTACCTCGCGCATGTTTCCAAAGAGCGGATTGCGGCGGTTTTTGATGGCGAGAATGTCGTATTGGATGGTCGTTTTGCCAATTCAAAAATATTTTGCCATTTCCTAAAAGAGATTATGCAGGAAAAGAAGTTCTTTAGAACCGAAATCGGCGCAAACGTAAGTTTTGGGGCCTTAAAACTCATTGTGCCCGATTTAAATCAAAAAGGAACACTTATCCCAATCTAAAAACCGGGCAAATTATTCGAATTGTAATGAAAAGTGGCAGCTCCTACGGGAGTCGAACCCGTCTTTCCTGATTGAAAATCAGGCGTCCTAACCGATAGACGAAGGAGCCATCAATAGAGGGCATTTCATTTTGCCCTACCGCTACGCTACATGAGGGCGCTTCTATAATGTCAAGATTTTATGAACGCAAGTCCTAGAAAGAAGCAATTGCATAAAGGCCCATAATTATTGCAGCTTTAGGGCAAAGGTTACTGACCATTAATTACCGACGCGCCAGAAAGCAAATGCAAAACCGCCACCCGAAATCTGATTGAGGCCATTGAATGTGTAATTGTCACTGGCGGCACAGGTCGCACCTTCGTAATCTCCAAACTCAAAAGCCATACAGCCGTTATCAAAAGCTAACACAATTTAGGGTAATGGCAAGCGGGGATTGGGGATGGTGGAAATGCTTTGCTCCACAAATACAGTCAAAATTAACTAGCATCATGTCTTCGAATTCTGCCCCCGAATTATTGCTGACTTAATCACCAAATTCGTGTCTTATTGAAACGATACCAAACTGCGACTACTAGGACAAAAAGTTCAAGAATGAAAAGTAAAATCCAGTGTTTTAGATCATAAATTGCCGCAAAAATTTCATCTAATTCGTCGCCTATTCTCCAATTAAAGAAAAAAAGCCCCAAAATCATTAGAAACGTAGCCACGCAAACTGAAATCAAAAACCAGGTAACATTCCAGTTCAAAACCTCGGAAATTGCATTTTTTTTATCCCGAGAAAACCAATGAAAAAATGACACAATCACAAAGGCAATACCTAATGGCATTCCGTAAATTGCAAATAGCAATTCTGGATATTCTTCACTTTTTTTACCTGTGATATTCCAAACCAAAGGTGTAAATGTGCACAAAGCCATTAGCAAAAGAAAAGCAATGGAAAGGACAACCCTCTTGCGATTTGGCTTTGTTTTGCAGTCAAGGGTGTTTTTTAAATTCATTTTGCACCAAAATCAGATACGCGTACCGAAATCATTTTACTATACCTTCACGACAAATTCGGTTTCCAAGTTTATTGGAACAATGGAATTGTCAAAAACACACTTCGGCAGGCCTCTTAATTCGCCATACGCTATTGGTTGATTTATCCCGCTTGCCCACATTGCAGACGGTGAAATCAGCAATAGTTGAACATTAACGCGATATTTTCCATTTTCCAATTTCTTAAAACCTTTCCCGAAAGGCAAAGTTAATTTGCTTGAGTTTTTCTTGTTTTCTGAAGCTGGAAAGCACGCAAATCGATTGGCCTCGTTTTCATACCAGGGGAAATCTGAAAAATAATCGTTAACGTTCACGATTTCACCTTCTTCATTTTTTATTTCAACGCGATCTTCGATTCCAAAACCCTCAGGGGAGTTGGCCGTCAGGTGAACACAAAACGGTGCATTGCCAGTATTTGAAATGGTAACAACTAATGCGGATTCGCTGAGCCTAGTCTCGATATATTCAAGCGAAGCAAGGGCAGAAATCCTTCCATTAATTGGGGCAAAACACAAGTTATTATTTGAAATAGAACTGCAAGCGGCGGCAGAGAAACCGAAAAAGAACGCGATTGCCGTCATAAAGTATTTTTTCATAACTTTACAATCCGCATTTTGATTTACCAATACTAATGCATAAATCTATTCGTCTCAAAGAAGATCTAGTTTCGCCTTAAACTTTCTAATGGTTTTTGCCAAAAATCTGTTTTGCGGGCAACCAACCCCATTTTCCATGCAATAAGCAACTGCGTCCAACGCGGTTCTGTATCCTAATATTGCGGAAACTAAATAATAACAAAACACGTCTTCAAGCGTTGAAACATCGTCATATTCCATAAGTCCGCCGATCTGTAGAAAAGCCTCTTTAACTAGTTGTGAAGCGGATATGAAATAATAATGCTTCGATTTGTTGCCGTCTTTCTCGACCAAGCGATGACCATATTGATGAACAAACCCAAGTAAATAATTTGCCCATTCGTGACCGTGTTGCCCCAATTCAAACAATTTTGCCAAAGCTAACTGCGATTTGGCTTTTGAGCGACCAAACAAATCCCTATTTAGTTCATTGATTTCGCTATGATCTTCGCGATCTTCCTTTAACAAGCTCAATACTTGATCATTTGAAAAATACTTTGACTGGTATTTGATATTATCGAACTTGAAAGCAGCTTTTAGATGTTCGTAGAGCGCTTCTTGGTCTTTCCATGGATATTCTCCATATTTTATTTCCAATTTTTCAAGATTCATTCTCAAAGCTTCTCCGAGCGAAAAATCGTCTTGAGTGTCACGCCATTGGTCAATTTGATCTGCAACCAACGCAATTGCGTTATGATTTCCCATGATTGCTGATACAATTAGATATTGGTTGGCGTGGTTTTGTTTTTCAACGGATTCGGATATCAAAATGCTATACATCTCAAGAGCTGCTTCCCTTGATAGGCCGGATATCGCCAATTGAAATTCCTTTTTTGCTTTTTCAATAT
Source organism: Hyphomonadaceae bacterium (assembly GCA_041917055.1). Classification (GTDB taxonomy): domain Bacteria; phylum Pseudomonadota; class Alphaproteobacteria; order Caulobacterales; family Aquidulcibacteraceae; genus Pseudaquidulcibacter. Next base: position 62,353 of record JAYRYJ010000006.1, read on the forward strand.
TCCTTTTTAGACCGCAAAGTCCATTCTCATAACAAAGGCCAAGGACAAAAAACGCGTCAGGATTACCCAACTGAGCTTGATGTTCGATAAATTTGAAGCCTTTCGAGTTCATTCCACACTTTTTATCGTAAGCAATTGAGAGCATTTGGCTGAAAACCTTAGATAATTCCACATCATGAAATCTAGCGGATTCAAATAAATTAAATTTGAATTTTCCCATTTATTTTAATCCCATGCCCTAAGGCTCAACTGATTGCTAGCCAGGTTTCGGGAGAATGACGCTTGATGGTAGTTGCACAGGTGGAACGAAGGAAAACGCCAAACTTGTGGGTCATCATCGCGGGTTGAATGGACGTATTTTCTTAGGACTGTGCCCGATGAAATATCATTAGCCGCAATCGGCAAAAAATCCCCAATCTCAAAAGCCAAACAACCCATAGCAAAAGCTAACACAATTTAGGGTTCTGACAAGCGGGGAATTAGGTGCGGCAGAGAAGGAAAGCCGCGACTGCGACGCATTAGCCACATTGGAAAATGAGCCACGCAAATAGTTTAGGTAATTGATAAACTGTCACCGAAATTTACTTGGCACCGAAATTTGGTAATTGTGGTTCAAAAATCCCACATTGGTCCAATTAATATTTCCCATATTATTGCGCCAACTTGTCCGTCTCGATATTCAATAAACACCATGATCCTGTAAAGGGGCTCGAACTTCCAATATGACGTTAAATCCTTCAGCCCATCGCAGTCAATAGTCAAGGCAAGTGTCGAAGATTGGCAATGGAAAGCCTCTACCTCTTCAAAGCCTTTGCCTATTAATTTTCTTTCGGCACTTTTCTTTGCTTCCCCAATTTTTACACCAAATTTCTCACCTGAAACAATGTAACCATACAGCGCTTTATGTTCGCCTTTCTCAATATGTTCAACGGAACCGCAGCCAGCTAAACTGAAATAGCAGATAGTTGCAGCAAGAAAATTCATGGCATTTCGTTTAAAATGTTCTTTCAAAAATCTACTCATTTGGATTTCTCGATTCAAAACAAGGGATGACGACGAAAATTGCACGCCGCAGGATATTTTTCACAGAAGGACTCGTCTTCTTGAAGTTCTTCTTCTGGTTCTGTTCCGATTTGTCTCAAAACGGGGACATGATATGAATTTAGGCCCGCTTTGGTTGACAAATCGAAACAATTCGAATCATCTTCCTGCAATGTCCACGTCAAAAAATCCCCCAAACTCAAAAGCCAAGCAGCCCATATCAAAAGCTAACACAATTTAGGGTTTTGGCAAACGGGGAATTTGGCGGATGGGAATACTGTGCGCCATGTTAAAAGTTGAAGTCAATTCATATCATGTCCCAGAATTTGTCCCAGAACTGAGAATTTGTCTTGTTTCAATTAATTATCGTTGTCGCCAAAAACACCATCAATAATCTCAATTGCAACCGTATTGTTTCCTTTCCAATCGTCTCTTCTTATTTTTACCAATAGATTGCATTGGGCTTTGGATTGTAGGATTTCGCCCAAAGCGGTGTCGGCACTATTGAAGGATATTGCGTTTAGATTGGTTTCGCCGTCGCTTATTAAAACCCGCAAGTGTCCGCCATTTAGGCGATTTGATTGTTTTATATAGACATTTTGTAGCAAGAATTTGGGTTCTGACCATGCCTGACCGAACGGTGAAAGGCGTTCTATTGTGGCGACGATTTCAATATTTATGGCTTTTAATGCAATGATTGCATCAATGATTTCGGCCTGATTATCAAGAATTTCGCCTATTTCGTTTTCCAACGACTGTGCCAAAAATGTGCGTAAATCATCAATTCGGGTCTTATCAATACTAAGGCCCGCCGCCATTTCGTGACCACCGCCTTTTTCTATAATTCCTGCATTAACCGCTGATTTTATCAATCCGCCAAGGTTTACGCCATTAATCGAACGACCCGAACCTTTTAGAATTACGTCCCCCTTCATATTCGCGCCAAGAATTATTGTCGGGCGATTAAGGCGGTCTTTTATACGCCCCGCGACAATGCCAATAATGCCCGGATGCCATTCATCATTGGCAAGCACAATGAAAGGCAAATCGCGCATTTCTTGCGGCATGGCATTATATTGCGCCATGGCGTCATTGATCGTGTCCAACTCAATTGCACGGCGTTCACCGTTTAAGGCCTCGAGGGTTTGGCCCAGTTCAAATGCCTGTTGTTCATCGTTGGAAATCAATAATTTGGTTGCAAGACTTGAATCACCAATCCGACCGCCAGCATTAAGACGTGGGCCAAGGACAAAGCCCATGGCATGAACATTCCCCGGCTTTTTCAAACCCGCAATATCGCCCAAAATTTTCAAGCCAAGGCGATTTTGCGCTTTCAATAATCTTTGACCCTGTGCAACTATAACGCGGTTAAGGCCAATTAATGGCGCAACGTCGCATACAGTTCCCAACGCTGCTAAATCGAGAGTTTGGATTGGGTCGAAATCATTCTTACCCCCCCTGCCCCGCCATTCACGGTTTAAAGCGACAATCGCCATAAAGGCCACGCCCGCCGCAGTAAGATTGCCAAGGCCGGAATTGTCACCAAACTGGTTGGGATTTACCAATGCCAAAGCGTGAGGCGCATCCTTATCCATCAAATGGTGGTCAAAAACTATTACATCAAGGCCGATACTATGTGCCTCCTCCAAGGCATCATAGGCGGCAGCGCCACAATCAAGTGTAATTAATAAATCGCAACCGGTTTCTTTAATGGCGCGCATTAATTTTGGACTGGGGCCATAACCGTCGCGCATTCTATCGGGAATGAAAATCTGCGGCGCATAATCTATGGATTTGAACCATTGCATGAAAATTGCGCAAGATGTCGCGCCGTCAACATCATAATCGGCAAAAATCAGTATTTTTTTGCCATTTTCGACCGCACCAATCAATTGCAAAACCGCATTTTCCATTCCCAAAATGCTATAAGGGTCGGGCATTTGAGTTTTTAAGCGCGGATTAATGATATTTTGAAATTCATGCGGTGATGCACCGCGATTAATCAAAATGCGCGCTTCTAATTCATTTGCGCCATTGCGAATAAATTCTTCGATTTGCAAGCGTTCAAAATTCGGCAATTGCCATTTTCGGCCATTTGCAGACTGGAAATTCCCGAAATCCGCACTCATTTTTCCGGCAAACGCAATGTGATGGTTTTTTGCACGCGTTTGGTTTGCGAATTCATAAGGATTGAATTGGTTTCAAACCCAATATTGCGCTTGTGCACACCGCGTAATAATGCGCCGTCTGTAATGCCACAAGCGGCGAAAACCACAGGCTTTGAAACTAAATCGGCAATCGCATATTTCGCCTTTAGATTTTCAATGCCCGCCATTCTTGCAAGGCGCTTATCATCTTCATTACGAATATTAAGCCTGCCTATTAATTGCCCATCAAGGCATTTTAGGGCCGCCGCAGCCAAAACCCCCTCCGGCGCGCCACCGACACCCATATAAATATCAATGTCGCATGAATATTCGGTCGTAAAAATGCAACCCGCAACGTCACCATCAGGGATTAGATAAACGCGCGCACCGATTTCGCGCAATTGTTCAATTAAATTTGCGTGACGCGGCCTATCAAGAACGCACACACCAATATTTTTTGGTTCGCTATTCTTAAAATCGGCAATATTTTTGACATTTTCAGCAGGGCTTTTGTCTAAATCAATAATTCCATCGGGATAACCCGCGCCGATTGCGATTTTTTCCATATAAATATCGGGGACGCGCATCAAACCGCCCTGAGGCGAAATCGCAATTACCGAAAGCGCATTTTGCAACGCTTTGGCTGCTAAAGTCGTGCCTTCCAAAGGGTCAAGGGCGATGTCATAATCACTATCGCCGGTTCCTATGATTTCACCATCATAAAGATATTTGGAATCGAATTCGTCGCCTTCGCCAAAAACGACTTTGCCTTTTATGTCCATGCAGGAAATAATATCGTGCATGGCTTTGATTGCCGCTTTGTCGGCCTTTATTTCATCGCCGAAACCGACAAATTCATAAGCGGCAATCGCTGCCGCCTCGACTGCCGACAAAGCACCCTGTTCAATTTCAAAAGGCATGGTTTTGGTCATGACGAACCTATTCAAAAATCGGCATTAATAATGGCTTTTCAATGAATTCATCATAGCCTGATAATTCATTTATGGCCTCATTTAATGTCGCTTCATGGCATTTTTGTGTAGTTAGTACAATTGCAACATGTTGCGGATTGGTTGGCGGTTTTTGCAAAATCGATTCAATCGAGACTTGGTGGCGCGCCAGAGTATCGGAGATTTTGGCAATGACCCCTGGCCTATCTTGCACATTAAATCGTACATAGAATTTTGAGACCAACGCCTGTTTAGGCGCATATTCAAAACGCCCACGGCCTAAATTCGGCCCTGCAAATACAGCGCGCGTATCGCCATAAACCAAATCCATAATGTCCGCCGCAACCGCAGAGGCCGTTGGCCCCGAACCCGCGCCCGAACCAATAAATGTCAAAGTCCCGACAGGATCGGCATTAATCAAAATTGCATTAGTTGCGCCATCAAGCTGTGCCAATGGATTTGACAAAGCCACAAGGCTTGGGCGCACCGATTGCGCCAATTTGCCGTCAAGCAATTGCGCAGACGCGATCAATTTTACGGCAAAACCCAAGAATTGCGCGCTCTCAAGGTCTATGGTCTCAATGGTTTCAATGCCCGCCAATTCGATTTCGGCAAAATTCGGCACGCCATCGAAGGCAATTGCCGATAATAAAACCAGTTTATGCCCTGCGTCGCCGCCATTAATATCCAAAGTCGGATCGGCCTCCGCAAGACCCAATCTTTGCGCATCAGTGAGGACCGAAGCAAAATCACGTTTAGTTTTTGCCATCTCAGTTAGGATATAATTGGACGTCCCATTCATCACACCCATGATTTTTTTGATTTTATTGGCACTTAGCCCTTCACGCAGGGCCTTTATTATTGGAATACCACCCGCGACCGCCGCCTCATAGCGAATTTCAACGCCATTTTGCGTCGCAAGTTCGGCAAGTTCCAAACCATGTTCAGCCAGCATGGCTTTATTGGCAGTAACAACGTGCTTCTTATTCTTAAGCGCGGTAACAACAGCATGGTAAGCCGGGCCATCGGCGCCGCCCATTAATTCGATTATCACATCGACATCGGGATTGCGTGCCAATTCGGATGGGTCGTCAAACCATGTGATATTGCTTATATCGACAGAACGTTTGCGGTGTTTATTGCGTGCCGAAACCCCCGCAATTTCGACCATTTTGCCAATCGCCGAATCCCCAAGTAAAATTTCCAAAAGGCCTCCGCCAACGGTGCCAAGACCCAAGATTCCCAGTTTCAAAGGTTTCATATTCATTCTCTATAAAAATAGTTTTTTGACCGAACGCGCCGCTTGTCTAATCCTTTGTTCATTTTCGACAAGGGCGATGCGCACATGTTCGTCACCATATTCGCCAAAACCTGCACCCGGCGCAACCGCGATTGAACATTCTTCCAATAGCATTTTAGAAAATTCAATTGAACCTAATGGTCGGAATTTTTCGGGGATTGCGGTCCATGCGAACATTGATGCCTCAGGTCTATCAATGTTCCAACCGGCATTCGCAAAACTTTCAATCAAGACATCGCGGCGTGATTTATAAATTGCACGCATTTCGGCGACGCAATCTTGTGGCCCATTCAATGCGGCGGTCGCGGCAACTTGGATGGGTGTATAAGCGCCATAATCAAGATAGGATTTGACACGCCCCAACGCATTGATAATACGCTCATTACCCAAAGCAAAACCGACCCTAAACCCCGCCATTGAATAGGTTTTCGATAAGGTTGTGATTTCGACCGTGCAGTCTTTCGCGCCGTCAATTTGCAACACGCTTGGTGTAGGTTTGTTTTCGTCGAAATAAATCTCTGAATATGCCATGTCGGAAATAATGATTAAATCATGCAATTTCGCTAAACGAACCGCTTCTTTATAAAATTCCAAATCAACAGTTTGCGCAGTTGGATTGCCAGGATAACACAATATCATGGCAATTGGTGGCGGCACACTATGGCGCACGGCACGGCTTATGCCTGAAAGATATTGTTCAGGGCTGTGCGCCTCAACATGGCGAATTACTCCACCTGCCATAATGAAACCGAATGAATGGATTGGATATGAAGGGTTCGGTGCAATCACCACATCACCCGGCGCGCAAATCGCTTGGGCAATATTGGCAAAACCTTCTTTTGAACCCAAAGTCGCAATAACTTCGGTCTCCGGATTCAATGAGACGTCAAAACGGCGCTCATAATAACCCGCCATGGCGCGCCTTAGGCCCAAAATCCCGCGCGATGCGGAATAGCGATTAGTGCGTGGTTTATTGGCGTTTTCGCATAATTTGTCGATAATGTGTTGAGGAACCGGTAAATCTGGGTTTCCCATACCAAAATCGATAATATCTGCGCCTTCATTGCGCAATTTGGCTTTAACTTTATTTACTTGTTCAAAAACATAGGGGGGGAGACGTTTAATCTTATAAAATTCTTCGCGCATAGGATAACTCGTGTGATTTGCCGCTATTAATGCAAATCTTTTGGCATTAAAAGCGGTATTGAATATAAAGTTCTATCTTTTGTGTTTATCCATAATTGCCCGCAAACGGGCCGCCCATGCTTCTGCCTCTTTAATATCAGGAATAATGCCATTTTTGGGATTTTTTTCCAAATCCTTCGTAGCCTTATCCGCCCATTTCATGTCCCATTGTCTAGCGTCATAATCGCGTGCATTTGGCAGAGTACGCACATATCGTTCTTTTTGATCAAGCTCTTTTGCAAGATTTGACCATTCTTTTTCAGTCTTAACATTCTTTGGTGCGGGTGGAATGGTCAATAGATCGGGATAGGTATCATCATTGAGGCGCGCAGACATTTGATTACCCGCACTTTGGCAAGCCCCAGTTACCAAAAAAGTAAACAAAAGCGGGACGCGTAAGATTTTCTTAGTTAAACCTTTACAAAACGACATCTTCACTGCCATAAAATATGTGATATTCGACCAATGCTTAATTGTTATTGACCTTATTGCATTATAAACTCAAGGGCAAAAATGTAAAAGACACATAATGGGAAACGATCGGGGGAAGAAATGGTGGAGAAAAACGCCAAGAAGCGCAAGTCCAAATCTGCGGATGTAAAGACCGAAAAAACTGCACAAAAAACAGATAATAAGTCGGAACAACCAAACCAAACGCCAAGTGATTTGCACGAAATTCTCGCCAGACAATCTATCGAGGATATGGAGATACTTTCTCAAAACCTACGACAGGCCGCAATTGCGAGTTCACGCCTTACTGAATCACTTGCCAAAGGCGCAGAGAATTTCGCTTCGCGCCACCCGCGAATTGACCCAATGGGCCTTGCGCCCTATGCCGCCGAAGTTACAACCAAATTATTAGGCGACCCGAATAAATATCTTGAAGCAAACCGACGGCTTTGGGAAGGCTATATGAATATTTGGAAAGCGGGCATTGAGGGCTTTAAAGACACTAAAGATAATCCAATTAAAGATAAACGGTTTTCAGCCCCCGAATGGCAATCTAATTTCATTTTTGACGTTCTTAGGCGCACATATCTGCACACTTCCGGCTGGTTTAATGGCTTGATAGATGAGGTCGATGATATTGATGATTTATCGCGTCGCAAAGCAAAGTTTTTCACACAACAATTGTCAAATGCGTTTTCGCCGTCAAACTTTCTTATGACAAATCCTGTCGCTATAAAGGAAATGATAGAAACCAAAGGCGAAAGCCTAAATAGCGGCATTCGCAATTTAGTTGCCGATTTTGAACGCGGTGACGGTCGTTTGTCATTATCTCAAACCGATTCATCGGCGTTTGAGGTCGGAAAAAACATTGCAATCACGCCCGGCAAAGTGATTTATCGTGGCAAACTATTTGAACTTATTCAATACACGCCAACTACCGAAAAAGTTTATAAAAACCCGCTTTTGATTTTTCCGCCTTGGATAAATAAATTCTATATTATGGATTTGACCGAAAAAAATTCATTAATCAAATGGCTTGTCGGTCAGGGTCACACGGTTTTGGTGGTTTCATGGATTAACCCGACCCAAGAATATAAGGATTATTCCTTTGACGAATATGTTGAACAAGGCGTTATTGAGGCACTAAACCAAGTTCAAAAAATTGATGAAATTGAGAAAATAAATTGTGTCGGTTATTGTATCGGCGGCACTTTGCTTGCCTCAAGCATGGCATATTTGGCGAAAAAAGGCGATAATCGCATAAATTCCGCAACATTTTTCGCCTCCCAACAAGATTTTGTCGATGCCGGTGATTTGAAAATTTTCACCGATGACGCCTCTTACCAATTCATAAGTGATGAAATAGAGGCAGCAGGCGGCGTACTTGATAGTTCTATTATGGCTGATACTTTCAATTATTTGCGATCCAATGACTTGGTTTGGTCCTTTGTCATAAATAATTATTTGATGGGAAAATCACCGCGACCATTTGATTTATTATATTGGAATTCAGACCAAACTAGAATGCCGCAAAAATTGCATTTATTCTATATTGAAAATATGTATCGCAAAAATAATCTCGCTGCTGGCAAATTGAAGATAATGGGTGAGACTATTAACTTAAGAAACGTCAAACAGCCGATTTATATGCAATCTTCAAAAGACGATCATATTGCACCATTTCGCTCAATTTATCGCGGTGCGAAATTATTTGGCGGGGATGTTCGTATGATTTTGGCGGGATCAGGCCATATCGCTGGCGTTATCAACCACCCAGATGCCAATAAATACCAACATTGGCTACCGCAAGAGGGGGCCAAATTACCCGAAACAGTCGATGAATGGCAAAAATCCCTTATTGAATACCCGGGCTCATGGTGGAATGATTGGGCAAAATGGCTCGATAAATTGGGTGGCGGCAAGGTCAAAGCGCGCAAACCCGGTTCCGGCGACCTACCCGAAATTTGCGACGCACCCGGGACTTATGTGCTGATGAAATAGGCTCACGTTATTTTGCTTTTACCGGCACTCATTGATGATTTTCACATTATTGTCACAAAACCGTAACTTGTTTCTTAGCCACATCTAATTTATTCGCAACCGCTTATATAAGGTTTGAGAAATTAATGCGCCATCTAACAGGGATTTCGATTGCAATTTTGGCTTTTTGCGGCACTAATGCAAAAGCGCAAAGCGCCGCTGAGATTAATGAAGAAATCATAATAAGCGCAACACGCAATAAATCGAAATATTCCAAAACCCCAATTGCCGCTGATTTGGTCAAAGCGAGCGACATTGCGAAAAACGCAATTACCAATCCAACCAATCTTGGCAATTTAATTCCCGCATTAAATATCGAAAGAACAATCGGATTGCAATTAACACTACGCGGCGTAACTAGCACCGACAATACCGAAAAAGGCGATCCTTCAATTGGGTTTTTGTTGGACGGTATCTATATCGCCAGGCCCCATGCCCAAGAAGTTTCTTTCTTTGATTTGTCGCGCATCGAAGTTTTGAAAGGCCCACAAGGAACTTTGTATGGCAGAAATTCAACCGGCGGCCTTTTAAATATAATCGCCAATGCCGCGCAATTGGAAAACAGCAATCGCTTTGAAATTGGTGTAGGCAATTATGGAACAATAAATTCAGGCTTTGTGTTAAACCGCGTTTTAGACGACGATAATGCAATTCGCACTGCATTAAATTTTGATTTGCGTGATAATTTCGTAAAAAACTTGAAAAGCGACCAAACCGAGCAAAATTCCTTTAAGAAAAACCTATCATTGCGGGTTTCGACCCTGCATAATCTGAATGAAAATAATGAATTACGCATTGTTTTTGATTATGCGCAAATGGCGGGACATAATGGTTTTAGTGTTTTGGCATCCAATTTTTATAAATTGCCGTTTTCAAACCAAAATGACCCCCAATATATTGGCGGCAATGCAAATCAATTAATGCAATTATCATATGATAATCCTAATATTGCCGCACGTGACAATAGGACGGGCGGGTTAAAAATTGCCTTCAATCACAAATTTTCAGATAATTGGGAGTATGAGTATTTAGGCGCGGCACGTCTTTTACGCCTTCGCGAAGATATGAATACTTATATCGGCTCAAAAGCAATAGGTGCGCAGGTAATTCCTTCAAAATTGCAATCTGATTATTACCAAGATTCCCACGAATTGCGATTTGTTTATGAAAGCGAAAGACTTAATGCACAATTTGGTTATTTCGATTTTTATGAAAAATCCAAGGTCGGATTTTATCTTTATGGCCTGTTACTTCCCTTCCCTAATCGCGGATATGTTTTTGGTTTTCCGCAAAACCCAATGATCGCAAATTCGCGCGCAACTTTCGGACAAATGACATACGAATTTGCCCCAAAAGCACATGTCACTTTCGGCCTTAGAAATACTTGGGACGATAAATTCAGAATGGGCAATACAATTTTCCATCAGACCGACGGACAGCCAATAGATTACACCTATGGCGATTTTGCGACCAATCCATATTTTTTGCGCGATAGTTTGAATTTGGCATCATTGAAATACCAAAAATTGACCGGAAAAATCGGGATTGATTATGAATTGAACCCTGCGACTTTCATTTATGCTAATTATTCAACCGGCTATAAAGCAGGCGGTTTTAATGATGGTTGCGAGGGTGGTCTCAATTGCGCGAACCCTATACCCGCTGCGGCTTTATATTACCGCCCCGAGACCATAAAAGCCTTGGAAATCGGCGTTAAAGGCCGCACACTTAATCGATTGAATTATACTATTGACGCATTCCATTATGATTATGAAGATTTGCAATTAAGCCAATATGCCAATCTTTGTGGCGGCCCATGTCAAGTTACGACCAATGCAGCTAAGGCCAAAATTGACGGAATTGATATTGATGCAAATTGGAAAATTAATGACAGCGATAATTTGCAAATAACAGCGGCATTCTTGAACGCAAAATTCGCAGATTATCAAATTCGCCCAGACATTAATCTCAAAAACAAGTTTTTAGACCGCAGTCCAAAATACACGATAAATTTTGGCTATTCCCACAAATTTAGATTTTTTGCGAATTGGCAGGGTGAGTTCTCAATTCGCGAGAGATTTGTTGGCGATTATTATTTCCTTTCAACACCGGCAATCATGCAATTCAAACAACCAGCATTCAATAAAACTGATTTGTCCATAACATTAAGCAAAGACCAAGCAAAATTCACGCTATATATCAATAATTTAGAGAATTATATCTCGTTATCAAATGTCGCAATCGCGGTTGATTATCCCAATCTTAATGACGGCAGCGCAAGTTTCCATGACCCACGCACTTATGGCGTAAAATATTCTATTGGATTTTGAACTTGCACTTTGTTCAGATTCGCGCTTAATGCGTCTTTTTGTGACTGATATTGCAAAACTTCCGCCGCGTGCGCCATTTGCCAAAAAGCATTTGCTGCAAATTGGCGATCTTAACCGCCTTGAAGCGCTTGAACTTCTTGAGCGTGCCGAATTATTCCTTCCCTTTACACAGGCAAAATACAAAAAGCTCGATATTTTAAACGGGCGGACTTTGGTCAATCTGTTTTTTGAAAATTCAACGCGAACACAGGCAAGTTTTGAACTTGCGGGCAAACGCCTTGGTGCCGATGTGGTCAATCTTCAAGTTCGCGCTTCATCAGTTTTGAAGGGCGAAACACTTTTGGACACCGCCGCGACCCTAAATTCCATGGGCCCTGATTTATTGGTGGTGCGCCATGCCTCATCCGGCGCGGTGCAGCTTTTGTCGCGCAAAGTTTCTTGTGGCGTAATTAATGCCGGTGATGGCAGACACGAACACCCTTCGCAGGCTTTCCTTGATGCCCTCACGCTTCGTCGCACTTTTGGGCATATTGAGGGGCTTAAGATTGCGATTTGTGGCGATATTTTACATTCGCGTGTCGCGCGTTCAAATGTTATGCTTTTGAATATGCTGGGCGCGCAGGTTCGCCTTGTCGCGCCACCGACCTTAATGCCAAATGACGCTGATATGTGGGGCGTCAAAGTCTTTAATGACCTAAAACAGGGCATTGAGGGTGTTGATGTTATAATGGCGCTTCGCTTGCAGCTTGAGAGAATGCAGGGAACATTCCTCCCTTCCCCACGCGAATATTTCCGCTTTTGGGGGCTTGAGAAAGAAAAGATCAAAAATGCCGCCCCGCATGTTAAGGTTATGCACCCTGGGCCGATGAATAGGGGTGTGGAAATCGATTCTGATTTGGCGGATGACCCAAAAATATCACTCATTACTGACCAAGTTGAAAGCGGTGTGGCAATGCGCATGGCAATTCTTGAGGCTCTGGCAACTTTTGGGAGTGACGAATGATTTTATTCAAGAACGCCCGACTTATCGACCCCGCCACTGATTTCGATGGCGCAATGATGGTTTTGGTTAAAGACGGCAAGATTGCCGCAATCGACGAAAATATCGTAGATTACCCCGAAAATTGCGAAATAATCGATTGCGACGGTCATGCCTTAATGCCCGGCCTCATTGATATGCGGGTTTCGACAGGCGAACCAGGTGCCGAACATCGCGAAACCCTAAAAAGCGCGGGCCTTGCCGCCGTTGCCGGCGGTATAACCACAATTGTCGTGCAACCGGATACCAATCCTGTCATTGATGATGCGGCAATGGTCGATTTCATCAAACGCCGCGGTCGTGATTATGGCAAGTGCAAAGTCCTGCCATGCGGTGCGCTTACTAAAGGCTTGAATGGCGAACAAATGGCAGAAATCGGTCTGATGTCTGGTGCGGGGGCTGTCATGTTCTCCAATGGCTATAATGCTATTGAAAATACCAAAACCATGCAAAGAATAATGTCCTATTCTTGCTATTATGATGCTTTGATTGCCACGCGCCCATCTGACCCTTGGCTATCCAAAGGTGGGGTTATGAATTCGGGCGAATTTGCCTCGCGCCTCGGGCTTTCTGGAATATCTTCAAGTGCTGAAACCCTTTTTGCGCACCGCGATATTGTTTTGGCGGAAAATACAGGCGCCAAATTATTGCTCGATATGGTTTCAAGCCGCAAAACCTTGCCCTTAATCGAAACCGCGAAATCCCACGGCCTTGATTTATTTGCGAGCGTCAATATCCACCATCTTTGCATGAATGAACAAGACATTGGCGATTATCGCACTTTCGCCAAACTCGACCCGCCTTTGCGTACCGAAACGGACCGCAAGGCATTGGTAAAAGCGCTAAGAGACGGTGTGATTGACGTTATAGTTTCGGGTCACGACCCACGCCCTGCCGAGGAAAAGCGACTTCCTTTTGATGAGGCTTCGTTTGGTTCTTCTGCTTTAGAGGCATTATTACCCGCCGCTCTTAGTCTTTATCACGATGGCTCAATTGAATTAATCGATTTAATTCGCGCCATGACGCAAAACCCCGCGCAATTATTAGGGCTTGATACAGGAAAAATCGCGATTGGCGCTCCTGCTGATTTGATATTGGTTGATCTGGGCTATCCCAAAAAATTTGATGCCGATAATCTCTATTCAAAAGGCAAAAACGCCGCCTTTGATGAACGCCTTCTACAAGGGCAGGTCTTGGCGACCTATGTTGACGGAACTAAAGTTTTTGAACATAGTGCATGAATATCCCTCACCGTTTACGGGGAGGGGGGACCGCGTGAAACGCGGTGGGTGGGGAATTCACCTCCCCCGTTTACGGGGGAGGTGCCCGAAGGGCGGAGGGGGCTCTCGATTAACTTCCCCCATCCACCACGCTTCGCGCGGTCCCCCTTCCCCGTAAACGGGGAAGGATAAATAAAACGAGGGTGAAATGCTTTATGTTGGGGCCATAATCGGCGGTTATTTATTAGGTTCTATTCCATTCGGGCTTGTTTTGGCGCGCGTCGCGGGTTTGGGCGATATTCGTAATATTGGCTCTGGCAATATTGGCGCAACCAATGTTTTAAGAACCGGACGCAAAGACATTGCCCTTTTGACGCTATTACTAGACGCGGGAAAAGCGGCGATTGCCTTGTTGATTTTCCGCAAGATCGGTGGCGTTGATATTGGCTTTGTCGCCGGTGCCGCTGCATTTTTCGGGCATTGCTTTCCGATCTGGCTTGGATTCAAAGGCGGCAAAGGAGTCGCAACTTTTTTCGGCACACTTTTGATTGGACTTTGGCCCGCAGGTGTCTTTGCAGGTCTTACTTGGTTGGCATTGGCATATACCTTCAAATATTCGTCTTTGGCTGCATTGGTTGCGGCGGCACTTGCACCACTTTTTGCAAAAATGTTTAACGCGAGTGACATCACAATTGCCGCAATTGTCTTTATGAGCATACTTATTTTTATTCGCCATTGGGAGAACATCGGAAGACTGCGCGCAGGCACGGAATCCAAAATCGGCGATAAGAAGAATAAAGATGAAGCCTGAGGATTTTGATTATCTAAGACTCGCGCGTTCGGACGGTATTGGCCCAGTAACCTTTTTTGGCCTCTTAGCGCGGTTTGGCTCGGCATCGAATGCCTTAAAAGAACTGCCCAAAATCCTCGCGAAAAATGGAAATCAAAAATATAAAATCGCACCTGAAAATGAAATTGCCGCAGAGATTGAGAAAAACGAAAAATTCGGCGGAAGATTTCTTTTTTGCGACAATTCCGAATTTCCATTTGAACTTAAGAACATAACCCCGCCGCCACCCGTGATTTCCGTGGTTGGGAATTTTTCGCTTTTGAGCAAACCCAAAATCGCAATTGTTGGCGCACGAAATGCCTCAATGGTCGGTATCAAAATGGCGCGCGAATTGGCGGGCGGTCTTTCAAAAGCAGGCTTTGTGATTGTATCAGGTCTTGCGCGTGGCATTGACGGCGCGGCCCATGTCGCAAGCCTTGGGAATGGCACGATTGCGGTTGTTGCGGGTGGTATTGACCATATTTATCCGCCTGATCATGCCGAATTATATGAAAAAATCAAAGAAGTCGGGCTAATTGTTTCTGAAAATCGCTTTGGCGCCGAAGTTTTTGCGCGCGATTTCCCACGCAGAAATCGCATAATTTCCGGTCTTTGCAATGGCGTTATTGTGGTTGAGGCCGAAGAAAAATCAGGCTCATTAATAAGCGCGCGTTTTGCCAATGAACAAGGCCGCGAAGTTATGGCAATCCCTGGTTCGCCGCTTGACCCGCGCGCCCATGGCCCTAATCATTTAATCAAAGAAGGCGCATCTTTGGTAACAAATGTCGAAGATGTGTTGGAAATTATGAATGCACCACGCGCAATTCGCGAACCAAGCCGCGAATACGAATATGCGCCAAAATCAATGGAAATTGATGAAGGCCTAAAAACAAAAATCACCGCCCTTCTATCCACCACACCAATTTCAATTGAAGAAATCGCCCTTCATTGTGGCGTGCAATGGCGCATGGTCGCAGCAATAATTGTGGAGCTTGAAATAGAAGGCAAAGCGGAAATCAAATCAGGAATGGTTAAGGCATATTGAAAAATACTTTACATTTTGCGTAAATTGTGTAAATTGCGTATTATTAAAAGGTGTGAAATGACCATTAGTGTAACCGCAACAGTTTTTCAAAGAAATTTCGGATTTTATAAAGACGAAGCAATTCGAAGTGATATTATCGAAGTGACAAACCACGATAGAATAATCGGCGGTTTTCTTTCCGCCACCGAGTTGGCGCATTACAGATTGCTGAAATCGCGGGAAACGCAAATTCTAAAAATCGGCGAACTTGATGACGAAACAATAGAATTAATTGAAAATGCTGAATATGGCATAGGCGCAAAGTGAAAATTGCACCGCCTATCCCGGGCATGGTAATACGGTACGGCTTTTTATGGAGTAATGAAAAAGCAAAAGGACTCGAGGAAGGGCAAAAAGACCGCCCCTGCGCAATCATAGTTGCCACAAAAAATGAAGGCGAACATGTAAAAGTAATACTCGCGCCCATTACTCACTCAAAACCAAATGACGTAGAAACTTCAATTGAAATTTCAATCGGCGTCTGCAAAGTTTTGGGGCTTGATAGTGAAAAACTATGGCTGCGTTTCGACGAATTAAACACTTTTATTTGGCCTGGATTTGATCTTGCAAAAATACCCGGAAAAGAAACTTATATTTACGGAATGTTGCCTGAGAGACTTTTTGAAGAACTCAAGTCCGGCATTGTTCGAACCAACAAATTTAGAAAGACGAAAATCACTAATCGAGAGTGACTCCCTCCCCCAAATGCCCACTTATATTGACAAAGCCCTCAAAATTGCCGCATTGGACAATCAGAAGAGATTTTTTAAGAAATAATGCAAGTTGTAATCGTTGAATCGCCTGCTAAGGCCAAAACAATCAATAAATATCTTGGAAGTGGTTATGACGTAATCGCGAGTTTTGGTCACGTTCGCGATTTGCCTTCTAAAGATGGCTCGGTCGAGCCTGAAAAAGATTTCGCCATGCATTTTGAGGCCGATGGGCGCGGCAAAGAACGCATTAAAGCCATTACTGACTTGGTCAAAAAGTCCGATGGCGTAATCCTTGCGACCGACCCTGATAGAGAGGGTGAGGCAATTTCTTGGCATATTGCTGAAATTCTCAAAGACAAGAAAATCGCGGGCAAAATTCCGGTTAAACGCGTAACTTTTAATGCCATTACCAAAAGCGCAATTCTTGAGGCCATGGCAAACCCGCGCGAAATTAATCAAGAATTGGTCGATGCCTATCTTGCGCGGCGCGCGATTGATTATTTAGTGGGTTTTGAATTGTCGCCCGTGTTATGGCGCAAATTACCCGGTGCGCGTTCTGCGGGGCGGGTGCAATCGGTGACCCTTCGCCTTGTTGTTGAGCGCGAACAAGAAATTGAAAATTTTGTTGCGATTGAATATTGGTCTGTTTCTGGTGTTGGCAAATCCGAAACTTCGGCACCATTTGATGTGCGCCTTGTGACGCTTGACGGAAAAAAACTTGGCAAGCATGACATAAAAACCGAAGCGCAAGCAAAAGCGGCGGTAGCAGCGATAAAAGCGGGTCAATTTGTGGTATCAAGCCTTGAGCAAAAGCCGCAAAAGCGCAATCCTTATGCGCCTTTTACAACTTCAACACTTCAACAAGAAGCCGCGCGCAAATTGGGCTTTTCCACAAAACGCACGATGGATATTGCGCAAAAACTTTATGAAGGTGTTGATATTGGTGGCGAAACCGTCGGCCTAATAACTTATATGCGTACTGATGGCGTTGATATGGCGCCCGAAGCCATTCAGGGCGCAAGAAATTATATTGAAGATAAGTTTGGCACGCCATTTTTACCGCCACGCCCACGCCTTTATCAATCAAAAGCCAAAAACGCTCAAGAAGCACACGAGGCCATTCGCCCAACCGATATGTGGCGCGAACCGTCCCGCCTACGTCTTGATCCCGATATGGCGAAACTTTATGATTTGATTTGGAAACGCGCCATTGCCTCGCAAATGGAGGCCGCCGAATTTTTGCGCACCACAATTGATATTGAAAACTCTGATAAAACCCTGGGTCTTCGCGCCACCGGGCAAGTTGTGGTTTTTGAAGGCTATCAAGCCCTGTATCAAGAAGGCTATGACGAAAAGCAAGATGATGAATCTGCGCGCCTTCCGGTCTTAAAAATCGGGGAGAATATCAAGGTTTCCGATATAAAAGAAACTCAACATTTCACCGAACCACCAGCAAGATATTCCGAAGCGACTTTGGTCAAAAAAATGGAAGAATTGGGGATTGGTCGCCCTTCGACTTATGCTTCAACCCTATCCGTCTTGCAAGACCGCGAATATATGCGCCTTGAAAAAGGGCGCTTTCACCCTGAAACCAAAGGGCGATTGGTTATTGCCTTCCTTGAAAGTTTCTTTGGCAAATATGTCGAATATGATTTCACGGCATCATTAGAAGAAAAATTGGACGAGGTTTCGGCGGGAAATTTGGAATGGAAAAACCTCCTGCGGGAATTTTGGAATGATTTCCACGCAGGCATTACCGATATGAATGATGTTCGCATCACTCAGGTAATTGATTCGTTGAATGAAAAGCTTGAAACCTATCTTTTTCCGAAGATTGACGGCCAAAATACCCGCACTTGCCCTTCTTGTGGTAATGGAAATCTAAGCCTTAAAATTTCGAAATACGGTTCATTTACAGGTTGTTCAAACTATCCGGAATGCAAATACACACGCCAATTAGGCGTCGATAGCGACGATAAGGCCAAAGCCGAAGATGGCGACCAAAACCTTGGCACCGACCCTAAAAGTGGCCTTGATGTTTTCCTAAGAATTGGTCGTTTTGGGCCTTATGTGCAATTGGGCGAAGATCCACCGAAGGAAATCAAAGAAAAGCCAAAACGCGCAAGCCTTCCCAAAATTTGGTCACCCGATGTGATGAATTTGGATAAAGCGCTTATGCTTTTGAATTTGCCGCGTGTTATTGGTGTTCACCCTGAAACCAATTCCGAAATCACGGCGAATTTCGGGCGCTTTGGCCCCTATATTTATTGTGACGGAACTTATGCCAATCTCAAAGATGCCAATGATGTTTTTGAAATTGGTCTTAATCGCGCCGTCACTTTAATCGCCGAAAAGAAAGCAGGCGGCGGCAGACCGCAAAGAAGCGCACCCGCTGCATTAAAAGAATTTGGCAATAATGCCGAAGGTGTGGCGGTCAAACTTATGGATGGGCGCTATGGCGCTTATGTAACCGACGGCACAACCAATGCGACCTTGCCAAAAGACATTTCACAAGACGCTTTGACCCTTGAAATCGCAATTGGCCTTATTGAAGCGCGCGCCGCATTGGGGCCTTCAAAAAAAGGTAAAAAACCTTTGCGAAAAGCGGCGGCAAAACCCGCCGCGAAAAAAGCTGCACCCAAAAAAGCGCCTGCTAAAAAGACTGCTGCGAAAACTGCTAAAAAGGCGAAAACTTGAAACGGCACAAGCCCCAAAACCCAATTTTAGACAAAAAGTCGCTTCTCGAATTTATCAAGACCCATTCCCATGTTCAAAAGCGCGATATAGCCGCGCATTTTGGTATTAAGGGCGATGAAAGACGAAAATTAAATGCACTTTTGCGCGATTTAGACGCAACGGGCGAATTGAACTTGAAACGCCGCAAAGAAGTTTCATCTTTTGATGCACCGCCAAAATCCGGTATTTACCAAGCGACTGAAATCGATGAAAATGGCGATTTATGGTGCAAACAAGTAGGGCAAGATGGGTTAATCGGCGAAAAAATCCTGATTGCGACATCATTTGCCAAACACCGCGACGAAGCGGTGGGAATAAATGAAAGATTTGTCGGCCTTGCGCGTAAATCAAAACACGAAGACAGATTTGAAATAAAGGTCATAAAGCGCCTTGGGGCACAAGTTTCGCGCATTTTCGGTGTGCTTCACCTTGAACCAGGGCAAGTCGGGCGCATTGTGCCCGCAGACAGGCGCAATAAAAACGAATTAATGGTCCTGCCACAGAATTTAAATGATGCAAAAAATGGTGATTTGGTCGCGGTTCGCGAATTGCCCGGTCGTGGCTATGGTCCAAAAAAATGCGAAGTTCTTGAAATTTTCGGCGCAATCACCGACCCTAAAGCCGCAAGCATTCTGGCAATTGCCGCGCATAATATTCCGTTCGGCTTTACCGATGAAGAAGAAGCACAGGCAAATGATGCGAAACCTGCCGAACTTGAATATCGCACTGATTTAAGAAATATCCCACTTGTCACCATCGATCCTGATGATGCGCGCGATCATGATGATGCGGTCTTTGCCGAGAAAACTGCAAAAGGCCATAAAATTTGGATCGCGATTGCCGATGTTGCGCATTACGTTGAACACGGTTCGCCGCTTGATAAAGGCAGTTTAAAACGTGGTAATTCGGTTTATTTCCCCGATCGCGTTGTTCCTATGTTGCCGTTTAAATTATCTGCGGATTTGTGCTCCTTGCGCGAAAATGAAGATAGGGCGTGTTTAGCGGTCGAGATTAATGTCGATAATGATGGGAATTTGCAATCCTATCATTTTGTGCGCGGTCTTATGCGTTCGGTTGCGCGCCTTACTTATACAATGGCGCAAGAGGCAATTGACGGCAAACCAAATGAAAAAACCGCCCCTATTTTGGAAACGGTCTTAAAACCGCTTTGGGCGGCTTATGATGCGCTTAAGAATGAACGCGCTAAACGCGAACCTTTGGAAATTGAATCGTCTGAAAAGCGAATAATTTTATCACCCGAAGGCAAGGTCGAAAGTATTTCGCGCAAAGAAAGATTTGATGCCCATAGATTGATTGAAGAATTTATGATTTTGGCAAATGTGTGCGCCGCAAGTGCAATTGCCGCGAAAAACCTGCCATTGGTTTATCGCGTCCATGATGTGCCAAGCGCAACTAAAATCGCCTCACTTAGTGATTATCTCGCGGCGGTAAGTATTAAATGGACCAAGGGCGAAACAATTCGCCCGTCTCGCTTTAATCGAATTCTTGAAATTGCCCGCAATACTGAGAATTTTGATTCAATCAATGATATGGTTTTGCGCACACAGGCACAGGCGGTTTATGATACGGATAATATCGGGCACTTTGGCTTGAGTTTGCAAAAATATGCGCATTTCACAAGCCCGATAAGAAGATATGCCGATTTATGCGTTCACCGTGCTTTGATTGATGGACTTAATCTTGGTGGCGATGGTTTCAAAACCGCGCCCAAAGTCGAAGAATTACAAAGAATTTCCCAAGCGATTTCCGATTGCGAACGCCGCGCTATGGCCGCCGAACGCGATGCCACCGATAGATATGTTGCCGCCTTTTTATCCGAACGTGTTGGTGCAATTTTTGATGGGCGTATTGCAAGTGTCACGGGCTTTGGCGTTTTCGTTAAACTTGACGAAACCGGCGCCGATGGTTTGGTTCCGGTTTCCCATTTAGGCGAAGAATATTTCTTTTTAGACGAAGCCGCCCATGCATTAATCGGCACGCAAAGCGGCGATAGATGGGAATTGGGAATGCGGGTTCGTGCGCGCCTTTTAGAGGCCGCACCAATCACCGGCGGCTTGATGTTTGACATCGTCTCAGACCCCAAAAAAGGCCCAATCCCCAAAGGCCGAAATATTGCGCCCAACAAATTCGACCGCCAAAGACGCGGCAAACGACCGCCATTACCCAAACACAAGCGCCCCAACAAGAAACGCCGCTAGAGGTTTTCATTTTCGGTTTTGTTTGTTAAAGGCGGATTATGTATCTGATTGTCGGTCTTGGAAACCCCACCAAACAATATGAAAATAATCGCCATAATATCGGCTTTATGGCGGTTGATGCAATTGCGCGCGAATTCAAATTCGGCATGGAAAAAACAAAATTCCAAGGCGAATTTCGTGACGGGACAATCAATGGCGAAAAATGCATAATCCTAAAGCCACAAACCTATATGAATAATTCAGGTTCGGCGGTCGGTGCTTTTTCGACTTTTTTCAAAATTCCTTCGAAAAACATCATAGTCTTTTATGATGAAATCGAAATTGAACCCGGTCGTTGCCGCGTGAAAATCGGTGGCGGAAATGCGGGTCACAATGGCCTTAAATCAATATCCGCGCATTTATCGGGCGAATATAAAAAAGTAAGAATGGGAATTGGTCACCCAGGCAAAGAAAAAGTCATCGGTCACGTTCTAAGCGATTTTTCGGCTTCAGATTTTGAATGGGTCGATAGATTATGTGTAGCAGTCGCCAAAAACACCCCTTTCCTTCTATCTAATGAGCACGATAAATTCCAAACCGAAGTCTCAAAACTCGCGCCACCACCAGAAGTGCCAAGCTGGCTACGCGGTGGCAAATCGGAATAACCCCACTTTCGTAAGCAATTGATTCCTAAGCTGCAAAAATGATTCGTACTGATTCGGTTTTTGATTCGGTGTGAATCTTTCGTTAACTTTATTTGATTCTAATAGCTCCAACTGAGAAGCGCAAAATGCGCCGCTTACCGAAGAAATCGGGCATTGATTTTAACGGGGGCGCATTTGACCAAAGATATAGAGAACCGCATTCATTTAGGCGATTGTATTGAAATTATGAAATCACTTCCGGCAGGCTGTGCCGATATGATTTTTGCAGATCCGCCATATAATTTGCAATTAGGTGGTGATTTAACCCGCCCAGATAATTCCAAAGTTGATGCAGTCGATGATGATTGGGACAAATTTGATGATTTCGCCGCATATGACAAATTCACCCGCGAATGGTTGAAAGCGGCACGCCATTGCCTTTCTGATACAGGAACAATCTGGGTAATCGGTTCATATCATAATATCTTCCGCGTCGGCGCGATTTTGCAAGATTTAGGATATTGGATATTAAATGACGTGATTTGGCGCAAAACCAATCCTATGCCGAATTTCAAAGGCACAAGATTTACAAACGCTCATGAGACAATGATTTGGGCAACTAAATCGCCAAATCAAAAACGCTATACTTTCAATTATGACGCGCTCAAAGTTCTTAATGATGATTTGCAAATGCGTTCCGATTGGTCAATCCCTATCTGTTCAGGTGGCGAACGCCTTAAAGACAATAATGGCAAAAAAGTTCACCCGACGCAAAAACCAGAAGCCTTATTGCACCGCATTTTAATGGCGGCAACCAAGCCAAATGATTTGGTTTTAGATCCATTTTTCGGTTCGGGAACAACCGGTGCAGTCGCCAAATCCTTGGGTCGTCGTTGGATTGGCCTAGAGCGTGATGAAAATTATGCCTTAGCGGCGAACCAAAGAATTGCCCAAGTTACAACGGGAACACTTGCGGACGTAACACCATTAAAATCTAAAAAGGAAGAAGTTCGCATTCCATTTGGCAATTTGGTTGAACAAGGTCTTTTACGCGCAGGTGACGCAATTTATTCGCCAAAGGGCGATTTTTCGGCGCGGGTTCGTGCCGATGGTTCTATCATGCTTGGCGATGCAATTGGTTCAATTCATAGAATTGGTGCAAAAGCCCAAAGTTCGCCGGCATGCAATGGTTGGACCTATTGGCATTTCAAAAGCGACGCTGGGCTTTTGCCAATCGATTTCCTTCGCCATCAAGTAAGAAAGAGCATGGCGGCATAATTGATTTAACCATTCAAATATGCCAAATTAATGCGTGGCAAAAATCCCCAATCATTTGAGAGCACGGCTGAAAAGCGCCAATTCATTGGCCCTTGTTGCCGTGCCAAATGCGCCTCTTTCGCTTAAACGTGACACAGAGGCCATTGCCATTAAATTTTTGGAAAAAAGCCGCGGACGCGGCCTATATTCGCCTGAAAAAGCGCTCGGTAAATGTCTTTCGGGATTTGAAAACAAAGGCAAAAGCGGCAATAATAAATCGTTACAAGCCCTAAAAGGCAATTGGACCAATATTGTCGGCGAAAAACTCGCAGCACTTTGCACACCCGAAGCAATAAAAGGCAAATCCTTGGTATTGCGCGCAATCGGCGCGGCAACACCATTGTTACAAATGCGCAATCGCGAGATTTTGGGATTGGCATCCTTGGCAAGTGGCGTGAATTTCACGAAAATCAGTTTCATTCAAGCAAAACCCGAAAAACCGCAAAAAAACCGCGTCTTTACACCCCTTGATGCCGCGCAAAGCAATGAGGTTGAAAACCGTATTGCAAATATTCAATCGGATCGCCTTAAAAATGCCATTCGTATGCTTAATACCGCAATCAATAACTTGCCTAAATAGCGAAAAAGTCTAGTTTCTCAACTGATTCAAAGGAATAGAACAATGCAATTCAAATTTTCAAAACGTGCCGCATTAATATCAATGGCAATTATCGGCCTTTCGTCTTTTGGCCTTGTCACTTCATGTAATAAAGGCGCAAGCAATAGCAAATTTGAACAGGCTTTTGACATACCCGAAGGTTCAAAAGACGCAAAGGTTGTCTTGGTCGAATATGCATCAGTAATGTGCCCACATTGCGCGACATTTCAGCACGAAGTTTTGCCGACAATCAAGGAAAAATACGTCAAAACCGGAAAAGTGCGCTATATTTTCCGCGAATTCCCAACTGCTCCTGTCAATCTTGCAATGGCCGGTCATTTAATGGCGCGTTGCGTTGACCCATCAAAACGTGAGGCTTTAATCGATACATTGATGGGGCAACAAAAAGAAATTTTCCAAGCGGCACAAGGCGCGGGTGGCGTGAAACAAGCGTTTTTGAATATTGCGGCATCAGCAGGTATGAGCGATGCAGAGTTTGACAAATGCATGGAAAACAAAGAAAAATTGAAAATCCTTGCCGATATTCATAAACAAGGTGCGGAAGTCGATAAAATCGACGGCACGCCTTCATTTTTCGTTAATGGCGCAAAAATTGATGGTCCGGTCGGTCGTGAATATAATGCCGATGACATATCAAAAGCATTGGACGCCGAACTCGCTAAAACTAAATAAACTCTGATACTTATGGATATTTCCTCACACATTTCCCCGAAAAGCAGAATGCGCCTAAAATCATTAGGCGCAGTCGCGCTTTTATTGGCAATTATTCCTGTCGCATCTCAATCAAAGGGCAAAGACCCAAATATTGGTGAAGCTTATTTGGGAAATGCAAATTCCAAAGTGGTTTTGGTGGAATATGGTTCGCTGACCTGTGGACATTGCGCTGATTTGGCGACAAAAGTTATGCCAATTATCAAAAAGAAATATATTGATAGCAATAAAATCAAATATGTTTTTCGAACTTTGCCGACACAACCTGCCGCACTTTCAATCGGTTTACAAGTTATCGCCGATTGTGCGGGTGGACAAAACCGTTATGAATTGATTGATGAATTTTATCACCAGCAAGACGCAATTTCGGCGGCTTCTGCTTCCGCGAATGGGGCTTTGAAATTTGCCCTAAGATTGGCGAAAACCCGTGTTGGCCTCGACGAAAATAAAGCAAAAGCCTGCCTGCAAGATTCCAATATGATTAGCAAAATCCAAAGCGTGGCGGAATGGGGCGACAACACATATAAATTAACCGGCACGCCGACACTTTTGATAAATGGTAAGGATATTGATCCTTTGAACGCAAACCAATTCACCGTCGAATTTCTTAGCAAATCGATTGATGCGGCTCTGGCAACTAAGCCGCAAAAAGGCAAGAAAAAGTGAAAATTGCCGAAGTCAAAATATCGGGCTTTAAGTCCTTTGTTGACGGCGTTCACTTACCGATAGAAAGTGGTTTGACCGGAATTGTCGGGCCTAATGGTTGCGGCAAATCCAATGTTTTGGAATCCATTCGCTGGGTCATGGGCGCAACCAGTGCCAAAGCACTGCGCGGCAGCGAAATGGATGATATCATTTTCGCCGGAACTGACACTCGACCATCGCGGGACTTAGCCGAAGTAATTATTCGCATCGATAATAATGACGGCAGCGCACCCGAACCTTATAGAAATGCCCCATTCATCGAAATTTCGCGCAAAATCCGCCGCGGCATTGGTTCAACATTTCGCATAAATGGCAAAGAAGTGCGCGCCAAAGACGTGCAATTATTATTCGCGGACGCTTCATCGGGCGCCAATTCACCGGCCTTTGTTCGCCAAGGCCAAGTTTCCGAGCTAATTAACGCCCGCCCCGAAAATCGCCGCCGTGTCTTAGAAGAGGCCGCAGGCATAGCGGGCCTTCAAGCGCGCCGCCACGAGGCGCAAATCAAACTCAATGCTACCGAAATGAATCTTGAGCGCGTCGGTGAATTATTGATTTTAATGGATGAGCAAATCTCTGCTTTGAAAAAACAATCAGTGCGAGCGCGAAAATATCGTGAATTGCAAGGGCAAATTCGCGGGCTTGAACTATATTTGGCGTCCTTGCGCCTTGATTCTATGCGCACTTCAAAAACCAAAACTCAAGAAGACGCAAGAAATGCGCAGAAAATGGCGGCTGATGCGCTTAATATCGTCAATTCCAAAAGCAAATCTTTTGACGAATTACAAACCAAGCAAAAGCCGCTTTTAGAAGAACAGGCAATTGCCGATGCTTTATTAAGGCGGTTTGAAGCACGACGAATAGAATTTGAACGCGATATTCAAGAAACCCAAAATCGCATCGATTCCCTCAATAATGACAAAAACCGCATAAACCGCGACATTGCCCGCGAAAATGAATTATCCGAAGATGCGAAAGACGCAATCGCCAAAGCGCAAAGTGAAATTGCTGAATTAGAAACAAAAGCGCAAAATTTCCAAAATACCGACGAATTTGCGCGTAGAATCAATAGTCTAAAGTCAGAATTAAGCGACCTTGAGGCTGAATTGTCCGCTTTGGTCAATCAAAAAGCCGAAATCAATGCGAAAATCCGTGAATATGAACGCGAAAAAACAGCATCACTCACCAAAAGGATGACCTTGGCAAATGATGTCCAGATTCTAGAGGTTGAAGTCTATAAATTCATGATTGAAATTTCGAAGGACACTTCTTGGGATAAAGCACGTGAGAAATTTGAAAGTCTCCAAGACGATTTTGAAAAGCATCAGACCGAAATAGCCGAAAATGCCACGCGGCTGATTGATTATCAAAGAGAGTTTGAAATTGCTGAAACTGAAAAACAAAATGCCGAGCGCGATTTCAAAACCCTTTCCTATGAATTAAGCGCAATAGAGTCATTTCTAAAGGGTGCCCAAAGTGAAGCAATTGAGAGCCTTATAGGGCAAATTAAAGTGGAAAGCGGTTACGAACGCGCATTGAGTGCATCGTTTGGTGACGATTTAAATGCCAAAATCGGCGAAAGCGGTGATAAATATTGGGACAAAATTACTGATACCAATTTCCTATGGCCCAAGGAATTAGAGAAATACCCTAAACTTTCGCAATTCGTCACTGCGCCCATTCAATTAATGGCACGAATTAACTCTATCATTGTGGTTGAAAATGGGGAAAAAATCTCACTTCCGAAAGGCGCGCGTGCGGTTACAAAAGACGGAATGCTTATGCTTTGGGACGGTCTTGTCAATAAAAACCAAAATCCTTCTCAAAATGCGATAATTTTCGAACATATTAATCGTAAAAGCCAAATCACACCATTGATTGCCGAAAAGAAATTGGAAGTCGAAAAAAGAACTGAAATCTTTAGACATTCACAGACATCTTTTACAGACGCCCGCAATTATGAAATCGACCTAAATCGAAAATCGCGCGATTTTTTAGCGCAAATCGAAATAGCGCGCAAAAGCCTGTCGAATGCCGAAACCGCAAAAGCCGATAAAATGGCAGAATTGAAGGCGAAACAATTATCGCTTATCAACCTGACCGCGCAACTTAAAGAAGCCGTAGAAACTGCGCCAAAGCCATTGGAACTTGGCCAAAGCGATATCGAAAAAATCGATTCTGAATGCACTTCGAAAAACAATGAAATAGCGCAATTGCGTTCGCAATTGATGGAACTTCAGACCAGTCTTTCGCAAATAAATAGCGAAACTGAGAATACAAAAAAACGGCTTGCAAATGCTAATAATGAGAAAACTGCTTGGGCCACCCGCCTTGAAACTGCGAAAGTGAGACTTGCACAATTGCACAGCGAAATCATCGAAAACGAAAACCAGTTGCAATCCATAAAAAAGCGTCCGCAAGAATTAGAGGCTGAAAAAATAGCTGCATTGGGCGAATTGCCAAAAATAGAAATTCGCAAGAAAAATGCCGATGATGCAATGGCATTAAATTCAAGCCAAATCAAAACCATTGAAAGCGAAATAAAATCTGCCGAATTGCAATTAAATGCCGCGCGCGAGGCCATTAATGCCGCGCAAATTATTTCCGCATCATGGGATGAGCGGATAAACGAAATTGAAACGCAAATCATTCAAGAACACCAAATCGCGATTACCGAGATTTCAAACAAAATCAGAAGCGAATTGGGCGATATTCTCAATAATCTTAATCAAGAAAAGGCTGCGGCGCGCCTTGCCAAAGCGTTTTCGGAACGTGATGAAATCGGCGGTGTGAATCTTCGTGCCGACGAAGAATTGAAAGAATTGAGCGAAAAATACACAAACCTTTCCAATGATCGCGATGAATTATTGAAAGCAATCGCCAAACTCAAAAAAGCCATTGATGAAATCAATGATGAGGGCAAAGAGAAATTATTGGCGGCTTTTGACAAAGTTAATCAATATTTCAGCGAATTATTCACGGCACTTTTCGGCGGCGGCAATGCGCATTTGGCTCTAAGCGAAACCGACGACCCATTAGGCGGCGGGCTTGAGGTCTATGCCTGCCCACCCGGAAAACGCTTAACCTCAATGTCATTGATGAGCGGTGGCGAGCAAGCCTTAACGGCGACAGCTTTGATTTTCGCGGTTTTCCTTTCAAACCCTGCGCCATTGTCGATTTTAGACGAATTGGACGCACCACTTGATGACGCCAATGTCGATAGGTTTTGCGCTCTTATGGACGAAATGCGAAAACGCACTGATACCCGCTTTATCGTAATTACCCACCACCCGATTACAATGGCGCGTATGGACAGGCTTTTCGGCGTTACAATGGCCGAACGCGGCGTTTCCAACGTGGTCGCCGTAGACCTTAGTCGAGCGCAAAGCATGATAGAAGCGGCATAGGATTTCGAAGCGACCAAAAACCCTATAAAAATCCGTTACTTAGATATTTTTTTCGCTTCTGCAAAAAACTTGGTTTGGTTTGCACCTAATTGCTTGACTAATTGGGGCGGTCTAAGTAGTTTCCGCCCGCCTTTTAAGCGTATTTTTTGCGTTTTTCGGGGTTTTTGAAGGTGTAAAATGCACGAAAATAAACAAACTTCGAAGCATTCGTCACTTGATGACCTCAAAGCCGAATTGGCAAAGACCTTAGAATCACGCGAAGGGGCAAAACCCGTGCACAAGCCGCAAAGCAAAATGATGGCTTTGGGAATGCGCATGGCATCTGAATTTGTTTCGGCAATTCTGGTGGGGGCTTTATTTGGGTTCGGAATTGATTATTGGGTTAAATCAACGCCTTTCGGCTTGATAATTGGCTTGATAATCGGTTTTGCTGCAGGGGTTGTAAACCTTATTCGTGCTGCAAAATCCGTTACACCTGAAAATTCCACTGCGCCAGCTGTGCCTTATGACGATGAAGAAGATTAAAGGCATTTTGCCGTTTTTGGAGAATTGATTTTGTCAAACGACCCTATGCACCAGTTCCATATCGAAAAATGGGTTCCTATGGATATTGGTGGTTTTGATATTTCTTTTTCAAATGCCAGCCTTTATTTGGCATTGGGCGCGGCTATTCCTGCTGCCTTTATGCTTATGTCATCTGCCAAAGCCGCACTTGTCCCTGGTCGTTTACAGGCATTGGGCGAAACCACTTATAATTTTGTGCATGACAATTTGTTTTCCGCCGCCGGCGCAAAGGGCGTGAAATTGTTTTTGCCTTTGGTGACCACTCTTTTCCTTTTCATTGCCACTATGAATCTTGTCGGTCTTTGGGCCTATAATTTCACCCCGACTTCGCAGATAATTGTGACTGCCTCAATGGCTTTAATCGTGTTTTTCACAGTTATAATTACCGGCTTTTTGAAATGGGGCTTTAAGTTTTTCAAAATTTTCTTCCCATCGGGTGTGCCGCCGGTTTTGTATTTAATCGTTACACCGATTGAGATTATTTCATTCTTTTCACGTCCTTTGTCACATTCGGTTCGTCTTTGGGCGAATATTTTGGCGGGGCATATTTTGGTTAAGGTTTTCGCGGGCTTTGTCCCTGCCATGATAAGTGTCGGTGCATTGGGCGCAATCGGTTCGATTTTGCCTTTCGCAATGACAATCGCACTTTATGCGCTTGAGACGTTGGTTGCATTGCTTCAAGCCTATGTTTTCGTCACTTTGACTTGTATTTATTTAAACGATGCCCTGCACGCAGGGGATCACTAATCTATTGTTCATTAAGGAGTAAAAAATGGACGCTACATCAGCAGCTTATATCGGCGCAGGCCTTGCATGTTTTGGCATGATCGGTGCCGCAATTGGCGTGGGCAATATTTTCGGTTCTTACCTTGAAGGTTCATTGCGCAATCCATCTGCCGCTAAAGACCAATTCGGTAACGTTATTTTCGGTTTCGCGGTTACAGAAGCCTTGGGTATCTTCTCTTTGCTTGTTGCTATTTTGCTTCTTTTTGTGGTTCCGAAATAATAAAAGCGTTTTGCTTGGGGACACTCAATGTCGCAAGAAACTCATAACGCCCTTGATGCAAGTGCCGCCGCACATGGCGCAGATGCGGGTGCGCATGCTGCTGATGCGGCGCATGGCGCTGAAGGGGCAGCAGGTAGATTTCCGCCTTTCGATTCAAGCCTGTTTTCGCATCAGATTTTCTGGTTCGCGGTTTGCTTCATCGCGCTTTATTTGATTTTAGCTTTTCTTGTTTTGCCAAGATTTGCCAAGACCTTATCAAATCGTCGTGAAACAATCGAAAACGACTTAAAAGCCGCCGCATCAGAGGCACAAGCTGCCGAAGATGCCAGAGCAGCATCAGAAGCTGCACAGAATGAAGCGCGCCAATCTGCCCGCTCCAAACTTGATGCAATGCGCAAAAAAACCGATGACGATAATGCCAAAGCGCAGGCCAAGGCATTGGCAGAGACCGAAGAAAAAATCAAAGCCTCAGAGGCCGAGATTGAAGGTCAAAAAGCTCAATCGCTTTCTTTGATTTCTGATGAAGTTCTTGATATTGCTGCGGCAATCGTTGAACAATTAAGTGGCAAGAAGCCGTCGGCTGCTGAGTTAAAAGCCGCCAAAGGGGTGAACTAATGTTTATGGGTTTTGTCCTTTTAAGCACTGAGGGTGGCATTCATTTTGACGCCACTTTAGTTGCCGCTGTTGCATTCGGTATTTTTGTTGGCGCGATCTTTGCCCTTAAAGTGCCAAACGCCATCGCCCAAGGTCTTGATGATCAGGCCGCCGCTATTCGCGCCGAACTTGATAAAGCCAAACAATTGCGTGCAGATGCAGAGGCACTTCGTAAATCATACGAGGCCAAACAGGCAGAGGCTGAGGCTGATGCCAAAGCGATGCTTGAACAAGCCGAAACAGACGCAAAAGAAATGAAAAAGCGCGCCAAAGCGCAGCTTGACGCCGATATTGCTTCTAAAACCAAGGCCGCACAAGATCGTATCAAGCGCGCCGAACTTGCAGCAATTGAAGAAGTTCGTGAATTTGCTGCTGCTAAGGCTATTGATGCGGCGGGTGCAATTCTTGCTAAAACTGCGGCGTCAAAAGACGGCGAAAGAATGTTTAAGCAATCATTGGAAAAAGTCAGTTCTGCACTTTCTTCGCATTCATGATTTGAATCATTTTTTTCAAAATGTTATCAAAGCCCCGAATTGATTTTCGGGGCTTTTTGATTGGGGCAAGATGGAACAAATAGAAACAAAAGATACTCATTCAAATAGTCGCCCTTTGACCCAAAAAAGAAAAAGAAGACGTATCAATTTGCGTGGGGTTCAAATGTTACGCGGGATTGCGGTTCTTATGGTTGCTTGCGCTCATCTATTCTCGGTCGAGGCGAAGTTGGGTGGTCCCACAATAATCGGCAAATGGGCTTTAAACGGGTTTGCTGGGGTCGATTTATTTTTTGTGATTTCCGGTTTTATCATGGCCTTTACTAATCAGTATAATTTTGGTCGCATTAGCGCAGTGCCAAGATTCTGGTTTCTGCGGGTTTTTCGCATTTATCCGCTATGGATATTAGTTTGCGGTGCGATTTACGCGGTTTGGCTGTATCATCCGGATTGGGTCTATCAAAGCCACCATTCCAATCCCGATATTCTCAAGAGCTTTCTATTAATTCCGCAAAATGAATTGCCGCTTCACGCCGTTGGTTGGACATTGATCCATGAATTATGGTTCTATTTTGTTTTTGGCATAATTTTAGTTTTTCCAAGAATTCTTTCCGTTCCACTTTTGTTGATTTGGGCCGGATTTATTGTATTCTCTTATTTTTCGCCAATTTTTGCGATGAATGAATGGGTATCTTTATTCACGCACCCGCTAAGCATCGAATTTATTGCCGGTGCACTTTGCGGCATATTCCTTGCGAAGTCAAAATTCGGATTTTCAAAAAGCCTAATCATGTTTTCGATAGCGATTACCATTGTCTTGATGACGAAAATTGACGGCAATGGTGGTGAGTTTTTTGCGGCACGCACTGGGCGTGCTTTATATTTTACATTACCGTTTGTATTTCTGATTTTAGGCATTGTTTCGCTTGAAAAAGAACATGGTCATTTTCCTAAATTCCTCTCCAAAATCGGCGATTGGTCATATTCACTATATTTGCTTCATGTTCCCGTTTTCGCGGCATTTGTGCGCCTCTTTGCGCCGTTTTCAGACCCAAATTCGGTTCTTGACAATATCGCCTTTATTGCCCTGGCGACATTCGCGGCAATATTGGCAAGTTTTGTGACTTATTCGCTTTTTGAGCGGCCCATAATTACATTCGCACATAGGATTATTGCGCCACGACCAGCAAAAGTCGCGACCAATAATCCTTAATTCTTAATTCTTAATTCGCTACTGCTATTCCGCCGCCCATTTAAGAACTGGCTTGCGCGCCGCCATTGTCTCATCAAGGCGTTTGGAAGGCGCAAGATGTGGGGCATTGTCGAAGCGCGACTTATCATTTGATTTCGCGGCAATCGCCAGGGCACGCATTGAAGCAATAAAGCCATCCAATGAATTCTTGCTCTCTGTCTCTGTCGGTTCAATCAACATTGCGCCATGTACAACCAATGGGAAATACATGGTCATAGGGTGAAAACCTTCGTCAATCATCGCCTTTGCGAAATCGAGTGTGGTGACGCCTGTTCCTTCAAGGAAACTATCGTCAAACAATGCTTCATGCATGCAATAACCTTCAAAGGCAGGCGACATAACGTCTTTTAAAGATGCCAAAATATAATTAGCATTCAAAACCGCATCTTCGGCAACTTGTTTTAAGCCATCATTGCCATGCGAAAGCATATAGGACAAAGCGCGCACATACATGCCCATTTGCCCATGGAAAGCCACCATGCGCCCAAATGCCTGTTCGGCCTCACCTTTGGCATTTTCTACCAAATCAAAACCGCTTTCGGTTTTTACGACATATGGAACCGGTGCAAATGGTGCTAAAGCCTCAGACAATACGGTTGGCCCCGAACCCGGGCCACCACCGCCATGTGGTGTCGAAAATGTCTTGTGAAGATTGATATGCATGGCATCAACCCCCAAATCTGCTGGGCGCACTTTGCCGACAATGGCATTGAAATTCGCGCCATCGCAATAGAAATAGCCACCTGCTGCATGAATTAAATCCGCGATTTCCTTGATTTGCGGTTCAAAAAGCCCGCAAGTATTGGGATTGGTAATCATACATGCGCCGACATTATCACCCAATTTGGCTTTGAAATCTTCCACATCGACATGACCACTTGCGGTTTGGGCAACTTCTACGACTTCAAAACCGCATTGCGCGGCAGTTGCGGGGTTCGTGCCATGCGCCGATTTAGGCACAAGGACTTTGCGGCGATGCTGCTGCCCACGCGCATCAAGGGCGGCACGGATCGCCAACATTCCGCATAATTCGCCATGCGCACCCGCTTTTGGTGAAAGCGCAACAGTTTTCATTCCCGTCAAAGTGACAAGCCAATGCGCAAGCTCGTGCATCAATTCTAACGCGCCCTGCACAGTCGAAATCGGCTGCAATGGGTGAATATCCGAAAAGCCGGGCAAACGCGCCATGGCCTCATTAAGGCGCGGATTATGCTTCATTGTGCATGAACCAAGTGGGAAAAGACCAAGGTCAATGGCATAATTGCGCTGTGACAGGCGCACATAATGGCGCATGGCTTCTGGTTCTGAAAGACCGGGTAAATCCGGCGCATTTTTACGTTTTACGTTGCCAAGGCGCGTGTTACCAATGGTTACACCCTCAATATCAACGCCGGTGGCATCATTTGAACCATATTCAAATATCAATTCAGTTTTCTGCAAAAGCCCTTTTGCGCCGGAAACAGTCTGTGAAACCGAACCTTGCGTGCCATCAATTGAAGTGGGCCTGCCAATATTATTCATTGCCATTATAAGACCCCTTTCAAACCATTTGCCAAAGCGGCAATATCTTCATCCGACGCGGTTTCGGTTGCCGCGATCAAAAGCACATTTTTCATTTCATCAGAACAATTCGGGTCAAGGCGCGAATATGGAACACCCGCCAAAATGCCATTTTCCGCTAATTGCGCGACCACAGTTTCAGCAGGCTTAGTCAATGCCACCGCGAACTCATTAAAAAAGGCACTGGTCAAAGGCGTTACACCATCAATCGCCGCCAATGCATCATAAGTTTGGCACGCGCGTGCATGATTTACGTCCGCCAATTTCACCAATCCTTTTTGACCAAGCAAACTAAGATGAATTGTGAAGGCAAGCGCACAAAGCCCTGAATTCGTGCATATATTAGAGGTTGCTTTTTCGCGCCTTATATGCTGCTCGCGTGTCGATAAAGTGAGAACAAAACCGCGATTTCCATCTAAATCCACGGTCTGCCCGGCAAGACGACCAGGCATTTGCCGCATATATTTTTCTTTGCAAGCGAAAAGCCCAACATAAGGCCCACCAAAATTAAGCGCATTGCCGAT
This sequence comes from Hyphomonadaceae bacterium, assembly GCA_041917055.1. GTDB lineage: Bacteria > Pseudomonadota > Alphaproteobacteria > Caulobacterales > Aquidulcibacteraceae > Pseudaquidulcibacter. The sequence continues at coordinate 97,066 of JAYRYJ010000006.1, forward strand.
TGATTGGCCCTCGCCAACCACAATATCGCAGCCCATTGCGCCCAATGGCTCAATAATGCCGAACGCCATAACTTCGGTAAAGACGCCAATTACCAAGGCACCTTTAGCCTGCGCAGCGGCGGCGATTTCGGATAAATCCGTGACAGTACCAAATACATTGGGACAAGAAACCACAATTGCAGCCACGTCGCCATCTATTTGATCCAACACCGCTATTTCATTATCGATCGCCGCGGGCAATGCCACAATCTCAATTCCGATATTATCGGCCAAAGAATGCGTAACCGCCAAATAATGCGGGTGAATACCGCCCGAAAAAACCACTTTTTTGCGTTTAGTAACACGTGAAGCCATCACAACCGCCTCGGCGCAGGCGGTTGAACCATCATACATGGAAGCATTGGCAACATCACAACCCAAAAGGCGCGCAACTTGGGTTTGAAATTCAAACAGGCTTTGCAAAGTGCCTTGGGCAATTTCCGGCTGATAGGGTGTATAAGAAGTCAAAAACTCAGAACGTTGAATAATATGGTCAACGCTTGCCGGAACATGGTGTTTATATGCCCCTGCCCCACAAAAAAACGGCGCATTTGATGCCGTGACATTCTTTGCCGCCATTTTTGACAAATGACGCGAAACCGCCAATTCACTCATGGCAGGTGTAAGGCCATTAATTGGCCCATCAAGACGCGCAAATTCCGGCACACATTCAAAAAGGTTTTCAACACTTTTCGCGCCGATTGTATCAAGCATATCTGCACGATCGCTTTGTTTAAGGGGCAAATAACGCATTATAGACCTGCTAAATATTCTTTATACGCACCTTCATCCATAAGACCATCCAATTGTGATGCATCACGGATTTTAACTTTGGCAAACCAACCGTCGGTTTCGGCGGCTTCGTTCACAGTTTCAGGCGCATCACCTAAAACGGCATTGCCCTCAATCACTTCGCAATCAATCGGTGCATAGACGTCAGAAGCTGCTTTTACGCTTTCAACAACTGCAATCGCGTCACCTTTGGCAACATTTTTTCCAGCCTCAGGAACTTCGACATAAACAACATCGCCCAATTGTTCGGCGGCATAGGCAGTGATGCCGATAGTTGCGGTTTCGCCGTCAATTTTAATCCATTCATGGTCTTCAGTAAATTTCAACATGTCACATCCTTTCACGGGCGGTAATAATTATGAGGAACAAAAGGCAGCGCGCAGATTTTCGCCGGTCTTGCGACACCACGCACCATTAAATCTATTTCAGTGCCGATAGCGGCATAAGCGGCATCGACATAAGCCATTGCAATCGGCTTATTCAAACAAGGCGAAAAACCGCCAGAAGTAATGACACCGATTCTCGCGCCATTTTTATGAATTTCAACGCCTTCGCGCGCCGGGGCTTTGTCCAAAAATTCAATGCCGACGCGCTTTTTGGATGCGCCATTTGCCAATTCGCCCAAGACACGCGCCGAACCTGTAAAATCGCCACGTTCGCGGCGGCATTTTTGAATGGTCCATTTTAAATCGGCCTCAATCGGGCTTATGGTTTCGTCTAAATCATGACCATAGAGGCAAAGGCCCGCCTCTAGGCGTAAGCTATCGCGCGCGCCAAGACCGATTGGTTTTACACTATCATTGGAAAGCAAAAACTCAGTCAAAGCAAGTGAATGTTCGGCATCGACCAGTAATTCAAAACCATCTTCACCGGTATATCCGGAACGGGCAATGATTATATCGCCGAAATTGGTGTGAAAAACGCCGTATGACATAAAACCAAGCGCAGATGCTTCGGGCGCAACGCTAAGAATCACGTCTTTTGCTTTTGGCCCTTGCAGCGCGATTAATGCATGGTCGTCCCAACGTTCGACTTCGGCGCGCGCGCCGCCTAAATCATTAAAAATCGCAAAATCCGCGTCTTTGCCGCCTGCGTTTACGACAATATAAAGGCTGCCTTGCTCGCCATCATATAAAGGGCGCGCGACCATCATATCGTCAATTATGCCGCCATCCTTGTTCAAAATCATAGTATAGCGAATTTGCCCGCGTTTAAGGCCTTGAATATCACATGGCAGAACTTGTTCCAATATCTTGGCGACTTCGCAATGCGCCGCATCGGGCGTCAAACCTTCATGGTCACTGAGGTGGAAAAACGCCGGGCCCATATGAGAAACATCAAAAAGCCCTGCATTTTCGCGCGTCCAAAGGTGTTCTTTAATAACGCTGTCAAATTGCACCGGCATGGAATAGCCCGCAAATTCCACCATGCGTGCGCCCATATCGGCCCATTTTTGGCTCAATGGTGTTGTTTTCAATTCACTCATAAGAATACCCCGTGCGCCTTGCATTTTCATGCAGAAATTAGCGCATTACGCGCCAGCGCCCCCGCTGTATTCTCTGTCACAGAGCCTGAGAGATTTACTCCTTCGGCGGCGGTTACCCGCACTCTCCAGCGTTTTATTACCCAAACGGTCCTTTTGCCTGAGAGTTTCCGGGGCGGTTGCTCCTTCGGCGGTTTTCAATAAACACTCTCCCGCATGGGTGATTTGTTAAATGCCGTTAAATTGCGCGCGGGTCAAGAGCGAATGCAAATAGAATGGCAATTTATTAAATAGCTTATCCTGCGTATCTGAATCTGGTTTAAACTATACGAATGACAAAATTACCAAACCCCAAACACGAAATTTTTGCGCAAGAGGTTGCGAGCGGAAAAACTGCTGAAGGGGCATATATTGCAGCGGGCTATGCGCCAAAATATGCGAATAAAAATGCCCATAGAATGACGGTAAATGAAGGTATTTGCGCCCGCATTCACGAATTGCAAAGTGAAACCGCCGCTAAATTAGGAGTAAACCTTGAAACCATTGTCGCAGAAATTGAAAAAACTCGAGTTATGGCAATTGCATTGGGTCAATCTCATACAGCTCTAAACGCAACTATTACAAAAGCTCGCTTGTTGGGGATAATATAATACCTAACTGCTTCCCTCGAGGGAAGCTGGCACCGTAGCGTAGCGTAGGTGACTGAAGGGTGGGCGATTTCCTTAGAAATCGCTTGCGCAAGCAAAATCAGCTAGGGCTGGGAGTGAGGTTTGGCTGTCGCCAAAGCGATAGCTTCACTATCGCCCCCTCCACCGCGTTTCACGCGGCCCCCCTCCCCCGTGAACGGGGGAGGAGTTAGGCGCAAATAAAAAGGGTCGTGAATGTTTCCAATCACGACCCCTTCTCCTCAAGTATTATCAAGGAGTACGAGATAATCAAAGCCTGTAAACTTAATCACACCAAGTATTCACCCAACAAATATTAGCACAGCGCGCAACAAATGCGGCAAGACGTGCATCTTTATTTATTTTATTGAAGACTGTCTTTGACTTCTCTTGAAGCAGCGTATAATAAAAACGGGAAATTGCAAGTATTTTTGATTCGTATCACTTTTAGAAAAGTGTCACAAAATCAATATATTACCAATTTGGAAGTTTGGATGCGCCGACTTATCCACAGAAATTTTGATTGTGAAACATAAGAACTTGAAAAAACTCAAATCGTATCCAAATAATGCAAACTAGGAGTGAGGCATGGAATCTGCAGTTTTTACTTTAACATTTTTGGTTCTGGCGGGGGTTTTTGTTGCCTCAACCATCAAAATTGTCCCACAAGGTTATCAATTTACCGTTGAGCGCTTTGGACGTTTCACCAATATACTTACCCCCGGCTTGAATTTCCTTATCCCTTTTGTCGATTCAGTTGGACGCAAAATTTCCATGATGGAATCGGTGTTCGATGTTCCGCGTCAAGAAGTTATCACCAAAGACAACGCGATGGTTAGTTGCGATGCGGTTGTATTTACCCAAGTTTATGATGCCGCCAAAGCCGCGTATGAAGTTGAAAATTTGCGTCTTGCGATTATTAATCTCGCGCTCACCAATTTGCGGACCGTTATTGGCTCAATGGAACTTGATGAAGTTTTGTCACAACGTGACATGATTAATGCCAAATTACTTACAACAATTGACGCCGCAACCACCCCATGGGGCGTTAAAGTTGTGCGTATTGAAATTAAGGACATTACGCCACCTGCGAACCTTACTGAGGCAATGGCGCGCCAAATGAAAGCCGAACGTGACAAGCGCGCCGACATCACTGAGGCTGAAGGTTCAAGGCAAGCCGCGATTTTACGCGCTGAGGGTCTAAAACAATCAACAATCCTTGAAGCAGAAGCGCGCAAAGAGGCAGCTTTCCGCGACGCTGAAGCGCGGGAACGTGCCGCCGAAGCCGAAGCGAATGCAACAAAAATGGTTTCCGAAGCGATTGCACAGGGCGATATCCAAGCGGTTAATTATTTCCTTGCACAAAAATATATCGAAGCGTTTGGGAATTTGGCAACTTCGCCGCAACAACGTACAGTTATTATCCCTGCCGATCTTTCGTCACTTGCTGGCGCCGTCGAGGGGGTAAAGGCTTTGCTAGATTCAAAACCTGAAGCTAAGAAATAGGTTAGAAATGGATATTTTTGATTTCTTTTCCTCTCACCCATTTTGGGCTTGGGGCTCAGTATGTGCCATTTTGTTGGTGTTCGAACTTTTAAGCGGAACCATGTATCTTTTATGGTTTGCGATTGCGGCGGCGATTGTCGCATTTCTTACACTTATCGCGCCTAACACGCCTGTCTATATAAGCGTTTTAGTTTTTGCGATTTTGGCGATTTTGACAACGATTTTCGGTCGAAAACTATTTCCGCTTAAACTTGGCAAAGAAGCGCAAAACATTAATGAACCGGACTCGCGACTTGTAGGGCAAATCGGAATTGCTGCTGGTGATTTTGATGCCGGAATGGGCGCAATTTTCATAGGTGACACAAGGTGGCGCGCCATGTGCGAAACCAACCCCAAAGAAGGCCGAAAATTGAGAGTTGTTAGAGTAGATGGTGCAACGGTGACTGTTGAGGCGGCTTAAGTATTGACTTAACGAATAGTCAAATCGTCTAGAATTAATCGATTCTAATTGTTTGTAGTTGTGGGATTCTTTGAATTGGAAAAGTGGCATTTGTAATGAAAATGAAGTCTTCGTTGATCGCATTATTTGTCTCAATTTCATTTGCAAGTAGCTGCAATCTTAATAATCCCAATGCGGCGAAGGTTAGTAAAAGGTGTGTCGCTTCAGACGCTGTAGGAGGGCTGAAAGAGATTGTTTTTTCCAATGCCATAAATGATTTTGGTGGAAATCCAACGATTTTGAATGATTGGCAAAAAACATTCAAGGCAACTTTGATTTCCCCTTTAATGCAAAACTATAATAAGGACATTGACAGAGTCGATTGCGTCGCTAAGTTTGCACTTAGTATTCCCTCGGCGGAGGCGGTTTACTTTGATGGGAAAACTGAAATTCGAAACGACCTGAATTACTTTTTACAGCCTACTGCTGACGCAAGCGGCGATATTGTTTCCACTTCCGACGCGTCATTCATCATTCAGCAATTATTAGTTGCCGCGTCTAATAAGTCTCGGAATGAAGCAATTCATTTGCGACCTGCTCCGGCCTCTAACAAGATTGAGCCGGGTGAAAATGACATTCAAGACACAGACTTACCAGCCATTAGCAACGACGCCATTGAAAATATTAAAGGATTCTATGCCGCACTACATGATGGTAACGGTGAATTAGCAAACGGTTTTGTGATTCCCGAGAAACGTAATAAAGGTAGCTATAATATTCTTCAGATGAACCGATTTTATGGAGAATTGTCGCGGCCTGTTCAATTAACTTCAATTAAGGGACAAACAAATAATTCCTATTTAGTAACTTTTGATTATGCTGCGGGGACTAATTATTGCGACGGCAAAGCAATTGTCCATACAAAAAATATATCCGGACGACCTATGATTTCTTCCATCGTTCCAATTTCGAAGTGCTAACAACAAATAGAATGTTCCTCTAATACTCCGACACACTCGCCACGCCCATTATTGATTTTAGAGCGCGGCGGGCGCCGACATCTAAAGGGAAGCGACCAGGCAATTGCATTTCAACTTCCAGGCCGCAATCGGTTAAAAAAACTAGTTTCAATTCACCAAATACATTGGATTGCGCGCCGCGTAATGCCTCAGTAACTTCTTTAATGTCGGCAATTTTTGCGCTTTCATCGAGATATAATTTCGCGCCTGCTAATTGAGTTGATGCGATATTTTCGACATTATCAAAGCGCGAGCCATTGATTTTAACCTCGCTTTCAACCAGTTTAGCGCTTGCGACAAAACTTATGGCGCGGCCATTTTCGAAATATTTTCGGGCATCTTCCAAATCTTCGGGTCTTACAAAAACCTCATATTCACCGGTTGGATCCGATAATGTCACCCACGCAAATTTGCCGCCTTTTCGCGCCGGCCTTTCTTTGAATGCACGAATAACCCCCGCCATTCGAAACACCCCCTCACCCGTTGGAAGGTTGTCGGGAACTTGATTATAAAGAACGGTTTTGCGTTGTATCAATTCCGGCATAATATCATCAAGCGGGTGGCCGGATAGGAATAGGCCCATTGCCGCAAATTCATGCGATAATTTATCTTGGGCTGAATAGGGTTTTATTATTGGCAATGGCGCGCGCGGCGGTGTCGCACTTTCGCCGAAAAGCCCCATTTGGTTTGTGTCATGCTCATTATTCGTAGCATTTGCATGGCTCATTAATTGATCCGCGCTTTCGACAATTCGCGCGCGATTGGTGTCGAAATCATCAAAAGCCCCAGCTTTGGCGAGGTTTTCGACAGCGCGTTTGTTCAAATGGCGCGGCCCCACTTTTTCGAAAACTTCATAAATATTTTCAAAGCCGCCATTTTCCTCGCGGATTTCCACCAAATGCGACATTGCCCGAACACCGACATTTTTGACCGCGCCCAAAGCATAAAGAATTTCGCCGTTTTCAATCGCGAAATTGGCTTGGGATGTGTTTATGTCGGGCTTGCGAACCTTGATACCGAGTTTTTTGGCATCTTGAACATAGGCACTCAATTTGTTTGTATCTTCGATATCGAGTGTCATTGCCGCGACCAAAAATTCGCACGGATATTTGGCTTTTAACCAAGCGGTTTGGTAGGAAATAACCGCATAGGCAGCGGCGTGGGATTTATTGAAACCATAACCCGCGAATTTATTCACTAGGTCGAAAATTTGGCCGGAAAGTGATTTATCAATTCCTTTTTTATCCGCGCCTTCGACAAACCGTTTTCTTTGCAAATCCATTTCAGATTGCAATTTTTTACCCATTGCGCGGCGTAACATATCGGCCTCTCCCAATGAATAGCCAGAAAGGATTTGCGCAATCTGCATAACTTGTTCTTGGTAAATTATTACGCCATGAGTTTCTTTCAAAACTGGTTCAAGTGATGGGTGAAGATAATCAGGTTTTTGCCGCCCCGCTTTAACATCACAATATGTTGGAATATTCTCCATTGGACCCGGGCGATAAAGCGAAATCAAAGCGATAATATCTTCAAGACAAGTGGGAACCATTTTGCGCAGCGTATCGCGCATTCCTTGCCCCTCGAGTTGGAACACGCCCAAAGTTTGACCGCCCGCCAAAAAGTCGAAAACTTCTTTATCGTCATACCGTTGAGTCGAAAAATCAACCTCGATACCGCGCTTTTTAAGTAATTCAATCGCAGTTTGAATGACACTTAGCGTTTTTAGCCCCAGGAAGTCGAATTTCACCAAACCTGCCGCTTCGGACCATTTCATATTGAATTGGGTTGCGGGGATTTCTGATTTCGGGTCTTTGTATAAAGGCACTAATTCCGTTAGATTGCGACCCGCAATAACCACACCCGCGGCGTGGGTTGAACAATTGCGATAAAGACCTTCTAATTCAAGCGCGGTTTCCAATAATGTGCGGGTGGTTTCATTATCGGCCTGTTTTTCTTGCAACTTTGGTTCGATTTCAATCGCCTTGCGCAAAGTTACGGGGTTTGCCGGATTATTGGGGATTAATTTCGTTATGTCCGAAACCTCGGAAAATGACATATCCAAAACCCGCCCGACATCGCGCACTGCAGCGCGCGCCTGCAAAGTACCGAAAGTGATGATTTGCGATACCCTATCATAGCCATATTTTTCTTGCACATAGGAAATAACTTCGTCACGCCGCGTTTGGCAAAAATCGACGTCGAAGTCGGGCATCGAGACACGTTCTGGGTTCAAAAAACGTTCAAAAAGCAAGCCGAATTCCAGAGGGTCTAAGTCGGTGATTTCCAATGAATAAGCAACCAATGAACCCGCACCGGAACCGCGCCCCGGACCAACCGGAATATTTTGTGCTTTTGCCCATTTTATGAAGTCCGAAACTATGAGGAAATAGCCCGAAAAACCCATTCTTTCGATAACAGAAAGTTCGAAATTGAGGCGCGCCTCATATTCCTCGGTCGTCGTAATTGGCGGTCGTTTTTCTAGGCGCAGTTTTAAACCTTCATGCGCTTGTTTCGCCAATTCGTCTTTTTCTTCAAGACCCGAAGGAGAAACGAAAGGCGGCAAGATTGGGTTTCGCTTTTTGGCACGAATGGCACATCTTTGCGCAATTTCGACCGTGTTTTCGATGCATTCAGGCAAATCTGCAAAAAGAGCGAGCATTTCAGAATTGGGCTTGAAATAATGCTCCTCAGTCAATCTGTCACGATTATTATCTGATAATCTCGCACCTTGCGCAATGCATCGCAAAACTTCATGCGGGTAGTGTTTTTGACGCGTTTCATAGCGAATGTCATTTGTGCCGACGATTGGAATATCAGTGTCATAGGCATATTGAAGCAAGATAGGCTCGCAAATCGCCTCATCATCACGACCGTGACGCGTGATTTCAATGTAGAAATTGTCCAGAAATTCGCGGCTTAGAATTGCCGCCCAATCGCGCATTTCATCAATTCGATTGGCCATAATTTCGCGGTTTAGCGGCCCTTCCCAACCACCCGAGAGGCAGATAAGGCCATTTTTATGGGCAATCAATTTCTCGATTGTCAAACAATCATCAATGGCGTCGGTTTCCAAAAAAGACGCACTTGATAATAAATATAGATTTTGTAGGCCAATTTCGTCTTTTGCAAAAAGCGCCAATTGACCATGACTTTTGCCATTTCCGGCAATTGTGTCTTTCTTCACATATAAGGAAAGACCAATAATTGGTTGCACACCATTTGCGGCAAGGCTTTCAGAAAATTCCAAACCACCGAAAAGATTGGGGTCGCAAATTCCCAAAGCGCAATATTCACGATTTTTCGCGACATTGGCAATATTCTTAATGGTCATGGCGCCATCGAGTAATGAATAGGCGCTTCTAACCCTTAAATGGACAAATTCGGGATTCTGCATATTTCAACAATATAAAATTTCCCGCCTTTGTCAGCAAAAACCGACACCCCACCAACAGGTTTTTGCATGATATGGCGTCGGACCTTTTAAGTCGCAAACATCTCCGCAACCGTCCAAATAAAGGCAGAGCCGGAAATCAAAACCAAAAGCCCTAAAAATTCTTCAAAATCCAAAAAGAGTTTTGCCATCGCCGCCTCGCACTATAGATCAATTATTCGTTCTATAAATGTTCTTATTTCACGTTTTGTTCTCATGCGCAAGTAGTTTTTTTGGAAATATGCAGTTTTCTAATAAAATTTAGGATTCGACCAAATGCCCATCTTCGATGCGCACTATCCTATCCATTTTATCAGCGAGTTCTAGATTGTGCGTTCCGACCAAAGCGGCAATGTTTTCGTTTTTGGCGAGATTGGAAAAAAATTCAAAAACATGCCCCGAAGTATTGGGGTCAAGATTGCCCGTCGGTTCGTCGGCAAGCAATAGAATTGGGCGATTTGCCAATGCGCGCCCTATCGCCACCCTTTGTTGTTCCCCACCGGATAATTGCGCAGGCTTATGTGTCATGCGCGCGGCAAGCCCCAAAATATCCAATAATTCTTCGGCACGCGCCAATGCCTTCACCAATGAAACGCCATTAAGCATCATTGGCAAAGCGATATTTTCACGCGCATCAAACTCGGGCAATAGATTGTGAAATTGATAGACAAAACCCAATTTTTGGCGGCGTATCATTGTTCTTTGATTATCATCAAATTTGGTGACATTTTCGCCATCAATAAAAATTTCACCGCTTTGAATTTCTTCTAAAAGTCCGGCGGAATGCAAAAGCGACGATTTCCCCGACCCAGAAGGCCCGACGAGACCGACAATTTCACCGGGCTTAATTTTCAAATCCAAATCGCGCAAAACTTCTAATTCGCCGGCAAGGGTTTTATAGACCCGTCTTAGGCCCTTGATTTCGAGGACATTATTCATAACGCAATGCCTCCACCGGATCGAGTTTGGCGGCGCGAATAGCAGGCGGCAAAGTCACCAAAATACTCATTAAAAGCGCAAAACCTGAAGTAATCCAAACTTCGGGCCATTCAACATGGGCCGGAATTTGCGATAGGAAATAAACTTCAGAAGGAAAAACCGGACCAAAAATTGCCTCAACACCTTTTTGGATAGCTTTAATATTTACGCAAAATAATGTTCCCGCGACAATCCCGCAAATTGTTCCCAAAACCCCGATACTTGCGCCGATAAGAATAAAAATTCGGGTGATTGAAGCGCGCGTAGCGCCCATAGTTCTCAAAACTGCAATATCGCGGCCTTTGTTTTTGACCAACATTACAAGGCCGGAAATAATATTAAGTGCGGCGATAATAATAAGCATCATTAGAATTAGCCGCATCACCGCGCGTTCCGTTCCCAATGCTGAAACCAGGCTTGCCGAATGCTCTTTCCAATCGGAAACAAGGCTTTTACCCGCTAAAACGCCGATTTGATCGATAATATGGGCCATATCGTCAGGCTTTTCGACGCGACCTTCAAGCATATCGACCACTTCGCCGCGACCCAAAAATGCCTGCGCCTGTTCGATTGGCATATAGATAAGCAATTTGTCATATTCGCTCATGCCAATATCAAAAATCGCGCCGACTTTATATTCCTTAGAGCGCGGAACAATGCCAAAAGGCGTTTGCGCACCTTCGGGCGTTAGCAGAGTTACATAATCCCCCGCCAAAACGCCTAAATCAGCCGCAAGAGAAGAACCAATTGCAACTTCATCACCGCCAAATTCACCTTTTCCGAAATTCTCGAGGCTGCCGGAAACAATAGTTTGCGAAACCATTTTGAGCGCAAGAAAATCATCACGCGACATGCCCATAATCATGCCACCGCGCGCAGCATAACCTTCGGCACCAACCGCCAAAACTTGACCTTGTACTAATGGATAAATGGTTTTCATGCCTTGGATTTTGCGTGCTTCGGTCTGTATATTCGTTACCAAGCCCTTTGGCATTCCACGCGTATCGACATAGACATGACCATTGACGCCCAAAATGCGATCAAGCAATTCGGTGCGAAAACCATTCATAACGCTCATAACAATAATCAAAACCATCACCGCAAGCATAATGCCGAAAAACGAAATGATGGAAATTAAAGTTACGCCGCCATTTTCACGACGCGTGCGTAAATAACGCATCGCAATCATGCGTTCCCAAGCACCAAATGGTTTGGCTTTTTCGCTCATACGCTAAATCTTGCCATATAATCGAGGATGGAAACCTCCGTTTTTTCTTGCGTCGCGCGGTTTTTGATTTCCAAAACGCCATTTTCAACACCGCGTGGGCCAATTACAATCTGTTCCGGCACGCCAATCACATCCATTGTTGCAAATTTTGCGCCTGGTCGTTCGTCACGATCATCATAAAGCGGATCAAGGCCTGCTTTGGTCGCTTTTTCATAGATTTCGCGGCAAAGATTGTCACACGCGTCATGACCGGGTTTAAGATTAATAATGCCAAGACCGAAAGGCGCAATTTCTTTGGGCCAAATTATGCCATTATCATCATGGCTTGCCTCAATAATTGCGCCAACAAGGCGTGAAACACCAATGCCGTAAGAACCCATTTGCAGATTGGTTTCTTTACCATCTTTGCCCATTACTTTGGCTTTCATGGGGCGCGAGTATTTTTCACCGAAAAAGAAAATATGCCCGACTTCAATACCGCGACCCGTGCGGCGGCGTTCTTCCGGAACAAGATTAAATGCGGCCTCATCGTGCATTTCATCCGTTGCTGCATAGGCCGAAATAACTTCATTCACGAGGTTTTGGCGGGTTGTGATTGATGTTTCGTCATTTTCAAAACTGATTTCAGCATTGGCCCAATCTTTATCTTCATGGACGCTGTCATAAAAAACTTCGCTTTCACCATTTTTAGCGAGAATGATAAATTCATGGCTTAAATTCCCCCCAATTGGCCCTGTTGCTGCGCGCATTGGCACACCGCGCAGACCAAGGCGTTGGAAAGTGCGCAAATAAGCAAGGAACATTTTATTATAGGCGTCAATCGCGCCTTTTTCATCAATATCAAACGAATAGGCGTCTTTCATCAAGAATTCACGACCGCGCATAACACCAAAACGCGGACGAATTTCGTCGCGAAATTTCCATTGAATATTATAAAGATTTAACGGCAAGTCTTTGTAAGATTTGACATAAGTGCGAACCACGTCGGTAACGACTTCTTCAGCGGTTGGTCCAAATAATAATTCGCGTTCATGGCGATCTGTTATTCGCAACATTTCGGCACCATAATCATCATACCGACCGGATTCGCGCCATAAATCCGCACCTTGAATTGTTGGCATCAAAAGCTCAATAGCGCCGGATCTATTCTGTTCCTCACGAACAATCGCTTCAATTTTTTTCAAGACTTTTAGGCCAAACGGAAGCCAAACATAGACCCCGGCGGATTGCTGTTTAATCAAACCGGCGCGCAACATTAATTGGTGCGAAACAATTTGTGCCTCACTTGGGGTTTCTTTCGCAACGGGTAAAAAATAGCGCGACAGGCGCATGTTTGGCCTCTTAAAGTTTAATAATATTCAATAACACAAGGGCAAAGAATGTGCCCCAAATAATTGCCGCCAAAACACTCGCGACAGTAAGTTTCTTTTTCCAATCAATGTGCGACGGCGCACTTTTCATGCTGCCTTTCACAATTTTACCGGCTTCGGCCTGCGTAGTTACGCCGATTGGGAAAGTCAAAAAAAGACTAATCCACCAAAAAATTACGAAAGTTGCGATTGCAGTAAATATATCCATACAATTATCTTAATGCGCTTCTTTCGGGGTTTCCATAAGTTCAATCAGCACGCCGTTGGAATTTTTCGGATGGACGAAAATAATCAATGTGCCATGCGCGCCAATGCGGGGTTCGCCCAAAACCGTTCCGCCTTGAGAAATAATGAAATCCTTGGCTTCATAAATGTTTTCAACTTCAAAACAGACGTGGTGTTGCCCGCCATTTGGGTTTTTTTCCAAAAATTTCAAAATCGGGGATTTTTCGCCCAAAGGTTCGATTAGTTCAATTTGTGAATTTGGGAGATTTACGAATGAGAACTTCACGCCTTGGGCTTCCATGCCGCGAATTGGCGTAATGTCTTTATCTTCAACACCATAAAGGGTTTTATAGGTTTCCCAGGCCGCTTCAATTGATGGAACGGCAATACCGATATGATTTAAGCGACCAATTTTCATTTTGCACCTCATACACACATGATCATTACTTCAATCATCGGCTTTTTGTTCAAAAGTGCGAATGATTGTTTTCTGATGGCACGCATTACTATATCTTCGGCTAAATCTTCATCTAGTCTTTCGTCTTTTTTCAATTTTAAAAGTGAAATTTCAGCAATTTTGGCAATTGCGTCATGGATTCTATCACTTTGTTCGTCATTCTTGAAAGCAACGCCGCGTGACCGAACGTCAGGGCCACCTATAATATTGCCTTTGAAATCAAGACTCATGGCGACCATAAAATAACCATTCTCGCCAATTCTCTGGCGCTCTTTCATTATTTCTGAACCGTCGGAAACGAAATTATTGCCGTCAATATAAAGTCTTCCCGACGGCACTTCATCAATAACCCGCGGGCCATTCGGCGCAATTTCAATCATATGACCATTTTGCGGCGCAATTGATTTTTCGATTTGTAGGGTTTTCGCAAATTTCGCGTGTTCAATAATATGGCGACGTTCACCATGTGTCGGGATTGCCATTTTAGGCCGCACAATTCCATACATTGTCGCTAATTCATCGCGGCACGGGTGACCTGAAACATGGATTGGACGGTCATGCGCGGTAATGACATTCACGTCTTTCAAAATGAATTTATTGATTAAATCATAAATATCACGTTCATTGCCCGGAATTTCGCGCGATGAGAATAGAACACTATCGCCCTTTTTTAATTTAAGGTGCGGATGAGTCCCTTCGGCAATGCGCGCCAAAGCAGCGCGTTTTTCGCCTTGCGAACCGGTGCACAGATAAAGGATTTCATTATCGTCATAATCACGGGCCTTTTCGGGTTCGATGAACCCAATATCGCCAATAATTCCGGTTCTGCGCGCCGCATTGGCGATGCGTACCATCGACCGACCCATTAAGCAGACTTTGCGCCCCGCCTTGCCCGCCGCCTCAATAGCTGAACAAACCCGCGCGACATTTGATGCGAAACAGGCCAAAGCGACTTTTCCATTTTGTTCAGCAATTACTTTTACCAATTCGTCGCGAACTCTGGCTTCAGACCCACTTTCGCCATTGACGAAAACATTGGTTGAATCGCAAACCATTGCCTCAATGCCGCTTTGCGACAAGATTTTTAGACGTTCAAAATCAGTGGTTTCGCCGATTAATGGCGTCGGGTCTATTTTCCAATCGCCGGTATGGAAAACATTTCCCAATTCGGTTGAAATAATCAAACCGTTGGGTTCGGCAATCGAATGGGTGATTGTAATAAATTCAATTCCAAACGGCCCGATTTTAAGTTTTCCCTTCAAAGGCACAATATTTAATTCAACATTATCGATTAAATTATGCTCGCGCAATTTGTCTTTAATTAATTCGGCGGTGAATGCGGTCGCATACATTGGCGCTTCGATAAAAGGCCATAAGAAAGGCAATGCGCCTATATGATCCTCATGCGCGTGTGTAAGAATAATCGCGAGTATATCGTCCTTAATTGATTTAACGAATTCAGGATCGGGAATGATAATTTCAACGCCTGGAATATGTTCTTCGGACGCAAAGGTTACGCCGCAATCGACAATAATCCATTGCCTTTGTTCCTCAGGACCAAAGCCATAGAGATTGAGATTCATGCCGATTTCGTTTGACCCGCCCAATGGGAGATAGACGAATTGATTTTGTGCTGATTTTGCCACTTTTTATGCCGTTTTTGGCTGCATAACGGGTTTTGCGAATAATGCAAGGGGTCGAGATAAAGCGAAATAATCGCATTGCCAAACTCATTGAGGAAGCGCGTGCTAATTTCATGAAAATTTATCTGCGCATTCAAGCGATTAATTACTAATCATTAACTATGTTCGGTGCAAATAGGTGTCATGCCATCACCTTATTCTGTACTTGGTATCCCACAAGGCGCTGACCCGCAAGAGGCCAGACGCGCCTTTCGTTCCATTGCAAAAGCTTTCCACCCCGACATAAACCCTGACCCTGATGCCAAAGCCTTTTTTATTGAGGCGCGCAATGCATTGCGTGAAATTACGGGTGCGGTTGCGTCTGCGGATCGGGAAGCAAGTAATAATCGGGTTAAAACCATGCCTGAAATTGAACTCCCTATTTCCATTTGGACCGCAGCCCAAGGTGGCGCCATTAAGGGCGAATGCCGCTATGGCAAAGCCACAATTAAAGTCCCAAGCAATACGCGCGATGGTGATAGAATCCTTACCAATATTGGCGGCAAAAGCGTTGCATGCATAGTTCGCGTTATGGAGACTGAAGGCTTTCGTGCCGAAGGCGGCGATATTTCATCAATGTTGCGAATTTCTATGACCCAAGCAAATAAAGGCGGTTTTGCTGATATTGATACGCCGATTGGGAAATTACGTGTCAAACTTCCACCCAATACGCCCGATGGCGCTAGACTTAAAATTGAGGGCAAAGGCTTTGGCGGCAATGAAAACCGTCGAACCGGCGATATGTATTTGGATGTTTCGATAATTGAGACTGTCACAGATAAAGCCGTTTCGGCACTTGACAAAATTCTTGCCGCTGCACGCCGTCCAAGAGCGAATTCCACATTCGGAAAAAAACGCGCCTGATTATTGACGCGACAATTTCCCATATTGAATCAATAAGAAAAGCCTCTATTTAGATAATATGGAAGCGATTCGCGACGCATCAACTTTGATGTTGGTGACAAAGGCCTATATCGGCCTAAATACATTTATGGTTAAGCGCAATATTACTTTGGCGTTTGCCTCCGGCAATTTTGTGTTCCCGGGTGGCGCACACCATGAGGCCGATTATGAGATTGCGAAGACGGAAGCAGATTTTCCAAAAATCGCCGCTATTCGCGAGTGTTTTGAGGAATCCGGAATCCTATTGGGCAAAATCGGCGACCAAAAAATCTATGATAAATTCCGCCTTGAATTGAATTTGCGGCGCGAAATCAATAAAAACCCGCGAATTTTTGATGATTTCCTCAATGCCAATAAGATTGAATTAGAAATTCCATTATTGCGTAAAGTTGCGGTTTGGATTCCGCCTTTTGGAATTAAGCGTCGCTATCGCACTTGGTTCTACATTGCCTGCCTTGAAGAAAAGCCGCGTCATTTGATCGATGGTTTTGAAATTACTGAGGCTGAATGGGTGGACCCAATCGCAGCTTTAGAAGATGCAAGACGAGGCACGAAGTCCATGATGTTTCCAACGCGCGCCCATCTTTCGTTTTTGACAAAATTCGATAATTTCGAAGAGATTTACTCATTTTTGGACACGCACCCAACACCAACCATCGAGCCGGAAAAAATTATTAATGACGCGGGCACGAAGCTATCGATTAAGGATTGTGAGTTTTATCCGTATCACGAGGAATAGCGCCTTTACCAAACGGAAATAATGATTTACTCAAATTATGGCGTTGCAAAAAAGCTGGGGGAAACTTTATGAGCGCATTGACAAAACCGCAAAACCCAACGGTTTCGACCGAATGGCTTGCAAAGCATATTAATAGTCCTGATATTCATTTGATTGATGCCACTTGGTTCATGCCAAATGCCAATCGAAATGCACGCGAAGAATATGAAAATTGCCATATTGAAGGCGCAGTCTTTTTTGACATTGACGAAATCGCCAATACCGACACTTCTTTGCCGCACATGGTTCCAAGTCCTGAAAAATTCGCCTCACGCGCGCGCTCTTTGGGTTTGGGTGATGGCGTTCGCGCGGTCGTATATGATTCCCATGGTATTTTTTCGGCACCGCGCGTTTGGTGGATGCTTAGATTGATGGGGCACGAGGATGTTGTAGTTCTTGATGGCGGCCTTAAAAAATGGCTCGCAGAAGGACGACCGATTGATGATATGAAACCAATGCGTCGCGAAAGACATTTCACCGCTAGATATAGAAACGATTTAATCAAGGATTTCTATCAAGTTCTACGCGCAAGCGAAACCTCAAAAGCGCAAATCATAGATGCGCGCGCACCTGGGCGCTTTATGGGCACTGAAAAAGAACCGCGTCCCGAACTGAATTCTGGGCATATTCCTAATTCCTTCAATATGCATTATGCCAAATTAATCAATGAAGATGGGACTCTAAAATCAAATGATGAGATTGAGGCATTATTTGCACATATCGGAATTGATTTTCAAAAGCCGTTAATTACGACTTGCGGCTCTGGCATAACCGCATGTATTCTCGCGCTTGCATTATTTGCAGTCGGCAAAGAGGATGTCGCGGTTTATGACGGCTCGTGGGCCGAATGGGGTGCACGCGATGATGCACCGATTGAAGGGGCCAATCTTGAAGCAATTTGACGCCAAAATCGATACAATTCTTACTCAAACAGGCCGCGCCCCCAAAAAACATGAGAATTTCGTAAATCCGCCAATCCAACGCGGCTCGACTATTCTTTTCGACAAAGCCGAAGACCTTTATTCGCATACGGGGAAATCTTATGGGCTTGAAGGTGCTTCGGCGCATGATTTTTTATGCGATGCTTTGAATGAATTGATGGGGGGAACGGGCACGATTCTTTGTCCTTCCGGACTAAGCGCAATCACCACCACTCTCTTGGCACTTTTGAAATCCGGTGACCATTTATTATTAAGTGATAGTGTTTATGGCCCCACACGGCGCTTTGCCACCGAATTTTTGAAAGATTTGGGTATTGAATGCGAATTTTATGATCCGCGAATTGGTGGCGATATTGAAACGCTTTTTAGGGCCAATACTAAGCTAATAATGTTGGAAAGCCCCGGTTCTTTGACATTGGAATTACAAGACATTCCGGCAATTGTTGAAAAAGCAAAGGCCCAAAAAATCCTTACCGCAATTGATGATACGTGGTCGGCGGGCATCTATATGCTCCCGCTAAAAATGGGTGTTGATATTTCCATTCAAGCCTTGACCAAATATCAAGGCGGGCATTCCGATGTTTTATTGGGTTCGGTAACAACCAATTGCGAAAAGATTTTGGCGCAATTAAAAAAGACGCATTTAAACCTTGGCCTTGGGACATCTGCGGAAGACGCATGGTTATGTCTGCGCGGAATGAAAACTATGAAATTGCGCATGGATCATTGCGACACAAAAGCGCGTGAACTGGCATTATTTTTGAAAGGCCGGTCGGAAATTGACGAAATAATTCACCCCGCACTTGAACATTCGCCCGACTATAAGATTTTCCAACGGGATTTTAGCGGCGCCGGCGCTTTGTTTTCTATTGTTTTGAATAGGAAATTTACCACCCAAGATGTAAACCGAATGCTTAATTCCATGACTATGTTCGGCAAGGGGTTTTCATGGGGCGGCTATGAAAGCCTTGTAATTCCTTGCACGCCACAATTGAATCGTCAATTCGGGAATTGGAAAACCAAAGGCCAATTAATTCGTTTTTCAATCGGGCTGGAAAATATCGAGGATTTGAAATCTGATTTGATGCGTGGCTTGGCTGCACTAAACGCCTAATTCAATATTAGGATAGAATTTCCATTCATTTCTATTATCAAAAATTTCGAAATTTCCATCATCTCTATTGCGAATTTTCGGCCGACAAAGCCTTATTTTTCCGCTGCCGTCGGGCATATCAAGCACATAATTGGGCAGAGCCAATCCACTTAATGTCTTCGAAATTTCTTCATAAATCTCCATACCGTGCGCTAATGGGACGGCAAAATGAGATGTGCCGCGCGCTAAATCCGTGTGATGCAAATAATATGGCTTAATCGAAAGCCCGAAAAGACAATTGAAAGTTTCTGCCAAAATATGCGCATTATCATTGATGCCTTTTAATAAGACTGTTTGGGAAAATAAATTGCCGACATTTTTCAATTCCGAAATCGCTTTTTTCACATTTTCATCAATTTCGGAAATATGATTGATGTGCAAGACAATATTAATCGGCTTTTTGATTGATTTCAGTGTATTAATTAATTGGTTTGTTATCTTATGCGGCGCTTGGATTGGTAAACGAGTATGAAAGCGCAAGGTCTTAATATTCTCGATAGCTTCCAATCTGCGACAAAATTCTTCTATACGGCGCGGAGAAAGAATTAATGGATCGCCGCCGGAAAAAATGATTTCGTTTATTTGTTTGTTTGTCGTTATATAATCACAAATTTTATCAAATTCATCATTGTTTATGAATGCTTGAACTTTGGTTCCCACAAATTCACGGCGAAAACAGAACCGGCAATAGGCTTCACATTGATTTGTAAGTTTCAATAATGCACGATTAGAATATCGATGAACCAGACCTTTTAATGGCGAGTTTATCTCATCTGAAATGGGATCCGATAATTCATATTGCTTTGTGATTTCTTCATTCGGGCTTGGAACATATTGTTTTCTGATTTCATCAATATGGATTTTTGATGAAAGATGCATATTCATTTGAAACTTAGGTGAATTTACCGAATTTGTAGTTTCGATTTTGAATTCGCTTTGTTTAATATTTTCCATCGCGCTCTAATAGTCAATGAATTTATTGAATGCAAAACCTGAATCATTGCCGAAATTTAATGCAGAGAGAAAAGCATTGAAATTGCCACCTTCGCCTTAGTACCCTGTTTTCATACAGTTTTTCTTCAGCTGTACGATTTCAATATGAACCGAAAATAAAACCGTCCGCCAAAGGCCATTCATTTTCAATATGCGATTATCAAACCGTCAGAGGCCGAAGGGTTACCCCTCCTCCCCCCTCCCTCCCCAAATGCCCCAAGGCCTCTGACTTTGGTTTAATCAACGCCCGAAAGAGGGCAAGGAGAAGTGAAATGAAAAAAGAAATTTTAGCCTTGGCCGCTTTGTCAATTGCATTACCCGGATTGGCTTTAGCGCAACCAATGAATGGCAATTTTGGCGGTCAAAAACCTCAAAAACAATTTCAAAACAATGACACCACTGTGATTGTGAAAGAAGATAAACGCGGCAACGACATAATTATTGTCAAAGATGACGATGATTGGAATCACGGAAAGACTGGCAAAAACTATAATCAATACGCCAACGGTTATGGCAACGGTTATGGTAACGGTTATGGCAATGGTTATGGTAACGGCTATAGCAATGGCTACGGCAATGGTTATGGCAACGGCTACGGCAATGACTATGGCAATGGTTATGGCTATGGGAATCATCACCATCATGCAAGAGTGAAAATTCTGCCTCCGCAATACACCAAATGGCCACATAAATGCGGCTGGGGTGCGGTTAGCTTCAAAACCTTCAAAGGTTATAGAGTGACCGAACCTGCCTTTATGTGCCGCGATTTCCACGGTGATTGGAATATTGTTCGCAAATAATCAAACATCGGCCCTCGATTTTTTCGAGGGCCGAACCTTAACAATCTGCTCATCAAGCGTTCAGGTTCAATGTGTAAAATCAGAAAAAATTATGGAGATGGAAATGGCTAAATTCAAACCAATTCTTATTGCATCGGCGGCATTCTTACTTGTTCCGGCTTTTGCAAGTGCGCAAAATTATTATCAAGGCTATAATTCGGATACCGAATGCCAACAATCGGTGAATAATGCCCAAACCGCAGGCGGCCTTGGCGGCGCAATCGCAGGCGCGGCAATCGGTTCAAACCTTGCCTCAAAAGGCGTGCGTAAAGAAGGCGCAGTTTTGGGTGCTGTTCTTGGTGCAGTTGTCGGTTCAAGCATCGGTAAAAACCGCATTGCTTGCGATGATAAATATGAATACCAACAACAGCAACAATATTACAATCAAAGCCAATATAATAACGGCTATTACGATAATAATAATCGCCCTTATTACAGCCAACAACAAAATTACGGCAATCAAAACTATTACGGAAATCAAGGCTATTATGGCAATAGCCAATACAATAGCAACAGCTATTACGGCGACGATAATTATTATTCGTCAAATTACGGTCAGTATCAAGGATATAAAAAAGGTCATCACAAACATCATTGGGATTCTGTATCCTATCCCAATAATTGGAATATGCAGGGCAATTGCGGTTATGGTCAGGCCGCATATCGCCTTCCAAACGGCACAATGGCCTATCAACAAGTCTATATGTGCCGCAAGCCTAATGGCGGCTGGTCAGTTGTAGAATAGCTCCTAGGGTCAGACCTCATTAATTAACGGAGTGTGATGGGAGGGATTTTGGCCTTACAGTGGTGCTGGAAACCGCAAGAATATTGGAATATTCCAAAAGGTTTACAGTGCCGCTGTAAGGCCAAAAGACCCCCACCCTTCGGGCCGAGTTTTGGCGTCGATCTGACGCGAAAAAAGGAGTTTTGTGATGCTCACATCACAAAATCCTTGTTTTCACGCCATATCTTAGCCAAAACATCGGTCACACTTCGTTAATTAGTGAGGTCTGACCCTAGATTCGAGGCAGAGAGCGCCCTTTGGTTCAAACCAAAGGGCGTTTTTTTTCACCATCAGGCTGTAATGCCAAAAAAGATTCCCCAATAATCATGCATTGACGTGACGCGGCGCTAAAATAGTTTATAAGATATTAACAAAATATTTGGTTGCCAAATCAGGAAATGAAAATGAAATCAAGAATCAAAGCTGGGTCAATCGGCACTTTAACTTTAGGTATCGCAGGCGCATTATTGTTTACGTCAAATGCCTTTGCCGGCTGCTATTTCGTTGCGTGTCCCAATCAACAAGCTCAACCGGCGCAACCACAAAGCCCACCACCACAATATCAATCTTATGAGAGCGATAATTCAAATTATGAATCCGGCTATTCAAATGGCTATGCCGCAGGCAAAAAAGCTGCAGGCTCTAAGGCCAAAGGAAAGAAAACTTGGTTTGGTGGTTCAAAAAAGAAATCTCATAAAGTCTATTCTTCTAAAGGCTTGAAAAAATCGGCGGCAAAGTTTGTTAGCTATTCAAAAGCTGCACCGAAAAATAAAAAGACCTATTATTCAAACAGCGCAACCCAATATCATTATTCCAATAATTATTCTTATAATGCCAATGCGGTTCAAGACAGCGCCAAAATCTATGGTTCAAACCAATATGGCCCTAGCATAAATGTCGCGAATTTTATGGGCCGTGGCGAAACATGGGTTTCAAGTTCATATAAAATTATCTCTTATACTACGCCGTCAAATGTGCAGATGGTTAATGGCAGACAATGCGGTTGGGGTATGCCAATTGCATCTAATGGTAATATTATGAAAAACAACACTTGGGTGTGCCGTTGTGAAACAGGTTGGCGCCCAGATAATCACTAATTCTTGGAGTTTGGTATGAAAAAAATTATGTCTGCATCGATTATCGCTATGGGTTTTGGTGCCTTGTTTGCGGCAAGCGCTGCGAATGCCCATCCGCACGAGCAATATGATTATAAATACACCTGCCAACAAGGTAAGAAAAATGCCGCTGTTGCTGGTGGTTTCATCGGCGCGGGTCTTGGTGGTGCAGCAGGTAAAGCAATTGCCGCCGCAGGCGTTCGCCCTGAAGGCATCGTATTAGGCGCGGTTGTTGGCGGTATTTTGGGTGCAAATATCGGAAAAGAAACCGTCTATTGTGGTGACGAACATAATTATACTCAAAATGGCGGTCGTTCTTACGGTGACAATGGCAATGGCACGCAATATAATGGTCATGCCAATCAATGGGGTTATGATGCCGGTTGGTATGTCCCTGCAGCTAATAGCTATTATGGTCAAGAACGCGCGGTTTATTCAGCGCAAGCAATGCAATATGCCCCGCCGCAAGTGCAAGTAATGCAATATTCGACCGGACCGCAATATGTTCCGGCACCACAATATGCACCGCCTATGCAGTATCAACAATCAAATACTCAATATATGCCGCCGCAATATGCCCCACAAGGTCAATCACCTTGCGGCTATTGGGTCTGCCAATAATATCTATTTGATTGCTTAACAAAAGCCTCGCGACAAAAATCGCGAGGCTTTTTGTTTTGAACGCGCCACTTTATTATACGGCAATTTTCTGATTAGATGAAAACAATGCGAAACGATTCCAAAATCAAAGGGCGAAAAGAATATGCGGCATTTATTGACCGTTCTGATCTTATGCCCAAGTTTTTTTCTTATCTGCAAAAAGGAATAGGCTTTTCAAGTTTTAAGGCAGACTTTTTGGCGGGGTTAACGGTCGCGATTGTCGCCCTTCCCCTTTCAATGGCAATTGCGATTGCCTCTAATGCGCCGCCGGATGTTGGTTTGAAAACTGCCTTTGTCGCGGGGTTCTGGATTTCTGTTTTGGGCGGTTCGCGTTTTCAAATCGGTGGACCGACGGCGGCCTTTTCAATAGTTGTTGCTGGAATTATCGGCAAATTCGGCATGGACGGCCTGATAATCGCAACCCTTATGGCGGGTTTGATATTAATTGCAGCGGCAGTCTTCCGATTAGGGGTTCTGTTGAAATATGTGCCCCATACTGTGGTTATTGGTTTTACAGCAGGCATTGCGGTCACAATCTTCATTTCGCAAATCGCGCCGTTTTTTGGTATTAGTGTCTATTCCAATCCCGAAACCGTATTTGAAAGGGTTTTGGCGATTTTTGAAAATTGGCACAGCCTAAATCCATGGGCGGTCGCGGTTTCCCTATTAAGCCTTTTGGTAATTGTATTTTTTAGGCGCATTGCGCCAAGCGCGCCCTATTTCCTCATAGTGGTCGTGGTTGCATCCGTCGCGGTATATTTATTCAAAATAGACGCCCAGACGGTCGGGCAAAAATTCGGAATTATTCATACCACCATCCCCAAAATCATTATTCCAAGCCTAAAATATGCCGATATTGTCGCTTTGGTGCCGTCTGCCCTGACAATTGCATTTTTGGCGGGCATTGAAAGCCTTTTGAGTGCAGTGGTCGCAGATGGTATGACGGGCGGAAAACACCGCCCCAATGCCGAATTATTGGGCCAAGGTGTCGCCAATATAGCTAGTGCAATTTCGGGTGGCCTTCCTGCAACTGGCGCAATTGCAAGAACCGCCACTAATATTCGTGCTGGCGCGCAAACTCCAATGGCAGGCGCACTTCATGCCACACTTTTGCTAATAATATTGTTAGTTGCCGGGAAACTTACGTCATTCATTCCAATCGCCACTTTATCGGCAATTCTTATGATTGTGGCCTGGAATATGGCGGAGGCCGACCGCGTAATTCGCCTTTTCCGCTTTTCAGAAAACCCTGATAGATTAGTATTGGTTACAACTTTTCTTCTGACAGTTTTTGCCGATTTGACCATTGCGGTAGAGGCGGGGATAATACTTTCCGCCGTGATTTTCATGATGGCTATGAGCGAAAACACAAAAATTCATGAAGACACAAAAGATGCACACGGCAATTTACGCGAAAAATTTCCGCACAATGTCGAAGTTTTTAAATTATCTGGCCCATTGTTTTTCGGCGCGGTCGGCGCTTTCGTTGAGGCTTTGGAGAATATGAAGGCCAAACCATTGGCGCTGGTCTTAAACCTCAAAGACGTGACCTATATCGATAGTTCGGGTCTCGCGGCATTGCTTGACGTGGTTGAAAACCTGCAAAAGGCTAAAATCGAACTGATCATTGTCGGCGCGAGTATTCCAATTCGCAAGCGCCTTGCTAAAATCCGCAAAATATTGGGAAGTCTGCATGGCGTTCGACTTACAGACCACGACGAAGGTGCGCTTGAAATTATCGGACGGTTGCAAAATGCCTAAATATTTTAGCGCGATTATTTTGGTTTTCTTGGGTTTAGGCGGATGTAAATCAGGCGGCGGAACGGTTTTGCCATCCATTAATGGTGAAATGGCTTTGGCGAAAGCCTGTTCCACTAAGCCCTTGGATATTTTACCCAATCCTATCGCAATCCATGGCTTTCACGACAAGACGCAAAATGGTTCGCCCGGCGTGGTTATGGAGAGATTCATTGATGGGTTTTTACAGATCAAAGTCACAATCAGCGCTGAACAAATAGCGGCGGGTGCAGCATTATTGGATAAAGACCCAGGCATTTGGGGCATTCGCCCTTTGGCAAACATGGCGGGTAATTATGATTTGAAAGTCGCCGAAATTGGTGACACCGATTGTATTTCGTTTGAAGAAATTTTAAACGCGCTAGGCGATCCCAAAGCTATGGATTATCTAATCGACAATAGATTTCCCGATAAAGGTGCAAGAAATTGGTGTATTTCATCAATCAAATCAGATCAAACAATGGAATTTGAGTATTCAAGTGAGGTTTCTAGCGAGGCATATAATGGCGCGCATTTGAATAAGAAAACCGAAACCATCAACCGAAACGGGGTTTTATATGCACGTCGCATTTCAATATGGCTTTCTCAACCGTCTTTCCCAATTGGGGTCAATACAATTTCCAAAGACTGCAATGGCAATGCACCGAATTTGCCGCCGCTACATGGCAAGTCTGGTTTGGTTCTAAGACCCCAAAATTCACCATATTTATTGCCGCACTCTTGAATAAATAAATTCATTTCCCATGTTATTAATGTGGACTTTGGCATAGATTGAATTTGTGCCTAAATGTGGTCTAATGAATTTTACGGAGGTCTCCCAATGCCTAAAAAGAAAGACGATGCAAATAAAGAAGAGCCAATTATCGGCGAAACTATTCCACCTGATGTAGAGGCACCAGAAGCTGATGCCGCAAAATCTGCAGACGCAACAAAGGCGCAGGAATATTTCCACCAAATCTGGCTCGCCGGTGTTGGTGCCTATGGCAAATTATTTGAACAGGCCGAAGCGCAATTTGCAAAAATGACGGAAACCGCGCAAGAGGTTTTCCAGACCTTGGTTGATCAAGGCAAAAAAGTCGAAGAAACTTTGAAAGATAAGTTTGAAGACGCCCATGTTGCCGAAAAAACCAAAGAATTTGCCAAAAAAGCTGAAGAAGCGGCAAAAGAATTCGCCAAAAAAGCTGACGAACACACAAAGCATTTCAAAGAGCAATATTTGAATGACGAGAAAATGGCGCAATATAAAGAGAAATTTTCTGATGCTGTTGAGCCGTTTAACGTTTTCGCAATGCGTGACCAAATTGATGGTTTGAATGCCAAAGTCGCCGAATTAGAGGCGGAACTTGCGACTTTAAAAGGCGGCGAAAAACCTGCCGAACCAAAGGCCGAAGCAAAACCCAAAAAGCCGAAAGCCAAAAAAGACGCATAATGGCGGAAAATTTTGAAATAGATATCACAAACAAAAGCGCCGCATATTCGGCGCTTTTGGCGCAATATAG
Source organism: Hyphomonadaceae bacterium (assembly GCA_041917055.1). Taxonomy (GTDB): domain Bacteria; phylum Pseudomonadota; class Alphaproteobacteria; order Caulobacterales; family Aquidulcibacteraceae; genus Pseudaquidulcibacter. Next base: position 123,844 of record JAYRYJ010000006.1, read on the forward strand.
GGCAGTGATTGACGGTGAAACTAACCTAATCGCGCGATTTTCAACCCTTGCCTCAATGTTGGTAATGACATTCGGCGCGCGCTTTTTTTGGTGCGGGTTTTATTTTGTTGATGAAACCAAAAAAGACGAATTAATAATTGGTCCATATCAAGGAACTTTGGGCTGTTTGCGCATTCCCTTTTCAAAAGGCGTTTGCGGTAAATGTGCGCGCGATGAAGAGACAATCATTGTCGAAAACGTCCATGAATTCGCCGATCATATAGCCTGCGATTCGCGTTCTAATTCTGAAATCGTGGTCCCAATTTTTGATTGTTTGGGGCAATTGCGCGCGGTTTTGGACATTGATTCCACTGAATTTGCCGCTTTTGATGAAATCGATGCCAAAGGACTTGAGGCCCTTTGCATGGAGATATTTTAGTGAAAGCGCGCGAAACCGCCGCGACGCTTGCACTCAAAAAGGCGGGGATTGCGTTCAATACTTATCCCTATGAATATGACCCAAACGCCGAAAAAATCGGGCTTCAAGCTGCAATTGCTTTGGGCAAAGACCCGTCCATTGTTTTTAAAACCCTTATGTGCGAATGCGATGGCAAATCAGTTTGTGCCATTATTCCGTCTAATTGCGAATTGTCTTTGAAAAAACTTGCCAAAGCTGCCAATGGCAAAAGCGCAAAGATGATGAAACCTGATGCCGCCGAGCGTGTAACAGGTTTCAAAGTCGGCGGCGTGTCGCCATTTGGGCAAAAGAAAAAAGTCCCAACATTTATGGACGAAAGCGCGCAAATGTTCGACGAAATCCTAATTAACGGCGGCGCTAGGGGATTATTATTGGGTTTCACACCTAATGAGGCCAAATTAGGTTGTTCGGCAATTATTGTGGATTTGACCAATTAGGCATACATAAAGATGGCTACTGCGACAGGATTCGAACCAGCGAGAAAATTAGTTCGCTAATTTGAGCAATCAAAAATTAACAGGTTCGGACAACGAAAAAATGGCGACTGCGACAGGATTCGAACCGGCGAGAAAATTAGTTCGCTAATTTGCGCAATCAAAAATTCACAGGTTCGGACAACGAAAAAATGGCGACTGCGACAGGATTCGAACCTGTGACCGTCCGCTTAGAAGGCGGATGCTCTATCCAGCTGAGCTACGCAGCCATTAATCTATTACCAATTACGAACGCATTTAGCTGAAACTTTCTTAATTCCAAGCAAAAATAACAATATTTACCGTATATCACCGCGATGAGTTAGAAAAAGTTGAAGACTTTTGGGTAAAAACGAAGAGCAAATTTGCCCACGGCAAATTTTTGAATCAATGAGACCAAGGTTCTTTTTTATTCATGGCGAAATTATCGGAATAATTGCGGATAATTCTTTTTTGTTCTTTTGGCTCTTGGACGACATATTCAATTTTGTTTTCGTCTGCATATTTGATAGCAGCATCTTTTGTCGCGAATTTCATGCGCAATTGTGACGAAGTATCGGCATTTGATGTCCAGCCCATAAGTGGGTCTCTTGCGCGCGCCGACGATGGCGCAAATTCCAATAACCAAACCCCAATTTTTCCACGACCCGATTGCAATGGATTTTTCGCCGGAGAATAAATTCGCGCCTTCATCTTAAACCTCTTTATGATTTCCTAGCAGCAGATTCTAAGCGAAAAGTAAAGCACGGAGAATAGTAGTATAATGGCATTCGTGAGAAATAGTTGTTGCGACTTCGATTCAAAACAACTGGAAAAATTGGTTCGCCAATTTTTAGCAAAAGTAAATAGTAGGTTCGAACACCACGATGTCCGAAATATGCCAAAACTCAAAAAAAGGAAAATGGTCGGGGAGACAGGATTCGAACCACCCGAAAAAATTGGTTCGCCAATTTTGACCAAAAATATATAGTAGGTTCGAACATCACAATGTCCGAAACATGACAAAAATAGAAAAAATAGGAAAATGGTCGGGGAGACAGGATTCGAACCTACGACCCTCTGGTCCCAAACCAGATGCTCTACCAAGCTGAGCTACTCCCCGATCGTGGCGGGCTTAGTATCCAAAAAATTCGAATAAAACAATAAGCCAAAGCAAAGGATTGCAGCAAATCGACGCTTTTTTTCATTAAAACCGCAAAATGTGCGACAATGCCTATTTTTTCTTCTTCAAAACAACAGGTTTTGCAATAGTTTTAGTATTTTTGAAAATTTTATGAATGACTTTATCGCCGGGCTTAATGCCTTGGGCATCGCTTTGCCCCCCGCCAATTTCCAAAACTGCAGAGACAATCCCATCTGAAAATAATGGGGTTCTATCCAATGGCTTTGCATTTTTAACAATATTGGCGATTGTTCCGTCCGCGCGTACAAAAATCAAATCCAAAGGAATTAGTGTGTTTTCCATCCAAAAACCGGCGCGATGCGGGGTTTTGACATAATCGAAAAGCATTCCTTCATTTGATTTAACTTCAGTGCGCCACATCATTCCAATTTGTTGTTTGTGGAAAGTATCGGCGATTTCAACCGTGAAATTGCGTTGTCCGCCTGCAGTATTTACTGATAATGGCGTTTTTTGCAGGCCGGTTTGCGGCCCCCATATAGCATTTTGCGCGATTGATTGCGGCGCGCCAATGCCGAAACAAATCAAACCGAACAACACAAAAGCAGAAGTAAATTTTTTCATATTCATAATATAAGCTGCAATCTAAAATTCGGCAATCGCATAATGTTTGCCAAAATCTGCGGTTTAGCTAAAAAATATTTAATGAATTCACAAATTTGCCACAATTTCGCCCTTGCATAGATTTTATTTTGAGTCATTAATCCGAATAATTCGGAATGGGGAATTGATGCTAAAACGGGTCTGGTTGTTTTTTGCGATTTTGGGTTTATTGTTTGTAAATGTGCGTGATCAAGCGCAGGCACAGTCACAGGCACGATTGGCCTTGGTAATTGAACAAATCAATTATACTAATTTAGGAAAACTTGATGGTGCAGCCCAGGAAGCAGCGGAAATCAAAAATTCGCTCGCCAAACTTGGTTTTCAAGTCACCAATGTCAAAGACGCAACAAAATCGCAAATCGAAGACACTTTGGATAAATTCCGCCGCGAAGTTTATAAACAAACCGGCGCAAAGCCACTTATCTTCATTTATTATACCGGACATGGCGCAATGTCTTCGGCTGGCGATACAACTGAAAATGTGCTTTTGGGTGTGAATGCCGATTTACAAAATGTCGATGACCTCGATTATTATGGCATAAGGCTTTCCAAAATTGTCGATACTTTTGAACGCACCGAGAAAAAAGCCGCGATAATTGTGGTAGATGCATGCCGCAATCTTCCGGTCCTGGGGCAAATTTCCAAAACCAAAGGCGGTGAAACCAAGGGGCTTGCACCCGCCACTGCCGGTGTTGGAACATTGGTGGCATTTTCAACATCGCCGCAAACTGTTGCCCGTGTTGGTCAATTTGCACCGATTTTGGCGCAAGAAATGGTAAAACCCGGGCAAGATATTGTCGATGTCTTCAAAAAAACCAAAAACAAAGTCGCTTCCAATACTAATGGCGGTCAATATCCTTGGTATTTGGACCGTGTTGAAGAAGGCATTTGCCTTGTAAGTTGCGATAATCCCAATGATGGCGGTGGCAAAATTCAGGACAAATCCGATAAAGAAGTCCAATTCTGGGGCCTAATGCGCAATTGCCCTGATTATGATTTGTATTTGGCAAATTATCCGACCGGAAAATTTGTATTACAGGCTTTGGCGAAGAAAAATTCACCGGAATGTTCGGCGAATAAACCACCAACTCCTGCGCCAATCAATACTGTCGATTTTGAAAAAATGTATTCAGACGGTGTCGCCGAAATCGATAAAGGTAATTATTCAAGCGCAAAATCAAAGTTTGAAACTGCCTGTAACGGCAATCATTATGCAAGCTGCAATTATCTTGGATATTTGTATAATGAAGGTCAGGGCGTGAATGTGGATTATGCCAAGGCCAAAACTTATTACGACAAATCATGCGACGGTAAATTGGGTGCGGCATGCTATAATATAGCGCTTTTATTTGAAAATGGTCGCGGTGTGAAAGCTGACGAGAATATAGCAAAGACCTATTTCTCAAAAGGTTGTGATTATGGATATTTTACGTCCTGTAACAATTTGGCATTCTATCAAGAAAAAGGCAAAGGCGGCGCGAAAAGCCTTGAATCTGCTTTCAAAAATTACAAAAAGGCTTGCGAAGGCGAAGATTATTTGGCCTGTAAAAACCTTGGCTATTTCTATGAACAGGGAATGGGTGTCACCAAAGACTTAAAACAATCCTTCGATTATTATAAATTATCTTGCGACAATGAGATCCCCGATGGTTGCGGTTCTTTGGGCTATGCCTATGAAAATGGCAATGGCGTCGCAAAATCAGAATCAAAAGCAGCCGAGCTTTATGAGAAAGCCTGCGACGCAGATCATGGCTATTCATGCACCAATCTTGGATTTTTATATGACCGAGGCAATGGCGTGGCGCAAAGCGACGATAAAGCATATAAATTCTATGTTAAGGGCTGTGACCTTGGCAATAATGTCGGTTGTTTCAATACCGGAATTTTCTACCGCGATGGGTTTTCCGTAAGTGTCGATAAGGCCAAAGCCAAGGAATATTTCCAAAAAGGTTGCGATTTGGGTTATGAAGCCTCATGCACCGAAATCACCAAAATTGCCAATGATGGAACCGATAAGACCGATAATGTCAGTAATTTAGAGAAGAAGTGCAATAATAAAGACGCAATTGCGTGCTCTGACCTTGCCAATATTTATGAAAAAGGCAGTGACGGCGCGACCATTGATCTTACAAAAGCCGTAAAATATTACACTCTTGGCTGTAATGGTAATGATTATTGGGGCTGCAATAATCTTGGCTGGTTATATGAAAACGGGACCGGCGTTGCTTCTTCGGTTTCAAAAGCGGCGGAATATTACAAAAAAGCCTGTGACGGCAATGAAGGATCAGGATGCACCAATCTTGGCTTTCTATACGGAACCGCAAAAGGCTTCCCGCTTGATTATAAAAAGGCATTTGATTTGTATCAAAAAGGCTGCACCAATAAAAGTTACACTGGGTGTTCCAATATTGGCGTTTATTATGAAAATGGTTATGGTGTAACCAAAAATATCCCTAGCGCTAAGACTTTCTATACAAAGGCTTGCGAGGGTGGTTATGCTGACGCCTGTAAACACTTTGATCGTTTAAGCGGCAAAAAGGACGGCTCCGACAAGCCGCAATCGGAATCTGAAAAGAAACTTTCGCAATGTAATGCCGGCGATAATATTGCCTGCACCGACTATGGCGTATTGATTGAAGATGGCAAAGTTGCGGACAAACCTCTAAGTGATGCAGTCAAATATTATGAAAAAGGTTGCAACGCCAATGATTCATACGGTTGTTACCGCTTTGGTATGGCATACGAAAAAGGCATTGGTATAGATAAAAACTATTTCCAAGCCAAAACCGCCTATGAAAAAGGCTGTTCCGCCGGATATTCATTTGCCTGCACCAATCTTGGATATTTATACAATGTCGGCAAAGGCGCGCCTAAAGATTATGTGCAGGCTAAGTCTTTCTATCTGAAGGGCTGTGATTCAGATGACGGCCTAGCCTGTTCAAATCTTGGTGTCCTTTATGAGAATGGGCAAGGCGTCACCAAGGACATAGCAACTGCCTTAAATTATTACAAAAAGGCCTGTGATTTGGGTGACACCAAAGCATGTGATTCACAAACCAAATTAAAGGACCAAAAACAACCGCCGCCATTGATAAAGCCATCTGGTAATAAAATTCCCCAAAATTCCGATGCTGAAAAGAATTTGAATCAATGCAATAAAGGCGATGCAATTGCCTGTTCCGACCTTGGTTATAAATTCCAAATCGGCTCGGGCGGGGTAAGTGTCGATTATGCTGAGGCTTTCAAATATTATGACAAAGGTTGCACTGGCAATGATTATTGGGGCTGTGGCAAAATCGGCTATTTGTATTCCGAGGGTAATGGCGTTGCCAAGGATTTCGTAAAATCAATCAATTATCATCAAAAAGCCTGTGATGGAAAATCATGGGAAAGCTGTTCTGAGGTTGGTTACGCCTATGACCAAGGGCGCGGGGTTACACAAAACTATCAAAACGCGATAAAGTTTTTCCGCCTAGGTTGTGACCATGGCAATGATATGGCGTGCTATAATCTTGGCGTATATTATGACCGTGGCAAGGCCGTTGCCCAATCATACCCTGATGCCAAAAAACTCTATGAAAAAGCCTGCGGCAATAATCATACGCTTGCGTGCTATAATTTAGGTGTTTTGTATGATTTTGGGCGCGGTGTTGCGGTCAATTTTATTGAAGCCAAGAAGTATTATATCAAAGCCTGCGACAAGGATAATATTGATGCATGTTTCAATATTGGCGTGCTTTATCAGAATGGCAAAGGCGTCGCCAAGAGCGAGCCGGACGCAAAAATTTTCTATCAAAAAGCGTGTAATTTGGGCGATAAAGAAGCCTGTGATTACGCTGCAAAAATGAAATAACGCCAATTTCGAACAAAATTCTGACGAAATTGACCGATAAGTGAGAGAAACGGGGAATATAATGAAAAAGCATTTATTGATCAAAACCACGCTCTTGACCGGATTAATCACGGCATTCACGCCTGCCTTTGCTGATGAACCATTTTTTGCCACGGGTTTAGAACTTACACCTGTTAGCGAATATAATTCATTCGCTAATATCGTTCGTGCGCGTTCAAACGTCATATTATCTTCTGTGGATTTGTCGAAATATTTCCCACCGCCGGGTGACCAAGGGCAAATGGGTTCATGTACCTCATGGGCGGTATCCTATGCGACACGTTCATTCTATTGGGCCAAAGGCCTAAAACGCCAACCCATGAGCGTCAGTGAGATTGCAAGCCCGTCTTATACTTACAACCAAACTGCGCCTTCACCGGGTCCGAATGGGAAATTATGCGGCGGCACGTCCATCCCATCTGCGTTTCGCGTTTTGATGAACCAAGGCGTAAGCACGCTTGCAGAATGGCCCTATACCGACCAAGGTTGTTTGCCGACCGCGCCGACCGATTTCCAATTGAATGCCGCTGGAAAAGGGAAGATTCCGGGCTATCAGAATGTATCATATTCAAGCCTTAGTGTCACCGATGCTTTTCGCGAAAACCTTGAACGCGGCAATCCTTTGGTGGTCGCAGTGATACTTAATACAAACGAATGGTCACGTTTTAAGGGTGGTGAAGTCTATACTGCGGGTCCTGATTCATTAACGCCAAGTGGTCAACATGGTCGCCATGCAATGGTCGTAGTTGGTTATGACGATAATATGAAGGCGAAAAACGGTGACGTCGGCGCCTTCAAACTTATTAATTCATGGGGCAAAAATTGGGGCGATAATGGTTTTATTTGGATTTCCTATGAAACCTTCAAACAAATGGTGAAAGAGGCCTATATTATGACGGGTCTCGAAACGCCATTTAATCCGCGCGAAGAATTTGTACCGCCGACACCGCCTGATGAAGACTTGAAAACCAAATTGGAAAAGATCTTAGAAGAATTCTCAACCAGCGATTTCAAAATCGATAAAAAAGGTTCGCAATTCGTTTTAAGCGGGCATGGTTGTGTCGATGAAGTCAAAATGCTTCGCAAACAAGTTTCACAATTCGGTAAATCTGTTGCCGTTGTCGCCGAAGAAACGCCGTGGCCGGCATGCGAAGTGCGCGGCATGGTTAAGGCCGCATTTGGTCGTGGCGATTTGGGTGTTGAAGTTGTTAATCTTGAAGCTGATGCGCCGAAAGCAGTGCGCGGAGTGCAAATCACACTTGCCGAAGAAAATATCAATAAAACGCCGATTTTGCGGGATACTGATAAATTCAAAATCAATATTGCAACCGATGCCGCCGCGCCATTCGTGCAAGTCTATTATTTGCAATCGGACCAGACCACAAAAGAAATGTATCGTGGCGTGGTTAAACCAAATGCCGCCGGTCAATATCAATTAGTATTGGGCGAGGCCCCATCCCCCATTCGTTTAGCAGCCAGTGGCCCCTTTGGCACTGAGGCAATTTTAGTTTTAGCGGGCAAAAACGAAATTATTGAAGACAAGATCGCATTCAATGCTTCAGAATCTAGTTTTATGGATATGTTACGCGAAAAACTATCTGATTTGGTTGCGCAAAGGGACGATGTTCGCGCAAGTGTCGTCCAGCTTGAAGTTCAAGAAAAAACCGAAAAATCTTCAAATTGGCTGATTACTGAAAATGAATATAAAAACTTTGGGCCAGCGGAATTCGCGACTTCAAGCGGAAAAATAACTCAATTGGCATCAAATGGCCCCCGCGTTTCAATTCTAAGCCCTAAACTCAATGGCGATGTAAGCGGAACAATAGCAATCAAGGCCGCCTTTAATGCTTTATCAGATGCCAAAGTTAATAAGGATTCGGTGCGCATAAAATACAAAATGCCTGTCGGCTGGTTTGACGTGACCGAACGTGTAAAGGCACAAGCACAAATCACCGCAAACGGCATTAATGCAAAACCAATGGCAATGCCCAAAGGCAATCACTTAATCCGTATTTCTGTATCCGATACAAAGGGTCGCGAATCTATCGTCGAAATTTTTGTGAATGTGACTTGATACTATTCCGTCACATCATATTCCAAGACGCCATAACCCCAACCTGGCAAATCGGTTGTTGTGGCGCTTTTGTTTAGGATTGCCGCGATTTCATTGGCTAGGCTCGCAGCGTAAAAATCAGCGCCATTTTCGCCATATCCGGTGTGATAAGTGACACTAACACCTTTTGACAGACGATTTTGGGAATTCAAAAACCCACTTAAATCCGCGTCTTTTGGCGCAACAATCACCAATAATTTTGATTTCCCCTTGGGCGGTGTAACCACATAGGGGCCAATTTCTTTTGTATCTTTATTTTCGCCGCCGATATTTTCCTTAACACCATTGGCAGGATAAATTTGGGTCAGAGTATTTTGGGCGTTTTGGTCAATGAAAATCAATTGTCCATCATTTTCGCTTGAGATTTTGACAAACCCTTTTTCATTAATTTTCGGCGTAATGACGCCGCAATCATCATTTTCGCGATAGATGCAAAGGTCAATTTTCACGCGACCTTTTGCGGCACTCAATAATTCGTCCAAAGCCGTGAAGCCGATCAAATCATTTGATGGAATATCGCCATCATAAATCGGCTTTGCGGATTTCACATTTGGAACAATCGATTTAATCCATTTCGCATGGGCTGAAAGGCGGGTGTAAATCCCGGGTGCGCCGACTTTGCCGCATTCATTGGGCCCCCAACTAACAACGCCAATCAAAAACGGGCGATTTTCGCGATCATAAGACACCAATGGGCCGCCGGAATCACCATTGCATGAATCACCAACAAAGCCCGTCTGCGGCCTTACCATCCAGCCTGCACAGATTTGCTTTTCGCCGACGACACCGTTTGATTCTATATGGCCTTCGGCACAATCCGATGTCGCCACTAATGGGACGGTAACTTTCAAAAGTGTTTTGGAGGGGGTCGAAAACTCAACACCATCGCGCGCTATGACTTTTTCGCGTGTATCAATTCCTGTGCGACCAAAGCCCGCGACAGTAACAAAGCCATCGTCAGGGTCATCTTTCGCATTTAACGAGAGGCGGGCAATTTCACCGTCCCACTTTCTGTCAAGGCGGATAATGGCAATATCATTGTCATATTTTTCGCCAATTCCACCGAATGATTTAGTGCATCCTGCATTATTATGAGTTGTGACTTTCTTTATTGAATAAGCATTATTGCGCCCCAAAAGCGACATATCATAAGCGCCGGGGAAAATCGCCAATGCCGATGGGTCGATATATTTTTCGCCGCATTTATGCGATAAATCGCGCGAAAATTCTTCCATACAATGCGCAGCAGTTATCGCATTATAAGCATCGATCATAGTCGCGCCGCACATAGGCACATAAGCCCCTTGGGCATCTTTGCGCCCGATTAGGACGAAGGATTTCCATTCTTTAGGTTCGGCGATTGCGCCACCGACAATTTTGGCGGATTTGGGCGGGTTCGACGTTTTGGCAAGCGCCGTCACAGGAATTGCCGCCGCCAATATTGTCAAAACTATGCTTTTGCAAAATTTCATGATTTCCCCCGAAAACCGTTTCAAAGATATTTAGAGCAAAGAAAGATTCTAACAAGCAAAAAATGGAAAAATTATGGCGGCGGAATTTGGATTGGCAAAAATTAACCAATTATCACGACATATTTGATAGATTTCCAAAAAACATAGGATTCACGAATGTCAAATTACAATCAATTCGCCAAATCAATATTCTTCGGTGCAATTTGCACAGCATTAGTTGCCGCAATGCCCGCGCATGCAATCGAATTAGAACAAGTTTCAGTCGGTGCAGGAACATTGGGAGCGCGTGCCGAGGTCGGGTTTGAAATTGTTCCTACCGTTGTTTTACGCGGCGTTATCAATAAATACGATTATGATTATACCGATACGATTGATGACATTAAATATGACGGGCAAATTGGTTTTGGCTCATATGGCATTCAAGTCGATTTTCATCCGCCATTGGTTCCGATCTATGCCACCGTCGGGATTTTCAAAAATGACAATGAATTCAATATGACCGCCTTGCCAAAAGGCACTTATACAATCGGCAGCAATACCTATACCGGCGCACAGGTCGGCACTTTGTCAACCAATGTCGGCTTTGATAATCAGGCATTATATGGCGGCGTCGGGCTTGAATTCCAATTGGGGCCGATTGCTGCGGTGCTTGAAGGTGGTGTTTATTATCAAGGCGACCCGCTGGTTACAATGAAAGCAACCGGCGCAATTGCCAATGATACTACTTTCATGAATGACCTAAAAAACGAAATTGCCGCCGCCGAATCCGATTTGGATAAAGCAAAATATTGGCCGGCTGTCACTTTAATGGGCCGTTGGAAATTCTAATGTTACCGTCTGATTTTGAGCGTATTCCATTTTTGCGGACCGCGCCGAAATCAGTATTGAAAGAATTATCCCAACACGCGCGATGGTATTCCGTCCCCGGTGGACAGGCGTTGTTTTTGGAAAATGATGCTGCAGAAGAAATGTGGTTTGTCCGCTCGGGCGCATTGGGTGCGTTTCGCAATGATATTAATAATCAGCCTGAATTAATCGGTCATATTCGTGCCGGCGAACCCGTTGGCGAAATGGCAATGATTTCGGGCGAACCGCATTCCGCTTCTGTCTATGCGCTACGCGATTCCGAAGTTTTCGCGATTGATAAATCTACTTTCAATTCCTTTGTGCGGCGCTTTCCCGAATTAATGCAGGGTTTAGCGCGTACCATTCTTTTTCGTTCCAAACAAAATCGCCGTAAAAGTGCACAAGCAAACCCAAGAGTGTTTGGCTTTGTTTCTGCTTCCCCCACAATTGAAATTGAAAAGCGCGCCAAAGAGATTGCCAATGTAATAAAAGCAATGGGTAAAACCATCGCGATAATTGACGAAAGCGCGCTTGAGAACTCAATCGAATGGTTTGATGAAATCGAAAAAAATCACGATTTTGTGATTATTTGCGCGCAATTGGGCGATAGCGTTTGGTCGCAAATTTGTTTGCGCCAATCAGATAGGATTTGGGTTTTCGGACGAACGGATGCCAAACCTTCATTTCCCCTATTGCCGCCCAACTTCTCACCCGTGCAGGAATTTCGCCTTGTTGATGTCGTCCTTATTCGAAAAGTCGGCAAAGCTAAAGCCTCGAGTGCGCGTGATTGGTTAGAAGCGGCAAACGCCTCGCGGCTTTTAGGTTGGCGCGAAGGAAATGAGAATGACGTCAAATCCTTGGCGCGCACCATAATCGGTAAATCTATAGGTCTTGTTTTATCTGGCGGTGGGGCGCGCGCATTTTCGCAAATCGGTGCAATTCGTGCATTAAGAGAGGCAAAATTCGAATTTGATTTTTATGGTGGCACTTCAATGGGTGGCGTTGTCGCCGCCTGCGCCGCCATGGGTTGGAATGACAATGAGATTGAGGATCATATTATTGATGCCTTTGTGAAATCCAATCCTCTGAATGACTATATCCTGCCAGTTGTGGCAATGACATCGGGCAAAAAAGTTGAGCAAAGGCTTTTAGAACATTTCGGCGACACTTTGATTGAGGATTTGCCGCGCCCGTTCTTTTGCGTTTCATCAAACCTGTCGGCGGCAAAAACCCGCATTCACCGCCTTGGTCGCCTTAATGAGGCGTTGCGCGCATCAATCGCTTTGCCGGGAATTTTGCCGCCAGTTGTGGAAAATGACGAGGTTTTTGTTGATGGCGCGGTTTTGAATAATTTCCCGATTGATATAATGCGCACAATGCATCGTGGTATGAATATTGGTGTAGATGTCACCGCCGATCACGCCTTGAATGCCGATGAATTTAAGAACCCGGAATCTTTCATTTCGTGGGTTTTGACGCATGGCTTCCATTCACCGCCACCGATTGCCGAACTTTTGATGCGTTCTGCTACTGCCGCAATTGAACCGTTCAAAGCGGTCAATAAGTCCGATATTTATATTGTACCGGAATTAGGCGGCATTGAATTACGCGATTGGAAAGCCTTTGATAAAGCGGTAGAGGCGGGATACAGCGCGACAGTTAAATTATTAAAAGAAATTTCTGCTGATTAATTCGAATTTATCAGGCATTGCCCCTTTTTCGACATCATTAATAGTTCTAATAGGGTTTGTCGTCTTTATTTCTGGAAAGTGAAACAATGAAGGGTTTTCGGCTTCCGCTGATTATGCTTGGGATATTAGTCTTGATTGGCGGCGCCATTGTCGTTTTGCGCTTTGTGCTTGGTCATGCCAAAGACGAAGTTGCGGTTAATGCGCAGATTGTGAATGGCACAATGTATGACGGCCCAAGCGTCGATGTCGAACTCGACCCGTCGCAAGTAATTCCTGCGCCGGCAATTATCGAGGCGCCTGCTACTGCCAAAATTGACGATGCGGCGATTGCCGATGCTTCTGCCCAAGCCGCAATGAATTGCGCTGTAAGTTCGGTCAAAAACCTCGCAATTTCCGATTGGAATACAAGAGGCACAGTAAGTGCGCAGGCCGATGGCGATACTTGTGGTCAGGCTTTGGTGCGCCTGTTGGTGCGCGATGGCGCGGATAAGATTGTATTCACCATGACAGCGCCTGCGCGTGATTTTGGGGTCGCACCCGATGCCGATGGCACAAGTCTTAAAGACGCAATTGAAAAAACCCTTCCGCAATCCTCAACCCATGCCAATTCATTCCCGGAATGGAAAAACAATGACACCAAGCCATTCGGCACGGAATTTGACCAAGCAACTTATGAAAAACTGCGCGCCGAAGATGTTCCAATAATCTGTCTAAAACTCCCAAGCGCCCCACAGACATGTATAGCGGAAAACCCGAAAGATGGGATGTATCATACGTTTGTGAGGGGGTGATTAATTTTTTGCCGATAATATAATTAATGTGTCGGTTAAAAATGGAAACTGGTTTTGGATACTAGATTCGCAAATAGTTTTCGATATCTAATCTGCTGAATTCATTGGAATATCCATTTCCAATCGCAGTCCGTGGATTGCCTGATTTCGTAATTCCACCAAAATGCAACCATTCAAAATCGTTGCCGCCAATTTGGCGATACAATTCTCGCAAATAGTCTCTAAGGCCATCAATTTCATTTATTTTATTGCCCCAACAAGCCCAAATTTTTTTGCACATTGGGTGATCGGCTAATACTCTTTTTATTTGTTCAATGTTTGATTCCCCAGTATGTCTATCCAAATTACCGTCAAAATAACTCAAACGAACCGGATAAATATTCACAAGGATAAATCCATCGAAGAAATTGTGTTCAGCTATCCGTTTTGCACAGGTCGTAGTTTGATCGGATTCAAAGGCCGTAGCTGTGCTTGGGAAAGAACCCAATACGATAATTTCATTTGCACCAGAATTTCCTATGAAATATCGGTGACCGCTTATCCCTAAGTCTTCGTAAATATCAAAAAACATATTAGCCGCACTCCACCTTCCAAAATATAGTTGGGGATTCCAGTTAAGCATTTCAATCTTCTTTTCTATTATTTGAAGAAAAACAAAAAAGGCGACCTGAAAGGTCGCCAATTTCGTAATTCGTAATTCGTAATTAATTCTTGGCTTTATCAACCAATTTATTCTTGCCAATCCATGGCATCATGGCGCGAAGTCTTGCGCCGACTTCTTCGATTGGGTGTTCGGCGTTTAAGCGACGGGTTGCTTTGAATGATGGTGCGCCTGCGCGGTTTTCCAACATCCAATCGCGGGTGAATTTGCCGGTTTGAATATCGCGCAGCACGTTTTTCATTTCCGCTTTGGTTTCAGGCGTAATAATGCGTGGGCCGGTTACATATTGGCCATATTCCGCAGTATTTGAAACCGAATAATCCATGTTTGCGATACCGCCTTCATAGATTAGGTCAACGATTAATTTAACCTCATGCAAGCATTCAAAATACGCCATTTCAGGGGCGTAACCGGCCTCAACAAGGGTTTCAAAACCCGCACGAATAAGTTCAACCAAACCACCGCAAAGAACCGCTTGTTCACCAAATAAATCGGTTTCGCATTCTTCACGGAAAGTGGTTTGAATAATGCCGGAACGACCGCCACCAACGCCTGAAGCATAAGCAAGCGCAGTCTTTTCGGCATTGCCCGAAGCATTTTGATAAATCGCAAACAAGCAAGGAACGCCGCCGCCTTTGGCATATTCACCACGAACAGTGTGACCAGGGCCTTTTGGTGCAACCAATGCCACATCAACATCTTTTGGCGGCTGAATAAGTTCGAAATGAACTGAAAAACCGTGCGCGAACAAAAGGGTTTGACCCGCTTTTAAGTGTGGCGCAATTTCGGCTTTATAAAGATCGGCTTGGCCTTCATCGGGTGTCACAATCATAAGAATATCGGCGGTTTTGGCGGCTTCTTCAACCGAAACCACTTTAAGCCCCTCACCTTCGGCCTTGGCAACAGTTGGTGAACCCGCGCGCAATGCCACAATCACATTCTTGCAGCCTGAATCGCGCAAATTAAGCGCATGGGCATGACCTTGTGAACCATAACCGACAATCGCGATGGTTTTATCTTTAATAGAACCCAAATCGCAATCTTTATCGTAATAAACCTGCATAATACTCTCCAAAATCCTATATGGGCGCAAAAGAAAGTTTCTTGCGCAAAAAGTGGCTTGCGGCTGCTTCCCTTGCGTTTTTTTTGCAAAAGGTCAATGCTTAGAGGCGAATTTTCGCATGATTTTATGCAAACTTTTGGCTAAAATAGTTTAAAGGGCGCACTAAATTGTGTAGTGTGACACAATGGAAATCAAACACCTCAAAAATTTTGCGACTATTGCCAAAGAAGGGAATTTTGGGCGGGCTTCGGCTATCTTAAACATTTCCCAACCGCCCCTTACTCGGCAGATGCAGCAACTGGAGCATGAATTGGGTGTCGCACTTTTCAAACGCACCGCGAAAGGTGTGGTTTTGACAGAGGCGGGAAAGTCACTTTATGATGATGCCCTAAAAATCCTTGCGCTCGCGGAAGATGCTACGGCGCGTGCAAAACGTGCGTCTGAAGGCATTGTTGGGCGCATTGATATTGGTATTTTCGGATCCGGAATTTTTGAGTTTGCGCCGCGCATTTTGAAACAATTCCGCTATGCGTTTCCTAATGTGAATGTCGTCATGCATTCAATGCATAAAGGCGAACAGATTGAAGCATTGCGGCAAAATCGGATTCAAGTTGGCTTTAACCGCCTTATTCCCAAATTGCCTGATATTAAAAGCAAAGTCATTTTATCGGAAAATTTGGTTTTGGCGGTCGCTGAAACCAATCCATTGGCGCGCGCAAATGTGGCATCGGTCCAAGATTTGGTGTCAGAGCCTTTGATTTTATTTCCCAATGTCGCGCGCCCGAATTTCGCCGACTATGTGACAGGGCTTTTCCATCAATACGGCCTTAGCCCAAATGTATCTCAAACCGTTAGTGATGCCGCGACCAGTGTTGCCTTGGTTGCGTCGGGGTTTGGTGTTTGTTTGGTGCCCGAATCCGCGACCCGCTATGCCGCGACGGGCGTCAAATATGTGGCTTTGAAAGAAAGCCCACCTGCGACAATTGATATATCATGCATGTATCGCGCAAACGATACAAGCCCGATTTTGAAGGCGTTTTTGGCGACACTTGACGATTTTAAGCCTTAGAAAAACCTGTCAAAATGTATCTGATTAAATGGCACAAGTTTTTCGACCATTAATAAATCCTGCACCGCTTTGATCATAAGTGCTGGGCCCGCGAAATAAAATTCGTAATTTTTGAAATTATCGCCCAATTTCTTTTGCAAAATATCATGGACAAAGCCGGTTTCGCCATCCCAATCGCCAATTCCTGCTACTGAAACAACCGGAATAAATTCAATAAATTCCGCATATTGTGGCAGGTTCTTAAGAATTTCATCGCCACAGACATCAATAGGGGTTCTTGCGCCATAAAAGAATTTTAGTTTGCGATTATTCAATAATCCCGCCTCTGACGCACCACGCGCGATGGAAATCATTGGCGCAAGGCCAGAACCGCCTGCGATACAAACAATATCGCGCGGGGACTCTTGGCGTAAAAAAGCCAAACCATAGGGCGCGTCAATTTCAATTTCATTGCCGATTTTGATGTGATTGAAAAGGAAATCAGTCCCCTTTCCTGCCTCGACACGGCGAATTTGGAATTGCCAAATTCCGTCGGGATTTGGCGTATTTGACATTGAATAGGCACGCGACGAACCAACCCCTGGCAATTCCAACATTGCATATTGCCCCGCAAGAAATTCGGCGGCACCGTCGCACGCAAAAGTAAATTCGCGAATATCATGGGTAATATCGCGAATTTCTTTTAATACCGCTTTTTGACGCTTTGGCAGGATTTCGGGGACATATTCGTTTGAAGTAGGCGCTCTTATGGCAATATCGCCATTTGCTTTACACTGGCACGCAAGTTTAAGGCCGCGCGCTTTGTCGCGAACTGAAAGACCGGGTGCATCAGGCCATAAATCGTCAACCTCACCCTCAAGCAAAGTGAATTTGCACCCGCCGCAACAGCCGGAATTGCATTCATAAGACATTCCGACACCGGCGCGCAATGCCGCGCGCAAAATCGTGTCATTCGCGTCTTGATTAAATGAAGAATTGTCTTTGAGATTAGTGACGAGGCCGCCATCAGCAGCCGCGCCATTATCCGTCAATTCGTCTGCAATTTGCATTTTCAAATCCGGCATATCCATCAATTAAGTCCAGATTTAGAGACCCAAAGAAGCCCTAAATTCGCGGGTTGCGGTTTGCGCCGCTTTGACTGCATCGGCAACATCAGGCAGGCCATTTGCATAATCGGCAATTGCCTTGTCTGCCAATGGTTCCCATTTCGCAATCCATCCTTTAATAATATCAAGATTACCTTCGGTTTCCAGTGCCATTTTCACCCATGCGGCGACCCAACGACGGTGACGCGAAGTGTCAATCAATTGCGCATCGGTCAAAAGACCCAAGAGCGTATCGCCATTGTGGCGCGCTGCCTCACCCAATTTGCGGATTACGGCTTCTTCAATTGCGGGCTTTGCTACCAAATTAACCGCAACCATTGCCTCACCCCAATCCCAAGTAGTTAGGGCGCGTTCAATTAATTCGCGGAATCCTTGCCAAACAGCATCATTTTCCCAATAATTACGTTCGTCAGAGGCAAAACCTTTGTCGGGGAATGCGATTGACAATTCTTTGGTGCGATATGCGGTGTGGCTCATCCAACGCATCGAATCTGCCATTTGGAAATAATTGACATTGGTAATGGTCGAAGCCGGAGAAATCTGCCCGATATAGGCGCTTGCCATTTGCAATGCATGGAACAAATAACGGCCTGGCGTATAATAACGCGCCAAAGTTCCCGCCCATCTTGCATCAAGCGCTTTATCATGCTCGCGTTCATTGAACTGGTCAAAAAGGCTGTGGACGTATGTTTCCTGACCGTCCTGCATAAGATTATAGGTGCGGTAAATCACTTCATCGGGGTCGCGGAATGCGTTCCAATCCGGATGTTTCAATGGCGTGCCAAAGCAGTTCTTTTTATACCATTCATTCATGAACAGATCCGGCGATAATTCATACGGATCGTTTGGTCGTTTATCATTATAATGCAATGCCACACTTACGATTTCATATTCGCTTGGTTTGCGGCGACGAGCTGCTAAATGGCTCCAGGTTTTTAGGGGCTGTAAAACTTGTGGGTCGGACATTTCAGACTCCTTGGATTAAAGTTTTGTGTTGAAATAGAAACGAACTGAGTCCGGACGGGTTTCGATTTGCCCCGCAAAAGAGCTTAGATCGATTTCCAAATCATTCAGTTTGAACGGACGGCCCAATTCTTCCTCTATGGTTGCTTGGGTAAGTATCATTTCCTGTTCGGTGTGAATGCGGATATAGGCGCGTTTGTCATCGACAAACACTTCTTTGCCCGGATTATCTATTTTTGCCGCCTCAATGACGGCAAGTGCCAATTCGCCCGACCGCATTACGGGGCCGACCATATTATTGTGATACGCTTGCGCCGATGTTGAAGCGCTCATTTTAATCTCCTTGTAACTTGCCGTTTTCGGCTATTATGAATGGGCGAATAATGGGGTGACACCTTCGGTATCGACCAACACATCCTCACCCTCTATTTGGACATTGTATCTTGCGAGCGCACAATCATCTGGGTTTATGCCTTTGCCGCTATCGGCATCGAAAATCCATGAATGGGCGCGGCAAATAACTTTTGTGCCGTCGAATTTACCTTCAACCAATGGAATATCTTGGTGAGGGCAAACCCCTTGGAATGCGCGAATTTCGCCTGAATTTGTGCAAACAATCAGAATTTCCTGACCATCAATATTGTAAGAGGCCATTTCGCCTTCCCATACGTCATCAAGCGTACAAACTTTTTTAAAAGCCATTTTCGCACTATTCCCAAATTATATCGAGGGTTTCGGTAGGGGCGACACCCGCCTCACCCAATTTCAAATCGCGTGCGAAAACTTCGCCATTTGAATGGCGGCGAACGCGCATTGTTTTATTTGGTTGTGGGCGCACTCGACGACCCACCGAATGATGGGCACATGCTGCGGCAACTTCATCCATTGTGTTTTCAGTATCAACCGCCACTAATTGAAGCACGAAATCGCCTTCAAAATTTGAACTTATCGGAAATAGAGCCATTTTATTGTCTCACTATAAAAATTTAAGGGAAAGGTCGCGGCGTTTAAGCCGCGACTATTGCTATTCAGCCGCAGTGCGCAAAGCGCGATAAACTTCGGCCCATGCATAATTGTGTGCATCATCGCCAATCTCACCCGGGGCAAGATTCATGTATTTTAGGCCACCGCCCAAATCCATTGGCTGTATCATGCCTGAAAGGAAACGATCGATAATCGACAAATGACCCGCATAGCGTTTCGGATCAGTTTCAAAGCACCATTTATCGACTTCTGAACCAAAGTGATACATGCGTCCTTCATATTCAAGAACATGGTCTTTAACATTCCATTTCTTACCCGGTGGGCCAAGGATTGGAAGGTTACACATATTGCAGACCATAGGCAGGGTTTCAGGATAAGCCATCGCCATATTGCCATCAACAACATTGTCAATGAAAACGTCCCAGCATTGGCCCCAGCTATCGTTCCAACCTGGATACTTAGCCTCTAACCATTCGCGTTCGGCAGGGGTGACACCAGCAGCAGGGTTCCACCACAATGTCGGACGCCAGAAATATGAACCAAGGTGCATACCATGATGTGTATCATTCAAATCATTGAGGAAAATGTCCCAATACCATGGCAAATCAAGGCCCATATCGGTAAGCGCGCGTTCAAATTGCGCAACAATCCACTCTTCCATGAATTCTTTGAATGATTGTTTTCTATGCTCAAGTGGCGTGTAATAATCCATAATCGGTCCGGTGAGAACCGAGAATAATTTCCATGCACCCCATAGAGCGACATCGACACGCTGTTGCGCCTCTTTCTTTTTGCCGTTTTCAATCAAGACTTTCAAAGCCGGGCCACCGATTTGTGCGTGGCGCGATTCATCGGTCTGGATTGAAGAAATGAGGTTTGCGAAAGTATGGTCGCCCGCCTCTGCCGCATCTGCTGCAAGCCCAAGGAATTGCATATTGGTGAAGCCGGTTTCAAAGCTGAAAGTCAACATAATCGAAACCGAAATTGCATCGCGTGTCATCATAATGTCGTCAAAGAAGTGACGCGCTGCAATCATCGCCCATTCATTGGTGTCATAGGCTTTCCATGCCCAATCCATTTGGCGATCTTTTGAAACGTGTTCATGCGGGAAATATAATTGCATTTGCCCGTGGCGAATTTCATCCATACAACCAAGTGTGGACATATTGCGCATACCCGGTGCTTTTGAGAAACGCATCATGCGCGCTTCGGCAGTCGCGGCGGCATATTCACCACGCGCAATCGCGCCATAATGCGCCTTCATTACCGATTTCCAACCCGGATCGGCGTTTTCAAAAATTTTGGAACGTTCTAACGCCGCTTTAACCGAATAAGCACCTGCATCTTTTTCGCGCTGGACTTTTACATATTCGGGATAGGTTTGTTTATAAGGCTCGTCATAGTTTTCCCACGCCTCCTGCCTTAAGCCCCAACCACCTGACAAATCAGGCGGGAATAATTCGTCTTCTGTTACGAATTTTGGGGTCCAATTGGTTGTCCTGGCAATATCATACCAGTCCATGCGATTAAGCACAGCCATGTTTCTCTCCGCTTGTTTGGGTGGTTATCCACCAATTTATTCTGATTTCGGGAAAATCCTAAAATCTCGAAATTATTATTGTCAGTATTTGTAGTGTGGTTATTTTCGAGATTCCAATACTGTTTTAATGCAAATTCAATACGTTTTTTGCATAATGCTTAGTTCGGTATTGCTATTTTGGCATTGAAATGGATGTCCCTCTCCTTACCTGTTTGCGGGGAAGGTGGCTCGCGCAGCGAGACGGAAGGGGCGCGAACGGAGCGCGATTTTTTACGACGCGGATATTCCCCCTCCTATCCCACACTCAAAACCCTGCCCCATAATCGCGTCCATTTTTGAGATTGAAAGGAGAAGTCAACAAATGTTAACATTCTCGCGCGCGAGGGGGAGTTCGTGTGATTTCAATGGGTTAGTTGTTTGCAGAGTGAATTTTTATAGAAACAAGGTTACAAAATGCGAAGAAATTGGAAACACTTTGAGTCTAAAAAATCAATAATAAGTCTGCATCTGGCTAGCAACCGCAGAAATATTACTTCAACGCTAGTCAGGCTTTATCGGTCGTCCTAAAGCGTCATACAGCACTTTTGGATTAATAACCGGAATTTTCTTATCATCTTGCTTTAAGGGCGCGGTTTTTTCGGGTTTTTGGGGCAACGGCGGTGGCGGGGCGTCTTTCCCTGCGGCAATTTCGGTGACAATTTTCCATTTGCCAAATTCTTTGCGCCAAACCGTAACATAACGCCCTGTCGATAGAACGGAAACGCCCTTTTTAATCTGATAAGCGCCCCAACTTGAACCAGAGCCGCCCGACGCCAAGGCACTTTCGGGAAGGCGTTCAAGAATTATGCCTTTTGGGAATTTTTCAAAACGCGAAATAACGCCCAAAGCCCCCTCTTGTGACACACCACCTGCATCGACCAAAGTGCCAATATCGGAAATATATTGCGAATATGCTTCAAGTGGGCCAAGCGCAATTATTGACGCCGCCACCACAGCCTCTAAATCAATCAATTCTTGGCTTTCATCGATTGATTTGGTTTCGAATTGTGGTGCTTGGACAGGCGGATTTTCGGGAAGTTTCCAATCAGCAGTTTGCGCGTTTGCGGTATTCGCATAAATCAAAGCAAAAGCGAAAAGCCCGAAAATGCGCATTAATTTGCACCGACCTCTTTACCCAAAATTTTTTCCTTTGGCGGTGCGAAGCCCTCAATATTGATATTCTTCAAAACCGAGGCAACACGGAATTTATAAACCGCTAAAATCGGGCGCACCCTTTCATCATCATAACGCGTAGCGACGCAACGTTTTTGTGTCGGGGCCTGGATTTCAATTACCGCAGTTGCAGGGGCCTTAATTTTGCGCGGTTCAAAAGTGCGTTTCAATTCGCCCCAAATATTGGCATCTTTTAAAGTATTAAGAATATCGACGGATTGTTCGTAATTCAATTCATGTTCTTCAAATTTCGCGACCCCATTTTCATAAACGCCAATTTTTGCAAATCCTGCCTTATTTGCCGCTTTGGGGGTTGAGAATTCAATCGACATGGCTTTTCCGCCAATATAAAAGACACTTACCCGATAATTCGCTTTATCATTTGGGTTAATCTGCAGCGGCGCATCAATTTTTAGCGCGGAAACCGCCTCTGGCGTGGCATTCTCAGCGCCCTTTGCCGACTCACAAACCCGCATTCTTGGGTCGCCATCAACGCCCATAAAATAATCTCTTTGCGGCCCCAAATTCGGTTTAGGCAAAAACCGCCACGCCGTAACACCGACCAAGATTGTCACTAAAATGGCGGTAATAATTTTGAAGCGCAAATTCATTTATAGACCTTTCAAACTTTTTCATTGCCACGGCGAATTGTGGCAACGCCCGTGCGTGACACTTCGATAAGGCCAAGTGGTTTCATCAATTCGATAAAATCATCGAGTTTCTTCGAACTACCGGTTAGTTCAAAAGTGAAAGAATCTAAAGTGGCATCGATTACGCGGCATTTGAAAGCATCGCCCAATCTTAAAGCCTCGACCCGCTCGTCACCTTTACCGCCGACTTTAATAAGTGCCAATTCGCGCGAAACCGCGCCTTCATCGCCATAAAAATCAATGACACGAATAACAGGGACAATACGATTAAGTTGTGCCTTGATTTGTTCCAAGGTCGCAGGTGTGCCGGAAGTCACGATATTAATGCGCGAAGTGTGTTTGGTATGGTCGGTTTCGGCCACGGTAAGGCTCTCAATATTATAGCCACGCGCAGAAAATAGGCCAACGACACGCCCTAAAACCCCGGGTTCGTTCTTGACAATAACCGCCAAAGTCGTGCGAATTATTGTTTCCATAGTATCAGGAATAAAATATGCAGATTGTGGTTGGTTCATTGTCAATTGCTCCGAGATTAATACAATCTGATGATAATTGAGATTGCACTATTAAATCAAGGAAAAATGGCCTATTTGAGGCAGGAAACAGCTATGTTTTGTGTAATTCGGCGGGGTTAAATTGGAACTTGGTCTTAATTCACGGTTCTCATATAAATGCACGCAATGTTCGCAATGCTGCATTAATAAAAAAATCCAAACCAATCCTTATGAAAAATTGCGCCTAGCCCAAAATCTTGGAATACGGGTCAAGGATTTTGTTACGCGATTTACTCATGATGGAACTTATTTAAATCAGGATTCCTACGGGAATTGCCTGTTCTTGGGGCAAAACGGGTGTTCGGTTCATAAGGACCGCCCCTTGGTTTGCAGGCTTTTCCCTTTGGGCCGCCATATTTTTGAAAATGGCAGCCACCATTATTCAAACCCTCAGTGGCAAACTCCACCCAATGGCGAATATGGTGAAGACGGAACAATAGGCGAATTTGTGGAAAGCCAAAATGCGGCGGATTTTATCAATTTTGCCGATGAATATTTCAAATTCTATTGCCTATTATCCAAATCTCAAGACGCTGAATTTGCTTTTGAAATCAGGGAAATCGACATAATCGATATTGAAGAATTTACCGACTTCTATTGTGAAATGAAAAATATTGACAGACCACAAAATCCCAATCAATATGCGCTTATCCACCTCAAGGCACTATATGAGCTTTTAGGTAACGAATATTCGGGAGAAATGCCATGAAAAAGAATGCGAAATCCATTATCGGCGCTGCAACCTTATCGCTTGGATTGGCATTAGGTGTCAATTCTTTGAGCGAGGCCAAGCCACCAAAAGCTGCACCCAAACTTGAGGGCGGCAAAGAGGGATTGGCAAAAGCCGATTTTCATAAACATACAAGCGATGCCTCAGCTGGCAAATGCGACCAGCACAAAATGGAAAAATCCGCCTATATTATCAAGGGCGAAAATGGCGCCACCCAGCATAAAATGGAAAGCGCAGGCTATATCAAATTTGATGGTGTTGAAGGAAATTGCATTAAAGGCGAAGGCGCGAATATGCAAAAAATTGAATCAGGCCAACATAAAATCGAAGGCTCACAAATAAAATTACAAGAATCAAAACAGCATAAAATGGAAAGCCAAGAAGCGGGTCAAGGCGCTGATTTTATTAAGAAATAATCGCGCTCCTTTTACCGTTCACGAAAAATACAGGCCTTGCCTGTTACGATTTCACATATAAGGGCGTTTGTATCTTTATAACCGCACCATTCGATTTCACCCTCTATGATTTTCGATTTGCTCTGAATTATTGCGTAATAGTTTGGGCCGTCCATGCATACCGTGCCAGACCTCATATATGGAAGATAGGTGCGATTGTTTAGTGAAGCCTTTTCAATCAATTTCTGTTTCCAAAGATTCGCTGTTTGAATTGGTCTGACATAGGATGTGACATTTTCGAATGTATATTTATATTTATAATAATTGGCACGACGTTTCGAGAACTTTGCCCTTTTTACAGAAATAATTGCTTGTTCTGCAAACTCGATATTAATTATTTTTCGCGGAAAATACCACGCGTCGCCAATAAATATCTGGATCGAATCAAATTTGGACGGGTTTTCACCGCCATTCAAGATACCGGATCTTGCAATCCATTTTTTGGATGACTTTTCCAATCCTTCAGAATAGGCACTCGCGTTCGCACTAGTTGAAACCAACAAAATAGAAAATAAGTAAATCCAATTCATTTATTCAATATAAGATTGAAAAATCGATTTTTAAACAATTATTTCTCACATTAGCAAAATTTCTTCTTGCTCGCGGATTAAAGGTTTTTGAGTATGTCATCTTTTATTTTCGGTTTTCCATAAAGAACTCGCGCTCTAATTATTTGCCTTTTCTCGTCTATATCCATAAGTTCGACACCAATCGCGTCAATATCGTTTTGATAGACTAAGGCAATACCATTCGCGTCCGCACAGGTTTGGATTAATTTAAAATGCAAATTGGGGCGATTTGCCAAAGCACGCAAAAAATATGGCCTCAGTTCTTCGCGTGTTGAGAAATAGGTCTTTGCACCTTCGGTAAAGATTGAGACTTTTGGAGAGTGAAACTCAATTGTTTGGGCATAATGGCTCAATATTCGTTCAATATCGTGGGAATTCCAATCATTAATCCAATTAGTGGCAAACTCTGCCATTTCGGCCTCAGTCATTATGCCTCCTTTGAAGTGCCATCGTCATTTTGATAACGCTTTGGCAAAAGCTCTTTAGGGTGAAGCCATTGAGGATATATTGGCTTTTCCCCCGTCGCTTTCATTAAACGAGAAGGATCGAGTTTTTCAACAATTTGCGAAACAAATTCGCGTTTGGCATTCACTAAGAATTGCCTTAATTCATTCGCGCGCGCGCTATCCTCCAATTCAAAACTTTTGAATGTTCGATAGGAGTATAAAAGCGCATCAATCGCAACGGGGCGAAAACCGCGATAGGCTTTTGGAATATTAGTATCTTCATCTTCGGATGGGAAATTTGGCAAGTAAAAACGACCAATATCAATAAGAATTGAAACCTCGCTCAATAGATCGGTGCGACGATTTTCAAGACTTTCCTTAGAATCGGTTTCGATGCGGAAAGTATATTCAATCATTTCCTGCAAAATCCGCACACAATCCGAACCCCATTGTAAAAGGTCAGTATCGCGTTGCAATTTGATTGCGGTCTTGGAA
Organism: Hyphomonadaceae bacterium; assembly: GCA_041917055.1. GTDB lineage: Bacteria > Pseudomonadota > Alphaproteobacteria > Caulobacterales > Aquidulcibacteraceae > Pseudaquidulcibacter. Next base: position 149,859 of record JAYRYJ010000006.1, read on the forward strand.
AGATTTTCTTGGCGAAAAGCAACGAAGATTGAGGCAAGAATGGCGATTACCGACACGATAAGTGCGAGGAGTGAGAGAAAGTTATTGTCCAATTATGCAATTTCCCTTGACAAATTATGCAGTTTTTCGTATAAATCCACCATGGAAACTCGGAACTTCAAAAAGCTAAGATTCATTGGCTCCTCGCTTAAAGATGTTCGTACCTTTCCGGAAGCAGCGCGTCAAGAATTGGGTGAAGAACTTTTGAATGTTCAATATGGTGCAATGCCAAAAGATTGGAAGCCGATGCCAACAATCGGCAAAGGGGTTATGGAAATTCGTATAAAATGTTCCGATGGTGCTTTTCGGGCGATTTATGTAACCAAATTTGAGGAGGCAATATATGTGCTTCACGCCTTTCAAAAAAAGACCCAAAAAACCAGTGGACACGATATTGAACTTGCAAAAAACCGATTAAAAATTTTGGAAAGTGAAAGATAATGGAGTATCAAGAATTTGAAAATGCCTTTGACGCGGTAGAACCAGACCCTGCCAAAGCCGCAATTCTTAAATTGCAATCGAGCCTTATTCGGAAATTGCAAAATTACATTACACAAAACGAAATGACACAGGCGCAAGCCGCCAAAAAATTAGGTACAACCCAGCCCCGCATTTCCGAGATTAAGAATGGAAAGATTAGCGTTTTGGGACTAAATGCACTTGTGGAGATGGCAACACGCGCGGGAATAGAAGTGGCGTTTAGGTTTGAGGAAATGGCTGCTTAAGGAGTGGAAAATAAACAACTTCACGTTTTTATGTTTGCTACATTCACGTCATGTCTATTACGGAGCCTTCGCAACATAATCGCGAAGGGCTTCATTCTAATTCTTATTCGGCTGAAATTGAGCAAATAGTTCACTGATGAAAGCAACTTTCAGACAAGAATGGGCTTCGACTTAACCGTTCAACCGCCGACGAAGAGCCAAAACATACCCTATCTCAGGAACAGTTTTTTCTTGTTCACTTGCGCCTATGGATGACACGAGTTTCCTGAGCGCTACCTCGGCGCTAGATAGTCCTGCCGAAAGTAATCCACCTGAGAAAAATGAGCTAGCGACAGCTGGAACTCCATCTTTCCACACGGAATAACCTGAATTTTTCAATCGCTTTTTTGAAACTAAAGATAGCCTACGTTCCAGCACGCGAGCTTTTGGTACAAGTTTAATGTTGATTTCTGAATCTGCCCAACGTATTAATTCTGAAAGATCTGAGGATTTCAGCCCTTCATAAGATGCATTGGCTAGATTTGAAATAGCTTCAAGATAATGAAGCCTTTCGTCCAACAATTCATTCTTAATGCATTCTATTTCTTCGTCAGCTTTTAATTCGAATGAGACATTTGGGAGAAGAATATCTATGCCCACCGAAGCCAAAAGCAATAATGCAGTATTCGAGTGTACTCCCCTGTCTAAAAATATGCCCCTATTTACAACCGCCGATTTTGATGCGACAAATTCTCGCTCAACGAAATTAGCTTTAAACTTGACTTTGTCAAAACCATCACTTTCCCAACTGCTATTGATAATGTAGGCAATTTTAGGCATATCGGTAGCTTCGAATTTCTCTATATCAACACCGATTTTCTTTAATTCCGACAGGTAAGTGGGTCTCAATTCTGTCGGTAATTCATTATAAAACTTTCTACACTTACTAGCCAATTCTTCGTTTGACCAACTGTCATTAATATAGAAGACAACCTCTTTCGCCTCATCTGCTACAAACTTTAAGCACGAGAATAGCCTTTGCAATCTAGGGTCATCACTAGTTGTAAGATCTAACAAAACACTATGAAACATACTTCTCCTTATACACAAATTCTCCTTAAACCAACTGCTTCCCCTTCTCTCCAATCGCCGTCCCCAAATCTCTATCTTCGTCCGGCATAATCATTTCATTATGGGCGGCGCCTGATGGGATCATTGGGAAGCAATTTTCGATTTTGGAAACGCGGCAATCGACAATGACCGGACCATCATAATCGATCATTTCTTGAATTTTGGCATCAAGTTCTGAAGGTTTTTCTATGCGCAAACCCAAACAGCCAAAGGCTTCGGCCATTTTTACGAAATCGGGCAAAGAATGAGAATAAGAATGTGAATAGCGCTCGCCATGCAATAATTGTTGCCATTGGCGCACCATGCCCATCCATTCATTGTTAAGAATGAAGATTTTGACCGGCAAATTATATTGAACCGCGCAAGAAATTTCCTGCATGGTCATTTGCACACTGGCGTCACCCGCAATATCAATAACCAAAGCGTCACGATGCGCGGCCTGCACACCAACAGCAGCCGGAAGGCCATAGCCCATAGTGCCCAAACCACCCGAAGTCATCCAGCGGTTTGGCGCTTCAAAATGGTAATGTTGTGCTGCCCACATTTGGTGAAGGCCAACTTCTGTGGTTATATAAGTGTCGCGGTTCTTGGTAAGTTCATAAAGGCGCTCAATTGCATATTGCGGAATAATAATCTCTTCGGAATTTTTATAACCAAAGGATTTGCGTGCGCGCCATTTGTCAATCTGCGCCCACCAATCGTCTAAATTTGGACGCTTGCCCTTATGCTTATTCCATGCCTTCAAAAGTGCTTTGGTGGCATTTGCGGCATCAGCCAAAATCCCCAAATCTACGCGGACATTTTTATTGATGCTTGAACGGTCAATATCAATATGGATTTTTTTGGAATTAGGCGAAAACGCGTCAATTCGCCCAGTAACTCGGTCGTCAAAACGTGCACCGATACAAAGCATAACATCACAATCATGCATCGCCATATTCGCTTCATACGAACCATGCATTCCAAGCATTCCCAGCCAATTATCACCACTCGCAGGATATGCCCCAAGACCCATGAGGGTTGAAGTGATTGGGAAATTGGTCTCTTTCACAAATTCGCGCAATGCATCTGAAGCCTCGGGGCCCGCATTAATAACGCCGCCGCCAGTGTAAATAATGGGCTTTCTCGCACCCGCCAACATCGAAACCGCAATATCAATTGCATCACCATGTGCTTCGGTTTGCGGATCATAGTCAAATTCGCCGAATGCGTCGCGGCCTTGATAAAAATATCTCTTGAACTGAATGTCTTTTGGCACGTCAATCACAACCGGGCCAGGGCGACCGGATGTGGCGATATGAAATGCCTCATGGATAATGCGTTCAAGGTCTTCAACGCTTTTTACCAAATAATTATGTTTTGCCGCCGAACGAGTAAGGCCTGTGGTATCGCATTCTTGGAAAGCATCGGTGCCGATCAAATGGGTTGGAACTTGCCCCGTTATGCAAACCATTGGAATTGAATCCAAAAGCGCATCGACAATGCCAGTTATGGCATTGGTTGCACCTGGACCGGACGTCACCAAAACAACGCCGCATTTACCAGTCGAACGGGCATAACCTTCCGCCATGTGCGCAGCGCCTTGTTCGTGGCGCACAAGAACGTGTTCAATATCATTTTGACCATAAAGTGCGTCATAGATCGGTAGGACCGCACCGCCGGGATAGCCGAAAATAGTTTCAACCCCATTTGCTTTCAAAGCGGCGACCAAAATTTCCGCCCCCGCCATTTCCCGACCGATATTTTCGTCTTTGTGCTTTGACTTTGACATGACTTCCCCTTTTGCACCGCGATAATCAAAAAAAATGGGGCTTTCAAAGCCCCAAATTTTTACCCATCCTTTGATTAAAATCAAAAGATAGGTTCAATCACGACCACTAGAATGTTTTTCCAAATACGCATGAATAACGCAATATAATTGCGCGCCTTAAAGGTCAAGCCCATATTTCATAGAAAAAATTAGCTAAAAGTCTCTAGCCCAAAGCCGCCCTGCCCCTTGGCCCTGAAAAATATTCTTCAAGCCAGCCATCTGCATGTTCGCGGACATGTTCTAAGGGTCCAATTGCGGCTATTTTCTTATCCGCTAGTGCCGCGACGCGGTCACAGGCATCGCGCAAAGTGTCCAAATCATGGGTTATCAAGAAAACTGTCAAGCCCATTGTGCGCTTCAATTCATTTATCAATTCGTCAAACCGCCCCGCAGTAATTGGGTCAAGACCCGCCGTTGGTTCGTCGAGAAATAAAATGGAGGGATCGAGCGCCAAGGCGCGTGCCAAGGCCGCGCGTTTTCGCATTCCGCCTGATAATTCACTTGGCAATTTTACTGCCGCATCAATTGGTAAACCTGCCAAAAGGATTTTCAATTCCGCCAATTCATTTAAAAACTCGCGCGGCAATTTTGTGTGTTCTTCTAAGGGCAGGCGGACATTTTCCAAAACTGTCATAGATGAAAATAAAGCGCCATCTTGAAACATCACCCCCCAGAGCGACGGCAATTTGGCTTTTGAAACATCCATTTCGCGCCAAACATCAATTTCATTGACAATAACACTACCGGCGCGCGGTCGGTTAAGGCCGATTATTGTGCGCAATAATACGGATTTTCCCGAACCAGACCCACCAACGATGCCAATTGTTTCGCCGCGCAAAACGTCCAAATCCAAATCCTTGTGGATTATTGTATTGCCAAAGCCGTTTTCAACGCCGCGCAAACGAATTGCGATTTCGCTTTCATCACAATCAAGAGTGGGTGTTATTGCGTCTTGCGGTGTCATATCTCAAGCTCATTGAAAATAAGGGCGAAAATCGCGTCGATTACGATCACCGAAAAAATCGCCTGAACCACTGAAGACGTCGTGTTTTTCCCTAATGAAATCACATCATTTTCGACCGCCAACCCTTTGCGACAGCCAATTGTGGCGATAATCACCGCAATTATCGGCGCTTTCGCCATGCCGACCCAAAAATGTTTTTCACCGACATATTTTTGAAGGCGGTTTATGAATAGTGTGAAATTAATATCAAGCGTAAGCATTGAAACCGCCAGACCGCCCAAAATCCCCGCAATCATGGCAAAAAACACCAATATCGGCAACATTATTAATAGTGCCAAAACCCGTGGAACAACTAAAACCTCCATAGGGTCAAGGCCAATAATATTCATGGCATCGATCTCTTGGTTCATTTTCATGGAACCGATTTGCGCTGTAAAGGCACTATCCGAACGTCCTGCAAGCAATATCGCAGTAATAAGAATTGCAAATTCGCGTAAAATCGACACGCCTAATAAATCAACGGTAAATATACTGGCACCAAATGTCTGCAAAGTTCGCGCGCCCATAAAGGCCACGACCGCACCAATAAAAAACGTCAAAACCATTATGATTGGTATTGCATTAAGTCCGGCACTTTCTGCGACGGCAAATGTCTGTAACCAGCGGATTTTTCCGGGGTTCAAAGCTGATTTAATCAAACAAAAAATGGTCGAGCCAAGGAAATTAGTCGAATCCACTATTTCGTCCCACGCTATTTTTACAGCCTCGGTAATGCGGCGACCAAGGACTTCAATAATGCCTTCACGCGGCGGGTGAATAAACTCCTCCTGCGAAAATTTTGATATTTCGCGATTCAAGCGCGAGAATGCCTCATGTGTGCCAATAATATTATTTGCAGTCGCGATTTTTTCTTTTTCGTCAGTGCATAAAACCCGCGATATTAAATATGTGCCTGCAGTATCGATATTTCCCAGTTTTGAGACATCAATCGCATTGATACATTTATTTTGTTCCGCTAATTGCGCCTCAATTGCCTTGGATTTTTCATATACTATTGGGAGTTTTGGTAGGGTGAAATCACCCTCAACACATAAATCCAATGAATTTTGGTTTTCGCGCAAGAAAATATGCGGATTTATGGAAAGGCCGATTGGCGCTTCCGTCACTTCTGCATCTTTTTCAATGGAATCACTCAAAATCCGACCCTAAATTCAATTAATTCATTATCATAATTTTTTAACAGGTTTCGTGAAAATCACAAACTTGCAACGGAATTTAGTCATTGATTGGTTTAACTTTTATGAAACATAAGCGCATCTTCCCCATTCTCACCCTTGCCGCATGCATTTTTGCGGTTTCTTCACCTGCTTTCAGTGGGTTCTTTGGAAAAAAGAATAATCAAAAAACTAATGGCGAGACGCTCCGCCATATTGAAATGAATATTGACGGCGAAAGTCGATCTTTTGAAGTCTTTGTTCCTCAAACCGCTTCTAAAAAGACAATGCCGACCATAATTGCCTTTCATGGTGGTGGCGGTGGTGGTTCGCAAATGGCAAAATCAAGTGAATTGATTGCCACAGCGCGCAAACATAATTTCATCATTATTTTTCCCAATGGCAATGGCAAAAAGGACAATATACTTCTGACCTGGAATGCAAGACATTGTTGCGGATACGCGATTAAAAACAAAACTGATGATATTAAGTTTATTTCACAAACCATTGATTATGCTACTAATAACCTCGGAGCCGACAAATCACGCATTTATTTGACCGGCATTTCAAATGGCGCCATGATGACGCATAATGCCGCCATAGCCTTATCGCCTAAGATCGCCGCGATTGCGACCGTTGTTGGCACAATGTTCGGTGACGAAGCTTTTCCGTCGGCTCCCGTCCCCGCCTTAATAATGAATGGCGCCATTGACGACCATATCCCCTTAAATGGCGGGCCACCGCAAAAAAATGCCTATGCATGGGACGGCAAGCCGATGAAGCCAGCGATTTATCAAAGTCAGTTTTGGGCAAAAGCCAATAATTGCGCGCCGAATGCGGCAAAAAGTGAAAATAACAAAATCATTGAATACAATTATTCCTGTCCCGTTAATGCCGATGTTAAGCACATAATTGTGAAAGACGGCGGACACGAATGGTTTGGTGGCAAAGCAGGAAGGCCAAGAAAAGGCAAACCAAGCCAATCCTATGATGCCAATGAAGAAATGGTGCATTTCTTTTTAGAGCATTCAAAATAATTCGCATTTTCAGTAAATATTTATTGCCGCTCTTGCCTCAAAGATATTATCCGATAAAGTCGGTCACTTGATTTGCGAGGGAAAATGCAATTATTTGTGCAAGAAGAAATTTGGCCGCTAAAAGGCGTGTTTCGAATTGCCCATGGCGCAAGAACCCACGCCCATACAGTCACTGTTACTATAAAGGATGATAATGGAAATTGTGGACGCGGTGAATGCGTTCCATACCCGCGTTACGGTGAAAGCCCGCTAAGTGTTGTCGCGCAAATTGAGGCTATTCGTCCCGCTTTAGAAAATGGCATTGATCGCCAGGCTCTATCCCAAATAATGCCCGCCTGCGCCGCGCGAAATGCAATAGATTGCGCAATGTGGGATTTTGAGGCCAAGAAAAGCGGGAAAAGGGTTTGGGAATTAGCGGGAATTGACGCGCCAAAGCCTGTTCTGACTGCCTATACAATCATTATTGATGAAAAAGAAAAAATGATTGAAGACGCGAAGATGGCAAAACAGTTTCCATTGCTAAAAATCAAAATCGGCGGCGCACAAGATTTGGAAAGTGTTTTTGCCATTCACGATGTCCGCCCAGACGCACGTTTTATCATTGATGCTAATGAATCACTAGACGACGCCTCCTTTAAATCCCTGTGCAAAAATGCGCGGCAAATGGGAATTGAATTGATTGAACAGCCGTTCAAGGTTAACCATGATAGCGGCTTAAAAAAGCAGGCGGCACCAGTCGCCATTTGTGCCGATGAAAGTTTTCATACAGGATCTGATATTGAAAAAACCGTTCAAGCCTATGACGCAATAAACGTTAAACTCGACAAAACCGGCGGGTTTACCGAAGCATTGAGAGCTATAAAATCGGCGCGTGCCGCCGGGCAAAAAATCATGATGGGCTGTATGGTCGGCACAAGTCTTGTCACCGCACCTGCCGTTTTATTAGCGGGACTTGTCGATTGGGTCGATTTGGACGGGCCATTGTTTTTGGCCCAAGATAGGAAATATGGTCTTGATTATAATGGCGCGATAATATCACCGCCAACTTCAGAATTGTGGGGTTAAATGCAGGAATTTTTTAGCGACAACTATTTCGAGGCGCGCGAAAAATTTTTGGCAAATGCGCGTGAGAATTCGCTCGAAATAAATTCCTTCAAATTGGAAAAAGCCAAAGGGCCCGATAATAAAGATGTATTTATGGATTGCGCCTATACCCAAGGCATAAACAAAAATAATCTATTGGTTCTAATCAGTGGCACACACGGACCGGAAGGTTATTGTGGTTCGGCTATTCAGTCGCGATTCATGAAAAGTGGTGCCTTAGCAAAAACGCTTGAGAAATGCTCAGCCGGCATAATCCACGCCCATAATCCATTTGGATTTGCATGGGATTCTCGATTTAATGAAGATAATATTGATTTGAACCGAAATTACATCGAAGATTTTTCAAATTGTCCGCAAAACCCCGCATATGATGAATTGGCAAATTGGGCATTGCCTGAGAAGTTTGACGACGAATCAATCAAAAATGCCACGGTGCAGCTTATGGTCTATTCCCAGAACAATGGCTTTGCCGCCCTTCAAAATGCTCTAACTGCTGGACAGTATCGGCACCAAAAAGGGGTTTATTTCGGCGGCTTTGCACCTTCATGGTCAAACCAAACCATAAATTCCATTTTGGACAAATGGACAGCCGGAATTAAAAGATTGATTGTTATTGATTTTCATACCGGACTTGGACCTTTCGGTCACGGGGAAATTCTGTCCGATTTTCCAATTGATTCAATAGAATTTGCACGCGTGAAAGAAGTTTTCGGTGAGGAAGCGACGAGCACGAAATCCCAAGGTTCTATTTCAGCAGCGGTGAATGGATCACTTGATAGCGGAATTTGCCGCAAATATGCCTCGCTAAATCCGGTCTGTGTTGCACTTGAATTTGGCACACTCGACCCGCTAAGTGTGTTTAAGGCTACGCAAGGGACATCATGGGCACAATCTTACGATAATTTGGCTTCTGAAATGGGTGTTGCGCTGAGAAAATTAAGCCGTGATGCCTTTTACCCGCAAAGTGACGAATGGAAACAAAAAATTCTGCTGCGCGGTTCGCAAGTCATTGAAAGAGCGTTGGAAAAGCTATGAATTTTCAATCCTTGAATCGTGTTTTAACCTTGAAAGCGCCATTCACATTAATTTATGTCGCACTAATTCCCTTTATAAATTGGTCTTATGGCGCAATTCCATTGGTGCCAATGCCAGACGGTGGGTTTTGGCCGCCAATGTCAATTGTTGCGGGTTTGGTATTAGTTGTTAGGGATTTTGCACAAAGGGAAATTGGGCACGGGATATGGTTTGCACTATTAATTGCGGCGGGTCTATCGTTTGTGACCTCGTCTCCAAATATTGCTAGTGCCTCAACTTTGGCCTTTGTCATTAGTGAAACCATCGATTGGGCATTGTTCACTTTTTCTAAAAAGCCTTTATCTTATCGTGTCATGCTGTCATCATTGATTTCAGCACCCATTGACACGACTCTATTTTGGTATTTAGCATCTTTAACACAAAAAGGCGTTTTTCAGCCTTTCACAATTGCAACAGCAATAATTAGTAAGCTAATCGGCGCCTATATCGTTTATCTATTGATAAAACGCCGTGAAGCAAACAATGAAATTGAATAAAAGGATAGAAAATGATTTCCAAAAAAGGTTTATTGTCTGGAACCGCATTGTTCATCGCCGCCGCAACATTTGCCTCGACAAATGCGATTGCCGACGAGGGCATGTGGACTTTTGACGAATTTCCAGCCGCAAAAATGAAAAAAGCCTATGGCTTTGCTCCAGATGGGAAATGGCTTAAACACGTTCAAAATTCTGCGGTTCGTCTTAGTGTCGGATGTTCAGCTAGTTTCGTGTCGAATGACGGATTAATTCTCACAAATTGGCATTGTTCGGAAAGCTGTGTCCATGATATTTCGACGCCCGAAAATGATTTTGCGAAAAACGGCTTTGTTGCAAAATCACGCGAAGATGAACGCCAATGCCCCGGCCTTTCTGCCGAAGTTTTGACAGAAATAAAAGATGTTACAAAAAGCATCAAGGAATCAACCATTGGCAAAAAAGGTGCTGATATTTCAAAATCACGCCAAGCCGCCATTGCCAAGGCCGAAGAAACCGCTTGCGCGGGCCTTGATAAAAACAAATATAATTGTGAATTAGTTACGCTTTATCGCGGCGGGCAATATAAAGTCTATAAATATCGCCAATATAATGATGTGCGTTTAGTATTTGAACCGGAATCCGATACTGGATTTTTTGGTGGCGACCCGGATAATTTTAATTTCCCACGCTATAATCTCGATTCTTCCTTCCTTCGCGCTTATGAAGACGGCAAACCTGTTAGTGGCGTCGAGCATTTGACCTGGACAACCGAAGTTCCGAAAGAAGGCGATGCGGTATTTGTCGCTGGAAACCCTGGCTCAACTCAAAGACTGAAAACTGTCGAACAATTAGAATTTACGCGCGATTGGGAACTACCTGTTCGCCAATTAATCCGCTCCGAACTTCGTGGACGCTTGATCGAATATATGAAAACCAGTGACGAAGCAGCGAGAACCGGTATTGAAACTCTATTCGGTGTCGAAAACTCATACAAAGCGCAATATGGGCAAATGCGCGCCTTAATGGATAAAGATTTCTTTGCAATTAAACAAAAGGAAGATGCCGATTTAAAAGCGAAAGTGCGCGCCAATTCAAAACTTAAGAAAGAAATTGGCGACCCTTGGAGCATAATTGCAAAAGCGACCAATCGACAAAAGGATCTTTTCCTAGCCTATGATTTCATCGAATTGCGTGCAGGTTCAATTTCATCACTTTACGGTGTGGCGCGTTCAATTGTTCGGGCGGGATTTGAAGCTAAAAAACCACTGAGCGAAAGACTTCCAGGTTATTCGGACGCTGGTCTTTTGGCGCTTAAAAGACGCTTATTAGCGCCTGCGCCTATACATAAAGACCAAGAAATTATGGGACTTGAAGTCTGGCTTTCAAAGACGCGCGAATTTCTGACTGCAGATTCTGAATACGTACAAACGCTTTTGGGCAAAGAAAGTCCTGAGAATCTTGCGAGAACTTTGGTCGGCGAAACAAAATTGACTGATTTGAAATATCGCGAAGAATTATTGAATGGTGGGAAAGATGCGGTTCTTGCCTCCAATGACCCATTAATCAAATTTGTCCTTCGAACAGATCCACAAGCACGAAAACTGCGCGAAACTTATTTGGCAGAAGTTGACGGACCATTGGGTTCGGCTGCAGAGAAAATTGCTGAGGCAAGGTTCAAAGTCTATGGAGCTAATGTATATCCGGACGCGACTTTCACACTTCGATTGTCTTATGGCAAAGTTGCCGGCTGGACTTATAATGGGGTAAAAGTTCCGGCCTATACCAATATTGGCGGCGGCTATGAACGCGCGACCGGCGCGTTTCCTTTCATCCTAGCGAAACGATGGATAGATGCTGAAAACAAAGTCGATAAGAAAGTTATTTACAATATCTCGACCACAAATGATATTATTGGCGGAAATTCCGGTTCGCCATTAATTGACAAATATGGTCGCGTCGTCGGCGCGGCATTTGATGGAAATATCCATTCATTGGGCGGGGCCTACGCCTATGACCAAAGATTAAATCGCACTGTTTCCGTCACCACCGCTGCAATCGAAGAAGCATTGAAAAATGTATATGACGCGAAATGGTTGGTCGAGGAGTTAAACAAGAAATAGATTTCAATCGACATGAAAATGAAAAGGGCGTGAAAACGCCCTTTTTTCATGTCTGAAGTGCGAATTATTCGAGCGGAACAGGAATCGAGTGGAGATTTTGTCTGCTCAAAACAATCACATTCGATAAACTGGTCGCAAAAAAAAGGCCCGCAATTGCGGGCCTTCTTATTAAAGATTTCCAAGAATTATTGGAAATTAACTTTGATCTCAACGCGGCGGTTAAGTGGCTCTTTAACGCCGTCGCCGGTTGCTTGTGCAGGTTTAGATTCACCATAAGCCTGACCGGTGATGATGCTTGCATCAACACCTTTGCCAACAAGGTTTTTCTGAACTTCGACAACGCGACGGTTAGAAAGACCGATATTGTATTTCGGATTACCCGAAGTATCGGCGTGACCTTCAAGAACAACAGCTTGATATACGCATTTGTTTTCAGCGATAGTTTCAAGCAAGCCAGCGATTTTAGCATCAGCCTCAGCATTGATGTTGTATTTGTCGTGAGCGAAGTAAACAACTTCTTCAACGCCGTCACAAACAACGCGCTCAGGAGGAGGCGGTGGCGGTGGTGGCGGTGGTGGCTCAACAACAGGAGGAGGAGGTGGTGGTGGTGGTGGCTCAACAACCGGTGGAGGCGGTGGTGGAAGCTCAGGAGGTGGTGGTGGCGGAGCAGCCGCAGCAGCACCAAGAGCATAACGAAGACCAAGACCGAAAATACCGCCAGAACCTAGACCGCCGCCAACGCTGCCGCCAAGAGCTAGAGGAACAGAGGCAGAGCCGCCGGTTCCATTTGTGCGATAAGTACCAGTACCTGCCAAATCAAGTTCAGGAACATTTACCCATTTATAAGAAAGGTCAGCAGTCAATTTTTCAGAAAGTTTCAAACCAAGACCAGCAATCAATTGCCAAGCAAGGCCAGTATCTTTGTCATTTACATGAACTGCAGATGCACGGCTAAGTGCAAGAAGTGGGTTCGAAGCATTGGTCTGGTCAAATGAGCTAGCAAGTGTTTTAACGCTTGCCATACCAACACCGGCACCAAGGAACGGATTGATAGCGCCGTCGCGGTTAAAGTCGTAAAGACCATTTACCATAGCAGTCCAAGTACGGGTGCTACCCAATACCGAACTAGGACCTTTGTTGGCGTGGTCAACAAGGCTATGAGCAATTTCAGCTTCAGTACGGAAGCCGTTTGCAAATGCATAACCAAGAGACGCAGCACCAGCCCAACCACCGTCACTTGTTGCGCCATCACCAATCATATATGGTGATTGACCGGAACCAGTTGGATTTGCGGGAGCGTCAAAATCAACAGCACCACCAGTGTTATAGCCAACACCTGCACCTGCATACCAGCCTTGAGCTGATGCGAGGCCGGGAACGCTGGCCAAAACGACTAATGCCGTAGCACTAAGCCAAATTTTTTTCATGGGTTTTTCCCTCTCTATTTACAAAGTGCACAATACGCGCACGGTGAACGTCGAAAACGTTTCGCGCCTAAATTAGCGGAAAGATTATTTTGGTCAACCTTTATCGTGATTTTCTTTCATATTTTTCGACATTTGCCGCAATATCACAAACCAAATGTTGCATTTTAAACACTAAAAACCAAAATCAAATCAAATGTCGGTTTAAGTTCATAGTTAATACGAATTCAAATATTCAAAAATGAAAACCAAGTGTCCGTTAACCTAAGAAATGTGAACGGAAAATGAATATGAACACGACCTTGGTGCCGATTCTAGTTTTGGCAGGAGATTAATGTCGGTTACCTATAATTAGCTCGTTGGTCCGGAATTTTCCTAAAAAATCATTTGACGCAAATAATGACAAAGTTAATGAAAAACCCCAATGCAGATTAAACCTCATTAAAAGACATTAGCCGTAGCGCAAATAAAATATAGTGGGTTCGAGTGGATTTCTTGATAAATGGTGGGCCGAGTGGGGACTCGAACCACAAGCGAAGGCATTAGCCGTAGCGCAAATAAAATATAGTGGGTTCGAGTGGATTTCTTGATAAATGGTGGGCCGAGTGGGGACTCGAACCACAAGCGAAGGCATTAGCCGTAGCGCAAATAAAATATAGTGGGTTCGAGTGGATTTTTTAGTGATTGGTGGGCCGAGTGGGGATCGAACCCACGACCACTCGATTAAAAGTCGGGTGCTCTACCGCTGAGCTACCGGCCCGTGATTGTTTTGAGGTGTGCGGTTTAGCGTTTGATTTTTTTTCGTCAATGACTTTACAGCATAAAATCGGCATTTTGCCTATAAAAAAACACAAACCGTATCAAAATTAGGGTTTTAATCTAATGAAAAAACACCATTAGGCTAAAGAAAACTTGTCATATTTACAATCAGGTCTATGATAAATTCAAAACACAAATAGATTCAGTGAGGGGCGCAAAATTGAGAGAGGCATTTATGCGCATTGGTGAAATTGTGGCTTTTGTATTTAGAGCATATCGCACGTTTTTAATCGGCGGTCTTGTGTTTTCAATCGTCGGCTGCGCGACAGTCCAAAATAAAAATGTCGCCCAGGGCGGAAAACTTGGTACACAGGCCAAATCCGGCGAAAATGCAACAGATGAGGCAATGTCACAACCTTTAAAGGACTTGGGAATAATTAAAGCAGTTGTTCCGCCTGCATTGGCGCAAATTGCCAATCCCTATGCTGTTCCCAAAGAAATTGATTGTACTTATGTAAAATATCAATTGACCCAATTAGACGACGCTCTAGGCCCCGAATCAGTTCGCCCATCAAATTTTGATGACCGCGACCCTTCTGAAAAAAACTCAGACTTAGCGGCACAAGCTGCAACTTCGGCTTTGAAAAGTGCTGCAACCAGTTGGATTCCTGCGCGTTCTTTGGTTCGAAAACTTACTGGTGCTGAAAAAGCTGACCAAGAATGGCAAAAAGCGGTCGAATTAGGTAAAGTTCGACGCGGATTCTTATGGGGTATTTTTTACGCAAAGAATTGCGAAGCCGAATAATTATTTTTCAGTTCGCGCCCAACGAGCGCGCATTTCGCTGGCAAATTCGTCAAAATCATTATTTGCAATGTGAAAACGGATTTTCGCCATAAGGTCCTGGTAAAAGGCGATATTGTGCCAACTCAAAAGAGTTTGCCCCAAAATTTCGCCACATTTGAAAAGATGATTTAGATAGGCTTTTGAATAATTCTTGCTCGCATCGCAATTAATTAACGGCTCTAAAACCGATAAATCTTCAATAAATTTGGCGTTTTTGATATTTATTGGCCCGTCCCAAGTCCAGGCTTGTCCATGGCGACCTGCCCTGGTTGGCAATACACAATCAAACATATCAACGCCGCGCGCGACTGATTCTAAAATATCAATTGGCTTACCTACACCCATTAAATATCGTGGTCTTTCATCTGGCAAAAAGGGAATCGTATTTTCGATAGTTTTGCACATTAATTCGTGCCCCTCACCCACCGCGAGGCCGCCGATTGCATAGCCGTCCATATCCATATCGACCAATGATTTTGCGCTTTCTTCGCGCAAATTGCCGAAAACCGATCCTTGAACAATGCCAAATAGTGCTTGGGCTTTTCTTTCTCCAAACGCGGTTTTACAACGTTTCGCCCAGCGCAAAGACAATTCCATGGATTCGCGCGCTTGAATTTCATTTGCACCGAATTTGGTGCATTCGTCCAATTGCATTATAATGTCAGACTGAATTTGGTCGGCCTGTAATTCCATGCAGATTTCGGGCGTTAAAAGGTGACGTGATCCATCAATATGGCTTGCGAAAGTTACGCCCTCTTCAGTCATTTTTCGTAGTGACGACAAAGACCAAACTTGAAAGCCGCCTGAATCGGTAAGGATTGGCTTATCCCAGCGCATAAATTCGTGAACCCCACCGAATTTTTTCATCCGATCCCCGCCCGGACGAAGCATCAAATGATAGGTATTGGCAAGGATTATGTCTGCCCCCGTTGCCTTTACTTGATCCACTGTCAAGGCTTTGACATTTGCAGCAGTGCCGACCGGCATAAAGGCAGGCGTGCGAATTTCACCGCGTGGCGTTTTTAGAATTCCCGTACGCGCTTCACCATTTTTCGACTTAATTTCAAATTCAAATTTCATTTTTCCACCAAAGGCCGCCATCGCCGTAAGAGAAAAAGCGGTATTTGTTTTCTATCGCGTGCCTATATCCAGATTTAGCCAATTCTGTCCCAGAAAAAGCGCACATAAGCATGAAAAGTGTTGATTTCGGCAAATGGAAATTGGAAATTAAGCCATCGACAAACCGAACTGTTTTCCCTGGATACAGGAAAATATCGGTTTCGCCTTGAAATGGCTTTAATAAACCATCGTCACCAATCGCTGATTCTAAAGAACGCAATGAAGTTGTGCCGACAGCAATTATCCGCCGCCCTTCCCTTTTTGCTCTATTGAGCTTTTGGGCCAACTCGCTCGAAAGTTCGAAATATTCCGAATGCATTTTATGTTCGAGAATATTATCGGTTTTGACAGGCAAAAAGGTTCCGGCACCGACATGAAGCGTTAATTCATGGCGCTCAACACCCATTTCATCAAGCGCGTTCAAAAGTTCAGGCGTGAAATGAAGGCCGGCTGTCGGCGTTGCCACCGAACCCTTTGCCTTAGAATATATGGTTTGGTAATCCTGTGTATCCGCTTCATCGACATCGCGCTTTAGACCAATATAGGGCGGCAGTGGCATTTTGCCGTATTTTTCAATTGCCGCAAGCAGAACATCACCGCCGCACGAAAATTCAAATAAAACCTCGCCGTTTTCGTGTTTTTCAACGACTTTTGCGCTCAGATCCGTGCCGATTTTCACAATATCATTTGTGCTCAATCGTTTTGCGGGGCGCACAAATGCAAGCCAAAAATTGGGAGAAACTTTTTTGTGAAGATTGATGTTAATTTCAATATCGGCCCCACCGCTTTGGCGCGCGGGACGAAAACCTATTAGGTTTGCGGCAATAGTTTTCGAATTGTTGAAAACCAAAACATCGCCTTCAAGCAATTGCGATGGCAAATCACGAAATTGCAAATCTTTAAATGGCGGGTTTTCGTGCGGGTTTACCACCAATAGACGCGATAAATCGCGCTTTGGCGCGGGCCTAAGCGCGATTAATTCTTCGGGTAATTCAAAATCAAAATCAGATAATTGCAATTTATTGAATTGACGCTTTTACAATTTTGCCAGGTGTTCTTGGCGGTTCACCTTTTGGCAAAGCATGAACAGCTTCCATGCCGGATTCAACAACACCCCAAACCGTGTATTGGCCATCAAGGAAAGTCGCATCATCAAGACAAATGAAGAATTGACTATTTGCAGTATGTGGCTGATTGGTACGCGCCATTGAACAAACGCCTTCGACGTGTGGTTCATCATTAAATTCGGCTCTTAAATCCGGTTTAGAAGATCCACCTGTGCCGCGACCATGCGGGCAGCCGGCTTGAGCCATAAAGCCATTGATTACGCGGTGAAAAATGATGCCGTCATAAAAGCCTTCAGTCGTAAGTTCTTTAATACGCGCAACATGGTTTGGCGCAAGATCAGGGCGAAGTTTGATTGTTACAGTTCCGGTATCAAGTTCCAAAACCAAAGTATTGCCGTCAGACATTTTATGTTCCTTAAAAAATTTCGCGCCGCTTAACATATAAAGCGACGCGAATCTATTGAATTTTGCCTGCTAATTACAGGCCGGAAAATTCTTTACCCGCCAACATTTCGTTTGCGAAATCCCAATTCACCAATTTATCAAGGAAAACCTCCAAAAATTTCGGGCGAAGATTTTGGTAATCAAGATAATAAGCATGTTCCCACACATCGACGCAAATAAGCGGTTTATCTTCACCTGTAATAGGGGTTTCGGCATTTGCAGTTTTTGTAACTTTCAATTTGCCATCAGCACCAACCACAAGCCATGCCCAACCGGAACCGAATTGAGTTGCACCCGCCTGTTTGAATGCGTCTGCAAATGCTTCATAGGAACCGAAATCAGCGACAATTTTATCGGCAATTGCACCGATTGGCGCACCGCCACCATTTGGTTTCATTGAATGCCAAAAGAAAGTGTGGTTATAAACTTGCGCCGAATTATTAAAAACGCCAGGATTTTTTCCCGCAGAGGCTTTAATAATGTCAATCAAGGATTTTCCTGCAAATTCAGTGTCTTTGATTAAATTATTAAGATTAACAACATAGGCATTATGGTGCTTTGCGTGGTGAAAACTGAAAGTATTTGCCGAATAATGCGGTTCAAGCGCATCATTAGCATACGGCAATTTTGGAAGTTCAAAAGTCATGGTTAATCCCTCAATATTTGTGTTATTAAGATAGGTTCGCAATTAGCCAATTGCAACAAGAATCAAAGCGAAAAACACTATTTTGCCGCAATAATTTGAATATCCGGACCAAAATCGCAATTTGAGAATTTCTCACCATTTGCGGCAATCGCTTTTTCCAAACGCGCATTGAATGACGGGCTATTGCCTTTTTCAATGAAGACGCGCGGTCGTGCATTATTGTCAAGCTTGGAAGCCAAGGTCACTTTCAACATTTTATCGGCTGCGGCAGGCGGTGTTCCCGCTTCCGACGGTTCAACTACCTTTATTGCCCTTACGATATCAAGGCCCTTAACAACATAGCCCCAAACCGAATACTTTTGATCCAAAGACGCAGTATATTTGCGCATCAAAAAGAATTGCGAATTGGCGGAATTCGGCTCATCAGCGCGCGCCATAGAGGTTACAGCAGGGCAATGATTGCCCCATGCTTTAACACTTGCATCAATTGTGCGCCCCATTAATGCGTCGGTTTGCGTGGTCACAGGAACCGCGCCGACCCAACCATAAATCATGCCTTCTTTTTCAAGGCCCTTAGTGAAGGCAGCCTCAGCATTGCGGCGATATGTGAATTCACCATTTATATCAGGCTTAGTGGACGAACCCACACCGGTGCCCGTCGGGTCGCCGGTTTGCGCCATGAAACCATCTATTACGCGATGGAAAATAATGCCGTCATAAAAGCCTTCACTAACCAATTCGCGAATACGATTGGCATGGTTTGGCGCGACGCGCGGTTCAAGCGCAACGATTATTTCGCCTTTATTAGTATTGATAATCACCAAATTCTCAGGCGCAACTTCGTCATAATTTGCAAAATCAATTTTGGCAGCTTTTTGTTCGGCACGCGCAATAATCGGCGAAAGTGCCGTTACCAACATCCCACCGATAAGAATATTTTGCAAAATGCGATTATTTTTTCTCACTCAATTTCTCCAAAAGTGCGGTCTTTACATTTGCCGACACAAATTCTTTTGTTTCACCGCCCAAGCGCGCAATTTCTTTAACCAGCCGCGAAGCAATCGCTTGATATTGCGGGGCAGCCATAAAAAACACAGTTTCGATTTGCGAATTTAATTTTTGGTTCATTCCAACCATTTGAAATTCATATTCAAAATCCGAAACCGCGCGCAAACCGCGAACAATACATGTAGCATTATTGGCTTCGGCAAATGTCATAAGCAAACCATCCATTGGCACGGCTTTAATAACGGAATCTGTCTTAATTTTGGCAATCTCGGCCTCAACCATTGCAACGCGTTCATCTATTGAGAACATCGGGTCTTTGCCCGAATATAAAGCAACGCCAATGATCAAAACATCAAATAATTTCACCGCACGGCGAATAATATCAAGATGCCCATAGGTGATAGGGTCAAAAGTTCCAGGATATAAGCCAATACGCGGCGCAACCTCCATATCCATCTCCCACATAATTAAGCCAATGATGAAACGCGATAGCCGAAATCAAAACGACAATCACACGTTTTTCGCACTTTGCAAAACATCAATAAGTATTAGTGGCACAATTTCAACATAAATTGCGGTAATGGTTTATTCCTCGCCCTCGTCTTCCCCTGTATCTTGCAATCTTTCTACCGAAACCACTTTTTCGTCTTCACCGACGCGGATTAGGCGCACACCTTGGGTGGCGCGGCCTTTTATGCCGATTTGATCGGTTTTGGTGCGGATTAATTGACCGCCATCAGTCACCATCATTAAATCATCGCTTTCCTCGATGGCGAAAGCGGCAACAAGGCCCGTGCCTTTGCGCACCAATTTATGGGCAACAATACCTTTACCGCCGCGCCCGGTTACGCGATATTCATAACTTGAAGAACGTTTTCCAAAACCGTCATCAGTAACCGCAAGAATGAATTGTTCGAGTGATTTGAGTTCGGAGTATCTTTCGTCCGTCAAATTGCCGCCATTGTTAGTTTCTTCAATGGTTTCGCCGTTTTCTTCAATCTCAGTTTCTGCATCATCGGTTTCGCCGCGTTCCGCGCGTGAGCGTTTAATGTATTCAGCGCGTTCAGCGGAATCAGTCCCAACATTGCGCAAGATTGCCATTGAAATCACTTCATCGCCATTGGCAAGATTTATACCGCGAACCCCCGTGGAATCACGGCCTTTAAAGACGCGAACATCAGTAGCGCGGAAGCGAATACATTGACCCAATTTGGTGGTCAAAAGAACATCATCATTGGGCGAGCAAATCGCGACATTTATGATTTGATCTTCTACCTCAAGCAATTTCATTGCGATTTTTCCGCCACGCGAAATGCGCTGGAAGTCCGTCAATGAATTGCGGCGCACCGTGCCTTTTCTGGTGCAGAACATAAGTTCCAAATCGCCCCAAGTGGCCTCGTCTTCCGGTAATTGGAGAACCGAAGAAATACGTTCGTCTTTTTCAAAAGCCAAAATATTGGCAACTGAACGCCCTTTAGTTCGCGGGTCACCCTGTGGCAGGCGCCAAACTTTTTCACGATATACAAGGCCCTTATTGGTGAAGAAGAGCATTGGCGTATGCGTGCTAGCAGCGAAAAGGCCGACGACCCAATCTTCATCCTTGGTTGCCATGCCCGCGCGACCGCGACCACCGCGATTTTGCGCGCGATATTCGCTTAAAGCCGTGCGTTTAATATAACCTTGGTGAGAAAGTGTGACCACCATCTCCTCGCGCTCAATGAAGTCTTCGTCTTCTAATTCTAAATCAGCCTCAATGAATTGGGTGCGGCGCGGCACTGCAAATTGGTCACGCACGCTTTCAAGTTCATTTTTTATCATAGCGATAATACGAGCGCGCGAACGGAGAATGTCCAATAAATCGGCAATTCTTTCAGCCAATGTATTGACTTCATTCGATAATTCATCGCGGCCTAAACCTGTTAATCTTTGAAGGCGCAAATCCAAAATAGCTCGCGCTTGGTCTTCTGAAAGGCGAACCGTATTTTCAGACGACAAATGCGAACGCGGGTCGGCGATTAAAGCAATCAAGGGCGCAAGGTCTTTGGCAGGCCAATCGCGTGAAGTTAGTGCAAGGCGCGCGGCAGCAGGGTCTGGCGCATTTCGAATAAGCTGCACAACTTCGTCAATATTGGCAACCGCAATCGCGAGGCCGACCAAATCATGCCCTCTTTCGCGCGCTTTAGAGAGGCGGAAACGAGTTCGACGAGTGATAACTGTTTCGCGAAAGCGCAAGAAGACTTGCAACATATGGCGAATATTCATTTGCATTGGCAATCTATCTACCAATGCCAACATATTCACGCCAAAAGAGGTTTGCAGCGGTGTGTATTTATATAATTGGTTCAAAACCACGTCCGCAGACGCGTCGCGCTTTATTTCAATAACGACGCGCATGCCACGACGATCAGATTCGTCGCGCATTGCCGAAATCCCCTCAATGCGTTTTTCGCGCGAAAGTTCGGAGATTTTTTCGATCATGGCGGCTTTATTGACCTGATAAGGGAGTTCGGTGACGATTATCGCCTCGCGCTCACCTTTGAATTTTTCGATTTCGGAAGTGGCACGCATAACGACAGAACCGCGGCCTTCTAATAGGCCTTTACGCGCCCCTGCCCTGCCGACTATGTTTGCGCCGGTCGGAAAATCGGGACCAGGGATTATCTCTAAAATCTCTTGGTCAGTCGCGTCCGGTTGTTCAAGCAATAAGAGTGCCGCATTACAAACTTCGCCCAAATTATGTGGCGGGATATTAGTTGCCATACCAACGGCAATACCACCGGCGCCATTCACCAAAAGATTGGGATATTTTGCTGGCAAAACCGACGGTTCGGAATATGAGCCATCATAATTGTCAATGAAATCAACAGTATCCTCATTCATTTCATCGAGTAGAGGAATGGCCGCCTTTGAAAGCCGCGATTCGGTATAACGCATAGCAGCAGGGGGGTCGCCATCGACTGAACCGAAATTCCCCTGTCCATCGATTAACATCAAAGACATTGAAAACGGCTGCGCCATGCGAACCAAAGCGTCATAAATCGCGGTATCGCCGTGCGGGTGATATTTACCCATTACTTCACCGACCGATTGCGCCGATTTTACGTATTTTTTGTCCGGCGTAAAACCCGCATCATACATTGCGTATAGAATGCGACGATGAACCGGCTTCATGCCGTCACGCGCATCAGGCAAGGCGCGCGAAACAATCACGCTCATGGCGTAATCGAGATAGGAAGACTTTAATTCATCCTCGATAGCAATTGGCGCAATACCGTCTTCTTCAAATACGGCACGCTTATTTTCATTATTATCGGGCGGTAAATTTTCGCCATTATTTTCTTCATTATTATCTATATTATCGTCGGACAAATTTATTACCTTTTAATGGGGAATCCAAATTTAGAATCAAAAAAATACCCTAGCCTAACAGCTTAGGAATGGCAAAAATATTGCTGTTTTGAACGCGCTAAAATCGGTTATTTTTCAGTCCAAACTCGCTCTTGCAGCTTCCCAATTTTGACCATCAAAAGCGGCAGCGATTTGAAAAGGCAGGTTGGGCCATTCATCGAGGCATCGCGCATTCACCGAATAACCGTCGGGGTGAGAACGCGGCACATAAAACGCTTTCACACCGCAATGCATACAGAACATGTGATCGGCGGTGCCGGTATTGAATTTGTAGTGTGAAATTGCATCTTCGCCACTCAATATTTTGAATCGGTCTTTTTTTACAATCAAGTGAATAAAACCGTTTTTGGCGCATATTGAACAATTGCATTCGCGAATTTTTTCATCCGTTGCAGCAAAAACTTCGAAACGAATTTTGCCACAATGACAACCGCCGAAAAACTTAAGTGCGTCGGTCATTTCGCGCCCGCCTACTTACGAATATAAAATGAAGACACCAAATTATGGGAGGCAAATTTATAGTCCTTTGACCGCATAAACGCGCAGATTTCCGATATTTGCCCGCGATTAATGCGCCCGACAAATTCATGATCCTCGACGCAAATTAATTCTGGTCGGTTTTTGTCAAGGTTTGCAGACTTTAGAGCCACCAAATCCATACCCTCTACATCAATTGACAAAAAATCGATTTCGCGCCCCTGTGCATATTCGCCAGTAATCGCATCAATCGAATTTGTTTGGATTTTGACCACCCGATTTACATCAAGATTTTTTTTCGAATTATGTATCTTTCGCGCCTCATCAATCGTTGAATGCGCAGCGCCATGATAAATTGTGAGTTCGGCCTCCCCCAATTTATCGCTTATTGCTAGATTGAGATTGGTGTCATTTGCCGCATATTTTTCAAACAATTCTATCGCGTCGGGATTGGCGTCAACATTAATGCCGCCCCAACCATAAAAGCGCCGCAAAAGATAAGTGTTAGAATATTTTTTGGGGTGGAATGCACCAACATCCAAATAAAAACCCGGTGGTCTTTTTTCGAAATGACGACAAATAAATAAATCCTCACCCAATTGCGATAATGAAATATGTCCGAAACCGTCGCTAAACACTTCGTCAAAATCAATTGTGCGCGCTTTGTCGGGGGAAATATACATTTTATGATTTATCGACCAATTTTAATTCACTAAAATGGTATTTCGTCGTCTAAATCATTATTAGTGAAATTTTGTCTCTCACCTTGAATTTCGCGCGGTGCGCCACCAAAGCCAGCAGATTCATAGTCCGAACCACCGCCACCGCCGCCACCGCGAGAATCCAATAGAGTCAATTGACCATTGAAACCGCCAACAACAACCTCAGTCGTATAGCGATCATTGCCGTTTTGGTCTTGCCATTTTCTGGTGTGCAATTGGCCTTCAAGATAGAGTTTGGAGCCTTTTTTGACATAATTTTCAACAACACGAACCAAACCGTCGCCACGAACAACAATATTGTGCCATTCAGTCCGTTCTTTACGCTCGCCCGATTGCTTGTCGCGCCAATTTTCCGAAGTTGCCACCGAAAAATTAGCAATTCTATCACCTGATGGGAAAGATTTGATTTCAGGATCGCGCCCAAGATTACCAATCAAAATTACTTTATTTACCGAACCCGCCATAATCTTACCCCTTAATGAACGCCATCAATAACATATGCCGTTCTGCGCCAGCAGAATGGCGGAAGAATTTTTTGACTATAATGCAAAACCGCACGGTCGCCAGATTCCAATTTGGCCTGAACCTGTGAAACTATTTCTTTATCGGTTACCGAAAACATGAAAACATTGGGAACAGTGGTATTAAATACAGCGTCTTTTCCAGTTTGCTCCCGCACGCCGCCCATTACCAATTCACCCTCCCAAGATTTGCAAACCAAGCCTTTGTGCGAAAATTTTGAGACAGTTCCCGCGCGTTGCCCATCGGAATAAGAACACGCACTTAGGGCTAATCCCATAAAACCGACCATAAATACCAAAAGAGATTTTCTCATAACCACCACACTTTTATTCGCAAACTCAATACATCACAAAGGATCAAAATAGCAAGCGAACAATCGCACCTGAAATCATTAATGTTCTTTTTTTGTTCTATATTTCAAATATTGTCAAGGGAAAATCGAAATTAATCTTTCTGCGAATAAGAATAATACGCACTTGAACTGTTCTTATTATGTTCTATGCTGTTGAAAGTCGTGATTCAGTTCATTAATTTGGGGCAAAATGTCGGAACTTCCATTCATAAGAATTCGCGGGGCGCGCGAACATAATTTGAAAAATATCAATGTCGAAATACCGCGTGGCCAATTGGTCGTGCTTACTGGCATGTCGGGTTCTGGCAAATCCTCTTTAGCCTTTGACACAATTTATGCCGAGGGCCAAAGGCGCTATGTCGAAAGCCTTTCGGCCTATGCGCGCCAATTCCTTGAAATGATGCAAAAGCCCGACGTTGATTCCATTGAGGGGCTTTCACCCGCTATTTCAATTGAGCAGAAAACCACCTCAAAAAATCCACGCTCTACCGTTGGCACTGTTACTGAAATCCATGATTATATGCGTCTTTTATGGGCGCGGATTGGTATCCCTTATTCCCCCGTTACCGGCGAACCAATTCAATCGCAGACCATAACCCAAATGGTTGATAGAACCATGGCTTTGCCCGAAGGTTCGCGTCTTTATCTCCTCGCACCTGTCGTACGTGATAGAAAGGGCGAGTTTAAAACCGAAATAAAATCATGGATTAAACAGGGCCTAACACGCGCGCGAATTGATGGTGAGATTTATGATCTTGAAAACGCGCCTGACTTAGATAAGAAATTCAAACATTCAATCGAAATCATTATTGACCGCATCATAATTAAAGAAGGTCTTGAAACCCGCCTTGCACAAAGTTTTGAAACGGCGTGCAAATTGACCGATGGTCTGGCAATTATTGAATATGCCGATAAAGACAACGCAAATCCGCCGATTTTGTTTTCGCAAAAGTTCGCATGTCCGGTTTCGGGCTTCACAATTCCTGAAATAGAGCCGCGACTGTTTTCATTTAATAATCCGGCCGGTGCATGCCCAACTTGTGATGGTTTGGGGTTGCAGCTTAAATTTGACGCCGAATTGATTGTTCCCGACAAATCGAAATCAATCCAAGATGGGGCGGTCGCACCTTGGTCCAAAGGAAATTCGCCGCTTTATTTTCAGACTTTAATGTCTATATTAAAACATTTCGGTGAGGTTTCGACAACACCTTGGTCCAAACTGAATAAAGATACTCAAGACACAATTATCAATGGTTCTGGAAAAACCGAAATCCAATTTGTCTATGAAGACGGTTCGCGAAGATACGAAACCAAAAAGACGTTTGAAGGGGTTTTGCCGAATTTGGAACGACGTTGGCGCGAAACCGAAAGCCAATGGTCGCGTGAAGATTTAGAAAAATATCAATCCGCCCAAACCTGCCCATCATGCTGTGGAAAGCGCCTAAAGCCCGAAGCGCTGGCGGTCAAAATTGACAGCTTAGACATTGCCGAAGCGTCTTGTTTTTCAATTGCCAAAGCCCATGAATGGTTTGGCGCGCTTGATAATATCCTAAGCCAAAGGCAGTTGGAAATTGGGGCGCGGGTTTTGAAAGAAATCCGCGAAAGGCTCAATTTTCTCGTCAATGTCGGTTTGAATTATCTAACTTTACACCGTGGCTCGGCAACGCTTTCGGGTGGCGAAAGTCAAAGGATACGATTGGCCTCGCAAATTGGTTCGGGTCTTACTGGTGTGCTTTATGTTTTAGACGAACCCTCGATTGGTTTGCATCAGCGTGATAACACAAGGCTTCTGAATTCCTTGGTTGGATTGCGCGATTTGGGTAATTCAATTTTGGTGGTCGAGCATGATGAAGAAGCCATAATGACCGCCGATCATGTCATTGATATGGGGCCAATGGCGGGTATTCATGGCGGGAATGTCATTGCCCAAGGCGCACCGATCGATATTGAAAACTCAAAGGAAAGCATAACCGGTCAATATTTGCGCGGTGAACGTGAAATTCCAATTCCCGAAAAACGCCGCAAACCTATTAAAAGCAAAATGTTAAAATTAACAGGCGCGACCGGAAATAATCTTAAAAATGTCACACTCAACCTCCCGCTTGGAATTCTTACATGTATCACTGGTGTATCGGGTGGTGGTAAATCGACCCTAATAATTGAAACGCTTTATAAAGTTTTGGCGCGGCGCTTGAATGGCGCGAGCGAGCACCCTGCACCTTACAAGGATATTGAAGGTCTCCATCATCTTGACAAAGTAATTGATATTGACCAAAGCCCGATTGGGCGCACACCGCGTTCAAACCCTGCGACTTATACCGGCGCATTTGATCCAATTCGCCAATGGTATTCCGGCCTTCCCGAAGCAAAGGCGCGCGGTTTCGGTCCTGGGCGGTTTTCTTTCAACGTGAAAGGCGGGCGATGTGAGGCGTGCCAAGGCGATGGTGTTCAAAAAATCGAAATGCATTTTCTGCCCGATGTTTATGTGACTTGTGACACTTGCCACGGCAAACGCTATAATCGTGAAACTTTAGAAGTTAAATATCGCAATAAATCAATCTCCGACATTTTGGAAATGAGTGTCGAGGAAGGCGCTGATTTCTTTTCCGCAGTTCCATCAATTCGCGATAAATTGGTAACTTTGGCGCGCGTTGGTTTGGGTTATGTCAAAATCGGGCAACCCGCCACCACATTATCAGGCGGTGAAGCGCAAAGAGTAAAACTATCAAAAGAACTTTCAAAACGTTCGACCGGGCGCACTTTTTATATTCTTGATGAACCGACAACCGGACTGCATTTTGAAGACACGCGAAAATTGATGGAAGTTTTGCAAGAACTTGCTGAAGGTGGCAATACAATTGTGATTATCGAACATAATCTTGACGTTATCAAAACCGCCGATTGGGTTATAGATTTAGGTCCCGAAGGCGGTGATGGCGGCGGTCAGATAATTGCCGAAGGAACACCGGAACAAGTGGCAGAGGTCAAAAATTCATATACAGGGCAATATTTGAAAGAGTCTTTGATGAAACACCGAGAGAGGAAGAAACATCGGCAAAGCTAAATAATCCATATTTTAGTCGCTCTTCTTTTTGAATTTCCCTTTTGTTTTTGGTTTGGGCTTGGTTTTCATTTTTGGCTTGGAAACACCACCTTTTTTCCTGATATTCGTTCCTTCCAAAATATCGCCGATAATCGGTTTCTTTACATCTGGTTTGCCGGAGCTTTGCGATTTAATATTCGTTCCATCCAAAATATCGCCGATAATTGTTTTAGGCGCACCTGGATTATTCACTGGGTTTTCAATTGGTGCCGCCGCATTCCTTTGGTTCTTCGGGCTTCGCGCAAATGATGGCGTTGCAATTGCAATAATTGCGATTGAGGAAAGCAAAACACCAATTCTATTTATGTCGCGCATTTTTAAGCTCCCTGCTTGTTCAATTATTGCTTTACCCATCGAATAGCACAATTCCGGCGCATTAAAACGAAAACTTTTTCCGTTTGCTTTTTTTTGTTCCTATAGGATTATTCAAAAAGATCAAAATCCTTCAAGTTTTGATCACAAAATGTTCTAAAACCTATACCAAAGCCCCAACAAAACCCCAGTATTTTCTTTGCCATCATATCCCCCAAAATCATGGCGGATGCCTGTTTCGTATGACCAGTTTTTTGATAAGGGCCTTATCAAAGAGACTTGAATTTTGTCTATGGATTCAAAATAGGTAAAATCATCATGTAGAAATTTGGCAATCACACTGTCGCCATTTTCGAAATTTTTTCCCATTGCCAATTCATAACTCATTTTTTGGTCATCATTTGGCGCGCGAAATCCGATTTCCGCATTGGCCCACCAATCATTCCCAAAATTTCGACCTACCATAAAACGCATTTCATAAAGATTTTCTGATTCATGGTATCGGTCAATTTTATTGGCAATCGCGCTTAATTGACCACTTAAAACAATGTCGTGTTCAAACAGAACGCGTTTAAACCCAATTGTGCCAAACGCACCATAATTCCCTTCGCCATAATTTGAGTGTGAAATCGAAAGAACAATTGAGTCTTTTGCATCAAATCCATATTCGCCATACAAATCCGTTTCCGTTTTTAATATTGTATCGCTTTGCGGAATATGGGATGCGGCAATTATTATCCCCTTTTTTTCGCCGATACCCCATGCGCCGCCAAAAGCAAAATTTGGTAGCGCTACGAAAATCGAAGCAAATATCCATAGATTTCGCGCCAAATAACCCAATGGAAACACCTTTTAAATCAATCCCTGATAGAATTACCATCTAAACCATTGAAAGCAAGGGCGTTTACGTCAAATTTACCCAAATTTGCGATAGAGAAAAAATGCAAAGCAATACTGCTCATTTAATTGAACTCGCAAAAGATACTTCAATCGCCGGACGGACCCGTTTAGTGGATGAAACAGCGAATGAATTATTGCACCAAAACCGCGATTTTTCGCATTCAGAATTGCAATTATTCGGGCAGATTTTTGCAAAACTTTATGAATTCACGCACGAAGAAACCAAATTTCAATTGGCGA
>JAYRYJ010000007.1:0-175437 GCA_041917055.1 Hyphomonadaceae bacterium
ACATCATTTTCATCAATCGAACCTTTAGCAGCAATCTGCATCAAACAATTTTTAAGCCCCAATACCATTTATCACCCCTGATTTTTGGGTAAATATAAACGATTATTGAGAATATTTGGTTAAAGCGCTATTGGAAACGGGAAATAGCCTAGCCTTTTATCGCTTTCTCAAATAATGGCGTGACATTTTCAATGGTCAAAGCAATAGGGTTACCGCCTGCTGATGGATCAACAATTGCCATTTTTGCAAGTTCGGGGACGCCCTCCAAAGGAATGCCAATTTCGCCCAGAGTATGAGGAATTTCCAATTCGCGGCGCAAATCCAAAACCCAATTCAGGAATGCATCAAATGTTGCCTCAAGCCCTAAATAGGCGGCAAGTCGCGCAATGCGAGTTTCAATCGCTGAACGATTAAATTCCAATACATAAGGCATGACAATGGCATTGACCAAACCGTGATGGGCATCATAAATTGCGCCAATTGGGTGCGCCATTGCATGCATTCCACCCAAAGCTTTTTGGAATGCAGTCGCACCCATCATGGCGGCGGCCATCATATTGGCGCGAGCCACAATATTTGTGCCGTTTTTGGTGGCCTCAACAAGATTCTCTTTGACAAGGCGTGTGCCTTCAATTGCAATACCATCAGCCTGCGGGTGAAAGAAAGGGCCGCAATAGGCTTCAAGAAGGTGTGACAGCGCATCCATTCCCGTTGCCGCTGTAACTTTGGGCGGAAGGCCGATTGTTAATTCAGGGTCACACAAAGTGATTGTTGGCATAATTTTCGGGTGGAAAATGATTTTTTTGGTATGATTGGAAACATCGGTAATGACACCTGCGCGCCCAACTTCTGAACCTGTACCCGAAGTTGTCGGGACGGCAATAATAGGCGCAATGCCATTAACATCAGCGCGTGTGAACCAGTCGCCAATATCTTCAAAATCCCATAATGGGCGGGTTTGCCCGCTCATGAAAGCAATCACTTTACCAACATCAAGCGCCGAGCCACCACCAAAAGCAATGACCCCATCATGATTGCCCGCTTTAAATGCAGCAACGCCCGCGTCAACATTTTCACCGACCGGATTGGGGCGAACTTCGGAATAAATTCCCGCATTCAAACCCGAAGATTTCAAAGCTGCCAAAGCATTTTGCACCATTGGCAAATTAACAAGGCCATTGTCTGTAACAATCAATGGTGCATTCATACCGATTGCTTTGCAATGATCCGCGAGTTCATTTATGCGGCCCGCACCAAATTTAACGGCAGTAGGGTAATTCCAATTTCCAACTAGGTTCATAACATTTATCCATTCAATCTCCTCCCCTCAAAGGAGGGGAGGTGTCGCCAAAGGCGACAGAGGGGTTTTGCGATTTCCTTAGAAATCGCCTTGCCGAAAGGCAAGCCCTCGGCCTATTTCGCATTCGCGAACGGTTTCATTGAAACCGCCCACCCTTCAGTCGCTTTGCGACAATTTTTTTGCTAAAATTAGTCCCCCGGACTAATTCCTTCACGCAAAAAATCCCTCAAGGGAAGCAGATACCGCAAGCGGTGGCGGATTAAATTAAATACTCCGCAAATGATATGATTTAGGTCTTGTCAGCATTTCATAACCAATGCGTGACAGGGTTGCACCGCGTCCGGTATCTTTCACGCCGGTCCAGGCAAGGGCGGGGTCAAGATAATCGCATCTATTCATATAGACGGTTCCGGTTTCAATTTGCGAGCCAATGCGCTTTGCGGCGTCTTTATCCATGGTCCAGATTGAAGCGGTGAGGCCATAATCGGAATCATTCATTAAACGAATTGCCTCTTCTTCATTCTTAACCTTCATAATACCAACCACGGGGCCGAAACTTTCTTCGCGCATTACTTGCATATTATGGTTCACGTCGACCAAGACTTGCGGGGCAAGATAAGTGCCATGACCCGGGTCGGCCTTGAACTTTGAAGTGTCAATTAAAGTGCGTGCACCGCCTTCAACCGCCTCGGCGATTTGTGCGCGAACAATATTTGCAGTTTTTGCCTGCGCCATCGGGCCTAAAGTCGTGGCTTCATCCAATGGATTGCCAAGCACATATTGGCTTGTTAAAGCCTGAAAACCGTCAACAAAATCATCATAAACAGCTTCATCGACATAAATTCTTTCAATGCCGCAACAGCATTGACCGGAATTGTAAAAAGCCCCATCGACAAGGTTTTCAATCGCATGTTCAAGTTTGGCATCCGCGCGAACATATGCTGGGTCTTTGCCGCCTAATTCAAGGCCGATATTGGTGAAAGTGCCTGCGCCTGCGCGTTCAATAATCTGTCCTGCGCTGGTTGAACCAGTGAAACAAACTAAATCGACAAGACCCGAAGAAATAATGCGGCCTGTATCATCGTGTGAAAGTGAAAGGGTTTGGAAAAGACCCTTGGGAAGGCCGGTTTTGTCAAATGCCTGTTGGAATCTGTCGCCAACTAAAATGGTTTGCGCGGCATGTTTCAAAATCACGGCATTGCCGGCAATAAGCGCGGGAATAATGGAATTTACCGCGGTCAAATATGGATAATTCCATGGTGCAATAGTGAAAACAATGCCCAAAGGCGCGCGCTCAATATAGCGCTCAATACCGATCATTTCGTCGGGGGGCGTAACAGGCGATAGAAAATCAAGCGCATATTTCGACATAAAATCAACGCGCGCATTCATTGGCCCAAATTCGCCGCCATATCGTATGGGGCGCCCCATTTGCCACGCAATTTCGGGAACCATATCGGACGCCATAGACAACATCGCGTCTTTAAATTCGTAAACGATTTTTGCGCGCGTCGCGACATCAACGCGCGCCCATTCTTTTTGTGCGGCCCGCGCGCGCGCAATTGCTGCATCAATCTCAGCAGCGGGAAGAGTAGGGCGGCGATCATAAATCGAACCATCAATCGGTGAAGTACAAATAATTTCGGACATGGGGACTCCTATATAGGTTTGTTATAACAAACCAAACCCAGTTTCAAACAAAAAATTCGGACATCAGAAATTTTGGCCACTACTTATCCAACAATAATATGAGTGTGTCATATTTACAGAATTGACGTCACAAATTTTGTTGATATTTTCTAAACCATAGCAATATAGAAATACATAATGGGAAAAGCATACTTTAACGATAGAAGAGCCGGCCAAGTCGTTGCCTACTTTGCGCTTAAAAATGACAATAAGTGCATTAATTACATGAAAGTTGTGAAACTGGTTTATTTAGCTGACCGCGAAAGTATCGCGCGATTTGGCGCGCCTATTCTAGATGATGACGTTAGGTATTCTATGCCGCATGGTCCTGTAAACTCTTATACAAAAGACTTTCTTAGCGGTGACGTTGAAACTGAGGGAACCGAATGGGCAACTTACGTTTCAGATAAAGAAAATCACGAGCTAAGTGCAATTTGTGACGAAAATGACGAATTTGATGAGCTAAGTCCTGCGGACAAAGTCTGCCTTGATGCAGTATGGGATAAATTTGGTCATATGAGCGGTTGGCAACTTAGAAACTGGACGCACGATTCCAAGAATATTCCTGAATGGGAAGACCCTAATGGTGGTGCGACTTTGATACCTTTAGAAAGGATTATGAGGATTTGCGCTGTTGAAAACAGTTCTTCACAAGCTGAAGAATTGCAAAGCCTTCAAATTGCCCATTTGAAACTACTTAAGATGGCGTAAAATTTGAATGGCTGTTTTAAAGCGCGGTACGTTTCTCTTTGTTTCTGGGACATTTCACGAGCCTGAAAAGAAACACCTTCATATTGTGATTACCAATCCGTGTAAGGAAAATAACCAATTAATAGTTCCGATTTCGACGTGGAAGAATTCGTTAAATGACGATACATGCTTTATTGATCCTTTTGAACATGAATTTGTTAAAGTCAGATCTTTCGTAAATTATCAATTTGCAAAAATACTGCCCAGTACTAGTTTAATAAACGGAATCAAAAGCGGAGAATTGGAAATGCGAGACGACATTAATCCCAATTCATTTCTACGCATTAGAAATGGGTTTGCCAAGTCCATAAGAGTAAAGTCGAAAATTCTAAAATATTATCAAGCTAACTCCGGCAATTGACCCTTATTTCGGCTGCCAAAGTTCAATTTTATGGCCTTCTGGGTCCAAAATATGGGCAAATTTTCCGTGATCATTTTCCAAATCCAGCCACAGAATTTCTATATTATTAGCTTTGAATTTTTCAATAAAATACGCAATATCATCAACGCAAAAATTGAGCATGAAATCCTTTTTGGAAGGTTCAAGATACGGCGAATCTGTGCTCATCATTGAAAAGACTTGATTGGAATTTTCAATTTTTGCTTGTTCCTTTGGGTCGAAGACAGTGAATAAATAATCGGGATGAAAATCAATGCCGAGATTTTCAAGATACCATTCGCGCAGTGCCTTTGGGTCATTGGCGCGAAAAAACACGCCCAAACCAACAACTTTTCCCATATTTCCCCCCAATATTGCATTTATATTGAACCAAGATTAGACCGAAACCGTATAGTGTCAAATGGAAAATAGCCCCCCGATAATTGTTTGGTTTCGCAATGATTTGCGTTTATCTGATCATGCAGCATTGTGTCACGCGGTAAAATCAAGCGCGCCAATAATTCCAGTTTTTATTTATGACAAAGATGTCATGGGGCAATGGAGCTATGGCAGCGCGCAGAAATATTGGCTTCATCATTCCTTGAAATCTTTAAACTCTGATTTGGAAAGCCACGGCGCGGGCATAATTCTAAGGCGCGGTGATACAATAATAAACCTATTGCAGATCGCAAAAGTGACAGGCGCAAAACAGATTTTCGCCCTTAGGAATTATGAACCTTGGGCCGCACAGCTTGAAACCACTTTGCGTGATGCAGCGATTTCGGATGGTATGGAATTTAAAAGATTTTCGGGAAATTGTCTCATTGAACCCGAAAATATCAAAAACCAATCGGGCGCGCATTTTCAGGTCTTTACGCCGTTTTTCAAGACCCTTTTCAATTCAGAAATTCGGAAACCAATTGCAAAACCGCGAAAAATCGAAACCATTACAGTGGGAAGTGAAAATCTAGACGATTGGCGATTATTACCCACAAAACCCGATTGGTCGGGCGGTTTCACTAGTGAAATCGGGGAAAAAGCGGCGCAAAAACGCCTTGATGACTTCCTTAATGGGCCGATTAAAAACTATGGCGCGGCACGCGATTTCCCCGCAATAAATGCCACTTCAAAACTCGCGCCACATTTGCGCTTTGGCGAAATAAGCCCGGCTCAGATTTGGTGGAAAGTTTTTGAAATTGCAAATAATAATCCGCAAGGCGATTATTATAAATTCCTATCCGAACTAGGTTGGCGCGAATTTTCAAACCATCTATTAATTCATTATCCAAATATGCCGCACTCGCCTATAAAAGCGCAATTCGCGGATATGCCTTGGCGCGACGATAGGGCGGGACTTAAAGCATGGCAAAAAGGGCAGACTGGCTTCCCGATAATTGACGCCGGAATGCGGGAATTATGGGCCACGGGCTATATGCATAATAGAGTGCGCATGATTGTGGCGTCTTTTTTGGTCAAGCATTTGCTTATTGATTGGCGCGAAGGGGCGGGTTGGTTTTGGGACACGCTTTTGGATGGTGATTTGGCAAATAATTCGGCATCATGGCAATGGGTGGCGGGTTCCGGCATGGATGCAGCACCATATTTCAGGATTTTCAACCCCGTAACACAAAGCCAAAAATTTGACGAAAACGGTGAATATATAAGAAAATGGGTTCCCGAATTATCGCGCCTTTCAAATGAGCAAATCCGCGCGCCATTTGAACTAAGTGTTTGGGAATTAAAAGCCGCAGATGTGGTCTTGGGGCAAAATTACCCGCTGCCGATTATTGATTTGAAAATGGGTCGCGAACGCGCCCTTGCGGCACTTCAGGAACTGAAGTCCTAACACTCACCGCCATCAATAGCGCATTTTTCGCAGAATATTTGATAGAGCGTGCCGATTACTGCGCGAACTTCGTCTGAGGCCAAGGAATAAAATACGCTTTGTGCGTCGCGGCGCGTATTTACAAGGCGTTCACGGCGCAAAATTGTCAAATGTTGCGATAAAGCCGATTGCGATAATGGGAAATTTTCCAAAAGGCTTGAAACCGATCTTTCACCCTCAATCAATTGGCAAAGAATCATAAGGCGGGTTTCATTTGCCATAGATTTCAATAGATTGGTGGCATCAGCAGCATTTTGTTGCATTTGCTCAAAGCTCATATTCGGGTGCATAATCATAGCCTTTTAAGAATCTTTCTCAATAATAACCGCAATGCCTTTATTTTCATTTAATAAATATTGCAATTGCGAATATAAGAAAACGCACCAATTCGTCGCACCTGTGCAATTAGTCACAGAAGCACCGAATTGATGCGTTATATAGATTCTTGACGCTTTTATGCGCAACCAGCGAAACCGTCAGCTGCCATTTTTGCTTCATATTTTGGGCCGACATCTGTGCCAGGGGTCAAAGTTGCTTTGGCTTCGGCCCAATTGTCAGGGTTTAATAAAACCATCCAGCCGTCATTATACGGATCGGCATTGGCAATGTTTGGTTTTGCGACCAATGCGTCGTTAATCGCTGCAACTTCACCTGCGGCCACTGATTTAGCAGGGCCAACCCATTTACCGCTCTCAATAGTTGCGCATGATTTGCCGCTTTCAACTTTTCGCCCTGCCTTTTTCGGGGTGAAAGCCACAATTTCGCCCGCCAAAGCGGTTGCAACCGTTGTCATACCAAGTTTTACAGTGCCGTCACCGACTTCACGAAACCAGATGTGATTGTCCACGTCATATAAAAGATCGTCAGGTAATTCACAGCCACGCACATTTGCCATTTTTGATTTCCTTCTTACAGTTTTTCATTCAATCTAAGCGGTTTTGAGGCACAACAAAACTCACCCAATTTAGAATTTTCGAATTTCCCAATTATGAACAAATTCAAATGTTTCGCAATGCGACCTAATCGCGCGATTATTATTTGATTCTTTTCATTTTCACCATTGGCGGCAATTTGATTATGGGCGAAAGCTGCCTCGCGGCAAGTCTCGCGGCACGCATTGAAAGACGGGTCGCCCACACTTGCCTGTCTTTGAAGTGCCAATAAGCGAAAACCTTCATAGGTTTCATTACTTGGCGTCTTGTCATTAACCACAAGCCAATTTTCCATGATTTCTTCGCATAATTGAATGATATATTGCGCGCGCGCCAATTGGCTTTCGCCAATTGGTGATTCAAGCGCCGCGCTTATTTCATTCAGGCTTCTCATCTAAATCCTTTAGATTTCAAAATTGTGGTCGCATCTGAAATATTTTCATGCAGACCCATTTTGCGCATAGAATTGCCAAGTGCAAGCCCCAATAATTGTGTGAAATAAACAACTTTCACATTGGTTTTAATGCCATGAATTTTTTCGGCACGAATTTGGTGCATTTCAAGACCCGCGTGGCAAGTCGGGCATTCGGTTGCAATCACTTCGGCCCCTGATTCTTCTGCGTCTTGAAGAATATTCAAAACCAATTTGGTTGAAGTGTCAGAATCCGATAAAGTATGTGCCCCACCGCAACAAGCAGTTTTCAATGAAAATTCGACATTTTCAGCACCCGCCGCGCCCAATAAATCATCCATAAAATGTGGCGCAAAAGTTGATTCTGAACCTGGGCCCTTATCCTTTTCAGGATAAATATTGCGTGGGCGCGAATACATACAGCCGTAATAATTAGCGATTTTGAGGCCCTTGAGATTATTCTTGACGCGCGCCTTCAAACCATCTTCGCCGATAGAATTTTTAATCCAATCAAGTGCGTGAATGGTTTCAATCTCACCGGCCTTATATTCGGAATGGCCGGCTTTTTCGGAAAGCTGTTTAACGACTTTTTTGGAATGATCCTTATGCTCAAGGTCATATTCGGCTTTTTTGAGATTATGGTAACAACCATTGCACGGCGCCATAATGACATCATGCTTCATTTCATGCGCGGCAATCGCCATAACCCGTGAAGATAAATAGGTTTGAATTTCCGGATCGATGTTTTTTACTTCCATCGCGCCACAGCAATTCCAATTCTTCACTTCTTCAAGTTCAAGCCCCAAATCCTTGGCGATGGTTTTGGTGGAATGATTATAGGGCTGACCCGAACCTTCGAGGGCACAGCCGGGGTAATAGGCAACTTTTTGATATTTCTTTGCTGTCATTTCCAACCCCTTATTAATTATGGTGCGCGTGAACATCGGCATCCGGCGCAAGTCCAAGGCTCTTGCGGGTTTCAATGTCGCGTTCTTTTACATATTCTTCGATTGCTTTTTTGGCCTTGCTCCAGCCCTTAACTTTTGGATGGAATAAAGATGCCCAACCCATCGTCAGAAGCATTTTTATCGGAAGGCCACGAATCATATTTTTAATCATGGTAATTAGCCAATCTTGCAAAAGCGGCTGCTTGGTGCGCTGCATGAATTGGAAAAGGATCGAACCGTCTTCAATCATGCCTTTATGGAAAACTTGATCCGAGAAGACTTCATCAAAGTCGGAAGCAGGGTTGGTTGCGGTATAACCTTTTAGTTCAAGCCAATGAGCGGTGGCATGCATTACGCCTTCGGGAACAACATCGCGCGGGCAGATATTTGTGCATTTATTGCATGATACGCATTGCCAAATAATGTCTTTGTCGCGCACTAATTCACTTTCAAAACCCATACGGATTAAATAAATCCAATATCTTGGATTAAAGTCAGGATTGATGGCATTCATAGTGCAGGCATTGGTGCACGAC
This sequence comes from Hyphomonadaceae bacterium, assembly GCA_041917055.1. GTDB lineage: Bacteria > Pseudomonadota > Alphaproteobacteria > Caulobacterales > Aquidulcibacteraceae > Pseudaquidulcibacter. The sequence goes on from JAYRYJ010000007.1 coordinate 8,831, forward strand.
CCGCACTGCCAACAACGGTGAATATATTCACCACCCGGCAAGGACGCGATTTCTTCTTGAAGGTTTTCATTATAATCGGGCACAACGCGCGAATGAATGAAGGTTGACCAATCACCCGAAACATCAACGCCATCAATCACAAGATTATCATGTGTCGAGAGGTTTTCCGGCCTGATAAGGTGCTTTTCGTGAATTGCCATATTTCCCTATCCTTCACTTATGGGGGCGGGCCCCTTATTATTTTCAAGTTTAACTTTGCCGCCATCAAGACCAAGCAGGCGGCGCAAATGCGTCACCCCATCTTCGGGGCTTGAAAAATCGGCACGCAAATATGAACCACCTTGGGCGGCAACATATTGGGCGTAAATTTGCGCAATCAATAAATCGCAATATTGGGGCAGGTTTTTATAAAACCCATTTTGCGATAAAAATTGCGATATATCGGCCCTAAGCGACAAAAATGTTTCGTATTTATCAGGCACTTTGATTGTCATTCTATCGACATCACCATGCCAAATTTCGCGAATTACGCCGGAATTAACTTTTTCATCCCATACCCATCTTTGCATCATTGGGTAAAATTCAGGGTTTGTATTGTGCAATAATTCCGCCGCCAAATCCTTGACCCATCTGTGTTCGCGGTCTTGGGGGAAATGGGCGCAAAATTTTTCAATTCTTGAATCCACGGCTTTAGCATCGTGTTTTGCGTCCAATAATTCCACAATTGCGAATTTAAGGGTTTCGAATTTATTGCCTTCCAAATATTCACCAATACGACGGCGTATAGTTGGGAGGAATTTTCCGATTTGTGCCATTTTCTCAGGTGTCAGAGCAATCAATTCTTCGCGCGCGAAAAATTCTTTGAACAAATCTTGTTTGATATTTATCGCTTCGACATAGGTTTCAATTCCGCCAGAATTTTCGGTGTTTCTAATCAAAATTTCCAAAGCAGCTTTAAGGGCAGGGCCCGAAAGCTCAAGCTCAATCGCGCCCAAAACTTGGACGGGCTTTGCTTTGGAAAAATTGAAAAAAGCGTCCATTTATGCGGCTTTCGACTTTAACATTCCAAGTGCCGACATAGCGGCTGCAGCACCTTGAGCGATTGAATCATCAATGGTTTCAGGGCCACAGGCAGAACCCGCAACAAATACACCATCACGTGAAGATGCACCCATCACACCATAAGTGTTCTTGCGGTCAATATAACCATGCGCTTCGCGGTCAACGCCAAAGACGCTTGAAATCGTCATATTATCGACATTTGGATCCATACCGACCGCGTGAACCACCATGTCAAACGGAATAGTAATCGGGCGTTTTACCAAAGTATCTTCGCCCTTAACAATCACTTGGTCGCCATTTGAAGTAACTTCGGCGATACGGGCTTTGATATATTTGACCTTAAATTCTTCTTGGGATTTCCAATAGAATTTGGTTTCCAAAAGGCCGAAAGTCCGAATATCCATATAATAAACATAGACGTGGCAATCAGGTAATTCTTCGCGAATTTCCATTGCCAAATTTGCCGAAACCGAGCAGCAGATTTTAGAACACCATTCACGCCCGATTTGACGGTCACGCGAACCAACGCAAAGTAAGATTGCAACGCGTTTCGGTGCTTCACCATTTGACGGGCGGCGCACGCCCTTGCCCGATGAAATCATTTGTTCGACTTGGGTAGTTGTCACAACGTCAGGGAAACGACCAAAGCCCCATTCCGGTTTATTCACACTGTCAAAATGCGTGAAACCGGTGGTAAGTATGCAGGCAGAAGCTTTACCCTTTGTGCCATTTTTCAATTCATAGGAAAAATTGCCCGGTGTGCCGTCAAAATTTTGAACCACCGTGCCTTTTTGAATTTCAATATTTGGGTTGTTAACAACGCGATCAACCATGCCACCGATTGCGTCTTTTGCCCATTCGTGTGAAGGCACAAGTTTGGCATAGCCCGAAAGAATAGGCGCGCCACCAAGCACTTCCTCTTTCTCAACCAAAGTGACTTTCACACCCGCGCTTGCCAAAGAATGTGCCGCTGAAAGCCCTGCGGGGCCCGCCCCGACCACAAGAATATTATCGCTCATTTTCCTACCCTATGCTCCCGGTTGTAAAGTTAGTCTTTGGGTCTTGTTAAAGCCCGGACCGGCTGTGATTGCGCGGCGCGGATCATATAATTGTTCCCGCGTGCCGCCTGCTTGAATTTGTTTTAGATAATCTTCGAATTCGGCTTTTTTGGCCTGCCAATCTATGCCTAATTTTTCTAAAAGCATGTCAGTGGGGGAGGCATGCCAATGTGATTGCACAATCTTATAAGGATGCGCACCGCATACCAAAGCCGCGAATTGAATATCGGCCAAAATCGGCATTGGATAATGTTTGCCTTCGGCTTTACCAATCCATTGGTTTTTGTCCAAAGTGGTTATGCAACCGGTGTCATGGCCAATCATCATATCGGCTTTTGCTTCTTCTGATGCCACACGCAATTTTCGGTCAATTGCGAAGGAGCGTGTAAATTCGCGTTCCGAAATAATATGCCTAAAACCAAAGCCACAGCAATCATACCATGTCGAATAATCTATGACATGCGCGCCCAATTCTTGAATAATTCCAGTGGAAACCGCAACGCGGTCGCCCTCAAGGACTTCATCATCATAAATAACGTCTTGCGGCACCATTTTATAGACGTGGCAGGCATTGTGAATTGCGGCACGAATGTTTGAGGCATCGATTACTTGGCGTTCTTTAATGCGTTTGCGCATTACATGAACCCATTCGGAATAGTGAACAATTTCTTCGGGAATAAGCAATTTGCCATCAACCAAACGGCCCAATTTGCCCAAGATATTTTTGACTTTTTCGCGCAATGTCGCAGAAGTTAAAAGATAGCCGCGAACCTCTTTATAATTGCCAAAAGAAGTGCCGCAATGGACAAGCGGATAATAATAACCTTCGGGCTTGCCTTCGACTTTTGCCGCAACATAGGCTTGGTGGAAATTGCGAAGCATAACAGCGGCAAGGCTTTCAATATTGCCAATGCCCGAACCATGATAATTCCATGCGGTGCAGCTTGTTTGGTCGGTTTCGTCCAAATAGCGCGTGCCGAATTGGTTCATCATCCAAAGAAGTGACGCGGGATAGCCCGGAATATTACCGCATTGACCACAAGATTTATGGTGCCAAAGCTGATTGGTTGGGATTTTCTTGTCCCAGCCATAAAGGGTTTTCGCAACGACTGGTTCATGTTCATCATTAATACGGTGAACCACGATTTCGCCGTCTTTCTCCAAATCCCACATAATATCGCGGACATCGGGAACGCGATCTTTTTGCGAAAGCATAGAGCGTTTATTAATGCGTTGTTCGACCCATGCAGTTGCGGTTCGCGCATCATCAGGGCTTAGATTTGTGTCACGCCATTCCGCACCGTGACCTGTAAAGCGTTCGCCTTCTGCCATTTATCTCTCCCTAATCCTCGTCTTCTGCTTCATCGAGGTAATCTGCCCAATCCTCACGTTTTTCGTCCATAATATCTGAAATAACGTCGAAAAGGTTTTCATCTATTGTTTCTAATTGATCTAAAACGCCAGTTGCTTCCCAAATTGTATAAAGCTCAACTGAGGTTTTTAGATTAACTTCCCATGCCGTTTTGGTGGTGTTTAGTGTCGCCATCGGGATTGCATTGCGCAAAACTTGAAGCGGGGCATCGATTTTGGAAATATTCGGCCCCCAATCGGCAAAACCGTCAGGATTAATCATATCAGGCGATAATTGGTTTCCGGTTGAAACCAATTTCAACATAACCCTTGAGAATGGGCGTAAAACATTGCGCGCCGATTCCATATTATGCTTGATTGCGACTTCGCGCATAATCATAACCAGGCCGCCGGGATTATTGGTGAAAGGGCAACGCGCCGCGCAAGTATAACATTGCGCACAGGCCCAGATTTTCTCTTGCATGGCATCATAAATGCCTTCAAGATTTTCGGTCCAAAGAAGTTGCACAATTTCGCGCGGGGAATAATCATAATAATGCGCAGCGGGGCAGGTGGCGGTGCAAATTCCGCAATTAAGACAACCATTTAACTCATGGTCGAAACGCATATCGCTTTGGATATCGTTGAAAATCTGCTGCAACTTGGCATAGGGAACTTCAGGCGTTTTCGACACCGGATCGCCGATATGCTTTTGTACCCTTGATGAATGGTGCGCCATATTCTCTCCCTTGGTTTTCTAGTTAATCCTCCCCCGTTTACGGGGGAGGGGGACCGCGTAAAACGCGGTGGAGGGGGGACTGTGAAACGGAATTGTTTATTAAAATAACTCTCTATACCCGTGGCCCAAACGCCCCATCCGTCGGCTATGCCGACACCTTCCCCGCGAACGGGGAAGGATTTTTAATAGGTCATTACTTTCGTATCACCTTCCATAACTTCTTCGATTAAATAAGCGCCGCCCACGACACCTTCGCATTCAGGAATAAGGTCTTCTTCCTTCATTTCGAACAAATCGAGGTTTGGCGAGCAGCAATAGAATTTTGCGCCGGCTGAATGCGCGTCTTTGATGAAATCATAGACAGTTTTCGGGGAACCGGGTTTAACAACCAATTTCTCGGCAACGCCTTTTTTCATCAAAATCCCTGAGGTGGCTGTGCAAATAACATCAACTTCATAATCCATTGCAGCGGCAACTGTTGCCTGAAAGAATGGTGCCCCCAATTCTTCACCATTGCGGGGGTCTGTATTGGCCAACACCAATATAAGTTTGCTTGCCATTTGGCACTCCTTTAGTTTTAGGATTTGAGTTTTATGCCAATTTTCAATTAGGTCAAGCGAAAAATAGGATATTCGAATGAACTTATATAAGGAAAAAGCATTGTGCAATGCAACAAGGGGTTAATTGCGAATTACGACATTCTCCTTCCCCGATTGAAATCGGGTGGTGTGGCGCGCCGTAGCAACGCGAAGGCGTGACTTAAGGGGTTAAAACTCGCGCAATGAATGCCGAAGGGTCGCCAACCCCTTCACCCGCAGATTTCAAGCTCTTCGCCTAATCCAAAAAATTAAAAATTTTTCGGGGCTCATTGGTGCGGGAGCTTCCCCATCTTGGGGAAGCAGAGGATTTGTCAATCCATCATTCCGCTGACTTGCACCAATCCTGTCATAATCGCGTTCAAAGTTTCATAAATTTCGCGTGAATTGTTGCCCAATTTTTCCAATTCAGGGGCGGGGTTCGGTGGTGATTCTTCAAATTCCATGATTAGGTCTTCGGCAATTCCGCGTTTGAAACCGGGGTGGAAAACAAAGCCGAATGCGGTTGTGCCCATTTGGAACAAAATTGGGTTTTCGTCTTCATCCACCGCCAAAATTTGTGCATAATCGGGCGGTATCGGAAAACCGCGCATATAATAGGAATATGGAAATTCGGGCGGCAAATAGCCATTTAAGGCATTGTCATTTGTTCGCCGCCCGATACCATTTTTGAAAATAAGCGGTGTTGATTTCAACGAACCTTCGGCCGCCAATGCCAAAATTTGTGCACCCAAACCGATACCGATTACTATTTTGTTTGCCATAAGGCACTGTCTCGTAAGTTCGATTTCACGTTGCAAACTTGGTGGGTCTTTTGCGCCATCTGCACCCCAAGGGCCGCCACCCAAAAGTATAAGCCCGTCTTTGACTTCATTGAAAAATGGAATTGAAACACCTTCGGTGAAGGGGCGGCAATAATTAAAACGAATTTGACGGCCTTCGAAATGGTCCTCCATTAGGCCCAAATAATCGGCGCTTGTGTGTTGAATAACGCTAAAAGTTTTCACGAAAGCGCCTTTGTCATTGCCGCAATGAATTGCGCCGCACCGATTGATAAAAGCCCGCCTTCGGGAATTTGCGCAAAGAACACATTGATATTGGTTTCAAATTCTTCGGTTTTTGTGCCGCGCAAATGACTTTCAAGGTCATAAATAATGCGCGGTGGGGCAACAAAAAAATCACCAGTGAAAATCACTTCACGAATGCGCGCATTATTATGTTCAAGGCGTACAAAGGCATTAACAACGCCACCTGCTGATGCTTCGGTTCCCGTCAAAACTTCGCTTTCGCCGCCCATATCATTGATTTCATAGACAAAATCATCGGTGCCGATTTCCTCTGCATAGAATTGAGCGGCGAGGTTTTCTTCGATTTCGCTTGGCATTTCGTTTTGAATTGAAAAGCCAATTTTTTCCTGAAAACCTTCGATAATGGCGGTTTTAACCTCCTCCATTGTCGGCACTTTGCCCAATACTGCTTTTAATGTCGTGACGCGCGATGCATGTTCCTTATCATCCATGCGCGACATTTTTTGGGCAGGCACATTCAAAGCATCGACCATTTTTATAGGGTCTAAATCAATCAGAACCGTTCCTTGATACATTAAAGTATCGCCATCAAAAAAGCCGCCAGTTCCCGAAACTTTTTTGCCATCGATTTCAATATCATTGCGTGGGCGAAATTTTGCATTCACGCCCAATTTTGAAAGGCCGAAAGCCGCGGCCTCGCAAATAATTTTTGCGATTTCGCCCAGATTTTGAGTTCCCATTGAGGATTTTGAACAGGCAAGCGCCCAGCCCAATTGTCCTTCATCAAAATAAATTGCGCCGCCGCCTGTAATACGGCGCACAATTTCAACATTGTTTTGTTTGCAATTTTCAATCTTGATTTCTTGGGAAACATCTTGATGCCGCCCAACCAAGGCGCAAGGTTTGAAGTGTATAAAACGCAAAGTATCTATAATGTCGCCATTTTTGCGCGCTTCAAGCATTGCCGCGTCAAAGGCAATATTCTCTCGGCCTGTCCGAAGGCCGGTGTCGATAATTCGTAATGGTTTCATTTTTACTCCTTTTAAATCCTCCCCTGCGAAGCGGGGGAGGGGGACCGCGTGTAATGCGGTGGAGGGGGGGACTGCGCAGAGCACGGTGGGTGGGGTGCGTGTCAATTACACTCTGGCGCTTTAACTTTGCTTCAGAAGCTCGCATCGCTCGCGCCCCCTCCACCACGCTTCGCGCGGTCCCCCTCCCCCGTAAACGGGGGAGGATTTATAGGGCATCAAATTCTTCACCCTCAATATACGGATTATTGGGGTCTTCTTTTCCTAATTGTTTGCGGATTTTTTTTAAATCTATTGCATCGGGTTGGAACGGATAAGACGCGATATCAGATGGCGGACTATCGCCATATGGTCTGTCACATGCCGAAATATCTTCCGCAAATTTGCCTGGGCAGCCCGATGTTCTAAAGGCAATTCCGGCGTTTATGATTACGTCTAATTCCGGCGCGGGAAGGCCAAAATCAATAACGCGACCATGATTGTCAAAGCGCATTTGTTCAATGCGAACCCCGCAATAATCAATCATATAGCGCGCCAATTGAACCCTGCGCCATTGGTCGCGCGGGGTTGATGGCAAATGATCCATCAAAGAGCCTTTTTCAGGATAGAAACTGAAAAGATGCGAATGCCCGCCCATATCAACAAGGGCCTGTATGAGCGACAACATTTCAAACTCAGTTTCGCCCATGCCGACAATAATATGAGCACCGAATTTTTGCGGCCCGAAAATATCGCGCGCATCTTCAAGGATTTCCCAGTATTTTGACCATTTATGCGGGCTATCAACGCCTTTGCCACGCGTTCTTTCGAACAAATCAAGAGTTGCGGCATCAAGAGCGACGGTGAAAATGTCCGAACCCAAATCCTTGAGGTTTTTGACATCTTGGCGCGTCATGGTTGTTGGGTTTGATAATATTGAAATCGGCATTGCGTCGGGGTCAACATATTTGGTCCAAGTTTTTAGAACCGACACAGTATCTTCGTCCGAACGCGGGTGGGTAATCATGGAAATGCACATTCTGTGGAATGGTGAAGCCGCAGGGTCTTTGCCCACAGTTTCGGCAACTTGCTCCATCGGGACAGCGGGCCAGTCAACGCGAATAAAATTGCGGTCGGCATAATTTCTTTCAGCTTCGCGGTGGCGCGCCAAACCGCAATAGGCGCAATTGGCGCGGCAGCCTTCAGGATAGGTCAAAAGAATGTTCAAGCAGCGTGTACATTCACAGCGGTGCATTTTGCCTGGCATAATTCCCAATGTAATCGCCGCTGCTGTTGAAAGCTGCACATATTCGGGCGATGTCATTTTTGGAGTAAGATAATTATTATTCGGCAAATAAACGCCCTCTGGAGCAATATCCATTGCTTTCACCGCCGCGCCATTCGCTTTATCTTTAGGCGTGCGAGCAGGGGCGCGCGGGTTCATAATATCGAATTGATTATAATCCAATTCGTCTTTGTCTGTCGGGCGTTGTGTTGCCCCTTCAGGCTTCAAGCAGGTCATTTTCTTTTTCCTGTTCTATAGAGTTTGACCAATATTGCGGATAGGCAATCCAAGAATTGCGAAGGTCTTTCGCGCTTGGTTTTTGGGTTTTATGAATTTCCAATAGGTTTTTGAAATGGGCACGTGCGCGTCTTAGGCTTGAACCAAACATATCTTCAAGGTCTTCATAATATTCGTCGGTTGCGGTTTTGTCGCCTTTGAGGAATGAAACCGCGCATTCGCCCGCCATACGACCCGATATAATTGCTGCCGGAATGCCCGCCCCTGTGATTGGGTTAGTAAGCCCTGCGGCATCACCTGCTAATAAAACCAAGGTGTCGGCGATTTCGCCATATGGTTTAAGCATTCCGCCAACCGGAATGGCGCCACCTGTATGATAGTGAATTTGATTTCTGACTTTGCCCTCACTGACAAGGCGGGAATGAAGCGCGTCCAAAAGCGGTTTCATCAGATGTCTTTGGTTTTGGCAAACGCCAATTCCAAGATTGGCTTTGCCATTTTTTGGGAATAGCCAAGCATAACCGCCGATATAATCGCCTGATAAATAAATATCGGTCGAAGACATTTTGACATTCAAATCAATTGTATATTGGCGGGTTTCAAGAAGTTCGGAATTAATTTTCCCGATTTTTGCGCCAACAATGGAGCGCGGCCCATCGGCACCTATGATAATTTTGGCTTTGATAATTTCGCCATCATTCAAAACCACTGTACCGTCATCATTAATTTGCGCCCCGCGGGTAGCGAATTTTGTTTTTGCGCCACTTTCAATCGCGCGATTGACCAAAGCGGCATCAAATTCGTCACGATTAATCATGCGGCCCGAAAATTTTTCGCGTCTGTCGGGGGCATCATTTTCAACGAAAGTGAACATGTCACTTATTAATTGAACTTCGGTTTCAAATGCGGCCAAGGTTTCATTGGTCAAAAGATTGGGCACAAATTCGGCGCATTGCACAGGAACACCCGCCTTGGGCTTGGAATCAATTCCTAAAACCGAAAGCCCATTTTGCGCGCACACCATTGCGGCCCGCGCCCCAGCAGGGCCAAGGCCGATAACCAAAACATCGATGTTTTGGATTTCGCTCATGCAGCACATGCCCTTTTAATTTCTGTGTCACCGATTTTTATGGAACAGCACGAATGGGCTTGTTCATATTTGCGGCCCGTCATTTTTGCGATTGCGACCGCGCCATCAGCCGGGAAGGCGATGCCATCAAGCCCCGCCATAATTGCATATGCATCGGTAATTCGTTTATGCATTCCGGGTGGACGCGCGCAGCCCAAAAGCACTTTGCGATTGCCCATTTTTTGACGCGCTTTTAGGAAAATTTCGCCGACATCATTTGTGCTAGGCGTGATAAAAGTTCCGGCCTTGGCATAGAACGGCATAATAACCACCAAAACCAAAGAATTGACAGGATAGCGCGCCACCATATCAAGGGCGTATTCCTCACCCAATAGTTTCCCGTAATGAAGACCAATAACAATATGCGGCACAATATCCATCTTAGTTTGCGTCAAAGCGTCCAAAGTGGTTTCAAAATCGGCGACATCACGCTTTAAATGGTAAACTTGTTCAATAGTTTCTTGGGCGCCTATTATGTCGGTCATTGCGGTATCAACGCCTGCAGCTTCCATTCTTTTTGCGCCCGCGACATCAGTAAGAGCAGTATGAATTGCGATTTTTAAGTTGGGGAAATCGCGTTTTAATCCTTCAACAACCGGATAGAATTTTTCATATTTGATTTCGTTTTTGCGATTTGAACCACCTGATAATAAAAATCCTTGCAGGTTTTGCAGCATGACTAGATCGCGCACCTTTTGATCAAGAACTTCAGGCGAAGTTGCGGCAATCATAGGCTTTAGAATTTCTTTTTGGCAATGATCGCAATTCAATGCGCAATCGGCGGCAGTTATTGAAAAAGCAGGGAATGAATTTTTTGAACAACCCGATAATTCGTCAGTTTCATATTCCTTAAAAGTCGGCGACGAAAAACGCAAAGTGGAGAAATTGGGCGAAAAATTCGCTTCCATTCGCTCAACCAAATCGCGGTCAAATTCAGCGTCTTCAAAAGCTGAAATTGCATCCAATTGCGAGTACCAACTCATAATCACTCCCGACTTATTATTAATTGCTAATATACTAATACCTACAAAAATATATTTGTGAAGCGCAATTTTCAATGTGGCGATTTATCACCTAAGTTTATCGCATATTTCCATAATTTCTTTGCGGATTTCGCCATTGTTAGGCGGGTCGAGCAAACCATTGAGCCAGTATGGCGCGATTTCATCTTCATCAATCAAATCACTTTCGAGTTTTGACAGGATATTTTTGGTCTTTTCATTAATTGGCGCATGAAAATCAAAACCGCCAATCATTCCCCACAATGCCGCCCAAGTCCGCGCGACATTCCATGGATTATAGCCACCACCGCCAAGTACGACATTCTTATCACAAATCTGCAAAAGCCGATTTATAGTCTCCAAAAACAGCGAATTGGACAATTGCATTTTTGAAAGCGGGTCGCCTTTCAAACAATCCGCACCCGCTGTTATTACTAAGGCCTGCGGGGAAAAATCCGAGATTACTGGAATACAAAAATCAATAATACGCGAATATTCGCTATCATTCACAAACTGCGGCAATGGAATATTCACAATCGCGCGCTTCAAATCAAATGCGAATTCACCCGAATAAGGAAAGCGATTTTCTTCATGGATAGATAGCGTCAGGACATTAGCGTCATTTTCAAATGCAAGTTCAACGCCGTCGCCGTGATGGGCATCAATATCGATATAGGCAATGCGCTCTATTCCCAGTTTCTTGAGTTCCAAAATCGCAAACACAGGGTCATTCAGATAGCAAAAACCCGATGCTTTATCCTTTTTTCCATGATGTGTACCGCCGCCAGGGTGAAAAACGGTGCAGTTTTGCACAGCCAATTGCGCCGCCTTTATCGAACCGCCGACAGTGGCGCGCGCCCGATTAAAAAAGCCTTCAAATAATGGATTTTCAAAATTTCCAAAATTGAATTTTTCGCGAACTTCTTGGCTTATTGTTAATTTCTGTGCAGCGTTTTCAAGTGCATCAATATATACTGGATTATGAAATTGTTTCAAAACATTGTTGTCAGGAAGCGAAAATCCTGAAATCATATTTTCATTCGCCCAATTCATCGAATCAATAATGTCAAAAACGCTCAAAAGGCGCGAAATTGCCAGCGGGTGATTATTCCCCCAAGCCTTATGTGAAAAAATTTCGTGAAAAATCAGATAGTTTTGCCGCATTGCGAAATATTGTCCTGCGTCAAAATAAACTTTGCGCTTGCGAATTATTATTAGTATATTAGACTATCGTCAAATTAGGCATAGCTAATGTATAAACCTATATCAGGGTGGAAGATTGTAAAAACATAATTTTCGAATTTCGTTTGAGATTCGAAAATATTTTTCAAACTGCCTCCTGTATATCGGTTTATTTTTGATGGATAAGACCGAGGAGGGTTATATGGGTCAAGATTCAAACAATAAATCAATGTCAATCATTGTGACCAAAGGCACGCTGGATTGGGCCTATCCGCCATTTATTTTGGCGACAACTGCGGCGGCAATGGACGTTGATGTTACAATGTTTTTCACATTCTATGGTCTTGGCCTTTTAAAGAAAGACATGAATTTGAAAGTTTCGACTTTGGGCAATCCGGCAATGGAAATGCCGATGGGCGGCGGTCATATGCAAATGCCAAATATTATGGGCATGTTGCCAGGCATGACTGACTTAACAAGCGCCATGATGAAAGACATGATTAAGAAAAAAGGTGTCGCATCTATTGAACAATTGCGCGAAGCCGCAATTTTGTCTGACGTGAAAATCATTGCCTGCCAAATGACTATGGATCTTTTTGAATACAAAAATTCCGACATGATTGATGGTGTCGAATATGGTGGTGCCGCAACCTATATGGAACAGGCATTGAAATCTGATATCAATCTTTACATTTAAGCCATTGAATTAATTAATTATTGGAAGGAAAAAATATGGCAGATCAAACTTTAGATGCAAAAGGCCTTAATTGCCCATTGCCAATCTTGAATGCGAAAAAAGCATTGAAAACAATGGACAATGGTCAGACCTTGGAAATTCTTGCGACCGACCCTGGTTCAATCAAGGATTTTGAAGCATTTTGCCGCACAACCGGCAATAAAATGGTCGAACAAAATCAAGACGGTAACGTGTTCCGTTTCGTCATCGAGCGCGTGGCTTAAAAAGTTTTAAGCGCAATTATTTCGAACCCTTGGTGTCGGTGGCGGCAAATCGCAAACCGCCTTTAAGTGACCCACCGTGTTCCATTATCGTGGAGGGTATTATGAAAAGTATCATGTTAAAAATCTCAATTCCCGCTTTGGCAATTGCAATGTTTGCAGGTTCTGCATTTGCAACTGAAGGCTATTTCCAAAACGGCACATCGACTGTTTCTAAATCTGTTGTAGGTGCTGATATCGCTAATGCACGCGACGCTTTAGCAAGTGCGCAAAACCCTGCGGGCATTTTGGGTATTGGCAATCAAATGAGCGTTGGGGTTACAGTTTTCAATCCGGTTCGCGGTTTCACTGGTGTGACTGCAGCAGGTGGCGGCTCTTTGACACCAACCGGAAAAATTGAATCGCAATCGGAATATTTCCCGGTTCCTGCCTTTGGTTATGTTCGCCAAATTGATGCCAATTCTGCTTTTGCAGTTTCAGTTTATGGCAACGGCGGCATGAACACAAATTATGAAGATAGTGTTCAACCACGCACAATAATGACCCCAGGTGGCGCAATGCCATGTGCGGGCGTTTTCTGTGCCGGTAAAGCCGGCGTCAGCCTCAACCAATTGTTCGTATCGGCAACTTATGCACGCAAACTAAACGATACTTTTAGTGTCGGTGTTTCACCAATGTTTGTTCTTCAAGGATTTAAATCCTATGGCCTTCAAATGTTTGGTTCAGCGTCATCAAATGCCGCTAAAATGACCAATAATCAAACTGATTGGGGCAAAGGTCTTGGAATTCGTCTTGGTGCTGAAGTGAAATTAAGCCCGAATTTGCGTCTTGGTTTGGCCTATCAGCCAAAAATCAATATGTCAGAATTTGATGAATACGCAGGTCTTTTCGCCGACAAAGGTGATTTTGACGTCCCTGCGAACTATACAATTGGTGCGGCTTTTGATGTATCACCTGCCACTACTTTGATGTTTGCATATCGCAATATTGCATATTCTGATGTTGGTTCAATCGGCAATGCAACAACCGTAATGCTTCCATTCGGTTCAGCAAATGGCCCTGGTTTCGGCTGGGAAGATGTCAGCGCTTATAAATTTGGTGTTTCGCATAAATACAGCGACGCGCTTACAATTCGTGGCGGCGTTTCTTCGAACAATAATCCGATTGGGTCCGAAGATGTAACCTTGAATATTCTTGCGCCGGGTGTGCAAAAACTTCATGTTGCTGGTGGCGTAACCTATGATTTGGGCGGCGGCAATTCGCTTGACCTAAGCTTGACTTATTCACCTGAAAGCAAAGTGACAGGTATTGAAGTTTCACCAATGGGTCCAAATCCAACCCATACAAATGAACTTTATATGCGCCAAATCGAACTTGGTTTCACTTGGAATAAAAAATTCTAACATCTTAAGTGGCGGGCGCGGTAATACGCGCCCGTTTCATATCAGGGGGCAAATTTGGATAAAATAATCGGCACAATTAAGAAATATTATCCCGGCGTCGCAATTTCGATTGCATTGGGGATTTGTTCGAGTGCAATAAGTGCGCGTTATGGCGTGCCCGTAATGTTGATTGCGCTTCTAATTGGTTTGGCGGCGCATTTTCTTTATGACAATGAAAAAGTCAAAGTCGGCATTGATTGGACCGCGCGCGGTATTTTGCGCATTGGTATTGCACTTTTGGGCTTTAGAATTGCGGTCAATGACGTGATTGCGGTTGGACCCGAACGCCTCGGCCTTGTGCTTGGTGCAATGGCGATTACACTTATTAGTGGCGTTTATATTGGTCGCGCCTTGGGGCAGACGCGTGAATTTGGCGCTTTAAGCGCGGGGGCAACGGCGGTTTGCGGCGTTTCTGCCGCTATAGCGATTTCCGCCGTCTTGCCAAAGCGCGAAAACGAAGATCGTGATCTGGCGGTTACGGTTGCGGGTGTTACGACCCTTAGCACTGTCGCTATGATTGCTTATCCTTTGGTTACCCATTATTTCGGTATGAGTGATAGCGAGGCGGGCGTTTTATTCGGCGGCACAATCCATGACGTTGCCCAAGTCGCAGGTGCAGGATATTCAATTTCACAAAAAACCGGTGATTTAGCGACTTTGGTGAAAATGTTCCGCGTTGCAGCGCTCTTACCGATGGTTATTGCGATTTTCTTCTGGCTTGGGGACAAAAGCCAAAAAGGTGAAGGTGGAACAAAGACCCAATATTTCCCACCATTTTTGATTGCCTTTTTCATTTTCGGCGCATTGAATTCAGTTCATGTTGTGCCGCAACCGGTCGTCAAAATCGGCACAGAGGCCGCGAAATTCTTCCTATTAATTTCAATTGCCGCAATCGGAGTGAAAACTGATTTGCGTAAAATAATTGCCGTTGGTTGGAAACCATTCGTCCTTTTAGTTCTTGAAACCCTTGTGATGTTGGGTGTGGTTTTAGCGGGTGTTTTATTGATGCGTTAATTAGTGCTAAACCTAGCCGCTTTGCGCGATCAACCCGCGATAAATTTCGGCATATTTCTGTGCCGATTTTTCCCATGAAAAGTCTGACTTCATGCCATTTTTTTGGATTTTTGCCCAGTCTTTCGGGCGGTGGAAAACATTCTTAACCCGCTCAATGGTTCGCAAAAGGTCAAATTTTGTGACATTGTCCATTTGAAATCCTGTGGCGACACCCGCATTCAATGCCGCCTCATTGGCGTCAATAATCGTATCGGTAAGGCCGCCTTTGCGCGCCACAATTGGAACGCAGCCATAACGAAGGCCATATAATTGTGTGAGACCGCAAGGTTCAAAACGAGATGGAATTAAAATCCCGTCGCAACCACCCTGCATCAAATGAGATAATGCCTCATCATAACCGATTTTGACACCAAGATTGCCGGAATTGCGATTTCGCGCCGCCATTAATGCCGCCTCTAAAGCAGCATCGCCCGAACCTAAAACCGCGATTTTGACGCCCATTTTGATAATGTCATCAATAGCATCTATCAAAACATCCATGCCCTTTTGCCAAGTAAGGCGCGACACCACGCATAATAATGGTTGCTTGGAGCGTTTAAGGCCGAATATTTCGTTCAATGTCACGCGGTTTTGTTTGCGGTTCGATAATAGATTGTGATTAAATGGCGCGGTCAAATCCTTATCGGTCGCGGGGTTCCAAATGTCATAATCTATCCCGTTGATAATGCCGTGTAATTCGTGGGAACGGGCATTCATAAGGCCTTCAAGCCCCATTCCGAATTCGGCGGTTTTGATTTCTTGGGCATAATTCGGGCTAACGGTATTAATGGCCCAAGCTTTGGCAAGGCCGCCTTTTAGAAAGGCCAAATCGCCATAATATTCAAGTCCATCAATATCAAAGGCCTCTTGTGGCAGGCCAAGATTTTCAAAAATTTCAAAACCAAACCGCCCCTGAAATGCAATATTGTGGATCGTCACAATGCTCGGCGTTTTTTTCGCACGCTCATTGCCGAAATACATATAGACGGGGGCAAGTGCCGCCTGCCAATCATGGCAATGTACCAAATCGGGGGCATAAGTTTTTACAGCACCAGAAGCTATTTCAGCGCCTGCTTTTGCAAGAGCGCCGAAACGCGCCCAATTATCGGAAAAATCCGCGCCATTAATATCATTATACGGCCCACCCATACGCTCAAACAGAGCGGCGCAATGAAGGGCGATTATTTCAAGTTCGCCGACTTTATGGCGCAATAGTTTTGCTTCATGTCCAAATAAATCTTTGAAAGTATGAATTTCCTTGCCTTTGCCAAGTTTGGGCAAAATAGATGAATAGGCAGGGATAAGGCTTGTGGTCTCAATTCCATGCTTGGCAAGTGCAAGAGGCAAAGCACCCGCCACATCGGCAAGCCCGCCGGTTTTAATAATAGGATAAATTTCAGACGCGACAGAAAGGATTTTCATTCTATTCGTAACTCATTCCCAATTTATCGACCATTTCCTGAGTGATAAGGCAAATTCCGTTTTCGGTGCGACGGAAACGGGCGGCATCGAGTTCGGGGTCTTCCCCGACCACAAGACCTTTTGGAATAACCACACCCCTATCAAGGACGCATCGAATAAGTTTCGCACTTCGCCCGATGCGGCAACCGGGCAAAACCACGGTTTGGTGAATATCGGAATAGGAACGCACCAAAACGTCAGTGAATAAAAGGCTTTCATGGACATGCGCGCCGGAAATAATGCATGCGCCTGATACAAGGCTTTCGATTGCCTCACCGCGGCGACCGTCTTCATCATGCACGAATTTAGCAGGCGGTGTGATTTCGGCATTCGTCCAAATCGGCCATTCCCTGTCATAAAGGTTCAATTGCGGAATAACATGGGTCAAATCAATATTGGCTTCCCAAAACGCATCAATAGTTCCGACATCGCGCCAATAGACCCCGTCTTCATAATCAGCACGGACACAGGATTTAGAAAATTCGTGTGCGATTGCTTTGCCGTTTTTCACAATATAGGGAATTATGTCTTTTCCAAAATCGCGGCTTGAACCTTTTGTTGCGGCATCGCGTTTTAGTTCTTCGATTAAATAAGTGGTCTTAAAAACATAAATACCCATGCTTGCAAGCGCGACATCAGGTTTTCCGGGCATTGGCGGCGGGTTTTTAGGCTTTTCTACAAAGCTGGTAATTTGGTTTTTACCATCAATCGCCATAACACCGAATTCGGTCGCGTCTTTTAAGGGAACTTCCATACATGCAACAGTGACATCTGCACCGGAATTCACATGTTGCTGAATCATGAGTTCATAATCCATTTTATAAATATGATCACCGGCTAGGATTAGCATATATTCGGGATTATGCCCTTCAATAATATCAATATTCTGAAAAACCGCATCCGCCGTTCCATCATACCATTGAGTGTCGGAAACTCGTTGCGAGGCAGGAAGAATATCAAAGCTCTCGTTGCGTTCAGTTCTAAAAAAATTCCAACCGTTTTGAAGATGGCGAATAAGGGAATGTGCCTTATATTGCGTTGCGACGCCAAAACGGCGAATACCGGAATTTAATGCATTTGATAGCGCGAAATCAATAATGCGGGATTTGCCACCAAAATAAACGGCGGGTTTTGCGCGCACGGCGGTCAATTCCTTAAGCCTCGAACCTTTACCGCCCGCAAGGACGTATGCCATCGTATCACGTGCCAAAGGTCTCATCGCTTTACTAACCATTTTCACCCCCTGTCATATTCAAAATAGAGCGTTGAAAGCGCGGGAACATGAAGTTTTAATTGCCCGTTTTCGGCATATACTTTACCCCAATTTCCGCCGCCTGCACCCCCATAGATTGTCGCATCTGTGTTTATTATTTCGCGCCAAAGTCCGTTTTGTTTCACATTTATTAGATAATCTGACAATGGTGCACCCGAAAAATTGGAAACCACCAATATCGGCGTGTCATATTCGGAATATCTGACGAAAGCGAATAGCGAATTTTGCCTATCGTCAACCACGGCCCATTCAAAACCCGATGCTTCGCAATCGCGCGCATAAAGCGATGGTTTTGATTTATAGGTTTGATTTAATTCGCGAATTAAATCCTGCATGCCGCGATGCGGCGCGAATTGGGTTAAATCCCAATCCAAAGAACGGCTTTCGGACCATTCGCGGGTTTGGGCAAATTCTTGGCCCATGAATAATAGTTTTTTGCCCGGGTATGCCCACATGAAGGCGTAATAAGCGCGAAGATTGGCGAATTTTTGCCATTCATCACCACTCATTTTATTAATCAAAGTGCCTTTACCATGCACAACTTCATCATGGGAAAGCGGCAAAACAAAATTTTCGGAAAAGGCATAAGTAATGCCGAAAGTTATGTCTTCATGGTGATATTGCCTATGAATTGGTTCACGCGCCATATATTTTAGCGTGTCATTCATAAAGCCCATATTCCATTTAAAACCAAAACCCAAAGCCTGTCGATTTCCTGCATGTGTTACACCGGGCCATGATGTGCTTTCTTCGGCAATTGTTAAAAAGCCGGTTTGATTATGGTGCAATTCGCCGTTTGCGGTTTGAAGGAAACGAACGGCTTCCCAATTCTCGCGACCACCTTCTTCATTTGGTAGCCATTCATCGGCTTTACGTGAATAATCGCGATATAGCATTGACGCCACCGCATCGACGCGAATACCATCAATATGGAATTTTTCGGCCCAATAAAGGGCATTATTGACCAGATAGGCCAAAACCTCACGCCTTGAGAAATTATAGATGAAAGTGGTCCAATCGGGGTGGAAACCCAAACGCGGGTCTTCGTGTTCATAAAGCGCAGTGCCATCAAATCTTGATAGACCGTGGTTATCGGTCGGGAAATGGGCAGGAACCCAGTCTAGGATAATTCCAATTCCCGCTTTATGCGCATTATCCACAAATTTTGCGAAATCCTCGGGCGCACCGAACCTTGCCGATGGCGCGTAAAGACCGGTGGTTTGATAGCCCCAGCTTTCGTCCAATGGATGTTCGGAAATCGGCAAAAATTCAATATGCGTGAAACCCATTTCAACAACATAGGGAATTAATGTGTCAGACAATTGTCGCCAATTCAAAAATTCACCCTGCCAACCCTTTTGCCAAGATCCGGCATGAACTTCATAAATCGACATGGGTTTTGTTTTAGCGTCAAGATTGCGCCAAATGCTTAAATGACCGTCATCAGACCATTGGAAATCGAAAGGTTTGGAAATTATTGATGCCGTTCCGGGGCGCAATTCACTTTGAAATGCAAATGGGTCGGCTTTTAATGGTAATGCATTGCCGTTTGCATCATGAATTTGATATTTATAATGGCGGCCTTCGGAAATATTGGGAATGAAAATTTCCCAAACACCTGTATCATTGCGCTTGCGCATAATGTGTTTGCGACCGTCCCAATCATTGAAATCGCCAACTACTGCAACGCGGCAGGCATTTGGTGCCCAAACCGCAAAATGGACCCCTGAATATTCCTGATGGAAAGTGACATGCGCGCCCATAATGTCAAATAGGCGCAAATGCCGCCCTTCAACCATTAAATAATCATCAATCGGCCCCAAAATCGGCGCAAAACTATATGGGCAAGTAACCAGCCATTCCGAACCCATTGAGCGCGCGCGATAGGTTATTGGCTGCGCCTCTTTTATATCGACCAAACCTTCAAATAGGCCGTTTGAATGGATTTGCTTCAATTGCCCAATTTCTTTGCCATTATGGTCAAAGGCGGTCACTTCTTGAGCGCCCAATATTAGTGTGCGGGCAATGAATTTATTTTCAAAACTATGACACCCCAAAACTGAAAATGGATTATTATGTAATCCGTTCACCAAATCATTTATGGTTTTGGGGTCAAGGTTCAAATAAGTCTCCAAATCTCGCTTGCGTATTCTTTTATTGTTCTATCAGATGAGAACCATGCCATATTAGAAGTGTTAAGTATAGCCTTCTTATTCCACTCATTCTGATTTTGCCAAACCGCGTCAATTTCTCTTTGAGTTTCATAATAATCCTCAAAATCGGCGGCTAATAAGAACCAATCTGAATTATACAAATCATAGACCAAATCCTTATAGCGATTAGTATCATCGGGATTAAAGACACCATTATCAAGGGCATTGATTGCTTGTTGCAAAATTGGTGTGGATTCAATGATTTGACGCGGATTATAGCCTTTATGACGTAGTTCAAGAACTTCATCTGCTTTTAGGCCGAAAATGAAGATATTGTCTTTTCCGACGTTATCTTTGATTTCAATATTTGCCCCGTCAAGCGTGCCAATTGTTAAAGCGCCATTTAATGCAAGTTTCATATTGCCGGTGCCTGACGCTTCCATACCGGCGGTGGAAATTTGTTCGGATAAATCAGCAGCGGGAACAATCATTTCCGCCATTGAAACATTGTAATTGGGTGCGAAAACCACTTTCAATAAATCACCGACGGCAGGGTCGGAATTGATTTTTCGCGCGACATCACCAGCCAATTTAATAATTTGCTTGGCGCGAATATAGGATGAGGCGGCTTTGCCCGCGAAAATTTTGACGCGCGGAATCCATGGTTTTTCGGGGTGCAATCTTATTTGATCATAAAGTGCAATTGTCTCAAGGATATTCAATAATTGGCGTTTATATTCGTGAATGCGCTTAATCTGCACGTCAAATAAGGCATTGGGATTAAGTTGAACCCCAACCAAACGACGCATATATTCCGACAAGCGTTGTTTATTTTTGTTTTTAACCGCATGGAATTTCGATTGAAACTCTTTGTCATCGGCAAATTTATTAAGCTCGGACAATGCGTCAAAATCTGTTAGGAATTTATCGCCGATTGCATCCATGACAAGGTTCACCAAATCAGGATTTGATTGAAATAACCAACGGCGCGGCGTTATGCCATTTGTTTTATTATTAATGCGTGTTGGATATAATTGGTGAAGGCCCGAAAACACGGTTTTGCGCATTAATTGCGTATGCAAAGCGGCAACGCCATTCACAGAATGTGATCCGACAAAGGCCAAATTCGCCATACGCACGCGGCGTTCACCGTGTTCATCGATTAATGAAATCTGTGAAACAAAATCATTATCCTCAGGTTTTGCAATTCGTGCCTCGCGCAGGATTTTGGCATTAATGGCATAAATTATCTGCATATGGCGCGGCAAAAGATGTTCAAATAATGGCAAAGGCCAAGATTCCAGCGCTTCTGGCAATAATGTATGATTTGTATAGCCGAATGTTGCGACGGTAATTTTCCATGCTTCTTCAAACGTCAGACTATGGAAATCTATCAATAGGCGCATTAATTCGGCGACCGAAACCGCAGGATGGGTGTCATTCAATTGAATTGCCGCTTTATCGGGCAGGGTTTTTATGTCACCGAAATACTGCACATGGCGGCGCACTATGTCTTGGATTGAGGCCGATGAAAAGAAATATTCTTGCCTAAGGCGCAATTCTTGTCCGGCAGGTGAAGAATCGGCGGGATATAAAACCCGCGTCAGGCTTTCTGCTCGGTTTTTGGCGTGTAATGCGCCAATGTGATCGCCAGCATTAAAAGCGTCAAGGCGAATTGGGTCAATTGCGTGCGCGGTCCAAAGCCTTAAAGTATTTACGCGCTTTCCTTGATAACCGACAACAGGCGTATCAACGGCGCTCGCGATTACACTTTCAGACGGTATCCATTTTTGAATTCCGGTCTCGTCTGCTTGCACAGTGCCACCAAAACCGACTTTATATGCACTTTCACGGCGTTCAAATTCCCATACGTTTCCGTATTCAAGCCAAGTTTCGGGCAATTCAACTTGCCAACCATCGTCAATTCTTTGGCGAAACATTCCGTTTACATAACGAATGCCATAGCCATAGGCCGGCAATTCCAAAGACGCGAGGCTTTCCATAAAACACGCAGCCAAACGTCCAAGACCGCCATTGCCAAGCGCTGCATCGGGTTCAATTTCGCGAATATCATCAAGCGCGACACCAAGTGTTTTAAGCGCAGATTCAATACGCTGCCATACGCCCAAATTGGTGAGGGAATCGCGCAAAAGCCTGCCGATTAGGAATTCGAGTGAAAGATAATAAACCCTTTTTGCGCCTTTGGCGTGGCTCGCGCGGGTTGAGGCCATCCATTTATCGATAATTTCGTCGCGAACAGTTAAAACGGTTGCAGCCAGCCAATCATGTGGGCGCGCAGCTTTTTCATCTTTGCCTATACGGTATTTAAGTGAATTGACAATTTTCGCCGCGAGTTCTTCTTGGCTAAGTTCCGATATTGCGCTTTCGGGGAATTGATTCATTTTTGCGCCTCTGCAATCGTTTACACATTGTTATTTTGTCGCACTTTTTGCATTTTCGACACAAAAGCGCAATAAGTTAATTCTGCCTTAGGACTTTCTAAACCCGAAATTGCCGCAAAATTCCACAATTATTGTCCTGTTTTCGCCATTGCAGCAATTATTTTTTGAGCAAAATCGCTTTTTGAAATCTCTTTGACGGATTTTTTCACTTTATATTGCCAATTCGGTCTTTCGAGATTCGTCCCGGGCAGGTTCAGTATTCTTTCTGCCTGCGCCAAATCTTCAAATTGCGCAATTATTAGTTTGGCATCAGATCTTGAAAGCAATTCATGGATTGCCGCAACCAGTTCCGCGCCAAAATCTTGGACTTCCAATCCTAATTCGCTTTCAATAAGCTGTAATAATTGTGTCTTGTCTTTTTCCCGATCGGCGATTGCAATTTCAAATTCATTTTTATTAATTAATGATATTGCCAATCGCTCCTGCAAGTCAGTGGCGTTCCACCAAGCCTTTATTGGCGGCAAATCATGGGTCGAAGCACAGGCAAAAGCATCGCGTTTCAATGATGAAATCGGGTAAAACTTATCAGCGCTTTTTTCAAACAATAGGATTTTATAGCTTAACGCATTGGCCTCGTTCATTTTTTCACTAAAGCCGTGCGGCACTGTTCCCAAATCCTCGGCAATTATTAGGCATTTGTTTTGCCACGATGCAATTTTTATTGCGGCCCAAAGTTCTTTGAACGGCATTTTGACATAAGCGCCGTCTCTACCTTGTGCATTATTTGGAACCCAGAATTGGCGCATAATACCCATTGCATGGTCAATTCTTAGCGCGCCCGCACTTTGCATATTAGCATTTAGAATTTCGAAATATGTCCGTAACCCGTCTTTCAAAATTGCCATTGGTTTTGGCGGTGGCAATCCCCATACTTGCCCCAATGGCCCAAGTGGGTCGGGCGGCGCGCCGATTGAGGTGTTTTTCGCATAATAATCAGGATTTGACCAAACTTCGGCGCCATTTGGCGCTGCACCAATTGCCAAATCACGACACAGGGCCACGGATTTTCCTTTAGACGCGTTTTCCAATTCTGTGTGCAAACGCCATTGCACGAATTTTTGGAATTCAATTTCTTTGGCATTTGATTTTGCGAAACTGGCGCACTTTGGTGAATTTGGATTTTGATACCCAATTGGCCAATTTTGGGAATCGCAATTCTCGAAATGAATTGAAAGCGCGTTAAAAAGCGCGAAATCCGCCAATTGTTTGCCTTGGGTTTCGCAGAAATTTTCAAACTCCTTTGATTTTTCAAAGTGTTCGAATTCACTGCGTAAGGCTTTTTCGCGCATTTTGGTTGCGCTGTCATAATCAATAATCTCGCTTTTTTTCACTTCCACATTTGCTAAAGGAAAATATAGCAAGTCAATAAAGGCGCGGTGCGAGGGGTAATACGGGCTTTTAAATTCGCGGTTTACACTAAAAAGTGCATGAAATGGATTAACAGCCAAAGCCTTAGCGCCCCAGTTTTGTGCCGCATTCAATAATTCTGACAGCACCGAGAAATCACCAAAATCCTTGGCATTTTCGCCTTCAAAGGCATAGGTCTGGGCACTTAGGCCAAAGCATTTATTGTTCAAAAATTCGGGTGAATATGCAGTTTTCGGCGCAATTAATAGGCACGATTGAATATTACCAAATCGCAATTCATAGCGACCCATTGGCAAATGCGGAATTGGAATTTCGGCTTTTAGAAACGGATTGCCCATACAATCATGCGCCTTTGTGATTTCGGCATTGGTAGTTTCTAAACTTGAAATAAAAGCACCATTTTGGAATATTTCGATTTCCCCAATAGGTGTTGGATTATTGATGCCAAAAGCCAGGGGAATCTTAATTCCCGTGCCTTCGTCTGAAGTCAAAACATAGGGCAAGACACGGGTTTCAAAATTATTTGAATAATGATTTAGGGCCGCAATTCGCCCTGATTTATCATTAATATCAAACCCAAATTCCTCCATAATGGTGGCTTTTGTTGAATTGGGGACTTGGTGGCAATTTCCGTCCACGTCCCACCATTCGCAATCAATACCATAAGTTTGGCACACAAAATCCACTTCATTTTGCGATTTCTCAGAACTTAGAATGCGGATCAATTTAGTGGAAATTGGCGCGATTTTATTGACATTTATATCGGCATCGAATGTGTCGAACAATACAATAGCATCGTCAAAATTCGCACCCTGTGGCAAAGAAAATTCGATTGTGTCTTGGGTGCGATTTATTACAAACGCCAAACGGCAATCATTGTCCGCAATCAAAGCGCCAAGAAAGCCATTTTCCAATTCCGACCATTCGTTTTGAGATGGCGGCGCGCCCCAAAGATTGAACCATTCAATATCTTTCGAACCATCAAATGCCGAAGCCGTTCCAGAAAAGAATTTATTGGCGCTAAAACAGGCAAATTCCTTGCGAATTGCGATAAGTTTTTTGGTGAATTCAAAAATTTCTGTATCCGAATTCTCCCAATCGAGATAATTCAATTCATTGTCTTGGCAATAAGAATTATTATTGCCGTATTGCGTATTTCCCAGTTCCGAACCCATGCATAACATAGGCACACCGCGCGAAATTAATAGGCTCGCAATTAAGTTTTTTTGCGCCTTTTTGCGGTTCGCAATTATCGCGCTATCGAAAGTTGTGCCTTCAATGCCGTGATTATTTGAATGATTCTCACTTGAACCATCGCGATTATTTTCGCCATTGGCTTCATTGTGTTTGCTATTATACGAAACTAAATCATTCAAAGTGAAAC
This sequence comes from Hyphomonadaceae bacterium, assembly GCA_041917055.1. Classification (GTDB taxonomy): domain Bacteria; phylum Pseudomonadota; class Alphaproteobacteria; order Caulobacterales; family Aquidulcibacteraceae; genus Pseudaquidulcibacter. The sequence continues at coordinate 34,058 of JAYRYJ010000007.1, forward strand.
CGTCATGCGCTGTAACATAATTGATTGATTTTGCCGGCGAAACCGCACCGAACACACTTTGCGAGCCGCAAAATCCGTGCGCAAATGCGCCAATCGAAACAGAGCCCTTTAACCAAAATTTGCGCATATCATCGCGAAATTTATCATTCCATTCCCCGAAATTATTGGGAAATTGCCCCAATTGATAGGTTTCACAATCCCATGGTTCGGCAATCATTTTTAGCTTTGAAAGAATTGGGTCTTTATTTATAGCATCGAAAAAGCGCGCCTTGGCATCAAAGCCGGTTTTATTGCGCGCCATTACGGTGCCAAGGTCAAATCTAAACCCATGAACCCCGCCCCATAAATGCCAAACCCGCATGGTTTCAAGCATAAATTCCAAAACCATTTCGCTATTGGCATTCAAGATATTCCCCGTACCTGCGGGATTTTGATATTTTGATTTATCGCTTTGCAGCGAATACCAAACCGAATTATCAAGCCCGCGCATCGAGACAATCGGTCCTAATTCATCGCTTTCGCCCGAATGATTGAAAACAATATCAATGATGGTTTCAATACCGTGGCTTTCAAGTGTCTTGACAGCCTTAAATACATCTTCGAAGCCATTAGGCGCATAGCGCGGATCTGGCGCCATAAAGCCGATCGGGTTATAGCCCCAATAATTCTTAAGACCCAAATCGCGCAAATGGCGTTCGTCAATCCAGGCGGCACAGGGCATAATTTCCAGGCAATTTACACCCAATTCTTTGAAATATTTAACAATATGCGGATTGCGCAATGCGGCCCACCGCCCACGTTCAGTTTCTTCAATATTAGGGAATTTTTCACTAAACCCTTTGAGGTGCAATTCATAAATTATGGATTGCTCTAAAGAAATGAAAGAAGCGCGTGGTTCAAAATCGGGGCGTTCGACAATGAGGCTTTTGGGCATATAATCCGCGCTGTCCAAATCATTATCAAACATGCTTTTATGAAGGCAAAACGGTTCGGTAATTTTTTTTGAATAAGGATCAAGCAATAGTTTTTGGGGATTAAACCACTGCCCCTCATGCGGTGAATATGGCCCAAAAGCGCGAAAAGCGTATGATAAATCCCGCACGCCTTTAAGGGCACAATGAAAAACATTTCCGCTTTTATTGTCCATTGCAATACGCGCGATTTCTTTTTCGCCATTTTTGGAAAACAGGCACAATTCGATTTTTTCGGCATTTTCCGAATAGAAGGCAAAATTGACGTATTCGCCAATAATATTTGCGCCCAATGGCGCAGGACTACCAATTCCTATTTCAAATTCAATTGCCATAATGCCCGTTAACAAAAATGGGGCGCGATTGCACCCCATTTAAGCCGAATAAATTGTGATTAATTATTTTTTCTTGGACAGATCAGAGACAATATCACAAGCCTCTTCATCTTCAAGATCGCAGGCTTTTTGATACCATTCAATTGCGGTTTTTACATTTTTTGGAACACCGGTTCCGTTTTCATAAAAAACGCCCATATTATAGCAGCCGTCGCGGCTTCCCATATCGCAAGACTTTGTATAGAGCTCCCGCGATTTTGGATAGGATTTAGCGATACCTTTGCCATATTCATACATTGTACCTAAATCAAAACATCCGACCGAATCGTCACCGTCGCAACCTTTTTGATATAATTGAAATGCTTTTGTAAAGTTTTGCGCAGTGCCATAACCTTTTTCATAGAGAAAGCCGGCATCGGTGCAGGCGACGGCCTCTTTATTGTCGCAAGCCTTATTGTAATTTTCCATTGCTTTGACATAGGATTGCGCAAAACCTAAGCCTTTGTCATATAATTGACCAAGGCGATAACAGCCCCACCAATCTTGACCATCACAGCCTTTTTGATAGTATTTTCCGGCCTTTGTATAGTCCTGCGCAACATCAGAACCGTCTTCATATTTCAGGCCAAGATCCGAACAAGTAATGAAGTCACCGGCGTCGCATTCTTTAATCATATCGGCTTCAGAATTACCGCTATTCCCGCCGCCGCCGTCAGCTTTGCCGCCAAGTTTCTCAAGCATGTCACAACCCTTGGCCTCACCATCGTCACATGCGATTTGATAATAGTTTTTGGCCATTTCTTTGTCTTTTGCTGTTCCAATGCCCTCTTGGTAAAAAATACCGACATTGATACAGCCATAAGAATCGCCAAGGTCGCAACCTTTTTCATACAGACTTTTTGCTTTAGGATAATCTTGGGCAACACCGCGCGAATAATCATAAAGCCCACCTAAATTGGTGCAAGAATCACCGTCATTTCCATCGCAGCCTTTTTCATAATAAAGTTTTGCTTTGGCGTAATCTTGCTTCACCAAATTGCCTTCATCATACATAAGGCCAATTCGGAAACATCCCCAATAATCATTGCCATTACAGCCCATATCATAGTATTTTGTCGCCAAGGTTGCCGATTTTTCAACACCACCATCACCCATCTCATATTTATAGGCAAGGTCGGAGCACGAAATAAAATCGCCGGCGTTGCAATCTTTCAAAAGCTCATTGATGGATTTTGCATCGTCTGCCATTAGAATTTGAGGTGGCGCGGCGGGTGCCTGAGCTTTGGTTTTGGTGCCGGATGGGGCGGCATTGGCGGCGCCGACAATTAGCAGGCTGAAGGCCGCAATAAGGCACGAATTTTTTATATTTATTAGTTTCTTTTTCATTATCCCCTCATTCTCATTTCACTGATTTGGGCAAAGCGTAAAATATAGATTATCAGCGAAACCGATTGTGTCAAACTAGAAATTCTAATTTTGGCATAGTCGAAATTGCTATTGTTTCGGCGTTTAGATTATGTTTGAGGCAGATGTATGACCCAAACGACAAAAATATTGGCATTCTAGCCAAATTATTGCCATAATTTTAAACAGGAATTGGGGGGTGAAATCGCTGAAAGACATTAATGTTGAATTTGCTGTTCCTGCGCCGCAATTGCGTGAATTCATTTCTGCGTATCACGTTTTTGATGCCGGACCGATTTGTGAGGAAATGCGAAGCGACGCATTTTTTCCCGGCTGGGCGAATTTAAGGTTTCGCGAACCAAATGCGAAATTAAGTCTTTCTTTTCAAGAAAAGCGAATTGAAAATATTCCTTTGATAAGTGTCTTCGGACCGAGTTCCAATTTAATAAACTGCAAATATGACGGGGGGCGATTAATAGGGGTTGGCCTTACGCCAATTGGCTTTTCCAGAATTTTTGGACCTTGTGCCTATAAAGCAACAAATTCGATTGTCGAAATTAAGGAATTGCTTCCTAAATTTCCAATGGAATTATCTCAAAAACTTCATAATTGCGAAGCAATTGGCGATATTGCGCAAATACTTGACGATTTCGTGCAAGGATTAATAAAGAAACCTCGCCATTCAGAGCAAATAGCAAAAGCATTTTGGCACATTATTAATGATAATCACGAAATGCCAATTGATGAAGTTTCGCAGGTTTTGGGAATTGGAGAGCATCAATTAAGACGCATTTCTAAACGATATTTTGGCTTTACGCCCAAAATCCTTCTGCGCCGTACCCGTTTTTTAAAATCTATTGTATCACTGATTAATAATCCAAATCTAAGCGGAACGGAGATCATAGAGTCCGACTATTTTGACTATTCGCATTTTGTCAAAGATTGTTATGAGTTTTTTGGAATGTCGCCGCGCGAATTTTTGGAAATAGATGCACCATTAATGAAATTATCGTTTCAGAGGCGCGCAGAAATCCTGGGTGCGCACGTCCAGTCTTTGCACCGCCCCTAAAACTCACTCGCTCAAAAATTCACAGACATCTCAAGAGTGTCAGTTTTTTACAATACAAGGATTATCTTTCTAGATATTTTCTTAGACAAGGTGCAGAAAGATGAAGCAATTAATTATTAGTGTTCTTGGTGTTTTAAGTCTTGTTGCTTTTGAGGCACAGGCAGACGGATGCCCCGCAAAAGGCGAACAATTCATCAAAGACAATTTTCTAGTTAAATGGACAATAACCTCAACCGGTGAGGCAATTGACCCATTATTAGGTTGCCCATTTACCAATCAAGACGGCGAACGTCATTATGAACGCCTTAATATGATACCTTATTTGAAAAAGGCTTCAAAAGCACCGGAAATCAAACCAAAGACGCAAGGTTTCGGGCCATTGGCAATTGGCGTTTATGAATGCGATGTCCCAATTTCAATTGGTGGAATGATACAGGGAACACCTTCAACAGGGCATTTTTTCGGTCTTTATGACGGTAAGAACTATCGCGATTTCAATGGAAAAAAGGGCACTTACAAATTGAATGGTGATATTCTTGCAATGGTTACAGGGCCTTTGAAAGGCATAAAATACAAAAGAACCGGCGCAAAATTCTTTAAACCAATGGACAAAAACGGCTCAATTGGTTCGATTTCATGTCACCATACAAAAGCGAAATCACTAAAAGGCAAATGGTAAAGCTGGGACGTTAATCAATAAGGAGTTGGAAATGAAGAAATTAAACGCGCTTTTGGCGTGCATGACGACGCTTGTCCTTACCTCGCCAAATATTGTTAGGGCGCAATCGATTTCGGGGTCGCCTTCGATTTCGTCATATTTTGCAATCGGCAAATGCCTTGATGTTCGTACATCTGACAATCAAATTTTGCTTTATGATTGTCATGGTGGTTGGAATCAGGCGTTTCGCTTTGTTTCCGGCAATTATGGCATGATATCTTTGGGTAATAATCAATGCTTGACTTCCGGAACCTGGACAGGGCCATTGACCGCGCAATCTTGCACCAATGCGACAAATCAAAGATGGGGTTTTCAGCCCAATGGCACATTGCGCAATGAAATAGGTTTTTGTGCCGACATTGAAGGTGGCAACAAAAATTCCGGAACACGTGTAATGGGTTGGTGGTGTCAGGGATCAACCAATCAAATGTGGTATCCTTCTGTAACATCCTCAAGTGCGAATTTGGGTTTAGCACAAATTCAAAACCTGGTTGGACAAAACGGCAAAACCGCTTTCATTTCCTCAAACGGTTTTAGTGGCGGCAATATTGTTGCCTCTGGTGGCGGCAATATTGTTGCTAGTGGCGCAGGCAATATAGTCGCAGGCGGCGCTGGAAACATAGTGGCAGGTGGCGCAGGAAACATATTGGCACAATACACAAACGCTCTATTGGCAAATGACGGTGGCGGTATTGTTGCAGGCGGCGCCGGTAATCTTTTGCCCAATAATTGGAACTTTTTTTCAGGCGCGGGCGCAGGAATTGTCGCAGGTGGCGCCGGGAATTAGGCGCAATTTAAAGAAAATACTCATCCATTGCATTTCTTTCGATATTCGCCATAATTGTGTTTATCGGGAGAGTGCAATGGATAAACGAAAAGACATCAAAGATTATCCACGCGAGATTGTGCAATTGTTTGATAATTTCGTGCATGGCGATATTGATCGCCGTGGTTTTATTGAAGGTGCGGGGCGCTTTTCAATTTCTGCGATTGCGGCGGGTGCAATGCTAAATTCGCTTTTGCCTGATTTTGCGGCGGCACAAAAAATTGCGCCCGATGATAAAAGGATTACCACCAATAAAATCAAAATAGACTCCCCAAATGGTTCAGGTCAAATCAATGCATATTATGTTCGTCCGACCAAAGGCAAACTTCCAAAAAAATTGCCGTGTGTGATTGTTATTCACGAAAATCGCGGCCTTAATCCGCATATTGAGGATATTGCACGGCGCATCGCGCTTGAGGGCTTTGTTGTTATTGCGCCCGACGCTTTGACTTCATTAGGTGGTTACCCAGGCAATGAAGATGATGCGCGCACCAAATTTTCGACCTTGGACCAAAATAAGATAAAGGCGGATTTTGTTGCAGCCGCAGATTATGCACGAAAAATGCCGTCTTCCAACGGTAAAATTGGCGCAATTGGATTTTGCTATGGTGGCGGTATGGTCAATTATTTGGCGACCAAACTCGATTATTTGCGCGCAGGCGTTCCATTTTATGGGGCGGCGGCGGATTTGGCCCAAGTCGATAAAATCAAAGCTAAATTACAACTTCATTTTGCCGCAGATGACCAAAGATTCAATGAAATGTGGCCCCCGTATGAGGCGGCATTAAAAGCGAATGATAAGAGTTTTGATGCATATTTCTATGAAGGCACGGTTCATGGTTTCAATAATGACACCACCCCACGCTATAATGAGGCGGCGGCAAAAATCGCATGGTCGCGTTCAATGGCATTTTTGAAAAAGAACCTTAAATGAGCGACATAGCGAAAACCCTTGAAAAATTAATCATTGCCAAAGAAGCACCAGGCGGCGCATTTTGCCTATTTGAAGGTCAAAAGAATATTGAACTGGCGGCATTGGGCGGCGTTGATAAATTTGCGCCATTAGACACGCAAACCCGCGTTAGGGTCGCGAGTATTTCCAAATTATCGACCGCAATTTGCGCATTGAAACTTTGGGAAAATGGGAAAATTGATTTGGATGTCGATATTTCCCAATATATTGGTTTTAAATTACGTCACCCGAATTTCAAAGATTCGCCAATTACTGCGCGAATGATATTATCGCACACGTCGGGTCTGCGCGATGGTGCGGGATATAAAGGCATAATCGGCGAAAAATTATCCGATTTTTTGGTTGAAGGCGGCGCGGCCTTTAATAATGGCGATCATTGGGCGAAATTGGACGCGCCATTTGGCGTTTTTTGTTATTCAAATCTTGGAATGGGCCTGATTGCGCAAATGGTGGAAAATGTTTCAGGGCAACGTTTTGATTTGTTTGCACAGGAAACAGTTTTTGCGCCGCTTGGCCTCGATTGCGGCTTTAATTATTCAGGCATGAGTGATGCTGCGATTGCAGATACTTATCCTCTATTTCGCGCCAAAGCAGATAGTGGCGTGTGGGAAATTCAAGTTGATGATAATATTGCCGCCAAAATCCGCCCCACGCATTTTGTCAAAGATGGTTTAGGTCTCAAAGATTATCAAATAGGAACAAATGGTTTAGTATTTTCGCCCCAAGGCGGTTTGCGCGCGAGTATAAGCGACTTAGCGACAATCGCACAGGTCTTGATGGGAAATCGCAAAATTCTGAAGCAAGAAACTCTCGAAATGATGCGAAATCCGGTGTGGGAAATTTCAAAAACCCCAATTGCGTCGGGTGGTGAAGATGGTTCATTTTTGGGTTTCGGCACTGGAATTCATATCCTTACGCCACACGAAAAATGCCCGATCGCCAATCTTAAAGCCCCGCTTTATGGGCATTATGGCGAGGCCTATGGGTTTTTGGGCGGTGTGTGGTTTGAACCCAAAACGCAAAAAGGCTTTGCATGGTTTGTTATTGGCTCTCAATACGCACCGCGAAAAGGCGTTCGTTCTGGTGTCTATGCCTTAGAAGAAGAAATGATGAATGCGGCGGCGCGGGATTTGGGGCTAAAATAGTTTGAACAGCTCCCAAACCCCAATCGCAACAAACATTGCGCATGAGATATAACGCACAGTTTTCATTGGAATTTTGGTCAATATCATTTCACCAAATAATATCGCCGGAATATTTGCAACCATCATGCCCAAAGTTGTGCCACACACAACTTGCCATAATGGTTTCCAATCCGCACCCAAAGTTATTGTCGCAATTTGGGTTTTGTCGCCCATTTCGGCAATGAAGAATGCGATTAAGGTTGTAACAAATGCGCCATATTTGAATTCCATTCCACCCTCGGGTTCGTCATCGGGAATCAAAATCCAAAAACCTATTGCGATGAAGGCGATTGCCGCGATTAATTTGACCCAAAACCCACTGGCAAGCCCAGCCAAAAGGCTTCCGGCAAAAGCGGCAAGCGCGTGATTGAACAGGGTTGCAATCAGAATCCCTGCAACCAATGGCCAGAATTTTTTGAAACGCGCCGCCAAAAGAACGGATAATAATTGCGTTTTATCACCGATTTCCGCCAAAGTGACCAAAACCGTGGAATGGATTAAAGGTTCAAAATTCATATTTTATGGCTTATTTTTATGGCCGCTTTACAGCCGGTTTGAATAATAGAATCAAGTAGCGGGAAGGCGGGGGCGTCATGCGCACCTTTGGCAATCGCGTAATTTTTGTGGGCAACTTCTTCGGCGCGAAATTTTTGAATAGTCTCTAAAAGGCCGCTTTTGTCGGTTTTTAGATTTTCTTCTTGGTCCAAATAATGGCCTTCAATCACGGTCTCAACCGCTGCTGTGCAGGCGTGCGCTGCCTTTTCGCCCATAAGCGCGGTCGAATATCCCAAAAATTGTGCCAAGGGCTTCCAAATCGGTTCAAGCAAAGTGGGGCGAATTTTGCGTTCAATCAAAATTCTGTCAAATTCAGATTTATGGAGGATTTCATCTTGCTCTTGCTCAGCCAGAGTTTTGACAATCTCGCCATTATTTGCCGAATTTGCGAAAACCTTCATTTGCGCTTTATAAATCTCAACCGCCGCCATTTCACCGGCATGGTCAACACGCAGCATTTGATGAAGCGAAGAATCATCATCGCCCGAAAAATGCCCGGGTTTCGGCGGCTTAGGTTTACGCAATTTAGGCCTCTTATTGTGCGTCTTCGGAAAATACCAAGGCGCCAGTATCGCTTTTAAGCGCGCAATAGGCCGAAATCAATGCCAATCCCAGTGAAGTGAATGTATTCCACACCGCCATAGAAAGACCAAATAATGTCCATGGAATAACGTCGCAAGCAGGGGCGATTATCGGTTTTGACAAAGCCTCAATAAGGTTTTCACTTGGGTTAAATGGTGCCGCCGCAGTTGAACATTCCGGCAGTCCTTTCCACCAATGTTGTTCAACACCCGAATGGAAAAACGCAATTGCAGCACCCGCCAAAAACACAACCGCCAAAATCGCATTGAAAGCACGCAATAATGCGCGATTATGCATCAAGAAGCGGATAAAGACTGCAATCGCCGAAATACTAAGCGCGACCCAATAGACTTCTCTTTGGTGTAAACAAAGCGCACAGGGATAAAGTCCACCAAAGGTTTCAAAAGCATGTGCCACCGCCAACATCGTCGCTGACACAAGACCCGCATAAATGGCCCAATTGTTTTCTAAATTTCTTAAAATAGGGAGGTTTCTAAACATAATGTCCTTATTATTACACAATGATTTGTTTTTCGAGAAGATAAAATGTCCCGCTTGCGGTTTTTTTCCGCGTCATGTGGTCGCAAAACAAGGGTCAGACCTCATTAATTAACGGTTTGAGATGCGAGTGATTTTGTGGAATTAGAAGGAAGAAGGCCGCAGACGTATTGGAACACTTCAAGGACTTCTGACGCTCTAATTGCGCAAAAGCGCCGCACCCAAGGGGCGATGTTTTGGCGCGTTTGAAACGCCAAAGACTTTGCCGCTCAATGAAATAAAGAAAAACGCGCTATTTTCAAGTATTGAACAAGCCAAAATATCGTCTCAAAGCGTTAATTAATGAGGTCTGACCCTAATCATTTGCATTTTATGATGAGATTAGATGCAAAATTTCATTGTCAAATGGATTTGGAATTTGTAACACACCGCACCTAACACTTTGGGCCTCTGTGGTGGAATTGGTAGACGCGCTCGACTCAAAATCGAGTACCGAGAGGTGTGTCAGTTCGAGTCTGACCAGAGGCACCATTTATTGAAAATTTGCTGAAGGCAAATTTTGCTATTCGACTTATCCGAAAAGTCTGCAACTTTTCGGGTCTCATCGCGGTGCTTTACTGCAACATCTTAAATTTCTATCCCATTGCTTCATAAGTTTGATTCTTCTGCTTACCCATTTGGGAGCAGGACGATCACATACGCCTGTATCCTATTGAAATAAACCGCAATTTGGCGAGCTTTACTGGCGGTCATCGGCGACGAACCAAAAAAGCGTCTCTCCCTATTAATTTTGATAGCGACAAAAATCATCTGACCATTATTATTCGCCAATCATAACAATAAATTGGTTTCTCAAAAGGCATTTGAAAGTTCAATTCAGGGGAGAAAAATGAAAAGAATTTGGTCTTTTGTGGTTTCTTTGTTTCTTATTTTCAATTTCCAAAATGCAAATGCGCAATTTCAAATCTTCGCGCCGATAATGATTGCGGAAATAGATTATGAGGCGCAATACAAACAATTATATGGCGATGTCTCCATCAAGCCGGGAATTTACCGCCTTATTAATTTAAATTCCCAAAATTGCCTTGGTATTCGGAGCGAAAATATTGTTCCTGTATATAAAATGAAACAAGGCAATTGTCGCCAAGAATCTTGGTATGCCACAATGCATAGTCAGTATTGGCGATATGACATTGCAATTATGCCAACAAACGATAATCGCTTCACTTTAAGATGGGAATCTTCATCAACTGATCGATCCTTCTTTGATTGTGCCAGTGTCGCAAGAAACGTATTTATTGGTGCGGCTGATATTGATTTTATTCCTTGTGATTTGCCAACAAACTCCAATGATTGGGGTGATGCAGGTGTCGAAGATCAAAGATTCAAATTATTGGCTGTCGGAAATGGTTTTTATGAAATCAGAACCAATGATGATAAATGTTTCGCGGTTCGCGACGCATCTAAAGAGCATGATATCGGTGTTATTAAATGGGATTGCACCGGCGGCGCAGATCAAAGATGGAAACTTGAATATCAGAAGCCAATTGCATCCGCAAAAGAAATAAAATCGCTTGAACTTAAATATTGGTATTTGCGCAACAAGGCATTTCATTTGGCTAAGCCTGTTTGGAATATTTCTTATACAGGAAACCCAATTCGCAAAACCTCAAGTGCGAATGATAATGGCAAACAATGCGCTGTCGAATGCCTTGATGAGGCAATTTGCAAGGGCTTTAGCTGGCGACCAAATTATGTGGACAAGACCTATGGAACGAAAGCGTCATGCACATTGTATTCAAGCATCACAATGACAAGCAGTGTTTCCGATGGAACCTTGTCCGGTTTAATTAAGAGATAGGTGTAAAATGAAAAAGCAGATATTAGTATCCCTTTCGCTTTTGGCAATTTTTGCGTGTTCAAAGAAACCGGAAGAGGCGCCGAAGGCGAACGCGGAAATCGTGGCGCAGAATCCGGTCGCTGCGCCAACCAACGACGGTTCAATTGGGCCATTTTCTGCCGCCGACGTCACACGAATTATGAATGCACAAGTGATAAATGATGCCACCGGGCAACCAATTGGCCCGGGCGATGTTTCCGACCCCAAAATCACAGACAAATTCAATAAAGCATTTCAACTTTCGACAATGGGCCAATTTTCAAAATTGCCAGAAGCCTGTGGTTGGGATGCAAAGCCCTTTGAAAACATGAAAGACAGAATTTTCAAAGGCAATAAACTCGACGCCAGTTTTGATGATTTTTGGAATAAAGGCGTTCTTGAATATCACCAAAAAATCAAAAACGGCTATAATTACAAAACCGAAGGCACATATTGCACCGAAGAATTCCATCAAAGCCTCTTGAAAAAGATTGAAAAGATTTATGGCGGCGGCCTTGGGCAAATGGCTGACTGATTTTTAACAAAACTGCAAACTATCCCGAAACTTCATGGTTTCGGGATTTTTTTTTGGTGATATTTTGAAAAATCAGCGTAAGCTAATCAAATGAAAAAACAAATCTTGATGGGCGCAATCAGCGCCGCCCTATTATTCACACCTTTGAATTCCATTGCTAATGATTCGGAGGCTGCATTTGCAATCGGCGGCTTGAAATTGGTAAAAAACCCTTATGTTTCAATAACAAAAGAAGACTTATACATCTCACCAGATTTGGTGAAGGTCGATTATGTCTTCACTAACAATTCCGCCAAAGATATTGAGGCGACAATTGCCTTCCCGTTGCCCATGATTCCGCAACCGATTGAGGAATTTTTCTGGGATAATCGCATTCCTGATTATGAGAATTTGAATTTCACCACTTTGGTTGATGGCAAACCGGTAAAATTGGACATGGTAAAAATCCCGAAAGTGAAGGGCAAGGACATAAGCGCAGAATTGAAAACCCATAATCTGCCGATTGAATGGTTTGAAACCGACGCCTTTGACCCGCAAAGCATGGAACAGAAGCTTTTCGCGAATTTTGCCAAAACAACCCTGTCTGATATGGAAAAGAAAGGCATTATTCGCAAAATGGACGGGCATTACGTCCCGAATTGGCAGGTTGAATATAATATTGTTCGCAAACAGCTTTTTAAAGCAAATTCAAGTGTCAAAGTTAGTCATTCCTATCACCCCATGATTGGCGGAAGTGTTGGTGGTTCATTAGAAAAACAATTTCGTGCCGAAAGCCTTAAATATTATCAAAGCAGATATTGTGTCGATAAGCCGTTTTTGAATGCGTTTGACAAAAAATACGCTGATTTTGCAAAAGATCCGAAATCAAAAGAATTTAATCTAATCGCCACCGAAACTTGGGTTTCTTATATTCTCAAATCAGGTGCAAATTGGGCGGGGCCAATTAAGGATTTTCGCCTTGTTGTCGATAAATTGGATTCCAATGATTTGGTTAGTTTTTGCATGGACAATGTAAAAAAAATCTCCCCAACGCAGTTTGAAGTTAGAAAAAAAAATTTCGAACCTAAAAAAGACCTCGATATTCTGATTGTGAAATATTATAAAATCGAAAACTAGGGTCAGGACTTATTAATTAGTGCTTTGAGATGCGAGTGATTTTGTGTGAGTAGAAGGAAGAAGGCCGCAGGAATACCACAGTATTTCAAGGACTTCTGACGCTATAATCGCGCAAAAGCGAGGCACCCTTTAGGGCGACTTTTTGACGTGTTTGAAGCACCGCAACAAAGACACGCATCAAATTTCCGAATAGAATTAAGAATATCCAAGTTTTTATTAAGTCAAAATGTCGTCTCAAAGTACTAATTAATGAGTCCTGACCCTAAATTTCTGCAACAATTTGAATTTATTCCTTACTTGAAAAAGCGCAAAGAATTTCCCAATTCTTAATAATAATTTGCAATATTATTTCGTAGTCAGGGAAGAAAAATGGGCCTTTTTGCCGATATTAAAGAGGAAATCGATTTCGCGCTTTTAATGCGCCAAACCGACTTGATTATTAAAGAGCTTGGCCCTGACCATGATGCCTTGCTTGCCGATGATTGGGAAAAAACCTGTGACGAATTCGGACCGAAACCTGCGATAATTTTTGAAGGTCGCACTTTGACCTATGACCAGCTCGAAAACCTTGCTAATCGCTATGCCAATTGGGCCTTATCGATTGGTTTGCGCGCTGGCGATGTTGTTGCGATTTTTATGAATAATCGCCCTGATTATATCGCCGCTTGGTATGGTCTTTCAAAAATCGGCATAGTTAGTGCCTTGATAAATCAAAATCTTTTCGCCCATCAATTATCCCATTCGGTTGCAGTTGCCAAAACCCAAGTTTTGATTTGCGACAATGATCTCGCACCAGTCTGGGACGCAGTCGCCGATACTTTGCCAAATGTCACGACTTTCGTGCGTTTTGGTGGCGGGGAATTAGGCGCAAAAGATTTAGACCGTGCATTAAATGCCCAAACTACACGCCGCCCGCCGCGCATTCACCGCGCGGGTCTAAGGGGCAAAGACCCGTGTCTGTTTCTTTATACTTCGGGCACAACCGGAAGCCCGAAAGCGGCAATTATTTCGCAATCGCGCGTGCAAGGCATGAGCCGGGTGTTTATTCCTGGCACAGGCGCAAATCAGAATGACCGCGTCTATATACCTTTACCTTTATATCACGGCACAGGCGGGATATGCGCGGTTGGTTTGGCGCTAAACACAGGCGGTGCGGTGGTTCTAAGAAACCGATTTTCTTTAAGCCAATTCTGGGACGATATTGTCAAAAACAATTGCACGATTTTTGTCTATATCGGCGAATTATTCCGTTATCTGGTCGGTGCGCCACCCAATGAATTAGAAAAAGCCCACAAATTGAAATCATGTTTCGGCAATGGCCTAAGGCCTGATGTCTGGGAAAAGGCCCAAAAACGTTTTGCGATTCCAAAAATCATGGAATTTTATGGCTCGACCGAGGGGAATGTTTTCCTCGCCAATGTTACGGGGCATCAAGGTGCAATCGGGCGCGTGCCGTTTTATCTGAAAAAGAAAATCAATATTTCTTTGGTGAAATTCGATATTGAAAGCGAACAACCAATTCGCGACGAAAATGGTCTGTGTATTTTTTGTGGCCCCGACGAAATCGGTGAGGCTGTTGGTCGGCTCGATAAAAATGACCCTAAAGGGCAATTTGACGGCTATGCCAATGATAAGGCCGCGACGGATAAAAAAATCCTGCGCAATGTCAAAGAAATGGGTGATTCTTATTTTAGAACCGGCGATTTGATGCGTCGCGATAAAAAAGGTTATTTCTATTTTATCGACCGCATTGGTGACACTTATCGTTGGAAATCTGAAAATGTCTCAACTTCCGAAGTCGGTCATGCTTTAACCACTTTTGACGCGATTTTTGAGGCCAATGCCTATGGAGTTGCCGTTCCGCACCATGAGGGTCGGGCGGGAATGTCGGTTTTGGTAAAAAATAGCGACATAGATTTTGATGCATTATTGGCGCATCTCAAAGCTGAACTACCGAATTATGCTTTGCCTTTGTTTTTCCGAATTCGCGAAAATATGGAAACCACCACCACTTTCAAATATAAAAAATTGGATTTGGTGAAGGAAGGTTTCGACCCATCAATTGTCACGGACGAATTGGTTTGGCTCAATCCCGAATTACAAAAATATGTTCCTCTGAGCCATGAGGATTTTGAGCGAATAAAGGCAGGAAAAGTAAGATTCTAGAAATCTTAATTTTTTGGCATTATGATGTTAGAGTGTCGGGCTATCAAATGGTAACGGTCTGGCTAGTCTTTTTGTGTCGCCATCTTTGAGTTTTTCCCTTGAAATATTCCAATATTCCTGCGGAAAAGAACTCAAAGCCGCGCCGCAAAAATCCTGCGCCATACCGATACCATTTGAAAGCCCGCCGCTCTATGAGCTCTCAAAAATGACATTGGTTATCGATAAACAAAAAAGTTTTGAAGATTTCACTCCGCAACAATTAGCGGAGGCCAATATTATGCCTAAAACCGGCCTCGCAACCGATTATTTGAATGTTTTCAACGAAGCGACAATGTTATTCGGCCTTCTTGCCGATATGCCGGAAATGATCGAAGAATTATTAATCTGGACGCCATTGACGTATGAAGAACATTTCATGCGCTCTAATTTTCATGCCAAGGAATTGGCGATTGAAGTCTATCATTCATTGCCAATTGCCACAAAAATGCCGTTTGACGCCATGTCACACGAATTGGGCGGCCTTATTCAAAGCGCAATTAAGGATGCGCAGACTAAAATTGATGCCAATGAAGACATTGCCGAATTTTGCGCAGAAACCTGTTTTGCCCTTCAATCCGCAATAATGATTTTAGACGGCATGATACACGGCCGCCAAGCCCCAAGCGCCCAAGACGAAGTGGACGCCTTGTTTGATTAAAAAAATGGCCCCTTTCGGGGCCATTTAATTTCCGATTAGTTCTGAGCCACTGGGCGCAACTCAATTGTTACGCGGCGGTTTTTGGCGCGGCCGGCGTCTGTATTATTGTCGGCGATTGGTTGGGTTTCGCCCATTCCGACTACATACAATCTTTGTGCGGCTACACCTTTTGCAGAAATATAATTGGCAACAGAAGCTGCGCGTTTGCGCGATAATTCGAGGTTATAAGCATCAGAACCGCGTGAATCCGCATGACCAGTTACGTCAATATAAGTTGACGGATAATCGACCATCACTTTGGCAACATCGTCCAAGGTTTTATGGAAATTTGCAGAAACCAAATCGGAATTGGTAGCAAATGTAATATCACCAGGCATATTCAATGTGATTTTGTCGCCATCACGCGTGACATCAACGCCTGTGCCTTCAAGTTTCTTTTTAAGCTCGGCTTGTTGTTTGTCCATATAATCACCGATTGCCGCACCTGCCAAAGCACCGACACCCGCGCCGATTACGGCGTTTTTGCGGCCCTGTTTTGGGTCTTTATTTGAGGCATAGCCAAGGCCCACGCCAATCGCTGCACCAATTAAGGCACCGGTTTTTGAATTGCTTTTGACCTTTTCGCCGGTGACGGCATCAATAGTTGTGCATGCGCTTAGCGAAAATGCACCAAGGCCAACCAAAACAATCAAAGAAGCAAAACTGCGGCTTTTCATAATAATCTCCATTTGCTGGTAATCAGCCCCTCGATATTATGAAAGTGCCAGTGAATTGATTATGAACGAAATATTTTATATCATTTAGCTTGTGATAAGGCCTTAACGGCATTGAATGTTTCTTTGACGTGTTCTTTATAATCAGAGTTTGAATAAATGTGTTTTATCAAACCGTCGCGACCGATTACGAAACTGGTGCGGTTTGACATTGCGTCATTTATTTTTAATGCGACATTATAGGCTTTGATGGTTTCTTTGCTGGCATGTGCGACCATGAATTTATCGCGGCACTCTTCTTTTGAGAACTTCTTTAATCCTTCGATATCATCGCCCGACATTCCAATTACATTCGCGCCTAGCTTATTAAATTCTGCGGTTTGTTCGGCAAATTCATGCGCCTCTAGGGTGCAGCCGGGGGTGAAAACCTTTGGAAAGAAATAAAGCACGACGGGGCCTTCTTTAAGTTTAGCCTCTAAATCAAGCGGCGTCTCGATACCGGCCAAGGCACCTTGGGTTTTGAATAATGGGGCCTTGTCGCCTACTTTCAATTCAGTTTTTACAGCGATAGATTCGGATTTCGCAGTATTTGCTTCGTTGGTCTTAGGTTTTTCAGCGCATGCCGAAATCGTTAATGCCGCGCCGCATACGGCAAAGGCGATAAATGCCTTCTTATTAATCATATGAATCTCCCTGATTGCATTTTTTACGAATTTGCGCCGCTTTAGATGAAATTGCAATTGCAAAATCGATTTTCTAAAGTTATGTTATATTATAACATTACGGAAAAATATGTTTCAAATTATAGAACCCCCACCTACATTGGAAACCATTGTTGTCACGGCATCGATAAAGCCGTCGAAAAAAGACAATCTCAACCAAAAAATCGAATTACTAGACAGGCAAGAGGCTTTATCGAGTTCGATTTCCGGCGGCATTGGTGAGGCGCTTGATAATAATCTTGGTGTTCGTTCCTCTTTCTTTGGCCCAAATGCGTCGCGCCCCATTATTCGTGGATTGGGTGAGGATAGAATACGGGTTCTGACCAATTCAGTGCAGGGTGCTGATGCATCGACCATATCGCCCGACCATGCGGTTGCAATTGACGGGCTTGAGGCGCAATCAATTGAGGTCCTTAAAGGTGCGGCGGCTTTAAGATTCGGTGCAAATGCTTTGGGCGGGGTCATTAATATTATTGATGGTCGTTTACTTGAAACCCTGCCTAATGAAAAAGTTACAGGTGATATGTTTATTGGTGGAACCGGCGTAAATAAGGGGCGCGCCAATTCCGGCAAAATTAAATTCAAAATCGATAATTTCGTTTTCGGGCTTGACGCTTTTTCAAAAAAATCGGGCGATTATCGAATTCCTGGCTATGCCCAAACCGATGAAATGCGCGCAATAACCGGCGATGAAACATTTGGCAAAGTCCATAATTCGGGCGGCTACAACAAAGTAATTGGACTTTCGGTGAATTATATTCGACCAGATTTCCATTTTGGCATTTCACACCGCGACGAAAATAGTAATTACGGAATTGTTGGCGAAGACGCCTATATTGAATTAGAGCAAAGCCGTTATGATTATGTATTAGGCGTAAAATTGCCCTGGGTTTTCGATGATTTAAGCCTTCATGGTTCAAATGGCGATTACTCGCATGGTGAATTTGAAGATACGGGCGCAATCGGCACGCTGTTCAATGTCAATGGCTATGAAATGCGTTTAGAAGCGCGCCATAAACCGACTAATGGCTTTGAGGGCGTATTTGGTATTCAAAATTCATCGCGCGATTTTGAGGCAATTGGTGATGAAGCCTTTATCCTTCCCGTCAAAGCCAAAAACACCGGTTATTTCTTTTCCGAATATTTTGAAAAAGACAATTGGGGTCTAGAATTTGGTGCGAGAAATGAAAAAACTGATTATTCAGGACAAGCGGGAAATCGTGAAATCGATTCACTTTCCTATTCATTAGGTGGGTTTTTGAAACCAATTAAGGGTCTGAAAATTGGCGCCACTTATGGCGCGACGGAAAGAATACCTACTGAGACAGAATTATTCGCCAATGGCCCCCACGCCGCGACCCAATCATTTGAAATTGGCAATCCAAATTTGAAAACCGAAATCGCAAAATCCTTTGAAGTTTCCACCAAGTTTCGTGATTCTGCTTGGGATTTAGAACTTAATATTTGGAATGCAAATATCGAGAATTTCATTTCTTTTGAAAATTCAGGTGAAATAGATGATGAAGGCTTGCCTATTTATCAAGCGGCGCAAAAAGATGCCTCACTAAAAGGATTTGAAGCCCAGGTTTCCAAAATTATCGCGAATTTTGAGGATTTCGATGTTAAGGCAGATTTTGGAATAGATTATGTGCGCGGGAAATTCAAAAGTGGGGCCAATATTTCAAGAATGCCGCCAATGGGCGTCAAATTGGGTCTTGATTTTAAAGGCAATCAAAGTGATCTACGCATCGAATATCAGTATTTCAATAGGCAGGATAAAATCGGCGCTTTTGAAACAAAAACCAAGGCTGCAAATGTCCTTAACCTGTCACTAAACTACAATTTGCCGCAAATTGAGGGCGCTTTTATTAATTTAGCCGTCGAAAATGCGACCAATGCCGAAATCCGCGAACACACTTCGGTTTTGAAAGATTTCCTACCAAAACCCGGGCGCAATATTGTAATCGGGCTAGGTTGGAAATTCTAATTAATTGCCCGTTTGCTAAGGGCTTCGTCGATCGTTGAATAAAGTTTGGAAATATCAATTGGTTTGGTCAAATAAGAATCCGCACCTGCCAAAAGGCCGGTTTCAGTTTGTTCTTTTGCGGCATCGGCGGAAACCAAAACAATCGGGACATTTTTGTTTTCATTTTCGAGAAGACGAATTTTTTGGCACGCCTCCAAACCATCCATATTTGGCATTCTTACATCTAAAAGAACAATATCGAATATTTGTTCGTGGGCCAATTGAAGTGCTTCTAGACCGTCTCTGGCTTCAAAAATTAAACAATCCATCGGTTCAATAAAACGCTTTAAAATCAGGCGATTTGATTCATTGTCATCGGCGATAAGGATTTTGATTTGTTCTTCAATAATTGGTGTCGCATGATCTTTCAAATTCGATCTTTCGGTGACTTCCGACTTATCTGCAATAATCATTTCAATTAGAACCAAAAAGCGCGAGCCTTTCCCCAATTCGCTTTCCAAAATAATATCGCCATTCATTAGGTTCGCGAGTTTTTTGGAAGTTGCAAGGCCAAGACCGGTCCCACCATAAAGCCTTGAGGTTTCGGCCTGCGCCTGTTCATATGGTTCAAAAATCCTCATTTTTGCGTCTTGCGAAATACCCGCGCCGGTATCATTCACTTCAAAACAGATTTGTTGTTCTTTCAAATACACCAATAATTCAATCTTGCCGCCATTTTGGGTGAATTTCACGGCATTGGATAAAAGATTATTCAGAATTTGTTGTATGCGGTTGGAATCGCCTTTCAAATATTCGCTGACATTGTCGGAAACAGAAAGTCTCAGTTCGATGCCTTTTGTCTGACAAGGGCCTTGCCAAAGTGAATATATTTCATTGGCAAGATTTCGAATGGAAAAGGCATTATTCTCAAGCACCATTTTGCCGGATTCAATTTTCGACAGATCCAATAAATCGTTCAAAAGCGACATCAAGCCTTTGCCGGAAGATTCTAAAACCTGCACTAATTCTTTTTCTTTGGGGCCGATTTTCGCATCGGATAATAGGGTCGCCGAACCCAAAATCGCATTCATAGGTGTGCGCATTTCATGGCTCATAACCGCCAAGAATTCGGATTTCGCATGATTTGCCTTATGAGCTTTCAGCTCACGCAGGCGGTTTTGTGTGATTAATTCGCTTAATTGCGCGCTGGTGGTAGAGGCATATTTCAAGGCCGATAATACATAAGAAAACCCAAGCAGAACAGTCGCAATTAAAGCCACGGATTCGAAAAGATTGAAATTTTGACTAATCAAAATCTCGATATAGATAATTGCCGCGACGGCGAAAATATAAGGAATTGAGGCAATCCAGCCCAAAACCGGCACTCTTTGGGTTCTTAACGCATTTGACGTAAGTGCGCCCGCGACAAAAATGACGATTAATAATCGTAAAGCCTGATTTCCTTCGACCCAGCCAATCGGCACAATCATAGCATAGGCAACGCATGAGGCGAAAATTGCGGCGACAAACCAAATTCGAAGATTTCTGTCCAAAGGGTTTGAAACCAATGATTTTGCAAAACCAATGTCCAGCAATTGTAACGCCAATGTGCCCAAAATCCAAATAAAAGAAAGATTTGCCGATACGCCAAGCGAAAAAGAAACCGCGCCAAACCCAATCACAAAAATTGACCGTGAAACGAATGAATTTATTCTTGCTTGTGCAGTTTCTTTTATATTTTCGGCATGGATTTCTTGTTTAATGATTGCGGCCTCAGATTCGTCTGATGACGCGAAATAATCGGCGGAACTGGTTGGGCCAAAGAATATCATATTTATTGAACCCTCGAAATTCGTTGCGAAATTTGGTTTTCAACCGCGCCAATAATGTCCTTCGGACCAAATGGTTTAGTAATATATCCATCTGCACCCGCACGTTTTCCGAATTGTTTGCGGGCACTTGTCGCATCCGCTGAAATCATAAAAATCGGCACGTCGCAGTTTAGGCCATTGGTGTCGCGAATTTGTTTGCAAGCCTCGATACCATCTAATTGCGGCATTCTAACATCTAGAAAAATCATGTGAAATTGGCTTTCTTGAGCCATTTTCACAGCGCCAATTCCGTCATTGGCCTCGGTGACATTTGCCCCTAAAGCCTCTAAAAAGCGCCTTAAAATCATGCGCGCATTTTCATTATCGTCGGCAATTAAAACTTCTAAAGTGTCGGAACTTAAGGCCCTGAAATCCTTAATGCTTGCCGGAGCTTCAATTTCAAATTCAGAAATTTCAGCCGGAATTGTCAAAAGAACCTGCGAACCGCTATTTGAATCATTATTGATTTCAAATTTGCCATTCATAAGACTTGCCAATTGATTGCAATTATTAAGCCCAATACTGTATTCTTCAGGATTTGGATTTGACGATTGAGACTGATTTCCAATTGAATTTAATTGTTGAAATCCATTCCCGGAATCGCAGACTTCAATAATAAAATTCCCGTCTTTATGTTCGCCGCGTAAGCAAATCCAACCTTGTTTCGTATTTTTCAACGCTTCGGAAAGTAGGCAATTTATTATTCTTTTAATCGCATTTTCGTCCCCGATTAGGCACTCAGGCAAATTATGGTGATAATCGCAAATGAATTCCAGATTTTTTTGAACAATCGGGCGTTCCCATAAATCTGCGCATGCATCAAGCATGATTTGTGGCGAAAATGGTTTGGCGGCGATTTGAACTTTTCCACTTGCTAAAATACGCGTGTCAATAATCTCATTCAAGAGATTGGTCATATTTTCGCCTGATTGGATCAAAACACTCAATAATTCGCGGCTTTCATTATCTTTTTCATAGTTTTTTAAAAGCCGCGCGGAGCCGATAATAGCGCTTAAAGGCGTTCGTAAATCATGGGAGACCGCACTGATAAAACGGGATTTGGCTTTATTGGCATTTATAGCTTTTAGTCGTGCGATTTCGCTATTGAAAATCGCGTCTTCAAACGCATGCGAATTCTTAATTGATTGGCGTAGAACCATTGTGAAATAAAGAATTCCCAAAAGGCTCACAATTGCCAAATAAATTGCATTCATTTTGTCATTAGGCGGCGCGATAA
Organism: Hyphomonadaceae bacterium; assembly: GCA_041917055.1. GTDB lineage: Bacteria > Pseudomonadota > Alphaproteobacteria > Caulobacterales > Aquidulcibacteraceae > Pseudaquidulcibacter. The sequence goes on from JAYRYJ010000007.1 coordinate 56,075, forward strand.
AGGCATCAATTGCGAATAATAAGGGGATTAAAGTATAATAAGGCGCAAGCATTAAGGCCCGAATTACCGGCAATTTTTGTGTGCTGGAACTATGAGTAGCGAGCGCACCTGAAAAAAATAATAAGACGCATAATTTGGCTGCGGATTCGCCATAAAACCAACCAAGGGGGGCAATCGCAGCATAGCTACTTACGGCAATAAATTCAGCAATACACAGGTTGCGGCGCGCGATCGGGTCATTGGCGTTTTTCATGACATGATTGGCCGCAAGATAATCCATTACCATGAACAGGGTCATGAAAATGCCCCAAATCATTGCGTAGTGAAGTGGGACGCTGAACTGAACCAAAAAGAAGGCAAGTAAAAGTCCGAAAATCCATCTAATTCCAATATTGAATTTACGGGTATTGGCATATTCGTGCCATGAATCACGCTCTATTCTGCTTTTCAAAGCAGCGTGTAGCAATGAATCATCTTCAGAAATAATTGATTGATTTTGATTATTTCCTGCCAATATTTTCGCCTCTTTGTGATATTTTACCGCGATGTTATGATTTTAAGCAGTTTTTACATTGATTCAAATAGTTTGGCAGCAATAATTGCCTAATCACTGTTAAATATTGGATTTTTATCGTCTAAAAATGTGATTTTTTTCCCAGTTGATTACAGCGCACCCCTTTCATTTTAACTTTCGCTTGAACATATTTGGTATATAGGTGAAAAAATTTTTCAAAAAGGTGTGATAATGCGATTAGAAGACGAAGAAACCAATACCCAAGAATCTTCTTTGGCAATTTTGGAAAAGGCGCTTTTAGATTCGCGCACAATTCTTTTGACGGGCGGCATTGATGATAAACAGGCGCGCCGCGTTACTGAGCGTTTATTAGCGCTTTCGGCCATTTCTTCGGACCCAATTTTATTGGTAATTTCTTCACCCGGCGGTCATGTTGAAAGCGGTGATATGATTCATGATATGATTGGCTTTGTAAAAGCGCCGGTCAATATTTTGGCAACTGGATGGGCGGCCTCAGCCGGCGCATTGATTTACACCGCAGTGCCGCGCGAACGCCGCTTTGCATTGCCGAACACCCGCTTTTTGCTGCATGAACCGCGCGGTGGCGTTGGTGGCATGGCATCGGACGTTGAAATCCAGGCACGCGAAATTATTCGTATGCGCGAACGCTTAAACCGTATTTTCGCCGAGGCCACAGGCCAAACTTACGAAAAAATCGTCGAAGATACCGACCGCGATTATTGGATGAGCGCGAATGAGGCCCTTGAATATGGTCTCGTCGGTAAGATTGTCAAAACGCATTCGGAAATCGGATAGCGCCTTAGGACTTATGGGCAAGGATTAGGGCAGGTTAGGTGAAGCGCATTAATGCGCTTTACAATTTCGTCACTCAGTTCAATGTCAAACGCACCAATCGCGGTTTTTAATTGATCCATATTGGTCGCACCAATTATTACCGAATTCATAAAAGGCTGACGCGCGCAAAATGCGAGAGCCATTTGCGCAGGGTCAAGGCCGAATTCATGCGCCAAAGCAACATATTGCGAAATCATATTTTCAGCAGGCGGGGTTTCATACCTTTGACCACGATTGAAAAGCGTAGTTCTTGCACCTGCGGGGCGCGCGCCATTAAGGTATTTTCCGGTCAAATAACCTTGCGCCAATGGTGAATAGGCCAAAAGCCCGACCTGTTCACGAATTGAAACCTCTGCAAGGCCGGGTTCAAAACTTCTATTCACCAAATTATACGCGTTTTGAATGGAAACCATGCGCGGCAGGCCATTGTCTTTTGCAGCCTCCAAAAATTTCATTACGCCCCAAGGGGTTTCGTTTGATAGGCCGATATGGCGAATATTACCCTTTTTTATGTGTCTATCTAGAGCCTCAAGTTGGGTTCCAAATGCAACATAATCATCTGCCATTCGCACATACACCAATGACCCAAAATTATCGAGCAATCTATCGGGCCAATGAATTTGGTATAAATCGATATAATCAGTTTGTAAGCGGCGCAAAGATTGTTCAATCGCATAGTCTATTTGGTCGGGAGTCACGCGTGGCTTTTCGCCAGCAGGGCGATACCAATTGGCATTGGTGCGACCGACGACCTTGGTTGCAAGAATTACTTTATCCCGATTATTGCGTGTTTTGAACCAATTTCCAATTATAGTTTCGGTTGAACCTTGGGTTTCGGGCTTTGGCGGAATTGAATATAATTCGGCGGTGTCAAAAAAATTCACGCCATTTTCAAGCGCATAATCCATTTGCGCAAAACCCTCATCTTGGGTGTTTTGTTCGCCAAATGTCATTGTGCCAAGGCAGCACATCGGCACTTGCAATTCGCTTGAACCAAGGTTTTTAATTTGCATTTAGGATTCCTAGTTTTTCAAAGGTCTTGACCAATTCTTCCGGGTCGGAAAATAAATGGGTTTCAAAACCCATTTGTGACGCCGCCTTTATATTAGCGATTGAATCGTCAATAAAAAGCACATTTTCAGCAGGGATATTGCCCATTCTTTTAAGGCATAGGTGAAAAATCTCTGGTTCGGGTTTTGCCAATTTTTCGTCACCCGAAACTATTATTTCTTCAAAACAATCAAGAAATTCATAACCGTCAAAACAAACGCCCTTAACTTCACTTGGCATATTGGTTATCATAAATTGCGGGACTTTTTGTGCGTGGGCTGATTTTAAAAGCGCGACAGATTGCGAAATTTCACCCAATAGCATGTCTTTGAAATTATCATACCACATCGCGATTTCGGCACTAAATTCCGGGAATTCTTTTTGGCGCGCCGGAATTGTTTCAAACATGCTTTGCCCCATATCGTGCAAATGATGCCATGACATAGGACAGACGTTTTCTAAGAAAAATTCAAGTTTTTCGGTGTCTTTAATTACTGTTGAATAGAATGCGCGTGGCGACCAACGCACCAAAACATTACCATAATCCCAAAGGATAGCCTTTATCATATCAACGCCCGAAATTCGGCGTCGCGGTGTCTTGGCCAGCTTCGATTACTTCTTTTCTCATGCGGCGCGCGCGGGTTATTGTATCAAACAGTGTTGTGCCATCGTCCCATCTTATGGCGCGGCGCAGGGCGGTTAAATCTTCTGAAAAACGCCCCAAGATTTCCATAACCGCGTCTTTATTCAAAAGGAAAACATCGCGCCACATTGTGGGGTCTGAGGCGGCAATACGTGTGAAATCGCGAAAACCACCTGCCGAATATTTTACAATTTCGGATTCGGTCAAGGATTCCATATCTTCAGCGGTGGTGACAATGCAAAACGCAATTAAGTGCGGAATGTGCGATGTCATTGCCAATACCAAATCATGGCGTTCGGGCGTCATGGTTTCAAGATTCGCACCCATTAGCGCCCAAAATTCAGCAGTTTTTTCAATCGCTGCTTTATATTCGGGAGTATCATTTTCCAAGGGGCAAATTATGGCCCAACGATTTTCAAACAAGGAAGCAAAACCGGCATCGGGGCCTGATTGTTCGGTCCCTGCAATCGGGTGCGCAGGCACAAAGTGAGCACCTGTTGGAACATTTGGCAAAATATCGCGAATTATTGCGGCCTTTACCGAGCCAACATCAGTTAAAATCGAACCCGCTTCTAAAAACGGCGCAATTTCTTTCGCGACATCGCCCATTGCCCCCGATGGCACGCAAAGTATTACAAAATCTGCACCATTTAATAGAGTGGAAAAATCATCATAAACCGTGCCGAGTCCAATTTCACGCGCCCGTTTGCGCACATTTTCATTTGAATCAAATAGCGCGATTTCGCCTGTCGCATTGGTTTCACGGCATTTGTGTGCCAATGATGAGCCAATAAGACCGATACCGATTATTGCGATTTTTTGAAAACTCACGCTACAAATTCCTTAAAGGCCGCCATTAATCTTTCATTGGCCTCTTGCGTGCCAATGGAGATGCGAAGGCAATTGGCAAGATTATAGGCGGCAATTTTGCGAACAATCAGGCCCTTTGATTTCAAAAATACATCACATTCGTCAGCGCGCTTTTCGTTTTCAAATTCGACCATTACAAAGTTGGTGACACTGGGAATGGGCTTTAGACCAAGTGAGATCAAAAATTCGCAAAATTTCCCTAGCCATTCATTGTTAAAGGCCGCCGAATTTTGGGCAAATTCCAAATCCTCAATCGCCGCCGCGCCCGCCGCCAGTGCCGGAAGATTGACGTTAAACGGCCCGCGAACGCGATGCAAAGTATCAATAATGCGTTGTGGCCCATAGCACCAACCAATACGCAGTGCCGCCAAACCGTGAATTTTTGAAAAAGTGCGCGTCATCAAAACATTTTCAAATTCGCCCGCCAATTCCATGCCTGACGAATAATCATTAGCAAAAACATATTCGGCATAAGCGGCATCAAGAACCAAAAGCACGTTCTTTGGCAAAGCGGCATGAAGGCGCTTTATTTCGTCATAAGTGACATAAGTTCCGGTCGGGTTTGAAGGATTGTCAATGAAAACAATTTTAGTGCGTTCGGTAACGCATTCCAAAATCGCATCGATTTGGGTTTGATAATTTTTGGCCTTGGCAGAAATACATTTCGCACCCGCTTGTTGCGCAATCAGGCGATAGACCAAAAACCCATATTCTGATTGAATTATTTCATCACCCGGATTTAAATAGGCGCGCCCTAAAAGCTGAAAAATCTCATCAGAACCATTGGCGCAAACAATGCGTTCGGCATCAATGCCATAGCGTTTGGCAATTGCATTGCGCAAAACCAAATGCCCGCCATCGGGATAAATGTGCAATTCTTCGGCAGCTTTTATAAACGCTGCTTTGGCCTTTTCTGACGAACCCAATGGGTTTTCGTTTGACGAAAGTTTGAAGACTTTATCAACGCCCTCAATTTTCGCTTCCCCACCTTTGTAAGGCACGATTTCAAGTATGTTATTTATAGGTTCCGGTTGCATCTTTATTCTCAAACAATTGCATAAGCCCCAAGGAAATGCACGCCTCTAGATGAATTATCAAGCCCTTTGTGGAAACCATTGACAATCCATAATTCAAGACCGCCGCCCTCATTGATTTTTTCGCGCTTTTCAGGGAGTTCGGCATCGGGAATGGCCGCAATAATCGAAAAATCATTTCCGGTTTCTAATGGGTCAATTTTCGCAAGGCACAAGGCCTCAGGGATAGTGCCTTCAATATGAGGCAAAAGCATATTGATTTTTAAGTCCGAATATTCCGGCTTCAATAATTCCAACCACCAATTTTGCGCGCCAGAGGGCCAAGGCAGCGAAATGATGAGGTTTTGGTTTTCCTCACCAATTTTGAGCGCATCATTAGCGGTTTCAACCAACTTTGGAACGATTGCCGCGCCAAAACCAATGCGGCTTGGGGCTTGGGATTCTTTGACGCAAATCACTTCCATCGGTGCTTGATTGGCAAGATTACGGGTAATCATGGCGCGCCAGACCATATAAGAAAGGCGCTTTCCCAATGTGGGTTCGCGCCTTAAAACTTGTCTAATAATCTCAATTTCGCGTTTTGGGCGCCAGCCAAAGCCCAATTCTTCACCGGCAATTTTGGCGTCTTTGGCTTTTGAAGCCGCAACCATTTGCGAAATTTCGGTGCGCTTTACCAGAATATGCGCGATTTGAGCGTCAAATTCATCGATTTGTGCGCGTAATTTTGCAATATCATCGGTTTTTGTTTCGGGCGATTGGCTCATGGATTTCCTATTGAACAAACCGACAAAAAACGCAATAATTTTGGCTATTTTATGCTGTTTTTGATAATCGCGCGGCGCAAGAGCCGCATCGGTGAAATCGCCATCAATTCGATGATTTTTCTATTAGTTTGGGTTTTGGCGGCCTGTATTGCTTTTCTTTGTTTGAAAGCATAGGGTGACATTTTTATCGCAGCCCAAATTCCTTTGGAATAAGAAATCCCTGCGCCGCGAATAAAGGCATGAAGCCAAAGCGCAAAAACCCATGCCAAATGCGGCAAAAGCATAAGCCAAAACCACGGATTTGGCATTAAACGAATATAGGCCAATTCACGATTGCGAATACCGTGAAAAACCGCATAATCAGAATAGCGCGAACTTGATGCCGAGGCTTTATGATGCACAATCGCATTGGCGAGTAAAATGCAATTTCCGCTCAATAATCGATGGCGAAAGCCCAAATCGACATCTTCATAATATGAGTTAAAACTCTCCTCAAAACCACCCAATTCCAAGAATCGTGATTTTTTCCAGATTGATGCCGCGCCGCAGGCGCTAAAAACTTCGCCATCATGTAGGTTTTGCGGGATTGGCTTTCTATGACCGCCGCGCCAAGCAATGCCGTAAATCGAAAAACAATCCCCTGCGCCGTCCAATACCCCGTCTTGCCCATCAAGATATTGTAAAGAGGCAAAACTTTCGCAATTCGGATAATTGTCTATTCCCCTGTCAATTTCCAAAAGCCAGTTTTCGTCAGGAAAAGCGTCGGGATTTAGTAAAATAAGCCAATCGCCCTTGGCGACTTTTGCGCCTTGATTATTGGCGCGCGCAAAGCCGATATTTTCGCTATTGGAGATAAAAATATCGGCACGCGATTTTTGCGCCTCATTCGGTGCAAATAGGGGGGAGGCATTGTCAATAAGAATTATCTCGAAATCACGAATTTTTTGCCGTTCCAAACAATCAAATAATCGGTCTAAATCTTTACCGCTTTGGTAAGAAACTATTAGGATGGTGAATTTCACACTCAATTAATTCACGCTTTCCAAATTTAGAGCCTAATTCGCCGGTAAATCTAAGCCGTTTGGCATTTGACCGTCGAAATAGCGCACGGAACAGCCATAGCCGACATCCAATTTCGCCTCAGCAATCGAGAGGCCCAAAAGAGTCACAAAGACTTTTTCATCCATATAAACTAATTTCATGTGTTTGGTGAATTTTGCGCCAATTGTTTCGTCCATATCCGCAAGGCACGAGTCTTCTTGGCGATTTTGCACATAAAGACACGAACACATTTGCTTTGCCATTAATCCGGTGGCGATTTCGGCGTATTTTTTGCCATAATAAAGCGTGATTGCCGAAATTAATAAAATCAGCAAAATCACAATACCGACCAGACCGGAAAGAGAAATTCGTTTTTTCAAAGCCAAAACACCTTTTGTTTTTGATGATAGCTTCTATAATACATATAGCAATTTTGAAAGCAAAAAGGATAGTGCATGCGCGCCGCGTTTAAATTTGGTTTGGCTTTAATCCCTATTTTTGGCGCTTCTGTCTTGTTTGCCAATTATCCGATTGCCTCCAGCGCTGTACCGCCAAAAACCGAATTGAGTGCATTGCCACCGCAACCGAATGGCGTGCCATACCCTACAAAACAATGGCAGTATCAAGTTTTAAACCCGGGGGCACAAGCGAAATTAAAGGCCGTAGTGAACAAGGGCTTTGACAAATCAATCCCGGAATTGGGTGAAACCCGCGCTTTATTAATCGTCAAAGGTTCAAAAATCATTCACGAACAATATGCTAAAGGTTATGACAAGGATACGCGCCTTATTTCATGGTCAATGGGCAAATCGATCACTTCAGCTTTGTATGGAATTTTACAAAAACAAGGCAAAGTTAAATTAGATGATACTTTGAATAATCCGTTTTGGTCCAAAGATGATGCACGCAATAAAATTACGTTCGATCAAGCATTGCGCATGAGTGATGGAATAAATTGGCGCGAAGAAAATTATTCAGACCCATTGCATAATGACGCCGCGATCATGCTTTTTGGCAAAGGTCGCGACAATATTGTTAAATATGTTTCTTCGCGCCCCAAAAAACACAATCCCGGCGAAGTTTGGAACTATTCGTCGGGAACAACAAATCTTATCGCTGCTGCGATTTCTCAAAGATTGGGGCCACGCCAAGCCGGTGACCCGACTGGGAAAATTGCCATGCGTAATTTCATGTTCGATAATTTATTCAAACCCATTGGTATGTCGCAAACTTCGCCTGAATTTGATGCCAATGGCAATTTGTATGGTTCGAGCTTGATCTATGCGACGGCCCAAGATTATGCTCGTTTTGGGCTTTTGTTCTTGCGTGGTGGCAAATGGGAAGACAAACAGATTTTGGACACTTCCTTTGTTGATTATGTTCGCACACCGACTGTTTCCAAAAATGCGACCCATTATGGCGCGCATTGGTGGCTATCGCCTTCGAATAAGGCTGGTCTATTGAAAAACGGCCCATATGATAGTTTTGAAGCGCACGGGCATGAGGGGCAAATTATTATGGTAATTCCGTCTAAGGACTTGGTGATTGTTCGTCTTGGAATGTCAAACCATGAAAAATCTTGGGACAGGCTTGGTGATTATTTGCAAAATATTGTGAATGCTATTGAATAATAGTGTTTTGCCAAAAAATTGACCGTCTTCTAATGCTGAATGCATTGCGAATAAAAAATTAACTTATCTATTGCAAATTGCGTCAACTGATTCACTTTATGGCGCGGCGCAATTTCAATGAACCAAAATAATAATAGTCAAACAAACCAAGGCGCTGCAAATCCTGAGAACGATGTTTTCGCCTCTATTCAACAATTCTTACGCGCCGAACAAACTCAACCGCCCAAAGCGCCTGCGCAAAACCGCGTACCAACGCCGCAAAACACGGCAAGGGCGGCGCCATCGCAACCTGTCGTACCGCCACAAAAACCTGTCGAAAAGCCGCTTTTTGCCAGTCCGTCTGCTAATGTTCCAAGTGTGCAAAGACCTGCTGGTATTAAGACTGTTTCAAATTCTCATGATGCGAATCCAATAAGTGCAGCCAATAATCACTCGAGCACCTTACCCGCGACTGACCGGCGCTCTAAAGACCAAGAAAAATTGCGCTCAATCGGGAATGTCACTTGTTGTTCCGGTACGAAAGTCGCAATTGCCACTTTGGCAAATACACTAAGTCTAAGCGATGAAACCGCATGGGCAGTTGGTCAAATGGTTTCTATTGTTACCAATTATGGTCGCATCGTTGCTTTGGTGCGCGAAATGCGCACTGAATTGAATTATTGGGACGATTTGGGTGCAAATACCGTAATTGTCGAGGCCGACATTGTTGGTGAAATTAATGATTCAAGTGATGGCGTAGTTTTCAAGCGCGGCGTAACCAAATATCCGGGCGTCGGCGCATTGGTGCACAAAATCCGTTCCAAAGACCTTGAGGCGATTTATGATTTAGGCAATCGCAAAGGCGTTAAAATCGGAACTCTTAGTCAAAATTCGCAAATCAATGCCATGGTTGGCGTCGATGATATTTTAAGACGCCACGCCGCGATTTTGGGCACAACCGGTGTCGGTAAATCCTGCGCAGTCAGTCTTATTATTTCGCGAGCGCTTGAATGCGAACCGAATTTGCGTGTTGTAATGCTTGATCCGCATAATGAATTTGGGACGGCATTTGGCAATAGGGCGACAACATTAGATCAAACTAATCTAACGCTTCCATATTGGGTTTTGAATTTTGATGAATTGGAAGATGTTATTTTTCGCGGCAAGCCCAATGTGAAGGAAAGCGATATTCTGCGCGATTTGGTAGTAGTATGCAAAAACGAACGTCGCAATCAATTAGCAGAAGCGGGTGTAAAAGACCTTGATACCGGAATCATAAATGTCGATTCGCCTGTTCCGTATCGAACTGCTGACGTCATTCGCCATATTGACGATATTTTGGGGCATTTAGAGCCGCGTTTTGACCGCCATGATTTGCGCTCTTTAAGAGTTAGAATCGAGCTTTTGGAAAGCAATCAAAGATATAATTTCATGTTCCAACGAGGTGGTCGTGAAGAAAATTATGCGGCAATTATTTCTAAGATTTTCCGCCTGCCTTCGCACGGTAAACCAATCACCACAATAAATCTTTCTGGCTTGCCAAGTGAGGTTATGAATGCGGTGGCTTCGGTTATTGCACGCCTTAGTTTTGATGTGGCGCGCGCAAGCCGTGACGCAATGAAAGTGCTTTTGGTGTGCGAAGAAGCACATAGATATGTCCCGCGCGACAAGGATTTGGGCTTTATTCCGACGCGTATCGCGATTTCGCGTATTGCAAAAGAAGGCCGCAAATATGGTTGCGCAATCGCAATCGTCACTCAAAGGCCGGGTGAGCTGGATCAGACTATTCTTTCACAATGTTCGACAATTTTCACCTTGCGCTTAACCAATGAGCACGACCAAGAAATTATTCGTTCGGCTTTGTCGGATTCCTCAAGTTCGGTAACTAACTTTATTTCCTCTCTGGATAATCGTGAAGCGATTGCATTTGGTGAGGGTGTTGCGGTGCCGATGCGCTTGCGATTCGATGATTATGATTTGGCGAAAATGCGCGCTGAAAGCGACAATAATGAAGCAATGGCGCAAGTTATAGATATAGATCAATTAGACACTCGAATTTTGATAAATAATATGCGTGGCATGATAGATCATTCTATTTTCAATACTGATGAAAAAGCGTCAACTAGCCCTGCAAACGGACCGCAAAACCCAATTCGCCCCGGCTTAACGCGCCCGAATTTATTAAAACGCGATATTGCCGAAATTTTAGGTTCAAAGCCCGAAACAGCTAAAAAACCCGGTATTGTGTCGCCTGGACTGACCAGACGGAATTAGGACACAAGAATTAAGAATTAAGAATCAATTGGCTTTTGCCAAAATTTTAATTCCCAATTTTGCGCCAGTTTCAATCTTGATTATTTTTTGAAATGAACCGCTTTTTAAAGCTTCATAATAAACTACCCAATTCTTAATTCTTAATCCAAAAACGTTATTCTTGGTAAATGAAACCTTAACCTACGGATTTAACACAAGAATCTATTAGTAATTTTATACATTGAGCAGCAGTCTCCTTCGGTTTGATAACTTTTCGCTAACCAACGCACCTCAGATTTCCATAAAAAGACGGATAAAAATGCGTAACGAATCACTAAACCTAAAAAACACTGCCAATCAGAATTTGGGCGAATTTTCTGATATTAAATTTAAGCAAATTGCGTATGAACGCCTGTGCTGGTCTATGTTGCGTGAGTGTTCGCAAGTCATAAATCTGTCTTTTGCCGATATTGTTGAAATTCAAGGAGAAGGGAAAGGCGCGCATACCGCAATGCTCGCGCGGCAATTCGAAACCTTGATGTTCGAAGATAGACAATGTTTTGATAATTCAGACGCTTGCCGCGTTTTGTGGCTTACACCTAATGCTGATTGGGAAATCGCACAAGAAAGTGCGCAATTTTGTGACATAATTGTGGTTTGCCATGCTGCAAACCAAGTGCGTGAGATATTAAACAGATTTGACAGTTTCGCACGCATTGCCGCAAGACGTGAAATCGGTAATAATATCGCTTTGAGTGTGTTTGGTAAAAATTTGTCACGCGATGTTTTCAAACCAAAAGTAAGGTGCGAACTCGCGGCATAAAAGCGGGTTTGCGTGGTTAAAAATACGGCTGCACATATTTTGCGTATTGCAAATCAGGTTTGGGATTTTGTCAGAATTCCCATCAATTTTGTTACTTCAAATCCCAAAATCACGACTTTCACATCGCTATTGGTGTTTTTGATTGCGCTTAAATTTATCAATTCAGAATTAAATGCATTCGCTTTATCCGATATCGCCTCGGCATTCGATAATGTCCGGATTTCCAGCACTTTATTGGCAATTCTGACCGCGACTTTGTCCTATGCTGCCTTGGTAATGAATGACAGATTTTGCCTTTTCATAATAGGTAAACAATTGGCGATTTGGCGCACTTTGCGCGCAACTATTGCATCTTATGCCATGGCGCGAACCTTGGGCTATTCTTGGGCAACGGCATCGACCGCACGCGCGCGCCTATATCGTCGTTGGGGCCTGTCGCAGTCGGAAATTGGCGCTTTATCTTTTTCAACGGCGACAATGGTGCAAATTGGCGCGATGTTTGGCGCAGCATTAGGGCTAATATTCGGTTGTTTTGAAATCGCCAATCATGGGCCGTTTGATGCGATGTTTTGGTTCTTTGTCGGTCTGATAATCCTATTACCGACAATCGCGATCTTGGCATTATGCAATTCGCAAATCGATGAGATCAAATGGGGCGATACCAAAATCACACTTCCGAAGGCTTTGGATTTTTTCAAACACGTTTTATTGATTTCAATCGATAAAATCGGCGCGGCTTTGTGCCTCTATTTCCTTTTGCCCGATCATGGCGGTTGGAGTTTTTTGCCATTTTTGGCAGTCTTTGTATTAGCGGGTCTTTTGGGCGCTTTATCGGGTGCACCGGGGGGCATTGGCGTGTTTGAAGCTGCGATTTTGAAAATGGCACCGAATGACCAGAATATTCCCGGCGCTGCGGTTGCACTTTTGGTTTATCGTTTGATTTATAACATCGTCCCGTTAGTAATGGGGGTTTTGGTATTGGCGCACGACCATGCTGCTTATGTCGCAAAACCGGCGGGAAGGGCGGCGATAAAAGTTTCAAAGGCCGCATTCCACGTCGCACCGCAGATTTTGGCGCTCTTGGTTTTCTTTTGCGGTTATTTATTAATCGGCGCGGCAACAGTGCCGATTTCATCAAGTAATACTTTGCGCTTTGAAAAATTATTGCCTTTGATTTCTTATGAAACCGCACATTTCTTTTCGGCAATTATCGGTATCATATTGCTTTTGAAAGCGAATTTCCTGTGGCGTGAAAGCCGATTTGCTAATACGACCGTGCTTTTATACCTTTTGGCGGGAATTGTATTATCTTTGATTAAAGGGGTGGCATGGGAAATTGCATCGGTTCTATTGCTCGCATTTGTTTTATTATTTGTGGCGCGTTCGGAATTTGAAGTCGCACCGTCAAATGTAAAACCCAAATTTTCCTATCGCTTTATTGCCGCCATTATCGGCTCTTTGGCGTCAATCGCCTGGTTTTCGTATTTTGCCTATAATGGCCTTGATTATAGCAATGGATTATGGATAGATTTCGGCAAAAATGCCGACGCATCAAGGGCAATGCGCGCACTGGGCGGGGCGGTTTTAGTGTTTATTGCGATGCTTGCGATGAACGCAATTGCGAATCTTAAACCACGGCTTCGATCAAAATAGGTTCGTTTGCCAAAATCGCATCTGACAATGCCGCGTCAAATTCTTCTGACGTCTTGACCGAAATCGCTTTGACACCTTGTCCCTCTGCCAATTTGACCCAATCAAGGGTTGGGGCGTCAATTGAAAGCATTTTTTGCGCGGTTTCGCCAACATTTCCTGCACCCGTTCGTGCCATTTCGATATTTAGGATACGATAATTGCGATTGGCAAATACCACACTAACGATCGGCAATTTTTCGCGCGCCATGGTCCAAAGGGCTTGCAAAGTATACATTCCCGCGCCATCACCGCTTAATGCCAAAACTTTACGATTTGGGGCCGCCATTTGCGCACCGATTGCCAAAGGCAGACCTTGCCCGATTGCACCACCGGTTAGAAACAACCAATCATGCGCATTGGCATTCGCAGTGGCGATATAACAAGGCATTCCCGCAGTTACCGCATCATCCGACACAATGGCATTTTCAGGCAAATGCCGCGCGATTGATTGTGCGCAATTAAACGGATTAAGCGCACCAGTTGGCGTGGGCATTTCGACCTTTTGCGCCGCTTCGACAGGGGCGGGTGCTGTCAAAGCGTCGCATAATTGTGCCAATGCTTCAATTGTATCTTCATATTTCTCACTCAATTGCAATGGCTCGCAACCATCGGGCAATAGTTCTGAGGGCTTGTTCGGATATGCAAAAAAGGCAATCGGCGCTTTGGTGCCGGCAATGACCATTAAATCAATGCCTGCCAAATCGGCCTGTGCCATTTCACCGAAATATTGCATTCTATCGGGTGAAAAGATGCCCGCGCCACGGCGTAAGCGCGTCGGGAAAGTATCGCAAAAAACCCGCACCCCCGCTGCTTTGAGGCGTGCCATATTTTCCAATGATTTACTATCGTAAAGCGCCTTGCCACCAATCAATATTGCAGGTTTTTTTGCGTTCTTAATTGCCAAAGCGACATTTTCAATCGCGGTCGGTTCAATAAGGCTTGCGGCTTTGTCATTTGCCTTTGGCCCATCAATGCCGCCCAAATTCCAAGCAGAATCGGCGGGCAAGATTATTGAAACCGGAAAATTCGGCTCATTCATTGCTTCTTCAAACGCTTTAGACGCGATTTCACCAGAAATGTCCGCACTTTCAACGATGCCAATATATTTTGAATGCGGCTTGATAAGGGTTTCAAGATCGCAAGTGAGGGGGGCATCATATTTTCTGTGAAAAGTCGCATGATCGCCAATGACATTAATCATGGGCACATTGGCCTTCATGGCATTATGAAGATTGGCAATTCCATTACCAAATCCAGCGCCAAGATGAAGCAAAGTCATTGCAGGTCTTTCGGCAATGCGCGCAAAACCATCAGCGGCGCCGGTCGCGACACCCTCGAATAGACACAAAACACTTTTGATGCGCGGCTCTTTATCAAGTGCTTGGACAAGATGCATTTCAGAAGTGCCGGGATTTGCAAAACAATGTGTCACCCCATTTTGTGCCAAAGTCGCGACTAATGCCTGTGCGCCGGTTTTTTCTGTCATTTCGCCCTCATAAATTGTTTGCTTTATTGTCGTATATCATATCTTCCAAATCCGCATAATTTGCGCGACATCGGGACTGATTTAAATAGCCTTTGTCAGTAATTTCGCCAGCTTCTAAAGATGGGGAATTGGGAATTATGGTAAACGTTTTTATTGCCAATGTGGCAGATTTGCCTTTATAAATTGGTTGCAAATAATCTTTTATCGCTTTGATTAATTGCGGGTTTTTTGCATGGACTTCAATTGAATTCTCACCAAATATTTTATTGCAATTATTGGCGTTCAAAAATAAGAGTGCACCTAAAAAAGCGCGTCCTTCACCGCAAATCACAGCGTCACTAACAAGACCATTGCACGCCGCAATAACACCCAAACGCAAGGCGGAAACTTGCACGAATGAGCCGTTCAAAAGTTTGAATTCCTCGCTCAAGCGCCCATCAAATTTTAAACCATATTCGGGGTGCGCAGGGTCATAAAATGCCAAAGAGTCACCCAAAATATAGAAGCCTTCATCGTCGAATGCCTCTTTGGTTTTGGTTTCATTATTAAGATAATAGGGGGTGATTGCGGGGCCTTTAACGCGCGCCTCTAATTTATCATTATGTGGCACAAGTTTCATTGTGACACCCGGCACAGGCAGGCCAACCAGTCCCATACGCGAATTTGGCCAATGAACATTGCACGCAGTTGGGCCGGTTTCAGTTGCGCCATAGCCCGCCGCAAGTGTTATTTCCTCGCCTGTAATTCTCTTGGCAATCGCCTGCAAACGCGCAAACACGTCTTGCGACATAGCCGCACCACCATATTGCATGATGATAAGGTTTTCGAATAGCGCGTGTGCCAATTCCTCATCATGCTCCAATTCGTGTAATAATAATGTCCAACCAAAAGGCACAGTATTGTGATAATTGGGTTTTACGAGTTTTATGGCCTCAACCGATTTTTTTATGCCTTCGTGAGTTGGGCTGCCTTCATCAATCCATAAAGTGCCGCATGAATGTGTAAGCATGTGCAAAATCGCATTGCCGCCCAAAGAATGCGACCATGGCAAGTGATTAATCATCACAATGCCATCGGGCCAGATTTCCTTTTCCTTTTCGGAGTCAAAAGTCGAACGAATTTGCGCCGCGTTTTGCGAAAGATTGAAATGCGTAATTGCCACTGCCTTAGGTGAACCGGTTGAACCCGATGTCAAAAGAACTTTGCACAAATCCTGCGGGGAAATGGCGGTAAGGGCGCGCGCAACAAATCCCTCCCCGCTTGCGGGGAGGGGGGACCGCGCAACGCGCGGTGGGTGGGGCGCGAGCGAAGCAAGCCAACGACCTATTGGCACGAAACCCATTAGGGGCGACGCACCCCCTCCACCATGCTTCGCACGGTCCCCTTCCCCCGCGAGCGAGGGAGGATTTAGAGCGCTCAAAACCAAAATATCGTAACCTTCAAGCCATTCAATTGCGCGCGCAAATTCTGGACCTTCAAAGAAAATCGCTTTTGCGCCCAATATTTCAATTGCTTCTTTCAAACGTCTTGAATCATTCGCTTTGAGCGAATAGGCGGGGCTGATTGGGGCGGGGACAAGGCCAATTAATGGCAAGGCATAGGTCAAAAATGCATGCATCAATGAATTGCCGGATGCAATCGCCACGACAGAACCGCGCGGCAAAATACCTTCAAGTTCCGCCGCAATATCAGCAATTATTTTCGCGCCTTCCGCGTAGCTGACTTTTCGCCATTCGCCATTTTCTTTGCCGCACAGCCATAAATGGTCGGGGTTTTCTTTGGAATGGTGAAACAATGGTGCGCAAACATTTTCAAACGCCGCGCGCATTGGGTGCGGATTGGTTAGGATTAAACAACCATCTTCGCGCTTTTGAATATCTATCAAAGTCGGGGAAACATAAGGTGCAGCGCGCATTATATAGTCTCTTGAAACCTGATTGGCGTGCCTTGGCCTTTGTGAATGATTTCGCCATTTTCCATCACCAAAGCGCCGCGAACAATTGTATGGGTCGGAAATCCCTTAAAGTCAAACCCATCAAATGGTGACCAGCCACAACGTGAACCGATCATTGAATTTTCGAAAATCACACGCTTTTTCAAATCGACAATTGTTAAATCGCCATCATAACCAATAGCCATGCGACCTTTGTTTGCAATGCCAAAGACACGGTTTGGGCCATGCGCCAATAAATCTATAACGCGCAATAATGATAGGCGACCCTCATTCACCATTGTCAGCATATAGGGCAACATAGTCTGAACCCCTGGCGTGCCAGAAGGCGAGGCAGGATAGGGGCGCGACTTTTCTTCAAGCGTGTGTGGCGCGTGGTCTGAACCCAATACATCGACTAAACCATTTTGCACCGCAGCCCATAAAGCCTCATTATGGTGTTTTTCACGAATTGGCGGGTTTTGTTGCGCAAGATTTCCGATTTTATGATATATATCGGGGCCATAGAAAGCCAAATGGTTTGGCAATACTTCAATAGAAACCAAATCCTTATGGTCTTTTAGAAATTCCATTTCTTCGGCAGTTGAAACATGAAGAACATGAATGCGTTTTTTATGTTCGCGCGCAAGCCGGACAAGGCGGGTGGTGCATGATAGCGCGGCGCGCGCTGAACGCGCTTCATAATGACTTGTAGGATCATTGGCTCGGACAAATCTCTTTTCTTCTTCTAAGATAAACTCATCCTCAGAATGAAAAGCGGCGCGGCGCGTGATTTTTGACAAAATACGTCCGACATTTTCATCATCTTTCACCAAAAGATTGCCGGTTGATGAACCCATGAAAACTTTGATGCCCGCGCAACCGATTCGGCGCTCTAATTCTGGGAGAGTTTCGATATTGTCATTCGTTGCGCCCGCATAAAAAGCAAAATCACAAGACATTCGCCCGGTCGCGCGCGCGATTTTATCGGACAAATCTTCATTTGTGGAGGTTGTCGGATTGGTATTTGGCATTTCAAAAACACTGCAAATACCGCCCAAAACGGCAGCATTTGCACCTGTTTCTAAATCTTCCTTATGTTCGAGGCCAGGTTCACGAAAATGCACCTGTGTATCAATCAGACCGGGGAGGATATGGAGACCCGCGGCATCAATAACTTGCGCGGCATTCGCGGTTTTTAAATCACCAATTGCCGCGATTTTGCCGCTTCTTATGCCAATATCGCCTTCGCCAATGCCATTGTGATTGACCAAGGTGCCGTTTTTTACAATTAAATCAAAGGAATCCATACATTAATTATGCGGCTTTTTTTACCAATATACAACCCGCCGAATAACCCGCGCCGAACGAACAAATCACGCCAATATCTTCATTTTTCAAATCCGAATGATTTTTATGAAAGGCGATTATTGAACCCGCCGACGATGTATTGGCATAAGTATC
This sequence comes from Hyphomonadaceae bacterium, assembly GCA_041917055.1. Taxonomy (GTDB): domain Bacteria; phylum Pseudomonadota; class Alphaproteobacteria; order Caulobacterales; family Aquidulcibacteraceae; genus Pseudaquidulcibacter. The sequence goes on from JAYRYJ010000007.1 coordinate 74,104, forward strand.
TAAAATCGTCGGGCTATCGTCTTCGGTTGCTTCACGGCCCAAAACTTTTTGGGAAATCATGCGATTCATATTGGCATTAGCTTGATGCAGCCAAAGGCGGCGAGTGTTGTCGATATTATTGCGCTCCAAGACTTCAATAATAAGCGCGCCGACCATTGGCACGACTTCTTTAAAGACTTTACGCCCTTCTTGAACGAATAATTTATCCGGCTTGCCAATGCCTTCGGGCGAAAAGCGGTTTAGGAAACCGAAATTATTGCGAATATTGTTGGAAAATTGCGTCACCAATTGCGTATCAAGAATTTCAAATTTTTCTGAGGCATCGCTTTCGTCACCCTCAAGCAAAATGGCGGTTGCGACATCACCGAAAATGAAATGTGCATCTCTATCACGGAAATTCAAATGGCCCGAACAGATTTCGGGATTAACCACCAAAACACGGCGCGCCGAACCTGATTTAATCATGTCTGAAGCCATGCGAATACCAAAAGTCGCGCTTGAGCACGCGACATTCATGTCAAAACCAAAACTATCGGAGCGCATTCCCAATGCGTTTTGCATTTCAATTGCAATGGCGGGATAGGCGCGTTGCATATTAGAAGCCGCACAAATAATAGCATCGACATCTGTCGCTTCGATACCGCGATTTTTCAAACAATCTTGAACCGCCGCAACCCCGATTTCCGCCAGTATGCTAATTTCGTCATTTGAACGTTCCGGCATTTGCGGTGTCATGATTTTTGGATCTAATAGACCGTCTTTGGCAACGACATAGCGCGATTTTATGCCCGATGCTTTTTCAATAAATTCAACGCTTGAAGGCTGCAAAGCAGCTATTTCGCCGCCTTCAATTGCCGCCTGGTTTTCGGCATTGCTTTGTTCGACATATTGATTGAATGCCGTAACTAATTCCTCATTTGTGACTTGATTTGGCGGCGTATAAAGGCCGGTGGCGGTTATATAGGTTTTTGTCATAACCCGCTTATAGTATCATTTCACACACATTCAAACCAATCTTTGTTGCGCGAGATTGCAAACGCGAATTAAGAATTGAGAATTGAGAATTAATAACTCCACACTATTGCGGTCAATTTTATCAATTCCCAATAAATATGTTATTGTTTACATGTCAAATTTGACATGTAAAAGACCATATCTTTAGATCATAACGGCAGTCGATATTTAAGAGACAGGTTTGGTATTTAGTTTGTTGAATTTAGTTGAAATTCGTTTTGGCGATTGCCTAACACTGCCATTATTTCCAGGCGTTTTTCTTCGGAGTATTTAAGCCAATTCTCGATTTCTTCTATCGATCGATTGCACCCCATGCAAAGGTCTGTGTCGGGGTTTACGAAACAGACCTGTATGCACGGCGAAGAGATTTTTGGCATAAATCTATGCGTAATACATTGGCATGAATGCCACAATGCCGAATAATGCACCAACTTCAATAGCAAGACCCAAGGCTTCTTTGACATTGATATTGTCTAAATGATGGCGGCACTTGGTTAAGGCAAAGAACAATAGTGCGCCCGACCCAACACCGACCAAAGCACCCGTTACAGTGCTCGCGAAGCCGGCAATTGTTGCGGTTGCGCTTTCATTAATATTTGCCATGAATAGAGCGACAATACCAATCGCGGCGCCGACCAACATAGAAGTGGTGGCAGCAAATTTGCTTGGTTGAGTTGCCGCATCAGAAGAGGTGAATGCCATTAATTGAACCTGCGCCGCGCGACCCAAGGCTGAAGATGCGATTAATGCAAGACCCGCACTGATTGGGTGTGCAAGTTCGGCAATTAGGAAAATTTTCAACAGGACCATCATCATTGCCGCGATTGCACCCGCCGCAACGCCCATTTCTTCATCTTTGCCATCAGCCTCTGCGGCGTCTGCGGATGGGTGAGGGCGTAAAGAAATAACTTTGGCAAAACCCAATTCTTCGGATGCACCGGAAATCATTAATTGCACCGCAATCGCAAGCACCGCAGACAAATAGACAGGGTTTCCGGGCATTGAATAGCCAAGAAAATAAGCCAAAGCAGATGCAACGCCGGTAACAACGCCAATCAAAGGCGCAGCAGAATATGCCTGTCCTATTCTTTGCGTATTATTGGAAATTTCCAATCTCTTACCTTCACCATCTTTTGGCATGGGCACGGGAAGGCGTGTGAAGAGTGATAAACAAATTTGGGCATCTTCAATCAGTTTTTTGAACATTGGGATTCTCTATGGGTTTGTTTTTGAAATATAATTGTTTGCTCGCCAATTGTAAGGGGGGGAGGGGCTATTAAAATAACAAAAATCTTGTGTTGCACGAATGACGCACAATTTCACCAAAACCGATTGGTAAATTGGCCTTCCTCAAATTCTTTCAAACGCGCGATGGTCGCACGTGTTGCATCTGGTGGGACAGAATTAATGTCTATAAACATGCATTGCGAAATTTCGTGAGTTTTAAAATTTTCAATCGCTGTGCAGTTTTCGACTTGTAATAAAGCAATATGGTCGGATTTGAAATTTGGTTCATTGGAATAAAAGCCGATTAATTTGAATTCTTCCGGATTTTTCGCAATTCCGGTTTCTTCTAATAATTCTTTTGCCGCCGCCTCAAAAATTGTTTCCTTTGGCTCTACGCCGCCGCCAGGGAGGTGTAGGCCTTTGACATAAGTGTGGCGGATTAAACAAATTCGCTTTTCATTATCCAAAGCAATAATGCGCACACCTAACGTCATTGGGCGTTTTAGGCGAAAATAAGTTTGGAAAAGTAATTTTGTAATTTTTGAAAGCATAGTTCCTTGTGCCAAAATCTATAAAAATATCAAAATCGAATTGACAGTTCATGTTTTGTTCTTTAAACTAAAATGGCGGAGGAAATTATGAGTGAATTGATTTTTTATACCAATCCAATGTCGCGCGGTCGGATGGTTCGTTGGATGCTCGAAGAATTGGGTATTGAATATAAAACCCATATACTTGACTTCGGCACCACCATGAAGGCGCCGGAATATTTAGCGATCAATCCGATGGGCAAAGTGCCTGCAATTAGTCATAATGGACATGTCGTCACTGAATGTGCGGCAATCTGCACTTATCTTGCAGATTATTACAGCGAAAAGGGTCTCGCTCCTGATTTAAAATCGCCCACGCGCGGAAAATATTTGCGCGCAATGTTTTTTGCAGCCGGCCCAATTGAGGCGGCGGTGTCTAACCAATCACTTGGTGTTGAAATCTTGGGTGAGAAAAAAGGTATGGTCGGTTATGGCTGTTTTGACGATATGCTTGATGGTGCAGCGGCGATAATTGGTGATGGCCCATTTGTTTGTGGCGAAAATTTTAGTGCGGCAGATGTTTATTTCGGTTCTGAAATCGCATGGGGACTGCAATTTGGCATATTACCTGCGCGCAAAACATTTGAAAATTATGTCAATTCGATTATATCAAGACCTGCTTATATAAGGGCGAAGCAAATTGATGATGCCCTTATTAAATCTTGATGGGGAAAGTTATGGCTGCTGTTTACGCGTTTTTGGTATTTTTCGTAATTTTTGGCGCACTCAATTTGGCTGAATACGGTCGTTTGGATTGATAATTTCAAGCCGCTTCTGTTTGCAAACTTTCGCGGCGCATTTCTTCGATTTCGCAAAGAACAGCGTGTAATTCCGAAACAATTAATGGTTTGGTTATGAAGCCGTCCATACCGCATTGAATTGCGCGCGCACGTGCTTCTTCGCGCGCATCAGCGGTTAGTGCGACGATGGGCACATTTTCACCCATTTTCCTGATTTCAATTGCGGCTTCATATCCGTCCATAAATGGCATATGCAGATCCATTAGGACCAAATCGAATTTTTGACTTCGCATTGCTTCGAGGCATTTGATTCCGTCGTCTGCACATACAGAGCTATGACCCAATTGCCCTAAAATCATTGTAATGACTTTTTGATTGGTGCGATTGTCTTCAGCGACCAATATATTAAGCGGCAGGTCTTCAAATTGTTCCATATCTTCTTCAATTTCTAATGCTGGTGCAAATGGCAAATAAACGCTTGCGATTGTGCCCCGACCAACTTCACTTTCGATTGTCAATTCGCCGCCCAAAGAGCGCGCGATTGAACGTGAAAGTGCCAGGCCTAGACATAGACCGCCATTGACGCGATTAATCGGATCTTGCCTAAAATCGAAAGGCTGAAATATGGTTCGTAATTTTTCGGCGTCAATCCCTTCACCTGTATCTTCAATGCGAATGAAAACACCTTGAAAATCTTCACCGGTTTCAAAATTTATGTCGATTTTACCGTGTTTCGAATAATTAATGGCATTTTCGCCGAGATGGCGCAAAAGTCTGCGAATTGCAGAGGCAGAAGCGTGATATTTTTGGTCGAGCTGCGGGCTAATATGGGCAACAAAATCGATACCCTTATTCATCGCCGCCATTTCAAGCTCGCTTAGAACTGACTCAATTTCATTACTTATAATTATTGGTTCCAAACTAGGATGAATGCGTTCGGTTTCCAATTGAGAATATTCCAATACGTCTTCGATCCTGTCTAATAATTCTTTGGCAGAGGCATAAGATATTTCGACGATTTCGTTTTGGTTTGTATCCAAATTAGTGGATTTCAAAAGGAAACTAAGATTTATAAGCGCGTTAAGTGGCGTGCGCATTTCATGGGAAATTGCCGCCAAAAACCGTGAGCGGGTTTGTTTAGTATCATTTTCAAATTCAAGAACCCGGCGCATTTGCGCGGCAATTTGCGAATCCACAGTTTCGATAATTGAACAATTTGCTTTCATGCCACGCCAAGGTATTTCAAAACTATTGACATTAAGACTTAGAAATTTGCCTTCGCCATCAATAATATCTAACAAATCACCATTTTTGGTGTTTGAAATTTTTAACAGGCTAAAATTTGGGTCCTGAGACTGTGCCATTTGCGCAAAATCTTGCGCTGCTTTATTCGCAAACAGGATTTTATTCCCGAAATGGACTTATAAAATCAAGGGCAATTCTTCAAATAGGGCCTTAAATGGATCTGTCATTTTGCCACACCTCACAATGCAACTATAACGCGTAAATAGTTTACACTCGCTTAATGACATCGATAAAATCTCGAAATTTTCGGCAAAAAAAGCAGTAAAAATAGCGCATTAATTGAATTTGCATGCCAAACCTTTTAATTATTATCCGTGAGGGCTATTTAGGGCTATGCCAAATCCAATGTTCAGAAAAGACAAAGCCATAATAATAACCGGCGGTGCCAAACGGATTGGAAGGGCATTGGCATTGGCTTTGGCACAAAGTGGCTATGACATAATCATTCACGCTAATAACAGCCTATCGGATGCAATAGATTTAAAGACGCAAATTCTTGATTTAGGAATGCGCGCCGAAATAATCCAAAGCGATTTGTCAAAACCTGCAGAGGCCTACAAAATAATCACTAAGGCGCGGGAGTTTTATGGCAAACCAATTTTTGCCCTTATTAATTGCGCGTCAATTTTTGAAGCCGATAGTGCGCGCGATTTTAGTATCGAAGAATTTGAAGCCCATCAAAACATTAATCTCCTCGCACCATTATTATTATCGCAAGCATTTTTCCATCAAACAGATGGACTAGAAGGCACTATAATAAATTTGTTGGACCAAAGAGTTTTGAAACCGAACCCGTTATTTTTCACTTATACTCTATCAAAAATGGGTTTAATGGCGGCAACAAAGACAATGGCGCAGGAATTTGCCCCTAATGTGCGCGTGAATGCCATCGCGCCCGGCCCGACATTAAAGAATGCACGTCAGAGTGATGAAGATTTCGTTAGTCAATTTAATGCGACATTATTAGGATTAGGAAGTCCGTTGGAATCCATTATAGAGGCCGCATTATTCTTATTAAGTGCCAAAAGCACCACTGGACAGGTTTTGGCTGTTGATGGCGGTCAAAACCTCTTGTGGCAAACTAAGGATATTGAAGGAATTATAGAATGAGAGCAGGTTCATTCAATGAATTAGGCGTAATTATGCGCCCGGGCATGGCAATTAAAAAACGCAAGACGGAAAATCCTTCAAATTCTGAAGACGCCTCAACAAATGAAATTTCGGTTTCGGAATTGGGGCACGGAAAAGCCCAATTAAAAATCTCAATCCGCAGATTGGAAATTAATGCCAGTGTCGGGGTGTATGATTTTGAAAAAAACCGTCAAAGGCCCTTGGTTTTGGATATTGAGGTGGGGTTGTCGCCCGATTATTTGGTGCAAAACGATCAATTGAAGAATACAATCGATTATGATTTCCTCGCAAATGCCGCGCATGAATTGGCACAAAGCGCGCATTTCAATTTGGTTGAAACTTTCGCCCAGGAATTAGCAAAGATAATCATCCAATCCGAAAAAATTGCAACTCTCAACCTCAAAATAGAAAAGCCCGATGCTGTATCGGGCTCACTATCATCATGTGTTGAATTGAATTGGGTGCGTAATTAGGCCGCTTTGATATTATCCAAAAAGCCATTCACTTCTTTGCGAAGGATTTCAGCCTGACGGCTTAATTCTTCGGCGGCGCTTACAACTTCGGACGCAGCCGCACCGGTTTCATTTGCGCCCTGTTGAACATGGGTAATGTTTCGTGAAACTTCTTGGGTTCCGACTGATGCCTCTTGGGTATTTCTCGTAATTTCACCTGTGGCCGCTGATTGTTCCTCAACCGCTGCATTGATTGCCATTGAAACTGAATTGATTTCATCAATGGTTTTCTGAATAGATGAAATTGCCTCAACTGCAGAGCGTGTTGCCGATTGCATTTCCGCAATTTGGCGTGAAATATCTTCGGTCGCTTTCGCAGTTTGACCCGCAAGGGATTTCACTTCGGAGGCAACGACCGCGAAACCTTTTCCGGCTTCGCCGGCGCGCGCGCTTTCGATTGTGGCGTTAAGTGCAAGCAGATTGGTTTGTCCCGCGATGTCATTAATCATTGAAACAACTTCACCGATTTTGTCGGCGGCTTGGGAAAGATTTTTAACTGTGGTCGCGGATGCATCGGCGATTTCAACCGCTTCACCTGCTATTCGGGTTGAACTTGCAACTTGTTCCGCGATTTCACGAACCGATGCCGCCATTTGTTCTGAAGATGATGCAACGACCGAAACGTTTGACGTCGCTTCTTCTGCCGCCGCAGCAACGGTTGTGGCACGATCCGAAGTAGCTTCAGCGATTGAGGACATAGAACGCGCAGTAACCGACAATTCGGTTGAAGCAGAAGCGACAGTTTCAACAACTCTAGCAACTGATGCCTCAAATTCCTCTGCAACGCGCTGCATATCTTCGTGGCGTTTGCGTTCTGAAGCCTCAAGATAAATGGAAATCGCGAAATCCATATCAAGCATTGCCGCTTTAGTGAATGCAGCAACTTGCTTTTGAACTTTTTCAAGTTCTTTTGAATTATCAGCCATAAAGCCCTTGGCTTTTGCACCTTCAATTAAGCGTTTTTGCACTTCTGAAACCAAATAAGCATAGCCGCCGATATACCAACGTGGTTCAAGGCCAATACGCGCATGAGTTTCGCCGATTTTTCGCACCGAATTAACATAATTTGAAGAGAATGAACCTTCGACAATCGACATCCAGTGGCGGATTTGGGCGTTTTTCGCCATATCCATGTGATGTTGACCGGAAAACTGCCGGCTGGTCTCGGGCCATTGTTTCACAACATTATAAAAACCGGTGAGAATATCCGGCAAAATCGCTTCGACTGTTGGGCGCAATTCTTGCAAAACTGCCTTAGTCTCGGCATCAATGCCCATAAATCTGACGCGTTCTTCGGTTTGTGTATCACTCATGGCTATTACCTATAAAAAATTGGTGACGATTCGCCGTGATATTGACCTAATTATGTTAATGAAAGGTAATTTCCATTACAACCGTTAGTGGAATTGACTGTTATTTTTGCAGGCAACTTATAGCCTCTTATTTTTCCTGTTTAGCTTTTGCTGCCTGGAAGGCGTGAAAATATTGGAAACCAGTATAAATCGACATTAACGCGCCAATCAAAACTATCACAAACCCCAAAATTCGCGCCCAGCTTAAGTCAAAGGCTATGGAAGCCAAAAATACGGAAATGCCAATCAATATCACAGCAGTTTTGCTTTTTGCAAGAAAGGTCGCAGGCATTGAAAGGCCAAAATTTCTCCCTTCCTCGCGCCATATCGTTACCAAATAATCGCGACCCGATGTCGCATAGGTCAAAAACAGTCCGACAAACACCACCACGGCGAATGGCGCACTGCCGCGAATAAATTCTGCCAAAACAATTGCAGGAATAGTTAGGCCAACTAGTAATTTATCGGCAAGCAAATCAAGTTTTGCGCCCAATTCGCTTTTGGCATCAAGTGCGCGTGCCAAAAAACCATCAACCCAATCGGTTGAAGCGGCAATTACGAAAATCCAAAATGCCAATTTCGGAAACCCGGCGAATTGAGGATTTTTATAAGCACCCACAACCAACAAGACAGCCAAAAGCGGCGAGGCCAAAACCCGCAAGTAAGTAATTAGATTTGGCAATGATTTTAGCAATTTTCCCTCAGTCGCTTTGAAAGTATTGGTGAATTCTTTGCGCAAGGTCAAGCGAGATATGTGGTGTTGCCGCTAATTCTTTCACACTCGCGGTCGAAACCGCCTTTGCCGATCCAAAACGCGCCATTAATGATTTCTTACGCAAAGGGCCAATGCCTTCGATCATATCAAGTGGGTTTTTGGTAAATTCGCCTGCGCGTTTTTGGCGGTGCGCACCTATCACAAAACGGTGGGACTCATCGCGCAGCCGTTCAAGGTAATAAAGCACCGGATCTTTTGGTGAAAGGCGATAGGGTTTTTTGCCTCTTTCATGAAATTCCTCGCGCCCGGCATTTCTATCAATGCCTTTGGACATTGCGATTATTTTGATTTCATTATCGACGCCCAATTCGCGCGCGACATCCATAGCCGCCGCCAATTGAATTTCGCCACCATCAATAATAATCAAATCCGGCCATAGGCTTTCATCGTTTTCTTCATTCAATCTTGTAAAACGACGCGTAAGGACTTCACGCATCATGGCGAAATCGTCGCCTGGCTTTGCTTCCTTAATGGTCCATTTGCGATATTGATTGCGCATAAAACCTTCAGGCCCTGCCACAATCATTGCACCCAACGCATGTTTGCCTTGAATATGGGAATTGTCATAAACTTCAATGCGTTCGGGGCGGGTTTCCAGATTGAATTGTAATTGCACCATGTCTAATAATTTTGTGATGGCTTGGGATTGCCCCAAGCGCCGTCCTAAAGTTTGGCGCGCATTATTCACAACATGGTCAATGATTTCGCGCTTATCGCCCTTTTGCGGAATTTGCATATTTACCTTAAAGCCCGCAAGCATTGACAGCGCGGTTTGCAATAATTCCAGTTCAGGTGGCGTCTCGCTCAATAAGACTAAATCTGGCGGGGCATTGTTTTGGTAAAATTGCCCAATAAAACTTTCCAAAACTTCAGGTGCTGACATATTTTTTTCATGCCTTGGAAAATAGGCGCGATTGCCCCAATTTTGACCCGCACGGAAAAAGAAAACCTCAATACAAGTTTCGCCGCCTTCTTGGTGAATGCCAAAAATATCAGCATCGGTGAATGAAGACGGCAAAATGCTTTGATTATTGCGAATGGAGGCAAGGGCGCGAATCCGATCACGCAATACGGCGGCCTTTTCATAGTCAAAAACTTTGGCGGCTTCGGCCATCTGTTTTGCCAAATCGTCTTGCAGTGCATTAGTGCGTCCGCGCAAAAAAAGACGCGCTTCATCAACCAAATTGCGATATTCATCAGGCTTAATCGCCGAAACACATGGGCCCGCACAGCGCTTTATCTGATATTGCATACATGGACGTGAACGATTTTCAAATTCGGCATCCGAACAAGTGCGCAACATAAAGGCCTTTTGCAAAATCGTCAGACTATGATTAACCGCCATTCCGGACGCAAACGGCCCAAAATATTCCACGCCTTTTACGCGCGGCCCGCGATGTTTTTCCAAAGCAGGTGCGGGGTGCTTCAAAGTAATAGCGATGAAAGGAAATGACTTATCGTCACGCATTAAAACATTATAACGTGGTTTTAAACGGCGTATTAAATTGGCTTCTAATAATAAGGCTTCGGCCTCGGTATGGGTGATGGTGAATTCCATTTCCTTCACCAGACCCAAAATGCGCGTCAATTGATTGGTATGTGCCGCACCGCGTGCATATGTTGCCACGCGCTTTTTAAGCGATTTGGCCTTGCCGACATATAAAACCTGCGCATTTTCGCCAATCATACGATAAACGCCAGGTTTATTGGGAAGGTCCTTTTGATATTCCTTGATAATGTCTATGCCGCTTTTTAAATCAAGGCGCGCCTCCGGAACCGCCGCTTGCGGCAGATTTTGAATATCAGAATTATCAGGCTTATTTGCTTTGACCATGGTTTTTCATAATACGTTGCGACGCATTTGCAAAACAAGTTTGCGCACAATTGTGTCAGCAGCTATAAAATTGATATGACAAAATCGGGCATTTGGAAATTCATTGCGGGCGCTTTTTTGGCGCTTGGCACTTGGGGGATTTATACGCCTGTTTTGCCGACTGTGCCGTTTTGGATTCTGGCGGCGATAATTTATCTTAAAACTGATAAGGCAATGGCGGAAAAAATTTTCGCCAATAAAACCTATGGCAAGATTGTTGAGGATTTTGTGGTCCACGGAATTATCACGCCGAAATCAAAACAAATCGCGCTTGGTGGCTTGGGCTTGGTCGGCATAATTTCGGCATTCTTCACATACAAATTATTGTGGCTTTTTATTGTGCAAATCGCCGCAATGACTTATGGGGCTTGGTTTGTTGCAACCCGACCCGAAACCAAAGAAAACGAAAATGATTGAAATGAATTCACTTCCGCCCGTTCGCGGCAAAATTGAAACCAATGTAATTCTTGCCCCATTCACATGGTTTCGCGTTGGCGGCCCGGCCGAAGTTTTGTTTCAACCCGCCGATGAAGAGGATTTGGCGCAATTTTTGGCCGCACTTGATAAATCAATTCCGGTTTATGTCATTGGTGTCGGTTCAAATCTTATAGTGCGCGACGGTGGTGTTAAGGGCGTCATTATCCGCCTAACACCAAAAGGCTTTGGTCAAGTTTCGGTCGAAGGTAATCGTATCACTTCCGGCACAATGGTTTTAGACGCAATCTTGGCAAAAAAGGCCGCAGAGGCGGGTATTGCTGGCCTTGAATTCTATCGTGGCGTGCCAGGCACAATCGGTGGCGCTTTGCGCATGAATGCGGGTTGTTATGATAAAGAAACCAAAGATGTTTTGGTCGAATGCGTCGCAATCGACCGCGATGGTAAACGCCATGTTTTCACAAATGCCGAAATGGGTTTTTCATATCGCAAATGTTCATTGCCCGAAGATTTGATTTTTGTTTCCGCAGTTTTTGAAGGCACGATGGACGAACCTGCCGCGATTTTGGCACGCATGGATGAAATCACTGCGCGGCGTGAAAATTCCCAGCCAATTCGCGAAAAAACCGGTGGCAGCACTTTCAAAAACCCTGACCAGATCCAATCAAATGGCCGAAAATCATGGCAAGTGATTGATGCTGCAGGTTTACGCGGCTTTTCAATCGGCGGCGCACAAATGAGCGAGAAGCATTGTAATTTCATGATTAATAAAGGCGATGCCACCGCAAAAGACCTAGAGGCTCTTGGTGAATATGTAATCAAAACCGTCAAAGAAAAAGAAGGCGTCGATTTGCATTGGGAAATAAAACGGATTGGTGATGTCTAAACTGCCCGACGAAATCCAAATAACCGAAAATTACAAATTCCGAACGATAATTCCCACGCGATTTTCAGATGTGAATGCTGCAAACCATGTCTCAAATCTCGCAATTATGCATATGTTTGAAGATGCACGTGCGCGGTTTTATCAAGAGCTTGGAATAGATATTGTCGCCCAGGATTATGTCTTAATGATTGTGTCCAATCATTTGAATTTTTTCGCCGAATGCCATTGGCCCGATGAATTTGAAGTGTTTTGCAAAATCTCAAAAATCGGCAATTCAAGTTTTGAAATCGTGCAATTGGGGCGGCAAAATGGAATAAATATCGCGGCACTTAATATGGTTTCAGTTTTTACGCGAAATGGCAAAGCCGCACAAATGCCTGAAGACTTTCGGAGGGCACTTTCAAAATGAAAACCATACTTTTTGACCTTGATGGCACAATAATTGACCCGGGGAATGGGATAATAAATTCCTATTCGCGAGCCTTGATTGAATTGGGTCACGAAGACAAAATTACAAAAGATATGAATTGGGTAATAGGCCCACCGCTACGCAAAAGTTTTGCGAGTATTTTGCCGCCCGAATTAATTGAACCCGCCGTTGCCAAATATCGCGAATTTCATGAAAAGGACGGGTTAAATGAGGCCGTGCTTTATGACGGTATTGTTGAAACTATTCAGACACTTTTTGAAGCAGGTTTTCAATTATTCATTTGCACCGCTAAAAACATACCTTTCGCGCGCAAGAATATCGAATATTTCGGCTTGTCTCAATATTTCACAGAAATCTATGGTTCGCTTTTAGACGGCAAATTTGATGACAAGGCCGAATTAATCGCGCATATTTTGGAAAAGCATTCACTATCTCCAGAAAATGTCACAATGATAGGCGATAGGGAACACGATATGATTGCCGCGCGAAAAAACCGCGTGGAAGCAATCGGCGCATTATGGGGCTATGGCACGCGCGACGAATTGGAGGCGGCAGGTGCTTCGCAAATTTTCGAGGTTGCCAATGAAATCAAAAGTCATTTTTTTTGATTGGCCTTGGATAAAAACGCTTCTAAAAGAGTGGCATGACTAACCCGACTTTCCAAAGCATTCTTGACGCAAAATCAAGGATTGCGCCCTTTGTAAATTCTACACCTATGCTCTCGTGTCCGCCGCTTGATGATGCCATTGGTGGGCGGGTTTTTGTGAAAGCTGAATGTTTGCAGCCGCGTGGTGCATTTAAGATTCGCGGTGCGGCGAATGCGATTTTGAAACGCAAAAAAGAAGCAATTGAAAAAGGCGTAATCGCTTTTTCAAGCGGCAATCACGCCCAAGCTGTCGCTCTACTGTGCCGCAAAATCGGCGCAAAAGCCACGATAATTGTGCCGCACGATGCGCCAACTATCAAGCTTGATAATGCCAAAGCCGATGGCGCTGAAATCGTATTTTACAATCGCCGAACCGAAAAACGCGAAGAAATCGGTGCGCGCCTTCAAGCCCAAACCGGTTCAATAATCGTTCCGCCCTATGATCACGAAGACGTAATAGCTGGGCAGGGGACAATTGGTCTTGAAATCGCTGAATTTGCTAAATCAAAAAACCTCGAATTTGACATTGTTATGATGCCGGCCTCTGGTGGTGGTCTGGCCTCTGGAATTGCCTTGGCTTTGGAAGAATTATCGCCAAAAACCCAAATAATAATTGCTGAACCAAGGAATTATGAGCGTTTGCAAAAATCATTGGCTGCTGGTGAATTGGTCGAAAATGCGCCCGCGCCGCAATCAATTCAAGATGCCTTAATGGCGCCAAAAGCAGGGAATTTGACCTTCCCAATTCTTTTGCGTCGAAATGCAAAGGCTTATGGAGTTGAGGACGAAAAATGCCTCAATGCAATGAAATTCGCTTTTGAAAATCTCCAATTAGTCATTGAACCGGGCGGTGCGGCGGCACTTGCACTTGCAATGTTTGGCTGCCTTGATTTGAAAGGCAAGAATATTTGCGTGGTTGCAAGCGGTGGCAATGTTGATGCCGCAATGTTTGCGCGCGCTATTTCTTGAAAACTAATATTTTAGCGGTTTGCATCATAACTATTTCGCCGTTTTGGTTTTTGGTTTCACTTTTCATAGTGACAAAACCGCGTTTCGGGTGACTATCTTCAATTTCGGTTACAATGCCGAAAACCTGCAGAATATCATCTGGATAAGTTGGTTTGGGCCACGCAAGTTCAATGCGTGTGCCAATCATGCCGCCTGCGACTTTGGGTTCGGAATCTATTTGCAATTTCATGGAAATTGCCGCTGTGTGCCAACCACTGGCGGCGAGACCACCAAATAAGCTTTTTTTTGCCGCGACTTCGTCAGTATGAAAATATTGCGGGTCAAATTGCTTGGCGAAATCTATGATTTCGTCTTTGGTAATTTGATAGGTCGCGGTTTGGAACTTTTGTCCAATCGCAAAATCTTCAAAATACCATTCACGGCTCATGCTTTTTTGACAAATTCGGTGCGCAAAACCAGACCGCGCACTTTTTCGACATTGCATTCAATTTCGTCTTCATTATCAGTAAGACGAATATTCTTTGCAACAGTGCCGCGTTTCAAAGTGACGCCGCCCGAACCCTTAACTTTAAGGTCTTTAATAAGGGAAACGCTATCGCCGTCTTTAAGTCGGTTGCCGTTTGCGTCTTTAACAATTAATTCGTCACTCATAATAGCCTCAATGAACAATGCGCGCGGGTTCGTCGCGCGTTACAAAAATTGCACCCAATAGGGCGATAAATATCAATATCGATGACAAAAGCATAGCCGCACCCGGGATATGTAAAACAGCGCCTTCGGAAATAAAATAGGAAAAAATATGCGAGAAAATTGGCGGGCCGACAATTCCGGCGGTCGCGGTCATTGAACCTAATGCGCCTTGCAATCTGCCTTGCTCCGATGGGCTAACTTTAGAGGTCAAATAGGCCTGTATAGAGGCGCCATAAACGCCCCAAAGCGCGGCACACATAATTGCAAAAACAATGTAGCGCACATCAGTGATTAGACCATAACCTGCAAAACCTAACGCGCCGCAAATCAAGCCCAAATATAAGGCATTTTTTTCGCCAATCGCGCCAACAATTCGTTTCACCAAGCCGCCTTGAACAATAACGCCCGAAATGCCAACTACCATCATTAGATAACCGGCTTCTTTTGGCCCCCAGTGGAAGCGATAGGCGGCATAAAGAACGAATGTCGCAGGCAATGCAACATGGGCGATGTCATTGATATATTTTATTATTGCCAAGGCCGATACTTTTGGATTGTCACGAAAAAATGCCAAAGAACCAATAGGATTGGCCTTAACCCATGAAAATTCGGTGCGTTTTTCTGGTGGCAGGCTTTCTTGTAAATTGAAAAAGCCATAGGCACTTGATGCAAATGAAACAACGGCAGCCGCCCATAATGGCAATTGCAAATTAATGCCGCCCAATATTGCCCCGACCGCAGGCCCAAGCACAAAGCCCAAACCGAATGCCGCGCCCAAAATGCCAAATTTAGACGCGCGCTTTGCGGGTTCAACCGTATCGGCAATATAGGCATAGGCAGTCGAAACCGAACCTGAAACAATTCCCGATAAAATCCGCGAAACCAATAAAACCCATAAATTGGGTGCCATAGCACCAATCACAAAAGCAATGCCCTGACCGAAATTTGAAACCAAAAATATCGGCTTTCGCCCAAAATGGTCAGATAGTGAACCCAAAACCGGAGAAGAAAAGAATTGCGCAGTCGCCCAACCCGTTGCAAACCAACCCGCAACCACGGCGGCATGGGAAATATCCCCGCCCGATAATTTATTTATCAAATGCGGCATGATGGGAATGATTATGCCAATAGAAAGCATATCAAGCGCCACAGTCAAAAATACAAAGAAAAACCCTGAATTGGCTTTGTTGTTATTCATCACCTGCCTTTGCCTTTTATGCGATTAAATTGCAAGTGGGAATGGCAAAGTCACCCCGCCCGTTTTAGGGATTCTATGGTTTTTATTGGGTCATTCGCGACAAGCCTCAAAAGCGCAGCGGCGGGCCCTGTCGGTGTGCGACGTTTTTGTTCCCAGTTTTGCAAAGTTTTCACGCTAACTCGTAAAACTGAAGCAAATTCGTTTTGTGATAAACCAGTTTTTTCGCGCGTCTCGCGCACGGATTTTGAATTTACGACAAATTTTCGCGAAGCAGCGATTTTGCCATTAGAAATATCGCGCGCTTCTTCAAGGCTTTGTTTTAATTCTTCAAATAATTCTTTGTCCATGTTCAAATTCCAATTACTCAAATGCCTTTTACGAATTGTGCCAAAATTGCGGTTTCGCTTTTAGTCAAATTGTCCTTTTTGGACTTGGGATATGCGGTAAGCATAAAAATCTGATTGCGGGCGTTTACAAAATAGTAAATCACGCGAATCCCACCACTCTTGCCTCTATTTCCTGTCGCACACCGAATTTTCCTAATTCCGCCGCCACCCTTAATTAGCGAACCCGCTTCAGGGTTTTCGCTCAAGAGAATTTGTAAGTCCAAATATTCTTCATGCGTAAGATACTCATCAATACGTTTTGTGAAAATCGAGGTTTCGATAAATTCCATGATTGAAGATATACGCCATTGGCGGATAAATCAAGGAAAAATTCTTTCTACAAATCCCGCACCGAAAAAGTATCACAAACATCGGGATTGCCGCTGTTCATGCCTTTTACAAACCATTCGGCGCGTTGTTTTGATGTGCCGTGTGTGAAGCTATCGGGAACGGCATAACCTTGGGCGCGCTTTTGCAATCTGTCATCGCCAACGGCAGCCGCAGCGCCAAGGGCCTCCTCAACATCACCTTGTTCAATTTGTGCGCTTACACCTTTGGCCCATGTGCCTGCTAAACAATCAGCCTGTAATTCAAGGCGAACGGCAATTGAATCTGCGCCTTTGTTTTCACCATTGCGTGACATTGCTTTGTGTGCCTTTGGCAAAATTCCTAATTGGTTTTGAACATGATGCCCAATTTCATGCGCGATTACATAGGCTTGGGCAAAATCGCCCGACGCCCCCAAAGAACGGTGCATTTCGTCAAAGAAATCAATGTCGAGATAGACTTTTTCATCACCCGGGCAATAAAATGGGCCGGTTGCGCCCGATGCCGTGCCGCATGGCGATTGTGTGCGCCCACGAAACATTACCAAAACCGGTTCTTGATATTTCTCGCCATTTTGCGTGAAATAGGCTTTCCAATAATCTTCAGTCGAACCAAGGACATTGGCAACACGATTTGCTGTTCTATCTTCTTCTGCATTGGTCGAGGCATTTGAATTACCGCCTTGAGATTGGAAACCCGCATCGGATACACCGCCGGATTGCATTACAGGGCCAAGAAGATTCTTGCCGCCGCCAAACAGGAACAGCAAAATCATAATTATGATAAAGCCAAACCCGCCGCCCGTGCGAATTGGAACACCGCCGCCAAACGGACTATCACCAAAAGAACCAAAACCACCGCCATCATCACGGCGATCTTCAATATTCATGGAACGGCGAAACTCTTCATCACGCATGGTCAAACCCCTTTGCGAGATTAATTAACTTTATTTCGCTTTCAAGGCAATTGTGTTTGCAGCGCTGCCAAACATAGTTCTTGGATCGTCTTGCGGTTCATATTGTGGGACTTTACCTTGTGCCAATTTTTTAAGACTTGGCGCATTTTGACCAAGCCGCTTGTGATAAATCCATAAATTCGCCATGACTTTTTTGACATAATCGCGCGATTGTTCATTGGGAATGGTTTCAATGAACATCAAAGTATCTTGCCCCTTAATCATGCGTTTTTGCCATGAATTTAGATTGCCGGGGCCCGCATTATAAGCAACTAGAACCTTGGGAATTGAGGATTCGGTGACATTCAAATTCAAAAGATATTCAAGGTAATTTTCGCCCAAAGTGACATTGGTTTTTTGATTATTCAAAAGCGCTGGATTGGCACGAAATGCCGGATTTTTGGCAAGCCAGGCCGCAGTTGATGGCATTATTTGCATCAAACCCCGCGCACCCGCATAAGAAACGGCTGTTGAATTAAAGCGGCTTTCTTGGCGCATTATTGCGTAAATCAAAGCTCTATCCAAGACAAATTCATTTCCGTGTGGTGTGATTTCGCTTATGGGATAGGATTTCACGATAGCGGTAAAATTATCGCCTTTATCGATTTGATTTTCCAAATCGTCAAATCCCAAAGCCAGAGCCAATTGGTAAAATCCTAATGCATGTGCGCCATCATCGGTTTTATAAGCGATGTCCAGCTGTTTGTGGCAAAGCGCAATTTCTTCAATTTCGCAAAGCGCCAATGCGGCTTTAACATTAAGATTATTATTGATTAGTTTCTTGACCAAAGCGGCCTGAGAATTTTGTGACGGAATTAGGAAATCATCCCAAATCCCCAATTTTTCCTTTGCCAATTGGCCATAAAAAGTGAATTCAAAATTTGACGCAATTTTTAAATAATGGTCTTCCAAAAAGCCATTGCCAATTTTTTGTGCGGCGCGCGACGCCCAAAAAGCGGACTGTGCGGCGGTTTCAGCATCAGTTTGGCGCCAATTTGCGGCGAAAGATAAATGCAATAATGCTTGGTCAAAATCGCCCATGCGATAGGCGGCAAGGCCGCAGTAATATGCCTTTAGGCCACCAATGGGCGTGTTCAAATAATCTTTGGAGCGCGCGATTGTTTTAGTATCATTTCCCGAAAAAAATGCCGATTTGATATTTTGAATTTCGACCTTTTCCGCAGTGCCGATTTTGACCGACGGTGCTAATAGCTGAGTTTTATTCTTAGAGGTTATATGCTGAATTTTATCACTTTTTTGTATTTCACTTAAAGGAATAATTAAAGAGGTCAATTCGGCTTTTGATGCGCCATTTGCGATTGCTTCGTCAATAATTAAATTGCGCAAAACTTGGTTTTCTAGTTTCGGGATTTCGGATTTCAAATATGCCAAATCATGCTTGCGCGCTGCAATCAACAAATCTTTTATTTTGACGTCTCCACTGACGACTGGCGATGCGAAAGCCACGCCAATGCCGCAAATCGCGAAAATAAATGAAAGGAATATACGAAACACATTTCCGACTATTCTGATTTTATTTAATATTGGATTAAGCAACATTTTGCGAAATTGATTTGAACCCTCACAAAAATTGGAATAGGGCTTTGACCAAGGAGTTATTTATGAAAAACCTCATAATCGCACTGGCCTTTTTGCCTAGCTTTGCCTTTTCACAAGATTTAGCCGTAAATTCGTGCACTTCATGGCGTAATTTGCAGGGCTGTAAAATTGACATAGGTACGAAATATAATGCCGCGAATATCAAGGCCGCATTAAGCGACGGCGTTGAACTGGGTGCAAAAATTAGCGAAAATTCCAATATCGGGATTTATAATTTTGATGTTACCCAAGCCGGAATTTATGATGTGAAAGTTTCGGCAAAAGCCTGGATAGATGTTTTTCAAGACGGTCAAAAACTGAAATCTGCTGGCTTTAGCGAACCTAAGGACAATGGCTGGGTTTTCAAAATTGTTCGTTTCAACCTTGAAAATCGCAAGGCGACATTGGTAGTTTCCGGCGCTGTCCCTGAAAATATATCGTTGGAAATTGTGAAGGAATAATAATGTCACAACCAATTTCTGCCGCCATTATTCCGGTCACGCCCTTTGAACAAAACTGCACACTCATCTGGGATAATGAGAGCAAAGAGGGTGTTTTTGTCGATCCGGGTGGTGAGGCAGATAAATTAATTGAAGTCGCCAAAAAACATGGCGTAAAAATCAAGGAATTATGGGTTACCCATGGGCATTTAGACCATGCCGGCGGGGCAATGGAATTGGCGCGCAAATTGGGTGTGAAAATCATTGGCCCACATAAGGACGATGAATTTTGGCTATCGCAAATTCGTGCGTCATGGGAAAAATACGGTTTTCAAAATATGGGTGAAGACTGTACACCTGATCAGTTTTTGAATGATGGTGACACGGTTTCGTTTGGCAAATTTAATTTTGAAGTCGTTCATTGCCCTGGTCATACCCCTGGTCATGTCGCCTTTATCAATAAGGATTTGAAATTGGCGTTTGTTGGCGATTTATTGTTTCAAGGTTCAATCGGGCGCACTGATTTTCCCAAGGGAAATCATCAGGATTTGATAAATTCAATCACCCAAAAACTCTGGCCCTTTGGTGCGGATATTCAATTTGTCCCTGGGCATGGTCAAATGTCCACTTTCGGTATTGAACGCGCACAAAACCCCTTTGTCGGTGATAGGGCCTTGGGCAAATGATAGTCCTGCCGCACAAATTCCATTTAAATGAAAAGCCGCGCTTTGAAGAAATCGCACCGACTTTTTTTGGGTGGGAATTGTTGGAGAATCCACAAAATTTCGCGCTAGACGAAATTCAAATCATGGTCGCCAATGGTGGTGAATGGGTTGATGAGAAATATTTTGAAATTTTACCAAATCTGAAAGTCGTTTTCGTTTCGGCGGTCGGGCATGACGCTTTGAACAAAGATCTATGCCGCGAAAAAGGCGTTATTGTTACAAATGCACCCAATATAAATACCGACGATGTCGCAGATTTAGCCATGGGGCTTTTGATTTGCGGCGAACGCAATATTATTGAAGCAGATAGACTAATTAGGGCAGGGGAATGGTCTCGCGCCGAAAAACTAGTGCCGTCTTTTCGTTTGCGCGGCAGGGTTTTGGGCATTTATGGCATGGGGGCGATTGGATTGGAAATTGCCAAACGCGCTGTGCCATTTGGTCTTGAAGTGATTTGGCACGGGCGCAATCCAAAGCTAGAAATCGGTTTTGAATATGTGCCGACCTTAAAAGAACTTGCCGCGCGTTGCGATATTTTGATGGTATCTTGTGCCTTGAATGACGAAACCCGTGGTTCGGTGAATGCAGAAATTATTGATGCTTTGGGTAAAGATGGTGTCCTGATAAATATTGCGCGCGGTGCTATTGTCGATGAAGCCGCACTTTTATCGTCGTTGCAGGAAAAACGGATTCTGGGGGCGGGGCTTGATGTTTTTGACCCTGAGCCGACGGATGGTAATAAATGGCTTGGCCTTGAAAATACGGTTTTGACACCGCATTTTTCGGGAAAAACCCGTGCAGCCCGTGAACAGGCAATGATTATGACAATTGCCAATATTAAACGTTTTTTGAAGGGTGAAGAAATTCACAATAGAATATTATGAGTGAAATTGTCGAAATCCTAAAAATTGGTCACGAAGGTGATGGCATCGCCGAAATAAATGGCGAGGCGGTATATGTGCCATTCACTTTGGCAGGGGAAAAAGTGCGTATTGAGCGCAATGGCAATAAAGGCGCTTTATTGGAAATTATCGAGGCCGCGCCCGAACGTGTTACACCAATCTGCCAATATTTCACCAAATGCGGCGGCTGCAAATTCCAACACATGCCACAAGAGGCAATAAATGATTGGAAATCTGAAAAAATCGCAAATGCGCTTGGTGCTAACGGAATAAATCCTCCCCCGTTTACGGGGGAGGGGGACCGTGTGAAACACGGTGGAGGGAGTGCGTCAGTTACCCCCGCATTCGCAGGCGGTCGTAGGCGCGCGAAATTCAATGCAAAGCGCGCAGGACAATTGCAATTCGGCTTTATGGCGGCGGCATCAAATGAAATTGTTGAGATTGACGCCTGTCCAATTCTTGCCCCGACTTTATCGGCCTCAATCCCCAAAGTGCGGGAATTGGTGCGTTCCTTGACCCAAGGTAATGAGAATATTGGGGTACAAGTTACAGCAACCGATACCGGCCTCGATATTGATTTATCAGGCTTTAAGGCGATTTCAAAATTCAATCGTGGTGAATTGGAAAACTTGGCACGCGCCTGCCAGGCCGCGGAAATTGCACGCCTTACAATTAATGGGGAAGAGGCCTTTATGAATAATGCCCCGATTTTGCGCATGGGTAAAGCGATTGTCAATTTGCCTGCCAATGCGTTTTTGCAAGCAACAGCAGATTGCGAAACTAAATTGGGCGATACAATTATGGAATGGCTTGGAAAAGCCAAGCGCGCGATTGATTTGTTTTCCGGCATCGGCACTTTTTCTTTCCGCCTTAAAGAAAAATGCGAAACCACCTCCTATGAAATGAACCAAGAAGCGATTTTTGCTTTGAATAATGCCGCCAAAGCGCTGGCGGGCGGACACACCTTAAAAGGTTTTTCGCGCGATTTATTTCGCGTTCCGGTTTCACCATTGGAAATGAAGAATATTGATGTCATTGTCCTCGACCCAGCGCGGGCGGGGGCCGAGGCACAAGTGAAACAAATTGTGCGCGCTAAAGTCGGCAAAGTGATTTATGCATCGTGTGAACCAACAAGTTTTGCGCGCGATGCAAAAATATTGATTGAGGGCGGATATAAATTCAAAAACTTGCGCGCCTTTGACCAATTCCAGTTTTCAACGCACGTCGAATTGGTGGCATTGTTTGAAAAATAAAAATGACCGAAATGGTCGTTTTCAAGTTTCACAAGGCTGTCGTTTTTGTTCAACGGCCGCAAAGCTAGCATTAAAGAATTAACCATGGCCCTTCAGCTGCTGTATATAGTAAATGCAATCCCCGACGGTATTAAGATGATCCGCTACCTCTTCCGGGATATAGATGTCGAATGCATCTTCAAGTGCCATTTTAAGTTCTACGGAATCGAGACTGTCCATGCCTAGGTCTTCAATAAGATTTGCATTCGCATATACATGTGATGGTTCAATTTGCAAAATTTCTATGATTATGTCGCGAACTTTTCCTTCAATCTCCATTCCGCTTTCAGCAGATGAAGCAGCAGGTATTAATGGCGCAGCAATTGCGGCGGCGGCGATCAAAAAATGTTTATAATTCATGTATTTACTCTCTTTTCTTGTTTAATAATCGTCGAAATGTTTCACTCAATCGCTTGTCTGAGTTTCGCAATATTCGATAACAAATTGGATTTAATGTGCCGCTTAGTCGCGACCATCTGCCTGTGATGAAGAATAGCTGCTAACACAAAAATTTAGTTTCAAATAAATTGTTGTGGTTAGGCCAAAAAATGTGAGATTAATTCACACGCTGCTTAACATAATTCACCCAATCAATAGCTCTGACCATGCTTTCCGCTTCAGTGGTCGTAATGACTATGTCAAATTCTTGTTCGACAGCAATTTTTATCTCGGCAAAAGTCATAACATCTGCACCATAATCCTGGATTAGGCTTTTATATAGATTAAATGAATTCTCATCCGTTTGTAGTGCTTCGACGATGATGGATACAACTCTTTGTCCTGCATCTGACTTTGCATCAGCAAGAGATGCGACAGGTGTCAAAGGTGCGATAATTGCAGCACTGGCAATCAAAAAATTCTTATAATTCATATTATTCCCCGATAGTTTAGTTTTGTCCCTTAAGATTTAATACCCTTAAGTAATTTTGCTTTAATCACTTCCAACTTTAACCGAACATGAACAAAATCACTAAAATAAATTTCCATTCTAAGAATAGAAATTATTGATTTATCGACGCATCCACAAAATCAATTAGCGCTAGTGGCGATCTAATGGTCTCTTCGGCATCGATGGGCAATGAAATGCCATATTTTTCTTCAACTGCCGTGTAAATGTCTATCAGGTCCAAACGGTCGGCCCCTAATTCAAAAAAATCATAATACGAAATATATTGGCCGGCTTCCAAGCCAATTTTCTCCATAACAATTTCCTTGATTGCCGTTTCGATTTGATGTGTTACCTCAGAAGATTTGGCAAAAGATGGATTTGTCATGGTAAGAGGCGCAATTGCGGAAACCGCAATTAAGATAAGACTTCTAATTTTCATTTTCTCTCCTGATAGTATTGTTTCTCAATAGTAAATGCGTTTGCAAAGTATTCAACAATTTTTTTGTGGAATTGCAAAAAAATTTGCCTTTTGCCGTGTGAAATTGCAGAAGGAATTTATGAAGGAAACGATACGCAAAGAATTTTGGAAGAATGTCAAAATTGATGAATGGAATCAGACCGAATGGGAAGCCCTTTGCGACGGTTGCGGAAAATGCTGTTTAATTCGCCTTGAAGACGCAGATACGGGGGAATTCCATGATACGGATTTGCATTGCAAATTATTTGACACTGGCAATTGCAATTGCTCTGATTATGCTAATCGTCAAAAATATGTGCCCGATTGCGTGCGCCTTGACGCGCAAAATATTTTTGAATTGGCATGGCTTCCGAAAACCTGTGCTTATCGTTTAATCGCCGAAAACAAGCCTTTGTTTGACTGGCACTATTTGATTTCAGGCTCAAAAAATACGATTCACGAACAAGGATTTTCCGTAAGGGGACAAACCCTTCACGAAGATAAAGTGAAAGTCCGCAATTGGCCCAAACGAATAAAGGTTTGGAAGGGGGAGGGGAAGGTTTAATACCCAATGAGTCTATCTCGTAAAAGCGATGTCATATCGCGCCGGCCATCGGCGACAATCAAAATTATCACATTCTTATCGGTAATTTTGTAAACTATTCTGAAGGGCGGCAACATCAAATGTCGGTAATCAGCATTTGCGATATTTGTTACCTCGGGGATTGAAGGGCAGCGAAATGGAAATTGTTCCAAAGTATCTATCTGTTTTAGCAAATTATCTATAAACCCAATTGCAAAATCATTTCCCCGCTCATTTTCCAAATAGTCAAATATTTCACGAACATCAGACTTTGCTTTTTCGGTAAGAGAAACTTTGTAGAAGTCCGGCATTTCAGGTCGATTTAATTCTGCTATTTTTAAGATCTTCTAGAAATGTGCGCGCATCAGAGAATTTCCCTTCATTAAATTCCCGCTCACCTAGCATTAAAATTTGTAAGAGAGCCAAGGTTTCTTGGGTTTTTTCGTATTCATAGACAGATTGTAAAACCGCCTTCGCCTCGCCATTTTGGGTAATGATTAATGGCGGGCTGTCTGCGATATTGTCCAAAATTTCGGCGGCATGGGCTTTAAGATAGGAAATTGGCTTTATCTGTTGGGAATATTTCATGTCAGACTCTTTATGGTCTAAATATAGACCAAATTCAGTCCGAGTGCAAGGCAAAACGAAGCCATGCACAGCAAATCTTTCCGTTTCCAAAACTTCTTAATTCTTAATGTTTAATTCTTATTTCCAATCACATCAATTTAATCTCTTTCAACCGCTCTTCCAAATAGCCTTGCGCCGTGATTGGTTCGTATTTCGGCACGCCACAAGTTGGAAGGGTTTCAATAAGATAATCAGGATTGAAATGAAGGAAGAATGGGGTTGAAACCCTTGAAAAACGCGCGCGTTCCGGCTGTGGGTTAATCACGCGGTGAATTGAAGATGGCAATTTATCATTAGTAAGGCGTGCCAACATATCGCCGACATTGATTGCCAAACAGCCTTTTGGGGCAAAAACATTTTGCCAATTTCCTTGTTTATCCAAAAGCTGAAGCCCCGGTTCATCTGCGCCCAAAAGCAAAGTTATGACATTAATATCGCCATGCGCACCGGCACGAATTGCACCCGGAGTAGCTTCAGGTCCGACCGGCGGATAATGCAAAAGACGCAAAATTGAATTGCCTTCATTGACCTTGTTTTCAAAGAAATTTCTATCAAGGCCAAGATATATGGCGACGGCGCGCAAAATGCGTTTGCCTAAATGGTCAAATGCGCCAAACATAGCATCGACATATTCACTCCAGCCCGGCACCTCAAGAACATTGATATTCGGCATCATTAAGTGACCGTATTTATGTTCTTTTGGAAGCTCGCGACCCGCGTGCCAAAATTCTTTTAAATCAGCAATTTCATGGTCTTTCGCAGTTTCAACCCCAAAAGGTGTATAGCCACGCGCACCAGCAAGGCCGGTGATTTTATATTTCATTTTAGCTTCGGTCGGCAAAGCAAAAAAGTCTTTCGCGCGCGCAACCGTTCCATCAATTATATCTTGATCAACACCATGATCCCCGACAACTGCAAAGCCATAGGTTTCGAACCATTTCCCAAGCTCTTGCGCGAATGCTTCCTCGCTTTGGTCAAAGGTTTTCATTGATACTGGTGGAATGATTGAATCCATAATGCGCTCCCAAATTTGAATATGATTTATTCGCTTTAACACACTTTCAAAACCATTAAGACAGGTGCATACATACTGCGCCATTTCGCCACAGGGAGGCAATTTTGATAGAATTATACATTTGGCCCACTCCAAACGCTTGGAAAGTTTCAATTGCATTAGAAGAAATGCGATTGCCTTATGAAATCAAATTAGTCGATATTGGCAAGGGCGAGCAGTTTGCCCCAGAATTTTTAAAAATAAGCCCAAATAATCGAATGCCTGCGATTATTGATAGCGATGGGCCAGATGGCGAGCCGATTTCGGTTTTTGAATCGGGCGCGATTTTGCAATATTTATCAGCGAAAACCGGATTATTCGATGGCGGAACTGCGCGCGAAAAAATTGCGGTTTCTGAATGGCTTATGTGGCAAATGGCAGGACTTGGGCCAATGAGCGGACAAGCGAGTCATTTTTTGAATTATGCCCCAAAACTGGTCGAAAATGACGATGAAATAAAATACTCCCGCAATCGCTATGTTAATGAGACCAAACGCCTTTGGGGTGTTATGAATACACGCCTAAAAGACAATGAGTTTCTGGCAGGGTCTTATTCGATTGCCGATATGGCGTGCTTCCCTTGGATTCGCGCTTATGATTTTGTCGGGCAGAATTTTGAAGGTTTTGATAATCTTAAACGCTGGTATGATGTATTAATGGCGCGCCCTGCGGTAATTAAGGGGCTTGAAGCCGGAAAAGAAGCGCGCCGCGATCAATCGAAATTGTCAAAAGAAGAAATTGATGAACAAGCACGGAATTTGTTTGGGAGGAAATAACTATTTAAGCCTAACAATCCATCCACCCTTACTCGCTGGCATGGCGCGGACAATTCGGCCTGCTCTTAATTCTTCCCGCAATAGGGTGCCGATTGGTGCAAAAAGTGTTGGGCCGCCCCCATCAGCAAGGTCGAAGCGAAACCATATCTTGGTCTTTTCAGAGTTTTTGAGACTATTTAGCACTTTTTGACACGCCATTTCGCTTGAAAGACCTTGTAGCTCTATAATTTCATCGACTTCAAAATTTTCGCTTAAAAGCCCAATGCCGTCGGTTTCTGTGTTTTTGCTCATAATTCTCATTAAAACGATTTTGGTAATATTCTGTGAAGATTTCAGAAAGATTCAAGAAACTATTATTTACGAGTCTTGAATCAAAAGATTTTGATTCACCACTAATTAACTGAAAAACCTATGTTTTTTACCATTTTTAAATTTCTTGGTTACCTTTGATTCACTATCACTCGTCACACTGCAAACAAGGCAGAACGAATACCTGCCCAATAAACCGATAAATGCACACGAAGTGTTGGTATGGTGGTAAGTGGATAAAGGAAGATAAAATGTCAGTTGCAATGCAAGTTTTGGAAGATCCAAACTCTCTATTTTTAAATGGTTTGAAATATTCAGCCGGCGTCGATGTTGATGTCGATTTGGTTGAAGCCCATAAGTTTTTTAATCTCGCGGCCCTAAAAGGTATTTTGGAAGCAAAAGACCGCCGAAAAGAAATTTCTGAAATCATGACTGAAAATCAAATTTCTGCGGCGCAAAAAGCTGCGCGTGATTGGTTGCTTTCTGCAAAGAATTAATTCGCGCTTTATCCACTTGCATCATTGGCGAAATTCGCCATGATGCATGTGATGATTAATATTGAACGCGCCTTTGAACCCGTAAAAAACGCAATAGAAGCGGGCAAAATCCCCGGCGCACAATTGGGGATAATTACAAAAAGCGGCGATCGCGCAATTAAGTGTTTTGGCTTTGCGCAAATATTGCCGGAAAAAATCCCATTAAATGAAAATACGATTTTTGACCTCGCCTCGGTTACGAAGGTGATGTTCACGACTATTGCCGTTTTGCGCCATGTTGAAACCGGACGGATTGCCCTTGATGACGCTTTGTCAAAACATATCCCCGATTTTCGCCAATAT
This sequence comes from Hyphomonadaceae bacterium, assembly GCA_041917055.1. Lineage (GTDB taxonomy): Bacteria > Pseudomonadota > Alphaproteobacteria > Caulobacterales > Aquidulcibacteraceae > Pseudaquidulcibacter. The sequence continues at coordinate 102,037 of JAYRYJ010000007.1, forward strand.
GATGTGAATTGTGATGAAAGAAAAATCACAATCAGACAATGCCTTACACATCAAACTTTCTTACCCGCCGTGGAGCCGATTTATACAAAGGTGAAAGACCCTGCGCAAATGCGCGCCTATATTTTGCAGCGCGAGTGGCAAAAGTTTGAACCGCGATATTCCGATATTAATTTCCTATTGCTTGGAATTCTGCTCGAGCGCCTCGAAAATAAGCCTTTGATTGAAATGGCAACACCGCGCGGCACGACTTTCGTGCCGAACCAAGAATTGTGCGCCGCGACCGAATTTTGCACTTGGCGCAATCGATTAATTCGTGGTGAAGTGCATGATGAAAACGCTTTTGCCTTTGGTGGCGCCTCTGGTCACGCCGGGCTTTTTGGCAATATAGACAGTGTATTAGACTTTGCGGTTGATTTAATGAATGAAAAACTCTTGGGGCACGAATTGACTAATTCCTTGTTTATGCGCCAAACCCCAACTCGCAGCCTTGGTTTTGAAATTAAATATGACAATTGGTCCGGTGGTCAAAATTGTTCGCCCCAAACCATTGGTCATACAGGCTTCACAGGGACGGGGATTTGGATTGATAAAGAACACGAAATCGCATGGTCATTATTAACAAATCGCGTCCACCCATCACGCCATTTTGATAGTGGAATCGTTCAATTAAGACGGGAATTGGGCGATATATTTTGTCAGAAATTCTGATAACCATTAATCGCATAATTAAAGCTGAAAGTTATCGGCAATGCGTCTTTTACGAATTGTTGGGTCCAAAGGCCAACTTCGGAAATTCGCGATTTTGGCACCCAAACAATATCAAGGCGGCGTAGGCGCGGTAATTGCGCATAAAGTCTTTCGTCCGAAAAGGCCGATTTTAAATCAAAAATTCTTTGAAACGGCTGACCGCCCGGGCCACGTCGCAAAACCACAACTTCTTCGCGGCGCGCAGTATTCATAAAGCCGCCTGCCATCATGATTGCCTGAATTGGGTCAATTTCGCCTGGAATTTCATAAATTCCCGGGCGCGCCACTTCGCCGCCAACAAATATTTTTTGTGATGCAAATGCCTTGGGTGCAACCGATACTGTTGGGTTTTTTAATTGATAGGCATATCGGCTTTCAATAGCCTGCTGCAATTCCTGCGGCGTTCTATCTGCAGCCATTAAAGTGCCGATAAGATTGGCGGTAATTCGACCATCGGGGGCAACAATCATGTTTTTGCTTAATTCGGGCGCACCAATGACGGTCAATTCAATTTCATCACCAGGATAAAAACGATACGGCTCATCACTATCATACCATGTTGGAAAAGCAGGGCGAACCGGAAACTGCGCTGTATTTATCGGGTCGGGTGTGCGAAAATTCTTGCTTTCTTTGCCAAGGCCATTGTAAAGGCCACCCGTTGAACACGAGCCAAGACCCAAAATTGATCCTAAAATAAATGTGCGCCTAAGCATTCTACTGGCTCCAAACCGATTCTTCTTTGGGTTTTATGGCTTTTTATGCTTAAAACTCTATTAATAAACCAATCGTTAATGTTTGCGGCTCAAAGATTTTTTCAACTGAAGAAACACGAATCAATTGGTGCAAAACGCCCTATGAATTATCCGCCGCAACATGGTCGAATGCCGCAATATTCCCGCCAACCAAGCGAAAATCTTGGCTTGGGTGATTGGATTGCGATGTTGATGCGCGAATTATGGCTAATGTTTGCCGTGTTTTCCGTGATTTCGCTTCTAGGTATCGGCTTTGCCATGACCTTGCAAAAAAAATATACTGCGGAAGCGCGCCTTTCGGTCCTTATTGGTGACGAATATGTCTATACTTCGAATACTGGTCGTGCAGGAGAGGGGCAAGCACCGAAACAAGAAGAGATTGTCCAATCAGAAGTCGAAATTCTAACCTCCGCACAGGTTGCCGCGCGGGTCATTAAAGCAATCGGCCTCGAAAAAATATTTGAGCCAAAGGATTTGATAATCACCCAAGGGCCAAATACGCCGGAGCAACGATTTAATATTGGTGTCGAAGGTTTGCGCAAACAATTGAGCGCTTTCGCAACACCAAATACAACGGTTATTAAAATCAGCCTTGCAAATAAGGACCCACAAATCGCCGCCGATTCCTTGAACAAATTATTAGACGAATACCTTATCTATCGGCGCGAAGTTCTGTTTGAGGATAGATCCGGCGCATTAGCTGATCAAACCAATGAATTTGCAACTGAACTTTCCGAAGTGCAATCACAATTAAGCGGGTTTTTGAGTGCAAATGGTCTGTCTGATTATGAGGCGGAGAAGATTTCCTTACAAAATCTACTTGCAACAGTGCGCCAAGATTTATTGACCACAATCTCGCGCCGTATTGAGGCCGAGGGGCGCTATAATTCAACGGCAAAAAGTTTTGCTAAAGAGCCAAATCAAATCCAATTGAGTTTTGAAACCGATACTTCAAAACGCAAAATCGAATTGCAATCTCAATTGGCGGAATTACTGACCAAATACACCGAAAATTCCCAACCTGTAATGGACTTAAAACGCAGAATTGCTGCTTTGGATGAAATTTTGGAATCTGAACAAGGTAAGAAGGCAGGCATTATCAAAACCGGTCCAAATCCGGTGCGTGATAGTTTGGCGACCGAAAGCGCGAAAACCAATGCCGAAGTTATTGCATTGAGAGAACGCGAACAGATTTTAAATCAACAAGTTGAAGATTTGCAAAAGCGCACAATGCAATTGGCTATGTTGCGCCCGGATTATGAAGAATTAATTCGCAAGAAAACTGTCTTGGAAGAGCAAGTGAGACAATTTTCAACCCGCCAAGCGGCGGCAAAAGCTCAAACTGAATTAAATGCCATTTCAAATGACAATATTCGTGTAATTCAAAGGGCAATCGTACCGACAAAAGGCAAAAGCATGAAGAAACTGGTCGCCATCGGTGCATTATTATTTGCAGGATTTTGCGGTTTGATAGCAGGCTTCATTCGTGCATTATCACGCAATGATCGCCCGGTTTCAAAATCAGTTTCTAATGCGCTTGGAATGCCAATTTTAGCGACCATAACAAGATAATTCCTGCACCGCAGTAATATTGCGCAAACCCGCTTGCTTTGAAAATAGAATAATGGTCTTTTAATGTTGAAAGCTCAAGCTTTTCGCCTAATATTATTTTTGAAACAATATGGATAATTCGAACGACTTGAATAATGTTTGGGCCGCAATGGCAAGCCACTTAGCTATTGGTGGTGCAAATATTATGTTTGTCGGGCTTTGTCAGGGTGATGGAACCTCGAAAATTGCTGCCAATTTTGCAAGGCTTTGCGCATCGCGTGCGGCGGGGGCGGTTTGGCTTTTGGATTTAGATTTTTATAATAACGGTCAATTTGCGCGAATTGCCAATGCTAATGTTAAGGTTACAGGGCCTTTTGACATGACATTTGGGCAAAAACCGTTTTGGCATTTAACGCCATATTCTCAAGACGATAAGGGCGCAGTTTCGGGATACCGAATTGGTGAATCCCGACTTTTTGTTTCCAAATTTCGCCGCGAATTATTAAAACCAAACCAAGTTCTACAAATCGCGTGCCAACCAAATTATTGGGCAGCGGTAAAGCAAAAGATTGAAGTGACCATTATTGATGCCCCACCGATTTCACAATCGCGCGCCGCATTTGCATTGATTCCTGATACTGATGCGATAGTTTTAGTCATAGATGCCGATAATGGCGACCCCGATGCGGCGATGGAATTAAAAAGTGAAATCGAAGCCAAGGGCGGCAATTGTTTGGGTGCAATTTTGGTATCCTCACAAATTGCTTGAAAAAATTGCCTAAAAACTTACTCGAGAGAAATATGCGCTGATGAAATGCGCTAAATGTATTGTCTTTTAGTCTTTAGCAATTATTAGATTGGCAATGCAGTCCCGCCCGACCCCCAATAAAAATAATATTAAAGGCGTCAAAAACACGCGTAAATGGCGCGACATTGGGCAGCGCGAGAAAAAAATTTGGTTTATTGAAAGTCTTGGCTTTACGATTGCACTCTTAATTCTAAGCGCGCAATTTTGGCGCTATTTTTCATTAAGTGTTTTTGGGACGGAAATTGACACTCAAAGTCAAGAATTAGTAATTCTCCGCACTTCGATTATGACATTAGGAATAATTGTGATTGCCGTTCAATTTAACGCCGCGATTTCAATATTTTTGCGCAATATAGGCGTGTTTCCAATTGTGACTTTGGCCTTCATTTCGGTCGTTTGGTCGATAAATGCACCGCAAACCTTGCAACATTCACTTCTGCTTTTATTGCTAATCATATTCGCGACCGCGATTGCAATTCGTTATGAAGCCTCCAAGTCTTCATCTTTAATGGCAATTTGCACAATCCTGATTGTCGGGTTTGAGTTTTTGAATGTATCGGGCAATCGCTATTTAATCCTGTCAGATTATAAAATACCAGGCGTCGCGACAGCATTGGTATTCTCAGTTTGGGCCGCAATCGAAAATAATAAATGGCGTTCGGTCTATATTTTGGCCGCATTCATCTTGTTGGTTGTCGGAATAATAACCAAATCAACTGGATTGGAAATTACAATAGTCGGATTAATTTGTGGCGGCCTATTGTTTGTTGCATTGAAATTTGTTCCCGATTCCCCATTACGCATGAGCTTGGTCGTTGTAATTCTCATGTGCTATTTCGCTTATATGCTCACAAGATTTGGAATGTCCGCCGCAAATGCTTTGGATGAGTTTTTTTCTCAGTCCAATAATTCGCTACAAGGATTTGGTTTTGGCACAAATGGTAGTTCAATTTTTGCTAAATTTGTGACAGGTCTAGGACTATTGGGCATTATGGCGATCGCATTATATATATTGATCGGCATAATAATTGGCGTTTTTGCAGTTTCAGAACCAAAAGCGGCCCTGTCAGCATTTTTTGGCCTATTGGGAATTTTAATCTTCAGACCGAAAGAAATAGATTTTATTAGCGTCGAAATAATTGGGTTTTTAGTCGCTTATAATATTCTATTGCGGGGTTTTGGAACGCAAAGAATTCGCCGCCCAAATAATCCGCCAAAGGCGCGCACCCGCCGCACGAATTTTCACGGGTAAAGCCTCGCAAAGTGCAAACCATTTCGCGATCGGTGCAAATAGGGTTAATAACGGGATATGCGAAAACCAACGCGCCAATCTCGTTGAACCTAAATATAACATTTGCGGATGGCGTGAAGTTATGTGCCGAAAATTTGGTGCTGCATTTTTGAATTTATGCAAAATAACTTCGGCCGCATCAATGCCTAAATGTGTGGCGGCATTTTCAAAATGAACCACGGCATATTTAGCGGCATTGGCGCGCAATGCCCAATCAACATCCTCCCAACCCCAACCAACGAAGCCATTGTCAAATGGCACCAATTGCATAATTTCGCGGCGTACTAACAGGTTTGAAGTCGCCACCGCAACCGGCCCGCGTTCATTTCGTTCAAGTGCATTTAGACAATCAATTCGCCCCGCCAATTCACGCGCCAATGCGTATTTCTTTTCTTGCGAAGCCTGTCGCATTGAAAATCCGCCATAGGCAATTGTCGGGCCGGTTCTATCGATAAAATCGCGCCATTTGGCAATAAAATTCGGGCAATCCGGCAACATGTCTGAATCGAGGAACAGAATATAGGGTGCGACTGAATTCTCTATCAATGCATTGCGCGCGGCACTACGCCCGCAATTTTGTTTGAATTGCAGAAACAATGCGGCAATCGGCATTGCCATTATTTTTTCTTCTAGAATCTGGCTCAAACTTGAATCTTGTGAACCGTCGTCGATCAAAACAAATTCAATATCGTTTTTGATTTCTGATGTTGTAAGTTCCTTAACAATTGCATCCAATAAAGGGGAGGGGTCGTTTTTATAGACGGGTGTTACAATCGCTATTTTAAGATTTTCAGGCTTTAACGCGATTTTGTTGCGGATTTTTATGAGATTTTGGTCCATTTATTTTCCCAATCGCGATTTTAGAATTTGCAGAACTTTTTGGCGCGATTGCGCGAAATCTAGCCAAAGTGCCATCAAAGCGTAAACCAAGGCGCCAAGCCCCGCTTTTAACACCAATTCAATAATGCCGCCAAACGCCGGCAGTGCAAAAACCGCCGCGCACATTGCGGCAATTGCCAAAGCAATTTTCCCCATTTCCAACCATGGAATCGGCATTTTGACATATTTTCGACCAATAAAAGCAAATAGCAAAAGCCCCGCTGCATAGGAAATTATGGTGGATGCAATCGCGCCATTAATCCCGATTTTAGGCAATAATAGGAAATTGAGGCTGATGTTCAATAAAGTCGGAAAAACCAATAAAACCACCCTTTGCCCAACTTTGCGTGACAGAAGGAAAGCGTCAGAAAAATATTCGCTCATTCCAAATAAAAGGCTGCCCATTGCGATAAAAGGCGCAATATAGGTTGCGTCATCACGCATTTCAGGTCCGATTAAAATTTCGCACAAAGGCGCACTTACAAGCGCAATTCCAAACGCAGCAGGCGCGCCAATCGCGAGTTTTAAAGAAAAACTATTGATTGCCGCTTTTTCAAATTCGCTTTTATCGCCACTTTCAAAAGCGTTTACTAATAATGGGAATGTTACGCTACTGGCCCAAAAGAAAACGATATCGAGGATACGCGCGGCAACTTGATAACCGGCGGTATAGGCGCCGACTTTGGCATCGCCCAATATTGCAGAAATAACAAAACGATCACCATTGTTCAAAATTGTATTAAGTATCAATGCGATTGCAATGCCATAGCCATATTTCAAGTATTCTGTGAATAAAGGCTTTTGGAATGTTCCGCCTTTGGCGTGAGATAGAATGGCGGGGATTTCAAAGGCCAAGGCAATAAATGCGGCAATCAATACCGCAACAAATGGCCCATCTTGTTTCATTTCCAAAACCATCACGCCAAAAACGGTGAAAACGAAACCCAAAATAATGTTTAAGGATTCAATCGAGGCAAAGCGCATAGATTGCAAATCCATGCGCCGAGTTTCAAGGCCGATTTTCAAAAGAGATTTGACCATTGCGCCTGCAAATGCTGCCCCGATTGCCATGTGTGTCGCCCTATCGGCAGGGAAAAACATTAAGACGATTAGCGAAAAAATGGAAAATAATGCGCAATTTGCGACGTAAGAAATCAGCAAAGTCGCGAAATGGTTGGCAGTATTTTTATCTTCTCGCGCGCGGGCATAAAACCTTCCGGCTGAAGCCTCGACCCAGGTCAAAAATACATAATAAAAAATCGTCCCGGCAGTAAAGATAAGACCAAAGCGACCATATTCCTCATCACTCAAATACCGCGTAAGAATTGCGACGGTACCGAAACTGGATATAAGTTGCGCTAAATTGGGTAGAAGATACGCAAAAAGATGCTTTTTCATTTATTATCGTATCTTTGATTTATCGCCCAGAAGTGACGGTATGGTCATAAGGATTATATAAATATCCATCCAAAAATTGGAATTATCTATATAATGAGTGTCAAACCTTACCCGTTCTGCCACATCTTCAGGGGTGTGAACCGGCCCACGAGAGCCGTGAATAGCCGCCCAGCCGGTAATACCCGGCTTAATTCTATGGCGATGGGCATAATCGGAAACCAGTTTTTCGCTTAAATCGTCGCCGGTTCTCATGCCAATTGCGTGCGGACGTGGGCCGACCAATGACATATCGCCAAGAAGCACGTTGAATAATTGCGGCAATTCGTCAATCGAAGTTTTTCTTATGAATTTTCCGACTTTAGTGACGCGTGGATCGTCTTTTGTAACTTGTTGCTCTGCCTTAAAATCACTCATGTCGGTGCGCATTGAGCGGAATTTCCAACACATGAATGATTGATTGTTAAAGCCGTGTCGTGGTTGACGAAAGAAAACCGGACCTTTGGATTCTAATTTAATTGCAATGGCAGTGATAATCATTATCGGGCTTAATAGAAGCAGCGCAATTGAACCTATTAGCAAATCCTGAATTCGTTTCCAAAAAGCGCGTCTCGCATCTTCCGGCGAACCTGAAACATAGGCAATCGGCAATGAACCGAGTTTACCGATTGTTGTGCCATCGCTTTCAAAACCCTGCATATCAATTGCTAATACCAATTTATTTGGCATGGAGCGTAATTTTTCAACTAATTGCACAACGCGCTTTTGCGCTGCACTTGAAACCGTAATTATTACGCGATCCACACTTGGAAGATGTTCCCATTCCATAAGGTTTTCTAAATCGCCGATGACTTTCACATTGCCAATTGTTTTAGGGGCGCGACCCAAACGGTCGTCAAAAATCCCAAGGAAATTAATATCACTTAAATGGCGCTTATCTTCAATTAGACGCTTTGCCTGTTCGGTTGCGCCGACAATTACGACATTCATTGAAAAGAAGCCGATCGCACTCAATTGCCCCACCAAATAGGCCGCAAACATATGCATCAATGAAACTATCAGTCCCGCTAAAACCGTAATAAAAATAGCCTCTCCCGCGCATTCGCTTAAGGGGCGCGCCGAAATTTGTGAAATCATAAGGGCAAAAAGAGTATTCAAAGGAATTGCGATCACCACTGCGCCCAATGAGCGGAAAAAATGTTTTATTGGGCTTGGATTTTGTGAAAATCTGAACAAATCATTTTCGCGCATCACCCACCAAAGTCCAAGGCCCGCAAAACCCATAGGCATTGAAATCGCCAATGACGCCGCCAAAAGCCTATCAGCGGTATAAAGGCGCAAAACCACTGCCATAACGAATGCAATGACGAAAATATCGACAACTTCTAAAGCGCGCGCAAAACTTGAACGGTAAAAGCGCGCACCACGCGCCGCAGACTTTGCACCATTTGGTGCGATATTTTCGGAAACTGGACGGGTTGGGTTTGTTGGTATCATTATGACCTCGTAACCCAATAATACAACACACTTGTATCAATCGGGTTAATAATAAAGCAAAATTTCCATCCCTTTGGCCTCTTTATCACTTTGATTGCATTGAATAAACAATTTTTGTGCATTACCAAACGGTCAAAACTGTGCAAAATCTTGCCACCCAGTCTTGGCAATCGAAATAGCATAGTCTAATTGAACCATTAAAGAAGGTGGAATTGATGCCACCTTTTTTGACTAAAATTACGGAGACGTGGCCGAGAGGCTGAAGGCACTCGTTTGCTAAATGAGCGTGGTCCAAAAGGCCACCGAGGGTTCGAATCCCTCCGTCTCCGCCAGTTTTTGTGATTTCTAAATCACTAAAAAAAGGGCGGCATGTTTGCCGCCCGTTTCTTTTTTCCGACTATTTTAATTCCGGATCGTCTTCGTCTATTTCTAGCGAAGCTAGTTCTTCTTCGAATAATTCGTCGTCGCCTTCTAGGAATGGGACTTCTTCTTCTACTATTGCTTCGTCTTCGTCCAATTCTTGTTCGGAGAAGCCTTCAGGGATTGCGTCGCCGCCGCCGCCGGGAATGTCGCTTTCATCGTCCAATTCGTCGCCCATAATCAATTCAGGCTCATCGATATTTTCGATATCAAGTTCTTTTGTCACTTCCTCGCTATCGACTTCTTCTTCCTCTGCATCAGGGTCGATGGCTTTGACTTTGATTGCTTGATCATCGTCTTCATCTTCCATTGGGGTTTCTTCGATATCAAGCGCGCTCATACGTTGGGCTTGGCGAGCGGCCAATAATTCTTCATTCAATGGGTCAAACGAATTGCCGCATTTTGGGCAAACCGCAGGGCGGCGACCAAGGTCATAAAATTTCGCGCCGCAAGAAAGGCACAATTGCTTTTCGCCTAAATCAATTTTTGGCAAGTTGAAAACTCCTTAAATTTCGGCAATCCGCCTGCCATTAAGATTGAATTTTGTCAAAGGACTTAGGCCATTTTTGCTGTAAATTTTTTGGTGATATCAATGCAATCATTGATATCAAACGAGATTAGTGCTAAGAGGGAACTATGGCAGCTATTACAATTCGAAATATCGAACCCGAAGTCAAAGAACGTTTAAGGGTACGCGCCGCGCAAAACGGTCGGTCAATGGAAGAGGAATTACGCACTTTAATTAATCGCGAGTTTGGCGGTGTGAAAGGCGGTGAATTATTCAAATGGTTTCGCGACAATTTTTCAGGGGAGAATGGTGTCGAACTGGAAATTCCGCCACGTGGAAATAATCGCCCCGACATTGACTTCTCTGACTACTAATAATGATTTATGTTTTAGACACAAATGTTGTATCGGAAATGATGAAGCCGATAATCCATCAAGTGTTTTCTAATTGGGTTTTTGAAGCGCAAAATGAAATTCAATTCATAAGCTCAATAAGTATATTCGAAATTGAAAAAGGCATTCAACTTCTTCCAGAAGGAAGGCGAAAGAAGGGTTTGATTGAAACCTTTGGAAGAGTTTCAACCAAATTTGAAATTCTAAAATTTGATGAATATTGTGCGTTTCATGCAGCAGAATTTTATTCTTTTCGCAAATCGAAAGGCTTCATGCCAAGCGGCGAAGACATGATGATTGCCGGAATTTGTGCAAAACACGGCGCGGCTTTGGCAACGCGAAATGTTAAGGATTTTGAAGGTCTGTCGATTGAGGTCGTAAATCCTTGGGGAGAAATTTAGTGGCATTTGACGCAAACGTAATTCAAGTAATGATTGCTTCACCTGGTGATGTGGAAACGGAACGCGGGGCAATACGAGAGCTTATTAATGAATGGAATTACGTAAATTCAGTAAGAGAAAAAATCGTCTTGCTGCCAGTGGGTTGGGAGACTCATTCGTCGCCAGACATGTCGGCGCGCCCACAAGAAATCATAAATAAGACAGTCTTAAAAGATTGCGATTTATTAATCGGGGTCTTTTGGACCAGAATTGGCTCTCCGACAGGCGCGGAAATCAGCGGCACGGTCGAGGAAATAAAAGAGCATATGAAGTTGGGTAAACCTACAATGCTATATTTTTCAAATACGCCGGTGTCGCCGAAAAAACTTGATCGCGACCAATATGATTCTCTCAATTTATTCAAAGAATGGGCGATGAGGAATGGGCTAATAGAGAATTACGATAGTTACGAAGAATTTAAGACCAAATTTCGGCGGCAATTGCAGCAAACAATAATGAATAATCCTTCGTTCGGCTTTTCAGGCGTCGTCTCTCAAGGAGAAGAAATCCATGGGGATTTCGTGGTCGGCAAACCCAAAGCCCTCAGCTATGAAGCAAAAATCCTTTTACAATCTGCAGAGTCTCCAAGTACAAACCAAAAGATTACATTCTTTGGAACCTATTCGGGTACTAAAGTCACGGCAGGGGCGACCGAATTGTTTTTTGGGCTAGATAGACGCGAACTAAGTAAGTGGGAAGCGGCGTTAGATGAGTTGATTGGCAACAAATTCGTCAAAGATACTAATGGCAAAGGCGAAATATTTGATATTACGAGGGCGGGATTTGATTATTTGGAAGGTCATGCACCATGATAATCGCAATTGATGGACCATTGGCATCGGGGAAGGGGACGCTTGCGCGTGCACTTGCAGCGCATTTTGGTTTGCCGCATCTTGATACGGGTTCACTTTATCGCGCGGTGGCGCTTCGCACTATTCAAAGCGGTGCAAAGCCGAATGACGAAACCGCCGCAATAAAGGCCGCGCAAAACCTAAATATGAACGGCATCAAAGACGAAGATTTGCGCACCGCCGAAATTGGGGCCGGTGCTTCGGTAGTGGCAGCAATGCCATTGGTGCGCAAGGCATTGTTTGATTTTCAAAGAAATTTTGCCGCCAATCCCAAAGGTGCGGTTTTGGATGGGCGCGATATTGGCACCGTGATTTGCCCTGATGCCGATTTCAAATTTTTTGTTACTGCGCGCCCTGAAATTCGCGCTGCGCGCCGTTTAAAGGAATTGCACTCAGCAGGCGAAAATATCGGCATTGAGGAATTGACAGCCCAAATCATTGAACGCGATTACCGCGACGCCAATCGAACTGATGCGCCATTAAAACCGACTGAAACCTCAATAATGCTCGACACTTCGGATTTAAGCATTGCAGAAGTTATTTCGCAGGCTATTGAAATGATTGACGGGTCAATTGTGCCAAAAACTTAGTCAGAAATGCATACGGGTAACACTCATGCAAATTTTCAAGCATTTGCAAAAAATTGCAAAAAATCAGGGAAATAGCTGAAAAATAAAGGACAAAATTTGCAAAAAACTGCAAATTGTTCGCATTATCGCTTTTTGAGCGTTTCGCTTTGTGTTAAAAACATAAAAATTCCCCTTTATAAATTTTTGCTTAATCGGTATTAGGACGCAACTGGGGACATTCTGTGGAGAAATGAATGGCGGAATTCGTTCCCGTGCCAGTGTTTGAGCTTGTGGTTTTTGGTGCCTCCGGCGATTTGGCTTTACGCAAACTTTATCCTTCTTTATTTCACCGTTTTTGTGACGGTCAAATCCCTGTTGGGTCAAAAATTTTGGGCGTTGCGCGCCATAATCTTTCAAAGGATGAATTCAAGGCAGAAGTAATTCGCGGTTTTGAAACTATGGCAGGGGGCGATAGAAATCACCCGAAATTTGCCGAATTTCTTGAAATTCTGGAATATTTTGCGATTGATGCGGCTTCCGAAAATGCCAATTGGGATGGGCTACGCCATGCCTTGTGCCAGGAAAATGAAAAAATTCGTGTTTTTTATCTTTCCACTCCGCCATCAGTTTTCGGCGCAATCTGCCGTGGTTTACAGTCGCAAAATTTGGTGAATGAGAATGCGCGCGTCGTTTTAGAAAAACCTTTGGGCCGCGATTTATTAAGTGCGCGTGCAATTAATGATGAAGTTGGTGCGGTATTTGCCGAAGATAAAATTTATCGTATCGATCATTATTTGGGCAAAGAGACCGTGCAAAACCTTTTAGTTTTGCGCTTCGCAAATGCACTTTTTGAACCGATTTGGTCGCGTGAAGCGATTGATCATGTCGAAATCACGGTATCCGAATCAATTGGTGTTGGAACACGTGGCGATTATTACGATAAATCGGGTGCAATGCGCGATATGGTGCAAAACCATATGCTACAATTATTGTGCCTAGTTGCCATGGAGCCGCCATCATCAATAAATGCAGACGCCATTAGAACCGAAAAAATCAAAGTCTTACAATCGCTTGCGCCAATCGGCGGGAATGAAATTGAAGAACACACTGTTCGCGGTCAATATAAGGCCGGTCTGGTCGATGGTGAACCTGCCAAAGCCTATTTGGAAGAATTGACAAAAACGGGTGACAGTAGTGCAACAAGCAGTACGGAAACCTATGTCGCTTTAAAAGCGCATGTTAATAATTGGCGTTGGTCGGGCGTGCCATTTTATCTTCGCACCGGAAAGCGTCTAAGTGCGCGTAAATCTGAAATCACAATCCATTTCCGCCCACCGCCGCATAAATTATTTGACGGTCAATATGGCGCAAATGTTTTGGTTATGCGGCTGCAACCCGATGAAGGCATGGAAATGTGGTTGCAAATCAAAGAGCCGGGGCCGGGTGGCTTGAAAGTGAAAAGCGTGCCGCTTGATTTGTCTTATGCCGAAACTTTCACATTGCGCTATCCTGATGCTTATGAAAGGCTTTTGATGGATGTGGTGCGCGGTAATTTGCAACTATTCATGCGCCGCGATGAAGTTGAAGCGGCCTGGGTCTGGGTCGATAGAATTATCAATGCTTGGGAAAGCAAAAGAATTGAACCGCATTTGTATGGGGCAGGCACAGAGGGGCCGATGGCTGCCGCTTTAATGATGGATAGAGATAATCGCGCTTGGAGGGAATTATGAAAAATCCCGTCGTTTTCAAATTTGAAGGCAGAAAACAAGCGGGAACAGCAATGGTCTCAGCTTTAAAAACCGCGATTGAATATGCGATTAAGTCAAAAGGTTTTGCCAATATCGCTTTGTCGGGCGGCTCAACGCCCGAACCTGTCTATACCGAACTTGCCAATGAGAGTTTAGATTGGTCAAAAGTCACAATCGCTTTGGTTGATGAAAGATGGGTCGATATTGATGATAAAGGCTCAAATGAAGCGATGTTGCGCCGCGCATTTCAAAATGCAAAGGGCGTAAAAATCATCGGTATGAAAACCGCTGCCGAAAATTATAAAATAGGCGCGCAAGAAATCGAAACTTTATACGAAATTTTGCGCCCATTTGATGCAATTGTCATGGGAATGGGCAATGATGCGCATACTGCCTCTTGGTTTAGCGGCGCAAATCATTTAGATGAAGTTCTAAGCCTTGATTGTAGCAAGACAATTGCCGCAATCGACGCTTCGCATTCCGAAGTTGGCAAAGCCTATCCGCAGCGCTTGACTTTGACAATGCCACCGATTGCCGAATGCGCAATGTTATTATTGCTTATTTTTGGTGACGACAAATTAGATGTGCTTGAACGAAATACTGGGGAAGGTTCAAGCCCGATTGCAGTTTTGGGTCAAAGGGCGACGCATGGTTTGGTCGCGTTTTGGGCTAGATAGAGCAGTGAAAATTCAATGCAAAGGACACGCATTTGCACCCCGCAATTAATAAAGTAACACAAAGAATTATTGAAAAATCCAAAGCTACCCGCGAAAAATATCTCGCGCTTTTGGATAATCATATTTCTGACAGGCCAAAAAGGGTGCGCTTTTCACCAGCAAATCAGGCGCATACTTATGCGGCGTGCCCCGTTCTTGATAAGAGCGAATTAATCGGCGGCAAATGGCCCAATATTGGTATTATTACCGCCTATAATGATATGCTTTCAGCGCATCAGCCGTTTAAGGATTATCCGGATTTAATCAAATCAGCGGTGCGCAAAGTCGGGGCAACGGCCCAAGTTGCGGGTGGCGTTCCCGCCATGTGCGACGGTGTGACCCAAGGCTTTGAAGGCATGGAATTATCCCTGTTTTCGCGCGATACCGTGGCTTTATCGACCGCAATCGGCCTTTCACATGACGTGTTTGATGCCGCCATTTGTTTGGGTGTTTGCGACAAAATTATTCCCGGCCTTTTAATTGGCTCATTACGCTTTGGATATTTACCCTTTGTTTTTGCACCCGCAGGGCCTATGGTTTCGGGGATTTCCAATTCCGAAAAAGCCAAAACCCGCCAATTATTTGCCGAAGGCAAAGTTGGGCGCGAAGAATTATTGATTTCAGAATCCAAAGCCTATCACGATGTCGGAACCTGCACTTTCTATGGCACGGCAAATTCCAATCAGATGATGATGGAAATGTTGGGTCTGCACATTCCAAATTCGGCATTTTTCAACCCCAATACGGAAATCCGCAAGGCATTGGTTGAACACGCAGGCGTGCGCGCATCGCAAATCACGCAATTGGGTGATGACTATATTCCAATCGCCAAAGTGGTGGATGAAAAAGCGATTGTGAACGCAATAATTGGCCTTTGCGCCACGGGTGGTTCAACTAATCACATGCTTCATTTGCCGGCAATTGCGCGCGCGGCGGGGATTATTATTGATTGGCAAGATTTTGAAGAAATCTCTGAGGCCGTTCCACTTTTGGCGCGCGTCTATCCTAATGGCGCGGCGGATGTGAACCATTTCCATGCCGCAGGTGGTATGGGCTTTTTGATTAAAGAGCTTTTGGCAAATGGCTTGGCGCATCAGGATGTGCAGACAATTGCCGGGTTTGGTCTTGATAAATATGCCGCCGAGCCATTTTTGGAAAATGATACTTTGGTTTGGAAAAATGCGCCTACTGGTTCGCATGACGAAAATGTTTTGCGACCTGCTAGCAATCCGTTTTCGCCAAATGGTGGCCTGCGATTGGTAAAAGGCAATTTGGGGCGCGCATGCGTGAAAATTTCAGCTGTGTCGCAGGAACATCAGAAAATTTCTGCCCCTGCGCGTGTTTTTTGTTCCCAAGCTGAATTCCATACCGCTTTCTCAAATGACGAATTGAATAAGGATGTGGTTGTTGTGGTCAAAGGCCAAGGGCCAAAAGCAATTGGAATGCCGGAATTGCACAAATTAACCCCTGCATTGGGTGTTTTGCAAGATAAGGGTTTCAAAGTGGCCCTTATCACAGACGGGCGTATGTCAGGTGCGTCGGGCAAGATTTTGGCGGCAATTCATGTTACACCGGAAGCAAAGGATAATGGTGCAATCGGTAAAATTCGTGACGGCGATATGATTGAAATCGATGCAAACGGCGTATTAAATGCAATGGTAGATGAAACCGAATGGCAGAACCGCGAAAGCATTTATGTTGAACAAACCGCCCATACAATTGATTTCGGGCGCGAATTATTTGCAAGTTTCAGAGAAAAAGTATCAAGCGCCGAAAAAGGTGCGTGCATATTTGAATTATAGGGGCGGAAAATGGATGGAATAATTGTCGGCGATGTCGGCGGGACAAATGCAAGATTGGCACTTGCACAAAAAAATGCCCAAGGCCATGTGGAATTAAGCAATATCGGCGTGCGTTCGGTTGAAGAATTTCGTTCATTGGAACTCGCTATTGAAGATTGGCAAAAAGACCTGCATGTCAAGCCAAAACAAGGTGTTTTCGCTTTGGCGGGGCCTACTGGTGCTGATGAAGTGCGCTTTACCAATTCGAATTGGGTGGTTTCGGCGCCGAAAATGATAGAGGCATTTGGTTTCGAAAATGTGCAATTAATCAATGACTTTGCCGCCCAGGCAATGGCAATTCCCGCCACTCCCGCCAGTGATTTGATTGTAGTTAATAAAGGCGAAGCAAGAGAAGGCGCACCTATTGTGGTTTTAGGCCCGGGAACCGGTCTTGGCATGGCGGGCCTATTAAAAACTGAAAGTTCTTGGCGCGTTTTGCCAACCGAAGGCGGGCACCAGGCATTTGCACCTAAGTCCGACTTGGAACGCGAAATACTAAGTGTTTTGTCGCGTGCGTTAGAGGCGGTTTCATTCGAACACGTTTTATCAGGGCCCGGACTTTTGCGCATTTATAAATGTATTGGCGCGATAAAAGGCGAAGCAACACCATTTGAAACTCCGCCGGAAATTGGCGAAGCCGCGGCCAATTTATCAAACCAATTGGCGGTTGAAGCAGCAAAAACGCTTTCACTTATTTTGGCGACATTTTGTTCAAATGCAGTCTTGAGTTTTGGCGCTTTAGGCGGTTGCGTGATTGCGGGCGGCGTTGCAGAGCAATTAGCGCAATTCATTATGACCAATGATTTCATAGAACGTTTCCGCAATATTGGCCCAATGGCAAATTATGTCAGAGATGTGCCGGTCTATCGTAATTCTGACAAGTATGCTGCGCTAAAAGGCGCGGCGATGTTCGCCTAAAAGAAAAATAGAGGGAAAAATGGCTGCTTTTGCAACAAGATTAAGAAAAAACCCGATTATTCCGGTTCTGGCAATTCCAAAATTGGAATATGCCGAACCATTGGCATTGTCGTTACAAAAAGGCGGGCTGCAATTCATTGAGGTCACATTGCGCACCGAATGCGCGATTGAGGCAATTAAAATAATGAAACAAACCGCCCCGACATTAAGTGTGGGTGGGGGAACAGTTTTGAGTGAAGGTGACGTAGATGCGGTTATGAAAGCAGGTGCAGATTTCATTGTCACACCAGGCACAAGTCCGCGCCTTAGAACCGCGCTTTTGAACCTTGATTGCGATGTGATGGTCGGTTGTTTGACACCAACTGAAATAATGTGCCGTCTTGAAGAAGGTTTCGGGGTCTTAAAATTTTTTCCGGCTGAACAATTTGGCGGTGCCGCGACTTTAAAAGCCTATCATGGGCCATTGAAACACGCCCAATTCTGCCCAACGGGAAGCATAACTTATGAAAAAATTCCACAATATTTGGAACTACCGAATGTTGTTGCGTGTGGCGGTTCGTGGATTGCCAATGAAAATATGATGATTAATGGCGAATGGTCGAAAATTGAGGCCAATGCAAAACTTGCCGCAGGATTTAGAAGCGAATGATTAGAAATAGAAAAACCAGAATTGTTGCAACCTTGGGCCCGAAATCGCGTGATCCGGACACGACTTTAGAACTTGCTAAGGCGGGGGCGGATGTGTTTCGCCTTAATTTTTCCCATGGTTCTTATGATGACCATCAATTAGCCTATAATTCAGTGCGCGCTGCTGAACTTGCAATCGGGCGGCCTTTGGGCATTTTGGCAGATTTGCAAGGGCCGAAAATTCGCCTCGGCAAATTCAAAAACGGCGAAAAAGTAAAATTGGAAAATGGCGAAACTTATCGTTTTGAATTGGGCGATTTTGAAGGTGACGCGACCAAGATTCCTTTACCGCAACCGGAAATTTTCGCGGTTATGAAAAAAGGTCTCGAATTATTAATTGATGACGGAAAAGTTCGCGTGAAAATTCAAGATCATGGCGAAGATTGGGCCGAAGTGAAAGTAATTCGCGGCGGCTTTATTTCCGACCGCAAAGGCGTGAATGTCCCGGGCGCAATATTACCAATTTCAGCTTTAACCGAAAAAGACCGCAAGGATTTGAATTTTGCGCTTGAATTGGGTGTCGATTGGGTCGCTTTGTCCTTTGTGCAACGCGCTGCTGATATGGCGGAATTGAAATCAATTGTCCAAGGTCGCGCGGCCTGTTTGGCGAAAATTGAAAAGCCCGCAGCGCTTAAACGCCTTGATGAAATTCTCGATTATTGCGATGGTGTTATGGTCGCGCGCGGCGATTTGGGTGTCGAACTTGCGCCTGAAGAAGTGCCAATTGCACAAAAAACTATACTTCGTGAGGCGCGCAAACGTGGTGTGCCGACAATTGTCGCGACACAAATGCTTGAAAGCATGATTACTTCATCAACCCCGACCCGTGCCGAAGCATCAGATGTTGCCAATGCAGTTTATGAGGGTACAGATGCCTTAATGCTTTCTGCCGAAACCGCATCCGGTGATTTCCCACTTGAAGCGGTCGAAGTCATGAGCCGCATTGCCGCGCGCGTTGAAAAAGACCCACGTTGGCCCGAATTAATGGATGCTGAACACGCGGACCCAGAAGAAGCCGAGGTTCAAGACGCGATTTCCGCAGCCGCCCGTGTCGCCGCAAGTGCCGCGCGCGCGAAATGTTTGGTGGCCTTCACCGACCGTGGCACGACAGCTTTGCGTGTGTCACGCGAAAGACCTTTGCAGCCGATTTTGGCATTAACACCAAATCCGAAATCGGCGCGTATGTTGGCACTGGTTTGGGGTCTGGAATCGCGCGTGGTTCGCAATCCGAAAAGTGGTTCGGATATGGCGAAAATCGCCTCGCAATTAACAACCGGTGTTGGTTTTACAAAGCCCGGGGATTTGATTGTGGTGGTTGCGGGTGTGCCATTTGGCACGCCAGGGGCGACAAACCTTTTGAGAATTGCAAGAGCGGCTTAACAGCCAGGGGCTTCGGTTTCGTCAATCGTCGGTCTTAGGCCATTTTTCGTTAATTGACGTGAAGTTTGCGGCGCATTCATTGTGCCGCACGCGACTTCATGGTTGCTTTCAGCGATTGGTGACACCGCTTGGCGTTTTGGAAAAAACTGCGCGCCGAAAATCTGATAGACAGCAGCGACCAACATGAAGCCCAAAAGAATCGCCGGAATATTATTCGGCTTTTTGACTTTTGCGGGGTCAATATTGGCGTCGATTGACATTTGCGGTCTTGAAATATCGTTTTCCATCGCGGCAGTATGGCACAGGAAAGTTAAAATCCGACTTTTCAAATAGATTGGATTCTATCGAATTTCTCTAGAAATCTTGCTGCCCGATAATTCTGATTATTCTAACTTTGTTTTTTTCAATTCTGTAATAGACCGAATGCGAAGCGACCACGCTTTTTCTAAATTCGCCATTTTTGGTATCGACAATTGGATAGAGTAGGGGGTTTGATGCGATAAGATCGAGCCTCTTCTTTATCTTTGCATTGTAAAAATCTGACTGAGCTTCACCGAAATTCAAATCTCCGTAAACGGATATATTGAATAGGTCTGCTTCTGCCTCGTCTGAAAGCTCATACTTTGCCATTGAGTTTTCTTGTATAGGCTCTCGCTTCCGCGAAAATCTCATCAATCGATTTCTCGCTAATTCCGCTATCCAAGCCTTTTTGAAGTTCCGCCTCTAGCCATTCGCGATATTTGGGGTTTTGCATATTTTTTTGGTGAACGCGCTCAGCGATTGCTTCTTCGATAAGCATACGTTCATCACTAATATTGCCGGACGCAATTTCGGCATCGATCCATTCGGCTTGCTTTTCGGTGATTTCAATTTTGCGGATTACATTCATAGCAATACTCCGTCGCCAATGTATCGCAATTTATGGGAAAATCAAATCATTTGCCTATTGTCTAGGCGATACGCGACACCGAATAGGATTCGATCACCAAATTCGCCAATAATTTTTGCGACATTTCTTTGGCGCGCTCAAGGGCTCTGGTTTCGTCGGTCTCATTCACTTCAATCTCAATCGATTTGCCGATATGAACGTCCTCAACTTCATCAAAACCCAATCCGTGCAAAGCATGTGCAACCGCACGCCCCTGCGGATCAAGCACACCATTTTTCAACTTAACATCAACGCGAATTTTCATAACAATGCTCAATTTTAATTTTTAATTCTTAATTCCAAAAGTCTAGCCTTCACCCGCCATTGCCTGTGCAGGGTCTTTGAAAATGCCAAGGCGTGTGGCAACTTCGGCATAGGCCTCAGAAAGGCCGCCTAAATCTTGGCGAAAGCGGTCTTTATCCAAACTATTATTATTGCGCGCGTCCCAAAGGCGGCACGAATCCGGGCTGATTTCATCGGCAAGAACTGTGCGAACCATTTCGCCCTCATAAAGACGCCCAAATTCCAGTTTAAAGTCAACCAGGCGAATGCCCACAGCGGCAAAAAGGCCGGAAAGATAATCATTGATGCGCAATGCCAAGGCCATAATATCATCCATCTCTTGGGTTGTTGCCCAATTGAATGCAGTAATATGTTCTTCAGAAACCAAAGGATCGCCTAATTCATCATTTTTATAATAAAATTCAACAATCGAACGCGGCAAAGTTTCGCCAGTGGTAATGCCAAGGCGCTTTGCAATTGAACCCGCAGCCACATTGCGAACCACGACCTCAAGCGGAATGATTTCCACCTCGCGAATAAGCTGTTCACGCATATTAAGTCGTTTGATGAAATGGGTTGGCACGCCAATAGAGTTTAATTGACCCATAATAAATTCGCTGATGCGATTATTTAATACGCCTTTACCTTCAATAATTGCGTGTTTTTGAGCATTAAATGCGGTGGCATCATCTTTAAAATATTGGATTAAAGTTCCGGGTTCAGGCCCTTCATAAAGAACCTTTGCCTTGCCTTCATAGATTTTTTTGCGACGCGACATTTAAGCCCCCGAAAAAATGATTCTCTAAAATCATTTTTAACATACTAACAGAGTGCAGCCTCTATCACAATGAAACCTATCAAATCAAACTTTATTGCATTTGGCATTCACGACGAAAGTTTTACATTAATACCGCCTTGAAATCTTGTGTTTAATCCCTTCATTTGGCATAGAGAGACGTTATTAAATTCAAGGATAGGAATCCATGTCAAATTTTGAAAAGCGCGAGAGAGCCGAAGAAAGCAAATTCGCGAGCAATGAAGAATTAGAGTTCAAAGCAACCGCACGTCGCAATCGTGCTTTGGGTCTTTGGGCGGCGGGTCTTTTGGGTCTAAGCGACGAATCTGCACAAAAATACGCCGATAGCGTGGTCGCGGCGGATTTGCATGTCAAAGGCGATGAAGATGTTTATAACAAAGTCGCGAAAGACTTTGCTGATGCCAAAATCGAAGTTTCGGAACACAAAATTCGCCGCGAAATGGCCGAATTGCTCAATGCAGAACGCGAAAAATTAGGCGTGAAATGACATTGGGGCGCGTGATTATTGCAATTATTGCAATGATTGGCCTTTCGTCTTGTGCGCTTACAAAATATGGTTCAAAAACGCCGGAAGATAAATTGGCGGACAGCATTCGCTTATGCCGCGAAAAACAAAATGATTGGGATTATGAGCATAATTATTGCAAATATAATCCCTATAAAAATGCCGGAGATAGCCAATGGAAAGAACCATTGCCACCTTTAAGCAAAAAGGAAAAAAAGGACTTGCCGCCGCATTTGCAGCATTGATTCTTTTAAGTTCTTGCGCGCTTGGTCCTGTCGAAACTGACCCCGAAAAAGCCGCCCAAAGATGGGCCGAAATGCGCGAATATTGCTACAAACAAGGTGGGGTTTGGAATGATGATGTTAAGACCTGCCTAACTGCAGGAAAATCTTATTGAACTTCTGAATATTCCAATTTCACAATTTTATAGCCCTTCTTTTTCAAAGATTTTAGCAAAGAGGGAAGGGCGTTTGCGGCTAATTCTCTATTATCATGCAATAATATTATTCCTGAATTATTATGCATATCCAATTGCGCGAAGATTTTTTTGTGAACTGATTTTATGTCGGCGTTTTCTTCCCAATCGTATGCGATTGTATCGGTGGAAATCACATTGAAATTATTTTGATTGAGATAGTTGGTAAGATTTTGAGTATCCTGCAGAAATGGAAAACGATAGAAATGGGCGATATTTGTGCCGAATGCCGCTTCGGAGGCCGCTTTATTTTGCTCAAAATCCGCGATTTGTTGCGCATCATTGAGGCTTTGCATCGATAAATGCGACATTGAATGTAGCCCGATTGAATGTCCCTGTGCCAAGACCTCGCGTGCAATTTGCGGGTTTTCATTTATCCTGTCACCGACCATGAAAAACGTCGCTTTGACACAATTTTGCTTTAGGGTTTCAAGAATTTTCGGCGTGACATAGGTTGGGCCATCATCAAAAGTCAAAACTACTTCAAACGGCTTTAAAGGCAATTGCGAATATTTCTTTTCACCAAAATTTTGGCCGGAAAATTGCGCAAGATTTATGGTTCGGGTTTCGCATTTATGTGGCGCTTTTGCAAAGGCAGAAAAACCAAAGCCGAAAATTGCGCAAATAAATGCAAAAATAAGGGAAAGGCGCGCCATGTGCTAATTCATCATTTCGGGCAGAAATTCCTCAAAAGCCGCACGCATTTTGGAAATTTCCAAATTCATGGCGCCGCCGATTTCCAAATGTGAACCACTGGCAACGCCGATTTTCGTGAATTTAATTCCTGCTTTCAAGGCCATTTCGTGTGCCCGATTTAAATGGGAATCGTCGATTGCAACTACAAACCGCGCCTGGGATTCTGCAAATAAAGCGGCATTTTGCGCCAAATCATCATCCAAAGTGCCAACAATTCCCAAATTCGCGCCAAGGCACATTTTAGCGAGGCCAAGCGCCAACCCGCCATCCGATAAATCATGGCATGCGCTTAATAATTTACTCGAAATCAAATTTGCAACTAAATCACAAGTGCGCTTTTCAAGTTCCAAATCGACCTTTGGCGGCGCGCCGTCACCACGCCCGACAATTTCGCGCATCACAAGGCTTGCACCCAATTCATCATGGGTTTCACCCAAAAGAACGATATTATCGCCCTCTTGGAATTTGCCATAGCCGATTGAGTTTTCATAATCAGCAATAAGCCCCACACCGCCAACAACCGGCGTCGGCAAAATCGCCTTGCCCATTGTTTCATTATAAAGGCTGACATTGCCCGAAACGACGGGATATTCCAAGACTTTACACGCTTCTGCCATGCCGTGAATTGCGCCAACAATCTGACTCATAATTTCCGGGCGTTCCGGCGAACCGAAATTGAGATTATCAGTAATCGCAATAGGTGTCGCTCCCACTGCCACAATGTTTCGATAGCTTTCTGCAACAATTTGTTTTCCGCCCTCATAAGGGTCATTTAGGACATAGCGCGGTGTGCAATCATTCGTAATCGCAAGCGCTTTTTTAGTGCCGTGAACCCGCACCAAGGCCGCATCATAAGCTTTATCAGAAGCCGCCAAAGTATCGGCCATAACATGCCTATCATATTGTTCCCAAATCCAGCGTTTTGAGGCAACATCGGGGCAAGACAATAATTTCAAAAGCACTTCATTCAAATTGCCCAATTCACCAATTTCGCGCGCCGTGACATTGGCGGGCTTTGGTGTTTCAACCCACGGGCGGTCATAATTTGGGGCATCAGATGATAAAGGCCCAACCGGAATATCGCAAACCACTTCACCATCAAATTCAAGCACCATGCGCCCTGTGTCGGTTGTATAACCAATTACGGCATAGTCCAAATCCCATTTTTCCATAATGCCTTCGGCAATATGTTCAAGGCCTGGTTTAAGGATTGCCAGCATGCGTTCTTGTGATTCCGATAACATCATTTCATATGGCGTCATATGGCTTTCGCGGCACGGCACATCATTCATTTTCAGAACAATGCCAAGCCCTTCTTTACCCGCCATTTCAACGGAGCTAGACGTCAAACCCGCCGCGCCCATATCTTGAATGGCTTCGATGCAATCGGTCTGCATCAATTCAAGCGTGGCTTCGATAAGAAGTTTTTCCATGAATGGATCGCCGACTTGAACAGTTGGGCGCTTTTCGTCGGAATCAGCATCAAATTCCGCGCTTGCCATTGTTGCGCCATGAATACCGTCGCGTCCGGTTTTTGAACCGAAATAAACAATCGGTGAACCGACTTTTGCGCCGCGCGAATAGAAAATTTTGTCGGTTTCTGCCAAGCCAACGCACATGGCATTGACCAAAATATTGCCATTATATGATGCGTCAAAATTCACCTCGCCGCAAACGGTTGGAACGCCAACACAATTACCATAACCGCCAATTCCCGAAACCACGCCGGATAAAAGTCGCTTAGTAAGAGGGTGGTTGGCCTCACCAAATCTAAGGGCATTGGTTAATGCAATCGGGCGCGCACCCATCGTGAATACATCGCGCATAATGCCGCCAACGCCGGTTGCCGCACCTTGATAGGGTTCAATGAATGACGGGTGATTATGGCTTTCCATTTTGAAGATTGCGGCTTGGCCGTCACCAATATCAATAACGCCCGCATTTTCGCCTGGGCCTTGAATAACTCTTGGCCCTGAAACTGGGAATTTACCCAAATGACGGCGCGAAGATTTATAAGAACAATGTTCCGACCACATAACCGAAAAAATGCCCAATTCAAGCAAATTGGGTTCACGCCCCAATCTATCAAGAATGATTTGATATTCATCAGGCTTAATACCGTGTTGGGCAATAATTTCAGGTGTCATTTGTGAAGATTCGGTCATGGCGTGGATTTAGCGGAATAATTAGTTTTTGTCACGGGTTTGACGCGTAAGTTGGTGGTGGATTGCAGGTGCGCGATTACTCCTCCCCTCAAAGGAGGGGTGGTGGCGCGTAAGCGCCGGTGGGGTTTTGCGGTCTAGAATAAATCGCTTTGCCACAAGGCTAATAAAACCTCCCCTCACCACAAAGCCAAAGAACCCACGCAACCCCCCAGTCTCGCGATGCTCGACAGCCCCCCCCTACGATTAGGGGGGCGGTTTACCGTTGCCACCAAAGAAAGTGATTTGCCTGAAAATTTACAGCATTTCAATAACGTATGGGTCTTCACAAAAATTTCGGATAAATTTGGATTATTCATAAACATGCGCTTGACAGCATATTACATTCATGGCATATTCTAACCCGATGAGTTGGCAAATTAATTTTGATGATATGTTTTTCGAAGAGGCGAGACTCTTTGAAAAAAATGTCAAAATTGAAATGGCTGCAATGCTTAAATTATTGTCTGAATTTGGGCCAAATTTGAAACGACCGCACTGTGACACTCTGAAAAGCTCGAAATTTTCAAATTTGAAAGAGCTTAGATTTGTAGCGAATGACGGTGTTTGGCGGTTGGCGTTTGCATTTGACCCGAATAGGGAGGCGATTTTGTTGGTTGCTGGCGATAAATCCGGCGTAAATCAAAAGAGATTTTACAAGAATTTTATCTCAACCGCAGAACAAAGATACAGGGTACATTTAGAAAAACTTGGCAAAGGTGCATGAAATGACAAAGTCACTGAAAGATTTTATGGATTCATTTTCTGAAGAAGACCTTGAGAAAATTGATATCCGCGCGAAAGATTTGATTGAAGAAGAACATTCTTTGCGTTCGTTGCGTAAAGCCCATGAATTAACCCAAGAGCGTATGGCTGAACTTCTTGGTGTCAAACAAGAAAATGTTTCACGTCTTGAAAAACGGTCCGATTTGTTACTTTCGACTTTGTCGTCCTATATCGAAGCAATGGGTGGAACATTAAAATTGGTCGCTAATTTTCCTAATCGACCGGAAGTGGTTATCAAAACTCTGTCCGATATTAAGTAACGAGACTTGGGTTACAGTCTAAAAATGCGAACTTTGGGAGGAGCGGAAATAATTTTAACCCAATATCGACTCCGTGAAACATTTCGGGAGTAAATTATTGGTTCCACAATTTGACAGAAATGCCGCAAAAATAGAGTCAAGATTTGCCTGAAGGGATCCCTCCATCTTCACCCTTCGTCACGCCTCCGTTTCGCTAAAGAGCGGCCTTTCCCGATTGCATGGGGGACGCGCCAAGCGCTAATCTGAACTGATAAATCCACCTTATCCTCATGACTATTTTTTGAATTACTATTGAACGTTTATTTCAAAATAGTTGGTGCAAAACTGCCTTTATGACGGGTTTTGACCAAGAAAATGGTCAATATTTGTGACGAATTTTTTTGCAAAAAATGTGTATTTTTCAACAGATTTCGAACCAAATGAGGGTAAATTGGTTTTTGAAGACATTGTTTTTAAAAAGGAATTTCAACAAATGATAACAAATGTGAACATTTTCGCGCGCGCGTATGAGGGCGACAATGATTTGACCTGCTGTGCCAAATAGTGAATAGGGGCTATAAAGGATTGCGCCACTAATGACCGTAACGAATAGATTAATAGACGACAAACGCGCACTAAACACTGTAACCAGGCTTTCAATTGCCCAAGCGCTCGCTGGGGCGAATGCCTCAGTCATATTTGCGACCGGTGCAATTATTGGTTCGCAAATTGCGCCGAATAAAGAATTGGCGACAATGCCACTAAGCATTTTTGTAATCGGCATGGCGCTTGGCACTTTGCCGAATGGTTATATAGCGCGCGAATTTGGGCGGCGTGTCTCGTTTTTGATTGGCACGACGTATGGCTTTATCGCGGGCTGTTTGGGGGCTTTGGCAATCCTCAATAATTCATTTGTTTTATATTGTATCGCGACTTTTTTTGGCGGGCTTTACGGCGCGGTGGTGCAGAGTTTTCGTTTCGCCGCTGCTGACGGCATTGATGCCGGAATTCGCCCCAAGGCTTTGGCATGGGTTATGGCGGGTGGTGTTTTCGCGGGCATTTTAGGCCCGCGCCTTGTGACTTATACTATGGCAATCGGCGAAAACCTATTCCTTTATTCTTATATTTCCCAGGCGGTAATTGCATTAATTGCGGCAGGAATTTTAGCAGGTGTGAAAGTGCCAAATTCCGAAGTGGCCATTTCGGGTGGACGAAACATAAGCGAAATAATTCGCAATAAAGCATTCATAATCGCCATGCTTTGCGGTGTCATTTCCTATACAATGATGAATCTTATGATGACGTCGGCGCCATTGGCAATGAAAATGTGTGGATTGGGAATTTCGCAATCAAATCAATCTATTGAGTGGCATATTATTGCGATGTATGCCCCCAGTTTCTTTACCGGCAATCTTATTACCAAATTCGGCGCAAAACGCATTGTATCTATTGGTCTTTTGATACTTTGTTTCGCAGCAATTGTCGGCCTTTCAGGTAATAATTTTGGGAATTTCAGTTGGGCATTGATACTATTGGGTTTGGGGTGGAATTTCGGCTTTGTCGGTGCGTCAAATATGATTTTGGAAACCCATAGCCCTGAAGAAAAAACGCGCGTTCAATCCTTAAATGACTTCCTCATTTTCGGCGCAATGGCAATCGGTTCATTCCTGTCGGGCCATGTTTTGGTGGCCTATGGGTGGGGCATGATTAATAAGATAGTGCTAGTGCCATCTGCGGCAGCGTTGGCATTATTGCTATTGTATGGTGGGAAGAATAGGGCGGCCTAAGCAACAAGACTTTGAAAAACGCCCGCGCCATCGTCCGATCCCAATTCTTTGGCAAAGGCGCGGTCAGGGTGGGGCATAAGGCCCAAAACATTGCCTTTGGAATTAACAATACCCGCAATATCCTCCATCGAGCCATTGGGTGTATTGACGTATTTGAAGGCAATCAAATTCTCGTCATGAAGCCTATCCAAAGTCTCTTGATCGGCGAAATAATTGCCTTCGCCATTGCCGACAGTCATAATCGGGTTTGGTTGGCCTTTATAGGCGCGGGTGAAAATTGTGTCATAATTCGTGACCTTCAATTCCACTTCTTTGCAAATATATTTTAGACTTGAGTTGCGCAAAAGCGTGCCGGGCAAAAGGCCCGCTTCGCAGAGGATTTGAAACCCGTTGCAAATGCCCAAAATCGGCGTGCCGCGTTCGGCATGGCGCATGATTTCATTATTGATTGGCGAACGAACAGCCATTGCACCACATCGTAAATAATCACCGTATGAAAACCCGCCGGGGATAATGATTAAATCCAAATCATCGGCAAGTTGGGTTTCTTTATGCCAGATCATATCGGTTTTGGCATTAATTGTAGTTTCGGCGGCAACTTTACAATCGCGATCGCAATTTGAACCGGGATAAACTATTACAGCGGCTTTCATTTATGATTCCTGCAAGAATGGGCTTCCTTTAGAGTTTTTTTCGCCCTTAAGCAACGCAATCATTCCACAATTCTCACCTCGGGCCATCTTTCAATGATGGAATGGGATTTCTCCAAAAACCTATCATAGGCACCGCGTTTTGGATTATGGCGTAAAACCATATTGAACATGTCCTCAAGCCCCGCAGGCGCAGCAATTGTAATGTCTTCATTTTCTTCAAGTCGCACCGCAATCATATGGGCAAAGCACAAATATCTATCGAGGCTTTCGTCAGTATTAGACAAAGGCGCATATTCGCCACCGAACTTATTCTTAAACCACAAATGCACCCGTGCCTGATTGCGCACTTCGGCGCGCGCCGCCAATGTCGGGGGAAGGGCAGTATCAATTCGCTTTATCCAAACATCTTCGGCATCATAACTTGTGTCGGGGTCGAAATAAGCAATGTCAAAATCCTTTATGCCATAATCGCTATCACGCCCAGTTAAATGATTGAAAACCGTTCCATAAACAGCGCCCGAAACAATGCGCCAATCCGGCAATTTTTGTGCGCGGCAAGTTTCCATTACTTTCATCAAAGTGGTGGAGGCGCGAAGGATTTCTTTTAATTTCGATTCTAGATCACTCATGAAATAACAATAAAGCGTGACAATTTGCGCGCAAGAATTTTTGGCAATTCTCGTTCATTTAACTTTCAGTAACACCGTAATAATGTTAAGAAACCATACAGGGAGGATAGTATGAAAAAAGCCCTAATCATTGCCATTGGCATTGCCGCATTAAGCGGTGGTTTTGCTTTTGCGCAAATTAACACACAGTTTCTAAAACCGCTTGAAGTTAAGGCGAACCCAAGTGCGGCCAAAGTTGCACCAACCGTAGAGAGTTTGCAGGCTGAAAATGCAAAACTGAAACAGAAAATTAAGACCCTGAATGATGAAATTGCGGCGCTTAATGGCCGCATTGTCAATTTCACTTCAAAAGGCGGCTCTGAAGTGCATGCATATTGTGAAAGCCAATTTATGTCTGTCAATACTGCGGGCGCCCGCGAAGATTGCTCTTATTCCGGCTATGTTTGCGGCGAAGTTACCGGTCTTTGCAAAACCCAATGTAATGTTACCGACGATTGTTCACCCGGCTTTGTTTGTGACACCGAGGTTCATGTCTGTGTAAGGCCGTATTGATGGTTCAAAGGCCCATGGCCTTTGCCAAAGCCTTTGGCGGTCTCTATAGCCTTGAAAACATATTCGCGTGATTTTTCCACCGCATCATTAAGCGAAAACCCGCGCGCCATATAGGTTGCAATCGCGCTTGCCAAAGTGCAGCCTGTGCCATGTGTTGAGGTGGAATTTATGCGTTTGGCTTCAAAAAAGGTTTCGCCCATTTCGGTCGCCAATAAATCGGTGAAAGTTTCACCTTCAATATGACCACCTTTCACCAAAACGGCGCGCGCGCCCAATCTCAAGATTCTCTCCGCCGCGCGCCTTTGCCCGTCAAGGTTTTCAACTGTGCACTCGGCCAATTTTTCGGCCTCAGGCGCATTTGGTGTCAATAATGTGGCATTCGGAATCATAATTGCGCGCACCGCCGAAATTGCTTTTTCAACCAATAAAGCATGTCCGCCTTTGGCGACCATTACTGGGTCAATTACACGCGCGATTCTTGGGTAAAGCGCCATGGTTTCACCAATCGCCTCAACCACATCCACAGTTCCCAACATTCCGGTTTTAATACAATCGGCGCCGATATCATCCATGACGCAAATGATTTGATCTTTTATGGTTTTGGTGGGAATTGGGTGAACGTCAAATACACCCAATGTGTTTTGCACCGTTATTGCCGTAACTGCTGTCATGGCATAACCGCCATTCATAGTAACCGACTTAATGTCCGCCTGAATACCCGCGCCACCGCCCGAATCCGAACCGGCAATAATAAGAACACGTCCTTGGTTTTCTGAATTTGTCATTTTGGTTAAATAGGTTTTGAATTATTGGCTGTAAAGATATAGCGGCAGGAAAGCGGAATTTATGGGCTTAATTTAAGACCCAATCTGCATTTTAATATTGCCACAAACAAAACCCTCTGTTAGCAGCATGACCGTTATTATTTGGGGCCATAGCTCAGTTGGTAGAGCGCTTGCATGGCATGCAAGAGGTCAGGGGTTCGACTCCCCTTGGCTCCACCATTTTTTGATTTTCAGCCATATTGCCTCCTAAGTTATTGATTAATTTGAAAGGTGTGGCGATTTTTGCGGTTCTAAAACCTTCATTTCGCACATATTCAATATTGCCCGCAAACGCAAGTTTTAGCACGGCTCTTTTATCGCTTAACATGCCAGAAACCCATAATTTATAAGGGTTTTTGAGAAATTCCATAGCGGTTCTAAAAGTTTCGTCAAAGGTCTTTTTCGGGCGACCAAAACTTATCATTTTTTCTTTGGTCAAAACCTTTTCGGCCTCGATTGTTTTGATTTTTTCTTCATAGGTTTTTATCAGCAAAGGTGAATCAGCTTGAAGAATTCGCTCCAAAAACATCTCGGCTTTTTGTTCAAGATTTTTGAACTCGGTCTCAAAATGGCGAATATGATGTTTCAATTCTTTCACGCGCGAATTCCAAACATCTTTGAACACCTCAAAGGCTAATTCATAAAGGTGTGGAGTCGGTTGCAGTGTTTTTAGCAATTCATCAAATTCGCCTTCAATAACTTCCTTACGCACACTTTTGCCATAGGCCTCACATTCCTTATTGTGACAAAGATAATATGGGTAATAAGCATGACGGCCTTTGGACAGGCATGAGCTTAAAGGACTTCCGCAACAACCACAATTCACAAAACCTCTTAAGGCAAAATGTTCGGAAATATCTTTCCGCGCTGGTGCTTGCGCTCTTGCGGCTAAACGATCTTGCACGGCTTGATAAGTTTCGAAGCTAATAATAGCTTCATGCTTTGCAGGAATATAATTCAATCCCCAGTTTGGAAAGTTAATAACGCCCGCATAATGGGGGCGGGTTAAAAGGTCTTTGACCGATTCCGAAGTAATAGATTTCTTTAAGCGTGAAGGCCATGTTGGGTGATTTTGTAAAAACCGAAGAACCTCAATCACAGATGAAAAACGTCCCGCCGCAAATCCTTCGTAAATTTCCTTAACGGTTGAAGCATGAGGTTCTTCTTTGACTAGAATTTTTCCATGTTCAGGCAATTTTTTGTAGGCGTAACCCGTTGGGCAATTGAATGTCCAATAGCCATTAATCATGCGCGACAACATACGTGCCTTTACTTGTTCACCATTCTTATTGCGACCATGTTCGGCAACAATTGCAAGAAGATGTTCAAAGAATTGGCTATCACTATCTTGTCCGAAATTTACGGATGGTGACAATAAAACCGCACCAACTTTTGCAAGTTTGGCGCGAAGGGTAATATGCGTTTCTATAGAACGTGCCAAACGGCTAATGTCGTCAATAATCACCGCAATCGGTTCTTTTTGACGCGACAAGAACTTAATCATATCTGTCATTGCGGGGCGTTTGATTAAACTTCCCGAAGCATCATCATAATATTCGCCAATGACTTCCATGCCTTTGGCTTGCGCGAATAGGCGGCAACGTGTTGCCTGACTATCAAGCCCATGGCCTTCGGTGGCTTGTCTGGTTGTTGATACACGGCAATATAATACCGCCTTTTTAGGTGCGTTTGAATTCATGGTGAGTAATCCTCAATTTGTTTGTTTTTTATATCTTTGGAAATATCACCCTCGGCATTCAAAATGTCATCGAGGTCAACAGGCTCACGCTTTGTGAGAGCCTTTGTTTTATCATAGTCTATTGCGGTTTGTGAAGTAATTTTATCTCTTGCCTGTATAGCTAAATCCACCGCTCCTAAGCCCAATGAATTATCGACAAATACTTGCGAAATCATCATCAAGATTTTGACAACATCATCCTTTTGAGATGCGTCATAGCCTTCGAGCTTATTGGTCAAAGCCCGATATTTATCCTTATTGCGTTCAAAAATTTCTTGTAAACTATCCATACAATCTCACTTCAAAGAGCATTTTGCTCTAATGAAGGCATTTTAGATTGTTCAAGAATAAATCTGGGGGCAAGTATGCTTTCGCCAGATTTATTCACCAATTCTTAGGATATCATTTTCCGAATTATGTAATCAACACAAATTCGTGTTGCGGCGCATTATCGCTCTTTGTCCTTATCACGCCCGCGCGGTCTGGTTGGGTCATTGCCTTTGGAACGCGCAACCATGTTTTCGACCTTGTTTTGAATATTGCTTAATCGCTTTTTGAAATTACCGTTCACTTTTATCCTTGCGGCCTTGGTAGCTTTTTGTGATGGGGAGATTTGCTGCCCATGCGGTGTAAGCTGCATGGAAGGCGCGGAATTGGATTTTAGAAGATCGCCATAGCGGCGATTAATCCACTTACCTTGGTTTTTCTCAAAATGCGTTGTGGCTTTTTGGGTTATTTCTGCCCCGCGTTTGCGAATGGCAATTTCCGCCGCAGTTCGATTAACTTCGGTGTTGAATGTTCCTTTGATTGGGTCGGATTTCTTCATTCATCAATCCCCCAATCTGGCTCAATTATTTGAGCGCCCATTTTGTGCATTTCGCGAACATCCTTAATGGCGTCACGCCATGCGGGGATTTTGTAATAAGGGATGGTATCCGCCACGATTAAATGAGGCATATCGGAAAGCCTTACGATATGTTTGCTTTGACCCAAGCTCAAAATATCTTCGGTTTGAAGAACGCTACGTTTGGATTCAGAAAGGCCGGCATTGCCAGATTGTTGAATGCCGCCATTGTGACCAATATTGCGGTTAAGAATGGTCTTGGTTCCCGATAGTTTTTCAATATCGTTTAAAACAGATGTTTCCGTGACATTCTTATAAATGGTAACCGCCGCTTGGTTTTCAAATTCGGTCACAAGGTCTTTGGAATAATAATCAAACAATGATTGACGCGTTTGCGAAAGCATCCATAGATTTATGCCGCGTGCGCGATAAAGGCGTAACGCCTTGGCAATCGCCGGCACATAATATTGCGGCATTTCATCAAGGAAAAATGTAACAGGAATATCGCCATTAGCCGCCGCAACACTCTCAATGGCATGATTGATATTAAGCGCAAGCCATCGCCTTGCGGCTTCAATCTTTGAGGCTGGAAGCATGATATAAACAATTGTGGGCTTTTGCTTTAATGTTGCAAAATCAAACTGATTATAGCGTGTGGTGCATTCAAGTGATGTATCGGGGCGAAACTCCGATACCGCTTTTGATATTTCAGAAATATAGGCCGACCATTCTTTTGGAACGGTTTCTGCCATATCGGCATATTTATGGGCGCGGCTTGCCACAGTTTCATCGTCGCTTGCCTTTGCAAAAGCGAAGAAATTATCTAATTCCTCACCGCCCATATTGGCAAAGCGCCATAACCAACCGGGGTTTAGTTTTAATGGGTCGTCGGTTACAAAATATTGTAATAGCCACGATAAGATTTGTTGTGCGCCGGTATAAACCCACCCATTATCACCTTGCTTTTTAGGCGTAGGGCAAAGTAATTCCGCAATTTCATCATATTCGCTATCTATCTTTTTTCCTGATAGTTTTAAGTCCAATAGCCTTGATAATGGATTTACCATGGAATTGGGAAAGCCATGAAGCCCAAACGGATTTAAGAATATGCAATCGTAACCCAATGCCTCGGCACGATATTTTGCACTTGCATAGGCATTCTCTCCCTCTTTAATGTCAATCACCACGATAGAACGGGATTTGATATAGGCCAGATTAGGAAAGACAAAACTAACATTCTTACCACCGCCCGCGCGAAGATAAGTCAGCAAACTACCATCGCCATTATAGGTCATAAGTTTTCTATCAAACCCGCCAACCACCAAACCACGACCCGTCAATAAATTTGCGGATTTAACATCGTGAAGATTTGCCAAACGGCCATTGCCAAGTTCACCCGATGGCTTTGCATTACGCATGAGCCATTCGGTATGTTGGGCTCGGATTATCGCATTATGCTCCATTGCCGATTGGGTAAGGCCTTTGTGGGTTTGGTTGAATGTTCCCCATAAAGAGCCAAAGCGATTCTTACTCATGATCGCCACCATAAGATTTTTGCGCATGAAGTTTTGGAAGCGCAGGAAGTTCAGGCGTTTCGATGTCATTAACAGATGCCAACACGTCTTCCGGTGACATCAAAGTTTCATCAATTTCGGCAATTGGTTGAACACGCGATTCTTCCGCAAATTTGCGCAAAGTCTCTGCTGCCATTTCGCCTGCATCAACGCCATATTGCGTGAATTTTGAACCTGACCCCGGTTCAAAGGCATCTATGAAGTGACCCAATGCAATAGCACCACTTCCCACACCAACATCGGTTGCATGAAGGCGTTCGGCAACATTCATCATGCGGTCTGTGAACTTATTATTTGCCTCCAAATAGGCTTGGGTAACAACTTGATTGCGTTGATATGCCGCCGAATAATATTGCAAAATCGCATCGATTTTGGCTTTTTGGGCATTATTACTTTGTTCAATATAGGTACGGGTTTGCGCCTGATATTGGTCTAATTGCGCTTGGTATTGGGTTTCAATGCCTTTGGTCGCATCGACTACTGCTTCGTCAATTGACGCTTCATACGATCCAACCACATGACTTGGTTTGAAATCAAGAGGCGCATATTTTTCGAAGCCAACAAACAACGCCGTAATAAATGCCATTGATATTGCCGACACCATAAAAGGGTGCATAGGTTGTTTTGGTGGTGGTGGATAATACGCAACGCCTTGAGGGTAATAAGTTTGCGGCTGCATCATTCCGACATTCACTGGCACGATGTTTTGTGGTGCTTCATATTGGTATGGGGTGTCTGATTCTGTGGTCATATCGTGATTTCCTTCTTTGGCAGGAAATCATTGCCACAGGTATGAATTGAAGTCGGGGGAAACTAATTAGAACGGAATATCGTCAAGATTGTTGGGAATGTTACGATAAAACCCATTATTGAATTCACCTTGGAAAATTTTGGTATCAATAATTTCAAATAATGCCTTCAAAACATCATCGTCATTCCAACTTCTGCCGACAGTTATATTTAATCCATCGAAAAGATAAATCTGCCCTAATTGACCGACATTCAAATGGAAATTGCCGTTCCCAAGACTATGGATGGTAAAATATAAATTGCCCTCTTTAGTCGATGAAATTCCTCTATAACGCTTCTTACGCTTTGGCATGTTTCCTCACTAATTTGCGGGCACTTTAGCCGAATGACTGAAACATTTGGGGGAAACTAACCCGCCCTAAAGGGCAAATTGGCTTTGGTTTGGCTGGTTCTTTGAAACATTGCTTTTGAATTTAGTCACGCGAATTGCGCCACGCTTTGGCATCTTGTTCGGCTTTATCCCTATAATTTCTAATGCTTTGAAGTGGGGGATATTTCCGTTACTTTGGATTTCAGATGTCCATTTTTGACCATATAAATTGGGATATATATCAAGCGGGTTTTTTCGTTTTATCGCCATCTTTTCCAATACGGTGGTCGCTGTCTTGAATGCCTTTACCTTCAAACCTGTGGCGTTTGTTGTCCATTTAATTTGACGTGTTTGGCAGGTGTAACTTTGGGTTCAACGGGCTGCCCGTTCAATTCGCGTGGCTCCCGTGTTACCCGTTCCCCGATGGTGAACCCCAAGTTTTAACCACCTGCCTTTGTCTCCCCCGTCAAATGAACAATCAAAGCCAGCAGGAGGCAGACATGAAACATAACAGCTCAATCACTCGTAAATTTTGGAATGGCGTTAAAATTGAAATCCGCTTTGAGCGTTTCGCAATCCAATTTGATGATGGCGCATGGAAATCAATTGTTGAAATCGAAAGCATGGACGGAAAATTCCTTCCATTTTCAAATAAAGCCTTCAAAGAAATTATCATTGCGGCCGAAAGAATTGATGCCTTTGACAGCGTGGCAGAATTCGCCTTTGATTACTTAAATTCAAACAAGCAATTAGGCTTTTTCAAAGCACCAAAATTCCCAAACCATAACCAACTCGCCCTTTTTTAAGGGCGGGTTAGAATCCAAGTCTATAAACCACTGAGCAACCTGTATTGGAAACAACATAAGTCGATGCCGCTGAGGCGTTTTGAGGGGTAATGCACTGCCAGCCTGCAAAAACTTTACCTAGATTGGGCATTCCGTCATCAAGCTTGACGTCAATCGATTGAGCAACTAAGCCAGACAGATTATCTATACTGTTTGGATGGGCGGCATTTGTAGTAGTAGTTGTAAAATAATGTCTCATGGGTTCGGTAGTTGCGCCACCTGGCAATGGACCCCATACAATTCTAATGCCGTCATCGGTTGCCAATTCTGGCTGTCCCTCACCAAACTCAACATCGGCAACAGGCTTTACACTAGATATCAAGTTTGCAGCAAGTAAATGTTGCCAAAATAAAAATCGCTCATCTGTGATACCAGATGTAGCAATGGGGGGATGAACGGTATCTGCACCAATTTGTCTGTTCCCATCTCCACCAGTTGAACATGGTGCGGCGGCGCAATTTGGAATTCTCACAGAAGGATTGCGAATATCACCCGGCAAAGCTCGATATATGTCCTTAAATGTGTATGTTGCTGCCTGATAAGATTTTAAATCTCTCACAACTGAAGCGATATTTGCATTTTCAACCAATTTCATCCCACCGAAAATACCGCCGATCAAAAGCCCGATAATAATCATCACGATTGATAATTCGACTAACGTAAAGCCGCTATTAACTCGGCATTTATTGAGGGACTCCATTTGCTAAACCTATTTCGGTTCGGGGTTGCGCGTTGCAATATTCTAACCAATTTTTCGGCTTTTTCAAAGCGCCAAAATTCCCAAACCATAACCAACTCGCCCTTTTTTAAGGGCGGGTGAAGTGTTGCGAATAAACGTTCACCAAATATACGTTTCTTTGTGCATTTGGTAAATCAAAAAGCAAGAACATAGGTAATAAAGCTAATTCCACTGGTTGAATTACCATATGTTGAATTGACCGAAACAGGGGCTGTGGGGCAATTACCCCAGCCCAATACGCGACCACTTAAAGGCATATCGTTGTCGATTTTCTGATCTACGGCTCTAACTTGTGCGCAGGTTAAACTATGATTTTGTAAGTTCACGCCCGTTGTCAAATCGGCAGAAGGTTCATTAGATAATCTAACTAGAGTTTTATTTGGCACGGTGTTGCCAGCGACATAAAAATCCCCTGATTGAGTTCCTAAGATTCGATAACCGCCATTCAGTGAACTGTCTGGTTGACCTTCACCAAATGCCAAATCGTCGACGTTGTTGAGAGGAGTGATTAATCCCGCTGCACTTAAATGATGCCAGAATACAAATCGCTCATCTCCAACCGTTAATGCATTATTTTCCGCAGCGTTAAGGGTTCCTAAAATTCTGTCGCCATTTCCAGAACGCGCACATGGATTTGTCGTGCAGTTTGGGAGTCGTGTTGAGGCGTTTCGCAAATCTCCAGGCAGGGCTCGATAAATATCTTTGAAAGTAATTCCAGCGCTATCGAACGATTTTAAATCTTGAATGGTTTTTTGAATATTCGCATTTTCAACCAACTTCATGCCGCCAAAAATACCACCGATCAAAAGCCCGATGATAATCATCACAATTGATAATTCGACTAACGTAAAACCGCTATTAACTCGGCATTTATTGGGGGACTCCATTTGCTAAACCTGTTTCGGGTTCGGGGTTGCGCGTTGCAATATTCTAACCAATTTTTCGGCATTTTTAAAGACTTGATTTTGGATTTGCCCTTTGCCTTTGGTTATCCCCATTTTTGCCAATTTTGTCTATATAAATGCGTTATTTCACCACTTTTATAATTTTATTGCGCGGCACTTTGCTTGGTTTTCTTTGAATTTTATCTCACACCTACCCAATTGATAAGACTATCCATCGGGCATTGATCATGGGTTAGATTGACCCGCCGCGCGGTAATGGTTCAAGGTTGCTCGCTTCAGTTCCTTGCAGCTCCGCACGCGTGTTCATTTCATTCAACCTTTGAACCAACCGCTTATTCGCCATGTCCTACTTTCCCCCATGAAGCCCGAAGGAATAGTCCATTGGGTAAAACAAATGGAGATGAAAATGACTAAAGAAACCAAAACCAAACCAAGCCACCGTTTATACACCGTAAATGGTGAAGGCGAAAACGCACGCTGGACAGACATTGGCGTTGCATGGGCAACCAAAGACGGCAAAGGTTTCACCCTTGCACTTAATGCAATGCCGCTAAATGGTCGTATCGTAATGCGCATTCCCGAAACCAAATAGCAAATGGGGGCGAAAGCCCCCAAATGCCTTTTATGGTTCGCGGTTTTGAAGTTCGGCTTTAATCATGCAAAGCAATGATTTTGCCAATTCAAGATTTGGGTTTTCAAGGGCGGGAATTGTTCCCGCAACTTTATTGAACATCGCGTAAAGCTCAAATTTTGATTTTGTTTTAAGATCGCTTTTGGTCATTTTGAACATGATTTCCTCCTTTGTTTCCCGCCGCTCGAAATTGAGAAGCGATGGAGGACGCAAAATTCAAAACCCACCCGAACCGCATTCTTTGAAACGAAATGCAATGGAGAAGGCTTTACGCCTTGCGGTTTTATAGGGTGGTTTTGAATAGTTTGAACATCAGGCTCTCAATCGAGCGCGTAACAAAGGGGATAGGAAATCATTGTGACCATTGCGAACATCAAAATCTAAATCGACTTCAATGTTCAATTTCGTGGGAACATATTCGGCTCAAACCCAAATTGTTTTGGTATTGATTTGATTACCTTGCTCAACAAAACTAACGCGACAATAATTTAATGGCATTGGGGATTTAGGCATCTTCAAATTGCCCGTGCGCATTATTAACCATGTTCGCGAAGCGGCATTGCTTGGCTTGGCTTTCAATATAGGAAATGTAGTGGGGGCGTAAAATCAGAATTCCTTTGGCTAAAATTTTAAATCCAACCCGAATTGTGTAGCCAATATTGGTGAACATTCGCCCTAAAATCCATGGGCGGTATAACGTTCCAAAAGGCAATATAATATATTCCCATGTCTCCCATGTTTAGTCTGCACATCTTGCGACCTGACCATATTGGTTCCTTAGTTTCATTCATCGCTTATCCGTTCAAGCCCGCTGCCCGCACCACCTTTTGCAAAGCCGTGTTGGGGCATTGAACGCGCGAATGCCTGAACCTTGTCCGTCTCCAACAGGTCGCATGAATGATCGTGCACCTAAACCCAAAAGGAGACTAAAATGGGACTTGATATGTATGCTTTTTCAATTGAACGTGACGAAACCCGCCCACAAGTGGATTTCAAATTAGGCGATAATGCCACCCAATTTCACTATTGGCGCAAACACCCCAATCTTCATGGTTGGATGCAACAATTATACGAAGCCAAAGGCGGCACTAACCCTGATTTTAACTGCGACCCACTTATCTTGAATATCGAAGATATTGACGCACTCGAAGCCGCAATCAAAGGCGAAGCACTGCCCGAAACCCATGGCTTTTTCTTTGGTGAAACCACGGGCGAAGAAAAAGAAGATGACCTAGACTTCATCCGCAAAGCCCGTGAAATTATTCACGAAGGCCGCGATGTGGTTTATGACTCGTGGTGGTAATCAATCCACCAATACCATAACGGCTTGGGTTTCCCCAAGCCGTTATATTCTTAGTTCTTGAAACTATTTGCCAATTCTTCGTCATAAAGCTGCATAGCAATTGACATTAAACAAAATCGTTCTTCAAGTTTAGCGTGCCCA
The DNA here is from genome assembly GCA_041917055.1 of Hyphomonadaceae bacterium. Taxonomy (GTDB): domain Bacteria; phylum Pseudomonadota; class Alphaproteobacteria; order Caulobacterales; family Aquidulcibacteraceae; genus Pseudaquidulcibacter. Next base: position 142,641 of record JAYRYJ010000007.1, read on the forward strand.
TTTTGTTTTGGTAATGGCTGATTTAGCCAATCCGATACAAAACGGCCTTCTAGATGGACAAAGTCATAATCTTCATTATCAGGCTTACCAAAAGCTCGATAAATCGCATCCTCTTCCATTTCAAATGGGCTACCATCAGCACGTTTATAAGTTCCATAGTAACTTTTGAATAAATCATCCATCAATTCTATGATCGAGCGTCGCGATAAATTCAAATCACGATAGGCAATTTTCATTTTACCAAGATATTCCTTTTGTCTAACCACTTTGTATGGCTCGACTATGACTTGATTGCGAAATTTGTTCTTTCTTTCAAATTCAAAAAACCTTCTCATTTTTTGGTTCCCAAGGTTGGGAACCGCGCGGTTCACTTACGTCTAGACATGCGTATGATAAGCGATTTTTGAACTGCCTTTCCGAGGCTCTAGCTACTTTTCGCCTCGGAAAAATTTGGTATTCTTAGACTCTATTGGGGGTGGGATATTTGGCAAGAATTGATCAAATTAAGTTCAACTTTGAGGACGCCATTGTTATACGCGAAAGGCTAAACGCTTTTGTGCATCACTCTAGTGGAAAGTATTTTACCAAATCAATTCGGGCTCTTATTACCCATATTTTGGCCAATAATTACGAAGCAAATGAATTTGAGGCCATGTTTGATGATGACGACCAATTTGATAAAAATCTCCCAATAAAAGAAGATGGTTTTGGTAAGTTCATTTCAAGAAAACAGGACAATTTGGCACAAGACTCATTGCGTGAAATTTACAAATTCTTGTCGTCAAATGAATATATTTATGATTTTGAGTTACCTCAAATATTTCAACCTGCGAAATCCAGCCTTTTGGACAACGCTTTTTCTCCCAAAAGCCTAAAGTCAGGCGAATATCATGCGGTTTTTAAAACCAATGCCAAATCTTATAATTCGCTTTATCGCTTCAATAAATTACCCAAGAGCGGATTAATTTACTTTGTCGGCTTGGATATTAGCTATGGCTCGAGCAGAGCAATGCCAGTCAGCTTAAACGATAAAATACCTTATAATTTCTCGAAATCCATGATTTACGGGGTTATTTCAAAGCTAAATTCGAAAAATCAATTTCAAGTAATTTATTCAGATGTAAATGGGCTAATGACCACTTCAGGAGCAGTGCTTTCCGATAGCAGCTTAATATTAAATGAACTTCAGAGCGAGTTTTGCTTATTAGGCACGAAGCCAAAAATTTGTCTCGGCAATTCCCAATTTATAATCAGGCAGTTCATAGACCCCAACATATTATTTCAAAGCAATCGCTCTTTTCCGTTGATTATTACTTCAAATAGGAATGATGAATTAACATGGTATAGAACGGGATACATCAAATCCAGCGACTTTTCTGGCGCGGCAAAGGCATCACTAACCTTAGTAAATGCCGCGAAACAAGGGGATGTAATTGGCGTTTTAGATGCTATCTTCGACGGTGCGTATATCAATTTTAGATCACCAGAAGATGGTAAAACAGCACTTCACTGGGCGGCGCACAATTTTGACAGGCAAATCTTAGAATTATTGGGGGTCATAAATATTGGAATATTTGATGTAGATGCTGTTGTCAGGAGGTATCGCAATTCCCCTTATAATTCAGAATACATGTTTCGCCTAATTAGACAGGCACGTCAGTCCCTACAATTTGGAATTAGAGATAAGGGTGGCTACTTACCCTCAAGACTTGTTCCTTCGGTTAATTTATCTAACCCAAATCTTTCTAATGGGCTCGCAGCGCAAGTGTTTAAATATTGCTATCACGAAGAACTCGTCGAGCTGCTCAATTCAGGTGAAAACTTCTATGAAATACTTTCTAACCCATTAGGTAGCGAACCGTTTCCAAAACTTATATTTGGGGTTGAAGAAGGTGATGCAGCGCAACATGCGCCAGACATTAAGAGTGATAGCCAGCTTGTTTCGCTACCTCAAAAAGGCAAAACATGGCCACCTAGTGAAGACGGATTGAGTTGAAATTTATCAGGAATTAAGGCATCGCATTTTACTCTAAAGCACTAATTTAGCTATTTACAAGTGAACAATGCATAGTTTATTGTGCGGGAAATATCGAGGTTTTACGCTAATAACTATAGCAAGATTGACCTATTTTTTTCTGCCCTAAGCAGCCGAATGTCGGAAAACCGACAATTCAATCAATGGTAAAATATTCAAAACTATCGGCTTATGCCGACTGCAAGATGTGTGCGCGACTACAAATTTCATTTGTATTCTTACACATCTTGGCAAGGGAGACCGTTGGCATTTCTCCCGTTGCATCCCTCTTGGCAGTTGGCGCATCAAAGGCATTGAGCATTGTTGCACCAATAGGGGAGACTTCGCTCTCCCCAAACCCCATCGACAAAAAGGGCGTGCCTGCCCCTTTGAACCCAGCCTCTATCCGAGAGACCAACCGTCCGCCGTTTGGATGCCGCCACTTCATGGAGACCAGAGTTTTCGCACCCTGAACCACGACGAAGTGAGCCTTCAAGCTCCCCTCGACCCCATGACCAAATTAACGCCATTTTGGATTGCGGCAAGGACTTGGAGATTTCCCACTCCACCCTGCACCCGAACTATGAAATGACCAGCAAAATTGTTTATGAACCTTGAGCACCAAGCCATCGTAAAAACCTTGCCCATATGCTAATCTTCATATTTGGCTTGATGTCCGCTTTGGATTTTACTTCAAGACGTTGATCATTAAATTTTCGAATATCAAATAGGGGATCACCATATTCTTCTTTAGAATAATGTGTGCAACAAGATTTGATGTATTTTATTCGTTCACTTGGTCTAATGAAGCCAATATTGCCATCATATTCATAGCATATGGTAGGTTTTAAGTTTTTGTTCCAAGGCGTTAAAAGTTGCACAATTTGACCAACCGCAGTTGATGCGAGGACGCCATTTGACCAAACAACTTGTGGTTTGCCACCAGCAGCACCATAGTTCCTCCCCTCAGCTTCTAACGCTTTATCGTTTACAATATTGAAACATCGAAGACATGGCATACTCGGCATTGATAAGAATACTTGTCCTGAAACCAAAAAGTTCTCACCGTCCATGTGAACGTCCATTCCCAAGTCAATATAAGGAATCATCAACCTCCTACAAAAGGCCTCGAGGTCGGCTTTTGCTCTAACGGAATCCAACCCCCCAACGATAATATCGCACGCTCTTAATCTGTCGCTAGCTTCTTGCCACTTACATTTATGCGCCGTAACTTTGGCGGACGGATTGACTCCCAAAATCAATTTGCGCGCAATATCCACTTTTGCACTTGCATTGGCTATATCGTTATATATTGAACCAACGACACGGTTAAGGTTTGTATCTTCGAAGCTATCATCGTCTAAAATAACAAAGTTGCCAATTCCGATATGGGCTAGTTGTTGGACAATGTGAGAGCCGCCGCCACCAAGTCCAGCAATTCCTATGACTGCTTGCTCCAAAATAGCCTCGCTATTTTCGCCTAAAAAACTTTGCCTATCTTGCCACGACATTTTGTCCAAACTTTCTAATTGAAGAGCCGATTGTAATAAATTCTGAAACAGCAACAGGGTTGCTGGTTTCGTTAAGCCAAAAATGAGCAGAGGCGGAATCATTGCTAAGAACCATCAATCCGTGCGGCATCTTAAAGACAGAATGGAAAAAGCCTGGAACAAATTTTCTTCCGCTTGAAATGTCAATTCCGCTGAATGATGGTTTGCCGAAGCCTCCATGTGTATGCACATGTATTAGCGCACTATTTTTTAGATATGCCGCTTGAATTGCTTCCCTCATGGCGTCAGAGCCAATACTGGCACCTACATTCGGGTCTCGCAAATAGTGTTCGTCTTTTACAGAATGGTAATTGCGGACTATAATCAAAAGTGCATCATCATCAGTTTGACAAACTCCGGCAGTGAAAAATCCAACACGCTCGTATGCAAACTCGTGCGGTCGTTCCAAGTCATGTAATGCATCATTTAGCGTGCTTGTGAGAAGTTTAAGAGTAATCTTCATTGAAAAGCCCTCAAATGGCACGCGAGAATTTCTACCCACGATAAATTATTATTCACCCCTTGCCATGAGCAAGCGTACCAAGTGCGCGACAATAATGAGTGTGCCGTCCAATTTTGAGCTTTCGGGGCAGAAACCTGCTGCGACAAAAATAATCGCGAATTATACCCGTCTCTATCCCACGGATATAAAATAGCCTCGCGCTCTACCAATGAACCATTGTTTGTAAATTTTAGGTGCGGAATAAACACGACCTCTTTGCCGCATTCTGAATGCAAAACTGCATCAGGGTATAAAGCCTTTAAGGCCTCAAATTCCTTTGCAATGTCTGTCATGATGATTGTCCACTAGGCGGGTGAGATACGAATTGCATGCCATTACAAATAGTAATTACTTCTTCAGTGCCGATTTCATCCATATTTCCGTCACGAAACAAATCTAAAACATAGCCGCTTGGAACTCCAAAAATCGCCGATAGTTGCGCGCCTGTGTAATTGCCAATATTAACATGAAACACTTCGTCTCTGTATAAAATCTCAATTTTACGAATCACACTGACTAGGTGTTCCGTGCCTGAAATGTCTAAGTTTAACGTGTCATTTTCAGTAATGATTTGCGGTTCATTATTTTGTCTTTGCAACAAGAATACTTTGTATTCTATGTCTATATCGGAAATGTTCGCCAATACTTGACCAGTGATATTAGGCGCACCCCATTCATAGGCGATTTCATCAATACTAAACCTATAGATTCTGTCGCCAAGAAACGATAGAAACTCTGGTGTGCTTCCTTTAACGAAGGTGACATCTTCATCTGTACCAACGGATGTTGAACCGGGGTTTTTCAACCAAATCAGCGAAAAATCACTTGGTGGTAATTTTTGACCGACTTCTAGGATTTGTCGACCTGAAAGTGTTTTGTCGTTAAATGAATGAACAACATTGTCGAGTTTTAGTTTATATTTCCCTTTTGTGGAGGGTGGGGAGGAGTTACTTGTCATTGTTTTTTTCCTATTGATAAGTCACCGAAAATACGGCATGTATAATTAAATCATACGAGTCGTTCGATGTCAAGGTATATCATACGGGTCGTAAGATAATTATTTACAATATCCATGGAGGGATTATGGCAATAGGCGATAGAATAAATGAGCTTAGAATAAAAAAGGCAGTATCGTTACAACAAGTTGCGGATGCAGTAGGCGCGTCAAAGGCACATATTTGGGAGCTTGAAACAAATAAGAGCAAAAACCCATCAATTGATTTGCTTCAAAAATTGGCAGGCTATTTTGGAACAAGTGTTGCCTTCTTAATCGAAGAAGAAATAGGTGAACTTGATAAGGCAGATCAATTTTTCCGCAAAAATAGCCAGAAGTTGGCATCATTAGAAGATAGTGATTTCGAGTTCATTGAACAATTACTTGATAGGTTAAAAAAATAAAATGAATCAATCTGTAATAGAATTGGATATGATGGAGCTGGCAGATATTGGTCAGCCGACAAAAATTGCCTATGAAATCCATCGCCAATTGCGTGTTAAGAACAATTCAGTTCCTTTACCTATTCCCCTTAAGCAGTTGGCGGAGGCAGCAGGTATCAAAGCCATCGAAGAAAAAGATGATTTGAATTTCGAAGGAATTATCGTGATTAGAGATGGTTCTGGCGTAATTGGATTAAAGAAAAATTCGTATGACCAACGTAAAAATTTTACTCTTGCCCATGAGCTAGGGCATTATTTCATTCCAACGCACCGAGTTTTTCGCAAGAATTTTGAGTGCGGAAAAGACAAAATAAAATATGTTGGTTCCCAACACAATAAGGCACTTTCAATCGAAGATAAAATTGAACAAGAAGCCAATGAATTTGCGGCTGCTTTATTGGTTCCAATGTTGGAATACAGCAGCGAAAGAAAAAAACTTGGGGCAGGAACAGATATCAATTTCATGATTTCACTGGCCGACAAATTTGACGTTTCAAAAGCAATGATGGCACATATTTTTGTAAGAAATGAAAGTGAAAACGTTGCGATAATTATATCAAAAGATTGTGTCGTCCAAACAGTAATTCCTAAAGCTGGATTCCCACATATGGGTTTGAGAAAAAATATGCCACTGGTTGGAGCAAGTATCACTAAAGGTCTTTTGGGAAAAGTTAATTCTGGGCATCTAAGCGAATTGCAAGAAGTTCCTGTGGATGCATGGATTCCAGGAAAGAGCAATATTACTGAGCTGTATGAGCAGATTTACGTTCAAGATGATGGTTGGATTATTACTTTATTGGTTGCAGATGAAGAAGAAGTTGGTGAAGACGAGGATGATGGCGGATGGAATCGCAGAAATTCACGATATTGAGAACTACAAGTTACTACCTCAAACCACATCTTAAGCGATATCCGAAGTCATGTTTTTTGAGAGGCCCATACATTTGTCCGCTCTGATTGTTGAACGTTTTTAACTCCCTTTCGGTTATGACATACAGCTTATAAACACTTTCCAAAAGCCATGCTTCGAAAAATATGAGTCGTTACAATCTTAAAAGTAATCACACTGCCAAATAATCTTAATAACTAGGTATTAGTCAGCATTAACATTGAAAAATCTCGCGGGTTGTAGCAATAATCTCAGGTAGAGATTCAAAGTAGAGATTTATGACAACACCGCTTCGCAAACTTCTTTCTAAATACCGTCAAGCTGCCCTCACCGAACGTGAAAAGGGCACATATTTTGAAAAACTGGCGGTCGCCTTTCTAAAACATGATGCGGTAATGAAAGATCAGTTTGAGGATGCTTGGTTATTTGCCGATTGGGCTAGTGCGCAAGGTTTGAATGCCAAAGATACTGGCATTGACGTAGTTGCCAAAATTCGCGACTCGGAAATGTTTTGTGCCGTTCAATGTAAATTCTATGCCGAAGGCGAAAAAATACAAAAGAGCGATATTGATAGCTTCTTTACGGCATCAGGAAAATCTCAATTTGCGCGTCGCTTAATCATTGATACAACAGATGCTAAATGGAGCGACAATGCCGAAGCGGCAATGTTTGACCAACAAATCACTTGCACGCGGATTGAATTATCTCAATTAGAAGCATCAAATATTGATTGGGAAGTTTTCATTGGAACCAATGAAATCAAACTTACCGAACCGAAGAAAATTCGTGAACACCAACAACAAGCGATTGAAGCCGTTAGAGCTGGTTTAGCAGAAGGTGATCGCGGCAAGCTGATAATGGCGTGTGGCACGGGCAAGACTTTCACAGGCTTAAAAATTGCCGAAGACGTTGCGGGCAAAGGAAAATATGTACTTTTTCTTGTTCCTTCATTGGCGTTAATGAGCCAAACAATTCGCGAATGGCATAATGACACAGCAACACCGCTTCGTTCATTCTCCGTATGTAGCGATATTCAAGTTGGCAAACGCCGCGTCAGCCAAGACGATATAGCAGAAATCGAATCCTTAGATTTAGAAATCCCCGCAACGACAAATCCCGCTACGTTGGCAAGTCGTGCCAAGAAGCCCGCACCTGATAAAATGACGGTTGTGTTTTCAACCTACCAATCCATTCAAGCAATTTCAGACGCGCAGATTGCATTCGACCTGCCCGAATTTGACCTTATCATTTGCGATGAAGCCCATCGCACGACTGGGGCAACAATTTCGGGCGAAGATGACAGTAACTTTGTAAAAGTTCACGATAACTCATTCATCAAATCCAAAAAGCGGATTTATATGACCGCGACCCCGAGAGTATATGGGGAAGCCGTAAAATCAAAGGCGAGTGAAGCTGCTGCCGTTCTATATTCAATGGATGACGAGGCTTTATACGGCAAAACACTTTTCTATCGTGGATTTGGATGGGCGGTCGAAAAAGAACTTCTAAGCGATTATAAAGTTCTTGTTCTTGCCATTGATGATAATATCGTAAGCCAAAGCGTGCAAAAGCGACTTGCCGAAAGCAATAATCAGTTAAAACTAAATGATGCAACCAAAATCGTCGGTTGTTATAAAGCCCTTGCTAAAATCGGCCTTGAAAAAGAATTACTAACCGACCCAAACCCGATGCGGCGTGCATTGGCATTTTGCAAAACCATCATCGCGTCAAAAACCTTCAAAGATGAATTTGCCCTCGTTGTTGACGAATATCTCAACTCCGATGAAGGCAAAGCCGACCTAGAAGCCTATCCGCAAATCAATTGTGAAATCGAGCACGTTGACGGCACTTATGGTGCAAAAGAACGCGGTAAACTTCTTGATTGGATAAAGGAACCAACCGAAGATAAATGCCGCATTCTAACCAACGCCAAATGTCTTTCCGAAGGGGTGGACGTTCCCGCTTTGGATGCAATCATGTTCATGCACCCGCGCAAATCCAAAATTGATATTGTGCAATCGGTCGGGCGGGTTATGCGCCGCGCACCAAATAAGAAAATGGGTTATGTCATTTTGCCAATCGTAATCCAATCAGGCATGACGCCAGAGCAAGCATTGGATAATGATGAATCCTATAAAGTGGTTTGGGATATTCTAAACGCCCTTCGTTCGCATGACGAACGCTTGGACGCAAAACTAAATCAAATCGACCTTGGCGCCGATGTTTCCGACCAAATCGAAATTGTGGCAATTTCAAACACTCTTCCCAACAAAGCCGAACCAAAACAAAAAGAAGTCGGTATCGGACAGGGGGCAGCCGCCAACACTGACGATGACGAACCCAAAGAACCGTCAATTCCAAAAGAAAAGCCAAAACAATTTGAATTGGTATTTGATGAATTTTCAAAAGCCATCATGGCGAAAATCGTCAAAAAATGCGGTCGTCGTGACTATTGGGAAAATTGGGCTTCCGACATCGCCGATATTGCCAAAGCACACATTACCCGCATTACGGGGATAATTGCTAAACCAGATACTGACGCACGCAAAGCCTTTGACGGCTTCCTCGAAGAAATTCGTGATGACCTAAACGAAAGCATCACCGAAGCCGATGCGGTTGAAATGCTTGCGCAACATATAATAACCAAGCCAGTTTTTGACGCATTATTCGAAGGTTATAGCTTCACTGAAAACAACCCAGTTTCAAAGGCAATGCAATCAATCCTTGGCATTCTTTATGAACATAATGTCGAAAAAGAAGCCGAAAGCCTTGAAAAATTCTATGAGAGCGTAAAACGCCGCGCCGCAGGAATTGACAAAGCCGAGGCCAAACAAAAAATCATTGTGGAATTATATGATAAGTTTTTCCGCACTGCATTTCCTGAGATGACGGAAAAATTGGGCATTGTTTATACGCCTGTCGAAGTGGTGGATTTTATCATTCATTCTGTGAATGATGTTTTGAAATCTGAATTCGGGCAAACCTTGGGTTCCGAAGGCGTGCACATTCTTGACCCATTCACTGGCACGGGAACATTCATAACCCGCCTTCTTCAAAGCGGTTTAATCGCGCCCGATGAATTGGAACGAAAATATAAAAATGAAATCCACGCCAATGAAATTGTATTGCTTGCCTATTATATTGCGGCAATCAATATCGAGGCAGTTTACCATACCCGATCGGGCGGCGATTATGCACCATTCGAAGGCATCTGCTTAACCGACACGTTCCAGCTTTACGAGAAGGATGATTTGGTAAGCGGTATGATGGCGGATAATTCAAACCGTCGCACGCGCCAAAAAGACTTGGATATTCGTGTAATCATGGGTAACCCGCCATATTCTGAAGGGCAAGAAGATGGGAATGACGACCTCAAAAATATTGAATACAATGGGCTCGATAACAGGATTCGGGAAACCTACGGCGCAAATTCTAGTGCGGGCCTTCAGAATAGCTTGTTTAACAGTTACATTCGAGCAATTCGTTGGGCAAGTGATAGGGTCGGAAGTAACGGAGTAATTGGTTTCGTTACTGGAGCTGGGTGGATAAGAGGCAATTCTATGGATGGCCTTCGAAAATGCTTAGAACAGGAGTTTTCAGATATTTATGTTTTCCATTTACGTGGCAACGCAAGGACTAAAGGAGAAACAAGACGCAAAGAGAAAGACAATGTCTTCGGTGCAGGGACAAGAGCACCAATAGCGATAACGATAATGATTAAGCGAGATTTTGATTTTGGGAAAGGTCGCATATTTTATAGAGAATTGGGAGACTATTTAACCAAAGTTGAAAAACTAAAAGTCATCTCGGACTTTAAGTCAATTGACGGCATTACTGAGGAAGCAGGCTGGTTGGAAATTAAGCCAGATCAATATTTTGATTGGCTTTATCATCGTGATGCGGGTTTTGACGATTTCATTGAAGTATCATCTAAATCCAAAGATAAAAAATTAAGGCTGTTTTTAGAAAGCAGTAGTGGACTAAAAACAAACCGCGACCCATGGTGTTACAATTCCTCCAAGGCTATGGTTGAAAAAAATATGGAAGCTATGATTTCATATTATAATTTAGAGCGAGAAAAATATTTCGAAAAATTTGGCAAACAAAAAGACAAACCCAATCCGGAAAAGATAGTTAGTTTAGACTCAACCAAAATAAAATGGACGCGCGAGGTCTTTAAAAACGTAAAATCTAATAGAGTTGGTGTTTTTTCAAAAGATAACATGCGACTAAGCAGCTATCGTCCGTTCTCAAAAGAATGGGTTTATTTTGACAGACAGTTCAATAATTGTGTTTACCAACTTCCGCAATTATTTCCCACTCCCGCAGAGAGCAATCTACTAATTTCAATTACTGGCCCAGGCTGTGGCATTACATTTTCTGCGCTAATGACTGACACTCTCCCAAATTTACATTTTGAGAGCACAAGCGTATGTTATCCAATGTATTTATATGAACGCAGGGAAGTTAAGACCTCAGATCTTTTCAGTTCATTGCCACAAAATAACAGCGAATTTATCCAACGAAGTGCAATAACAGCAGAAGTTCTAAAAATATTTCGAAGTAATCTCGAAGATGAAAAAATAACGGATGTCGACCTGTTTAACTATGTTTACGCAATTTTTCATTCAAAAGACTATGTTGGAAAATATGCGGACAATTTATCAAAACAATTGCCGCGTATTCCGTGCGTAAAATCAAATGACGATTTTTGGGCATTCGTAAACGCGGGGCGCGAATTAGGCAACCTTCATGTCAATTATGAAACCGTAGAACCATTCGCAGTGGAAATTGAAAGCGACCCCGAAGTTGCAACCAAATTATCGGACGAACAATTCTATCGCGTTATAAAAATGAAACACGGCGGCAAACGCCCGAATATCGATAAAACGACAGTGATTTACAATGACTATATCACTCTCCGAAATATTCCAATCGAAGCATACGAATATGTCGTAAATGGCAAACCAGCAATCGAATGGGTAATGGAGCGTCAAGGCGTTTCTATAGACAAACACAACCCCGAAAAAAAAACAGGTTCTGGCATAGTAAATGACGCAAATCTATACGCCATCGAAACCATGCAAAACCCAGCCTATCCCCTTGAACTCCTACAACGCGTAATCACAGTCAGCATGGAAACCATAAGGATAGTAAACTCTTTGCCAAAGTTGGGAATCTGAAACCTTATCCTCGTTTTTTGCAACAAGGCTATAATATATTGAAGGCTAGAACATGAAGAAATTGAACGCTGAACTTGAACATTGCTATGGTATCAAACAGATAAAACATTTGTTTGATTTTTCCGACAGCAACTCATTTGCAATTTATGCCCCGAATGGCGTTATGAAATCGTCTTTTGCTAAAACACTGGATGACTTTTCTAAGGGTAAAGAGCCTAAAGACAAGATATTTCCTAAACGGACAAGTAAGCGTATCCTTAATGACGAAAATGGAAATGAAATATCCAAAGATAATGTTCTTGTAATTCAAACATTAGAAGACAGTTTTGCTAATTCCGAAAAAACTTCAACGCTTTTGATTAAGGCAGAGCTAAGAAAGGAATATGAAGAACTTCATAGAACTATTTCTGAATTAAAAAATAAACTTTTTAAATCCATTAAAAATCAAAGCGGGACAAAAAAAGATATAGAGAAGGAAATTTCTCTGGCTTTCACGCCAAACGACAAGTCTTTCTTTACCGCGATAAAACGTATACACGAGGAGGTCATCGAACAGAAAGAAGCGCCGTTCGAGAAATTGCAATATGATACAATTTTTGACGAAAAAGTTATCGAATTCTTGGAAACAAAAGACTTCAAAGCCGCAATTGCAGACTACATAAAGAAATACAATGAATTATTAGATGCTTCCACTTATTTTAAAAAGGGAGTATTCAACTACTACAACGCTTCCAACATTGCTAAAAGTCTTGCCGACAATGGATTTTTTAAAGCGAAACATACAATCACATTGAATTCTGGAGAGGCTCTAGAAGTAAAAGACGAGAAAGAACTTTCCTCTTTGATCGAGAAGGAAAAAGACGCAATTACAAATGATTCTGACCTTAAGAAAAAGTTTGCCGAAATAGCAAAATTGTTGGAAAAGAATGCGAAGGTTCGTGAATTTCAAGATTACTTGTCTGGTAATGACGATATTCTGCCATTTTTATCAAATATAGCTGAGTTCAAAGACCATATTTGGAAGTCATACCTAGTTTCAAATAAGGACGCTTTTAATGAACTTGTTATAAGCTTCAAAGCCGCAGAAAAGCGTAGATTGGAAATTGAAACCGAGGCTGCTGGTGAGCGAACCCAGTGGGAAATTGTAATAGAGGAGTTCAACGAAAGATTTCATGTTCCCTTTAAATTGATAGCAAAAAACAAAGTTGCTGTGATGCTGGGTGAAGAACCAATTTTAACTTTAGGCTTCGAGTTTAAGGACGGAGTTGAAACTGCAAATGTCGAACGAAAAGATTTGCTGGATGTTCTAAGCACCGGAGAAAGAAAGGCACTTTATATTCTAAATGTGCTTTTCGAAATTGCAGTTAGAAAAGCAACTGGCGTTGAGCACTTAATTATCGTTGACGATATTGCAGATTCCTTTGATTACAAAAACAAATATGCAATCATTCAATACCTTAAAGAGATACATGATGATGGGAATTTCAAACTAATAATACTATCTCACAATTTTGATTTCTTTAGAACGGTTGAAAGTAGGTTTGTTAATTACAAGAAATGTTTGATGGTTTTAAAAGACCACAGCGGCATTACAATTGTTCCTGCATCAGGCATAAAAAATATTTTTGTAAACGACTGGAAAGGGAATTTTAATACCGACAATAAAAAAATGATTGCTTCTATTCCGTTCATGAGGAACCTTATTGAGTATACCTTGGGAGAGGCAGACCCAGATTTTTCAATCCTTACATCTCTTTTGCATTGGAAGCCTGACACTCAGACTATAAATTCGCAGGAGCTTTTTAGAATTTATAATAAGATTTTTTCTTCAAGTTTAGTGCCATCAAACCCAAATCAAAATATATTTAGCTTGATTTGTAGCGAAGCAGATTCTTGCTTGAATGCACAAATTGGAATAAATTTCGAAAATAAGATTGTGCTGGCGATTGCTAGTCGCCTGGTCGCCGAAAAATTCATTGTTGATAAATTCAATGATCCGGCAAAAACGGGCGGGATTAACAGTTGCCAAACACCAGTCTTAGTTGGACGATATAGAAAAGAATTTTCAGCCGATACTTCTCAAATTAAGCATCTTGATAAAGTTGTATTGATGACACCCGAGAATATCCACTTGAACTCGTTTATGTATGAACCGATTTTGGATATGTCAGATGAACATTTAAGGCAATTATACACTGAAGTAAAAGCACTTCATTGACTTTGATTGAGTTTTTTATCCCTTTAGCTTCCTCTTGAGCCCATGCCGAACCCATAGTTTTGGGTGATGGGTGGTCAATGGGTCTGCCCGCTCCATTCGTTTCAATCTTTGATTTCCACTCCCGTGTTGCCCATACGCCCTGATTAAATCAGGGTGACAGCCCATCTTTCCCCCAAACTTTTTTGTGTCCGTCCTCAAGATAAAGCGAAAGGAGATGGACATGAAAAATCAATCTAAGTCTTCAATTTCACGTTTCGACGTTTATGAAACTATTACCAATCAAATCATTTCCGCCATTGAAAACGGAGTAGGTGATGTTCAATTACCTTGGCATCGCAAAGGCTTTTCAACCGCGCGTCCATTTAATGTTCAATCCAAGAAAGCATACAATGGCGTGAATATTCTTGCACTTTGGATTGCAGCTTATACCAGCGGTTACGAGCATGGAATTTGGGGCACTTATAAACAATGGCAAGAACGCGGTGCACAAGTTCGCAAGGGTGAATCCTCTTCCGTGATTATCTTCTTCAAAGATATCGAAGTTGAAAATCAAAATGGCGATGACCCAACTCATTACTCAATCGCCAAAGCATCACGCGTATTTAATGTTGCACAAGTTGAAGGTTATGAAATGCCCGCTTCCGAGCCACAAATTGATAAAATTATTGCTTGTGAAAATGCCGAGCGTTTTATCGTATCAACCAATGCCAAAATCAACATTAGTGGCGCACGCGCTTGTTACAGCCCATCAAGTGACACAATCTCAATGCCAGATCGTCATCGTTTCGTCGGAACTGAAACTTCTTCTCCAACCGAAGGCTGGTATTCAACCTTGTTTCACGAGCTTACGCATTGGACAGGTTCATCAAACCGCCTTGCACGCGATTTTGGCAAACGCTTTGGTGATAATCGCTATGCAATGGAAGAACTTGTCGCCGAACTTGGCGCGGCATTCCTATGTTCCGAACTCGGTATCACTCAAGAACCACGCGCCGACCATGCATGCTATATCAACAATTGGCTTCAAGTATTAAAGCAAGATTCAAAAGCCATCATCACCGCCGCAAGTCAGGCTTCAAAATCTTCGGAATATTTGCTCAATAAATCCGCTCACAATCAATTTAAGGTGGTGGCCTGATTGCTGCCAATCTCTTATTCAGGCTAACTACTTAAACCCATTCTAGTTTAGAATAGGCCTATTAAATAATGGTAAAATTTGAAATATTTAACTTTAACTAATGGATTTTTGCTAGTACGCCATTTTTACAACCATATGTGATGACTTTTCAGATTGCTTCTAACCTCTTTTACATCCTTTAGTATTTGCTAAACAATGTTAAGTCATTGAGTTATTCAAAATCAGAGCCTATATTTATTTTGAAACTGCTAGATTGCTTTTGTAAATATAGGGGATGGGGATGGGAAGATATATTGTCACAGATTTAACTAGATTTGGAACACCAGATAAGGTTTGTACAGCTGTTGTGGATACTGAAACTGGGGTTTGCTTGAGGCCGATTCCTTATTTGACTAGCGCAAATGTACAAGAACTTAATATGCATCCAGGTGCCCTTTTAAGTGGTGAAATCACAAAGAAGCCAGATGCAATAAATCCACATTTTGAAGATTCCACAAGAGCGGGATTAAGTTATATTGGCCCAGCATCAGGAGAAGAATTCGAACAAGTATTAAAGAAAACTTTGTCTGCTTCTGTTGCGGTAGGCTTCGGTGTAGAATTTTCTGTAGGACAAAAGCACATTCCAATCGGCACCCAAACTAATTGTTCTATTGTTACGATTAAAATATCTCCTTCTGAACTTAACATTCATGAAGACCAATTTAATCCCGGAAAAATTAAAGCATCTTTCGTTGATATTGACGGGCACAGTTTCAGCTATTTACCTATTACAGATAGAGGTTTTTATGACTACGCAAAAAGACATCATGATGATGGTGAGCTTATGAAAGTTAAACAGTTTATTAAATCTCAAGATGAGTTATATTTAAGGGTGGGATTGAGTAGGAATCACCAAAGCCCAGATGGTAGGAGTGGCTACTGGCTACAAGTGAACGGAATATACACATTTCCAGATTTTTACGAAGAGATAAGACGGTATTAACATGCAGAACGCTATATTCACGCTCGGACATTCTACACATGAAATAGAGAAGTTTATAAGATTATTAAAGGTACATCATATAACCGCTTTATGCGATGTTAGATCCTCTCCGTATAGTAGATTCAATCCTCAATTTAATCGCGAAAATCTAAAAATAAGCTTACGTGAAAATGGAATTAAATATGTCTTCCTTGGCAAAGAGCTTGGTGCACGTAGTGACGATTCCGCTTGTTATAAAAATGGAAAGGTTAGCTATGATCTTTTAGCCAATTCCGAACTCTTTCAAAGCGGGATTGATCGTGTTATTAAGGGCTCGAAAGATTTTAAAATAGCACTCGTTTGCGCAGAAAAAGATCCTCTCGAGTGTCATAGAACCATATTAGTTGCTCGTGAACTTGAAAAAAAGGGGCACTGCGTTATACACATTCTTGAAGATGGAACAATTGAAAAAAATGAAGAAGCAGTTGCAAGACTTGTAAAGGGATTTAACTCTGGGCAAGGCGATGATTTGTTTTTGACAGAAGAAGAGATTAAAAACAGGGCATTTAGTAAGCAAGCAGAAAAAATTTCTTATACTCTACCAGAATTTGATGTCGAAGAAGATGCAGACGTTCAAAAGGGCATGAAATGAAAATTTTCACAATTGGATTTACCAAGACTTCAGCAGAAAATTTTTTTTCACGTATTAAAGATTCTGGCGCGAAGCAGGTAATAGACGTTAGATTGAATAATATTTCCCAATTAGCAGGTTTTGCAAAAAAAGATGACTTGGAATATTTTTCTAGACAAATTTGTAACGTTTCGTACAAACATATACCTGAACTTGCTCCTACAAAAGAGATGCTTGACACTTTTAAGAAGGAGAAAGGATCTTGGGCCAACTACGCTAACGGATTTTTAGACCTAATGGCTGAGAGAAAAATTGAGAAAATCGATAAAAGGGTACTCGATGGAGGTTGTCTTCTATGTAGTGAAGACAAGCCCCACAATTGTCATAGACGTTTAGTTGCAGAATATCTGAAAGACAAATGGGGCGACGTAGAAATCGAACATCTGTAGTGTATCTTAAATCCCATTTTAATAAGCTAAACAATACTAAAGACCTATTATTCCATAACAACTCCACTTGGAAAATCCTTGAACAAAATTCAAAACAGCTAACGCTCTTTTAGGGCGTTAAGATTCTCGTTTTCGGGTTTCCCCCAAAGAAGGTACGATTGCAAACTATAACGCTTCTTAGATGGCAATTTTGCCTATTTAAGGAGAGTAAAATGAAATACAAATTAAAACCTGCCGTAGCGGTTATTTTGATGGCGACTATTATTGCTTCTGCCGTCAATGCGGCTCCAGAAAAAAAGAAAGCCACGCCTAAACGTGCAACAATTAGTCAATCTGTTTCAAACTATTCATGTGAAGGTACAGATGCTAGAATTACACGCAACGCGCTCAATGGAAATTCGCGCAGCGAGTATAAACTTTCATTCGGTATGCAACTAAATCGTAGCAACGGCACAGCTACAATTATGGGCGCACGCGGTTCGAACCTTATCCGTTCTGGTCGCTATATCATTTCTACAATTGGCAATGGTTTTAGCTTGTTTATGAATTGGGTTGACGGCTCGAACAATTCGCAGTCATTTCAAGTCGATTTTGGAAGTGATGGTTCTTTCTCAGGTTCATCATCTGAATCTGGAAACAATTCTACCCCCGTATATTCAATGATGTGCGAATTAATGGGAAGTGAGTTTTGCGGCCTTACAAATGTATATATCACACGCAAAATCGAAGGCGTTTGCTGGCAGCAATAGAAACAAAAATCAATTTGCCTTGAGGGCGGGAGAAATCCCGCCTTATTCTTTTTCGAGGATAATTTCTTTAAAACTCTCGCTTATGATTGGGTCAATTAAATCTGCGGTCTTTAATGCCCAGCTTGACCATTTATCAAGGTTGAATTGTTCAGTATTTTCGGGCTTAGATTCCAATATCTTTTGAACATAGCTTCTTATTTGCTCGGCTTTTTGAAGATATTCGGCTTGCGATATTAATCTCTCAATCCTTTTATTTTCTTCTTCTATGCGCTTTTTCTCATACTCTTGCCTTGCGTGCTTAATTGCCCTTATATCTTCTTCCCATTGCCTGATTTTGTATGAACGATATCCAATTTCAGACGTAAGAATAATATCGGTGATAATATCAATAAGCCTATCTTCTAACCTTTTTTTAGGTTCGTCACGCCATTCTTTAAAGCAGCCATAAGTGCCATCTGACCCATTCAGTGAAATTTTCACTTTGGTTAGTTCGGGTTCATCTTGCAAAAACGGAATTGGGCCTCCGCGATGTTGCATTTCCACAATTTCTAATTTTATTTTTTGCCCATGAATTAACAACACTATGTTATTGCCATGGTCATCTATTTCTTGAATTGTGTGTTGCATTCTTTCGATAGTTTTAAAAACGGAATTCATAATTCCAAGGCGGCGCTTTTGCCCCGTTGTTCCAAACCATTCGGTTGGCCCCCAATATAGTCTAACACCACCACGCTTTGATTCAGATTTACGACGCTTATCATCATCCAATAGTTTTTTTATTCTCGAATGGGATTGCAAAAGGGAGATTGGTGCCAGCTTTTCTTTTACTTCCGCCAAGACTTCGGGGCGTACTTCCTCAATCTCGTATTCAAATTCAGGTTTAGGGGGTAAAGGCGCATATAATTCTTCTTTTGTAACCGAACCCCAATAGTAATAATGTCTTGGGCTACCTTTTAGATAAATATATTGACCGCCTGCAAAGCGGCGGCGGGGAAGTGGCTTTGATTCAGGAGTTTCACCGCGATTTTTCGCAAGCCAGTAATTTTTATCTGGAAGTGGGATATCGTATTCGCGGGCAATATCCTTTAGTTTATTTTCCGACAATTCATATTCTTTTGCGATGTCGGAAATTTGCTTACTCCAAACCAATTCGTGGAATTGCGATCTATCAAATTTTTCTTGCATTCTATTCATCCCAAATTTTTCAACTAATAGGGCATCACTATGACTATTTCGGTGTTAGCTTTATTTTTGCTTTGTGCGGTCACTTTTTGGTGAGGTTATCTAAGCGCTTGAATAACCTCGTTCGGGTCTTTTTGGCCGAGACTTAGCGAATTTGCTATGCAATCATCCCGCTCGGGTTTATTATTCTTTCATCGCAAGAATTTTAATTCTGCTTAATACCGATGCCTTCACACTTTCATGAATGCCATCTGGGAAGTTTTCGGGCAATGATTCTTCGATTAAATCTAAGGCTTGCTCGCCTGTTTCGATTATTTCTTCAAAGATTGGTTCAATAATATTTTCGCCGATGTTCGCTTCTTTTGCCGTTTCTACAAAATGGCGTTTATGAATGTCTAAGATTTTATATTTGCGATTGTTACCGACCGACATGGCAAGTTTATAATCTTTGTGTCTTATTTGTTTTGCGTCAAAACTTGGCTGTGCAGTTAAAACATCATAAAATGGGGTTAGATTATAACGACCACCTTGATTTAAAAATACGCTGAAATTTTTACCATGACCATCGGTTGCACCCATTAGCCAAAATAAAATCTGACTTTTGAAAAAAGCCCTTATGTCTTCATTTGGAGTATCGCTTCCTTTTAAGAATTCAAGAATTTGCACAATAGTCGGACCGCCATGGTTTTGATATTTTTGGCTCGGTGGAACGCCTAATGCTTGGCAACAATCTTCTTGTGGCAATCTTATAAGTCGATTGTCCTTTGTCCATCTGCGGTCAAAGCGTTCGATGATTAGAACTTTCTTTTCACCAAATTGCGCAATTTGGGCTTTGTTGGTTTTTAGACCGAATAATTCTATCAGCTTCAAGCAATAATATTCGTTGTCGACGCTATTAGATAAATCAATAGTTCCTTCGCTTGTCTCAATTTTACCCATTTGCGGCTTGAAAATATGGGTAGTTGGCGTCGTTCCTTTTGGCTTTTTCCATTGTCCATCGTGCCAAAGAAGCGCGGTTTTTTCCTGCGCACCAGCCACGGAAATACGAAAGCCGTCATCTTCCCTTAAACCAAGTGGAGCGCGAGCGAGGTTTTTAATTATTGCCTCGATTGCATCTTCACTTACCACCTCACCACTGGTTGCGGATAGTGCGTCAACTTCAATATCGTCGGGCAAAAATTGCAAAGCACCAACGCAATCACGCCCTATTTTTGTAAGTAAGCTATAATAATCTATACCTTCGGCGCCAACTTTTTCCGCCATACGACGCAAGATTGGCTCGGAATCGGGAAGTAAGTTCTCAAAGACCGAAGTCACTATCTGACCGCGAAAGGGCGTTGTTCGCAAGGGCAATGATAATGAAATTGGCATTGCATATTCCCATGCAAGCCATGTGTCGTCATATTTAAACTCTATCGCTCCGCTTGATTGTTTTATCAGGCGTCCGACAAATTTATTGTTCAAAAATATATTTAATGGAATATGTGCGCGGTAACGACCCATTAAAATATATCCTCAATATCTTTTTTGGGCGCAGTAGAACGTGGGCGAATAACTAACTCTAATTCTAGCGCACTCAATATGTCGCAAATATTATCAATCCTTGTAGCAGGGTTGCCATTTTCGATTTTCGAAATTGTTTCCTGCCATAGGTTTATAGTCTGTCCCAGCTCAGCTTGTGAAAGTTGCTTTTTCTTGCGGTAGTTTTGAATTACCGCTCCAATTTGTTTTGTAGTTCTTGCTAAATGTTCCATTTGCTTATTATGACCCAATTGATATATTTTTGCAATATGATATTTAAATCATATTTATATTTTATGAAGATTGGCTCATAAATATAATTTATGATAGCTGGATCATATTCCTACATCAACCCAATTCCAAACCACTATCCCGTTTTCTTTGAATTTCACGATTATTTGGATTTTCACGCTTGTTTTGTTTATCTTTCTCAAGATGACGGTAATGCGCCGCGTGGCGATAAAGGTCTAACAGCATTTTGGTGTGCCGAGTTCTTACCTCCAAAATTTTAGCTTGCAGGGTTTGGCGTTCTTTTAGTTGCGCTTGGACAAGATCGTGACGCTGTTTGCGGTCACGATTTAATGAGAAGAAAGCCTCCATTTCATTTTGTTTTCTAATCTTGGCATATTCGCCAGTAAGCTTGTCCCAAATTCCCATGAAGCCTTTACGAATGCGATTTGCGCGGTCTTTGGTTTCTTGTTCATGGCGTTGCCTTTGACCCATATCCAATTTTTGCCGTTCGGTTTGATGTGAGCTCTTCATTTTCTCCTTTTGCTCATTAAGTGGGCGAAGTTGGTTTGCGGCAAGTCTCTTTGCCTCTTTTATAATTGGGGTAAGTTTTTCGGTGATTTCTTTGGATAGAAACGCTTTGGTTTCGGTGACAGACTTCAAATTGTCAGGATTGCCAAGTTTTGCATTTACGTCTTTTGATTTAATATCCAAAAGCCTTGAAACGGCGAAAACTTCACCTTCAACCGTCATTGCCACAAATCCGCGCCTATCGCCTTTGGCAAGGAATAATCCTTTTTCTTCCATGGCGCGTTCAAATGATTTTAATCCGTCCGAACGCGACCAGCAGCTTTGTGCGGCTTCTTTAATATCCTTTGGATTTATGCCCGTCCGTTTGGCCTGTTGCCATTCGGCAAGATTAAAGGTGCGCGGGTCGCGCAGGCCTTTATCTAAAAATCCTTTGGGAATACCCCAGCCATTTTCAAGAAAAAGCTGTTTTGAGATTTCTTGAAGTTTATTCTTAAAGAATGGCAATTCTTTTGCCTTCATGGTTTCCGCATCAATGCGCGACCACACAGCATGACAATGGCGCCGTCCTTCCTTTTCATGGAATACAATGGCGCGGGGTTGGCCTTTAAGCCCCAATCGTTCTTCAATATCATTTATAGCTTTTTCAAAGACTTCGATTTGAACGCTCTCATTTGCGGGCGGGCTTAAAGACACCGAAAACAAATATTGCTCACATTTGGTTCCACGCGCCATGGCATAGGCTTCGTTCATTGCCCCCATCAATGAATTAGAAACAAAGCCCGATACCTCATGCAATTCGACATGCTCATTTTCTTCGGTCTTTAATAAATGAAGGCCGAGTTGCTTACCACCACTACGCTGGGAAGCCTTTATAATCATGTAAACTCTTGCAGGTCTAATGCCTCAATCAACATCTTACGCATACGCGCAATGTCTTTTGCGGCATCATTTAAGGCACGTTCGGTGTCGATATTGACGGGCAAACTGCCCGTATTGGCGGCTTTTGCCAATTGGTTGATATTATTCGCGATGTGAGATTTTCCCAACAAAGCCAAAACTTGCGCCAACGCAGCGTGATCCTTTATAGGTTTCTTGCTTCGACGTTTTGGCGCAGGGCGAGAGTTATCAAAAAGGCGGGATTTCACATAGGAAGCTAGTGACATATCGCCAGCTTCTTCCAATAGCCTTGCCTTTTCTTCAAATGTGAACCGCAATGAAAATGGCGGTGGGTTTGAAATACCGTTGCCTGAAAATGTCATTTGCGCCCCCAAACCTAAGCCGATGCTTTGTTAGATTTAGGCTTAGCCCGCTTTTTGACGACATTTGGGGGATTCTTCGCCTTTGCTATGGGAGTGTTATCATTTTCCCATTTTACGACCGAAGTATCTTGTAAAATTTCGTTCCATTGCTCTAATGTTGTGAATAAAAGGTTCGAAGTTTCTCCCCTTATGTCCACCATTTTTCAATAATATTTCTCGTAAATTCCCCATATTGGTGAAATCAATGGTGAATTTTGCAGTATTGGTGCAATATTTCTTGACTTTGTCATCAGAGATTATGCAAACGAAATCCTTTAGTCCTGTCTTTCAATGATATTGATGGTCGATTTATTATTGATTAGGCACACTTCTTGCGAAAGATTAGTTTATCTAAATAAACAAGTGAAATTGGTTTGGGATTTAGGGGGTTTTCTGTGGAGAAAAGAATTTTTGCCGCTATATTTTTGATTATTGGTGCAAGCATGTTTGGCGCATGCGCAAATAGTGTCAAAGCTACGGACTTTAAAAGATTTGAAGTTGGTGAATTTGCGCGGGCGGAAACCGGAACTTTAATTGCGCAACAAAAAGTCACACTTTCAAGCTGGATTCCGTTTGGCCTTGGGCCCGGCGGCGGTAATAGAGCAAGTGGGGATAAAGTTTCATTGCAAAAACGCGGTGTCACATATTTGGTAAAACTTGAAAGAACGGGCGAAACAATTGCTATTACGCAAGCTGATGACGTCTTTATTGCCAATGGTGCCCCCGTTTGGATTCAGTTTGGCGACCGATTACGCGTTTTTCCGAAACAATAGATTGCATATTTCATAGGGCATAATTCATGATTAAGTTCGGTAGTCCCTATGTTGTCAGTCTTGCCATTTTGATGGTTAATTCGCCATGTTATTCGCAAAATTTTGGTGAAGCGGTTTCGCTTGCGCTTGCGAATAATAGCGGCATTAAAGCCGAATTGTCCCGCCTCGACGCAATTGGCGAAGGAAAAGTGCAAGCTGAAAATCTCAAACGACCAATTGCTCAATTGGAGGCATCAGCGGGACTTTCTCATAATGGCCAATATTCCCAATCTATCATTCAAAAAGGCTGGAAGTTTCAAGGTTATGAACCGATAAATGCAAAATTGGTTTTGCAGCAGCCATTATTACTAGGCGGAAAATACGAAATTGCACAAAGGGACGCGCAATTGCGCTATGCTCAGGGCCTTGCCAAAGTAAGCGCATTGCAAATTTCAGTAATTCGCCAGACCTTGGAGGCATATAGTAACGTCATTGCCGACGATGCCCTTGTGGAGGCACGGCTTTGGGGTGTCGCAAACCTTGAAGGCCAATTAGAATATGTTGAAGCGCAAAAAGAAGCGGGTTTTTTGAGTATTACAGACGTCTCCCAAGTGAAATCGCGATTAGCATCGGCAAAATCCTTGGCTGCGGCGTCACAGGCCAAATTGAAATCCAGTTGGGTCACAATGACACGCTTGCTTGGAATTAATGAACCGAAACTTACGGAAAGAAGTATTTCGCTAAACCTGCCGCCATCATTACAAAATGCCATTGATATTGCAAAAGCAAATAATTTCGATCTAAAAATTGAGAAATTTAACGAAGAAATCCTTAGGTCCCAAGCCAAACTTGAGAAGACCGACGATAATCCAAAAATGAATTTGGGATTTTCGACCGGCCCGACTTATGACAGTGAATACAATGGTTCGAAAATCTATGACACAAGTTTGAATTTCAAACTTGTCATTCCATTATGGAGTGGCGGACAAACCAATTCCCGAGTTCGCGCATCTTTATATGAAGCAAATGCATCACGATTGGATCAAATCGAACTTGAACAATTGCTCGGCGAAAAGATATCCATTGCGTGGCAAAATCTTGAAGCGGCACGCGAGAATTTGGTTTTGGCACAAAAGCAGTTGGAATTCTCGTCAATTGCTAAGGAAGGCACGCAATTAGAGCATCGCCTTGGCACGCGCTCCACTTTCGATGTTTTAACCCAAGAACAAGAAGTGTTGGACGCAAATATCAATTTGATTTCTGCCAAGCGCGATGTAATTGTATCAGGAATTGCCTTATTGACCTTGATGGGTATTGACCCGACGGGACAGTTTGTGGACCTTACCAGTCCCAAGGATTTTAACGAATTCAATAAAACCAAGACCGAAGTTTTTGGTATTCCCTCAATGTGGGAGCGCCCTTTGGTTGGAATGCACGATTTATTATTGGATTGGGACTTATCCATTCGCAAACAATTGGAAATAACTAAAAAACATTTGGCGCGGGAAAAATGACAAATCCCGCCGAAATAAAAAATTCACTTTCCAAGGCAGTCAAAGCTGCAGATCAAGAGGCTTTGGAATGCCTTTCTATTTTGTTGGCGTTTCATAATTTTTCAATTGACGCAAATCAATTGCGTCACATGGTTGCCGCGACCGAAAAAGCGATAGAAAGTGGCGACTTAATTCGACTGGCAAAAAAATGTAAATTGAAATCCCGTGCGATTAATATTTCTATAAAAGAACTCGAGACTGCGGCATTCCCACTTATTGCCAAGACAAAGTCGGGCGGGTGGTTCATTGTCGGGGCAGTGCAGGGTTCGCGAATATTGGTTCAAAGACCGGGTTTGCCGCCGCAGGATTTGCACATTGATGAACTTGAAACCGATTTTGACGGCGAACTAATTTTAATAACTTCACGCATCCAAGGCAAAGCCGACGGTCAATTTGACGTTTCATGGTTTATTCCTGCTTTAATGCGATATCGCCAATTGATTGGCGAAGTCTTGGCATCAAGTTTTGTCTTGCAATTGTTTGGTTTGGCATCACCGCTTTTTTTTCAAGTGGTGATCGATAAGGTTTTGGTGCACCAGGGTGTGACAACGCTCGACGTTATTGCATTGGGTCTAATTGGGATTATTTTTCTTGAAACCCTATTGGCCGGAATGCGCTCCCATCTCTTCACCCACACAACAAGTCGGGTTGATGTTGAATTGGGTGCAAAATTATATCAACACCTTGTCGCTTTGCCATTGGCCTATTTCCAACAAAGACGAGTGGGCGATTCCGTTGCGCGGGTTCGCGAACTTGAAACAATCCGTGAGTTTTTGACTTCAAGTGCGGCGACCTTAATCATCGACCTGATTTTCACTTTAGTATTTCTATTGATAATGTGGTTTTATAGCAAATTCTTGTTTGTTATTGTAATATTGTCGCTTGCATTATACGCCATTATTTCGATCCTTCTTACACCGTCTTTAAGAAAGAAAATCGAGGAGAGATTTAATCGCGGCGCTGAAAGTCAGGCCTTCCTGGTTGAAAGCGTGACAGGTGTTGAGACCATAAAGGCCTCTGCGGTTGAACCACAAATGCAAAGACGTTGGGAAAACCTATTGGCGGCATACGTGAAATCGGGTTTTGAAGCTGCGAAAATCGGCATTTGGGGTGGACAGGCCATTCAATTGGTCAATAAAATCTCTATGGCGGTCATTCTTTATGTTGGTGCCAAACAAGTAATAGCTGGCGACCTTACGGTGGGTGAATTGGTGGCATTCAATATGTTCGCCGGACGAGTGGCGGAGCCGGTTTTACGCATCGCGCAATTGTGGCAACAGTTTCAAGAGGCGCGTGTAGGCGTTTCAAGACTTGGCGATATTCTTAATTCGCCAACAGAGCCAATGGCAAGTGGCTCGCGAACTGCACTCCCATCAATCAAAGGTTCAATAGTTTTTGATGATGTTACATTTCGTTATCGTCCCGGTGGGCGCGAAATTTTGAAACGCATTACTCTTCATGTCGCACCATCAGAAATAATCGGCATTGTCGGCCCATCCGGGTCGGGAAAATCAACCTTAACCAAATTAGTGCAAAGACTTTATGTTCCCGAAAGTGGGCGCGTTTTGGTCGATGGTGTTGATCTTTCAATGGTTGACCCGTCATGGTTAAGGCGCCAAGTTGGTGTCGTTCTTCAAGAAAACGTGCTTTTCAACCGCAGCGTAAGAGACAATATTGCCTTCCAAGACCCAACTTTATCATTTGAACGAATTGTGGAAGTCGCCAAACTCGCGGGTGCACATGAATTCATCCTCGAACTATCCGAAGGCTATGATACTATTATCGAAGAGCGCGGCTCAAACCTATCGGGTGGTCAAAGACAAAGATTGGCAATTGCACGCGCATTGGCATCGAACCCCAAAATCTTGATATTTGATGAGGCAACCTCAGCACTCGATGCCGAAAGCGAAGCTATAATTCAAAAAAACCTCGCCAATATGGCAAGCGGACGAACCGTTCTGATTATCGCGCACAGGCTATCCGCAATTCGCCTTGCCAATCGTGTAATTGCGATTGAAAACGGCTCTATCGTTGAAGAAGGCACGCAAAAAGAATTGCTCGAAAAAGGCGGCCTTTTCGCAAAACTTTGGAATATGCAAATGCGTGACAGGGGGCTTAATCAATGAGCATTAAGCAACATTTTGACGCTTTCAAAGATGCATGGAATGCCGAAACCGAAAGGCGCAAGGCCAAACAGCGCGACCATCTTGATACTGAATTCCTCCCTGCAGCATTAGAAATTGCCGAAACCCCGCCATCACCAATCGGGCGCGCAATTATATGGACCATAATTGCAGCCTGTATTCTTGCACTATTTTGGTCTATTTTTGGCAAAATTGACATTGTGGCGGTTGCCGAAGGGCGCATTGTCCCAACCGGAAGATTGCAAAGCATTGAAGCCGCAGAAACAGGAACAATTCGCTCAATAAATGTTAGGGAAGGGGCAAAGGTCAAAAAGGGACAGCCACTTTTAACACTTGACCCCACTTTCGCAATCGCCGATGTCGGTGCGGCAATCGCGGAATATAATCAAGCGAGCCTTGCGGCGGCGCGTGCGAAGGCAATTCTTTCTTATCTTGATGGCGGTTCAAAAGAAATCAGTGTGCCGCCCGAAACCAGTGCCGAAGCGTTACATGCTGAAATGGAAGTCATAAACTCGCGCATCAAAGCCTTTGAAGAAAAGCTCGCGACCCTCAGTGCGCGCGAAAATGCCGCCAAAAGCGCAATCCTAAGTGCGAAGGCAAATATGGATAAAGCGGCGGCAACCCTATCCTATGCCAGACAGCAATTATATGCGCGCCAGGAATTAGATAGAAAAGGCTTTGGTGCACATTTAATCACTTTGCAGGCCGAAGAGCGGGTGGTTTCACTGCAATATGAAATCAAAACCCAGCGGGAGGAAGTCGCGCGCGCAAGTGCCGAACTCGAAATGATAAAACGTGAACGTGCACAAACCAAGGCCGATTTTAGGGCACAAGCCGCCACCGAATTATCAGAGGCCGAAACCGCATCATCATCACGCCGCGAAACCGCAACCAAAGCCCAAGAACGCGCGAAACAACAGGTTCTTTTCGCACCATTAGATGGCACAATCGTCGAAGTCGCAATCACAACAATCGGCGAACGTGTCGAAGGCGGCGCACCATTAATGACGCTTGTACCAGAAGGCCAAGAATTAGAAGTCGATGCAATGGTGCTTAATAAAGACATTGGCTTCATAAAACCAAACCAACGCGCAATAATAAAACTCGAAGCCTATCCATTCACACGCTTTGGCTATATCGAAGGCACTGTAACAAAAATCGCGGGTGATTCAATAAATGACGAAAAACGCGGCCTGATTTTTCCGGTAAGCATAAAAATCGACAATATCAAAAACTCAAAAACCAAAACCAAAGAAGAAAAAATAATCATAAAACCCGGCCTTGCAGCGAGTGTGGAGATTAAAACGGGGAAAAGAAGGATTATTGATTTTATCCTATCACCGATTGCAAAGGCAACGAGTGAGGCGGGTCGGGAGAGGTGATCGGATTAGATAAATAGAATCGAATATTCATCATTCTCCTCTTGTGTGATGCCAATTCAAAATAGTGACTTAATAGTCTGCAAGTCAAAATTATGATTTAATCTTTAAAATTATGAGTTTTTCGTGTAATATTTTCGAAGTTGAACTTTGAAAAGGGCTTATTTATGCGGCAGGATTATCCACTTTGGCTAAAAGAACAAAAATATTCAGATAATACTCAAACCGCACAGATTCACCGCGTTAAGAAAGTTGAAGAAGCATACGGAAATTTGGATAGCCATTTTGAATCAGGGACTTTCCAAAAGGTAATCGACTCCCTTGAATACTCTACACAAGACGAAAGAGAAAATAAGCCCAATCCCTCAAAAATAAAGTTTGACGGCAATATTAGAAGTAATCTTCAATCTTACAAAAATGCCGTAGTCCGTTATCGCAAATTTTTGACTGACCCCAATTTTAGAGCGGAAATATCTTCAAACTCGCAAGAAAATATTTCCGATATTGATACAATTACGCAAGCTGATTCATATCAGCAAAAATTCTCTATGGAACGCGATATGCAAGCTGCGCTCAGAAGAAACATCGAAAGTTTGAACCCATCGCTTAAAATAATTGATGATGGAGCTGAAAGAGCGGTTGATTCAGGACTTATAGATATCACTTGTGATGACGGAAACTCCATTGTTGTAGTGGAACTTAAAGCGGGCAAGGCAGATAGCAGAGCCATTGGGCAAATACTTGGCTATATGGGCGACATAAGCGAAGAAGAGAGCGATAAAAATGTTCGCGGCATACTTGTGGCGAATGACTTTGACAAACGCGCAAAAGCTGCCGCAAGAGTAGTTCCGACCTTAACTTTGATGAAGTATTCAATTGAGTTTAGATTTACGGCTGAAGAATAATTTATCTACACTAATTCAGACGCATTAGCCGACTTTTTTGTTGATTTTTGTGGAATGTCGGAATTTGTCAAAGCGGTACTTTCTCCATCCGATTACACAAAAGATTATATGTAACATTTCGTTCCAATGCTTCTTTTAGGAATCTCAGAGGGGGTTTTCCGCAATTAGCAAGAATGCAAAATACAAGATTTATGCGCCGCGATTGATACTGTGGCATGGCGTCGCGTCTTGACCTAAGTCAAGCAAATAATTCGAATTGGGACGATAAAAGCTGACCTCCCCGACACGGCGCTTAATAGCCGCTGAAAACGGAAAAATTGGCTTACTAACAGCTTGAGGGTAAATTATCGGAACAATATGATGAGAAGCAAAAATACAATCTTTTTATTATCAACGGCAAATCTTTTTCTTTTCGCCCCCGCATTTGCGGAGGGTGTGTCAAATGGCTTAATTGATGCGATTACAAATGGACAGACCCATTTTGAAGCGCGACTTAGATATGAATATGTGGATCAAACAGGTTTTGCAAATAAAGCCAGTGCGACAAGTTTGCGAACCAAATTAAGCTACCAAACCCAAAAATATAAGAGTTTTTCGGGTTTAATTGAATTTGAGAACATTTCAAACTTATTTGGTTCAAAATTCAATGATACAATAAACGGAAAAACCAATTATCCAATTATTGCAGACCCTAATGACACTTTGGTTAATCGTCTTTATATTGAATATTCGGGGATACCAAAGACCAGTTTGGTTTTGGGACGGCAAGCGATTAATCTTAATAATCAAAGGCATGTTGGGGCAGTCGGATGGCGTCAAAATGACCAAACCTATGATGCTTTTTCGGTTAAAAACACTGCCATTCCGAATATGGAAATTTTTTATGCCTATGCCAATCAGGTCAATCGGGTTTTCGGCACCAAGTCCGCGCAAGGGACTTGGGATGATTCCGACATTCACCTTTTCAATTTTTCATTCGATGGCAAGGAATTGGGTAAATTCAGCCTATATAATTATTTATTAGATTTGCCGGATGCTGCCGCACTTTCGACCAAAACATTAGGCTTTCGTTACGAAACTTCAATCCCTATTGATAAGGCAAAACTCGGATTTGTTGGTGAATTTGCAAATCAAAAAGATTATGGTGCAAATAATTTGAAAGTGGACTTAGCCTATTATTCGGTTGAACCGTCATTTAGCTTCGGTAATTGGACCTTAAAAGCACAATATGAATTCAAAGAAGGCAATTCGGTGCGCGCCTTCCAATTTCCTTTAGGCACAAATCATGCGTTTGACGGTTGGGCCGATAAATTTCTGACCACTCCCGCGAACGGTTTGATTGATACAAATTTCTCTATTGCCTATAAAATCGCATCGAAAGAGGCATTACTAAACGGCATGAAATTCAGCCTTATTTATCACGATTTCAATTCCGACATTGGTTCGATTGATTATGGCAGCGAATGGAATGCATTGGTGGAACAAAATCTGGGAAAAAATGTGTCAGTTGGCGTTAAATATGCCAGATATGAAGCTAAAGGGCTTTATACAGATACTACAAAATTCATGCCCTATATTGTTTTCAAATATTAAAACTAATAAAATCAAAAGAATGGCCCCGCAATTGAATTGCGGGGCTTTTTAGTGCGGTGGGAGGAGTGGGAGAATAAAGCGGAAGTATTTCCGCTCTATCTTCGCGCTTCTCTGGCACGCACAATTTGCAAGGGCCTTGGAATATATTTCACCGGGATACTCAACATGTGAACGAGCCTAGTGAATGGAAACAGAAGCAAAATCGTCATACCCAAAACCAAATGGCATTTGAAAACGAAATCGGTTTCAATAATGAAATCTGATGCCCCCGCCCTAAAGGTCAAGATATGCTGGGCCCATTGTGACAGATTAAGCATTTGTGTTGCATCATGGTGCGAAAGTGAAAACGGAATTGTCACCAAACCAAGCGTCATTTGCGCCCATAACAAAAACAGAATAATGATATCCAGAGGCGAGGAAGTGGCGCGAATGCGCGCATTGCCAAGGCGGCGGACAAGC
Source organism: Hyphomonadaceae bacterium (assembly GCA_041917055.1). Classification (GTDB taxonomy): domain Bacteria; phylum Pseudomonadota; class Alphaproteobacteria; order Caulobacterales; family Aquidulcibacteraceae; genus Pseudaquidulcibacter. The sequence continues at coordinate 173,907 of JAYRYJ010000007.1, forward strand.
AATATCGAAAGCCCGATAAAGCCAAATACACCTGCGATACCGCCAGCAACCACCGCCAATAATTGCTTTTGTTCGGCGCTTATGAAATGTTCATACAGCGAATGCGGTGTCAAAAGCCCAACGAAATGCCCCATAAAAATAAAAATTATCCCGAGATGGAAAAAGATATTACCGATCGCGAGACCTTTGTCAGCCAATATCTGGCTTGAAGATGCCTGCCATGAATATTGTTCCCTGTCATATCTTATCAATGTTCCCAAAAACAAAGTGACAAGCGCGATATAGGGGTAAATTCCAAACAAAAAATTATGAAGAAAGCCTGTCATTGGGCTGCTCCTTGTGTGTTGCAAACTGATTTGGTGCTTGAAGGGCAAGTGCCGCATGATACGGGTGCGCATGAATTTTGCGGCGCGTCAGCACCCATAAATTCGATGTTCTTTTCTTGCCATTCTTTATCGAGTTCTTCGAAATCAATCTCGGGCTTTGCTTTGATTGCTACCGGGCCAATAGATTTGCCAAGCATTTGTAATAATGCCTCAAAAATCAAAGCATAAGGGCTTTGTCTTTCTTTAAGCTTTTTACCGATAGCTTGAAGAATGTGCGAGATCTCATCCAATTCTTCGAGCGCATTTTCATGGCCGAGTTTCGACAAATATTCCAAAAAGGCCGGTAAATAATCGGGTAATTCATGGGCTGATAATTCAAGGCCTTGTTCAAGATAGCGATCTGACAAATCAACCATTGCCTGTCCGCGTTCGCGCCCGTCGCCATGCACGTGTTCAAACAAATGTAAAGACAAAGAGCGGATGCGGTCGAAAGTATCGACATATTCTTCTTGCAAATCGAATAGCTCGGCGCTTTGGGCATCGGCAAGAAAGCCCAATAAATCGGGTGAATTTACCAAGCCCTCGGCGCTTAAAATGCCCGCCATGTCGCGCAAGCCGCTTTGCCAATCCTTGTCAGGATAACAAAGCAAAATGCCCAGCACTTTAAGCGACAGATATTTATTTAGTTTGGGAGACATGCGCACCTCCAAACAAATTTTTGCGTTTTGGCTTTTCAAAGAGGTTTGAATCGCTATCGCCGCCCGAACAGCCATTACCAAAGCTGAAGCCACAGGAACGCAGATCGAATGAATTTTCGACATATTCGCGGTGGGACGTTGGTATGACATAGCGATCTTCATAATTTGCGATCGCCATATAACGATACATTTCATTGACGATTTTTTCGTCGATTCCGGCTGCTTTTAATATTGCGTCATCCGCTTCGCCTTCGACATGCTTGCCACGCATATAGGCGCGCATCGCAAGCATTCGTTCAAGCGCGTCAATCACAGGTTTTTCATTACCGCCGGTTAAAAGATTAGCAAGATATTGCACCGGAATACGAAGACTGCGAACGTCGGGCAAAATGCCATTCATGCCCATATCGCCGGAAGTCGCCGCATTTTGAATCGGTGACAATGGCGGAATATACCAAACCATCGGCAAAGTGCGATATTCCGGATGAAGCGGAAACGCGACTTTCC
>JAYRYJ010000008.1:0-166340 GCA_041917055.1 Hyphomonadaceae bacterium
CATGCCCGACCGTGATTACCTATTACCAAGATAAAAGCTTCACTTTTGAGATTAAGACTGCACCTGCTTCTTATTACCTCAAAAAAGCTGCAGCAAAGCCTAAAGGCGCAACTAAACCAGGCCGCGATAAATTCGGTTCGGTCACTATGGCGCAATGTCGCGAAATCGCTGAAAAGAAAATGGTTGATTTGAACGCAACTGACTTAGACCAAGCAACTAAAATTATTGCCGGTTCTGCGCGTTCGATGGGCCTTGAAGTTAAAGACTAAGGAGTAGGGACATGGCGAAAATTGGAAAACGCTTGGCTGCTGCTCGTGCGGCTATTGATAGCGAAAAATTACACACCGTTGAAGAAGCAATTGCTTTGGTAAAAGCAAATGCAAAAGCAAAATTTGACGAAACCGTTGATTTGGCAGTTAATTTGGGCGTTGACCCGAAATATGCTGACCAAATGGTTCGTGGCGTTTGCAACCTTCCTAACGGAACCGGTCGTGACGTTCGCGTTGCGGTATTTGCTCGCGGCCCTAAGGCTGATGAAGCAAAAGCTGCTGGCGCTGACATTGTTGGTGCTGAAGACCTTATGGAAGAAATGCAAGGCGGTCGTAATGACTTTGACCGTGTTATTGCTACACCTGATATGATGGCGATTGTTGGTCGTTTAGGTAAGGTTCTTGGTCCTCGTGGCCTTATGCCAAACCCGAAAGTCGGTACTGTTACTATGGATGTTGCAACTGCGGTTAAAGATTCAAAAGGCGGCGCTGTTGAGTTCCGTGTTGAAAAAGCAGGTATCGTTCATGCGGGTATCGGCAAAGTTTCTTTCACCGAAGAGGCATTGGTTCAAAATGCGCGCGCATTCGTTGATGCTTTGGTAAAAGCCAAGCCAACCGGCGCAAAAGGCACTTATGTTCGTGGTGTTGCATTGTCTTCAACCATGGGCCCGGGCGTTAAAGTTGATACTTCATCTGCTATTGCAAATTAACAAGTTTCGGTTTGTCGTGTAAACGGCACACCGCATTGATGACATTATTCCCCAATTGGGGAAAATGTCTCAAAAGGTGAGGGCGGGGCGACCCAATTTCACCACCTGTCCGAGACATTTGGGGTTTGGTTTCCAAACTTAATTATCCAAGTTAGATAGGAAATAAAGATTTTACAAAGCCATGCTTTGCGAAGGTTTGATTTCCGGACAGAACCAAAGAGTGTGTGGGCAACTTCATGCTCAAAAAAAGCCCCAAGATTGGCTTGGGGTTTAACCTAAGGAGACCGTAATGGATCGTGCCGAAAAAGCACAAGTAGTCGAAGAGCTTAAAGGCTTATTCGCCGAAAATAACGTTGTAGTGTTTGCGCACTATGCCGGCCTTACCGTTGCGGATTTGACAAACCTTCGCCTTGAACTTGCAAAAGTCGGGGCGGGCGTAAAGGTGGTTAAAAACCGCCTTGCAAGGATTGCGTTGCAAGGGCATGAAGGCGAAGCCTCTCATTCCATGCTAACCGGCCCAACTGCCATTGCTTATTCGGTTGACGTTACTGCGGCACCGAAAGTTATGAGCGAATTCGCCAAAAAATTTGAAAAACTTCAAATTACAGGCGGCTTCATGGGTGCGAACGTTCTTGACACTGCAGGTGTTAACGTTCTTGCGACCTTGCCATCTTTGGACGAACTACGTGGGAAAATTGTTGGCTTGCTTCAAGCACCTGCTTCGAAACTTGCAGCAGTTACCCAAGCACCTGCTGCGCAGCTTGCACGCGTGTTCAAGGCTTATGCCGAAAAAGATGCCGCTTAAGGATTGTTACTTTCGCTTTTGTATTTGAAATTAAAGGATATTGAAAAATGGCTGATCTAGCTAAATTAGTTGACGAATTGTCTGCATTGACTGTTATGGAAGCTGCTGAGCTTTCTAAAATGCTTGAAGAAAAATGGGGCGTTACTGCTGCTGCTCCTGTTGCTGTTGCTGCTGCTGGCGGTGCTGCTGCTCCTGCTGCTGCTGCTGAAGAGCAAACTGAATTCACCGTTGTTCTTGCTGCTGCTGGCGACAAGAAAATCGAAGTGATCAAAGAAGTTCGCGCTATCACCGGCCTTGGCTTGAAAGAAGCTAAAGACCTTGTTGAAGCTGCACCTAAACCAGTTAAAGAAGGTGTATCTAAAGACGAAGCTAACAAGTTGAAAGAGCAACTTGAAAAAGCAGGCGCAAAAGTAGAATTGAAATAATTCGTCTTTTAGCTTTAAAAGAATTAAAACCCCGCATTGGCAACGATGCGGGGTTTTTTATTGAGCTTTGTGATAAAATAAAATAGAACTGCAATGAGGGGTAATCAATGTCCAGTGAACAGAACTATTTCGCTGTCTTTCTTAGTGATAAAGCCGGACCAAAGTGGAAAGTCTGGCATGATTATTCTGATGAAGAAAGAGACAAAAATGCGACAATTGGCGTTGCCGCAATCAAAAAATGGGAAGAAGAAAATCGCGAGAGCATTGTTTATGATGGTGGCCCCCTCGGTCCGACTTTGCGCTTATCCGATGGCAAAATTTCAAGCATTGTTAATCAGTTGACGGTTTTTATTGTGGTTAAAGCTCAATCACACGAAGCCGCGACCCGCCTTTTAGAAACCCATCCGCACCTTACCCATTTCCCATGCCATGCAGTTGAAGTAATGCCAATTTTAGGCTGAGGCATTTAGATAAATAATTTCAGACCCTGCATTTGAATGGATGCGGGGTTTTTGTTGCGTATTTGCTCAATTTATGTTAGTAGTAGTATGTTATTAGTAAAGTGATATTTTGAGAGAATAGTAATAGTATGTTATCACTATTGAACCCATCAAAAGCACAGGTAATTATCACGAGCCATGTTCGTGATAGAAGGATAAACCTTGGCCTAACCCAAGACGGTTTGGCGACACGTGCAGGCGTTGCATTGCCAACATTACGGCGGTTCGAACAACAAGGTTTAATATCTTTGGAGGCTTTACTCAAAATACTTTCAATTACTGGTGGCCTGGATGAAATTGTAAAAGCGCTTGAGCCGCAGACTCCAGAATTTTCGTCTATCGATGATGTTTTGAAGGCAGACGCAAAACCAAAACGCAAAAAAGGCTGGCGCAAATGAGTTATTCTCAAATCAAAGAAATAAAAGTCGGCCTCGATTTTGGTAATTCAAAACACAATGTCGGTCGTTTGGCTATTCGTGATGGAATTATTTATTTTGAATATAATGCTGGCTTTATAAAATCCAGCATTGAAATTTCGCCCTACCGTTTACCGCTCAAAAGCGGCTTACATAAATTTGATAAGGATATTTTCGAAGGCCTATATGGTGTCTATAATGACAGCCTGCCTGATGGTTGGGGGCGTTTATTGTTTGATCGCGCGATGCGATCATATGGCATTCTGCCGCAAGAATTGTCGCCACTTGATAGATTGGCAAACGTTGGCAATAATGGCATCGGTGCATTGGTTTACCAGCCTGATAAAACAACCGGAACAAACAATGATGACTTCAGTCTTGATAGATTGGCAAGAGACGCGGAAGCGGTTTTGAGCGGTTCGTCGGATGAGGTGATTATCGAATTATTATCACGCAATGGTTCGTCACAAGGCGCGCGCCCCAAAGCAATGATTGGCGTCAATAAAGCCAAAGATGCAATTATTACAGATGCCCTGACAATGCCAACCGATTTCGAGCATTGGTTGGTTAAGTTCCCAAACTCCACTGATGGGCACGATGCAGGTGCAATTGAATATATTTACGCGCTAATGGCAAAGAATGCAGGCGTGGAAATGATGGAAACCCATTTATTCCCCTCTAAAATTGGTGCGGGATTTTTTGCCATCAAACGCTTTGACCGCATTGGTTCACAAAGACTTCATGCGCATACGGCATGCGGCCTGTTGCATTCGGACTTTCGAACCCCAAGCCTAGATTATAGCGACTTAGTTACGTTAACGCGCTCATTAACACGCGATATTCGCGAAGTCGTAAAAATGTTTCGCCTCTCGGTTTTTAACGTGCTCACACATAATCGTGATGATCACTCAAAGAATTTTTCGTTCCTAATGAATGAAAAAGGCGAATGGAAATTCGCCCCTGCTTATGATTTAACGTTCTCATCCGGCCCGAATGGTGAGCAAAGCACAAGTGTGATGGGTGAAGGGCGAAATCCGGGAGTTGACCATTTGATGCGCCTTGCAAAAGAGGCGGGAATTAGGGTGCAAGATGCAAGTTTAATTATTGAACAAACCAAAGCCGCCCTTAAAGATTGGCAAGTTTTGGCACAAGAATATGGGGTATCAAATGCCAATATCGCACTTATTAAAGGGCGGTTTGTAAAGTGACGAAGCTACACCTAAACCAGTTAAAGAAGGTGTATCTAAAGACGAAGTGGGCAAGTTGAAAGAACAACTTGAAAAAGCAGGTGCAAAAGTAGAATTGAAATAATTTTATTTTGAAGCCAAAAAAAACAAACCCTGCATTTGCAACGATGCGGGGTTTTTTATTCTCCTCCGTTCACGGGGGAGGGGGACCGCGTGAAACGCGGTGGAGGGGGCGCGTTGGGCGCGAGCTTCGCACTTGTTTAAGTGATCTTATCCATCAGTAACCAAGCAAATCCAAGCAATGTAGGAAATGCGGTTAAGGTCATTCCAAAAGTTCTGGCCATTGGGTTTATTAAATAGCCAATCCAAAACGTCGCCCGACCAATGCCGAAAAGAATTGCCAAGATAGGGATTAGTACCAATCTTTCCAGTGGTAATTCAATCGATAAAGCCGCCCAAACAATAATTGCCAATAAGGTTTGTTCAATAGTGTTTTGATTATATCGCAAATTGATTTCAAGGCCGTTGCTTTTTGGGGTGTGCGTGCCTTCAATCGCATCCTCATAAAAGCCACGCCTTGAAGCACCCATTATTCCAATAAGCAACATAAAAGCGGGAATAACCATCCATGAAACCACAAATGCCAAACGGCTTGCTAGATTGTCTAATGGCAAAATGACTTTGTTTTCGAGAAACTCGGGTTTCAACCAACAAAAAACTGAAATTGCCACCGCAGGCATGGAACCTGCAAAACCTGCCAATTGCCTTTTTTGCAAATGTGTCAGATTAGAAAATAAACCCATTTGTTGCTCCGCAGTTTTTAATCTAGCAAATTAATGAGGATTTTCAAAATTACGTTTGGTCTTTAGGCTATTGCTTTGAGCAAAAGGAAAGGGGGCAAGCATATCATTAAGCCTATGAGTTTGCGGTTTTGCGGGTCAATCACTTTGAAAACCAACAATTTCACTAGTCCCACCAAAACGACCACCAATGCGAACTCATCAATGCTGCGGCAAGGTTTGATTTTGTTTCAAAGCCTTGATCAATTAAGTCAGCGCAATAATAGTATAGCTCGTCTGCTAGTTTCAAGGCTTCCGTTCTTGTTTTAGGTTTTCGAGTGACACGCACTTCCAACATGTCACCACTTAATGAAACTAATTCAGCGCCGTATAGGTCGTGCCACATTTTCAAGGCAGCCACATGGAATTTTGCGGGTGGACAAGCGTTCCAATTCCCCCAATTCAAAAATGCCGGAACTTCCCACCCATTTTTTGTTGGAATCAAAATAATGTGCACTTCGTCGAAATATTTGCCACTGAGAATTTCGATATTCACAGTTGGGCCTTGAGCAAAACCTATTATTTCGCTTGGCCATATTCCTTTGGGCGCCGTCAAATCTTCTGGCAAATATGCGCCTTCCCAGTCCTTTAGGTCATTTGGAAATCTTAATTTGTGCGCTTCAGCCACAATTTGGCTTATTGTTTTGGTCGATTTGTCAAATGCGATAAATACGCCGTTCGAAAATGTCTCAGGGGTGAATTGATCCAAAATTCTGTTCAAATTTTCATTATCACCCACAATTACGGGCCACGCTGTGCCAATGGCCCTTAACCGCTCCCATTCTTCTAATGCATTTTTTCCTGCAACTGAAATAATTTCAAACGGAAAGTTTGCTCTAAGCTTCTTTAGATACTCCTCAAACATTTTACTATGTGGGTTCATCGAACTCTCCAACTGGGTTTTCGCGTGCGCAAAACTTGCCAAAACGGTTCCTAAGAAAGGAATAGCCGAAAGCATCCGAATAATATTGCGCCGAATTGGATTTGCCATTGCGACAACCTACAATAGCTTCGGAACATTCGCAATTGATTTTCAAAAACTATGCGCTTAGTTGATCCGTTGCTAATGACACTTTTTATTCTTCTAGGGTCATCAAGAAATGACCGAATCCGACTTAGAAATATCGAATGCAATTAATTAGTTATATGTAAACATGACCGTATAAACGTATTCGCCTTCAGTGTTTACGCAATTTTTGCGCGCGGGCTTGAATTTGCGATTATTGGCTTCGTCAATTACCGATTTACCTTCATATAATGGGTTCGATGCGACAAGTTTACTTTCCGAGACATTACCGAAAGCATCGATCTTACTTGTTATGATGACCTTACCAGGAATATTTTTCCAAAATGCCTCTTTTGGAACCGCATTATCAATGTTGAACCTGCTCGTAGGTACGGGGCCATGGTCTTTTTCATCGCATTTTGTGATGCTTGACTGCGCTTCATCAACGGCGATCAAGGCTTTGGCCGGTTGACAAATTGCTATCCATGGCACTGCAACCAATGCAATCACAAGTTTTTTCATGACTTCTTTTACCTTAATCGCTAAAAAGTTCAAACTCAATTTCCAGTATTTAATCATTTAGTGCAAAATTTCGTAAAATGGGCGTCTCTTGACCAATCCTTTATTTGAAAGCGGCTTACCAATCTAAAACTCGTCTGAGAAAACAGTTATTCTTATTATGTATTTCCCCCTTCACAAACCCAGCAAATTACCCTATACGCCCCACCATGTTTGACTGAATCATGTCGTTTTAGGCTCATTCCATTTTGGGGTGGGTTTTTTTGCGTCTTTTGTTTACAGCGGTCAAGATTGGGTTCAGTCGCCCGGAATTGCCGCATATGTTCGTAAATTTCAAATAAAATCAATGCGCCAATCAGGGTGCTGCAAATTTAAGGAAACCAAGGATGACCTTGTCGTTCACCGGTAAAAAGCGGATTCGCAAATCTTTCGGCAAAATTCACGAAACCGTGACAATGCCAAATCTAATCGAAGTTCAAAAATCTTCCTATGACCAATTCTTGCAAATGGATGCAAAACCTGATGCGCGCAAGGATGAGGGTATTGAGGCGGTTTTCAGAAGCGTTTTCCCGATCAAAGACACGCAAAATCGTGCAACATTGGAATATGTCTCATATGAATTCGAACCGCCGAAATTCGATGTTGACGAATGTATTCGCCGCGACCTTACTTTCGCTGCACCTTTAAAAGTCAAATTGCGTTTGGTCACTTTTGAAATCGATCCTGATGGTGGCGAACAAGCGGTTCACCTTATCAAAGACATTAAAGAGCAAGATGTCTATATGGGCGAAATTCCTTTGATGACTGACAAAGGAACCTTCATCGTAAATGGTACAGAGCGCGTTATCGTTTCGCAAATGCACCGTTCCCCTGGTGTTTTCTTTGACCATGATAAAGGCAAAACCCATTCTTCTGGCAAATTGCTTTTTGCGGCGCGCGTTATTCCTTATCGTGGTTCATGGCTTGATTTTGAATTCGATGCCAAAGACCATATTAACGTTCGTATCGACCGCAAGCGCAAATTGCCTGCGACCTCTATGTTGCTTGCCCTTGGCATGAATCCTGAGGAAATTCTTGAAACTTATTATAATACAATCACTTATAAACTAACAAAAAATGGTTGGTCAAAACCATATCGTGCCGAAGAATGGCGCGGTGAAAAACCGGCAACTGATTTGGTCAATGCCGCTGATGGTCAAGTGATTGCAAAAGCCAATGTTAAATTATCGGCCCGCGCCGCCAATAAATTGGCCGAAGAAGGCGTTACCGAGCTTTTGGTTGAAGATACGGATCTAATCGGTCGTTTCGCTGCCTATGACCATGTTAACCCTGAAACCGGTGAAATTTTCGCCGAAGCGGGTGACGAATTGTCAAATGTTGCTTTGGTCGAAATGAAAAATGCCGGCATCACTGAAATTGATGTTTTGGCAATCGATGGTCAAAATACTGGTCCATGGATTAGAAACACTTTGGCCTTGGACAAAAACGATTCTCGTGAAGGTGCATTGACAGATATTTACCGTGTTATGCGCCCGGGTGAACCGCCAACCCAAGACACTGCTGAGGCAATGTTCAATTCATTATTCTTTGAAAAAGAGCGTTATGATTTGTCAAATGTCGGTCGCGTGAAAATGAACTCGCGCCTTGGCTTGGAATGCGATGATGAATATCGCGTTCTTCGCAAAGAAGACATTATCGAAATTCTTCGCATGCTTCACGATTTGCGTGACGGCAAAGGCGAAATCGACGATATCGATAATTTGGGCAATCGCCGCGTTCGTTCTGTCGGTGAATTGATGGAAAATCAATATCGCATCGGCCTATCGCGTATGGAACGCACAATCAAAGAACGTATGTCTTCGATTGAAATCTATACAGTTATGCCGAATGATTTGATTAACTCAAAACCGGTTACGGCTTCGGTTCGTGAATTCTTTGGTTCTTCGCAATTGTCGCAATTTATGGACCAAACCAATCCGCTTTCTGAAATCACGCATAAGCGTCGTCTATCGGCTTTGGGCCCCGGCGGTCTTACGCGTGAGCGCGCGGGCTTTGAAGTGCGCGACGTTCACATCACTCACTATGGTCGTATTTGCCCGATTGAAACGCCAGAGGGGCCGAATATCGGTCTTATCAACTCGTTGGCGACTTTTGCGCGCGTAAACAAATATGGCTTTATCGAAAGCCCGTATCGCAAAGTGGTCGACGGCAAATTGCTTGACGAAGTTGTTTATTTGTCGGCAATGGATGAAGCCAAACACACAATTGCACAGGCAAACTCACCATTGGCTGAAGACGGTTCATTGGTCGATGAATTGGTCGAAGCCCGTGAAGCCGGTGAGGCGACAATCGCACACAAAGGCGATATCGACCTTATGGACGTTTCACCAAAGCAGGTGGTTTCGGTTGCCGCAGCACTTATTCCATTCTTGGAAAACGATGACGCAAACCGCGCATTGATGGGTTCAAACATGCAACGCCAAGCGGTTCCATTGGTTCGCGCCGAAGCGCCATTGGTTGGTACCGGTATGGAAGCGGTCGTGGCCCGCGATTCAGGTGCAACCTTGGTTGCGCGCCGCACCGGTGTGGTTGAGCAAATTGACGGTACACGTATCGTTATTCGCGCTACCGCTGAAACTGACCCTACTAAGCCGGGCGTTGATATTTATCGTTTGATGAAATTCCAACGTTCAAATCAAAACACTTGTATCAACCAAAGACCATTGGTTAAAGTTGGTGACGTGGTTAAGCCGGGCGATATTATTGCCGACGGTCCATCAACTAACTTAGGTGAATTGGCGCTTGGTCGCAACGTTCTTGTGGCATTCATGCCTTGGAATGGTTACAATTTCGAGGACTCGATATTAATTTCCGAACGTATCGTTCGTGATGATGTTTTCACTTCAATCCACCTTGAGGAATTTGAAGTTTCAGCGCGTGACACGAAATTAGGCCCTGAAGAAATCACACGCGATATTCCAAACGTCGGTGAAGAAGCTCTTCGCAATTTGGACGAAGCGGGTATCGTTGCAATCGGTGCCGAAGTTAATCCGGGTGACATTTTGGTCGGTAAAGTAACGCCAAAAGGCGAAACCCCGATGACACCGGAAGAAAAACTCCTTCGTGCGATTTTCGGTGAAAAAGCGTCTGATGTTCGTGATACCTCAATGCGTGTTCCACCGGGTGTTGCAGGTACTGTGGTTGAAGTTCGCGTTTTCAATCGCCATGGTGTTGAAAAAGACCAACGTGCGAAACAAATCGAACGTGAAGAAATCGAACAATTGGCAAAAGACCGTGACGACGAATTGGCAATCCTTGATCGCAATATTTTCGGTCGTATGAAAGAAATCTTGGTTGGCAAAACCGCTGTTTCAGGTCCAAAAGGCTTTGACGGCGGCGCAATTACCGAAGATGGTCTTCGCGGCTTCTCAAAAGGCCAATGGTGGCAGTTTGCACTTGCAGACGAAGCGCAAATGGCGGAAATCGAAGCGATTAAAGCGCAATACGAAGCGTCAAAACGCGAATTAGATCGCCGCTTTGAAGACAAAGTCGAAAAATGCCGTCAAGGTGATGATCTTCTTCCTGGTGTTATGAAAGTGGTCAAAGTCTTTGTTGCCGTGAAGCGTAAACTTCAACCGGGTGACAAAATGGCGGGCCGCCATGGTAACAAAGGGGTTATCTCGCGCATTTCGCCAATCGAAGATATGCCATTCCTTGAAGATGGTACTCACGTTGATATCGTATTGAACCCATTGGGCGTTCCGTCGCGTATGAACGTTGGTCAGATTTTGGAAACCCACCTTGGTTGGGCATGTGCGGGCCTTGGTAAACAAGTTGCCGAAGCATTGGATGCCTACCAACGCGCGGGTCAAAAAGACCAATATATTGCCAAATTGAAAGAGATTTATGGCGAAAATCAAGAATTGCCGCAATCTGATGAGGAATTGGTCGAATTGGGCCATAATCTTTCAAATGGTGTGCCAATTGCAACACCGGTGTTTGATGGCGCAAAAGAAAGCGACATTCGTCACTATCTTGCAATGACTGGAAACAAAGAACACGGTCAATCGACCTTGTTTGACGGCAGAACCGGTGAGGCGTTCGACCGTGAAGTTACAGTTGGCTATATTTATATGCTTAAACTTCACCACCTTGTTGACGATAAAATCCACGCCCGTTCAATCGGCCCATATTCACTTGTCACCCAACAGCCATTGGGCGGTAAGGCGCAATTCGGCGGTCAAAGGTTCGGTGAGATGGAGGTCTGGGCATTGGAAGCGTATGGCGCGGCCTATACACTTCAAGAAATGCTTACCGTCAAATCAGACGACGTTGCAGGCAGAACCAAAGTCTATGAAGCCATCGCAAGAGGCGAAGACAAATTTGATGCGGGTATCCCTGAATCATTCAATGTTTTGGTCAAAGAAATGCGTTCTTTGGGTCTAAATGTTGAACTTGTCGAAGCGCCGATGGGCTCATTTGAAGAAGATGAATTAGGTGTTGCTTAATTGGGCGCAAAAGTGCCCAATGCACAAAAGAATATAAAATCAATTGTTTAAATCAAATGATTGAATTTAGAAATTAAAATTTAATAGCTTGCTGGAGCTGATTTATGAACCAATTTGTATCTAACCGTTTTGGAATGCCGACTGAAATGCCGCCGTCGTTTGACTCGATAAGGATTTCAATCGCAAGCCCGGAACAAATCGCGCGTTGGTCGCATGGTGAGGTTAAAAAACCTGAAACCATCAATTATCGTACTTTCAAACCCGAGCGTGACGGTCTTTTCTGTGCGCGCATCTTTGGACCTATGAAAGATTATGAATGCTTGTGCGGTAAATATAAACGTATCAAGCATAAAGGTCTTACTTGCGAAAAATGCGGTGTTGAAGTTACTTTGCAACGCGTTCGCCGCGAAAGAATGGGCCACATCGAACTTGCGTCGCCTGTTGCACATATCTGGTTTTTGAAATCTTTGCCGTCACGTATTTCGACAATGTTGGACATGACATTGAAAGATGTTGAACGCGTTTTGTATTTCGAAAAATATATTGTGGTTGAGCCGGGTATTACGCCATTCACCGAAAAACAATTGATTGATGAATATGAATTATTAGACGCCCAAGAAACCTATGGCGATGATGCATTCACCGTTGGTATTGGCGCTGAAATTATTCGTACCATGCTTGCGTCAATTAATCTTGAGGAAACTGCGAAAAACCTTCGTGAAGAAATCGCGGCTTGCACAACTGAATTAAAGCCGAAAAAATTGGCAAAACGCCTTAAGCTTATTGAGGCATTCCATGCATCAGGAAATCGTCCTGAATGGATGATTATGACGATTATTCCGGTAATTCCGCCGGAACTTCGTCCACTTGTGCCGCTTGAAGGTGGTCGTTTTGCGACTTCGGATCTGAACGATCTTTATCGCCGCGTTATTAACCGTAATAATCGTCTAAAACGCCTTATCGATCTTCGTTCGCCGGACATCATTATTCGTAACGAGAAGCGTATGCTTCAAGAAGCGGTTGACGCACTTTATGACAATGGTCGTCGTGGGCGCGTCATAACCGGCGCAAATAAACGCCCGCTAAAATCACTTGCCGATATGTTGAAAGGCAAACAAGGTCGTTTCCGTCAAAACTTGCTAGGTAAGCGCGTAGATTATTCCGGTCGTTCGGTTATTACCGTTGGTCCTGATTTGAAATTGCACGAATGCGGCCTTCCAAAGAAAATGGCGTTGGAATTGTTCAAACCTTTCATCTATCAACGTTTGGAGGCTAAGGGTCTTTCAACTACGGTTAAACAAGCCAAAAAATTAGTTGAAAAAGAAAAACCGGAAGTTTGGGATATTCTTGATGAAGTAATTCGCGAACACCCGGTTCTTTTGAACCGCGCACCAACGCTTCACCGTTTGGGCATTCAAGCATTCGAACCAAAACTAATTGAAGGTAAAGCAATTCAGCTTCACCCATTGGTCTGTACCGCATTTAACGCCGACTTTGACGGTGACCAAATGGCGGTTCACGTTCCATTGTCAATTGAAGCACAGCTTGAAGCGCGCGTATTGATGATGTCCACCAATAATATCTTGTCGCCTTCAAACGGCAAGCCGATTATTGAACCATCGCAAGACATCGTCTTGGGTCTATACCACATTTCAACCGTCAAAGAAGGCGAACCAGGCGAAGGCCGCGCTTTCCGCGATATGGGTGAGATTGAGGCGGCCCTCGATTCCGGTCAAGTAAGCGTTCACACCAAAGTGCGCGTTCGTTGGCACGGCATCGACAAAGACGGTAATGATATTACCCGCACAATGGAAACAACGCCTGGTCGTTTCATGGTTGTAAATCTTTTGCCGCGCGCGGCAAAATTACAGCCTGAAATCTGTAATGTGGTTTTGACCAAAAAAGAAATCGCCAAACTTATCGGTGAAGTTTATCGCTATTGCGGTCAAAAAGCGACGGTGATTTTCGCCGATCGTTTGATGGCTCTTGGTTTCTCAAAAGCATTCCGCGCCGGTATTTCTTTCGGTATGGCCGATATGGTTATCCCTGCTAATAAAGAAGAATTGGTCGAAAGTGCGCGTAAAGAAGTTGCCGAATTTGAAACTCAATATTCCGATGGTCAAATCACCAAAGGTGAGAAATATAACAAAGTCGTTGACGTTTGGTCGAAATGTACTGAAAAAGTCGCTGACGCGATGATGGAAGAAATCGCGAAACCTAAATTGGGTCGTGATGGTTCAACCCAAATCAATTCGGTTTATATGATGGCTCACTCCGGTGCGCGTGGTTCGCGTAACCAAATGAAACAATTGGGTGGTATGCGCGGCCTTATGGCGAAACCATCGGGCGAAATTATTGAGACACCGATTATTTCCAACTTTAAAGAAGGTCTATCGGTTCTTGAATACTTTAACTCGACACACGGTGCACGTAAGGGTCTTGCCGATACTGCGTTGAAAACTGCAAACTCGGGTTATCTAACCCGTCGTTTGGTTGACGTTGCCCAAGATTGCATCATCACCGAAGAAGATTGCGGCACGTCACATGGTATTGAAATCAAGCCTGTTATTGAGGGTGCAGACGTTATTGTTTCATTGGAACAGCGTATTTTAGGTCGCGTTTTGGCTGAAGATGCCATCGATCCTGAAACTGGCGAAGTGATTTATGCTCGTGACACTTATTGCGACGAAGACATCTCCCAAGCAATAGATAAAGCGGGTGTTCAGTCGGTTAAAGTTCGCTCTCCATTGACTTGCGAAACCCGTAATGGCGTTTGCGCAAGCTGCTATGGTCGTGACCTTGCACGTGGCACTAAGGCAAACCTTGGTGAGGCGGTTGGCGTTATCGCAGCGCAATCAATTGGTGAACCGGGTACACAGCTTACAATGCGTACGTTCCACATTGGTGGTGCGGCAACGGTTGCCAATAACTCAAGCATGGATGCGGGCCTATCGGGTAAAGTCAAATACCAAAATGCCGCAACAATTACGCGCGAAAACGGTGAAATCATCTGTATCGGTCGTAATATGAGCGTTTCGGTCGTTGATTCCGATGGTAAAACTCGTCAATCATTGAAACTTCCATTCGGCGCGCGTGTTCGTGTCAAAGACGCGGATAAAATTGAGCGCGGCGATCGCTTGGCAGATTGGGATCCATACGCAACCCCAATCATTTCAGAGGTTTCGGGTATCGCGAAACTTGAAGATTTGGTTGACGGTGTTTCTGCACGCGACGAAATGGACGAAAACACTGGTATTTCTTCCAAAGTTGTTATTGACTGGCGCGGTGGGGCAAAAATGTATGCCGATCTTCGTCCTTCAATCGCAATTCTTGACGCAAATGGCGAAGTTGCCAAACTTCCAAATGGAAAAGACGCTCGTTACAGCCTTCCAATCGGTGCAACCCTTTCGGTTACTGAGGGTGGCATGGTTGCAGCAGGTGACACACTTGCACGTGTTGCGGCGGGTGGTGTTACATCGCGCGATATTACGGGTGGTCTTCCACGCGTTGCCGAATTGTTTGAAGCGCGTCGTCCGAAAGATCACGCAATCATCGCCGAAGTTGATGGCCGCGTTGAATTTGGCAAAGACTATAAAAACAAGCGTCGTATCAAAATCGTTCCTGACGATGAAAATCTTGAGCCAATCGAATATATGATTCCAAAAGGTAAACACCTTCCGGTTCAAGATGGCGATTGGATTAAACGCGGCGAACACATTTTGGCGGGCAACCCTGCACCACAAGATATTCTTGCGGTTCAAGGTATCGAGGCATTGGCGGAATATCTTGTTGAAGAAATTCAAAAAGTTTACCGCCTTCAAGGTGTTGTTATCAATGACAAACACATTGAAACCATCGTGCGTCAAATGTTGCAACGCGTTGAAATCACAGATCCCGGTGATACTGACTTTATCAAAGGCGATGCGATTGATGAAATCGACCTTGCCGATGAAAATGCGCGCATGGAAGAGCTTGGCCTTAAAGGCGCAACCGCAATGCCGGTGCTTTTGGGTATTACCAAAGCATCATTGCAAACACGTTCTTGGGTTTCTGCGGCATCGTTCCAAGAAACCACACGCGTTCTTACGGATGCGGCGGTTAATGGCAAATATGACGTTCTTGAAGGTCTTAAAGAGAATGTCATCGTCGGTCGCCTTGTTCCTGCGGGTACCGGTGGTGCGTTACGTCGCCTCAAAGCGATTGCAGCACACCAAGACCAACACGCAATCACCGCCGAAGACGGAACAGAAATCATCGAAGAAGCATTGCCAGAAGGTATTTCCGAAGATTTCTAGGAGATACCCTTCTAAGTTTGAAATTAAAGGCGCGGCTCAAACCCGCGCCTTTTTTATCCTGCCCCGCTTGCGGGGAAGGGGGACCGCGCGAAGCGTGGTGGATGGGGGCGATTTGAAATAAATCGCTTTGCCGCAAGGCAAAAAGACTCTATCGACACCAAAAGGCCATCATTTGACATCAACTAAAACCCAATAAGCCAAACATAAATCCCGACAGAACAAAGGGAATCGAACAGTTTTAAACAATTAGAAACAATGGAAACGCTATCATTTGCTATCAAAATCAAATGCGCATTTCTTTAATTGATAATTGTAATGCGGATTTTGCGGGTGGGGATAAAATAGTCGATTATTTTCGCCCTTTTCCTTCCCCGATTGAAATCGATTTGTGTGGCGCGCCGTAGTAAAGCGAAGGCGTGACCAAAGGGGTTAGTACTCTCGCCGCACTAACCAAACCGCCGCCCCAATGCGCAAAACCAGCTGCGCGGGAGATCTTCCGCACCTGGGGAAGTAGAGAAGTTCGTAAGTTGTTTGAAGAATTGTAACTGAAATCGAAATCCCACCGAAATCCGAAATCTGACATGAAAACAATCTAATGGTCGTTCTCATAATTCGAAAAATAAAGTCGAAATAAATAGAACTTATTTGGGTTCCAAAAATCTTCCAATGTCGAAGGCTTTACAAGCGAATTAGGGGTTGGATAGAATGTTTGGCTTGCCGCAGATAAAACAATGCCATTCTTCCTCGCTTTGATTGCGGCATCTCCCCAACCTATTGGTATCGCACCTAACTTAGTGTCGATTTCCCAATTTTGCTCAAACATCTTCTTCTTTAACTGCGCGAGCGTGGTTACGCTGATGAAAGAGCGAGACGTCCTTTCACATGGAGGATTGTGGACATTAGGGGAACTGATGGACGTTTTAAAAACATCATCTCCATTCTTGCCACCGTTTTTTTTAAAAGATATTTCTATTGAAGTTCCAAGACAAAAATAGTCAGATGCATAATGAGTTATTGCGCCTTTATCGAAAGGCGGCGAAGGAAGCCTTTCTTTCGTTAAAGGTTTTGATTCAAATTCACCTGTTTTCTTGATATATGCGATCAATTCTTCTGAAGATGGCGCTGTAAACATGAAGTCCAAAAAGTCGTCTAGTTTCGTCTCAAAAATTGAATCAGGCGGCTCTCGATGGTCCCAAATAGATGGTGTTTTGTCTTTAGAGTTAATGTCGGACTGAGAAACTTCTGGCTTTTCAATGTTTTCGGCTTTTTCAATCTTGGTTTCAACAATTGCAATCGGTTCAACAATTTTTGGCTCTACCGCAATCGCAATGTCCCACTTTTCCTTTAGGGGCTTAAAGAAACCATTTGTGCTTACGCATAGGAAGGGTGGCAATTTTTCGTTTAATTCGCGTGTTCTAAGTTCATTTATGCATTGTTCTAGGTGCGGGGCTTGATTGGGGCTTAGGGCAAATTTTGGCGCAGTCATCATTGACCCATTTAATTGAAATTTCACAGTTCCAATTTCTTCTGTTGCCTGCAATTTCAGTAATTGAGCACGTTCTTCGTCAATCTCTATTCCGTTTAAGCCCTCGTTTAGGGCGACGCCATAGGCATACATTGCCATATAGTCGCCCGCTTTCACTTTTTCTTCCAATTTTTCTTGCGACGCATTTGTCGCCAAATAAATGGGGTAAAGCACATTGTTTGAAAAATCAGGCGCAGTTAAAGCGCAACCGGCCAAAAATTGCGCCATTAGAGCAATTAACAAAGCACTCTTTTTAACGCTCAACCTTCTCATCAATTCAACCACAAATAAGTTTACCATAAGTTGCATTGATTGAAATAAGTGTCAATGCGGCTAGATTGTGCAAATCAATATTTCCCATTCCAAAACACACTCCCCACTTGCATCAAATTGCGGTGTGGTTTAGGCAAAGGCCATAGGATTTAGGATATTTTCATGTCGGTTAATGAGAAAGATGTCCGTAAAATTGCCAAACTATCAAGGCTTGCGATTTCGGACGAAAAAGTTCCAGTAATGGTCAATGAACTCAATGGGATACTCAATTGGATTGAGATGTTGAATGAGGTTGATGTTCAAGGTGTTGAACCAATGACTTCAGTGGTCGCCAAGGATTTGCCAATGCGTGATGATGTGGTGAATGATGGTTTTTATGCCGATAGAATTACCAAAAATGCGCCCAAATCTGCGCACGGCTTTTTCATTGTTCCGAAATCGGTGGAATAGATGTCTGATTTAACTAAACTTACTTTAAAATCGGCCCTTGATGGTATGAATAAAGGCGAATTTACGTCTTTGGAACTTACCAATGCGTTTTTGGCCAAAATTGACGAAACTAACCCCAAACTCAATGCCTATACTTTGGTTACGCATGACCATGCCCGCGAAATGGCAAAAGCGTCTGATGCGCGCCGTAAAGCGGGGCAGGTGGGTGCATTGGAAGGCGCGCCATTGGGCATTAAAGACCTATTTGCGACCAAAGGTTTCCGCACTGCGGCTTGTTCAAAAATTTTGGGCGAATTTAAACCTGAATATGAAAGCTCTGTCACGCAAAACCTATGGAATGATGGCGCTGTTATGCTTGGCAAACTCAATATGGATGAGTTTGCAATGGGTTCATCAAACGAAACTTCGGCCTATGGCCCGGTTATAAATCCGTGGCAGATGGATAAGAAATTGACCCCTGGTGGTTCGTCGGGTGGTTCGGCTTCTGCGGTTGCTGCAGATTTGTGCCTTGGTGCGACCGCAACCGATACCGGTGGTTCAATTCGCCAACCTGCATCTTTTACTGCAACAGTTGGTATAAAGCCGACTTACGGGCGTTGTTCGCGTTGGGGCATTGTGGCCTTTGCATCGTCACTTGACCAAGCGGGCCCAATTGCCAAAAACGTCGAAGATTGCGCAATTATGTTGAAATCAATGTGCGGCTATGACGCCAAGGATTCCACTTCTTTGGACGTTCCGGTTCCTGATTTTGCGGCTTTTGTGAATAAAGGCGTGAAGGGTCTTAAAATCGGCGTGCCAAAAGAATATCGCATGGATGGCATGCCCGCCGAAATCGAGGCTTTGTGGCAATCGGGCATTGAATGGCTTAAAGCCGAGGGTGCTGAAATTGTCGATATTTCATTGCCACACACAAAATATGCGCTTCCAACCTATTATATCGTTGCACCTGCTGAGGCCAGCTCGAATTTAGCGCGTTATGACGGTATGCGTTTTGGCGCGCGTGTTGATGGCGAAGATTTGAACAAAACCTATGAAAACACCCGCGCCCAAGGCTTTGGCGCAGAGGTGCAACGGCGTATTCTAATCGGCACTTATGTTTTATCTGCGGGCTATTATGATGCTTATTACCTCAAGGCACAAAAGGTTCGCGCGCGCATTTTGGAAGATTTCACCAATGCTTTCAAAGTTTGCGATGCAATTCTAACACCAACCGCGCCATCTGCGGCATTCCCAATTGGTCAAAAACAGACTGATCCAATTCAAATGTATTTGAATGACGTTTTCACTGTTACCACCAATCTTGCGGGCCTTCCGGGGATTTCGGTTCCTGCGGGTCTTGATAAAGACGGGCTTCCATTGGGTCTGCAAATCATTGGGCGCGCCTTGGACGAAGAAACAATTTTTAGCGTAGCCGGTAGCATTGAACGCGCCGCAAATTTCACCGCGAAACCATAGGAATTAGACATGAGTATCGCAGCAGAAGCATCAGAACCAGTATTCACCGCTTTCAAAACCGCCCGCCCCGATCAATGGGTAAAGGGCATGACAGGTGATTGGGAAATTATCGTGGGCATGGAGGTTCATGCCCAAGTTTCCGCAAATGCCAAATTATTTTCTGGCGCATCCGCCGCTTATGGTGGCGAACCAAACAGCCATGTGTCATTCGTCGATGCGGGCATGCCGGGAATGTTGCCGGTCATCAATAAATATTGCGTTGAACAGGCCGTAAAAACCGGCCTTGGATTGGGTGCGAAAATCAATCTTTGGTCACGCTTTGATCGCAAGAATTATTTTTACCCCGATTTGCCACAAGGCTATCAAATCTCTCAATATCTCTATCCCGTTGTGGGGCAGGGGGTTTTGGAAGTTGAATCTGAGGATAAATCGATAATCGAAGTCGGTATTGAACGTATTCACCTTGAACAAGATGCGGGTAAATCGGTGCATGATTTAGACCCCAATGCGACCTATATCGACCTTAATCGCTCGGGCTGTGCCTTGATGGAAATTGTGTCAAAGCCTGATATTCGCAGCCCTGAAGAAGCCGCGAATTATTTTAAGGCATTGCGTTCACTCGTGCGTTATCTTGGCACTTGTGATGGGAATATGGACGAAGGCTCTATGCGCGCCGATGTGAATGTTTCCGTGCGTCGTCCGGGCGGGGAACTTGGCACACGTTGCGAAATTAAAAACGTCAATTCCACCAAATTCGTTGCGATGGCGGTTGCCTATGAAGCGCGCCGCCAGATTGAGATTATTGAAGACGGCGGCACTATTGACCAAGAAACCCGCCTTTTTGATGTTGCCACGGGCCAAACCCGCACCATGCGTTCAAAAGAAGACGCGCATGATTATCGCTATTTCCCGGATCCTGACCTTTTACCATTGGTTTTGGACCAGGCATGGGTTGATGAGATTAAGGCAAATCTTCCGGAACTGCCGTCTGATAAAAAGAAAAGATTTCAATCCCAATACGGGCTTTCGGCCTATGATGCGGGGGTTTTGGTCGCCGATAAGGAATATTCCGAATATTTCGAAACGGCGGCTGCTGGAACCGATGCCAAAATGGTCAATTCATGGCTGACGGTGGAACTATTCGGCTATCTTAATAAAAATGGTCTTGAATTTGCGGCCTCACCAATCTCGGCACAAAATTTGGGCGGCTTGGTAAAACTTATTCAAGACGGCACAATCAATGGTAAGATCGCCAAAGAAGTATTCGCGAAAATGATTGAAACCGGCGATGACCCCGCAACAATTGTTGAAAGAGACGGCCTAAAACAAACCACAGACACCGGCGCAATCGAAGCCGCAATCGATGAATTAATGGCCTCTTCACCCGACAAAGTGACGGAAGCCCGCGAAAAACCAAAAATGCTTGGCTGGTGGGTCGGTCAAGTAATGAAAGCCACAGGCGGTAAGGCAAATCCTGCGATTGTGAATGAGATACTAAAGCGCAAGTTGGGGATAGAGTAAAATCAAAACCCCACCTTCAGGCCTTTGGCGTTCGCTCAGGGTTTTGGATTAGTGTGGACAAAAATTTTCGAAAATGCGATTTCCGAAAGTTTTAGACATTTTCATTTGGGCGCTTAATTTGAAGCGCCTTAAATTTCACAATTGAATTCTTTTATTACTTAAATGCTTTTGCTTTTATTACTTTGGAAAGCAAGGAAATCTCTCCATTTGCATTGTAACAGTGCTTAAGAAAGTTTAATTCTTCAGTCAAAATTTTGAATTTTTCTCGGCCATATTTTGAAGCAATATTGAAAGATATGACCTTAGTTTCTTTATTCGTCATTTGAGCTCGCAAAATATTCGAGTAGAATTTCTTGTTATTTTTTCGGAAATTTGCCAAAGATATGAATTTAAGTATGTTGTAAACTGTTCTAAAATATCTATCCAAAAGGCCATTAAGTGCAAAGTTAATGACTTCATATTTTTCATCAAAATCTTGTTCGTTTTTTACAGGTTTAGGATTGTTGGTAGGTAATAGGTCAGTATAGTTTAACAAATCTACATCAAAAACTAAATCGATCAACTTTGAAACTTCGTCAAAGACTTTTTTTCCATCAAATTGTTCAGCATATTCTGAAGTGTCGTTAAAATCGTATCTATTGTTGAACAAGGAGTTGATATTAGTGCATTTCAAACTAATCACAATTTCGTTGTAATCGTCCAATAACTTGAAAAAAGTATTCTCAAACATTTGCCTTTCAGTCGCTTCATTTTGCTTTTTGAGAGCGGCTTCTTGACCCGCAGTAATTTTCTTTTGCTCCTTGAGCAATTTTTTCGCGTCTTTCAATTCTTCACGTTGCATCCAAACGCCGAGCGCGAGCAAAATGAATGCGAGGCCTGAAAAAACTGCATTTGAAAAGCCAAAAATATCCCCAATCTGGCCGAAGGTTTCCTTGAAATTGGGCCGTTTTAAAAGTGCTAGCGCCAATTCCCAATTGAATTCCAATATCAAAATCCCGATTGAAACAACTACAGCAACAACAACTGTTAATATCCACCAAGGGAAGTTAGGTCGAATTGGGTTTCTATTGTCTTCGCCACTCATCTCAATTTTCCAGTTTAGATTGATAAAAGCGCGATTCTTACTCTTTGTGCAAAATTCTGTTAATGCGATTTCCAAGGAATGGATTATCGAAGCAATTTCAATTCAAGAAGAAAGAAATATAAATTTCTTTGACGCACTCATGATTGAGGCAGCAATTTCAGCGTGTAATAAAAAGCTAATAAGCAAAGACCTGCAAAGTGGCTCTGTTGTTGATGGCATTCAAGTTCTAAATCCCTTCTGAATTTGCCTAAATGAAATGAATGCAAAACTGCGAGCGACGAAAACAAAACTTAATAGATACAGTCGAATCTATGAGTATCAAATATGTCTTTTGCACTCGTTCCATTTTTGAAGGTTAAGGTTTATATTTTTGAAATGTTTGAATTCAACTTAAGTAAAAATCGGATATTTACATACATTCTGACGCATGACACTGGCTTTGCACCAAATGTTGCAGGCGATATATATACTTTGGCAACTTGTAAACCAGCAATTAGACGGGTTGCAAACATCGGCGACATTATCGTTGCGGTAACGCCTAAGTGCTTAGGCAACAAGATATCTTATGTGGCAATTGTAGAAGAAAAAGTCACTTGGTCAGATTATATAAACCGATGTCAAAATGAGGATGCGTTCAAAGTCAAAATACCTACTTCGGAGCTTGATTATGGTGATTGCATCTGGCAGAACGGCCAAGCGTTTGCTTCACCTTGGCCTAATGCAAGTGGTCATTGTTGTGCAAGCGATTTTGAAAGTGATGTGACGGATGGAAAATACGTGATAATTAGTCGTAGATTCGTTTATTTTGGAAGCGACAATCCCAAGATTTCTCTATCTTTCGGTGAGCAATTCTCAAATATGATACCTAGTCGGGGACATAAATCCACAGCCAATAACCAATACCGAAAAGATTTTATTTCTTTTTTAGTTGAGAAACTATCCGAACATGGAATTTCCAATTTTGGAAATCATTTCGCGCCAAGCGCACACAACAAAATTAGAAAATGCGTCGGTTGCTAGAATTTCCTCCCCTCACCCCAATTTTTTTACTGACAAACCAAAAACATTAACGTATCCCATATCAAAAAGAGGGACAGATGAAGATTTATCAGGTGATGTTTGGCGTCGCAGTTCTCGGTGTGGTTTCGACTGCCGCGCCGGCTTTTGCGAAGATTGAGGAAGTTCGCATCGGGGCGTTTGCGCATAATATTGGGGGCGGGAAGAATGGTGGTAAAGAGAAGGGGCCTGATGTTGCTTTGCAAGTCGGGTTTTCTAAACTTGAATCCTGGACCTGGGTCGGTTCGCCTGAACCAATTGTAACGCTTAATCTAAATACACGCTCAGAAACTTCGTTTGTGGCGGTGGGTTTTAACTGGGATTTTGCGATAAATGACAAATGGGCGTTTTCGCCTTCTTTCGGTTATGCCATTCACAATGCCGACCCATTAATGAACCCCTATCAACCATGGCAATCGAGCGAAAGGCGCGCCTGGGATTTAAATGAAATTGAATTCAATTCGCGTGACCAGTTTTGGACATCATTGGCCTTCGAAAGAAAATTAGACGAAAAATCAAGTCTTTATGTCGCCTTCGAACATCTGTCCCACGGGCAGATTTTGGGCGAGGGGCAAAACCAAGGCCTAAGTAATATTGGGGTGATGTGGGCCAGAAAGTACTAATTATTTCGACGGTGTCGGTGGTTTGATTTTTACCATTTTGACATTGGCGGGTGCGCGGTCAAACCCAGGGCCATCAAGGATTTTGGCTTTAAAGGCCTGTGGTAATGTCCACCAGTCGACATTTCCGGCATAAACCGAAAAAACGCCGCCGCTTTTAACCATTACAATGGCACTTTTATTGCCAAGATTATACCAAACCTGCGCCTCATTTTTAGCGCAAGTGGTTTGCATACAGCCACTGGCCACCACATAGCCACGAATATAATCAATCGGGGGGCCGACGCGCAATTTATTATAAAGCCCAAAACTTGCAGTTTTTGGCATGACAACATTTATTGCTTTGGCAACATCCGGCTCTTTGAGAAAATCGGCCTTATTATAGGTCGCGACATATTCAAAAATCGGCAAATCGGTTTTCTTAATCACGCTATCTTTCGGTTTCGCATTGGCAAAAGCCGGAAGTGTCAATGCAAAAATTAAGAACCGCGCGATATTACTTTTCACTTTTGCCCCCCTAAAAATTCGGCAAAATGTTTTCTTAAGGCCGAATCCAGATCGTGCATCTTATATTGCGGTTTTAAAGCTGCAATAGAGATTACCCCAAATTCTTCAGGCGAAATGCCGCAGGGAATAATGCGCGAAAAATGTTCCAAATCAGGGTCAAAATTTATCGAAACCCCGTGATAAGAGACCCATTTTCGCACTCTAAGACCAATCGCGGCAATTTTCTTTTCGATAATTGTGCCATTTTCGGCGACATCCACCCAAACACCAATGCGATTGTCGCGAATTTCGCCTTTAATTCCTAATTCCGCCAAGGCGGCAATGACCCATTTTTCGACATTACAGACAAATGCGCGAATATCATTTCCACGCTTTTTTAGATCAAGCATGAGATAGACAATTCTTTGCCCCGGCCCGTGATAAGTGGTTTTACCGCCGCGAGTTGTTTTTATTGTGGCAATGCCACGCGGCGCAATAATCTCTTTTTCATTGGCGCTGGTGCCCATTGTGAAAATTGGGGGGTGTTGCAAAAACCAAACTAATTCTTTGGCTTCATTCGCGCTTATGAGTGCGGCACGCGCCTCCATGAATGCCAAAGCATCGGAATAATCAATCAATTGGTCTGATACTAAAAACTCAATATCATCAGTGGTTAGTGGCAAACCTAATCCTCGATAATAAGTTTGGTTTCTTTAAGGCCAACTTCGGTCACTAATTCATTGAATGTCTTAGCATTTTTGGTCAAAAGGCGAATGCAGCCATGTGACGCAGGGCGACCCAACATTTTTACCGCCGTGGTGCCATGAATTGCATAACCGTCAAAAAAGAAAACCGCATAAGGCATTGGCGCATTATCGTATTTTTTTGAAAAATATTTGATGAATTTGCTTTGCGCTGTCCATGCACCACTAGGTGTGTCAAAGCCTTTTTTGCCAGATGACACCAACCAATTATAAATAATTTCATCGTCCAAAGTGACAATCATTGTCTGTTTGGACTTATCAACTTTGGCAATAAGGCGTTCGGCACTTGCGCTTGCCGGAAATAATGCCATTATTGCCAAAGAAATCAAACTAGTAAAAGATTTCATAAATTTCCCCGATTTATTCACATAAAGCCATAGATTTTGCAAAAATCAATAGTGATTTTAGTAAAGACTTTCTTATTTTTCAAAATTTTGTCGAAATTTTGATGAAATCTCGTTCTCGTAATATTTTTGTTTAAGAATAAGTTCATTTTTTGCCAATAATGTATTGTTGAAACGGGTTTAATTATGCAAATCAAAAAAGTGGGAATTGATATTTCGGTCCTTGTCGGGCGTTCGACTTTGGCAATGCATCAATTATTGCGCATGGGTCGCGGTGCCGTGATTCCATTGACCGCCAGCCCCAATGATTCCGTATGGGTTTTGGCCAATAATCACCCAATCGCACGTGGCGATATTCAATTGAATGACGAAAGAATAAGTGTTGAAATCACCGAACCCGCGAATGTCCATGATTTCTTTGCGGGCGCATAAAAAATCACTGCGCTTTTGGCTTTTCTAATTTAATTTCATAGACTAAGTGCGTGAGTAAGTTAGAGCCGCGACATTGCGGCTTTGGCCTAGACTGCGCACGTGGTGGAATTGGTAGACACGCAACGTTGAGGTCGTTGTGGGGAGACCCGTGGAGGTTCGAGTCCTCTCGTGCGCACCATGCTTCGCTCTTCGAGCTACGCATGGCAAGCCAAAATTTTGCAAAGCAAAATGGCTTGTCAAAGTGGGTCGATTAGAGCGAACATGCCCGACGTAGCCTCGGCGAAGGCGGGCCATTTAGGTTTGGCGTTCAGCTTGCTTTCGTGAGCTTTGGCGGCACGCAGCCTTCGCGCCTCAATGGCGCTAGTCGCTTCGCTCCGATGGCTTTTGCTGACTGGGCGATATTTTAATAATAAAGGAATAAACCAATGACAGGGGATGGCAGTAATGGATCAAGATACCAAAACCCCTCATGGATTGGCGCATTCGCCTGATATTTCCGTCACTTTCCGTGATTTTGCGGAAGACGAGGGCAAAAGAAAACATTTTATAACTTTGATAATCGGTGCGGCGGGTGACCATGACCCGATTGCATTGCGTCGCCTATTATTACCGCTTCACCCGGTCGAAATAGCCGAGGTTTTGCGTGATTTACCTGAAGAATCTGTACGCACAATAATCAAATTAATCGGCGAGGAATTAGATTCCGAAGTTTTTGCCGAATTAGACGAAGACACGCGCGAATTCGTGGTCGATATTATGCCGCGCGCCGCCATCGCACGCGCACTAGAAGACCTTGATTCCGACGATGCGGTCGCTTTTGTCGAAGAATTAGACGATGATGAACGCGCCGAAGTTTTGGCACAAACTTCACAAGAAGTTCGCGCAAGTATCGAAGGCGCATTAAGTTTCGAAGAAGAAACCGCCGGTCGCCTTATGCAGCGCGAATTTGTGGCGGCACCCGAATTTTGGGACGTGGGCCGAACAATCGATCATATGCGCGCAGTTGGCGAAGATTTGCCAGATTTATTTTTTGAAATCTATGTGGTTGACCCAAGTTTCAGGCCAATTGGCGCGGTAGCGGTGTCAAAATTAATGCGCGCGCCGCGCGGCACTTCTTTAATGGATTTATTGGAAAAACTACACGTCATTATTGAGCCGGAAATGGACCAAGAGGATGTGGCGCACTCTTTCCAAAAATACCATTTGATTTCCGCACCAGTTGTGGACGAATCTGGTCGTCTGAATGGTATGATTACTGTGGACGACGTGGTTCAGGTTCTTCAAGAGGAAAACCAAGAAGACCTTTTGGCGCTTGCGGGTGTAAGCGACGCTAGTACTGCAGACAGCGTTTTGGCTTCGATTTCGGCGCGGTTGCCATGGTTGGGCGTTAATCTGATGACGGCTTTGACTGCGTCTTATTTCGTATCTCATTTTTCGCATCTGATTGAGAAAATCGTTGCTTTGGCGGTATTGATGCCGATTGTCGCGTCACTTGGCGGAAATGCAGGAACCCAGACTTTGGCGGTTGCCGTGCGCGCGCTTGCAAGCCGCGAATTAACCCGCAAAAATGCTCCGCGAATAGTTTTTCGGGAGGCTTTTACCGGAATTTTCAATGGCATGGCAATTGCGGCAATTTTGGCAGCGGTGGCAGGTTTTTGGTTCCATGATTATAAAATCGCTTTAACTATCGGGCTTGCGGTTTTGGTAAATTTCCTCGCGGCGGGTTTGGCGGGCATTCTTGTGCCTTTAACCCTAAAACGCCTTGACCAGGACCCTGCGGTCTCATCCTCGGTCTTTGTGACTTTTGTTACGGATTTGGTTGGGTTTGTCAGTTTCTTGAGCTTGGCGAGTGTGATATTGCTTTGATTGGCATAAAACTCGCATCGAAATCGATAGAATTTACCATATTGTCTGATTTTGAAACAGAATTACCATGTCCAAACTTCAAGTTTCCCGTAAGGGTATTGATTTAATACAAAGTTTCGAAGGTTTTCGTGCCAAGGCCGCGAAATTGCGCGACGGCGGTTTTACCGTTGGTTTTGGCCACAAAACCACTGCGCGCGAGGGAATGGTCGTAAATCGTGAACAGGCCGAAGAATTATTGCGTTGGGACATTGCCCCAATCGAAGACGCAATTCGCCAAAATGTTTTTGCGCCTATGAATCAAAACCAATTCGACGCTCTTGCCAGTTTTGTATTCAATATCGGAATTGAAGATTTCAAAAAATCGGAAGTTTTGAAACATCTGAACCAGGGTGAAAATATTTCGGCGGCCTTGGAACTTGGCGCATGGCGACGTGCCCAAATCAATGGGCAACAGATTGTGATTGACGCGTTGGTGCGTCGTCGCGCACAAGAGGCGGCACTTTTTCTTGAAACCATAGGCCCAAGACCTGCTGCACCAAGCCCGATTGTTCGCCCGATGCTTGATTATGGTGCGTCTTTATTAGTGCCAAAGCCCGAAAATATTAAAGAAATTGAATTTGCGCCTGATAGCGCAGACCCCGCTATAAGAGTCACCGAAAAAGCGCCGATAACAACGTCAATTGCTGAAAATATTGGTCTGAAAGAGGAAAACATTAGTTCAGACGAGCTTTCGCCTTTTCCAACTTCGTTCGAAGGCAGAGAAATTGAAGCGAAAGAAATCAAAATCGCGCCCGAAGAGATTTTGCCACAACCTGAAACCAAATTCGATGAAATCGAGGCTGCGAATAATGTAAAAAATACGGATTTAGAAATCGCCAATGATGTGGAAAACGCTCCTTTGCCGGAAGCCACACCGATTGAGATGCCGAAAGCCCAAGAGAAAATTGCAAGAAATTCAAAACTCTCAATTGATCCTTTCACTGCTTTCGTGATTTTTGCGGGCCTAATTGCATTTTTGGTTGGTGGCTATGAAACTTATATACAGGGTATTCTAAGCAAGGGGCTTTTCGCCACTGCATTGAATAGCAACCAGATTTTCATTCTAATGACCACAATTGTCGGCTTTGTCGCCGCCGCATTAGCGACACTTGGCCTATTTGCCGACGAAGGCGAATGATTGCGTATTTTTTGAAAATCGTGAAATAAATATTGGCAATTGTTGAGATTTGGGTCATAAATAACCTATGACTGATTTCCCGCAACTTGACTTAGACCTTTCCGAAACTGCCCTTGAAATTCGCGATATGGTGGCAAAATTCTGCGCCGCCGAAATTGCGCCGCGCGCCGCCGAAATTGACAAAAATGATGCTTTCCCGCGCGATTTATGGCCCAAATTGGGTGAAATGGGTCTTTTGGGCATTACAGTTCCGGAGGAAGATGGTGGAACCGGCCTTGGTTATCTCGAACATTGCATAGTGATGGAAGAAATTTCGCGTGCTTCGGCATCTGTTGGTCTCTCTTATGGTGCGCATTCCAATCTTTGCGTTAATCAATTGCGGCGATGGGGTAATGCGGAGCAAAAAGCAAAATATCTGCCTAAACTTATTTCCGGTGAACATGTTGGTGCACTCGCAATGAGTGAGGTAGGGGCGGGGTCTGATGTTGTTTCCATGAAACTTCGCGCCGATAAAAAGGGGGACAAATACGTCCTTAATGGCGGCAAATTTTGGATTACCAATGCCAAAGAAGCCGATGTTCTGATTGTATATGCCAAAACCGAACCCGATGCCCACCAAAAAGGGATTACTGCTTTCATAATTGAAAAAGACTTCGCGGGTTTTTCAGTGGCGCAAAGCCTCGATAAATTGGGAATGCGCGGTTCGCCGACCGGTGAATTGGTATTTGAAAATTGCGAAGTGCCCGAAGAGAATGTCATGGGGCCAATAAATGGCGGTGTTGGCGTATTAATGAGTGGCCTTGATTATGAGCGCGCGGTTTTGTCAGCAGGGCCCTTGGGCATTATGCAAGCATGTATGGATATTGCCGTTCCTTATTTGCATGAACGCAAGCAATTCGGGCAGTCCATTGGCGAGTTTCAGCTTATGCAGGGCAAAATCGCCGATATGTATGTCGCACTTTCGACTTCGCGCGCCTATGTCTATGCGGTGGCGCGCGCGTGTGACAAGGGCGCAAATGCGCGCAAAGATGCAGCAGGGGCAATCCTTTATGCCGCCGAATGCGCCACCAAACTCGCATTAGAAACCATACAGATTCTAGGCGGTTCCGGCTATATAAACGAAAACCCGACAGGGCGACTTTTGCGCGATGCCAAATTATACGAAATCGGCGCAGGAACATCAGAAATCCGCAGATGGTTGATTGGGCGCGAGATTTTTATAGGGACAAGGCCTTAAGCAATCGGCAATTGAAACCGTTTCAAATTATTGCCACAATTGTATTTCATTTTGATGGGAGTTGTGGAGGTGGCAATGAGGAATTCATTTTTAATTTTGGCATTGGCGGGGTTTGTCTTGGCGGGGGCCAATGCATATTCGCAAACACTTCCTGAAAAAGAAACGGGCTGGGAAATTACGAAAGATGGGTCAGCATATTATAGTGTTCACTCGCGATTTTTGTGCCCTTTTAAACTCTCGCCCGAATATGAATTAACCAAAGCTCATAATTTTGAGGGAACGCCTGATGTCGGTTGCACTTATGAAAGTCATACAAAAGGCGATTATACGACTTTTTATCTTTATCCGGTAAGCCAATTCTCAATTGATGACGAAATTGAAGGCACTTCCAAGCCGATTCTGAAAATGAAAACTAATACTAATAATTTCGTGACAAGCTCTATTAGTTCTGAATTTGCCAATGCCAAGATTATCGGAAAATCAATAAGTGCGAAAAGCCAAAGTGAGAATAAGACAGAAGCTATAACCCTGTTTGACTATGCAAATTTTCGTTTGAAAGTCCGCGAAACTTATTTTGGCGACCAAACCGGCCCTGCAACACTTTCAAAGAATTTCTTTTCAATTCAGAAGGAAGCCGCGCAAAATATTATGGTTTGCGAGACAATTTCAAGGCTCAATAAAACAGAGGCCAAAACTGGCGGAAAAATGATGGCTGCCATTTTGGGCGGCACTTATGTTACGAGTTTGATGTCCGGCGAAAAAAAGAAATCTTCGACTTCAACTAATAAGCAATTGCCTGCAAATACTTGTGTTTTGTCGTCCGGCAATGATGGTGGCGGAAAATCAGTTAGCGTTCGCGCCTCAACCAATCCGACTTTGCCTTATTTTGTTGTTTTTGAAAAAGGCGGCATGAATTTTGAAATGGGAATTGGCGCAATTATTGACGCCGAAGCAAAGGATTCACCAATCTATTTCTCTTATAAAATCGAAGGCGATATTGGCTTTGTTTATGATT
This sequence comes from Hyphomonadaceae bacterium, assembly GCA_041917055.1. Classification (GTDB taxonomy): domain Bacteria; phylum Pseudomonadota; class Alphaproteobacteria; order Caulobacterales; family Aquidulcibacteraceae; genus Pseudaquidulcibacter. The sequence goes on from JAYRYJ010000008.1 coordinate 30,785, forward strand.
ATTTTGAGTCCTTGCCATCAGTCGATCAAGCGCTTGATGTTTTTAGCGGCATTTTTTCCGGCGATACAAAACCCGCCGCAAGCGCAAGTTTGAGCGAAAAGGGCGAGGTTCAAATTAGTATTGATTCTTCGATTGTGCAGTAAGAAAAATATTGCTACGCCAAATCATATACGGTTTTGGTCACATAAACTAAAATCCACCATAGCGCTTTATGTGCGATGTCAAACTTTGTGAAATCGGGGCGGGAAAATCAGAAATCCGCAAATGGTTAATGGGACGAGAGATTTTTAAGGGGACTCGGCCTAAAAATAAATAGATAAATCAGATATTTATGCCGATTTCACTTTTCAACTGCAAAAAGTTTTGGCTTAAATTTCGCAAAAGTCAGATATTTCGGCGTTTTTTGCCCCAAAAACCGAAATAATTCAGCTACTTAACCCAACTGCAAAAAGTATGGCGCTTAAATTAAGCTAAAGCCTGTTAGCACTGTCGAGTTCAATTCGACGGCGAAAGGAAAGCAAATGACAAAGCGACCAATTAAAGGAATGTGTTCAGTCTGCAATAAAATCGGCACAAGTTTTTTGGATCAATACAAAAGACACAGATTCTATTGTGAAGAGCATTTAGAAAGCAAAATTCAAGAAATCGACAGTTTCAAAAAGAAGCAAAGACGTTATCGTAATGGCTTTGCATTGGCTTTGCGGCTTCTTAAAGTCTATGGTTATTTAGATCAAAAACTGCTTTCGAGAAAAATCCAGATGAGTGGCTGGGAATATGCGACCGTTTTAGCGGCGTTCATGGTGCCGGATTCTGGTTTTGCCATTGTAACGGCTGGTAATCTTGGACGATGCGCAAAGCCGCACCAACGAATACTCAATAAACAGCAACTCCCCATCTATACTGAAAAAATGCTCGCCAAGTATGGCATTCAATATGAGGGCGAGTAGTGGATGCGGCAATCATAGCGCACGTCCGTTTTTGACGTAAATTTGTGTTATTATGGCTGTGCAGAGTCTGTTTACTATTTTAAGATGGCTCAAAATAGTCTTTTTACAATGGAGTGAATCTAATGTCTCCCGAAGAAACTAAGAAATTGCTTGAAAGATTTCCACTAATATATAGCGGTTATTATCTGCCGGAGGAAGAATCTTTGATGTCGCGCGGCTTTCAGTGCGGCGATGGTTGGTTTAAATTAATTTGGCAATTGTCAATGGAAATTGAGACCCAGTCTAAAGCGCTGGGTATTGACGTGCCGCAAGCGTGTGAAATCAAACAAAAAATGGGTGGCTTGACCTATCGAATTGATTCAAACCACCCAATTTTTTCCGAAATTATTAGTGAAGCGGCAGAATTGTCGCTCATTATTTGTGAAAAATGTGGTCGGCATGGAAAATGGATGCGAAAACCGGGCTTACTTCAAGTCCTTTGCGAAAAGCATGGCAAAGGTTTCGAACCAATCGATCAAGAAATGCGAAACAAAGACGCCGAAATAGCTAATGCAATTGAAGGATTAGAAAGCAATCTGGAAAAAGCAAAGGCGATATATTCAATTTTGGGTTATATTAGTGTATCAATAACTCAAAGGAAATTGAAGATTGGGTATGAGGAAGCTTGTGAAATTCACGAGCTGACTGCACCCAACGAATATTAATCTAACTAAATCTAAATGCGGAATTGTGCAAAGAAAATGAAAATGCCAAACCAAAAATTGTCCAAGATTCATGAGCGAATGGTTTCTCTTATGAACGTACTTGTTGAAAAAGAAACCGACGACATAGCAAAGAAGCGGTGGCATTATAGTGGTCAATTCATCAGCGGAAAATTAGATAGTACAGAAATCCTGTTTCTTGGAATAAATCCCGGTTTCAGTCCGGGGGAAGATAAATTGGAAAATTGGAAACCTGAGACGTTTCCAGAACCGGCTAGCGAGTTTGGCGACATTGTGTGCGACTACATAAACCAATTTGATTATAAATGCCCTTTGGCAACGAGGATCTCCGAGATAATTTTTGGCGGGGACAACTCCCAATTCAGAGATTGTGCGGAGACTTCATTCTATTCTTATTTCGCAACACCCAACCTAGGCATTTTAGAAACTATGTTGAATAAGATTTCTCAAGAGGATTCCGATGCTCACGACGCGATTATGCAAGATTTAAGGGAAATAATACTTGATGAAATCAAGCCCAAGAAAATTATTTGTATTGGCGTCTCGACCTTCGATTCATTTATTTGGAATTTCAAAATCCCTTACGACAATAACCTTGCTCATAAATCGAATGGCAGGCGATATCTTTTGGAGACGGAAGTTTCAGGGATTCCCGTTGTAGGAATAATCCATTTGTCGGGTGGGCGCCCCAATTCGCATATGAAGGAACACTTGGCGGAATTTTTCGCAAAATGGATATAAGAGGAGACTTGACCCTGGTGTATTGGCGTGGTAATACACTGCGCAATTAATGGTTCGCAATTAGGTCAGGGGAAAAAATGTCGAAAACAAATGCCGTTTTGGCGGGTGCGCAATCTTCGCAAACTACTTCAATAAACGCAATCGCCCGAATTGGTGGGTTTGCCTATTTAGGTGTCATAGTATTTGCACTTTTTGCAGAAGCTTATGTTCGTGGGTCGATTGTTGATTTTTCAGACCTTAGCAAAATGTCAAAAGACATTGTTGCCCAAGCAGGTTTGTGGCGTCTTGGCATGGTGTCTGATGTTTTTACTATTGCATGCGATTTGATTGTTGCCGCGACGTTCTATGTACTTCTTAAGCCCGCCGCCCCGACGATTTCAATAAGTGCAGCTTTCATAAGAATTAGCGCGGTCACAGTTTTGGCGGTCGGCTCAATTTTCCATTTTGTTCCGCTATTATTATTGTCAAATCCTGCGCAATATGGAGCTTTCAGTTCGGAGCAATTGGCACAACTCTCTGCTCTATCAATTAAAATCCACAATGAAGCGTATCATGTTAGTCTGATATTATTCGGTTTGAATTGTATATTATTGGGGATTGGTTTCTTTAAATCAAAACTTATTCCAAATTGGATTTCGATTATGCTTGGGGTATGTGGCTTCGCTTATTTTTTTAATAGTGTAGCCCATTATATCGCACCAAAATTATTGGGCGATTTAAGCACTTTCTTTTTATTATATTGCTTGATTGCGGAAGGTTCTTTGACGCTTTGGCTAATATTCAAGGGTGTGAAATAAATGTGCTTTGCACGATTTCAAAAACTCCTGAAATTGTCTAGACTAATTTAATGCGCCGTCATTTCGACAATCTTCTTAAATTTTTCACCACTATGGAATCCACTTCTCAAAAGGCGGTTTGGATTGCATTTGCGCTTTTTTCGGTGGCTGGCGTGGTTTTGGCGATTGGCATGGCATTTGTGAAATTTGACCAAGGCATGATTGCCGAATTTTTGCGTTCGGTTCGTGGCACCTGGTGGGCGCCGATGGCGGTGACATTGGTATTTACGCTTTTGGCTTTTTTAGGTGCACCGCAATTCGTTTTGATTGCCGCAACTGTCGCGGTGTTCGACACTTCCGAAGGCGTGATAATGTCATGGATTGCGACCATGGTTTCGGCATTGGTCGGCTATATAATTGGGCGTATGGGTGGCGCGCCTTTGATGGATAAAATGCTTGGTGGGCGCGGCAAAAGATTGATGAATTTTATCGGCAATAATGGCTTTCTTACCAGTTTTATTGTTCGCCAAGTTCCGACCGGCCCGTTCATTTTGGTAAATTTGGCATTGGGTGCAACTAAGGTGCGGGCATCTTGGTTTATTGCCGGCACCGGGCTTGGGATATTGCCAAAAATTCTATTGGTGGCGTTTGGCGCACATGGTATTGGGCAAATTTTGAAAGGCGAAAACCTAAATGCAATTCTTTTCTTTGTCGGTGCCGCAATTATTTGGACCTTAATCGTTTTTGTTGTTCGGCCTTTATTAATCAAACATCAGAATCGCGAATAGGCGCTGCTTTCGGCGGATGGCGGTATTTAATGCCTTTCAAGATAATTTTCAAAGCGTGCCAATGAATGCCCCAAACCACACCAATGGTCATAAAAGGCATTGAAATCGCAATTTTTGCAAGATTAACGTCATTAAATTCAAGGCCGTCAGATTTTTGCAAAGCTGTCAAATAAAGTTCTTTCATTCGATTAAATAATTGAATTTGAAGACGAATTGCGTTTGCTTCTTTCTTTATACGAAACTCGTAAAACATATCCATGTCCATAAAGGGTGAAACATGAAGTTTTTTGTCACTTAAAAATCGCGGTTCATAATTCTCAGTTTTGGAGACATAAGTATGGCGCGAACCGAAAGTATTATTCACTTCATAAGCAATAGATTTCAAATCGCCGTGCGCGCTTTCAATAAAGTAAACGCTAATCGGATTGAATGCAAATCCCAAAAAGCGCGGCATTGTTAGAAGAAAAACTCTATCGCCAATTTCCCATGCGCCATTTTCTCCCAAAAATTCTTGGACACGAGTCAATAGTGGGCGCGAATTATCGGCTTTATCGGGTCCAAAATCTTTTTCATAAAAACTGAAGAGATTGAAGCAATTGAGCGAGAATAATTTCGACTGCGGCATTGATTGTAAATCAATCAATACTTGAAAATAATCATATTTCAGAAAGTGCGACTTCGGCAAAAGCCTTCTGTGCATCACTTTGCCTCTGAAAATTGAATTCTTCATTTTTGCCAAGTTTCAAATGATTTGGGCAATCTTGATTTGCTGATGTCAAAATGCCACGGCCTCTTGCGTCCGCCCAATTTCTCGCCGACCCAAAGCCCAGATTGCGCGCCGTCTTCATGGAAACCAAACCCTAAATATGCGCCGCAATACCAAATTCTGTCTTTGGCCTGAATTTTTTGAAATTCATTTTGTGCCCATAAGACGTCTTTATCAAACTTGGGGTGATCAAAAACTTTCTTCGCAATAATCTTGCTTGGGTCGATTTCAAAAAATGGATTTAGGGTTACGAAATAATCTTTTTCACCCCTGATATTTTGCAATAAATTCATCCAATATGACACGCAGGCAAGGCCGTCTTTGCGTTTATCGATTAAATAATTCCAACTGGCCCAGGCTTTGCGGCGTTTGGGCATGGCAATCGCGTCAGTGTGCAAAATCACTTCATTTTTAGTGTATTTGAATTTTGACAGAATGCGGCTTTCATCGTCTGTTTTGGTTTTCAAAAGTCGCGCACTAATATCGGCATGGGTTGCGAATACGATTTCGTCGAATTGGTGGCAATTCCCAAAAATATCAAACACTTCAATGCCGGTTTCTTTGCGCCAAACTTCGTCAATCGGGCAATTGACATGGATTTTGGCGTTTAATCTCTGCACCAGTTTTTCAACATAATTCTGTGAACCACCTGTCATGGTTCGCCATTCGGTACGTTTTTTCATATCCAATTCAAACAGGCCATGATTTTTGAAAAAACCCAAAAACGATGCAAACGGATATTCAAGAATTTCGTCCGGCGAACATGACCAAATTGCCGCCGCCTGTGGCAAAAGGTGTAGATCGCAAAATTCTTGGCAATAATCATTTGTCTTAAGATATTCGCCCAGCGACAAGGCGCGAATTTTTTCCATATTCTCAAGCGGCGCAAGTTTATAAAAACGCATTAAATCCGAAAGCATTTTATAAAAGCGTGGCCTTAAAACATTTCGCTTTTGGGCAAGGATTGAAATGCTTGAATACTCGAAGTCAAGATTCTTATCGCTTATGCCAAACGACATATCGGATAATTCATGCGCAGCATTAATTTCACCGAACAGTGCCAAGAGGTTTGGGTAATTCATTGTGTTAAACACAATAAATCCCATATCAATCGACAATGATTCATTGATTTTTTGGGTGTGGCAATGCCCGCCTAATTTGTCTTCGGCTTCAAAAATCGTAACATCATAATCATGACCCAATAAATAGGCGCATGATAATCCCGAAATCCCCGAACCAATAATCGCAATTCGTTTTTTGTTTTTCATTTTGGCTTCTACGATTGCATATAAGTTTTAGATGTGCGGCGGTGGAACGCCGACTTGGTTGAAATTTATCTCTAGAATTTAATCCAAAACCCAATCGGCCTCGTAAACCACAATGAAACGAGGAAATTATGCAAATCGACCTTGCCAAAAATGAAAGAACAAGCGAATTTTCGACCAAGCGCGTAATTCCGCAACGGAAAAGCCAAATGGTTCATGAAAATTCACACGAAGATTTAATTTTGGCAATCGCAAATGACAAATGCCGCTCGTCATTCGCACAATTATTCAAAGCCTTTGCCCCCAAAATAAAAGCCTTTTTGATGTCGCAAGGATTGAACGGACAAATGGCGGAAGAATTGGCGCAAGACACTTTATTAAGTGTGTGGCGCAAAGCGCATTTATTTGATGAAAAAAAAGCCAAAGCCTCAACCTGGATATACACAATCGCACGGAATTTACGCATTGACTTTGCGCGAAAAGAGGCCCGCAAAAAGCAATTGCCCGAAAATCTGTGGCACGATTTTGAAATTAAAACTGCAGATGAAAAGCTGATTGATGATGAAAACACCGCGAAAATTCAAGCGGCTTTGGCAAATTTGAATAATGAGCAAAAAGAGGTTTTGCGGCTTTCGTTTTTTGAAAACCTTTCCCATTCCCAAGTTGCCGACGCGCTTGGATTGCCTTTGGGCACGGTGAAATCACGCATTAGAATTGGAATTTTGAAAATTAAAGAGATGATAGCTCGTAACGAGGATATAAATGAATAGTGTTCATCACCATCCCAATGAGGATATTTTGCTTTCTTATCACAAAGGTGAATTGCCATTTGCGCATTCAATTGTGATTGCGGCGCATATTGAAACTTGTTCGCATTGCCAAAGTGAATTGGCCTTGCTTAACGATATTGGCGCGACTTTTTTTGACGCGCAAGATGAAATCTTGATGGATGAAAACGCCCTAGATTTAGCATTGGCACGCATTGAAAGACCGCAAGACGAATTAAAGGAATGTCGCGCCCCAAATTATTTGGCGCAATTTGATATTCCGTCAATTGTGCAATCAATTGGCATTAAAAACCGCTATTGGGCCGCCCCCGGGGTTTGGATTGCACCGCTTGAAATTGACCCGAAAAGTGACGGAATGGCCTATTTTATGTATGCCAAAAAAGGTCTGGAAATGCCGTTGCATAAGCATGATGGCATGGAATTTACCCAAGTTCTTTATGGTAGCCTAAGCGATCAAAATGGCGAATATAAGGTATGCGATTTTATGGGCGTTGAAGACGATTATGATCACAGCCCAATTATTGGTTCGCAAACTGATTGTTTGTGCCTTATAGCCACCGAAAAACCAATTCGACCATTGAATCTTATGGGAAAATTATTGCAGCCGTTTGCAAGGATTTAGAGCCTCGTGCGATTAGTTGGATGCAAAATGGCGCAGGAATTTTTTGACAAGGTTTTGGAATTTTTTCGATGTAATATTGGAATATTTCAAGAAGAAATTTCAAAAAAATTGGCGAAAAAGGACAAGCCAGTTTGTATTCAAATAAACGCACGAGGCTCTATATAATGACAAAATTTATGGCTTTCGGGCTTTGCGCGATTGTGCTTGGCCTAATGGACTTTCTTTGGCTTTCGTATGCCACGCCGCGATTTTACGCGCCATTGATGGGCGATTTATTGCGTGATGACATTAAAGCACTTCCGGCGATTATTTTTTATTTGGTCTATGCCTTCGGGCTTTCGCATTTCGCGGCAAATCCCGAAGCACGCATTTCGAAGGTTGCAGCTAATGGCGCATTAATCGGCCTCATTGGATACGGCACTTATAACCTTTCAGCGCTTGCAGTCATAGCGGGTTGGAGCACGAAATTGGCCATTATCGATATGGTATGGGGCGCGTTTGTTTCGGCGGTTTGCGCCATTATCACATCCAAAATTCTTCAAAATAATAAACAGGGGGCATGAATGTTTTGGCTTGAAAAAATCGCAAAATATTATGTTGACGAAATTTCGCAAAATTGGAAAATCGGACAAATTAAGATTACTTTGCCCAATGGAAAAGTCTTTGAAATAGGGGAAAATGGCGGTGAAATCGCGGATTTGCGCTTTAATTCTTATAAAGCGCTGTGGCGAATTTTTAATTCCGGCGATATTGGCTTTTTCGAAGCCTATCGCAAAGATGAATGGGCCAGCAATGATTTGACCTTGCTTTTGACACTTTTGTCCAAAAATTTGGACGGACTTGAAAAATCAGTATTTCGGCCTACGATTTTTTCGCGCATTAATGATTTTCTGCATTCATTAAACCATAATTCCAAAAAAGGGTCGCGACGTAATATTTTGGCGCATTATGATTTGGGAAATGATTTTTATTCGCAATGGCTTGATGAAACCATGACTTATTCGGCGGCGGTGTTTCAAAACCATGATGATTTGGACACGGCACAAAACCGAAAATACGAAAAACTATGTGAAGCAATTGAAATTCGCCCGAAAATGAAAATCCTTGAAATCGGCTGTGGCTGGGGCGGCTTTGCCGAATATGCGGCAAAAAATTATGACGTCGAAATCGACTGCGTCACCATTTCAAACCAACAATTTGAATACGCCCAAGATAGAATTATTAGGGCCGGCCTTCATGACAAGGTCAAAATCAAACTCTGTGATTATCGTGATTTGAACGGGCAATATGATTCCATAGTTTCGATTGAGATGTTTGAAGCAGTCGGTATGGAATATTGGCGCCAATATTTCGACAAACTCAATGAATGCCTTAAACCGGGCGGCAAAGTTGGCCTGCAGATAATCACAATCCATGATGAACTGTTCGAAAATTATTCGACGCGCGCCGATTTCATTCAAAAATATGTATTTCCGGGTGGCATGTTGCCGAGTGTTGGGAAATTGAAAGAAGTTTCCACGCAACACGGCTTTTCATTCGATTTGCAACATGTATTTGGCCATGATTACGCAACAACTTTGCGAATTTGGGCGCAAAAATTCGACGCCGCTTGGAAAAAAGGCAATATTAAAGGTTTTGACGACGGCTTCCGCAAACTATGGGATTTCTATTTGGCCTATTGCATTGCGGGTTTTGATTCCCAAAGAACCAATGTTGTGCATTTATCATTACGCAAGGCGGAGGCTTAGGACATAGGTTTTACAAACCGCAAATGCCCAACAATCCCAAGTGGATTGCCGTCATTTGGGTGGTTTTGACCGTCTAAAACTACGACTTCTTCAAAATCGAATGGGCTTATTCCCTCAAGGCACGCGACATTAATACCATATTGATTTGGGTTGGAGCGCCTTTGATGGAAGGTATAAATCCCGCATTTCGAGCAAAAGAAATGGCGCGCTTCACCGGTATTGAAGCGATATTCGCTTAATAATTCTTTTCCTTCGAGAATTTCAAGTCCACCTAATTGCGCCGAAACCGCAATTGCGCCGCGCATTCGACACAAAGAACAAGTGCAGCGACGTGCGGTATTGAGGCCGTCTGTCAATTTAACGTGAAATTTGACACTGCCACAATGGCATTGACCGTTTGCTTCTGTGATATTCTTATTTAGCATGGCGTTTGTTCCCATCACTTGAATGCCATGCGCAGACGTGCGAATAGGCAGGCATGTGGCTATTCCTTTCCATAATTGCGTCGTTTTTGCAAACCTTACGCAATAGTTTTCAACGGGGCCTATTGGGTGAGTGCGGCACATGGGCGGCAACTTGGGTGCGTTTTGCCTTTGGCTTTCCGGTGTCATTCGCGGTTTTTGCGGCGATTGCCATTAATAATGGCGGTTTTTCAATCGCCAAACCATTGCAATTTATCGCTTTTTCATTGATTGGCGCATTGGCGCAGGTTTTGGCGACGGCGGCGCTTTTGAAAAGCATGGATAAAGCCAGTTTTGCCTTAGGCGCGACTTTGCAACATACTTCGCTATTGATTACCGCAATATTCGGTTGGTTATTTTTGGGCGATTTGCTTTCAAAATATGTTTGGCTTGGCGTTTTCCTTGCAACTTTCGGCATGGCAATCGCCACTTGGCCGCGCGGCGAAATCGAAAAAGAGAATTTGGGAAAAACTATTGAAGGCGGAATTTGGGGCTTGGTATGTGGCGCGTGTTTCGCGGTTTCTGCAAATGCCTTTCGCATGGCGGTTTTGAGTGTTGCGACGACACCCAATTTCTTGGCCTCAAGCCTGACCGTAAGTTTTGTTCAATTGGCGCAAACTATCGGGGTTTTTATCTATCTTTGGGTATTTGAGCGCCAAAATCTAAAACTTGCATTGAAATATTGGAAACAAAGCCTGGGGGCAGGGGTTGCGGGCGCATCATCATCAATAATGTGGTTTTTAGCCTTGGCCCTTGTTCCGGCGGCATTGGCGCGCGCGGTCAATCTGGCAGTCGAGGCCCCGACGGCAATAATTATTGGTGCAATGAGATTTAAAGAGGGCTTTAATATCAAACGAAGTATGGCAATCGCATTGATTGTCGCGGGGGTGATTATTGCGGTAATGGGGCGTTAATTCCATAAAATTTTATCTAATTTCAAAAGTGAAAATCCACCAATTTGCCATATTGTGGTGGAATGAATGTAGCCAGTTTTTCACCAATTATTCCAAATCCGACGCGGAAATCTGCGAACGCTGAGCCGAGCAAAACCGATGAATCGGTGAAAACTTCTGCGCCTTCAAAGGAATTGGATGCTTTAAAACAATTGAAAACAACACCCAAAAACAATGACTTAATTGATAGTCTTAAAGCGGCAAAGGAACAAGCTAACGGCTTTAAACGTGGCTTATTAAAATCGCGATTGCAAGAATTGATGAAACGATTTGGGCAATTGAAAAAACTGGGGGCTGGTTATCCCAAATTAATGATGCGCGAATTGCGTGAGATTATCAAAGAAGTGAAATCACTTTCCAAAGAATATGGCGATTTGCTAAAATCTGAAATTGGCATGGCGCAAAATGTCGAAACTTCGGGTGCTGATGGCACCAAAACTGACATAAAGCCAATTTTAGAACCAAAACCAAAAGATGAATTTCTCGAAGGTCTAAAAACCATTATCAATGATTCAAAACACGTTTTCAAAATCCTAAAAGCGCGCATTGAAATGAATAAAAAAGAAGGCGATAATGACGATATTATCAAAGATACCGAAAAAGAAATGAAAGACGCTTTTGAAGAATTTTCAAAAACTGAGGAAACTCAAAGGGAATTGCCGCAAAACCCACCTGGAAGTTTGGTGTCAATAGCGGCCTAATCACTCGAAAACCTGAAAAAATTCACCGGCCCAAATACGCCCCGATTTTCGAATGCCTTCGCCAAAATTCACAGAATAATGGCCGTTTTGACAATCATCAAGGAAATTGATTTCTAATTCGGATTTTGGAAATTGTGCTTTAATCGCACTTTCAAGACTTAACGTCTCATTTTTTCGCAAAATCCGCAATTTCGAGCCGAATTGTTTCACATTGCGTGGAACCATATAGCCGCCATTCATTCGATAATCAGAGACAATAAAAGACGGGAAACATTTAGGGACAATATTGGCAAATTCAAATTCGCCGCTTTCATAAAGCCTGCCAGTATAATTATAGACCTCGCAATTGAAAATCGTCGTGTTTTGAGTGCATTGCAACCAAGATCCGCCCTTAATGCCACCCGAAAAAATTGCGCTTTGCGGCACGTTTTCGGGACGTTTTGCTTTGGTGGCACATGCGGCTTGCAATGCAACTAAACTCAAAAGCAAAAGTACAAATACCCGCATTAATTAACGCCAAATTGCCAAGCATTGCCATTTTGGCGTTTCCAAACCCCGGTCCAGGTTTTACCATTAGCTTTTGTGCTTAATTTGGCGCGCTCTTTCTGCGAAACGATATTGGGAATAATGCCGAAAACAATGTCTTTTGCGCCGGCGGCTTGTAAAATCTTGCCGGCCATTTCGCCGCAATTGCGATAAAACAGATTATATTTTTCGCCTTCATCAATTTTGCCGTTGATTTGAGCGATTTTTGCCTTCGCGCCGGCTAAATCCATTGCCTCAGGGAAATGGGAAACATCGACTTTGTCTATCCCATAATAATCCGCAAAGACATTGACGATTTCTTGGACGGACTTTTCAGTTAGATTACCATTGGCATCAGTTTCAATGGCATATGGCATGGCGCGAAAGTCGCGAACCAAAGCATTTGATTGGTCATGATTGGAATCCGGCGGGTCATAAACACCGTATTCGACACATTCAAGATTGCCTATTTTGTCACTAATACAAACCGCGCCATGCCCATTGCCCAAAGCGACATTTCGCGCATTGAGCCTTAAACCATCAGCAAAGGCATTACAGGCGAAAAACGATGCGCATACTACAAATGCGGACACAAGTGCCGAAAATTTGGAGGAGTTTTGCGCCCGCACCACCAAATTAATCCTTGATGAAATAGGTGATTGTGGTCACAACACGCACTTTTTTATCAATTTGCTTATCGCCCGATTCATTGGGAATTTCGACCGCCGGATTAACCTCAATCACGCCCTGATTGGCATTTTGAATTTTGCCGACTTTTGAACCCGATTCTTGAGCGAATTTTTGCGCGGCTTCTTTGGCGCGTTGAGTTGCCTCAGTCAAAAGGGCAGGCTTCAAATCATTTAATTTAGTGAACATAAAGGTCGGGCCGCCACCATATTCGGTCGCGAAAATCACGCCTTGGCGCAATAATTCGGAAATTCCACGCGCAGAATCCGAAATTTTTTGAACTTCGCCCGATTTAACCATCATGTCTTCGGTCAAGACATAACGCACGCCTTCATTTACCTGATTGCCATAGGAATCCGCCCATTTATCTTGAACCTGAACGCCTTGGACTTGAAATTCTTCGGGTTTAAAGCCTTTGGCTTGAAGATAGGCTTTAACTGCGGCCTCTGAACCCTCTAATTTTTGGCGTGCCTCTTCCAATGATGGGCCCGAAGCCACAAAACGAATAGGCCAGAAACCCAAATCCGCTTGCACCGATTTTTCGGCCAGACCTTTGACGGTTATGGTGCGAAAGCCTAGGCGGGATTTGACTAAAGCATTCCCCGCCGAAAAACCGGCAAAGGCAATACCTAAAGATAATACAAGGGCGGGAACGAACGAATTTGGATTTTGCATTTTAACCTCTATTTAGGGTCGGAACTCATTAATTGAATAGTCCCGAACCTAGGCGCTATTAAATTCAGATTAAGGCTAATTTTTGGCTTTGCAAGACATTTTTATTAGTGAATATCCGGTTTCATTGTATCCTTCAGCAGAATAATAAATAATCTTAGTATTAAGCGTATTATTGGCTTTATTATAGATCATTGAAGTCGAACGATAATCCCCCCAAGAATCGGCGTTTGATGGTTTAAATGGCGTCTCAAGGACTAATTCGCCAATATCATTTTTTTGATAGGCAGTGTTCGCACCTTTTTCACATCCTGATTCAAAACAATATTTCTCGGATTTGAAGTCAAATGCCAGATCGTAATTCAATTCCGGATTGGCTTTTGTAACAGGGTCGCCCTTTGAAGCTGTGCCCACAATTTGGTTCTCAATCAAAGTGCAATTGATTTTGGTGAGGGCAGGGGGTTTTGTTATTGGCACAATTTTCTTTGAAACGACCTTTGCTGTATTTGGTTTTTTAGCAGGTTTCGCATCAACAATATTGGAAATGCCAAGAAGACACGCGGCGCACAGAATGATATTGATTTTTCTTGTCACTTTAATTCCTCCCAAAAGCGAAATAATGAAGGATTTCGACAAAATTTAGGCAAACAATCGCTTCGTGTCTAATTATTCTAATCCAAGTTTTCGATAGCATTAATCACACTTTGCGCGTCGAACGGCTTAGACAAAAGCGCATTTGCGCCAAATTCTTTCATTATTCTAAGTTCGTCCTCATTGCCCGACATGGCGATAATTTTTACGTCAGGGAATAATCGGCGAATTTTTGGCAAAGCGATTTTTGGGTCAATTCCCGGCATATTCAAATCACAAAAAATCAAATCGACGTCGAATAAATCTATATCTTTGAGAGTTTCGTCAATATTATTGGAAATTGTGATGCGGAAATCGAATTGGGAAAGTATATTCGCACAGATTGAACATATCGCATTCGAATCATCGATTATTAAAGCATGAATCAGACGATTTTCATTTTCCAATCTATATTCGACTTCGCGAATAAATTCGTCGAACCGCTTTTTGGAAAACGGCTTATTCAAAAGAAAGCTCGCGCCATCTTTTTTAGCTTTTGCGAGTAAAGTGGAATTATTTAGATTTTCGCCTGACGCGCTCATTGCGCAAATAATCGCATCAGGGTCTAATTCTTTCGCTTTATTTGTGCTTGCGCCAAATTCGGCATCAGGTAGAACCAAATCACACATAATGAGTGACGGTTTTTTGGGCGAAGTTTCTAACAAAAATATCGCATCTTCTAAGCAATAGGCTTTTTGAATTTGCCAGTGATTTTTATCAAACATGGCCTCAATAAGTTTAATTTGCACGACACTGTCTTCGATAATAAGACAGTTCTTAACGTCAATAATCTCAGAAGATTCCATCGTTTACCGCCACCTCGAAGCAACAGGATTGCACGATAAGTTGAAACCAAGGTTAATTTACACCGTGAGATTGTATATTTTGCAGTAAATTGGCACTTGCAAGCAAAATGGCTTTTTGCGTGGTTCGCAATAAATCCGTCTGCGAAAGTGGCTTTGTGATTGCGGTTTCCGCACCGGCATTTAGCGCATTGCGCAATGTAACATTAGGGCCCGAGGTGGAAGCAATTATTGCAACGCCAGGCAATTCTTCTTTGACAAAGGGAAATGCCAATTTTGGAACAATATCGTCATTATCAATGTCGATAATAATGGCGTCCAAATCCAAAACATCTAACTTATACATAACTTCTTCAAGATATTTCGCACATGAAGTATTATAGCCGGCATTTTGCAAAGTGAGTTTTGCGAGTTTGCAAACTTCTTCATCTTCATCAATAATCAAGACATGATTTTTGCGACCGCCTGATTGCGCCCTATCTTCGGCGGTTTCAAGAATTTCTTTCAATCTTTCTTTGTTAAACGGCTTTTCTAACAAAAATTCCGCGCCATCGCGCTTGGCATTGAATAATGCGGTTTTGGCATCCATTCCGTCCGAGCCCGCGCTCATAGCAGCGATAATTAGGTTATCATCAAGTTCTCGTATTTTTGCAATCGCGTCTAATTCCGGATTATCCGGCAATACCATGTCGCACAGAACAAAATCCACCTGCTCACTATTCAAAGTTTCCAGACCATGTTGCAATGTGAGAGCCGAAAACACATTCCAACCCAATTCAGACACCATCATCATTATGATGCGCGCTTGGACTTTTGAATCCTCAATAATAAGGCAGTTTTTTCGAAACATATTTCTTCCCCAAGTATAGTTTCGATCTTGTTTTTGTTTTGTTTGTAATAATCATACAAGAATCCCGTTACCCTAGATTAACGGGTTTCTTTCTGATAGCAATTATTAATTGCAACAAATAGCAGTATTATTGGCTGGGAATTATGCCGCTTTCAACATTTCTAATAAGTGGCTATTTGCCATTAGGATTGCGCTATTTATTTTTTTCGCCAGATCCTCGGCATTAAATGGCTTGGTTATCGTTGTATCCGCGCCAAGATTTAATGTTTCATGAAGGTCTTTTTCACTTTGCCCGGTCATTACGACGATACCAACGCCCGGCATTGCCGCGCGTATTTCGGGAATGGCCTCCATCGGCGAAATTCCCGGCATATTTAAGTCGGTGAGAATTACATCAAGGTCAAAGTTATCAATGCGACTGAATGCATCGTCAATCGATTCCGCACTAACAGTTCTAAAACCTTTGGCTGTCAACATTTTTTCGCAAACCGCGCGAATCGTGCTCGAATCATCAATAATCAAAACCAATGGCGGGCATTTGCCGTTTTCAATGCGTGCGCGCGCCATTTGCAATACTTCATTCAATCTCTCTTGATTAAATGGCTTTTGCAAAAGAAATTCGGCGCCTTGTGAACGTGCGAATTTCAGGACTTCACTCGCGGCGTTTTTTGTGTCGCCCGCTGTCATTGCGCCGACAATTGAATTGGGGGAGGCTTCTTTGATGCGCGCAACAGTTTCAGAACCATCGGAATCAGGGAGGCAAAGGTCGGTCAAGACAAAATCAATCGCTTGAGACTTAAGGCTTCGTAAGCCATGTTCCAAATCAAGCGCTGTGAACACACTCCAACCGCATTTTGCGATCATTTGCATGATGATATTTGCTTGCATTTTGCTGTCTTCAATTAATAGACAATTCAAATTTGACATGCATTCCCCGCGAATCCAAAATTCCAAAAGTGCCCTTTTGTCTATCTTTTTGATTTTGAATGAGTTTTATTAATTCAATGTTTCCCTAAAGGAAACTCGCAGGATTTAGTTATTTTTTTGTAAAACTCCTGAGTAATATGCTGCTAATTTTAGACTATACTTTCGTCCTATTTTTGCGAGTTCCGCTTCTTTCGCGGCATTCTTGTCTTCACTGCATTCGCCATTTCCGCCGCCTTTTTGCTGGAAGCCAAAATTAAATGCTATTATCAAAGGCTCGCGGATAAAGCTTGATTGCGGGGCTTCAAGGTCGAGCATCGAGGTCATTTTTGAGCGATAAGTCTGATCTGAAGCGCCACTGCAAGCACTGCGGATTGCGTGCAATTCACCAAAAACACGTGATAATTCAACAAGGTCGGCGCGTTTTGCGGGATCTATTTCACGCTTTCTATGCGGTGTTTGGCTTATTATTTTGCGGTCTTCATAGTTTTCAGAACCGTCCGAAATAATCGCGGATGAATTTTTATTTCCATTATCAAGTATTAATTCTTTTTCATTTTCGATTTGTTCAATCATTACTTCTTGCGGTGGCAATATGTCGCTATCGGGCGCGGGGGCAAATCCTTCGCCTTCTGGTGGCAGGCTTTCGATTTTCGCCTCGCTATCTTGGGAGTTTTTAATGATTTCGGCTTCTTCTAGTGTGAGATTTTCGACGTTTGGATCCTGAGTATCCTGCGCGACTAAGGCTTTGGCGAAAAACATTGCCACAAGGATAATCGCTGTTTGCCAAAAATACTTTCTCATAACCATGACATGAACTGCTTTGAATTTAATTTCAATTGCTATGATATTATGTATTATGGTCTTGCGTTTGGGGGGATAGAAATGTGTGGAAGATTTGCGGTAACATTGCCCCCCGAAGCAATGGCTGGCCTTTTCGGATCAAAAGACATTATCGAATATCAAAAATCATTTAATGTTGCCCCGACAAGGCAAATACCGATGTGTGCAATCGGCAAGGCAAAGGATCGCCGCATTATTAAGGCGCGTTGGGGCCTTGTGCCGCCGTTTTTGGAAAAATTGGACGGGCCACCACTCTTTAATGCACGAAGTGAAACAATTATTGAAAAGCCAAGTTTCAAACAGGCTTTTGCAAAACGCCGCTGCCTTATACCATCTGATGGCTATTATGAATGGCAAAATCAAGATGGCAAGAAAACACCATTTTTCATTCATCGAAGCGACAATGAACCGTGCGTTTTCGCCGGAATTTGGGAAATGAAGCGCGACGAAAATTCCCCGAATGGAATTCTATTATCCTGCGCCATCATAACGACAGAGGCACAAGGTGAATTAAAAGAAATGCATCATCGCCAGCCAGTTGTTTTGGAAAAATCAGAATTTGCCAATTGGCTAGATGAAAGCGCGACACAAAAATCACTCTTGCAATTATTGAAGCCGGTTTCGGAAAAAACACTTGCTTTCTATCAAGTTTCCAATGAAGTTAATTCAATAAGAAACGATAATGAGACATTAAATAAAAGAGTAGGGGGCGCAAGTGGTTGAAACAAAAGAAAAAATTTCGGCCTCTTTATGGTTTCTATTATTCGTTGTCGGCACGGCATACCTTGCGAGCAGATATGATTTTCAGCTTTCAACCCTTACAATTCCGCAATTCCAGAAATCCCTGCATTTAACCGATAAAGAGGCCGCCCAAATTACGGCTTGGGTTAAATTAGGCGCAATTCCGGCTGTTTTGATTAGTTTCTTTGCCGATATTTGGGGGCGGAAACCTATTTTTATGGTATCAATAATCGGGTTTTCGATTTCGGCAATTATTGCCGCGACGGCGCAAAATGGGGCAATTTTGCTTTTAGGCCTGTTTTGCACCCGCCTTTTCACAATGATTGGCGAATTATTGGCGGTGGTAATTTTGTCCGAATCCTCCCCACCCGGCGTTCGTGCGTTTTTGCTTGGCATGGTTGCGGTTCTTGGTTCTTTTGGTGATGCTTTTGCTATCCTTGGATATGGTTTTTTGGGTGATGACCCTGATTCATGGCGCAAAATGTATATGATTGGCGCATTGCCAATATTTTTGGTCTTTTGGTGGCGCGTGGCCTTAAAAGAAACCAGCGCGTTTTCACACCATAAACCAAAATCATTCGACCTTTTAAGTCCGATAAATAATTTGGGTCATTCAAAGAAGCAGGTTTTCATAATTTGTGCGGCATTGGTGCTTTATTGGATTCCTGTCTCACCGGCTTTAAGCATGTATTCAAAATATTTGCAGGATAGTCTTCATTGGCTGCCCAAAGGTGTTTCGACTTTGACCATTATTGCCGGCATTGTCGGAATGTTAGGCACAACATTCGGCGGGGCATTGGCCGATAGGTTTGGACGCAAAAACATTTCGATTATCGCAATGGTTTTGGTCGCTTTTGGCACATTCGGAATGTATCAATTTACAGAGGTGAAAGTCATTGGTGCGGCATATGGCTTACACCTTGTCGGCTGGTTCGCTTTTGTGGTTGCGACACGCGCCCTTGTAACTGAAAGCGTGGAGACTGAGGCACGGGCGACCGCCACCGGCTTAATGGAAATATTTTCAACCATCGGCGCGTATCTTGGAATGCAAATCCTAAGCGAAACCATTAATCATTTCGGCAATGAAGCAGCGCCAATAAAACTAATGACACCATTGATCTTTATTGGATTAATAATCCTATTATTCGCCCAAGAAACAAAAGGCAAAGTGATTGAATAATTTTGCCATAAGCCACTGTTCTAGGGCGGGTCGGGCGTATTATTGTAATTTTGTAAGCCTACTGCCCAGACGCATCATCCATCGCAATAATTCCCCCATCTGTATGGGTGAATGTCATGGTCTGATAACCCAATGTGATTTTTACAAGCGGGTCGATTTGGGCCTCATTACCATTATTATCTATTAAATTGACAGATAGAACACGCGCATTTTTTAATTCTATTGTATCGGTCACAGAAGTTTGACCGCCGCCGACCGAAGCATTGCGGTTCATTGACCAATGTGAATATTTCACTTCGGATAAAACTTCATTCGTGACGGCGGCCTGAATTAATAATGGGGTCGCTTTTGAAAGTTTAAGCGTGAAACTAATCGGTGGGCGAATGCGCTTTCCGGTTGCCATTCCCGCGCCATTGGTTGGTGTCACACCTGTTGAATAGTCAAGCGCGACCACAGTATTGAGGTTTTCGCGGCCTTTTGACAAGGAATCACCACGAATTTCGCCTTGTTTAGTGCCTTTTAAGTATAAGAAACCCTCGTCGGCGAAGGCGGAACCTACAACAAGGCTCGAGATTAATAGTCCTAAAATTTGTTTTTTCATTTTCCCCTCCAAACAGGCGGTAAGTGATATAATTTATTGAATGACATTGTCTGTGCCGCTTATGTCGCCCGCAGTCTTACCGGCTTTATCGGTCGGCGTATAATTTATGGTGAGATTTTGATACAGGATACTTAATTCAGCCTCACCACTACGATTGTCATTGTGGTTGATTTTCAGGCCGTTAATGTGCGCGTTTTTGAATGAATATACCGCAAAAGCGCGCGTGCCTTGGGCGTCAGATTTTATGGCAGAAAACTTAAATTCGCTAAAGCCTTCGGCATTAGATGCGGCCTGAAGCAAAAGCGGGACGGCTTTTGAATAAGGCATTGTAAAAGTCACAATCGGGTTTGGACGATTAAATTTATTTGCCGCAGCATTGGTATATTTGAATTCGGAATTAAAATTAAATTCAAAAACCGTTATTTGCCCGACAAATCCGACGGTGTTGGATTCACCTTGAATTTCGCCGCCTTTTGCAGGCTTTGCGACCAAATAACCACTTTCGGCATTCGCCATACCTGCCGACATTAATGCCAAAACACACAAGCCAATCACAGATTTTTTCATTCATTGCTCCCGTAATTGGTGAAAACTAACACCCTTATTGGGTTTTAACAATGAAAATATGGGCCAGGCGTGATAGAAAATTCAAACAATTTCCAATATTAAACTAGGTAATGAGTCCTGACCCTAAAATGCACGCAATCAGAAACGCTATTAATGAAGACATCGATGCAATCGCCCAAATTTGGCATTTTGGTTGGCATTTGGCGCATGACGGGCTTGTGCCCGAATATAATTCCAATGCGCGAACTTTGGCGCATTTTCGCGAAAGAATAATTCCGCTCTTGAAAGACACGTTTGTGATTAACAGTGGCGCAGAAATCACAGGGTTTTACGTCTTGGTGGAAGACGAATTAAATCAATTCTATGTGGCGAAATCAGCAATTGGCGGCGGTATTCCAAAGCCCTTAATGATGCATGCTTTGGAAGAACTAAAAGCCCGGGGGTTTTCACGCGCATGGCTTGCATGTGGCATTGGCAATGACCGCGCCGCGTGCTTCTACGAAAAAATGGGTTGGAAAAATGTAGGGATTTCCTCCATCACAATCCATCTACCAAGCGGAAGTGAACCGTTAGAAATATGGCGGTTTGAGAGAGGTATTACTTAGAAAGCCATTTGATAGAATTATTCAGATTTAAGTAAATCTTTCACGAGTGGAATTTGTGAAATAATTTCATCGCGCATTGAAGTTGTATATACGATGATTTTTCTTGTAAATTCGTCACCTGTAAAATTCAAATTCTTAAATTCCCAAAGCGTATCAAGCAAGTTTTCGCCATCATGCCAAGTGGTAATTATTAATTCGGGAACGTGTTTCAATTTGCCGTTGGAAACTTCGCGAAATGCAATTTCTTCGTCAATTTTGTCATGAAAATTTTCGCATTCATATCCATAGAAAGCAATCCAGGAAACCATTGAATTAATTGCTTTGAAAATGTCAGATTGAGGCATTTGTTCGTCACCAATGACAAACAAAACATCGGTCAATTGTGTCCATATAATTGACTCTATTTGATTGACGGGGACAAGTGTGAATCCTTCAATTTCCAAATAATCTTCTGTGTTTCGACATTCATCAGCCAAATCTAAATATCCGCATAAACATGCGTTTCTTCCTTCGCACCCGGATGTGTCACTCCGCCTAAATAGGCGGGGCCGACTAATTGGGCGTATTTCCATATTGCGCCTGAATTATAATCGGTTTTGCGTGGTTGCCATGCGGCTTTGCGCGCCGCCAATACTTCATCGGACACTTCTAATTCAATAGTGCCGTTTTCGGCATCAATCGCAATCATGTCGCCGTTTTCAATTAGTGCAATCGGGCCGCCCAATGCCGCCTCCGGCCCAACGTGACCAATACACATGCCGCGGGTTGCGCCGGAAAAACGACCATCAGTGATAAGCGCCACTTCGCCACCTGTTCCTTGACCATAAAGTGCGGCGGTGGTGGAAAGCATTTCGCGCATGCCAGGGCCGCCCTTTGGCCCTTCATAACGAATGACCAGAACTTCGCCTTTTTCATATTCTTGGGCTGAAACCGCATCAAAACACGCTTGTTCGCCGTCAAATACGCGCGCGGGACCACGGAATTTTAGGTTTTTCATACCCGCGACCTTAACAATCGCACCTTCGGGGGCAAGGCTGCCCCAAAGGCCCACGACGCCGCCATTTGGCGTGATTGGTGCTTTTACTTCATAAATGACTTTTTGATCGGGGTTCCAAGTCACTTCTTCAAGGTTTTCACCCATAGTTTTGCCAGTGACGGTCATGCAATTGCCGTCAATAAGGCCATTATCCAAAAGGGTTTTTAATAGCATTGGCATGCCGCCTGCTTCACCAAAATCCTTGGCCACATAATTACCGCCCGGTTTCAAATCCGCAAGCCAAGGCGTGGTTTTGAATGCTTCGGCAACATCTTTCAAGGTGAAATCAATGCCGCATTCATGCGCCATTGCCGGAAGGTGTAATGCGCCATTAGTTGAACCACCCGTTGCGGCAACCACCACGGCGGCATTGATGAACGCTTGGCGGGTGCAAATATCGCGAGGGCGTAAATTACGCTCAATCAAATCGACAACTGCTCTACCTGTCGCCACCGCATATTCATCGCGGTGTAAATAAGGTGCGGGAAGGGCACTGGATAATGGTAGAGCCAAACCAATAGCCTCGGACACACACGCCATTGTATTGGCAGTGAATTGACCGCCACAAGCGCCATCAGAGGGGCAGGCATGACGTTCGATTTCGCACAATTCAGGGAAATCAATACGACCCGCGGCATAAGAACCAACGGCTTCAAATACTTCCTGCACTGTTATGTCTTTGCCTTTGTATGTCCCCGGCAAGATCGACCCGCCATAAAGGAAGGCAGACGGCACATTAAGGCGCAACATTGCCATCATCATGCCCGGCAGGGATTTATCGCAACCTGCAATCCCAACCAAAGCGTCATATCCGTGACCACGCATCGAAAGCTCAACCGAATCTGCAATAACATCGCGCGAAACAAGGCTTGAACGCATTCCTTCATGCCCCATTGCGATGCCGTCTGTCACTGTGATGGTGCAGAATTCGCGTGGGGTTGCGCCTGCTTCTTTAACACCTGCAGAGACCGCATGGGCCTGTCTCAAAAGCGCAGTATTGCACGGCGCACTTTCATTCCAACAGGTTGCAACACCAACAAAAGGCGCCTCAATATCAAGTGTGCCAAGACCCATAGCGTAATAATAGCTACGATGCGGCGCTTTTGCAGGGCCCACAGAAACATGGCGGCTTGGTAATTTGGTTTTATCCCACTTACGGTTTGACATAATTAACCTCAAATCTCATCTAAACGTTGCAACACATTGGAATATTGCATTTTTTCGGTTTCGTAGCTTTGCAGTCTTTCGCGCTGTTCTTCGACCACTTCGACAGGGGCGCGGGCGACGAAATTCTCATTGCCAAGTTTGGAATTAATTTTCCCAATCTCTTGGTCGCAGCGCGCGATTTCTTTTGATAGCCGCGTTTTCTCACCTTCAATATCAATCACACCCGCCAAAGGCAAAGCAACAATCGCCTCATTGATCACGAATGTAACCGCGCCTTTTGGCGCTTCATTGGCAGTCGAGGAATATTCAAGGCGCGCCAAACGATCTATTTCATTTTGATATTTTTCCAAACGATTATTGTTTTCATGGCTCGCGCCAACCAAAATCGCGGGGATTTTTGCACCCGCCGGAATATTGGTTTCGGCGCGTAAAGAACGAACACCATTAATAAATTCAATCACCCAATTGATTTCTTTATCGGCGGCTTCATTAATCAGAGCGTCAGGTAAAGTCGGCCAATTTTCGGAAATCAAGAGCCTGTCGCGTGATGGCCCAAATTCAGAAGTTTTTTCCCACAATTCTTCGGTTATAAACGGCATGAATGGGTGCAGGGTCTTTAGGGTATTTTCCAAAACCCATGCCATAGTATTGCGGGTTTCTTTTTTGATTTCTTCATCATCGCCGCCCAAAATCGGTTTTGATAATTCCAAATACCAATCACAGAATATCGCCCAAACGAAATTGTAAATCTCACCCGCGGCTTCGTCAAAACGGTGATTAACAAGCGATTTTTCGACCGATTTTGTGGTTTTTACTGCTTGGGTAATAATCCATTTATTGAGCGTGTGTGTGATGCTTGCGGGGTCAAAATCCGCGCCCAAGACACATTCATTCATTTGCGCAAAACGCGCCGCATTCCAAAGTTTTGTGCCAAAATTGCGATAGCCTTCAACACGTTTCGCACTCATGCGAATATCGCGCCCGGGGCCCGCGGCAATTGCCAGACAAAAGCGTAAAGCATCGGCACCGAATTCATCTATCAAAGGCACAGGGTCAATAATATTGCCCTTTGACTTTGACATTTTCTTGCCTTTTTCGTCAACAACGCGGCTATGAATAATTATATTAGTGAAGGGTGCTTTACCGGTGAAATGAAGCCCCATCATCATCATGCGCGCCACCCAAAAGAAAA
Source organism: Hyphomonadaceae bacterium (assembly GCA_041917055.1). Lineage (GTDB taxonomy): Bacteria > Pseudomonadota > Alphaproteobacteria > Caulobacterales > Aquidulcibacteraceae > Pseudaquidulcibacter. The sequence goes on from JAYRYJ010000008.1 coordinate 55,086, forward strand.
TAATGTCAAACATAGTGACAAGGGTCGTTGTTGGATAAAAACGCGCAAGTTCCGGCGTTTCTTCGGGCCAACCAAGGGTTGAGAAAGGCCAAAGGCCGGAAGAGAACCAAGTGTCAAGGACGTCATTGTCTTGTGAAAGCTCAACATCTTTACCATATTTGGCATGGGCGGCGGCCTTCGCGGTTTCAAAATCTTCTTCAACGAAAATATTGCCTTCGGAATCATACCATGCCGGAATGCGATGCCCCCACCATAATTGGCGCGAAACGCACCATGGCTCGATATTTTCCATCCAAGAATAATAAGTGTCTTTCCACGTGTCGGGCACGAATTTAACTTCACCGGATTTAACAACTTCAATCGCTTTTACCGCTAGTTTTTTGGCGTCAACATACCATTGGTCGGTCAACCAAGGTTCTATAATTACGCCAGACCTATCGCCATATGGCTGGGTCATCGGGTTTTCGTCTTCGCCGCGCAAAAGCCCCAATTCTTCTAGATCAGCAAGGATTTGTTTACGTGCTTCATCACGCCCCAGCCCTTGATATTTTTCGGGCGCATTTTCATTCATTATGGCTTTGGAATTGAAAATATTGATAGGTTCAAGATTATGGCGCTTGCCGACTTTAAAGTCATTAAAATCATGCGCTGGGGTTATTTTAACCGCGCCCGTGCCTTTTTCCATATCGGCATAATCATCGGCAATAATTGGTATTTCGCGACCGGTAAGTGGAAGTTTCACCATTTGTCCGATTTTGCCGAAATATCTTTCATCTTTTGGATGCACGGCAACCGCGACATCGCCCAAAAGGGTTTCGGGGCGGGTGGTGGCAACAATCACTTCACCAGTTCCATCAGCATAGGGATAGGCGATTTTCCACATTGTGCCGATGGTTTCGCGGTTTTCAACCTCCAAATCCGAAATGGCGGTTTCAAAATATGGGTCCCAATTTACAAGTCGCTTATCGCGATAAATTAGGCCGTCTTTATATAATTGAGCAAAAACCTTGCGCACGGCGCGGTTCATTTGCCCGTTTTCTTCAGGTTCAAATGTAATTTTTTCGCGTGACCAATCGCAAGATGCACCCAAACGGCGCAATTGATTATTGATTGTGCCGCCCGAAACATCTTTCCAGGCCCAAACGCGTTTAATAAATTCTTCGCGCCCCAAAGATGCGCGGGTTTCATTGCCGCCTGCGTCGCGCAATTGGCGTTCGACCACCATTTGTGTGGCAATACCTGCGTGATCAAGGCCGGGTTGCCATAAAACGGCTTTGCCGCGCATGCGCTCAAAACGCGCCAAAATATCTTGCAAAGTATTGTTTAGGGCATGACCAAGATGCAATGAACCCGTAACATTTGGTGGCGGAATTACCATTGAGAAAGTTTCAAGGCTTTCATCTGGATTAGGTTTAAAAGTGCCGGAATTGTCCCAATTCTTATAAATTTTGGGTTCGGATGATTTGGGATTGAAATATTGGTCTATCATAATGTGTCTTTTATGTGAAAATCCCCGCGTAATAGCATGCGCGGGGAATTTAAATGAAGTGTTTTTTGCCGAATTACTGAAATTAAAAGCCGCGCCTTGCGATGCGCGCCAATTCAGCCTCAACTCGTTCTTCAACAATGCGTGGAAGATTAGTATCTAGCCAGTCTTTAAGCATTGGTTTCAATAAATGCGCGACCAATTCCTCAACACTAACGCCATTAGCGAAATGACCGGGCAATGAAGTGCCAAGGCGCGCAAATGCATCTGAAGCGGCATTGGCGGCATTCGCACCAATCAGGCCAATGGATTCCGCCAAATGCGGCGGCATACGCGAACCTGTTGAAACTGGTGCAGGAGGTGCCTCATTAAAAATTGGTGGCGGTTCATAGGCGCGTTCAAATGAAATAGGTTCCGGTGCGGGGGCGGGGGCCTCAAACAACGGCTCAGGTTCAGGTTCTTGCTCTATGTCAACCGCAATGATTTCATCATTTTCAAAAACCGATGGTTCCGGCATTGGTTCAGGTTCAAAACTGATTTCTTCAAATGTGTCTTCAACAATAGGTTCGGCAATTGGTTCAGGGTCGTCAAGCGCCAATGCGTCAAAATCAAAATCAGCAGAAACGTGTTCTTCAGCAGGCGCGGGATCAGCCAATTCCAAGAAATCGTCTTCGGGTTCCGCCATAGCAAGTGGCGCTTCAGCGGGTTTATCATCCTCTGAAATAATCTTGCGAATCGACGCAAGAATTTCTTCCATGGTTGGTTCAGCTTGTGCCTCTGCCGCGCTCATTATGCCCCCCAAATACTGACATCAAAATGTCATAGACCGAATCAATTGCAGAATTAACCGATTCAATTAATAAATAAACAAAAAAAACAGTGATGAATTAAATCAAAACTATAATGAAAACTCAGGCGTGCGATTAAATTCAGCAAGTTTAGGTGGTTTGGCATCAAAGTATGAATGAGAACTTAAAGTCTCACCTGATTTTACTAAAACTTTGCCTTCGCCGATTTGATTTGAATAATGGAACAATGCCATTCTGCCGCCTTCTTTAAGGTGGCCCGCCCAAATTTGTGGAATTTCTTCGACGCCACCGTCAAAAAATATCAGATCAAACCCACCCGGCACCTCAACGCTTGGTCGTTTCAAATCGCCGATATAGGTTGCGACACCGTTTAATTCGCACGGTTTGTCGTCATAAACGCAAACTTCACAACCCATAAAAGCGAAAATTGCCGCGCTATAAAGCCCGCCGCCACCCAGGACCAAAACTTTTTCACCTGCCGACACTTTTGCGAATTGTGCGAGTTTTGAAAAATCGCGAACTTTCATAATTTTACGACCGGATTTCGAATTCAATTCTATTTCGGCATAGGCAAATTTCTGGTCGGCATCATTAACAAATTTCTCACGCGGGATTTCGCTTAAAGCAAGAATTAATGCACGATCGGATACATCATTTATCCTAACTTGGCTTTCAATCATATTTTGGCGCTGTGTCTGAAAATCCACTTTTTTCCCCATTGAATTGGTTTTGCCTAAGGCATACCCACATTACTTAGCGGCCTGCGACGGCATTTCGGCGTCGAACTAGGTTCGAAAAAAGGAGTTTTGTGATGTTCACATCACAAAATCCTTCTTTTCGACCTATTTCTTAGCCGAAATGCCGCCCTAAGCCACTAATTAAAGTGGGTATGCCTTAACCTGAAATTTCGCAATCGTCTATAATTTATTCTTTGGATTTGACAATTGAGCGCGCAATGAAATGCTATTTTTGTTATTTGCGGTAGCGTTTTTATATATTCTGACAGCTTTTGCGCATTTATGGTGTTGTAACAAATCTTCACCTCTGATAGATGCGCCTAACAGTGGCCTCGTGGCGGAGTGGTGACGCAGCGGATTGCAAATCCGTGTACCCCGGTTCGATTCCGGGCGAGGCCTCCAAATCCCTCCTTTGATTGTTTGAGCTGCTTCTTTAAACGCTTATGTAGCGGTGGATTCAGATTCTAAAACGGGCTAATGGCCTGCAATAATTGTTGGCCAACAGGTGGGCTTTGATAAATTGATAATTGACCACGACCGCCGTATGAAATTCGCGCCTCCGCCATCTGGGTATGGGCGATTGTGTTGGCGCCCGTAATATCTTGTGGCCTAACAATACCTGAAACCAATAATTCGCGGATTTCATTATTGATTCGTACTTCTTGGCGACCAGAAACCACTAAATTACCATTGGGTAAAACTTGGGTGACAATTGCCGCAACAGTTAAAGAGATTTTTTCTTGGCGATTGACTTGGCCTGAACCTGCAAAAGTGCCTTCAGAAGACGTGCCAATCATATTGGCGGGGTCAAAACCTGATGGCAAGATTTTTCCCGGCAATTGCTCAAGGCCAAAGAAATTGGTGACACCACCCGATTTTGTGCCTTTGCCGCTTCCGGTTGAGGAATTATTCAATTGCGCTTTATCATCAATCGAGATTTGCACCGTTAAAATATCGCCAATCTGCGAGGCGCGCGGATCGCTAAAAAAGGTTTGTTTTCCCGCTTGCCACAACGAATTGGAAGAAGATAATTTGGACGCCATTTGCGGCATCGGCATTACCACTTTTTGCTTACCCGCCGCCGCCATCTGCGGGTCCATAATTGGGGTAAGGGCAGGGGTTTTGCCGACATTTCTGACGTTTTCCATCGTGCTTGCGCACGCACCAAGGCTCAAAAAAGATAAAAGGACAATTAATTCGCGTTTTTTCATTTTCTTCCCTTTAATTCAAATTTGCCGATTTGGTGTTTATGACACCAATCGCGCGCGCCGTGCCGTCATTTTCGACAATTGCCTCGATAATTTTATTGGATTGGAGATTTACGGCCTTAATTTTTGAGCCTTTAAAACCATCGTCTAATGCTTTCGCCTGCATTGATATTTTTAACCCACCGATTTCATGGACAAGCAATACATTTTGACCACGTTTCACCAAAAGTGGTGCACCAATTTGAAATTGCTTAATCGGCATATTTGCTGAAAGCGCGGTTTTGGCGCGTGAACCGATTAGAATTTCGGCATCATTGATAACTTCTTTGGAAACATTATGCGGCGCTTTGATAAATTCAATCATATCGAAAGTAATAATTTCGTCTTTGGCGACATTTCGATTTAGAACCGCAATTTCGCTTAAATTTGTCGAAACCTCGATTTGTTTGGCGATTTGTGGGGTGGGCGTAATTGCTGCCTCTTGACCAATCACAATCTGCTTTATATCCTTCGGCGCTTTCCAATGAAAACCCATATTATTGACGCGGCCCGCCAATGCCTCGGTTGAGAAAACCAGCTTTTGACCTGCTTTTGGTGCACTTGCCAAAACCCGATTTGCCCCATCGCCTGCATTGTCAAAAATGTCACCGATTGTGACCTGCGCGCCATTAATTGCGAAATTATTTTTCAAAACCAAATCCTGCGCATTCGCGACATTACCTGCGAATGTGGCAAGAAAAGCCATTGAAAATAATGCTAAAGCGCGCGTCATATTTCTAACCTATCTCAAAATCTGGGAAGTATTTTGCATCATTTCGTCGGTCGCACTTATGACTTTTGAATTCATTTCATAGGCGCGTTGCGCGATAATAAGTGCCGAAATCTCACTTACCGGATTAACATTTGATGCTTCGACATAGTTTTGGTTCAATGAGCCAAAACCTGTTGAAGTTGGATTGCCGATGGTTGCGGGACCCGATGCTGCTGTCTCAATCAAAAGATTATCACCGATTGCTTCCAAACCCGCTGGATTCACGAAATTTGCAAGAGTGATTTGCCCTAAATCTTGTGGTTCTGTTTGTCCGGGAATTAGTGCTTGTACCGTGCCGGATGCCGAAATCGAAAAATCGATCGCGTTTTCAGGCACTTGGATTTCAGGTTGAACCACATAACCATCTTCGGTAACAATCTGTCCGGTTGCCGAAGATGAAAAATTCCCTGCGCGTGAATAGGCGGTGCGACCGTCAGGCAATAATACTTGAAAATAACCTTTGCCATTAATAGCAAGGTCAAATTTATTGTCAGTGCGGGTCAAAGATCCCTGTTCGGTTATGCGATAAACCGATCCGGTTTTCACGCCATAACCAACCTGCACACCCGTTGGGTCAATATTACCCGAATCTGACGTCGAAGAGCCCGGACGTTCGAGGTTTTGATAAATCAAATCTTGAAATTCCGCGCGTTGGCGCTTGAAGCCCGTTGTGGACATGTTCGCAATATTGTTAGAAATCACCTCAACATTCAATTGTTGGGCCAACATTCCGGTTGCTGCAATATTCATTGAACGCATATTCTTTTTCCCTTTATGCCGTTACTTGTGCGAGTTTATTTATGGCCTTTGAGCGTAAATCCTCAGCCTGTTTTTGAAGTTTGGTTGCTTGTTCAAAAGCACGATTGATTTCCATGATTTTGGTAAGCTCTTGAATAGCTACTGTGTTTGAACCCTCAATCATGCCTTGAACAATTTCAGGGGTTTCTGTCGGTGTCGCTTGCCCTGCGGCAGCATTGGCGCGCAAAAGATTGTCGCCGATTTTGTCCAAAGCGCCCGGCCTTGCGAAACTTGCTATACCCAATGTTGCGACTTCGGTGCCATTTTGCGTGATTATTCCGGTTTTGCCGATTTGCGGCGTGCCTTGAGTGACATCAATAGTAATTGGTTGCCCGCCAGTATCTAAGACAGGTTTGCCTGAATGCGTAACCAAAACCCCATTCGGATCGAGTGTAAAGCTACCGTCACGAGTATAAGCAACACCATTTGCATCTTGGATGGTGAAAAATCCGTCGGATGTCAAAGCCACATCAAAACTATTATCGGTGCGAATAAGTGCACCCGGGCGCATATCGCGCGCAATTGTGTAATCGCGAACAAAATCGATCTCCGTCGGTTTTTCAACGATAGAGGCAGGGTCTTTATTATAGGGGGTAAATAGAACGCTTTCGGATTTAAAACCGTTTGTGGTCACATTCGCGATATTGTTCGCTGCTGCTTCCATTTGGCGGATAAGGGCGTTTTGCGCCGAAAGGGTTATTAATAATGCATTGTCCATTTCACGTCACATTCTTGGCGTCATTCGATGATGAATATGCAACCATTGTGCCAATTGAAACTCTAATGAAATCAATGTGTTAAATGGTTAATCAGTCCTTAACGGTAAAATATGCCTAAGCAGCGACGGAAATTTTGAAATTATTAATAAAAACAAGGCAAATTTTGCCGCGATAATCATTTTTCATTAATAGATTGGCCTTAGGCCTTATTAATAGATTCGTTTGAACTGATTTGGACTTATAAAATGGCCGATGCAAAACCCGAAACCGAAGCAGGCGCAGAAGGCGCACCAAAAAAGAAAAAACTGGCGGGTAAGACCTTAATCCTGTTTGTTGTATTACCGGCAATCCTGCTTTTGGGCGGCGGCGGTGCGGCGGCCTATTTCCTGATTTTCAAAAAGAAGCCTGAAGCGCATGCGCCAAAAGACGAGCATGGAAAAGAAGCCGCAAAAGATGAGCACGGCAAAGATGCAAAAAAAGAAGAACACGGCAAGGATGCTAAGAAAGACGGTAAAAAAGAAGAAAAAGGCGAGCATGGCGGCGCTGCCGGCGGCGAAGATAAAGAATCCGGCATAAAAATGTCATCTGGGCCCAATGGCGAAGAATTTATGACTTTGCCTGATTTGGTCGTGAATATAACAACAGGTGACGATAGGCCGCGTTTCTTGAAATTACGCATAACCCTGCAAACCAAAGATGCCGAAGTTGCCGAAGCAATAAAGCCCGCTTTGCCACGCATCAAAGACCAATTCACAGGATTTTTGCGCGAATTGCGCACCGAAGATTTAGCGGGTTCGCAAGGCTATTCGCGTTTGCAAATCGAATTATTAAAACGCGTCAATTTGGTGGTTGCACCCGCCCAGGTCGATGCAGTTCTTATTGAGGAAATGATAGTTCAATAATGTCAGAACAAGACGATATGGCAGCCGCATGGGAAGCGGAAATGGCAGCCGCCGAAACCGGCAATGACGATGCATTTGCCGCCGAATGGGAGGCTATGGTCGGCTCTGAATCCGGCAAAACCATTACTGCCAATTCGATTGGTATTGAGCGGGTTTTGAACCAAGACGAAATCGATAATCTTCTTGGTTTCGACATGGGCGATGAGGGCAATGAAGGCAAGAATGGCATTCATGGCATTATTAATTCCGCCCTTGTATCTTATGAGCGCCTTCCAATGCTTGAAATCGTATTTGACCGTTTGGTCAGATATATGACAACGAGCCTGCGCAATTTCACGTCTGATAACGTTGAAGTTTCTTTGGACCACATTTCGTCAATCCGTTTTGGCGATTATTTGAATTCAATTCCTTTGCCTGCGATTTTGGCTGTTTTTCGTGCCAAAGAGCTTGATAATTATGGACTTATGACGGTTGATTCCAATCTTATTTATTCAATCGTTGATGTGCTTTTGGGTGGTCGTCGCGGCACGACAGCAATGCGCATTGAAGGTCGGCCTTATACAACAATCGAAAGAATGCTGGTCACGAAAATGATTGACGTAATTCTTGAAGATATGTCTTTGGCCTTCACGCCTATTAAAGAAGTTGGTTTTACCCTTGATAGGATTGAAACCAATCCGCGTTTTGCCGCGATTGCGCGCCCTGCGAATGCCGCGATTATGATTAAAATGCGCATCGATATGGAAGACCGCGGTGGTCGTGTTGAATTATTATTGCCCTATGCAACGCTTGAACCCATCCGTAATTTGCTAATCCAGCAATTCATGGGTGAAAAATTCGGTCGGGATAATATTTGGGAAGGTCACCTTGCCACCGAATTATGGTCCACCGATATGGAGGTTGAAGCGGTTTTGGACGAATTGGCATTGCCTTTGGGGCGTATGCTTAATCTAAACGTCGGCGAAACTATTTTTCTAAATCAAGCTCAAGACGGGCCAATTGAATTAAGATGTGGCGAAATTGCTTTGACTAAGGGACGCATGGGACGCGTCGGCAATTCAATTGCTTTGCGGGTCGATAGGCCATTAAACCGTGGCGCTAAAGAAGGGATATTCAAATGAATTTAAGCCAAATAATCAATAGTGTATCTCAATATGCTGATTTGGGAATTCAAGTCATTCTCATTCTTTTATTGTTTTGGGTGGCAACACTTTTCATGGTTTTGGACAAAAAACTCAATTCCTTAAAATCGGGAACTGATGGCGTTAAACAGAACCTTATTGAATTGAATGGTGCGATTGAACGCGCGCAAAACGCGCTTTTGGCAATCAAAACCAATACAAAAACCGCAAATGAGGAATTAGAGGAAAAAATCCTTGAGGCCAAACGCGCCGCCGAAACCCTCAAATTCCTTTCAACCACTGCAAATGCAGTTCAAATGCCGCAAAAACCCACACTTGATAACCAAATAAAAACCCAAAGCCCTTATGCTATGCGTCGCAAACCTAATTTTGACGATTTGCCGCCGATTGATGTCGAAAAACGCAATCAATGGGGCGGTTTGAGATAGAGATGAAAATCAGACCTTTAACAGCTTTGGCCTTTGTTCTTTTGGGATTTGGTGGTTTCCAAATCTCAAAAACCGTTTTTGACACCAAAAGCGCTTTTGCTGAGGAGCATGGCGCCGAAAAACCTGCTGAACCTGCAAAAGAGAGCGAAAAACCGCAAACTGATGCGGCCGCGCCGATTGCTGAAACCACGCCTCCGCCAATGTGTTTGCCTGTCGATTTGGCGAAAGAGGCGGGAATTAGCGCGGGTGAATTTCGTCTTTTAGAGAATTTACAAGAACGCCGTCAAAATCTTGATGCGCGCGAACGCGATATTATCACGCGCGAAGGTATTCTAAAAACCGCTGAGGCGATTGTTCAAGCGAAAATCGACGATCTCAAAAATGTCGAAGGGAATATCCAAAAACTATTGGGCCAAGTCGATGAAATGGAAGCACAACGGATTGCTGGTCTTGTCCGTGTCTATGAAAAAATGAAACCCAAAGACGCCGCAAGAGTTCTCGAAGGCTTATCTGATGAAGTTGTGGTTTCTATTGCGAGCAAAATGAAGGATCAAACCCTGGCATTAATTCTTGCAAAAATGGATGCGAAACGTGCGCGCGAAATTACCGCAAAATTGGCGCAAATCGATGATGGTGTTTTGCAACAAGCCATGAACCCTACACCAAAGCCACAGGCCGCGAATAGTGCCAAACTACCACCTGTGAAAAACCCACCTGCACAAGGCGCGGGGCCGCAATCGCCACAAACACCAAGCCCAACAGCGCCAACTGCGCCTGATGCTAAGTCGCCTGTGCCACAAGGTGCAAATGGCCAAAAAACTGATAAACCTGCCGATAAAGCGGCGAATGCTAATAAACCGGAAAATGCGAAGAAATAATCAATGGCTTCTAAACGCGTTCTTGCCTATCTTTTGACGACCTCTTTGGTGTTTGAGCCTGTTTTTGCGCAAAATGCACCACCGACAGCGCAAAAAACAGAAAGCGCAAACGCTAAATTGCGCGGTTATGAAACCGCTGATTATTCGCGCCTGATTATTGATTGGGGTAAAACGCCAAAAAGCAAAGCACGAATTAAATTACAGCCTTCGCTTTTGACCATCACGCTTCCGATTGCCATTAATGCAGATGTTTCAGCATTCAAGGCGGCCGCACCGCATTATGTAGTTGGTGCATCATTAAGCGCCGACAAAAAGACCATAAGGCTCGCGCTTTCAAAAGATGTGCGCGCTGAAATCAAATATCATGATGGTTCTGAAGCCATTGATTTAATCAATCCGAATTCGTCGCAGCCACCAGAATTTGACAAACATGCCGAATTTCCTACACCGCAAAAACAGGCGGATTTAATTCATAAAGACACGCCAAAAAGCACGATTGACAACCCGCTGAAAAATTGGCCTGCACCTGAGGGCGCGGTTAAGCTTGAGGTGGAAGTTAAGGAAAGCAACCAATTCACTCGCATAGCAATTAAAGGCATGAATTTGCCAAAGCCCCTAATGGCGCGCAATCAAAACCGTGTCGCGCTTACGATTGCGGGTGTTTATGCTTTGCAGACTGGTCCATTGCGCGCAAATTTGCCGAAATTCGTGAAAGATGCCGTGCGCTATAATGACCAAACCCATACATCAATCGTTATGGATTTAGTCGATGGCGCAGTTGTGCGCCCGGGGCAGGCGGGCGATAGCGTCTATATTGATATTTTCCCCGCAGGCACGGATTTAACTGCTCTTGCGAATGAAGCTAAAAAACTTGAAGCCGAAGCTAAAGAGAAAAAGAATGAAAAGCCTGAGGAAAAAGCTGCTCAAGCCCCAATAGAAAACACAGATGCCGCGGCAAGTCATGGAAATAATGCATCTATAATTCTTTCGCCGGACGCAAACGCGACCGCGCTTTCGCCGGCTGTCAAAACAGTGAAATTTGAAGAACCTGCCCCATCTGGAAATGTCGAAGTTAATGTTCGCGATGCGGGTGGCGAGACTATATTAGAATTCCCCTTTGCCAAAATGGCGGGGGCATCGGTTTTTCGTCGCGGTGCGAATATTTTTGTATTGTTTGCGACTAAGGCGAATTTCAAAATTAAAGGTTTCAAGCCAAATAATACAGCCTCTGCCATCGTCCCGGTCAAAGGTGAGGGCGTCGGCGGGGTGAAAATCACTGCACCTGATAATGTATTCGCCAATCCGACGGCGATGGGTCCTGTGTGGCAGGTTGGTCTTTCTAATTCGGCACATGAAGCGTCACGAAATATTGAAATCAAGCCAGAAACCGCGCCCGATAGTTCAAATCGACTTAGTGCTAAAGTGCCAGATGCAATCGCGACTGGTGCAATAAATGATGATGACGTCGGTGATAAAATCTTGGTCGGCTTTGCAATGGGGCCGCCGTCGGCGCTCTTAAAGCCGCGTTCTTATCTTGAAGCGCATATGCCGCAAACTTCTCACGGCTTAGCGATTGTGCCACGCGCCGAAGATTTAGAAATTAAAATTGCGCCTGATGGTTTTGTAATTGTGCGCCCGCAGGGCATGGCATTAACCAATGGCGGCGAGGAAACTCCGGCTGGTTTTGCAATCAATTCCCCGTCATTTGTCGATTTTAAAAATTGGCGCATGGGGCCGCAGGCCGATTTTTTTAAAAATCTCTCCAAATTAAAACTTGATGCTGCCAAAGTAGCAGATGACCCGTCTGCTGGGATAAAAGCACCCCTCGATTTGGCGCGCTTCTATTTAGCATGGGAAATGCCGCAAGAGGCATTGGGCGTTATTCGTTTTATCAAAGCACTTAAACCACAATATGCGCAAAGCGCCGATGTTTTAGGCTTGCAAGGCGCATCTTTGGCGCTAATCGGGCGTGGTCGTGAAGCATTGGAAACCCTAACTAGCCCTGAATTAGCCGACGATGTCGCGGCATTCTTATGGTCGGCAATGGCGTGTTTTCAAATGGGCGATCCGAAATGCGCGCGTGAGAAATATGCCCTTGGTCAAAATGCATTGGGTGCGTTTGCCGAAGACCAGCAGGCAAAATTCAAACTAATCGAGGCACAGGCCGCACTCTTAGAAGGTGATTTCAAAGCCGCCCAATTCACCGCAGATAGTGCGCTGCAAATGGCAGAAAGCCCGCAAACTACTGATAGTGCACGCCTAATCAAAGCCTTGGCATTGGCAGAGGACGAAGATAAAGGTCCTGCAAAAACCCTTCTAACCGAATTGGAAAAATCTAAATTCCCGGAAATTGCGGCGCGCGCAAAATTCAATAATGCGCTTTTGATGGTAAAATCCGACCCCAATAAGCTCGCGGATGCAATCAAAGAATTAGACGCTTTGCGCTTTGCATGGCGTGGCGACGATTTGGAAATCGAGATTCTCAGAAATTTGGGCGAAATGTATATTAAGGGCGGTGATATTCGTTCGGGCCTTGCAACACTTGCTGATGCCTCGACATTGCGCCCGGAATTGCCGGCGGCGCGGTCATTGCGTGCAACTTTGATGAAAGAATTCAGATATTTATTCATGGAGGGTGGCGCAGACGGCATGGATTCCATTCAGGCTTTGGCACTATTCAATGATTTCCGCCAATTAACACCAATGGGGCCGGAAGGCGACTTAATGGTGCGTGGCATTGTTGGGAAATTGGTTGATTTAGACCTTTTGCCACAAGCGGCGGAATTATTATCTCACCAAATCGAAAAACGCCTTGAGGGTTATAATAAAGCCCAAGTTGCAACCGATCTTGCAGCTATTTATCTTTTAGATTCTAAGCCTGAAGAGGCCTTGAGCGCAATTTGGAATTCGCGCGTCGCGCAATTGCCAAACGATTTAAATCAAAATCGCCGCATTATGGAGGCGATTGCTTTGGCGGATTTAAAACGTGACGATCATGCGCTCGAATTAATCGAATTTGACAATTCTCAAGACGCGGCGCGTGTGCGTGCCGAGATTTATTGGCGCAAGGGAAAATATGATTTGGCTGCATTCAATGCCAATCAGACTTTGCCACCCGCCAACACTGAATTATCGGCGGAGGAAGCGGGTGAAGTTTTACGTGCTGCGATTGCCAATGCTTTGTCCAAAAACCCTGCGAAATTGGGTGAAATCAAAAATGCCTATGGACAAGCAATGCAAAAAACAGCGTTTGCCGAGGCCTTTAATCTTGTTAATTCGCGCGATATTCCAAACTCCGAACAAATGCGCGCGGCAATGGCAAGTGTGAATGGTGCATCGCCCTATGGAAATTTAATCAAAAATATGCGTGCAAGATTAGCGGCGATTTTGCCGCCTTCCGAAGGCACAACAATGGGCGCAATCCAAGGTCCAACTGATGCCAATCCAAGCGGCGGGACGTATATTGCACCCAAAGAAATTGTGGCAAAAGAAACAGCGGCGAATGATAATGGAACCGAGAAAATTGCCGAAAATGCAAAATTAAAAGCAATCAATCCCAAATCAAAATCGCCAAAACCACAGTATGTGAAAGTGGCACAAGCCAAAACCAATCCACCGCAAAAGAAACCAAAATTCCAGGCCCCCAAAGACCCACCAATAGCAGTGGGTCGTTAGCGAATTTGTTTAGCGGCTTCTAATGCCCAATAGGTAATAATTCCGTCTGCTCCCGCGCGTTTGAAGCATTGTAGGGCCTCGATTCTAGCGCGGTTGCCATCCAGCCAGCCATTTGCGATTGCGGCTTCCAACATTGCGTATTCGCCTGAAACTTGAAAAGCATAAGTCGGGCGCGCGAATTGGGTCTTAATGCGATAAATAATATCGAGATAGGGAAGGCCGGGCTTAACCAATAATAGATCCGCACCTTCTTCTATATCAAGTGCTACCTCATATTCGGCCTCATCGCCATTTAATGGATCCATTTGATAGGTTTTTTTATCGCCTTTTAATGCGCCCTTTGAACCGATTGCATCGCGATATGGACCGTAAAACGCACTGGCATATTTTGCGGCATAGGACATGATTTGTGTGTTGGAATGCCCTGCGGCCTCTAAAGCATCACGAATTTCACCGACGCGACCGTCACACATATCGGAAGGTGCAACAATATCGGCGCCTGATTGCGCCTGCAAAACCGCCTGTTTGACAAGCATTTCGACGGTTTCATCATTAAGCATATAACCATCAGCATCAATTATGCCATCGTGGCCATGAGTGGTAAATGGGTCTAAAGCCACGTCACACATAATGCCAATATTCGGCGCTGCGTGTTTAATTGCTTTCACAAGGCGCGGAATAAGGCCGTCGAGGTTTAATGCCTCACTACCATCGTCACTTTTAAATTCGGGCGAAATATTGGGGAAAATTGCGATTGCGGGAATTCCAAGAGTTTGCGCCTCGATCGCGGTGGCAATCGCGCTTTCAAAATTATGGCGCACAATACCGGGCATCGAAGCGATTTCTTCATTCGGCCCATTTTTGTCATGGACAATCAAAGACAGTATCAAATCATTCGCCGAAAGTGTATTTTCACGAACCATGCGCCGCGCCCAATCGCTTTTGCGATTTCGCCTTGGTCTTTGCCTTAAATGCATTTGCGCCCTCAAGAATTAATTAGGCAGCTTTACCGACTATTTTGCGTGCTGAATAGAGGAATTGTGTAAGTTCCTCATTCAATTGCCCTGCCTCACTCCCCAATTCCGCGGCAGCATGTGAGAGGTTTTCGGCCTGATTTGAAGTTTGCTTAATCGCCGCCAAAACATTATTAACCTGCCCCTTAACTTCATCGGAACGGCTTGCGGTATTGCGAATGGCAAAGGAAATATCATTTGATGAGGCCAATTGGTTGGAAACTGCCGATGAAATGTCTTCAGAAATGCGGGTTAATTCCTCGACCGTTGCCACGAAACTATCAATTGTTTCTTGTGCATGGTTTGCCGTTGCTTCTATCGAACCAATTCGCTCGACAATATCATCGGATGCCGACGCCGTCTGATCCGCCAAAGATTTCACTTCCCCTGCGACCACCGCAAAGGCTACGCCTGCTTCACCGGCGCGCACAGCCTCAATTGAGGCATTCAAAGCCAAAAGGCGAGTTTGCCCTGCCACTTCGCGAATAATATTGGCAATTGGCGCGATTTCACGCATTGCTTCTGTAAGGCTTTTCATTGCCGAACGGGTTTCAGCGATTTGTTGTTCGGCCTCATTATTGACTTCGCGAGACTGGCGCAATTGACTGTCAATCGCGCCCGAACTTTCGCATAAATGCGTGGCGCTATTGGCAACCAAATGCGCGTCTTGGGTGGTTTCAGCGGTCGATTGATTGATTACCGACATTCCACTTTCCGCATTATTACTAGCGTCAATCATTTGATATGAATCATCGCGCAGTTTTTGTGACGCCTCGACGACATGACCCAAAACTCTTTGCGTGGTTTCTTCGGCAGAATGGATCAAATCCGCAAAATCGGAAAAGCGCCTGTCCATTGCAATAATGGCGTGGTTTACAGCTTTTGCAGCATGGTCATAATTGCCGATAATGCCACGCTCAACGATACGGCGGTCGAAATTGCCTTTTTCTACCGCCGCAAAACTCGCTTTTGACTCGCGGACGAAAGCATCAGCCATATCAAGTAAATGATTGACGCTTGACGACATTTCTTTAATCTCGCCACCGTCTTGCAAAAGAATTATGCGGGGCTCGAGATTGCCTTTTGCGGCCTCGGCACAGACGCTTGAAATGGCACTTATACTGGCTTTCAATTGTTTGAAGGCGCTAAAGGCGATGTAAGATGTGCCAAAACTAAAAACCAAGCCCAACCATGACAGGAGTTCAATTTTTGTAATCACGCCAATAACGGAAAGGCCAAGACCCGCCGCAACCGCTGCAAATGCGATATTAAGCCGAAAGAGCGAAGACGAAGCGGTCATAATCTGTTTTTCCATCTTGAAGTGTTTTTACCATTGCGGCGAAGGATTCTTGCAAACCTGCTTTGGAATCAGGATTGTTTTTTTCTATATTCAATAAGGTGTTATAAATCGGCTTGATACGTTCCAATGCAATGGCATCAGGTTTACGGCGCGAAGAATGATAGCCAATTATTTTGCCGAAATTGTCATATGTCGGCGTAACATGGGCAAAAACCCAATAATAATCGCCGTTTGAGGCATAATTGACAACATAAGCAAAGGTTTCGAGGCCGCCACTTATCCTATCCCACAATAATTTGAATACAGCCCGCGGCATGTCGGGGTGACGAATAATGGAATGCGGTGCACCAATGGCTTGTCTTTCTGTCAGGTTTGCCATTTTCAAGAATGTGTCATTGGCATAAGTGATTTTGCCATTGAGGTCGGTTTTTGACACGATAAGATCATTCTGTTCCATCATTCTTTCACGATGGGTAGGTTGAACAAAAGTGCAGAATTTGCGCCCTTTATTTAAATCAGCGTCGCTTCCCTTGTTCGGAAATTGCAGTATTTTCATTATTTGACCCGCAGCAATATAGAATCTATGTTTTGAATTTCACCAAACTTGGTTAAAACTATGTTACTCTAGAGTGTATTATTTCAGTAGTTTTGGTGTGGATATTAATATTTAAAGGGGGGAATCGCCAATGTCGGGCGGTCTTGAAGAAGAACAATTAATAATTCGCGACATGGTGCGCGATTTTGCCGCACAAAAGCTATTTCCAAACGCCGCAATTTGGGAAGAGGAAAAGTGCCTAAATAGGCCGGTTTTGCGTGAAATGGCAGAATTGGGGCTTGGTGCGATCAATATTGATCCGCAGATTGGTGGTTCAGGGCTTTCAAGATTTGATGGCGTTTTGATTTATGAGGAATTGGCAAAAGGTTGCATTTCGCACGCTGCCTTTGTCTCTATTCACAATATGGCGAGCCGCATGATTGATATGTTTGGTTCGCAATATTTGCGCGAAAAATATTTGCCGTCTTTGGGAAAAATGGAGACTTTGATTTCTTATTGCCTTACCGAACCCGATTTTGGTTCAGACGCGGCGTCATTAAAAACCAAAGCAGTCGATTGCGGCGATTATTATGAATTAAGCGGTACTAAAACCTTTATATCAGGTGCTGGTTTTTCGGATATTTATTTAATAATGGCGCGCACCGGAAACGATGGGGCAGGGGGCATTAGCGCCTTTGTCGTCGAACGCGGTTTTGATGGAATAAATTTCGGTAAAAACGAATTGAAAATGGGTTGGCGCGCGCAACCGACTGCACAAGTGATGTTAGACAAATGCAAAGTGCCGAAACAAAACCTTTTGGGCGAATTGGGCAAAGGCTTTAAGTATGCCATGAGCGGTTTGGACGGCGGCAGGCTTAATATTGCCGCATGTGCCTTGGGTGGTGCGCAAAAGGCGTTTGAATTGGCTAGTGATTATGCCGATTCGCGCACACAATTCGGGCGAAAATTAAATGAATTCCAAAATACAGAATTCAAATTGGCGGATATGGCAACAACCATTGAGGCGTCGCGCCAATTATTATGGCATGCGGCGCGCGCCCTTGATGCCAAAACTAATGATGCAGTTAAATTATGCGCAATGGCGAAACGCTTTGTGACTGATGAATGTTTCAATGTCGCAAATCAAGCGTTACAAATCCACGGTGGCTATGGATATTTGTGCGAATATCAAATTGAACGCATCGTCCGTGATTTGCGTGTCCATCAAATTTTGGAAGGCACGAATGAGATTATGCGCGTGATTATCGCGCGCGAATTGGGACGTGGGAATTAATTGCTTCCCTTAGAGGAAAGCTGTCGCGAAGCGACTGAAGGGTGTGCGATTTCCTTAGAAATCGCTTGCGCAAGCAAGTTAGGCCTGGCGGATACGCAGGTTTGGCTTTCGCCAAAGCGATAGTTCCACTATCGCAAAACCCCACCGCCCTTCGGGCACCTCCCCTCCATTGAGGGGAGGATTTGACGGCATTTTCATTCGGCGGCGCTATCATTCCTTTAGATTCGCCAATTCCAAAATTATCTCAAGATTTGCCAAAATCCCTTTGATATTTTTATCTTTATCGATTTCAAGATATTCGTTCAAAGAATGCGCGCCGTCGCCGCCAATCCCTGAACCCAAGGTTAAGGCGGGAATGCCCAAACTCATTGGAATATTGGAATCAGTTGAACTTGCGCTGGTTATGATTTTGAAGCCGTATTTTGTGTAAATTGCTTCAGAGGCTTTGAAAATAAAGCTGTCCGTAGCGGTGCCGCCGGACGGTCTTTCGCCAATTGTTTCGAGCTTATAAGTAATTTTGCCGCGTTTAATATCGCGTAATTGGTTTTCTTTATCTGCGGCGGGCTGTAATTGCGCAAGAAAATATTCGTCGATTTTCTTTAGTTCATTATCGGATGCCGAACGCATATCAACCGACATTGAAACCGTATGGGGTATGGAATTGACCGAGGTGCCCCCTTCCAAAATTCCGACATTAAAAACGGTATTTTCGACCATCGGCCCGGGATAATTTGAAAACCGCGTGATGGCGTCTGCCAAAGCATAAGCAGGGTTCACAATTCCAAAATCGCCATAAGAATGACCGCCAGGGCCCAGATACGAAACCTTATAGCGTTTTGAACCAATGCCACGATTTACAATATCGCCGCCCAATCCCGGTTCAAGAGAAATGAAATTCGCGATTTTGCCCACATATTCACTTTTAGTGAATAAATGGCGCACGCCACGCAAATTTCCTGGCCCTTCTTCGCCGACATCGCCCACGAAGATAATATCGTTCTGGGTCTCAATTTTCGCTTTATCAAGTGCGCGAATAATACCCAACATTATTGATAGTGAAACCGTATCATCGCCTATACCGGGTGCGTATAATTTATTATCCTTTTTCTTGACCTTCACGTCGGTTTTGGGCGGGAACACCGTATCAATATGGGCAGCAACCACTAAAACCTTGCCGTTTGTTTTTCCCTTGCGAAGGCCGATAACATTGCCGACTTCATCGATTTTCACATTCTTTAGGCCACTTTGTTTCAGCATTTTCGCAAATGCAAGGCCGCGTTTGGCTTCATTAAATGGCGGAGCAGGAATTTCGGTTAATGTGATTGTATCAGAAATAATTCTGTCAAAATCTGTGCGTATTGCTTTTTCGGCGATTGCCAAATTGGGCTTTTCAGTTTTCGCCAAAACAATTGGCGGGGTCAAAACGATGCTTGATAAAATTGCCAAAGACACAAAACGAATGCGCGACATAATTTTTCCACTGACTTATTGTAAAGAGGTTCATTTCAATGCAAAACATAAAGATGTCAAATCATAAATTTTTGAACCGCCGTGGATTTGTTGGAAGTGCGATGGCAATTGGCCTAACTGCATGCGCGGATTTAAAGGGAATGAAATCAATGCCAAAACCAATATTAATCGCGCATCGTGGTGCATCAGGTTATCGCCCTGAACACACTCTGGAATCCTATAAATTGGCGATTGAGCAAGGTTGCGATTTTATTGAACCGGATTTGGTTATGACCAAAGACGGGCATTTAATCTGTCGCCACGAAAATGATATAAGCGAAACCACCAATATTGCCGACAAGCCCGAATTTGCGGCTCGCAAAGCCACAAAAATCATTGATGGCGAAACTCATAATGGTTGGTTCAGTGAGGATTTCACACTTGCAGAAATCAAAACCCTGCGCTGTAAAGAGCGCTTACCACAAATAAGGCCGCAAAATACCAAATATGACGGGAAATTCGAAGTCCCGACTTTCGCTGAAGTTTTGGAATTGCGCGAAAGAGCCAGCAAGGAAAAAGGGCGCGTAATTGGCGTTTATCCTGAAACCAAACACCCGTCTTATTTCCTGACCCAAAATCTTGAATATGACGGGGCTTTATTGGATCATTTAAGACGCTTTGGAATTGATGGCTTTGATGCCCCTGTTTTTATTCAAAGTTTTGAAGTTGAAAATCTGAAGAGACTTGCAAGTCAAACCAAAACCCGCCTCATACAATTGATGAGCAAGGATGATGGGCCTTGGGATAGTCAAAACGCAATTTCGCGAACCTATCAATCCATGATTTCGGCATCAGGTTTGAATGAAATTGCAAAATATGCGTTCGGTATTGGCCCCGAAAAAGTGATGATAATTGAACCTAATGATATGGAGTATAAGACCACGGATTTGGTTACGAATGCCCATACCGCCAAACTCAAACTTCATCCATGGACGTTTCGTGCTGAAAACCGCTTTATGATTAATGCTTTCAAGTCTTCACCAAGCCATGATTATGAAGCTAAATCTGGAAATATCAATGCCGAAATCAAGGCGTTTTTGAAGGCCGGAATTGACGGCCTATTTTGCGATAATCCCGACCTTGCACGCGCCGCAATTGACGAATTTTACGCCGCGCTCTGAAAAACTTGGTTTTTTATGATTAACAAAGCCTAAACCGAAAACCTTATATATTTCAATATGATACAAAATATGCTTAGGCAAAGGTAAACGCGCGTTTAAAGAGATTTTAGAAGTTTTATTGTAATCTCACTCGATAGCGCGTTCTGCGTTTAGTTGAAGCCGAAATGGCGTAGGAATTTTTTGACAAGGATTTGAAATTTTTCTGAAGGAATATTGGAATATTTCAAAGAAAAATTTCAAAAAATTTGGCGAAAAATAACAAGCCAGTTCGGCTTCAACTGAACGAAGAACGCGCCAAGTCAAAGAAATTGACGTGAGGGTATTATGGTCGCGGTAAAAAAAGAATTAGGTGCAGAGAAATTTGTGCCACTTGGGGCAATCCCAGATTATATCGGCGGAACGAGCGCCGAGAAGATTGACGAGAATGTTCAGATCGCGGCTTATAAAGACGCGCTGTCATTGGTTGAGCGTCTGCATCGCCAATTATTGGATGTTGTGAAAGACGATTTGGATAGAACGCGTCACGAAGAACTAACACCGGTTCAAGCACTGTTAATCTATAATATCGGCAAAGAAGAATGGTCGGCGGGCGAATTGCGCTCCAAAGGTTGTTATTTGGGTTCGAATGTTTCTTATAATCTCAAGAAACTCCATGAATTGAAATATGTTGAAAGCAAAAAGTCACCATATGACAAACGCCAAATCAAATTGCGCCTGACGGATTTGGGTTGCGCAGTTTGCGATCAATTGGAAAAAATGTTCATACGTCAATCCAAAACATTGTCGCCAACTGGTGGTATTGAACATGATTCCTTAGTTTCAGCGTCAAAAACCCTGCAACGACTTGAGAGATTCTGGAGCGACCAGATAAAATATCACATGTAAAGGTTGCAAAATGTTCGCGTAAACTGCGACATTATGCGTAAGATGTTCTTGCAAATGCCTTGTGTATAAGGCACAATCCAATTGTGCTTTAAAAGGGAGGGGGGCAACCCCATATTGCATGGACTATAATCGCGCGTTTGAAACAGCCGTAAGTGAAATCAAGTCCGAAGGACGTTACCGCGTTTTCACCACAATGCGCCGATTTAAAGGCTCTTTCCCTCACGCATCATGGGAAACTGATGGCGTCAAAAAAGACGTAATTGTTTGGTGCTCTAATGATTATTTAGGCCAAGGCCAAAACCCCGATGTTTTGAACGCTATGAAAGACGCATTGTCTGATGTGGGCGCAGGTGCGGGCGGCACACGCAATATTTCCGGCACCACTGTCTATCACGTTGAATTAGAACGCGAATTGGCGGATTTGCACAATAAAGAAGCCGCATTATTATTCACCTCGGGCTATGTAGCGAATGATGCGACATTGGCGACCATTTCGCGCATTTTGCCGGGCTGCATCGTATTCTCTGACGAATCAAATCACGCATCTATGATTGAGGGCATTAGACGTTCGGGCTGTGAAAAACGTATTTTCCGCCACAATGACGTTGCGCACTTGCGCGCGCTTTTAGAAAAAGCGCCAAAAGACGCACCGAAATTGATTGCTTTTGAAAGCGTCTATTCGATGGATGGCGATATTTCGCCGATGAAAGAATTTTTGGACCTCGCTGATGAGTTCAATGCTTTAACCTATCTTGATGAGGTTCATGCTGTTGGGCTTTATGGCGAACGCGGTGCAGGCGTTGCCGAGCGGGAAGGTCTAATGGATAGATTTGATATTATCGAAGGCACATTGGGCAAAGCATACGGCATTATGGGCGGCTATATTGCGGCTTCAAATGCAATTATTGACGCAATTCG
Organism: Hyphomonadaceae bacterium; assembly: GCA_041917055.1. GTDB lineage: Bacteria > Pseudomonadota > Alphaproteobacteria > Caulobacterales > Aquidulcibacteraceae > Pseudaquidulcibacter. The sequence goes on from JAYRYJ010000008.1 coordinate 77,254, forward strand.
TTCAATGGCGCCGGGCTTTATTTTCACAACTTCGCTTGCGCCGGTTCTGGCTGCCGGTGCGGCAAAAAGTGTCGCGATGCTTAAAACCGATTTTGGTCGCGATTTGCGCGCGCAGCACCAAAAACAAGCACAATATTTAAAAGATGCGTTCCGCAATGCCGGCCTTCCGGTTATGGAAACATCAACATCGCACATTGTACCTTTGATGGTTGGCGATGCGGCAAAATGTAAGGCGCTTTCAGATTTATTGCTTAATGAATATGGCATTTATGTGCAGCCGATAAATTTCCCGACAGTTCCGCGCGGCACAGAGCGTTTGCGCTTTACTCCAAGCCCATTGCACACGAACGAATTATGTGATGAATTGGTTGCCAAAGTTAAAGCGGCTTTCGGAAAATTAAACCTAAAAATCGCCGCATAGATATTTGGAAAAGCGCGAAATCATATTTGAAATCAGACGAATTGGTGAATACGCGCAAATCCGTGCGATTGACGTCCTGACTCATATAGAAATCGCCGCCAATGCCCCGATCTCGACGCCCGAAACGGCTTTACGTAATCTGGCGATTAATAAATTGAAATATATATTACAAAAAAACGGGCATTTGTAATGCCCGTTTTTTTCGTAGATTGTTGAAATAATCAGCCGCGAACGCCGCGACCCAAACCAATTTGTTTTGCGAAATCGGAACGGCGTTTTGCATAATTCGGAGCGACCATTGGATAATCAGCAGGAAGACCCCAACGTTTACGATAGTCCTCAGGAGTAAGGCCATAATTAGAGCGTAAATAACGTTTCAACATTTTCAACTTCTTGCCGTCCTCAAGGCAAACGATGAAATCGTCATTAATAGACTTCGCGACACTAACCGCAGGTTTTAGTTTTTCAGACGTATCTTTAGAAACATGTGTCTGATTTCCGGAAAGCGCTTTTTGAACTGATGAAATCAATCCGGGAATTGAATCCATGCTTACCTGATTTGCACCAACATAGGCCGCGACAATCCGAGTTGTCATTTCCAACAGATTGGCATTGTTATTGTCACTTGTATCGGTCATTCACATTACCTTTTGAAAAATTAATATTATTTATGGTTTGGCTACCATCATGACCTTACCCCTTGATATAATAAAAATCAAGAATTTACTCAAATCTATTATTGTCCAGATTATACGCTTTATTTATAAGAATGGAACAAGGTAAGAATATTGTGACGCCGATTTAATTTACCACAAGGTAATAAACCATAGCAAGAACAAATTTGAATTGGATTTTTGCCGTTCTATTTCGCCACAAGAATCATTTTTTGCACTTCACACCTTTATTTTCCGCGCAGTTTCGCGCAAAGGGGATGCGCGATATCAATTAATTTTTGAGCGAGAGCAAATGTCAGAATTTTTCAAATCCGATTTAGCGCAAACCGACCAAATTGTTGCCCAAGCAATAAGTGCCGAACTTCACCGTCAACAAGAAGGCATTGAATTAATCGCCTCTGAAAATATTGTTTCAAAGGCTGTATTAGAGGCACAAGGGTCCGTTCTTACCAATAAATACGCCGAAGGCTATCCGGGGAAACGTTATTATGGCGGCTGCGAATGTGTCGATATTGTTGAAGAAACTGCGCGCGACCGTGCCAAAGAATTGTTCAATTGCAAATATGTAAATGTTCAGCCTCATTCAGGGGCGCAAGCGAATCAGGCGGTGTTTTTTGCTTTGCTTCAACCAGGTGACACTTTCATGGGTCTTGATTTGGCGGCAGGTGGCCATTTGACCCATGGCGCAAAGGCAAATCAGTCCGGAAAATGGTTTAAACCGGTTTCTTATACTGTGCGCGAAGACAATCATTTGATTGATTATGACAAGGTTTTGGAAACCGCACGTGCGGCAATGCCAAAGTTAATTATAGCAGGTGGCTCTGCTTATCCCCGCAAGATCGATTTTGCGCGTTTTCGCGCGATTGCGGATGAAATTGGTGCCTATTTCATGGTCGATATGGCGCATTTCGCCGGCTTGGTCGCTGGTAAAGTTCATGCAAATCCGTTGGAACACGCGCATGTCGTAACAACGACCACGCATAAGACCTTGCGTGGCCCTCGCGGTGGCATGGTATTATCGAATGACGAAGATTTGGGCAAAAAAATCAATTCGGCGGTTTTCCCTGGTCTGCAGGGCGGTCCATTAATGCATGTAATCGCCGCGAAAGCGGTCGCGTTTGGTGAGGCCTTGAAACCTGAATTTGCGCAATACGCACAACAAGTGGTCGATAATGCGGCAATCTTGGCGCAAACCATCAAAAATGGTGGATATAATTTGGTTTCGGGCGGTACAGATACCCATTTGGTTTTGGTTGATTTACGTGCAAAGGGTCTGACAGGTCGTGATGCCGAAAATGCGCTTGGTCGCGTGGGCCTAACTTGCAATAAAAATGGTGTGCCGTTTGATACCGCTTCACCAATGGTGACTTCGGGTATTCGTTTGGGATCGCCTGCGGGCACAACACGGGGCTTAAAAACTGCCGAATTTGAATGGATTGGCAATAAAATCATTGAGGTTCTTGATGGTTTGGTCGATAATCCCGAAGGAAATAGCGAAATCGAAACCAAAGTTCGCGCCGAAGTTTTGGAATTTTGTTCGCGTTTCCCAATTTATTAAGGACTAAAATTTGCATTGCCCGTTTTGTAGTTGCGAAGATACGATCGTAAAGGATTCCCGTCCTGCCGAAGACGGATTGTCAATTCGCAGGCGCAGGCAATGTCCGAAATGCAATGGTCGCTTCACGACTTTTGAGCGTATTCAAATGCGGGAATTAAAAGTGATAAAGCGCGATGGCACTAAACAACATTTTAATCGCGATAAATTGCATCGGTCAATTTCAATTGCGCTAAGAAAACGCAATGTTTCGGACGAAAGAATAGATCAATTAATAAATTCAATTATTACGGAGCTAGAAAAAACAGGCGAAACCGAATTTCCATCGCACCAAGTTGGCGAATTTGTTATGCATATTTTGGCAAAAACCGACCCTGTTGGCTATGTCCGTTATGCCTCAGTCTATCGTGATTTTGAAAAGCCCGAAGATTTTTCCAAATTTGTAGAGGAAGAATTAGGAAATCTTCCGCAAAATACGCGCGGTAAATGAATATTAATCAAAAGCCGCGATAATTGGTAAAATGCCGCTTTGGCATATTCAGGGCTTCTTTAATGTCAATTCCTAGTGAACCAGCGAATATTTTGATTGTTTGCGCCGATTATTACCGCCATATTTGTGACGAACTAGTTTTGGGTGCTGTCGAAGCGCTTGATGCTGCCAAAGCAACCCATTCAGTGGTTCGCGTGCCAGGGGTATTAGAAATACCACCAATTATCGCCGCAGCACATAAAGCAATGGCACGACCGACGGGTCGCACCTATGACGGATTTATTGCTTTAGGTGCGGTAATTCGTGGCGAAACAACGCAGCACATTCATGTTGGCGCCGAAACTGCGCGCGCTTTAATGGATATGACGGTTGATGGCCTAGCGATCGGCAACGGAATTTTGACTTGCGAAAATGAAGAGCAAGCGATAGTGCGTGCATCAAGGCGCGACAAAAATCGTGGTCGTGAAGCCGCAATTGCGTGCCTGACCTTGATTGAAATTCGCAAACGATTGAATATGGGCGGTGTCTAAAATTGTCGGAAACTAAAGGTGCAGCAATTCATTTTGCAAAACGCGGTGCAAGACTTTGCGCGGTGCAGGCATTATATCAAATCGATTTGACCGGTAAGGCGGGTTTTAAGGTCGTAAATGAATTCACTGAACATCGAATAAGCGACAAAGAAAATGACGGCGAGAAGATTTTCGCCGATAAAGAATTTTTCAAAACCTTGGTAAAAGAAACCGTAGAAGGTCATAAGGCTCTTGATGATTTCATAACGCCAAGATTGGCGGCGAATTGGACATTGGAACGCATAGATTCAATTGTGCGCGCCGCATTAAGATTGGCGACCTATGAATTATTCCATTGTCCACAAACGCCGATTGCTGTGATTATTGACGAATATGTTGGCATTGTTGCGGCCTTCCATGAGGGTAAAGAATCGGGCTTCACAAACGGTATTTTGCAAAAAATCGCCATGGATTCCGATGCCGAAAAAGCCCGCCAAACGCATGAATGAATTTGACGCCATTGAAAAACTCTTCGCGCCATTAAGCAAAAAAATAGATGGCGCCTATAATTTAAAAGACGATGTGGCGTTTTTTGAAAATTCGATTTTTACAACCGACACAATAGTTGAAGGCACTCATTTTCGCGGCAATGATCCGCTTGCAACCGTCGCTCAAAAATTGGTGCGCGTAAATTTATCGGATATTATCTGCAAAGGCGCTCGTCCGAAATTTGCACTCTTGAACCTAACTTGGTCAAAAGGGGGATCGGGCGCGCAATTAGAAGATTTCGCGAAAGGACTGAAAATCGCGTTAGAAGAATTTTCAATTCCTCTGATTGGCGGCGATACTGTTCTAACAAATGGACCTTTGGTATTTAGTATGACTATGGCGGGGCAGGCCATAAATGAAAGCCCGGTTTTGCGCCATTGTGGGAGAATTGGCGACGAAATTTTTGTTACGGGGCATATCGGTTGTGCGAAAATCGGTCTTGAATCGCTGAATGATAATTCCAAAAAATATGAATTTTGCCGCAAGCATTATCAAATTCCGCAAATCCCGGATGTGAGAATTGCCGAAATAATTGCTAAATATGCGACTTCATCGCTTGATATTTCTGATGGCCTGATTGGTGATTGCCAAAAACTGGTGTGCGCCGACAATGCAATTCGCCTCGATATTGAAAGAATGCCAATTAATTCAGAAGTCTCAGATTGGCTATTAAGCCGCGAACAAAAACTTGAGGCGCTCATAGAATTGGCAAGTTTTGGTGATGATTACCAATGCGCATTTACAATCGCACCGAAAAATCGCGAAATTACTATGCAACTCGCAAACGAAATGGGTATTAATTTGACGCGAATTGGCGAGATTGTGGCAATTGAAGAAGGCGGCTTGTTTTTTGGCAATGATAAATTGGAAATGCCAAAAAGAAAATCCTATTCGCACTCTCTATAAATATGAAACTTTGGCGACAATCGCATTTGCAAAGTATTAAAGGTTTTGCGTAACCATATTGGTATGGAAAACCTTTTCAAAAACCGCCGTTTCGCACTATCGCTTTTGCCGATTATTGGCCTTGCTTTCGCCAATAAAGCCACTGCTGAAAATAAGAAAGAGTCAAAAGGCGGGCTAAACGCCACAAATGTTGAGATATCAGGCATTGTTGTCCCAATGGCGCGCGGCAAAAAATTGGTGAATTATTGTTTCATGGCAATAAATGTTCATTGCGCCGATGAGCCATCCGCAACTTTGGTGCGCCTCAATTCATTTTTATTGAAAGACGCGATAATTAGGGCCACTTCCAAATGGCCTTATCAAGTTGGCAATCCGCCCAATTCATTTGATGCCGTTGGGTTTGCCCATGCCTTAATGCCGGTTATCTCTGGCGTAATCCCGGGTACTAAGATAAATGGCGTTGATGTATTGTCGCCACAACTTATGCGTCGTTAATTTTCAATACCCAAAAGTCTATTTGACCTTATATCTGGGCTAAAATAAAACTTCCCCAAAAAGTGGAGAATGATTGCCATTTAATTCAAACCGTGGCAATCACGGCGCAACCATAATTGGGGAAGGAAGTGCATTGTCGAAATGCACTAAACAAGAGAGGGTATAATGGATCCAAGTGTTACGGGTGTCGTTGTCGGCATTCTTGCGGGTGTCATTGCCATTATTTACGGCTTTGTCACTATTCAATCAGTTCTAAAATCAAGCCCAGGCAATGAGCGTATGCAAGAAATTGCAGCGGCAATTCAAGAGGGCGCAAATGCATATTTGAACCGCCAATATACAACAATTGGTATTGTCGGTGTAGTTCTTGCGATTGTGCTTTGGGTATTGTTCGGGCCTTTGACAGCCGTCGGTTTCGCAATTGGTGCGGCTTTGTCAGGTGTTGCAGGCTATATCGGCATGTTGGTTTCGGTTCGTGCCAATGTTCGCACCGCAGAAGCGTCACGCATAAGCCTTGCGGGTGGCCTATCATTGGCGTTCCGTTCTGGCGCAGTAACCGGTATGTTGGTTGCTGGTTTGGCACTTTTGGGTGTTTCAATTTATTTTTATGTTTTGACCAAGGTTCTTGGCAATGACGTCACCAGCCGTATAGTTGTGAATAGTCTTGTCGCTTTATCTTTTGGTGCATCTTTGATTTCAATTTTTGCACGTCTTGGCGGCGGCATTTTTACTAAAGGCGCTGACGTCGGCGGGGACATGGTTGGCAAAGTCGAAGCAGGCATTCCTGAAGATGACCCAAGAAATCCTGCGACAATTGCCGATAACGTTGGTGACAATGTTGGTGACTGTGCCGGTATGGCAGCGGATTTGTTTGAAACTTATGCCGTTACTTTGGTCGCGACAATGGTTTTGGCGTCAATCTTCTTCCGCGAAAACGGTGCAGCGATTATGATGGCATTGCCATTGGCAATTGGCGGTATGGCGATTGTGACCTCAATCATTGGCACATTCTTTGTCAAACTCGGCAAAAGCAATAATATTATGGGCGCTTTGTATAAGGGGCTTATCGCGGCTGGTGTTTTATCGGCAATCGGCCTTTTCGGTGTCGTAAATATCTTTATGCCAGAGGCCTATGTTGCAAGTGACGGTCGCACAATTACAGGCATGTTGGTTTTCCAAACTGGTTTAATTGGTCTTTTGGTAACTGCGGCAATTGTTTGGATTACTGAATATTATACTGGCACCGATTATCGCCCGGTCAAATCAGTTGCCCAAGCATCAATTTCCGGTCACGGCACAAATGTTATTCAAGGTTTGGCAGTTTCAATGGAATCAACTGCCCTTCCGGCATTGGTAATTGTTGCGGGTATTATCGCAACTTACACAATGGCGGGTCTATTCGGAATTGCGATTGCGACCACAACAATGCTCTCAGTTGCAGGTATTATCGTTGCCCTGGACGCATTTGGCCCGGTTACAGATAATGCTGGTGGTATTGCCGAAATGGCGGAATTGCCATCTGATGTTCGGAAAACCACTGACGCGCTTGATGCCGTTGGTAACACCACAAAAGCAGTGACCAAAGGTTATGCAATCGGTTCAGCCGGTCTTGGTGCATTGGTGCTTTTTGCGGCCTATACCGAAGACCTCAAGCATTTTGCAGCTCATCCTGATCAATTCAAATTCTTTGACGGTATCAAAGTTGAAGGCATGTTCGACCTTTCGAATCCTTATGTTGTTTCAGGGCTTTTGATTGGTGGTCTATTGCCATATTTGTTCGGTGGTTGGTCAATGACCGCAGTTGGTCGCGCAGCGGGCGCAGTTGTTGCAGAAGTTCGCCGTCAATTCAAAGAAATCCCTGGCATTATGGAGCGTAAAGCAAAACCGGATTATGGTCGTGCAGTTGATATTTTGACCAAAGCGGCAATTCGCGAAATGATTGTCCCGTCCATGCTTCCGGTCTTGTCGCCAATAGTATTGTTCTTTGTAATTTATGCAATCGGTGGCAAAGTGAATGCTTTGGCTGCGGTCGGTGCTATGTTGCTTGGTGTTATTGTAACCGGTCTTTTCGTTGCGATTTCAATGACTTCGGGCGGCGGTGCATGGGATAATGCCAAAAAATCTTTTGAAGATGGCTTTACCGATTCCGATGGCAATGTTCATAAAAAAGGTTCAGAAGCACACAAAGCCTCTGTAACAGGTGACACAGTTGGCGACCCGTATAAAGATACGGCAGGCCCTGCGGTTAATCCAATGATTAAGATAACCAATATTGTTGCTCTACTATTGCTTGCAGTATTAGCGCGATAATTAAACCACAATTTTAAACAAACGACCCTCCTTGCAAAAAAGGAGGGTCGTTTTGTGTTTGTGGGGCTTTATTTTTCGTCCAAATTAAAACACAATCTCGAAATAAAGAATTTCCTCGATTCAGGGAGTGTGTTTTGCGTAAAGGCCGTTGTTCAAATAATCCGTCCGATTGTTCATTTGCCGCGAATGGTAAATTATTGCCTTTCGCCGGAACGGGAAGTCTTTGCCCCGAATGCGGCGCGCCTTTGGCAATGGTATCTGCATCACAAGAAGATGACCAATATGAAAGTGCGCCACAGCGCGCAACTCGTCGCCGTGAAGTCTATGAAGAACCACCTAATCAAGCATTAGAATTTGCAAAAATCGCTGCAATTATTGCGGTTTTGGGCGGTGGTGCGTTTTTTGGTTTCAAGATTCTGAACGAAAAAAATGCAAACTCAAATGAAACGCCACCAATGGCAATAAGCAATGCGGTAACCGTGCCTGTGGTCGAAGATGTCATGCCTGCCCAAGTTGCAAAACTAATTGCACCGAGTGATGTTAGAAGTGCCCCGGATGTGACATCCGCGTCTTTGGGTCAATTGAATGCGGGTGCAATAATCGATGTAACCGGAACAATTAATTCCAATGGCGTTGAATGGGCGCGAATTTCTATTCCAAATCAACCAAATGCCGGCGGCTTTATTGAGATTTCGAAATTAATGGGAATTAGTGGCGCACCTTTTATTTTGGGTAATGTTACCATTGCCCCGATTGAATCCTTGCCACCTGCACCACCGCCGCCACCTGTCATTTCCGAAATCAGCGATATGCCTGAGACTATTTTTTATGTTTCAAGTCCGACGGCAAACTTGAGAGCAGACGCAGGTGTTAGCGCCGCCAAAGTCGGAACTGGTGTTTTAGGTGACACATTATCGGTTACAGGAAGTCGCACAGTTGATGGCAAAACTTGGTATCGCATAAATCTGCCAAGTGGCGGGGAAGGTTGGGTGAATGCGACACTCCTATCCAAAACCAAACCTGCGCCACCACCGCCGGAGGCGGATAAAACTGTAATCCCTGAAAGCAAGACATCCGAAATCGCCGAAGGTTCTTATGTTGTAATCACGTCCGAAAAGGCACGTATTGTGCCTGAAATTGGCTCTGAGACCGCGATTGATGCTTCAATTCAAAAAGGCATGGCGGTTCAGATTCAAGCGGTCAAAGAAGTCGATGGCAAAACTTGGTATCAAGTGCGTTCCAAACGATTCAATATTGATGGCTGGGTTTCGTCTTCATCGGTTAAGCCTGTGAATTAGAACTAAGACAATTCTAATTGCGATTTGCGATAGCGCGAAAATAAAACTGCGGTTAAAAGAAAAAAATGGAATTTGGCAAAGAAAACGACCGCACTTTCGCAAAAAAAACGCATGATGATGAAAATCGCGGCGGGACGCCTAATATTGCGATAATTATCCTTGGTATTGTTGCTTTGGCATTTGTCGGCTTTTTGGGCGTGAAATTTTCGGGCGGTTTTGCGAAATTGCAAAGCTCTATTTCAAGCAAAAATATGGCGTTTCGCACCAATGCCAAAACCGAATTGAAAGAAGAAAAAAGTTCCAATTCGCGGACTATTGCAGTTCTTAAAGAAGGGACAATTCTTTCGGGCGTCAAAAATGCCGCCACAGATGGTGTGGTTTGGGTCGAGGTTACCTCGGTTGACGGCGCTCATGGCTTCTTACCGCTAAGTATTTTGACCGAGGTGGGTAATGGCGCCGATTTATCCCAAGTTGAGGAAATAAATTCGCGAATCGTTGTTTCGACGCTGATAAATATACGCGAACAGCCATCATTATCTTCAAAAGCGGTCGGTACAATTGATGGCGGAACACGATTAATTGCCAATGGGAAAGTGGCTTCCCAAGGCGAAGATTGGTTTCGCATTAGTTTCGGGACCGATTATACCGGTTTCATTATGGCGCGCTTCACAACGCCCGACGATGATCGTTCAGGAGAAGGTTTTCAAGGTGCGGATCAGGCCGGAAATGCCGGAACTTTGCGCTCTATAGCAAATATTCAGGCGACGCCTTTTCCTGACGGTCGGATAATTCGCGCAATGGCGGCGGGTGAAAGGGTCTGGGTCTTAGGACAGACAAAAGCAGGTGAATGGTGGTATATCGTTCGCCTTGATGATGGAACTCAAGGCTTTGTAACCAAAACCGCAATTAGCGTCGCACCTGGCAAAGGTAAATGGGTATATCCTGACGGCACCGAAGCACCTGGGCCGAATATTCCACAGAAAGGCAAAAAGGCCGCCGCGTCCTCAGATGGCGAAGCAGCTAAAAGTTCTTCAGATGGCGTTCCGGTTGTCTTACCGTCTGCGACTACAAATACTGAACCACCCAAAGCAGAATCCGGAATTGACAGTGAATTGAAACAATAGCGCCTTTATAGCTTAAAAAGCCGCTCAAAATCTGCTAGATGCAATTTATGGACAAAGAAAAAATTATTCCGCATTCGCCAAGCGCAGACGAATATCAAAATAATCCACCGCCCGAAACCAATCTGATTGACGAAAATTTCGCGCCGTTTGAGATTTTTGCCCATTGGTTTGAAGATGCCAAAAAGCATGAAAAAAATGACCCGAATGCCTTTGCACTGGCGACCTGCGATAATGATTTAATGCCTGACGTGCGCATGGTGCTACTCAAGGATTTTGATGAGAACGGGTTTGTCTTTTATACCAATTTTGAAAGTGCTAAGGGTCGGCAAATTTTGGCGACAAAAACCGCAGCAATGTGTTTTCATTGGAAATCCTTGCGCCGCCAAATTCGTGTGCGTGGTCGTATCGAAATAGTTAGCGACAATGAGGCAGATGAATATTTTCAAACCCGTGCACGCCAAAGTCAGATAGGTGCTTGGGCTTCAAAACAATCCGAAACTATGAAAGGATTGCCCGAACTTATTGAAAATGTGGCGAAATTCGGTTTGAAGTTTGGTCTAGGCAAAGTGCCGCGCCCACCGCATTGGTCAGGATTTCGTATAATTCCAATGCGAATAGAATTCTGGCGTGACCGCGCATTTCGCCTTCACGAAAGGGTTGAATATTCGCGCGCTTCCGAAAATGAGAAATGGGAAATTAGGCGCCAATTCCCGTAAATTACTTGCGAATGAATTGTATCGGCGGCGTCGCTTCATCCATTTTCGCGCTTACAGAGGCAATATCACCCGCCTCATTGGTATTGAAGACGAATTTAATATCGCGCAGGTCGAAATCTTCGCTTCTTTCATTTATGGCATTGAAAACGTCATAGTGCCAATGTTCCAAAATCATCGGCATATTATTATATTTGGCTTTCAAGTTTTTACCATCGAACTCGACAAATAGATCGCCATAGCCCTTGTCAAAATAATGCCCGACAAATTCGGAAAATTCGTGCGAAGGGTTTTTGTTTGGTTTGGGTTTTGGTGGCGTTGGCGGCTTTGCATTTTCCCTTTCATCGCGCTTTGCAAGATTTTTTGCCGACCAATCAAGCGCCGGCATTTCTAGAAGCATATCCAAAACATCAAGTGTAACATGACCGGGAAGGGGGCTACCGCCCAAATTTGTAAATGCGACAATGCCTATATTCTTATCAGGGAAAAGCGAAACCCGCGAAGCAAAACCATTCAAATTCCCGCCATGTGCAACGCGTGTCAGGCCACGATAAGTATCTGTTCGCCAACCTAAACCATAGAATCCGCGCGTAAATTCGGGACTTGATGGCGCACCGACAGCTATCAATGGTTCCCACATTTGATTTGACTGGCTTTTGCTAAAAAGGCTCGCTTTTTTGCTTGTACCTTTGCCCAATTGCAATTTTATCCATTCGGCATAATCCTCTACACACGAATTGATTGCGCCTGCTGGCCCAATCGGGTCTTCGGGGCGCAACGGGATTGAATAGGCGGCTTTCTTTTCATTCAAACGATGCCCACGCGCACAATTCGCGCCGACCATTCCCGCGAGTGTTGTAGAGGAATTTTTCATTCCCAAGGCATCAAAAATTCGCTTTTGAGTGAAATCTTCCCAAGCCTGTCCTGCGACTTTTTCTAAGGCATGACCCGCAAGCATGACGGTCAAATTATTATAGGCATATTTCGCCCGAATAGGCGCAAAAACCGCCAAGTATGGCAGAATTGAAAGTAATTTTTCGCGCGTAAGCGATTGATTATTATACCAAAGCAATTCGTGGCGCGATAAGCCACTTCTATGGCTCATAAGGTCGCGCAGATTGCAACTGGCATAGGCATCACCTGCGCCCATTTGGAATGACGGCAAATATTCGCGAACAGGTGTATCCCAATCAAGGATTTTCTCATCAACAAGCATGGCAATACCCGCCGAAGTGAATGCTTTGGTGGTTGATGCGACGCCAAACATGGTTTTTTCATCGGTCTTTTTTCCACTATCGACATTTGCGACGCCAAAACCTTTGGAATAAATAGTCTCCCCATCACGAACAATTGCCACCGCAAGTCCGGGCGCACGCCAATCGGAACGGGCTTTTTCCAAATAGGAATCAATTCTCTTTTCCTGCAAACTCGGTGCGGCCTGCACCCGCATCGTGGGCGCAAGCGCAAATCCGGCGACCGCCCCGCCAAGTAGTTTTAATGTCGCCCTTTTACTTGAATTCATAATTAACCGCATATTTGACGAAATGAGAATTTTTGTTGCCGATAAAAAGGTTATTTCTGACCCGACGTCAAGTGAAATTAACCAAGAATTCCTAATAATGATTAACATTCCCCCCTTGACCTAAACCAATTGCCATATACTTTGGCATTAATAATTACAGGGGTAAGAAATGTTCGGACTTATGCAAGACTGGCGTTTGACGGTCGATAAAGTCATTAATCATGCGGCAATCAATCACGCAAATCGGGAAGTGGTAACTCGCTCTGTCGAGGGGCCGATTACACGCACTAATTATTTGACAATTCAAGAAAATTCTAAACGCCTTTCCAATTGGCTTATTTCCCAAGGAATCAAATTGGGTGACAGGGTCGCAAGCCTTGCCTGGAATACCGATAAACACATGGAAACTTGGTATGGCGCGATGGGAATTGGTGCGGTTTTGCACACTTTAAATCCGCGCCTATTTGCCGACCAATTGATATACATAATCAATCATGCCGAAGACCGCATGATTTTCACTGATTTAACTTTTGTTCCGATAATTGAGGGGATTATTGCACATTGCCCATGCATTGAAAAAGTCGTGGTTTTGACCGATCGCGCTAACATGCCGCCGACCAAATTAACAAATGCGATTTCTTATGAAGAGGTTTTGGAAGGCCAATCATTGGAAATTGATTGGGGGCAATTTGACGAAAACACCGCTTGTGGCCTTTGCTATACTTCGGGCACCACCGGAAACCCCAAGGGGGTTTTGTATTCCCACCGTTCCAACGTTCTGCACACTTTCATGTGTATGCAGCCAGATGTGATGGGGCTTAGTGCTAATAGCACCATTTTACCTGTTGTTCCGATGTTCCATGCCAATGCATGGGGCATTGCCTTTGCTGCACCGGCTGTTGGGGCAAAACTTGTAATGCCGGGCGGAAAAATGGATGGCGCAAGCATTTATGAAATGCTTGAAACCGAAAAAGTGGACTTTACCGCCGCAGTTCCAACCGTTTGGCTTATGCTTTTGCAATATCTAGAAAGCACAAATCTGAAACTTAATCATTTGAAGCAAGTAGTTATTGGCGGTGCGGCCCTACCGGAACATATTTTGCGTTCGTTTGAAGACAAATATGGCGTCGGTGTGCGCCATGCATGGGGCATGACGGAAACTTCACCACTAGGCACTTTGGGAACGCCAGGGCCAGAAGCGCAGGGTCTTTCACACGACGAATTGGTTAAATTGAAACTCAAGCAAGGTCGCCCGCCTTTTGGTGTGGAACTTAAAATTAATCGTGACGGTGAAACCGCACCGCGCGATGGCGCAACATTCGGACATTTGATGATACGCGGAAGCGCAATTGCTTCTGGCTATTTTAAAGGTGAGGGCGGTCAAATCCTTGATGATGAAGGATATTTCGACACGGGCGACGTTGCGACCCTTGATGAACACGGCTTCATGCAAATCACTGATCGGTCAAAAGATGTAATCAAATCAGGCGGAGAATGGATTTCTTCGATTGATATTGAAAATCTTGCAGTTGGCGTCGATGGCGTGGCGATTGCCGCAGTTATTGGCATTTACCACCCCAAATGGGACGAAAGACCACTTTTAGTGGTTCAGACCAAACCAAATATGGAAGTTTCAAAAGAAGATGTCTTGAAATACCTCGAGGGCAAAATTGCAAAATGGTGGATGCCTGATGATGTTCAATTTGTTGAAACAATTCCTTTGGGTGCCACCGGTAAAATAAACAAAATGTCGCTTCGCGAGACTTTCAAAGACTATAAACTTCCGACGGCTTAGATGGCACAACACCATAACGAAATTTCCGACAAAATACGCGGTTTCATTGAAGAACAACCCATGTTTTTTGTGGCGACCGCCGCAGGTGAGGGCAGGGTCAATTTGTCCCCAAAAGGCTTGGACGGGACATTCACGGTTTTGTCGCCTAATCGCGTCGCTTTCCTAAACCTAACAGGTAGTGGCAATGAAACTGCGGCGCATTTATTATTGAATGATCGCATCACGATAATGTTTTGCGCCTTCAAACACCCGCCTTTGATTTTGCGGCTCTATGGAAAAGGGCGTGCAGTGCATCAAAATGATGATGAATGGAATGAATTTGTCGGGCTTTTCGCCGATTTGCCAGGAAAAAGGCAAATTATTATTGTTGAGATTGACGACATAATAACCTCATGTGGTTATGGCGTGCCGAATATGGAATTTTCAAAACAAATCGACGTTTTGCCAAATTGGGCGGCGCAAAAAGGCGAAACAGGCATTCGCGACTATTGGCGCGAGAAAAATGCCAAAAGTTTTGACGGATTTGAAACCAGGATTCCAATTGATTAGAGCGCTGTCTGATGTTGGCCAAAAAAAATTTGAAATATGTGCTATTAACAGTTGAATGGTGTCAATGCACAACGTAGCAAAATTAATACACTTTTGAGGAAGCAAACTTGGCACGGCGATTCGTAATTGATCCTAATATTTTTCCTGACCTACCAACTCTTATGTTGGTAAGTATTGAAGCGTTAAATGCAGTTGGTGGGTCTGCGACCATCCAAGAACTGGACGAGAAGATTATAGAATTGGAGGGAGTCACCGAGACGGAGCAAGGCGTTCTTATGCCGAACGGACGAGACCAAAGGTTACATTATTACCTAGCTTGGGCAAGAACCTATCTAAAACGTGGCGATGCGCTTTTTAACTCTGCTCGAGGCGTATGGGCATTGACCGAAGTCGGTGAACAAATAACGAAAATTGAGCAAACCATAAAGATTTACGACCAAGTGAATGAAGAGGAAAAGATACGGGCCAAAGAGAAGCGTTTAAAGGCAAAAAACGACTTGTTGGCTGTTTCGGCAAGCAAAATCCCGATGATTCATGTTGATGAGGATTCAGAGTCGCCCGATGGCTGGAAAAACAAGCTCCTAGACAGGATAATGCAGATTACTCCACAGGCTTTTGAAAGACTGTCTCAACGGCTTTTGCGAGAAGCTGGCTTTGTGAAAGTAGAAGTCAGAGGCAAGACAGGCGACGGTGGCATTGATGGGGTTGGGGTGTTGCGCTTGAATCTGGTTTCTTTCCAAATTTACTTTCAATGTAAAAAATGGAAAGGAAGTGTTGGTTCAAAAGAGATACGAGACTTCAGAGGTGCTGTCCAAGGTAGAGCGGACAAAGGGCTTTTCATCACAACTGGAAATTTCACCAGCCAAGCGTCCGAAGAAGCAACTAGGGACGGTGCAATCGCGATTGACTTGATAGACGGCGAAAGGTTGTGCGAGTTGTTGAAACAATTCGAGCTAGGTGTTGTTACCAAGACTGTTGAAGTTGTTGAGATACAAGACAAATGGTTTGACGGAATTTAATTCTCTATTTCAATTGATATTTAGTAATCAATGTCAAATCATTGGAAATTACTGCACCATTTTCCACCAATCTAATCAAATGCGCATGAAGGCTTCGGGCGGCGGCGGGCCAAAGGCGCTTGTCGGTTTTTGCATAAATAATTGGAACCATTTCTTCAATTTTGGTTGCGCCATTTTTAAGGCATTCCAAAACCTGTGCTTCGCGCGCCATTCTATGTGCGATATAGGCGTCGATAAATTCGTGCGGGTTCGGAATTGGTGCGCCGTGAGTTGGGTATAATATATCAAACCCAAAATCGCGCACTTTTTCAAGGCTTTGCAGGTATTTATTCATATTTCCATCAGGCGGAATTATAACGCTTGTTGACCAACCCATAATATGGTCGCCTGAAAAAAGCGCATTTTCATTTATTAGTTCAAAGCAAAAATGTCCCGCAGTGTGACCGGGAGTATGAATAGCGCGAATTTGGACTTCACCATTTTCTAAAACCTGCCCTTCGAAAAGTTCGAAATCAGGGGAAAAGCCGCAATCGTCGCCTTCTTCGGTTTCGTGACCGATTGGCTTGTGGGTCTTTTCTTCACTTCGGCCCCAAATTCTTGCGCCTGTTAAACCCGAAAGCCGTGTAGATAGTGGCGAATGGTCGGCATGTGAATGAGTTACCAATATGTGTGTCACTTCGCGCCCATCAATTGCCTTTATCAAAGCCTCAAGGTGCGTGTCATCACTGGGGCCAGGGTCGATTATCATAAGTCGCTTATGCCCGACCAAATAAGTTCCGGTGCCGAAATAAGTGAAAGGTGAGGGGTTATTGCAAATAACCCGCCCAATTAAAGGCGACAATTGCGTTGATTCACCATATTCAAAAACTAGGGATTTGATGAACGGTATATTCATTTAGCTTAAATCGCATCACACCAGTTTTTCAAAGTCTCGGAAATTTCACTTTCTTTATCTTTCCAAGTTTTGCAATCAATACTGCCTCTATCAGTAGCGGCCCATTTTATGATTGCGAATGGGTCATTGAAACTGAATTCGTCGCTCCGTTTTTTGGCACCACGGTGTAAAATGATTTGAAAAATATCCTTCGGCGCAAGCCTCATGGTGATGCAATCAATGCCATTTATGGAATAATTTGGCGCATTCCATTTAATTGAGCCTTCTAAATCAGGCATTGCCGCCACAATAAAATAGTGAAGCGCAATTATCTCGGCTTTTTGCGCATGCTCAAATGTCTCAAAAAACTTTTCGATATCTTTCATGAATTCCAAGCCTAATCGTATATTTTCGGCTTTTCAAGAAGTTTTTAGGCGGCCTAGGTATTAAACCTAAAATGCATAACGTCGCCGTCTTTAACGATATATTCTTTGCCCTCAAGGCGCATTTTGCCATTTTCTTTGGCACCTGATTCACCGTTGAATTTTACGAAATCATCATAGCCGATGGTCTCTGCGCGAATAAAGCCTTTTTCAAAATCGCCGTGGATAACACCCGCCGCTTTTGGGGCAGTCCAGCCTTTTTGAATAGTCCAAGCGCGCGCTTCTTTTGGCCCAACGGTGAAATAAGTGGCAAGACCAAGAAGGTCATAACCCGCATGAATAAGGCGGTTAAGGCCCGGCTCTTCAAGGCCGACAGCCTCAAGATATTCGGCGGCTTCTTCATCGGATAATGCCGCTAAATCGGCCTCCATTTGCGCGCAAATAACAACGCTTTCGGCATTGTGTGATTTCGCAAATTCCTGAACACGCGCCGAAAATTCATTGCCGGTGGCGGCGCTATCTTCATCGACATTGCAAACGAACAAGACTTTTTTTGCAGTCAAAAGCTGCATCATGCCCCATGCCTTCAAATCTTCATTATCAGGGGTGAAGAGGCGCGCAGGCTTGCCATCATCCAAGAGCTTTTTGGCTTCCAGACAAAGGTGAAGCGCTTGTTTTGCCTCTTTATCACCGCCGGATTTTGCCTTTTTCTCAAGATTGGGAATGCGTTTTTCAAGGCTTTCAAGATCCGCAAGCATTAATTCGGTTTCAACGACTTCCAAATCATCGAGTGGGTCGATTTTATTGGAAACATGGGTAATGTCATCATTGATAAAACAACGCAAAACATAGGCAATTGCATCACACTCACGAATATTGGCAAGGAATTGATTGCCCAAGCCTTCGCCTTTTGATGCGCCTTTCACAAGGCCAGCAATATCAACAAAATTCATGCGGGTCGGAATAATTTCCTTGGAGCCGACAATTTTTGCCAATACATTTAGGCGCGGTTCGGGCATTGCCACATCGCCGACATTGGGTTCAATAGTGCAGAAGGGATAATTCGCTGCCTGTGCCGAGGCGGTTTTGGTCAAAGCATTGAAAAGCGTAGATTTACCAACATTTGGAAGGCCAACAATGCCACATTTAAAACCCATAATTCATTTCCTTTAATCGCGCCGCTCTTAGCCTCTTTATGGGGTTTTTAAAAGAGGGTCGATGTGCAACAAAATGATTGCGATTTCGCATTGATTATCTATTGTGATGGCAAAGGTGACCTATGAGAAACAAATTCCTTGTCCTAATTATCGTGATTTTTGGCGTTTTCAATGCCAAAATTTCAAATGCCTTGAATGCTGCGACGCAACCATCATTTGATTGCGCGAAGGCAAAATCAATTGTCGAAAAAGCAATTTGCCAAAGCCCAAAACTGGCGCAATTAGATAAGGATTTAGCTTTAATCTATAAAGCCTCAAAAATCCCAAAATTTGCATTGCCTTCGCAAAAATCCGCCGCGCAAAATGCCTGGCTAAAAGCGCGAAATTCCTGTATAAAATCAAAAAAAATGCCGATAAAAAATAGCGAAATTGATTGTGTCGTCGCAAATTATGAAAGCCGCATAATTGAATTGTCGCAATCGACAATTTTTGAAAATTACTTTTTGTCCGAAGAAATGATAGCGGCCTATGCCCATGACAGATTGCCATATTTTCGTGCCTTGAAACATTATTTTTTCACTTCAAATGAGGTCGAGAAACGTGAAAAAATTGAAGGTGATTTGGAGAATGAATTCAAAAAACTTGACGACGAATATTCGGGCTATGTCAAAAGCATTTTGGCGGACTATGGTGTTAATTCGATTGCTGACGGCATTAAAGATGATGAAAAATTCGGTTATTTGCTTTCTTTATTGAGTTCAATCGACGTCGGCCCTATAACAATTCCCTGCGACGCATTTCGCGCAAAGCCCGCACTAATCAGTGCATTATCACCGGTTTTTGGCTCAAGCCGCGATAATTTTTTGGCGCAATCGGATTGCGAAATACCGTCAGAAATGGTGAATTTTAAGTCATTTTTGTCGGCAATTAATAAAAATGCGCCATATTGCGATGGGACAATGCGTTTCGGGATTTACCGTTCCCACCAATTGCATATTGAAGAAATCTTATTGGGACGATTTCAAGAATTAGCGGAAACAACGAACTATTATCACGAGTATTTGGAAAACAAGTCCGGCCTGATTAAAGAACTAACTAAATTCCTGCAATCTAATAAGAAACTGCATCAAACCGCTGCAAAAGAAGTTAAGGCTTTTTGGAAAAGGGAATATCCTGACAATGAAATGGCTTTACCATTGATTGAGGATAATCTTTCGGCAATGGCTCTTAATCTGTTTGCAGGATGCTGAAAAAAGCAAATCTTGCACTTATTCCTACCGATTGTTCGAGTTTTGATATTAAGATTACGCGATTTCGCAATAAAATCCGTAACTTATTCCGATATTTACTCTATAAACAGCCAAATTGCTATCAAATGCTATCATTTGACATCTTTTTTTTGCCGAACGAGGGCAAAGAGGTTCGCGAATGGCAACTTAATATATTTTTGAAACTGATGGATAGGGACATCACTCTAACTGCTTCCCTCTAGGGATTTTTTGCGTGAAGAAATTAGTCCGGAGGACTAATCTTAGCAAAAAATTCCCGCGAAGCGGGTGAAGGGTGTCGCGATTTCCTTGGAAATCGCTCGCGTAAGTAAGATTGGCGAGGCGGAAAGTGAGGTTTTGCTGTCGCCAAAGCGATAGTTTCACTTTCGCCCGCCCTTCCGCCCCTTCGGGGCACATTCCCTGAAAGGAAGGAGTTAGGGCTTGGTTCTTTAAGGAAGTGCTAGAGTTAGCGATAAAGGAAAAACCCCGACCTATTCTTCCATATATTTCACAATTAATTTGCCGCCTTTGCCGCCTTCAAATTTTAGGCAATAATCGCCTTCGCCAACGCCGATGTCGGACATTTTCCCCGAATTTGCAACTTTGGCATCCGTCTTATTATGCCAATATAAATCACCCTCACCTTTAGGGGCGGGGCAGGCGTTATAATACAGATCAAAGCCCGATTTTTTCACCGGATTGCCATTTGTGCAATTATTGCCAGGGGTAAATTCAACCAATTCGAACTTGTCACCAATCATTTTAACGGGAATAGTCACGGTCTGCGATACAGCTGCACAAGTTTCTGAACCAACAAGTGTGACTGTTCGTTCTTCACCTGCATATGCATTACTTGCCAATAAAGGTGCGAAACCCAAAGCGAAACTTATGATTATAGCGCGTCTCATTATCAATTCCTCCAAACAATAATCGCCCGCTCAATGGCATGATAGGACGAAATTAAATTTTGGCAATGTGACACATGTGTCATGCGACCAAATGTAATTTTCAGAGTTTTTTTGTCGAATCTTATAGACTGTTAAGAGAGTATTCACCTTAATAATTCATGTGTCTTTAACTTGGGGCGCAATAATCCTCAAAGAAATTCATAACAAAAAGGCCAAAGCAGTGCAGGGCAAAAAAATCGCGGTTTTGTTGGGTGGTTGGTCTTCTGAAAGACCTGTCTCATTAGTTTCGGGACGCGAATGCGCAAAAGCGATTCGTGAAATCGGTGCCGAAGTGGTGGAAATTGATGTTTCGCGTGATATTGCCGCCCAATTAAAACAGGCCGCGCCGGATATGGCTTTTAACGCTTTGCATGGTCAATGGGGCGAAGACGGTCGCATTCAATCGGTTTTGGAAATCCTTGAAATTCCCTATACACATTCCGGTGTTTTGGCCTCTGCCTTGGCAATGGATAAAACCAAGGCAAAAATGGTTTTTGCCGCGGCGGGTCTTGATGTGCCAAATGGCAAATTAATGTCGCGATTTGAAGCCGCAAAGGACCACCCAATGAGTGCGCCCTATGTCGTAAAGCCCAATGCCGATGGTTCGTCGTTTGGCGTTTTTATCATTCGTGAAGGCGAAAATCGTCCGCCTCAAAAATTATTAGATGATGATTGGTCATGCGGCGATGAAGTTTTAGTCGAAGAATTTATAGCGGGCCGCGAATTAACTGTCGCCGTAATGGGTGATAAGGCGCTTGGTGTAACCGAAATTAAAACCGGACACGAGTTTTATGATTATGAGGCGAAATATGCCGCCGGTGGTTCAACCCATGTGTTGAACCCCGAAGATTTGCCAAATGAAATCAAAGAGCGCGCAATGAAAGAGGCGGTGATCGCGCATAATATTATCGGATGTCGTGGTGTTACTCGCACAGATTTCAGATATGACCCAAAATCCGGTCGATTGGTTGTTTTGGAAATCAACACTCAACCGGGCATGACACCAACTTCACTTGCGCCGGAACAAGCCGCGCATAACGGTATTTCTTTCAAAGACTTCGTGCAATGGATGCTGGAGGATGCCTCATGTCATCGCTAAGATTCATTCAAGGCCGCAATCGCCCAAACCAGCAATCGCGTCGTCGAAAATCTCAATCAAATCAGCGACCAAGACGCAAAACTTCAAATGCTTGGTCAATGAAATTGGGTGCTTGGGCACATGCACGGGTGCGCGACATTAAGTATGATTCCGTTTCGCGCCGCGTAACCCAATGGGCGGCATTGGCTGCTGTCGGCGTGATTTTTATATTAATACTGTCTGCAATCGGCGTATTCACACGGGTTTCCAATGGCGTTTCAAGTCTTAGCGCAGGTGTGGTTCGCACAATTGGCTTAAGTGTCAGCAATGTGAATGTTGTTCCTATAAAAGGGCGAACCCTAAGTGGGTTTCAGGCCGAAGAAGTGCGTGCAATCGCGGCCATTGCCGATGACGAAATTATGTTTGGCCTTGACCCGAATAAAATCCGTGAAAAAATTCTGGTTTTGCCATGGGTTGAGAATGTTGTTGTGCGCCGCCTATGGCCTGCCAATATTGAATTGATAGTCACGCCGCGCGAAGCCAGCGCAATTTGGCAAGAAAATGGCACTTTGGAATATATTGATGCGAGTGGCAAAAAACTTGGCCCCGCCGATCCGGAAAAAGCCAAAAAACTGCCATTGATTATTGGTCATAATGCCGGAAGTGCTGCGCCGCAAATTTTCGCAAGCCTTGAAAAAATGCCAAAAGTATCTGCCCAAATCCATGCTTTAGTGCGAATTGACGATAGACGTTGGAATTTGAAACTAATCAATGGTGCAGAAGTTTTATTGCCGTCGGAAAATTTTGACGCGGCCTTACAGAATTTAGAAAATCTTGAAACACAATACGGCCTTTTAGGTCGTGAATTCGCCCGCCTCGATGTAAGAATTCCGGGGCAAATAATAATAAGACCAAGAGCAGAAGCTCCCAAAACCTCTTCAAATGCCTGATGAGTAAAGCGGGAAAACTATGTCGTCATTGGATACACGTCAAAAGACAGCAAATAAAGAATCTTTACAACTTTCACCCCTAATCGGTGCGGTTGACATTGGTGCCTCAAAAATCTCATGCTTTATTGGGCGCGCGAACCCATCTGGCCCTATGAAAGTATTGGGCGTAGGTGCAAGAGCGTCGCGCGGCGTAAGAAATGGCGCTATTGTGGATTTGGAATCGGTAGAAAAATCCGTTGCCGAAGCCTTTCATCAGGCCGAGGAGATGGCCGGTGGCGCGGTTTCCAACCCTATTGTCTCTATTTCAGGATTTGGTCTAAAAGCCGATCAAGCGCGCGGCGAATTAAGCCTTTTACCAAATATTGAAATCGGCATTAAGGAACAAAGACGCCTAATCGCCAATGCCGTTGCAGGTCGCAAATTGGAAGGCCGCACAATCCTTCACACGACGCCTTATTGGTTTAAACTCGACGGGCAATTTGTAAAAAGCCCTTTGGGCATGGTTGGTCGCAAACTTGAAGTCGCAGTAACAATTGTAAGCGCACCAACTGCTGTTTGGCGTAATATTGTTTTAAGCGTCGAACGCACTAATCGCACGGTTGCGGGCGTTGTTGCAGCGCCATTTGCGTCTTCGCTTGCGGTTTTGGGCGATGACGAATTGGAATCCGGCGCTTTATTGATTGAATTGGGTGCACGCTCGACAACGGCGGCACTTTTTCAAAATGGCGCATTGGCACATATTGATGCCGTGCCAATTGGCGCAGACCACGTTACTCAAGACATTGCGCATTGCTTTTGCACTTCGGCGAATGCCGCTGAAAAACTGAAAATCGTCCATGGTTCGGCAATCGCCAGTCTCAATGAAGACGAAATGATGATTGATGCGCCACGCTTTAATGAAGATGGCAATTTAGTTTCTTCATTGTCGCCAAAATCCTATTTAACCGGAATTGTGCGTCCTAGGGTCGAAGAAACCCTTGAATTATTGCGCGATAGATTGGTTGCAAATGGAATTGAGCGTGGCATTTACGGTCGTCGCATTGTTTTGACCGGTGGTGGCGCGCAATTAAGCGGCATTCGTGAATTAGCAGCACGGGTGTTTGAGGGTCATGTTCGTGTCGGTCGCCCGCAAAGGTATAATGGCCTCGCAGATGCAGTTTCAGGCCCGGGCTATGCGGTTGCGGCGGGTCTATTAAGATGGGGCGCGCAAAAACCAAACGATTTGGCGAAAATCCATGCCCAACAAAATGAAACGCATCATCCGGTAAATCGTGCTTTAAATTGGTTGAAAGAGACTTTTTGGTAAATTAGCGCATTTCCCGCTTTAGTTGACCCAACTGCCTTGCCCTTTTGCTCCATCTTCCGCATTAAATTTCTTGGAAATATTCCAATATTACCGAAGAAATTTAACACAAAAGCTGAACCAAAATTGCGGCGGCATTTGGGTCAACTAAAGTGGGAAATGCGCTAGAAACGTGCTAAGCACTTTGAAGTTTCGCCAATTGCGCATAAGTGCCGCCGCTTTTCAGCAATTCTTGATGCGTGCCACGTTCGATAATTTCGCCGTTTGCCATAACATTTATTTCGTCGGCATTGGCAATTGTTGATAGTCGATGGGCGACCACAAGGGTGGTGCGGTTTTTGCAGAACTCTTCCAAAAAAGCCTGAATTTTAGCTTCATTTTCACTGTCTAAAGCGCTTGTGGGTTCGTCTAATAATAGAACTGGTGCGTCGCGCAATATTGCGCGTGCTAATGCCAATCTTTGTCTTTGCCCACCTGAAAAATTACTGCCCTTTGGCGCGACGATTGCATTTATGCCATCAGCGTTTTCAAACACGAAATCACAGGCAGCTTGGGATAATGCACTCTCTATTTCCGCATTTGTTTTTTCACCGGCACCAAAGCAGACATTGGCGGCGATTGTGTTTTCAAACAAAATTGCATCTTGGGATACTAAAGCGATTTGATTTCGTAGATCTTCAATATTCATTTTGCGAATATCAATTCCATCTAGCAAAATTGCGCCGTCACTAATATCAAAAAGGCGCGGCACAAGATTGATTATGGACGATTTTCCCGCACCCGATGCACCGACAAAAGCGATTGTCCGCCCTTTATTGGCCTCAAAATTAATATTTTTTAGAATCTGATTGCCTTCAATGGCGAATGAGACATTTTCAAACTTAATATTGCCGTCAGATTTTCCAATTTTGAGCGCGTCGGGCGCGCTTTTAATCTTTGGTTCTTCGTCAAAAATCTCATAAAAACGATTAAGCCCAGAAACGCCCTCTTGCAATTGATTGCTCATATCGCCGAATGTGCGCAAAGATGCCGACGCTGCCAATAAAGACGTAATAAAAGTCATCAAATTACCAACCGTCGATTGCCCATTAGCAATGCGATACGCAGCAAAGGCAATGACACAGGCAACCGCAATCCCGCCCAAAATTTCAAGAATAGGCAAAAGCCTTCCGCGCTGTTCAATCATTTTAAGCATCAATTGCATGCGCTTTAAAAGGGCATTTCCAACACGTTCGGTTTCGCTTTTTTCTAGGGAATAGGTTTTCACCAAACGTATGCCGCCAAGACTTTCTTCTATTACACCCGACAATAGGCTTGCTTGTTCTTGTGCAAGGGTTGCCGATTTACGAATTTTTTTGCCAATAGAATCAACCGGAAGCCATGCAATTGGCAATATGAAAAGCGTCACCAAAGCTAGTTGCCAATCGGCATCAAACATCACAATCAAAACGAAAATCAAAGTGAATAATTCGCGCACAAAACTATTGGCGACTTTTAAAACTGCCTCACGGATTGCATTTATATCATTCAAAAATCGTGCTGAAAAAGCACCCGATTGTTCACGAGTAATGCGCAAATAATCAAGCGTGAGAACTTTGGCAAAAAAATCATTTTGCAAATCGGTTGTGGCGCGCATTGCCGCAATATTGGTCGCATAATTTGAAAAATACCAACCAATACCACGCCCGAAAGAAACCAAAACAATGACAATTGGGCCATAGGTTGCGATTTGTTTGGCGCTAAATCCATAATCGAGGATCTTTTGTGGGCTTTCACCCAATGCCGCCAAGGCATCAATAATCATGCCTACTAATTTTTGTTGCGCGGCAACTGATGCGGCAACAATAATCATCATTAAGGCAGCAAACAATAAAACCGCTTTTTGTTTTGAAAGCCAGTTCTTCCAAAACCGCAAAAGCGGTTGATTATTGTTTTTTTGGGTCATTAATTAAGCGTCTTCGTCACATTTGGCTGCGCCGTCTTTGTCCAAAAGGCGGTGGGCATGGATTACGAAATAGCGCATATGGGCATTATCGACGCTTCTTTGCGCCGCCGATTTCCATGCTTCTTTCGCTTCGGCATAATTAGGATATGCGCCGACGAAATCAAGGCTTGTTAAATCACGAAAACGAATTTGTTCCACATTGTCCAATTCGCCGCCGATTACGAGGTGAAGTAATTGTTTAGAACTTGGCATTTTTATTCCTTTTTCTTTCTTTGGTCTGACCCTAATTAATCCAATCGCATGAATTCTTGGTAAATCAAGACCCACCAATAGCAACATTTTCAAACACCAGGCTTGGCGTGATTATTGAGGACCTTGTGTCCAAATCATTAGCGGTTCGCATGGTTTTGTATAATTCCAACATATTTGAGGCAATTGTGATTTCCGATACAGGATGTGATAATTGCCCGTTTTCGATTAAAAAGCCCGCGACGCCAACCGAATAATCGCCATTATTGGGGTTAAAGCTCGGCGACATGGCCTCTGTAATATATAGGCCGAGCGTCGTGTCTTTGATAATTTCATCGACACTGGTCTTGGACGGCGAAACCAAGAGATTGGAAATTCCAACTCCTTGCGGCGAGCCTTGAGAGAATGATGCGAAGCCATTGGTTTCGCGCCCCAATTGGCGCGCACTTGATGAGTTTAAAAGCCAATCCGTCAGGACACCATTTTCAATTATTGAACGTCTTTCAACTTTGACGCCTTCACCGTCAAAAGGACGCGATCCCCAACCGCCTTTTAAGAATGGATCGTCAATTATATTTATATCATTCGAGAAAACTTGCTTGCCGTGTGAATCTTTCATAAATGATATGCCGCGGGCAATAGATGGACCCGAAATTGCCGAAATCATCATTCCTATTATCGATTTTGCTATTCGCGCCTCTAAAATAACGCGACCATTAAAAGACGGGATTTTGCGAGCACCCAAGCGACTTTTTGCACGATTACCGGCTTTTCTACCAATTTCAATGGCATTCATTAATTTTGATTTGAAACGCGCGGTATCGTGTTCATAATCGCGTTCCATATCTTCGTCTTTCACTGCCAATGGCGCGATACCAAGACCCCAATTTGTGCCACCGAAGCCTTTTAGAAAACCATTACTTGCACCATAACAAAATTGGGAATAGCCCCAAGATGCCCCACAACCCGCAATATTTTCGACATTTTCGATTTCTAATGCGGCGGCTTCACATTCAAGGGCGTGGTTTTCCAGAAATCCTAAATCCGGTGTTTCAAAATCCATTAATTCCAAATCCGGAAATTCATTCGCCAATTGCGAAATATCAGCAAGGCCGCAATATTTATCCGGCGTTGAGAGTTTCGCCATTTGCGCAACGCGTGATGCCAATTCATCAAGTGAATGCGGTGTTAAAGACGAACTTGATGCAAATGCCTGTTTGCCACCAATAATAATACGCAAACCTGCCGCATATGTCTCGCTTCTTTCGGTGTTTTCCAAGGCACCCATTCGCACGGAGACATCAAGGTTTTGCGAAAGACTTATGGTGCAATCAGCGTGTTCGGCGCCATGCTGTTTCGCACTATCAAGCAATAATTGCGCGCTTTCGAGAATTTTTTGGCAATCCGCTTCGGTTTGCGATTTTAAATCAATATCCATACTTCCTATTGCCAATATTACTGGCTTTAGTGAAGTCGATTTTCAGCCAAAAATCGCGAAAATGCACAAAAGCGCCATTAAGGCCATGGAAAACGTGCTGCAAATCGTGCCATAAAATCGCCCGAATGAAACGCCGGAATTACCACTTAGGCCGTAAGCATGAAGTCCGCGCCCAAATGTGAACAAAATCCCCAAGCCATGAATGACCCAAATCGGATAGCCAACACCGGTCAAAGCAATCAAGCCAATCATTGCAAGTGGCATATATTCGGTGGCATTGGCATGGGCGCGAATTGCGCGTTGCATAGTCTTATCGCCGCCGTCACCCAATCCGATTGATTGATTGCGACGAATGAAAATAACCCGAAACGCCAGTCCCAATTTTAATAGAATATTGAGGCCGATATAAAGCGCTGCGACAGAATAAAGG
Source organism: Hyphomonadaceae bacterium (assembly GCA_041917055.1). Taxonomy (GTDB): domain Bacteria; phylum Pseudomonadota; class Alphaproteobacteria; order Caulobacterales; family Aquidulcibacteraceae; genus Pseudaquidulcibacter. The sequence continues at coordinate 105,205 of JAYRYJ010000008.1, forward strand.
TTCATTTTGCCCCCTTTTTATGAAAACCGTCGAAAAATCGACAATTCGATAAAATTTTATCTAAATTTGCAAAAGATTTGCATGGATTTCCCCATATAGTCAAAAGAAAAATATGGGGAGTTGAAAATGATGATGTTTGTTATTGGTTTCATGGGAATTGCAATGCTTTTCGGGGCATATACTTTGGCACATTCGATTTTTAATGTTCTAAAAGAACAATTCGAAGAATTAATGCCGCAAAGAATGGTCGATCTAGCAGGTTTTGTCGAAGTCCCGCATCGCAATTAATCGTTTCGCTTAGGAATAGTGGGCGTTAGTTTTGGCGTTATAATGGCCTGTGGTTTTTCCACGCATTTGCCCTTAGTGCCGCTAAATGCACTTTCGCAATTCTTCATGGCGCTTGCAGCACTTATTTGAAATGTGTTCGCACGACCAATATCTTTGGGGCAGGCAAGGAGATAATCATTATTCTGAACTTTGTAACAGCCTTGGTTTAGGGCTTTTGAATAGAATTCAAAACGGCGCATAATTTCGTTTTCAAGTGCCGGATAATAGACATCACGACAATGCGGTTGTGGCCCCGCACTATTCACCCAATTTTGCATTTTCCCGTCTATATTGATTAAAGGCGGTTTTCCCATATTTTTTGAAACTTCCGCCCATTTGCCAATCGCTTTGGCATCTTCTTTATTTAACGCATCCGCACAAAGCGCGGTTTCCCCCAATTTAGCGGCGAACCCCGGTTTTCCTTTTGTGAAAATTTCGGCAGCGCGCAATGACGGCTTTGCTTTGTAAATATTACGCAGTTTTTGATAGTTTTCGATCATGTCTGTCAAAGAATTGAAAGCCGCGTCTTCAACAATCGCGAAGAACTTATTGCGTAATGGGTTTACAGCCAGTGCCAATTGCGCCGCAGTGCCTTCATCGCCGATTTTTGCCGCTGGTTTTTTAATGCCACCCAACATATTTATTTTTGACTTATTTAATGGATTATTTGCGTTTTCAGGCGGTTTTCCAAGTGCCAATAAAATTCCATTGAAACAATTTCCTGCAAGTGAGTTTTCGGCGAAAAGGCCATTATTGCGATTGTGGGAAACCAATTCGTCAAAGCCATCACTATTCCCAAGGCGATAAATAATGCCTTTTTGAATATTTGGCGCATAACAATCATGCCAAGTTTTCTCGCCATCGACAGTAATTGTGGTTTTTGAGCCGCCGCCACCGCCGCCACCGAAAACGTCTTTCACTATTGCTTTACCCGCCGAATAGATTTCCTTTCCAATGTCGGCAACCGCATTTACGACTGCTTTGCCCATTTCATATTGGGCTTTTATTGCTTCTTTGCCGGCTTTAATTACTTCGCCCGCTAAATCTGAACAGGCAATTGATTTGCCGGGAAATTCAATCCAGGCGCAAGCAGCACCAAGGCCAGCGCGCGCCAAAACTTCAGGATAATCATTTTTCTGAACCGCTTTAACAAGGCCAATCACATTGGCAAAATCTGGGTCCTTTTTTGATTCGTTCAAAGCATTATTGGCCTCACTCGCGCCCAATTTCAAAGCACATGCATCAAATGCGCCGCCATCTGCCATGCAAGTGATGGCTTTTCGCGCGATTACGAATTTTGGATTATAAAAGGAGATAGCGTCATCAATAAAATCCGCGCGTGCAATCGTCGGCGCAAGCAAAATAATCAATGCTAATGAGGCAATTTTTGACAGGCCGCTTTTGGTCATCTGACCCTCCCTGAAAGGCCGTAATGCGAAAAAGTCTCATTAAAATCGTCTTTCGTCAAGGGAAAACTTCGAATAATACTATGGATTGAATTTTCTGAAGTTTCTTGTAATTGTTATAATATGAAGACAGCGATTAGAATTATTGAAGGCTTGGTTTGGGTCGCCGCATATTTTGCTGTTGTAATTTATTTCAACGAAACCAGTGAGTTGGCCGTGCTAATCTGCGGCCTGGGGATTACAATTTACGCCCAAATAAAAGGGCATTCTCCGTTTGACGGCCTAGTTACCAAAAACACTGATGCCGAAGGTAAAATTGATGAAGTCAATTATCTCGATTATATTGAACCTTTACCGCAATATGACGATTTGCCTGCAAAAATCTCCCGCGCTCTGATGTCTGGCCTAATTGGTCTTTGGGTTTGGTATTTTTTGCAAAAATCCGAAATTGAGGAAATTGTGAAATGGATAATAATTCTAATCAGCGTTCACACCTATCTTGTAATTCTTGAAATGTTGCGCTTGGCGAGATTACGCCCGATTTCAGGGCTTGAAGCAAGTTATCAAGCTCTCAGATTGATAATTTTGTTCGCAATTGCGTTGTTTGCTTGGAAAAATAGCGCGAAGTTGCATGACCTATCGCTTTTATTCTTATTCGTTATTTACGCTTTGGATCGCTTGGGCGGATTCTTGTTGGGAATTCATGAGAAACTGGATTATTTCCGCGACAAATTTCGCTCAAAAAAACTAATTTAATGCGCTTGTTTGAGTTTCTCATAAATAAATTTTCGTGAAAAGTGACTGGTAAACGCGAACAATAAAGAGCAAAAAGCGATAATTTCAAACCATATCATCGATTTTAGAAGAGTAACCAAAATCAAACTACAAAAGAGAGCAATTATGATTGCATTTTGGACGCCCTTCGCTTTTCCCATCGCAGGTAATTTCTTGAAATGAACCATTGAAAATAGCATTTTTCTAATGAAAGAAACCCAATGTATCGCAAGTATAAAGATACCTGGGAAGACTGCCGCTTCCGCCCCCTTCAATCGAAGTTGGTAAGCGGACTCAAAAAAGCAATAAGCAACCAATAATACGCATAATCCAAATTCAAAAGCACGTTTCATAATCGTGATGTACGACATTTTTCTTAAAATGCATTCCCCAAACCTAATTGCTTGGGAGGTAAGCGAAATACAAATTGCACCAAAGAGTATGCTAAACCTATTGGGGAACCCCAATCTATTTGAAACAATCCAAACTAGATAAAAGGCACTGATAACCACGATGGTTTTGGTGGGCACACAAAAAAGCGACTTCCAGCCAAAGTCTTGCAGTTCAAATTGCATAGACTTGGGCGACACAATCGGCAAATGCATCAAATATACAATAAATAAGACGACCAAGGAAAGTCGAAAAGAAAGCCAAAAGCTGTCTGAAAACGCTGCCGCACCAGCCGTTACAAAAGCGCAAATAAATAAAATAGTAATGTAACTGACGGCAAAGGCTTTCATGCCATACATAATATCGTGCTTTTAGGATAATTCAATCCCAAATTGGTTTGCCATCTATTCCCAACCCAAGGGCTTCCCATCTTTCTGAAACACTATCTATAACGCTTTGTTCCATATAGATTTTTTCGCCCCATTCGCGATTGGTTTCATTGCCGATTTTATTGGTGGCATCAAGGCCGATTTTTGAACCAAGACCCGAAATGGGGGAGGCGAAATCAAGATAATCAATGGGCGTGTTTTCGATGGTGACAGTATCGCGCGCGGGGTCAATGCGCGTTGAAACCGCCCACATCACATCTTTCCAATCGCGGGCATTGATATCGTCATCAACAACAATTATCCATTTTGTATACATAAATTGCCGCAAATAGGACCACGCACCCATCATTACGCGCTTTGCATGGCCGGCATAGGCTTTCTTCATGGAGATAACGGCAATCCGGTATGAACAGCCTTCGGGCGGAAGCCAAAAATCAGTGATTTCGGGGAATTGAGCCTGTAATAATGGTATGAAAACCTCATTCAATGCCTCGCCCAAAACACTTGGTTCATCGGGCGGGCGACCGGTATGGGTTGAAAGATAAATCGGGTCTTTGCGCATTGTGATTGCCGAAATTTCAAAGACCGGAAAATTTTCAACCGAATTATAATAACCGGTATGGTCACCATAAGGCCCTTCAGGGTGGGTTTCGGTCAATGAAACATGGCCCTCAATGATGATTTCGGCATGCGCGGGAACATGAATTGGAATGGTTTTGCATTCCACCAATTCCATTTTTTCACCCCTTAGCAATCCTGCAAATTGATATTCTGAAAGAGTATCGGGAACCGGCGTAACCGCGCCCAAAATTGTGCCGGGATCAGCACCCAAAACAATGGCGACCGGGAAGGGGGTGTTGTTCTTTTCTTTATATCTGCGGAATTGTTGCGCGCCCCCACGATGATGCAACCAGCGCATGATAAGTTTATTCTTCCCAAGCTGCTGCATTCGATAAATGCCAAGATTATAACTATCAACGCGCTCTTGGCTTGGCCCTTTGGTTACGACAAGCCCCCAAGTGACCAAGGGTGCGGGTTCATTGGGCCAACAGGTTTGAATTGGCAATTTATCCAAATCGATTTCGTCGCCCTTTATCACAATTTCTTGGCAAGGCGCGCTTTTCACCATTTTCGGGCGCATTGACATGACCGTTCCGGCAAGCGGCAATAATGAAACCGCCTCTTTCAAATTGGCGGGTGGGGTGGGTTCACGCAAAAATGCCAAAAGCTCACCGACTTCGCGCAATTCTTTTGCGGTATGGCGCTCTTTTTTACCCATGGTCACGCCCATTGCCACGCGCTCGACCGTGCCGAAAAGATTGTTCAAAACCGGAATTTTGGAAATCGAACCATCGCGCATAATTGGCTTTTCATACAAAACCGCAGGGCCGCCATTCGCCAAAAGGCGCGTTGAAATTTCGGTCATTTCCAAGACTGTTGAGACAGGCTTTTTTACCCGCACCAATTTGCCTTGAGCCTCAAGGATTTCGATAAATTCACGCATTGATTTATAAGACATAATCCCTCATTATTAAATTTGATACGAAGGCACAAGCAGTAAGGATTTTGGAATGAAAAACGAAACAAAAATCCTGCCCCGCTCGCGGGGAAGGGGGACCATGCGAAGCATGGTGGATGGGGTGCGTCGTTGCCAATTCATGTTGATATTTGCGCTATCGATACTCTCCGCAGCCACAACATCCTGCACCACTATTAAGCGCATAAAAGGCAACAAACCAAATTGCCCGTCTTACAATTATTCAAGCTTCATGGGGCAAACCAAGGATTGGGTAATCGCACAAAATATCAAGGATTCCTATGTTTTCCTCGAATACGGCATAGATAATGGCGCGCGAACCGATACCAAAGTGGCATTTAATATTGAAAATGGAATTGTATCCGGAATTGGGTGCTATTAATCTTGCGTTCAAGTTGCAATTGATATTATTTGAACATGAGGTGTGAAATGAAAAATTCGACTATTTCAAAATTTGCGATTGCCTTTCTTTTATCTTTTGGTGCGGTTTCAATATCCGTGCCAGCATTTGCCCATGATGGCAAAAAAGTCTGTAAGAAAGTCTGGAAACATGGCAAAAAAGTTTGGGTTTGCAAAAAGCAAAAACATAAACATGCTATTTCGCCAAAACCAACACCAATTGTGACACATCCGCCGATGTCGCCGCCGCCATATCATGGAATGCCACCAAAAGAAGGGCCAAACCCAATGCCAAAAACCACCTGTCACGCCGAGGATTTGCAATATCTAATCGGTCGCCCACGCACCGATCTAATGACCATGCGCTTTGCGATGACTGTGCGAATCGAAGAGCCCGGCATGATGTACACAATGGAATACAGCCCCGAACGCCTTCGCATTATAATTAATGAGAAGGGGATTATTTCGAAATTGCTATGTGGGTAGTCTCCCAAACCCCAATCCTATTCCCACTTGGGTCAAGCATTTCAAATCTCTTCCCGCCCGGAAATTCGAATATTTCGACCATAATTTTTGCACCCGCTTTCACTGCGCGGGTGTAATATTCGTCAAGATTTTTGACTTGAATTACGCCCATGGGTGGGGCGGGGTTTTGGGAAATGTGAAAACCAATATCAGTGTCTCCCGTTGTGGTCGCGCAATATTCGGGGCCGAAATCTGTGAATTCGAAATCAAAAATTTGAGAATAAAATGATTTGGTCGCCGTCAAATCGCTTGCATTCATTTCAAGATAATCAAGCCGCGCCATTAATTCACGTCCTTTTTCAATCGGTTTTGCTGTTTGAGTTTTGCTATTGCATAGTTTCCTAAACCGAGCGTACCAGATGTATCAAATTCAAATTCAGGAGACGCTTCGAGCGCTTTAAACATAATTCCAAGCAATTGCTCGGCGGTTTCTAGATTTCCTCTTTCTGCCTCTTCACCCAATTGCCTTGCAGCGATTTCAGCAAGTCCAGCTTTAGAGGTTTTAAAAGGCGGTGACCTTTTACTCAAAGAATCCTTTAAAAATACCAATTCGTGTTCGGTGAAATCACGATCAAGCGAAAATTTAGCATGGGAAAAAACGCAATTGGTTTTTAATTCTGTCAATTGCCTTTCACTATATCCCGCGATATTCCAATAATTTTCAACGCAATGACTAAGCGCCATTTCAATTTCGACAGAATCTTCAGAGAGTTTTGCGTATTCGTCAATTCTGGAAATGCCTTTGCCGTTTTCAATATCCCAAGTGATAGCCGTCCTAATTGGGAGGCCAAATTGTTTTATGCCCTTTATGGGTTCTTGTGCATTCAGTAAAAAACTGTGATACGCGGTCCAAGGATATGGGAGATTTGTATAAAAATCCTTCCAATATAAATTCTCCGGGGGTTTTACCGAGAGAAAACGCCAATTCTCCAAGATTTTTTCATTTAACGAATTGTCACTCAAAAGGCGATGTCCAAAGAGAGACAATTCGACCTTTTTCAACGTGTTTTTTGCTTCGTCTTCGAGCCAAGTCGGTTTCTTTCGCACTACAAAGTCATTTAATTCGAGGGCTTCATGGTCTTGCAAAAGTGCCACATTGTCAAACGGCTTCAATACTTCTATAAATTCTTGCTTTGGCAGAGTTTTGTAAAGCAGGAAAAGCCCGGATTTACTCATTTGTTTCTTGAAAAAAGCTATTGAAGCCACTTTTGCTTCTTCGCAATACCCACCATCTAATAAAACTTGAACAGCAATAGGTTTTAATTCTTCGAATTTGGATTCATAGGATTCTTCTTCAGCGTTTTTTACTCCCTGATAATTATCCAATGAATTGGCTGTAATCGTGGCGAAATCCTTGTCCTTTATTGCCTGCGAAAATCGCGAATATTGGATGTAGCCTTTGGTTTTCGCTTGGGTTTTTTCCATTCTCTCAATTGATTCAAAATCCTTGAGAATAAAATAATAATTGACAAGTTCGGTCCAACGCACCCAATAATGTATGTAATTGTCCTTAATCCTAATATGTTCCTTTTCCCATTCAAAAAGCGCTGCCTTAGTCAAGGCAAGACTTGGCCTATTATCATTGGTTTGAGAAAAAAATGATTCGGCGATTTTGGAATAAGCCATGGCGCGAATTTCATTGCCGCTTGGCATAGAATAGCCCAAAAAAGGTAAGGGCAAGGGCTTTAGATTTTTTGCGTGATTTTTGATTTCAAACAATGAAACATTTGGGTTTTTCCCGCTTTTGTCTGCGACTATAGCTTTCACCACCAAATTGGGCCAATCGCCATAGGTTTCTTCAAACTCATCGTCGTCTTTTTTTTGGCTTATTCTCTATTTTTGAGCCTTGCGGATATACTTGTTTGAGAATTTCCTCATTATTGGCAATTTCAGGCGGTAGCATATAGGCCATATCAGGCAGATATACGAATTGCAAAAAACAAATTGGAACATCGACTTGTGCGCATTTAGCTATCGTCTTGGAGGATTTATATACGGCTTGCGCCCAAGAATTGCTTGAAAACGCGAATGAAAAAAATAAAATCGAAATTAAGACCCGCATTTAACCAATCACCGTAACACCAAACCAAAGTGGGTGGAGCTTGAACGCCATTGCGACCCATCCCAAAAGGCCAAACGCGATGGATGCCTCATCATTGCGGCACCATTTCAAAGGTTCAATTGAGGTTTTGGGTTGCAATGCAATTGTCAAAAGTGCCCACGCACAAAATCCGCCGAACAAAATAACGCTAGCCATATCGCCATTCGCGAGCAAATGCCCAAACGCCCAAAGTGCGACACCAATCAATTGCGGGTGTTTCAAAGTGCTTGAAATTCGCCCTTTCATGTATGATGCGACAAATAAAATAAAGGCTGCGATTGTAAAAACATAATTCAAATGTTTCGCCCATTTCGGCGCAAAAAAGACATCAGGGGCGATTTGTCGAAATTGCGAAAAACCCATTATAATCAATATAAAACCCGTCAAAGCTAAGACAGCGAACAGCCCTTTAAACGGCATTCCCATTTTCGCTCTCAAAGTTTGCACTGGGGCAAGTCGAAGTGAAAGGTGTGCGGCGAAAAAAACCGCCATTCCGATTAACATTAAACCCATTTTCGCCTCTTGATTTTGTGTTATGTCATGCCACACTATTCCAAAATATAATCATTTGCAATTCAAAAGGGGGCATAAATGGCGCGCAATCTTTCAAGGTTTTTTGGGGCAATCATAAGCCTTTCTTTATTCGGCTCTTTGAGTGCGTGTGCCACAATTTCGGGGCAAAATGTCTATGATCGCGCATATTCCATGCGCACTGTTGCGAAAAACTCATTTGTCGCGATTCCTGTGAAAGATGGTGATAAGTCCTGGAGCTTGGGTGCGGTTTTGCGCGTTCCCTATGGCAAAGATGGTCAAAAATTTCCGGCGGTAATTGTGGTGCATGGTTCGGGCGGTGTGGATTCACGCGGCGAACATTATGTCAATGAACTCAATAAAGCAGGATATGCGACCTTAGAAGTCGATTTATGGGCCGCCCGCAACGTCAAAAGCGCCGCCGAACGCCCGAAAAGTGTTTTTGAAACCCTGCCGGATGTCTATGCGGGTTTGAACTATTTGAATAATGATGCGCGCATTGATGGCGCGAATATTGGCGTTACAGGTTTTTCGTGGGGTGGCGTAGTTTCAATGTTAACAGCTGTCAAAGCCAATAACGAAAAATACGCAATAAATGGCCAAAGATTCGCCGCCCATGCGCCATATTATCCGGTTTGTTGGATTTATAATGTCGCCCCGACTTATGATTTTACGGGGCTAAATGGTGCGCCTGTGCTTTTGCAAGGTGGCTTGGCGGATGAATATGATGCGCCCGACACTTGTGAAAAAATGGTTGCAAAATTGCCGAGCGAAGATCGCGCCTTGGTGAAATTAATTATGCACAAGGACGCAACCCACGCCTTTGAACGTCGCGAACCCGACGCGGTGGCCTTTGACCCATATGCCCATTTAGGAAAAGGCGGAAATTTCCCAATAAAATACAATGCCAAAGCGACGAAGGATAGTACCGAGGCACTATTGGAATTTTTTAATAAGAATTTGAAGAATTAGGCGACTAATTTTAACTTTAGGCCAAGGGCGCGGACGATTGCCATAAGCGTTGAAAGGCGTGGATTTCCGTCTTCACCAAGCGCTTTGTAAATCGCTTCGCGTGAAAGTCCGGTCTTGCGCGCAAGGTCAGAAATGCCTTTAGAGCGGGCGATGGTATTGAGAGATTCTTTCAGTTCTTCTTCGGTATCTTCCACTAAAGAAAGTTTCAAATACTCTATTATGTCCTCCGCATCTTCAAGATAATCGGCGGAATCGTATTTAGAAAATTTGCTCATTTTTCCACTCCTGACCTATCTCGATTGCTTTCAAAATGTCGAACTTCTGACTAGATTTGTCGCCACCATAAAGCAGCACAACAATTGTCTTTTCATGTTCAAGGAAATAAATCCTATAACCAGCACCATAGTGAATTCTTGCTTCTAAAATTCCGCTGCCAACTGATTTGAAGTCACCATAATTACCCATTCCCAAACGTTCAATTCGTTTACTCACCAAAGATTTTAAGGCTTTATCCCTTAGCTTCCCAAGCCAATCGGAAAATTCTTCACTTTTTACAATTTCGAACAAGATAAGCCCTTTCCGCTAAATTGTCAACTATAATTGACAAACCTTATTTCTCTCCCTTTGCAAGAGGGGCAGTCTTTTGCGGTTTTTGTGGTTTCAAATCATCGCAAACGCGCCAGCAATACCATGCAGCATAAGACCGAAATGGGCGCAAATGTTCTGCCATTGTCGCTAATTCTTTGGGTTTCGGCATTTCTTCGAGGCCATAAATGGTTTGAAAACCTTTGCGCACGCCTAAATCATCAATCGGCCAAATATCTTCGCGTCCCAAAGTGAAAATAAGATACATTTCGACAGTCCAACGACCAATGCCGCGCACAGAAACAAGTCGTTCGACAATTTCATCATCTGATAAATGCGAAATTTCATGATTATCAGGCACAATGCCATCAATTTTCTTTTGCGATAAATCATTAATGGCTTTTATTTTGTTCCAAGAAAGACCCGCGCCGCGCTTTGCCTCATCGTCCATTGCCAAAAACGCCTGTGGCGAAGGGAAAGGGACAATATCCCCCATTAATTCTAGGTCAAAAAGTTTCAAAACCCTTCCCAATATGGTCGCCGCCGCTTTGCCGGATAATTGTTGATATACAATTGCGCGAAACAAAGCCTCGTAAGCGGAATAGCCGCGTTCGGAAGGAATAGGACAGGGGCCGAATCTTTCATGTAAAGCCGCGAAATTCGGATCGAGAGAAAGAAATTGAGTGTTCATGTTTTGTTTCTTGCGTGTTTGCAGGCGAAAGTCAAGACACGTAATTTAAGTGAATTTTTACCAAGAATCTTGCCTAAAATTTTGCCCCTTAGTGTTAAAAGGTAAAAACTCTCGAGCGCTTTATAATGCACGATATATTCAATAAAGAAATTAATGAATTAACAGGGGAAGTAGTTTCAAAAGATGCGTCCCCAAACCGCAAGAATTCGCCCAAAAACCAAAATACAAAAACAGTACACGAAGAATATTTGGAGAATTTGACATTGGCTGAAGAAGGCAAGGAAATAATAAATTTCATTGGCGCGATAAATTTGATTATGTTAATGGCAATTTTCTTTTTCGTTATTGAACGAGTGATATAATTAATTTTTCACAGGCAATTAATTCGCCTAATTTTGCCTTGGCCTTTGCTAAATCCTCATCGTCATAGCCCCAAATCGTGGCATTATGATCTTCCTCAATTCGTATTCTTTTAAAGACCGCATGCGCATCAATGCGGCATTCCAGCATAGCGAGGGCTAGAATTACGGAGCCGGTAAGTGTTGTAAGGAATACAAATACAGTGAGAATTAAGTCGTCAAAATTTTCGGCAATTTTGCCAATTGCACTCAATGTGTTTTCGGTTTGAAACAGTTCAAAACTGTCGCTTTTTGCAATAAAGGCGATGTCATATCGGCTTTTGCACCATTCAATCTCACTGTCCCAAAGTTCACATTCGTTTTGAAAAAGTGCGGCGGGTCTTGTCGTGCGATAGCACAATAAATCGCTTGAAGCATATTTGCGAATTTCATCAATTATTGCGGTTCGGGTTAAAGGTGTGCGGTCAATTGCAACATTTACAAGACGTGTGATTGGCATTGAATTGGTGTCAATCAATTCACCCTGCACGCGCCATTCAGACGCGATTAATTGCGCGGCGGCAGAGTTTTGCAACACCAAATCTTTTTTGGCAGGGGTTTTTAATTTGCGTCCATCAAGGAATACACCGAAACCCGCACCCAATGGCGCGACTTCGACGGTTTTATAGAAACGACGTAATTCCGACATTATTTAAAATGCTCGAACGGGTCTTTGGCTTCGTATTCTTCAAAGCCCAGCAATTCAAAAGCTTGTTTGAAATGCGGTGGTATTGGTGCGACCAGTTCCAAGACCCCACCCTTTGGATGTGGGATTTTCAGTGCGCGCGCATGTAAATGCAATTGTTCACTAAGGCCGCCAATATCGGGGCGATCGCATTTATACTTTGGGTCACCCGCAATCGCGGTTCCCATTTCGGCCATGTGAAAACGCAATTGGTGGGTGCGCCCCGTGACAGGTTTCATTGCAACCCATGACGCGCGAGTTCCGGCATTGGTAATCACTTGATAATCGGTAATTGCAAAAAGCGCATCTTTTTCGCCATGTGAAGCGCGGCGCACTAATTCAAGTTCGGGGTTTTTTGCTGAACCTTGCTTCTTCATCCAGCCGCGAATTTCGCCCGACAAAGGGTGAGGAACGCCCAAAACCACCGCCCAATATACTTTTTGCGTTGTGCGACTGGCAAAGGCTTTGTTTAATTTTGCAATTGCGTCTGGCGTGCGCCCAAAAACAATTACGCCCGATGTATCTTTATCAAGGCGATGAGCAAGTTTGGGTTTTCCAAATTCTTCGGTGGCAAAGGCCGCCATTAAATCATCGAGATGGCGCGTGGTTTTTGAACCACCCTGAACCGCAAGACCGGTGGGTTTATTTAGCGCAATTACATAATCGTCTTGATAGATTATAAGGCTTTTTAGGAAGCGCTCATCTTCCTTTGAAATCACGCTTTTATTGGCTTTGGATTCACGGATGGCATCAAAAATATCGCCCGGCACGATTACATCATTGCCCGACACAAGACGGTCGGATGCTTTTTTGGCTTTTACCCCATCGATTTTGATTAAGCCCTTACGAATAAACTGTTCAATACGGCCTTGGTTAAGGCCCTCAAACTTGCGACGCAAAAATCTGTCAAGGCGAACTTCGCCGTCTTCTTCGCGCACCGGAATTGTTAATGGTGATGTCATTCGGCGCTCTCTATACTATTTGGCGCGCAAAAACCATTCCCACAAACACCGCCATGATTGAAAACACAACAGAGGCTAAAATATAAGCGAATGCCTCCATGAAACGCGAATGTTCAATCATGCGAATAACATCAAGTGAAAAACTTGAAAAAGTTGTGAAACCGCCCAAAACCCCAATCATCAAGAAATACTGAATGATATGTTGGTGCTGCGTATGTTTGGTCAAAAAAACGGCACTGATACCAATAATGAAACTGCCGATTATATTCACCCCAAGTGTGCCAAAGGGGAAACCTGCGCCAAGCATTTGCAATGCGGCTTTTCCAAACAAAAAACGCAAGACGCCGCCAATGCCTGCTCCGACGAAAACGAGGGCTATTTGATGCATTTCATCCTCCGGCCTTATTGTGTTGGAAAATTTGGCCAAAAATTTCCGGCGAATTCGCCTCAAACACCATTTTCCCACTTGGGGTTTCGATTTCAAGGCTCGCGGCATGAAGCATAAGGCGATTTATTGGCGCGCCATTCATTAAAAGCGCCCCGCCATATTTTGTATCGCCCAAAATTGGCTTGCCAATATGGGCTAGGTGGGCGCGAATTTGGTGCATTCGCCCCGTAATTGGCGAGATTTTCAAAAGACTTGCGCCATTTTCGCTTTTGACGGTCTCATAATAAGTGGTTGCATCTTGCGCGTCTTTGTCGTTGGGCTTTGCGATAAGAGCCAAATCAATGCCATTGACACGCGCACGTTTTAGTGGGGCATTTATTTCGCCGCTTGGGGGCGAAATTTCACCTTTTATCAAAGCGAAATAGGTCTTTTTTGTCTTTTTATCGTGAAATTGTTCGCTTAAAAATGCTGCTGCCGTGCGGTTTTTGGCGGCAATGACAATCCCTGAAGTTTCGCGATCAATACGATGCACAAGTTTCGGTTTTTTACGCGGATTTTTGCAAAAGGCGCCCAATAAAGTATCCAAATCATTTTCAATGCCGCTTCCCGATTGTACTGCAAGGCCCGAGGGCTTGTTAAAAACCAAAACCGCATTGTCTTCATAAATAAGGATTGATTTAGCAAATTCGATTTGTTCGGTCGAAAGAAAACCTATCCTTCCCCGTTCACGGGGAAGGGGGACCGCGCGAAGCGTGGTGGATGGGGGGCGGCGATGCTTATTCACTATCCAAACCAATATCAAAATTTGGTGCCGAATGGGTAAGCGCGCCCACTGAAATTACATCAACACCGGTTTCGGCAATCGCGCGGACGGTTTGCAAATTCACACCACCAGAAGCCTCAACAATAATTCTATCATTGCAAAAATCACGAATTATTTTAATGGCTTGCGCCATTGTTTTAACATCAAAATTATCAAGCATTATGACGCTTGGAAAATGCTTCATCGCGATTTCCATTTGCGCAACTGAATCAACTTCAATCTCAATCGGCACTAAATGCCCGACATTGTTTTTAGCGGCAATTAAAGCCTGTTCAACACCGCCACAGGCGGCAATATGATTGTCTTTAATCAGAATTGCATCATCAAGGCCAAAACGATGATTTGTGCCGCCACCCAATTTCACCGCCTGTTTTTCAAGGGCGCGCATTCCGGGCGTGGTTTTACGTGTATCAGTAATTTTTGCTTTCGTCCCTTCTATCTCGCGCACGAATTTGGCGGTCAAAGTCGCAATTCCCGATAAGCGCCCTATGAAATTCAGCATTGTGCGCTCAGCCATCAAAAGACTTTGCGCCGAACCGGAAACACGGGCAACAATATCACCTTTTTTGACCGCGCTACCGTCGTCAATTAAAGTTTCGAAAACCGCGCCTTCGTCAATCAGTGACAAAGCAAGTCGCGCGGGCTGCAACCCCGCAATCACGCCTTCATCGCGCGTGCGCATTACCCATGTTTGCTTCAATTCAGGTGGAATACACGCATTGACTGTAATATCACCCGCACGACCGAAATCTTCAGCAAGGGCGATTTTAACAATATTCTCAAAAACACTAGTGGGAAGGGTGCAATTTGCCATGATGCAAAATAGTGAGACCGCGTCAGTTTGTAAACAAATGATACATATTGGCACAGCGGCAAAAAGCGGAATTTAACAGCTATCCCACACTCCTAATATTCCTGTGCTAGGGCTGTATTGGAGGTTCAAATGCGCTCTTTTTTAAAATATGCCGCTTTAATTCCTGCTTTTTTGCTCGCTTCTTGCGTGACTTATACTTCGGGAAGTCTGTCCACTGATACCGACCAGTCTGCGATTGGCTATTATTTGCCAAGCCGCGCGATTATTGTCACATTGGGACCACAAGAAAAAAATTATCGCGACGTAAGTTTTTCAATGTCGCAAAATTATGCTGATGCCGAATACGCGTTTCAATTGCGTCCAAAAGAGCTGTTATTTGGTAAAGCATCAACAGAACTAAGCGTTTCCAAATTCGGCCTTCTGTCGCGTGCGGAGGGTAAAAGTGATATTAAAATGAAAGAATTGGGGCAGGCAATCGGCGGAGCGGTCGGCAAATTCACTATGCCCGACAAATCCTTTACACTGGAGTTGGGCGAAAACACAGACGATTGTCCGAAAAACTATGAATTGAAATATGTGATTTATCCCAAAAACAATGCATATCCTGCCACTTCATCTTTTTGTGGCGTGGAAATATTAATTGAGACAATCGGCGCGACTAAGACCGTGCAAAAAACCGTAATGCCGACAACTCAACATCCGGGAATTTATTATCGAGTACAAATGCCATATTTGATTCGCGCAATTCAAAAACGCGATAAATTGGGCGCTTCTGAAAAATTGGTCGCCGAGGAAATGTTCTTTTCGCCCATAGGGTCACCAACATTTTTTGCGCCCGCGCATAAATCTTTGTTTTCGTCTGCAAGCCACACAAATGCTGTGCTTGATGAAGGCATTCTTTTGAGTTTTGATGCCAAATGGGATTCTGAGGTACTTGGTTTCTTAAAATTCCCAGCGGATGTCATTGAAGGCTATATCGAAACCCTAACCGCAAGTTTCCGCGATGATAAAGGCCTGATGGAAGCCGAACGCGCGAATATTGAAAGCCAAAAAGAATTGGAAATCGCGCGTGCATCAATGGAAAAATGCAAGGCAGCAGTTAAAGGTGGCGTTCAAAAAGAAATCGAAAAAGCGTGTGAATAATCACCCTTGAATATAGGTGCTTTTTGCGGCTTTCGTTAAATTGGGGAAGTCTTCACGATAATGCCCACCACGACTTTCAAGGCGATTAAGCGCAGATTTGGCAATTAAACTTGCGGTGAAAATCTCGTTGGATTGATTGGTATTTTCCAATTCATCAATTGTGTTCAATAATTCAGTTAGGCCGGATTTGTTGCGAATTACGCCGCAATTTTTGCTCATGGATTTTCGCAAAATTTGCAATTTATCATGGTGCAATGGTTGCACAATCGGTGCCGAAACCGCGCCTTTTTCCTTTAATTCGCTTTCGCTCAAAGCGCGCGCGCATCTGTCGGCATATACCACCGCCTCAAGAAGTGAATTAGAAGCAAGGCGGTTTGCACCATGCACGCCGGTTGAGGCACATTCGCCAATTACTGAGAGGCCATTAAGGGTCGAAAAGCCCCAATTGTCAGACAAAATCCCGCCCATGTGATAATGTTCGGCAGGAATGACAGGTATCATGTCTTTACGTGGGTCAATACCTGCATCCATGCATGAGGCAAAAATTGTCGGGAAATGTTCGGGGAAATGCGCGCCCACCGCGTCGCGCGCGTCCAAAAATGCACCGCGCGCTGAATGTGCTTCGGCAAAAACTGCGCGCGCAACTATATCGCGCGGTGCGAGTTCTTTGGCCTCATGATATTTTGCCATGAATGGCGTGCCGTCGGTATTTTTCAAAATCGCGCCATCGCCACGCAAGGCCTCTGAGGCCAAAGGGGCGGGGTCTTTGCCTATATTGATTGCGGTGGGGTGAAATTGCACAAATTCAGGATCACGAATTAATGCGCCCGCGCGTGCGGCCATGCCAAGGCCTTGCCCGCGTGCCTCAATTGGATTGGTGGTTACCGCATAAAGACCGCCAATGCCACCGGTTGCAAGAATTGTGTGGGCGGCCTCAATGCGAACCGAACCATTTTTGTTTGCGCCCAAAATTCCACCGACTTCACCATTTTCATTTTGCAAAAGTGACAAGGCCCAATGGTTTTCCAAAATCTCAATATGATCAGCGGCTTGGGCACGCGCGATAAGGCTTTTCATGATTTCACGCCCCGCCAAATCACCCGCCACACGGGCGACCCGTGGCATTGAATGGGCGGCTTCTAAAGACAGTTCCAAATTGCCTTTTTCATCTTTGTCAAAGGGCACGCCAAGCGCGAGTAAATCGGCGATTCTTTTTGGCCCTTCGGTGGCAATTATCATTGCCGCAGTCTCATCGACCAGACCCGCACCTGCCGCAATTGTATCTTTGGCGTGTAGTTCGGGCGTGTCGGTTTTGGATAATGCGGCGGCAATGCCCCCTTGTGCCCACGCAGACGATGCACCTTTTCCGATCGGGGATTGGGCTATAACCAAAACTTTGCGCGGCGCAAGTTTCAGCGCAAGGAAAAGCCCCGCCAAACCCGCGCCGACAATTAAAATGCGCCCGTTTTGATTGGAATTAATGCCCAAAATTTTTAATCCATCTGGCTTTGGAGCTTTTGCGCTATGTTATCGTAGAACTTAGCAGAATTGGCATTTTTTACGCCCTTATAGCGCGAAGCAACAGATTTTGCGGCTTTGGCAGCAATATCAAATTGTTCAATTATCGCATTTCTATCATCGGAATCGACAAATTTTCCGTCTTCAAAGCTGAATGGTCGATATCCGGTTTCGGTAATTATTACGCCGCTTATTGGCTTGCCAAAACCAAAGTGTCCGACAATTGATTTTTCAACTTTCATGCCTTTTTTGGCGTAAAATTTCAAAATGCCGTCACCCTCTATTTTTCCCGCTTTGCATTCACCAAGAAACTGCATTCTTTGTGCTTTCCATTCAGGCGGCAATGTAAATTTGCATTCTTTTGGAACTGCAAAAGTGAATTTTGCAGGGCCTGCATTTGCCGCAAGTGGCGCAAACAAGGCAAAAAGGAGTAGAGATTTTTTATACATTCATTCCACCTATTCTTAAAAGATTTCCGGCATTGTCAATTATAGCAAATTCGCGCATTCCCCAAGGTTTGTTTTCAATTTTATCCATACGCGGAATACCACTATTGCCTAATTTGGCACGTGCGAAAACTTCAAACAATCCATCGGGCTTGTCACAGCGAATATAGCACGCGCCTTCATTGGTTTTGGGGTCTAAAGTATCCGAATATTGAAAATGAATTTCGATTTTGCTGTATTGGACAATCAAATAACCATGTGCTGAATGCTTTGCATCAATTGAGAACCCAAGTTCTTCGTAAAAGGCAATACTTGCGCCTAAGTCATTTGAATATAGGATTGGAATGGTTTTCATGCCGAAACCAGTTCAAAACTATCGGGAACTTTGGCCTTGGTATCAAAAACATTATGATTGCGGGGCGGAAGTGCCAACATAGCATCAACCGCCTTTTTTGCCTTTTCAATCATTTCAGGTTCAAGCGTCACTTCATATTTCATGTCGCGAAGGCATTCATATATGGCCTTTAGCGAGATAAGTTTCATATGCGGACAAAGGTTACAAGGGCGAATGAAATCAACATCAGGGTTTTCAATCGCGACATTATCTGACATTGAACATTCAGTTATCAAAACCACCTGCTTCGGCTTATTCATCGCCACAAAATCACTCATGGCGCCGGTTGAACCCGCAAAATCGCTTTGAAGCACAACATCATTCGGGCATTCAGGGTGGGCAAGCACAACAACACCGGGATAGGCTTCGCGCAATTCCTTTATGTCTTCACCGGTAAACCTTTCATGCACTTCGCACGAACCTTTCCAAGCGATGATTTTAATGTCGGTTTGCGCCGCCACATTGCGCGCCAAATATTCATCAGGCACCATAATGACAGAATTAACGCCCCATTGTTTCGCTATTTCTTCAACAACTTGAACTGCATTTGATGAGGTGCAGCAAATATCACTTTCGGCCTTAACATCGGCGGTGGTGTTGACATAAGTGACCACAGGAAGGCCAGGGTATTTTTGCTTAATAAGTGCAACATCCTTGCCATTTATACCCGACGCCAATGAGCAGCCCGCGCGCATATCAGGGATTAAGACTGTTTTTTCAGGGCAAAGGATTTTTGAAGTTTCAGCCATAAAATGTACACCGCATTGAACGATAACGCTTTGCGGCACTTGTTGAGCCTTGCGCGCCAAACCAAGACTGTCACCACGAAAATCAGAAATACAGTGGAAAATATCGGCGGTCATATAATTATGCGCCAAAATCACCGCATCTCTTTGCTTTTTTAAGCGGTTAATCGCGGCAATATAAGGCGCATGAACCACCCATTCATCATAGGGCATAATGTGCTTAACACCCTCATAAAGATGATCAGTCTCGCGCTTAACTTCAGCACTTAAGGGAAGGAGTTCCATATCCTGCTTGGTTTTAGAAGTATCAATCTCACAGGCTTCAAATTTCATTTTACGCGGCTCCAATCAATGCGCAATATATCGCCCTTTTTCTCGCTTAATCAAGGGAAAAGCCTGAATGAATTTCCAGGTTTTCTAATGCTGCTTTAATCGCGTCAAAACTGATGGAAGCATCAAACCCTGCTCGAATAGCCGTTTCGACAAGACCATTTGGGGTGGAGTTTCGATTTCGAGTTTTCATAAGAAAGTGTCAAATTTCATTTTCTTGTGTAGAATTCTGACAATAGAGATTTCATTGCCATTAATTTCATAAAAAATTATATGTTGTTCAATTGGAAGAAGTCGCAAATCTTCCCGAGCTTTGCCAATTTTGGGGTTTTCCAAAATCATCGCGAAAGCTTCGTTCAAACGTCTTGAATATTTCTTGAATTGTTCCTCCCCCCAATTGGAAATTGTGTAGGTCAAAATATCTGATATGTCCGATTTGGCGGGATTTGATATTTTGAGAAGAAATTTCGACATTTACGGGCAAACGAGAGGGTTTGGTTTAATCCCTTTTTGCGCATTTTCACGTGCCTGCATTTCAATTCTTTGCATTAATTCAGGAGAATAAATCTCGAAATCACCATTATTGAGCGCCTGCTTACCTTCAAATAATGCAGCGCGGAGTTTGGTTTCGACGCTCGGCTCTTTTTCGCGTAATTTGCGAACAGCATCGCGCACCAATTCAGTGGCATTGCTATAATAGCCTTCTTCAACTTTGCTTTTAATAAAGGCCTCGTCAATTGGTGCGAAATTAATGTTCATATTTTGCCCTTTTCATGCACAAATTATATACAAATTATGCGCAAAACTCAAGATTTATTTTGCAAACCCCCAAACCTCTCTACCATCGCTTTTTGCGCTACTGTCGGGCACATCGGTTCGATATTAATTTCCAAGCCTTCGGGCGGTTTAACGAAAAGGCCGTTTGCTTCATGCACCGAAAAACCTGCGAGTTCGGTGGCTTCAGACCATGCGCAAATTCTATCGGCTTTTTTGATTAGTTTTTTTAATGGCGCGGGGGTTTTAGGTAAAAGGCCGAACCGCAAATGTATTGCGCGTTCGATTTTGTCTTCAAAAGCACGGTAATCAAGGCCAAGGGCGGCCTTAAACGGGCTTATCATATCGCCAATTACGAATTCCGGCGCGTCATGTAATAATGCCATCATGCGCTCTTGGGGCGTTAAATTTGGTTTCAAAAACACGCAGATTTCTTCAACAATAATTGAGTGTTGCGCCACCGAAAATGCATGATCACCAATGGTTTGCCCATTCCAACGCGCAACCCGCGCAAGTCCATGTGCGATATCTTCTATTTCAATATCAAGTGGGGAGGGGTCAAGCAAATCAAGTCTTCGCCCCGAAAGCATTCTTTGCCACGCCCTAACCTCATTCTTAGTTTTTTTCATATATGCGACCAATTGTCTGAATTAATGATATTGAAAACTGTTATAATGTGACCAAATCAATAGCAACGCACACAATGTTTCATCATGTGGGCAAGTGGGAGATATCAATGACTTATGGTGAGTTTTTGGTTCCAATTTCAGGTTCAGAAGACGACGCAATCATATTGCCGCGCGTTGCGAAATTTTTTGAGACTTTCAAAATTCCGACAACCCTTTTTTATGCCGAACCTGATCCTGCCGATTTAATGGTATGGTCTGCGGACGGCATGGTTGCGGGTCTTGGCGCGAATTTGGTTGAGACTTTTAAGAAATCTTCCGAAGAAATTTGGCATAAAATTGTCAAAAAGGCAGGTGCGTATCCGCAATTCGAATTGGAACGCACAGTGGGCATGTTGGATGTTGTTTTGCCAGAACGGGCCGCATTGTGTGATTTAATGGTTGTGTCCGACACTTGCGCATGTGGCAAATCAACAATTTCCAATGCCTTTGAAACCGCAATGATGCATTATGGTATTCCGGCCTTGGTTTTGCATAATCGGGAGAAATTCGATTTTTCCTCGATCGCGATTGCTTGGGACGGTTCGCCCCAAGCCGCGCGTGCGGTAAAAGCTGCAATGCCATTTTTGAAAGAGGCAAAATATGTAACCATTATTCAAATAATGGGCGGTCAAACGCAACCGCGTTCGATGATAAAGGACCCGGCTAAATTAAAAGCAAAACTGCATAATCATGGCATAGAAGCCGAGATTCTAATTCATGATTTGGTGGGTAAGAGCGTGGGTGAAAATCTGATCGGCCTAACCGAAAAACTTGATACTGAATTATTGGTCGCCGGCGCATTCGGGCATTCGCGCGCACGCGAATTTGTATTCGGCGGCGTAACGCGCTGTTTATTGCGTTGCGAAGACGGACCACATTTGGTTATATCTCATTAAAATTCAAAAATAAGAAGGGAAAATAAAATGAGCGCACTAACACGTGTTGTATTGCAATTGGGACGAAATAATGAAGCGGGCTATCCCGATGGCGACCGCACACAAGGATATATTATCAATGCCCCAATCGGTGCGAACGGCAAACTTGATGCCGAACTTTGGAAAAAATACAAAAAAGACTGCAAAGTAGTGCGTTACGGTAAAGAAGAAGACCAAGCCGACGGGCATCTGTCACACAAAGGCGAAAAATGGTATTTCGAATATGACGAACGCGACGAAGGCCCAGACGAAAACCTTTATCATTTAGGCGATCACCGCCTTTGGGTCGGCGATTATGTCACCATCCATGGCAAAGACGGTAAGTCTTTGATTTATGTGGTATCGGAAACCAATTAGGCCTGACCCTAATTCTATTTACCCAAAAGGGTTTTTTCCAAAGTTGCCTTGTCGAGTATTTGCGGCAAGATAATCGGCTTGGAATTATTCGGACCGTAATAGACATAAAGCGGAACTCCGGATCGTCCGAATTGTTTCAAATAGGAAGTTATTTTGTCGTCACGGCGCGTCCAATCGCCTATGAGATAAACCGTGCCTGATTTTTTCAATGCAATTTGAATGGCATCACTCTTAAGCACAAGCTTTTCGTTAACTTTACAAGTAATGCACCAATCAGCCGTAAGGTCCACTAATATCGGTTTGTTTTGCGATTGAAGCGTGGATATTTCTTCGGTTGAAAAGCTTTGAATTGCTTTTGAACTAATAACACCTAAGTCAGGATTTAAGGCCGCAAAACCGCCTAAAGGTAAAGCAGACAGGGCAATTATGCCGCGTGCTAAATTAGGCATTTTATGAACAATAAGGGCAATCGAAACCAGTATTAGTGCGACAATTAGAATTATTAGAGGCCAAAGCGCGGTTTGGTTGGCAAAAATCCAAAGCATCCAAGCTGTAGCGGCAAACATTGGCAGCGAAAGCCCTTTGCGCAATTTATCCATCCATGGCCCAGGGCGCGGCATTTTTTCAGCAATTGCGGGAACACTGGTTGCCAAAAGACCAAGGACAACAAAGGGCAGGGCAAAACCTATTCCCAATGCCAAGAATATTGCACCGGCGCCAAATCCGCCATTTGTTAAAGCTACGCCGATTGCGGTTGCCATAAAGGGGGCGCTACAAGGTGCGGCAATAACAACTGCCAGGACGCCTGTCATAAAGGCTGACATTCTTGGGCTTCCGGATAATTTGGATAAAGTATTACCCGCAATTGATTGAATATTGCTTCCGGTTTCGAATAATCCAGCCATATTGAGTGATACAAGGAGAAGCAAAAACGCCATTAGGCCGGTCACCCAAGGCAATTGCAATTGAAAACCCCATCCAAGATTTTGGCCGAAAATTCGAGAGACTTCCAAAAATCCTGCTAAAATCAAAAAAGTGAAAATAGAACCAACACCATATAATAAGGTTTCTATTCTGCCTTCTTTCGCATTGTGTCCGGCTTTGGAGAGACTAATTATTTTCATAGCGAGAATCGGAAAGACACAAGGCATTAAATTCAAAATCATGCCGCCGATGAAAGCCATGAAAATTGCAATATTTAGACTTACATCTTGCGAAGATTCACCCTTAGTATTGGTCGCATTTATAGAATAGGTTTCATTATTGGCAAATTGCAAAACTAGTGGCACAGATTTTATCGCATCGGGGCTAATATTTTCGAATTCGAAAACATAGCTGTCGTTTTTGCGCGTTTTCGGGTAATCTGCTTTCGCTATAAATGCGCTTTGATCGGCAAAAAATACGTCTTTAAGTTCCGAATTTTTAAATGTTTCGCGCGCTTTCGAATGGGGAAACGAGACGATAATTTTAGTTTTTCCGTTTTCAGACACAATTTCTGTTTTGGTCTTCAATTCAGATGGGATTTGCTTTTTTGTTTGAAGCAATGCGTCAGTCTTGTCGTTCGCACCGATTTTTAAATTAATCTGGGCATCAACGGATTGCGGCAAACAAATGTCTTTGCAAACCAATATTTCGCCATGAACTTTTATTGCTGCGCTTTGACCATCTTTAATTCCAGAATTATTGGTCAGGGGAACCAAAATCGTAGAATCGCTTTCATAACCATAAGTGACAAGACCCTGATAAATAAGCTTTTGCGGGGCGGGCCATTGAAAAGCGCCTGTCGAAAAACCTTGTGGCATTTCAAACTTAAATTCCGGCGCAAGTCCTGTTTCCCCTGGGTTCACCCAATAAGTGTGCCAACCGGGTGCGGGTTTCATTTTTATGCCTAATAATTCGCTCGAACCGTTTGAAATAGACGAGTATTG
Source organism: Hyphomonadaceae bacterium (assembly GCA_041917055.1). GTDB lineage: Bacteria > Pseudomonadota > Alphaproteobacteria > Caulobacterales > Aquidulcibacteraceae > Pseudaquidulcibacter. Next base: position 129,141 of record JAYRYJ010000008.1, read on the forward strand.
CGGAATTAATTCAATCGAAACCTTGTCATTCGGCTCTTGTGCATAGGCTGCGCTGCCAAAGAGGAAAGTGAGCATAATTACGATAAATTTCGTGATTTTTTTCATCTGATTACCCATGATTTAATGTTTTCATCTCGAAGGAAGGCTTCGCATTCTTCCCCCATAAGCATCGCCAAAGTTGATAGAATTCCTGCCTGCAAACAATTTGTTGCAGCAATCGTAACACTACGAGGCGGGTTCTTAACGGGCCAACCGGTTTTCGGATTTAAGATATGGCTGTATCTTATTCCATCTTTCAAAAGATAACGGGTTGCGTCACCGCTGGTTGTTATTGCGCCGGAAAAAATCTCAATAATTCCGTCGCTTTTGCTCTCGATATCAGGTGTTTGAATAGCAACACCCCAGCCGCGATTATTATTCCTTCGACCGGACACCCTTAAATCCCCGCCGAAATTTACCAAATATGGCTCTTTGATAATTTCTGCTATTTTTTCAAAAACTGCATCAACAGCATATTCTTTTCCAATGCCGCCAAAGTCAATTTCAAAGCCATTTGGCATAATCAAAACACTGTTCTCAATTTTTAATTTGTCAAATCCAATAAAAGGCAGAAGTGTGTCAATTTCACTTTGCGAAGGAATATTCGCTGAACCGTCAAATCGCCAAACCCTTCGCAAAATTCCGGAAGTGACGTCAAAAAGCCCGTCACTAATTTCAAAGCAATGGCGCGCCAAATCGAATAATTGAGCGGTTTCCGCATCTAATGGGAACGGCTCTTCTGAATTATTGATATGCGAAATCACTGATTGGGAATTATATCTCGAAAATTTCGTTTCAATGCGTTTGACCTCGTCATAGGCTTGATTAAATGCCTCAATCGCACGCACTTCGTTTTCGGTCTCAATTATTATTTCGCAGGGGCAGGCCATTGAAACAAATTGAAACCGAAAACCGAAATCACATTTTTCCTTTCTGAAATTTCGCATTCTAAGGCGTTTTCAGACGGCTATTTGAATTTATAAGTGAAGCCGACAATTAAGCTTCCAGCATTTACGCCGCTAAACATGTTTTCATTTGAAAGCACCGGCAAAATTCCTGTCGGGTGTTCGTCGCCCTTTTGTTTATATGCTTCAGCCCGCAAATAAACTTCGGTATCTTCCATCAATTTGAAACCAAGTGTCGCGCCCAGAGTTGTTGCATTGAATTCACCAAGCCGCGAATCCGAAGACGCAAATTTTGGAAGGGGATTGGTCGAAAGCAAATAATAATTAAAGAAATTTGCCTTAGTTTGTGAGTAATAACGCAAATGCGGCTCGATATAGAAACTAGTGCTAAGTGGAATATATTCCGACAGTTCCGCCGTCAGTGACTTAATTCCCCAATCGTCTTGATAAACCCTGGCCGAAACGTCGGTTACATTTGAACCAATTGCGATTTTGGAACCGGCAAAAATGCTTTGTCGAATTCGGGTTTCGGGCCGTGATTCATAAAGATAAGCCAAAGTATTATTAGCAGGGTTTATTCGAGTAATAATACGATATGGATCATTTTGATAACCGTCGGTTTTTCCGTAAGAATAATTCAGTTGGAACAACCAATTTCTAGTCATAACTTGTGTCAAGCCAAGATTAAAACCTGCAACCGTCTTAGTTCTTTCGCCGCCGCCTTTGACACCTGTCATTTGTGACAATGGCACAGGTGTTCCAAAGAACGGATTTGAATTATCAGCTTCATAATTAATCGCCGCACTGAGTGTGGTATTCTTTTGATTAAAGTCATGGCTAATGCCTGCGCTGAATGTTGTCGCAGCATAATCTTGTTCCTTTGAATACCCACCAGAGAGGCTCAGTTTATTACTTGAGCTAAGTGGCAAAGTTAAAGCGAGATTTCCCGCGTATCTTTCGTCTTCAAATGCATCAAGCGGCAGGGTATGCGGATTGACCGTAAATTGCCTGATTGCAGTTGGTGTGCCGCCAATAATGATAGTAGTCGTGCTTCCAGATGCCTGGGTAGTGGTAACTTGTGTTGGTTTAGCAACATCGCCTTCGTCATGATCATCGTCATCAACGTGTCCAGGTGCCGAATTACTTGGTGTATTGAAGGTCTGAGTGGCAAACCAAGGTGTCGCACCATTCGGTGTTGCGCCCGTAAGCGTGTCTGCTATTAGTTCGAGGCTGATTACTTTCCCGTCATCCATAGTCCAGGTTGCGGATGCGACTGGCTCAATGGCTTTGACCCTTCCACCTGCTTCTTTGTAAAACAATACAGACGAATCTATTTTTAAAGATCCCAATTCATCAACCGGTTCGTCGCCATAAAGCAATGGTTCAGAATCAGTGGTTGTGGACGGGATATTAGGCCCATAATCTGGCGGGGTAGCATTTTGCGCGTGCGCGATATTTGAAATTAATGCCGCGCTCATTAATCCGACTGCAGTAGCAATTTTTCCTTTAGCTTTTAGTTGCATCCGCATCCTCCCCCAGTTGCAGAGCGCCCACCGGACGATCCTTCTTTGGAAAAATAAATATGAGTATCAGCCGCCGACACTAATGGTCGTGTGTCCAATTGCATTGATCTTTTTGCAAGAACATCGCGCTCCCAAGGCTGCACGCCTAACTGCACACTTGGCAAAGATTTGGCGCAACCACTTAGGCAAAGCACCAAAGTGGAAGCAGCCGACATTAATGCCGGCTTTAAGAATTTATTTTTCATTGATTAGGCCCGCGATCTGCTTTTCATAGGTTGCGATTTCATTTTGAAAGAAACCGGTATGGTTATAGCGAATTTTACCGTCTCTACCGACGACAAAGGAGCTTGGCATGCCGGAGACCTTGTAGGCTTTTGCACTTTCACCATTGGGATCATAAACAACCGGAAGCGTGTTATTGACCGATTTAATAAAACCAGCCGCTGCCTGTTGAGTGCGATCAAGATTTACAGTGATAACAACGAAATCCTTGGTAGAATAAGTATGTTGCATTTTCATCATCCAAGGGAATGATTGACGGCAAGGGCCGCACCAAGATGCCCAAAAATCAACATAAACTACTTTGCCCTTATATTGGCTCAAATCCAATGGAGCGGCATTGGCAGAAGAAGCTGGCAAACTTAAAGGCAAGGCAATAGCAATCGCTATTTTCATAAGCCTTTCGAAACTTTTTCGGAAATAAGGTTTAGATATTGTCAATGCTACTCTCCCAAATATGACGACGGCATGGGTGACCGCGTCTGCTAAATTATTCGCCCCAAATTTCCACATCCCAAGTGTGGTTAAAATGGTTTCGAAGCATTAACAAGCAATAATTACCATTGTTCTATTAAATATCATTAATAAATTATGCTAAGTTTGGCATTAAAATTTAGCAATCTTGCATTGATAATGCGCATGATTATCAATAATTAGAAAAAAATTGCGTCAAAATGGAATTTTAGCGGTCAATAAATTGCTAATATACGCCAAATCTGGAAACGGTTCCACACAAGTGCGAAAATTAAATTGTTGAAATGTCTCACTCTTAAAACAATGGTTGGCTTAAAATATTTTCATAGAACAGGTTATCGGCGACTATTTTGCCTGCTCTACAACTCTGAAGACTCTGATTCCTGAACCATATGGTGCATCTATTTTTTCAAGATAATTTGGAACTCGCCCCTCCAAGACATCGGCCAAAAATCCGTTGGGGCGGTATTTTACCATATTTTCTAATTCGATATCGCGTATGCAGAATGCGAAATAATTGATGCCGCGCTTTTTGATTTTTGCCAAAGCCTCGTTTGAATTGGTGTTATATATATCAAACAAATAATCGCGCCCCCAATCACGGTGGTAGGCAGTGGTCAAAACATCGTGATTGGTGGCAATTAATGTTTGCGCGCCAAGTGAAATATTGGCCGCCACCAAACCTTTTGGCATTGCCGCCAAATGTGCGAAATCGCCGATTGCTTGGCATCTCTTGTCCGAATTATAGTCGTATTCACCACCGGCAAGCCCGATATTATCTTGCGCTGCTTTTTTGAAACTTCCTTTGGTTAGAGGCAAAAATATCAATAATGACGCAAGAAATAGATTCATCGCGCCATTTGAAAAGGCCATTGGCAATGCGCTTGCAAAAACCAATAGTGCCAAAGCTGTTGCGTGGGAATGGACGCGTGTTTGAAAGAAAAAGGTCATGGCGGTGGCGGCTGATAGCGCGATTAATAGCAAAGACCAATTATATGAAGTATCAAAATCCCCGCGCTTTTCAGTGGTTTTTAGCGTCAAAAGACGAATGATTGTCGCCAAAATTCCAATTCCCAAGACGCCACCAACCGATAATTGATCAAGATATGGACGCTCAATCATCGGCACAACTTCCCCATTTTTGGAAAGCCATAATTCGTAAAGAACCGGGTCTATTTGCCAATAAAGCGGTTTGCGCAAATCCGGAAATTGCCAAGCAGTGCCCAAAACTGCAATCGCAATCATAAAAAGCGTAGCAAATCGCAAAGGGGTTTTCAGATTTTTCGCCATCTTAGCGGTAATAGCCAGCAATATTGCGCCCATTGCGATCGGCGCAAATTGGGCAATGCTCAAAGCGTCATTGGCACCTTTGAAATAGTTTTCCGGCGCAACATTCACAAAAAATCCAAATGCGATTGCAAAGAATAGAGACACGGAAAAAGAGACTGCGATGACCGAATAGCGATTTGGTTGAAGCGCCCAAACTATTGCAAGCCACGCCACCAAAATCACTTGGATTGGCAAAATTTCGAAACCAATAGCAAGGCTTAGACCCAAACTTATGCCCGAAATAATGCCACCAATTTTATCGGCACGCATGAAACCCGCGACCATACACACCAAGGCAATAATCTGTAAAGCGTGATGATCCACCCGTCCGGCAACAAAATTATATGATGCAGAAACTGAATAAAGAAACAGGATTGCGGCAAAGAAATAGGAATAATTAGAGCCATTTATACGTTTCGCTGTGCCCGAAACTATTAGCAAAAATATTGCCGATAAAATCAAAGGTAAAGCGAAAACCGCCATTTTCTCGGCGCTGTCAATTCCTACAAATGGACGCAAAACCAATTGCATTAATGCCAATGGTGCATCAGAAATCCGTGACCAATGCATTGAGGCCCCATATGGCGGATTTGCGCGGTGCAGAAAAAGGTCGAAAAAACCCTGACCATTCAGCCAATTGCGCACTTCGAGGATACGCACTGTATCGTCAGAATCGGCAAAATCAAAATTCTGAATCTTGTGCCAGGCAATCGTCGCATCACCCCAAAGTGAATAGGCAATTATGCCAATGACAAAAATAGCAATCAGAATTTTCGAAAAATTTCGCATTTCATTGCGATAATTTGAGATAATTGAAATATGCTTAATCCGCGTTTAAAATCGCATTCGCACACGCAAAACCACTGGCCCAGGCCCAATGGAAATTGTAACCGCCAAGCCAGCCAGTCATATCGACGCATTCGCCGATAAAATATAGGCCATTAATATTCTTGGATTCAAATGACTTTTGGTAAAGTTCATTGGTATCAATTCCGCCCTTGGTCACTTCGGCTTTTTCAAACCCTTCATCCGCCAGATATGGGAAATTGAAATTGGATAATCGTCCGGCAATTTCGCGTAATTCCTTGTCTTTGACAGTGTTTATCGGCCTATCATTCGCGAAAACCTCGGCAAAGCGTCTTGGGAAAATCTCAGCAAGTATATTCACGAATTTTTGATTTGGGTTGGTTTGCTTTTTTTCAATCAGTGCCGCCGCCAAATCCAAATCCGGTGCAAAATTAATATTGAATTGATCGCAATTTTCCAAATAATTGGAAATTTGCAAAATAGCGGGGCCGGACAAGCCTTTATGGGTGAATAATACTGCCTCACGAAATTTGATTTTGCCTTTGGAAACAATCGCGTCAATTGAAACCCCGCTAAGGGCGCGTAACCATTCGTATTCATCGCCGGAATAAACCAAGGGCACAAGGCCGGGGCGCGGCTCGATGATTTTAATATTGAATTGTTTTGCTATTTCGAAGGCAAAGCCAGTCGCGCCCATTTTGGGAATGCTTTTGCCGCCGGTGGCAATAATTAGGGAAGGGGTTTTGAAAATGCCTTTATTGGTCTTTATTGTGAAATTTTCATCTTTTTCAATCTCATCAATTTGGCAATCGGTCCTTATTTGCGCGTTTTCTGCCTCTTGCAAAAGCATATTCAAAATGCGTTTCGCCCCGCCGCTTTCATCGACAAATAATTGGCCCAAAGTTTTTTCATAATAAGGGGTCTTGTATTGTTCAACCAAGTGAACGAATTTTTCAGGCGGATATTGCGCCAAAGCTGAACGCGCAAATTGCGGGTTTTTGGAAACAAAATTTTCAATACCAACTTTTTTATTGGTAAAGTTACAACGACCGCCACCTGAAATAAGAATTTTTGCGCCAATTTTCGCGGATTTTTCCAATACTAAAACGCTCTTGCCTGCGCTCGACAAAATCCCCGCACAAAAAAGCCCGGCAGCGCCAGCACCAATAATAATTGCGTCAAAATTCTTTTCGTTTTCAGACATTCTTAATGCAAAAACCCTATTTTGACCAAATGGACAAAAAGAAATTATTATTCATTGTTATTATTACAGACGCAATAATTGTGGCAGGGATTGTTGCCTATTTTGTGTTTTTTCACAAATAGAACGCTAAAATTATCAAGCCGCCCAATGTTTGGGTTTGCGATGTATCCATGGCATTGCTTGTTCCATTTCAAACGCCAATTCCAAAAGTGTCCTGTCATCACCACGCTCTGCAGCGAATTGCATACCGATAGGTAGGCCATTTTTGCTCATACCCAAAGGCAATGAAATGGCGGGAACACCACATGCATTCATAAAGGCCGAAAAGAAAGGCACATATTCAATAACGCGCTTATAATGCAATTCGCCCTCTAATGCAGGTGACAAAAACCCGATTTTTGGGGGTGGTGATGAAACCACCGGTGACAAAATCACGTCATAATCCGGCAATACCATTTGTTTGAAGCCCACAGCCATTGCACCCAAAGTTTTAAGCGCTTCTGGGAATTTTTCTTTGTTTTTAGCAAAATTCCCTGCAAGCCATAGTGTCCATGGTTCAAAATAATCACCCGATGCCTGTTTTCCCGAAACCTTTGACCAATCGGAAATAACTTCGGCGGCACCCGCACTCCAAAGCAACATGAAAGCATTTTCAACGTCTTTGCCGGGAATTGGCGGGTTAAAAGGCGTAACTTTATGACCAAGTTTCTTTAGAACATCGGCAGTTTTGTTAACCGCAGCAATAACTTGAGGGTCAATTTTTGTGCCAAGTATAGATTTGGTCCAAACTGCAATCCTCAAGCGTCTCTTGTTCGGGCCGGTAACAAGACCCATTTTAGCTAATTCACTATTCGGGTCCTCCATCGCCGCAAGGAAGGTTGCTTGATCGCGAACAGTGCGGGTCAATACTCCATTTACCGAAATATCGGTTGCTGGGTCTTTTTGCCGTTCGGGAATAAGGCGACCGCGCGAAGTTTTAAGACCGACCAAGCCATTAGAATGCGCAGGAATGCGAATTGAACCGCCGCCGTCAGAAGCATGTGCCGCCTTAATAACACCCGCACCGACCAAAGCACCCGCGCCACCCGAAGAACCGCCCGACGAATGCCCCAAATTCCAAGGGTTGCGGCAAGGTGGGTGTAATAATGGTTCGGTGGTTGCGGTAAGGCCAAATTCAGGGGTTGCAGTTTTGCCAATTGAGATAATTCCTAATTTATCGAAATTGGCAATCAATGGATTTTCGTCGCGCGAAATATAATCCTTATAAGCGCGGGAGCCGAATTTAGTTGGGGTTTTATGGTAATCATCAAGGTCCTTGATGGCGAAAGGAAGGCCGCCCATAAGGCCGATTGGATTGGTTTTCGCCAATTCACGCGCTTCATCATAGGTTTTTGTGACCAAAGCATGGGATTTTGCGGTGAATTTTTCGGCAGCCGCAATCGCATGCTCTAAAGCGTCAGATACCGTAATTTCACCCGATTTAATGCGCCGCGCGGTTTCGATGGCGTCGGCATCACCCAAGGATTTTGCTTTGTTTTTGGTTTTGGCAAAAGCGGGTTCAGCGGCAAGTGTGGCGGCGACGGCAAAAGAAAATTGCAAAGATTGACGGCGTGTGATCATTTTTTACTCCCTCTTTGGCATGTTAAATCAATTAACAATTTTGACAAGTGATTTTGACGCACGCGTCATTTTTTTATTGCGGCGATCGGTTTGAAACTCTTGCGATGCAATGGGCAAATGCCATGTTCGAAAAGCGCGTCCGAATGCGCTTTCACGCCATAGCCCTTGTGTTTGGCAAAACCGTATTGGGGATATACTTTATCCATATCAAACATAAAAATATCGCGTGCAATTTTGGCTAAAATCGAGGCGGCGGCAATGGAAAATGAAATTGCGTCACCTTTGATAATTGTCCTTGATTCTATCCCGATTTTAGGGTCGCGATTTCCATCTATAAGGCAGTGCGTGGGACGGGTTTTAAGGCCGTGAACTGCGCCGTGCATTGCTTTAAAAGTAGCCTGTAATATATTGATTTCATCTATAATTTCTGCATCAATGAAATGAACGGAAAAGTGCAAAGCAGTCTCGCGAATTTCATCAAATAATTGCAATCGCCGCTTTTCATTTAATGCCTTTGAATCATTGATTAATGGCGGGATATTTTGAGGATTAAGAACCACGGCGGCGGCAACCACTGGTCCTGCCCATGGGCCGCGACCTGCTTCATCTATGCCACAAATGATCGCATTGGGGTTTTGCGCCAAAATCGCGTTTTCGATTGAAAAATCTGCCATTTTTTGCACCTTGCATGATTTGCGCATTGAAAAAAGCGCGAATTGTCTTAATTTGTAACAAAGAGGGCAAATTATGAATTCAAAATCCGAACCGGGGCAGTTTGATGCCTATCAAAAAGCCGAAAATGATGAACCATTTTTCACACTTTTGGCGCGCGACCCAATGATGCCGTCTTTGGTTGAGGCTTGGGCATATTTGCGATCCGGCCAAACGGGTGCGGCGGAAATCGCCTTCAAACAGGCACTAGATGCCTCCACTTATATCGATCCACAAATGCCAGGTGAGGCGCAAATCCGTTCAGCCTTTGAAGTTGCCGAAGACGCACGCACTTGGTTACGCAATAAATTGGTAAGGTAGGCGCGATTTTTGCGACCATGTTTCCAAACAAAGAGTTTGGAGCATTTTGGGTCATGCGTAAATTATCAACCGGATTTGGGGTTTTGGGTCATACTTCGTTTTTGGCCTTAGCGGGCGTTTCCTTGGCGCTTATTTTATTGAGCTTGAGTTTCGCAATTTCAGGCGGTTTGCCGACTTCCAATATTCTTTGGTTACTAATCGCATTTTTCGCAGGCGGTGCCATTGGGATAATGTTGCGCAAATAATGGAAAGCGCCATTGACCAAGGTCAAATTTCGCCGCAATATTGCTTTGTTTCAAAGGATAGACAAAGTGAAAACCGAATATTCCCTCAAAGATAAATTGAAATATTTGTTTGACAAAAGTATGGCGGCGGGTCCGCTTGCTTTAATCTCTTGGCTAAGTCTTGTCACTTTGCTTGTGATTTTCATTGCCGCCATTTTTGTCGCCATTTTTGGAATTGTGCCGGAAGGATCTGAAAAAATCGGTTTTCTTGAGGCGATGTGGGGCGGTTTAATGCGCTCAATCGATGCGGGGACGATTGGCGGCGATAATGGTTGGCCTTATCGATTGGTTTCACTTTTTGTCACTGTATCGGGCATATTTGTTTTTTCGGCATTAATCGGCATTTTGGGTTCGGGTCTTGAGGCAAAATTGGATGAATTGCGCAAGGGCCGTTCATTAGTCTTGGAAAACGACCATACTATTATTTTGAATTGGTCGGATTCAATTTTTGATATTATTCAAGAATTGATAATTGCCAATCGCAGCCGAAAAAAATCAGCAATCGTTATTCTTGCGGACAAAGATAAAGTGGAAATGGAAGACGAAATCCGCGCTAAAATCGAAAATTTTGAGCAAACCACGATTATTTGTCGGTCCGGCGACCCAAGTGATTTAACGGATTTGGAAATTGTTAATCACCCTACTTGTCGGTCGATCATTGTCCTTTCACCTCAAAATGACAATCCCGACGCATTAGTTACCAAATCGGTATTGGCATTGGTTCACAATCCCAAAAGGCGTGCTGAAAAATATCAAATCGCCGCAGAGGTATTGGATGCCGATAATGCCGCAACCATTAATTCGATTGGTGGTTCTGAAGTGCAGACGATTTTAGCTGATGATTTCCTTTCAAGAATAATGGTGCAATCGTGCCGCCAAAGCGGTCTTTCGGGCGTATATACTGAGTTATTGGATTTTGAAGGTTGTGAAATTTATTCGATTAAACAATATAGCGCGATTGGCAAAACATTCTCTGATATAGTTTTGTCTTATGAAAATTCTGTGCCGATTGGGGTTTACCGCAATGGTCAGATTAAGCTAAATCCTGAGGGTTCTTTTGTTATTGATGCTAATGATGAAATTGTGATTATTGCTGAAGACGACGCAGCCATAAAATCTGGGGAAAGCCCAAAAATTGACGCAAGCGTCTTTGGTAAAACCCCTAAAAAATTGCCAAAGAAAGAGAATATTTTGATTTTGGGCTGGAACCATCGCGGGGACACAATCATAAATGAACTAGGAAAATTCGTTGCCAAAGGTTCTAAACTTACAATTGGGGCAAAAAATGCTGTTGATTTGGCTATCTGTTCAAAAAATGGTGCGTCAAATCTGAAAATTGAATGCAAAAACCTCGATATTACTAGTCTGCGCGAAATTGAGGGTATAAATCCAAATGAATATGATTCAATTTTAGTTTTGGGATATTCGGACGAATTGGCAGTGCAGGCGGTTGATACTACGACCCTTATCACGCTTTTGAATATTCGCCGTGTTCTTGATGAAAGTGGGAAAAATGTGAATGTGGTCTCGGAAATGATCGACATCAAGAACCGCGAACTTGCTGAGGTTACACGCGCTGATGACTATGTTGTAAGTAACAAGATTGTTTCCTTAATACTTGCCCAAGCCTCGGAAAACGCCAATATTGCCGCGATTTTTGAGGACCTTTTGGATGAAGATGGCGCGGAACTTTATCTTAAACCTATCGAAAATTATTTGCGCTTGCCATATTCGGGTGATTTTTATCATGCTGCTGCGGCGGCGCATGAAAATGGCGAAATTGCCATAGGATATCGCAAATACTCTAATAATGCCGATGGGAAAATCACTATGAATCCCGTCAAATCTGAAACTATTTCTTTTGATGTCGGTGATTATTTGGTAGTTTTGGCAGATAGTTAAATTTAAGGCACGAATACTGTCGGGCTTAATTTGGAAACACCGAATTCATCAAAACTTTCGATAGCGAAATAATAGGGAACACCAACATTTAAAGCGCGAATTTCTTTCCTATTGGGTTCGTCATCAAATATCTGATAATTAAGTGTCAAACGATCGGGCTTAATGCCCCATAGAATATTATAACCGACTGCGCCCATAGTTTTTTCCCAAGTTACGAAAGCGTTTCTTTCATCCTTATCACGTTTAACTTCAAAATTCTTTGGTGTTTCGGGCGGTTTAACGCCATAATTTCCAAAAACGCGAATATCTGAAATCGCCAAATTTGGCGTTCCAATATATTTATGAACATATTTGATAAATCGCGCTTTTACAGGCGTTTTCAGTTCAAAATAAGCATTCGGACGATCGATCTTTTCATTATTTGTCGATGCAATTTTGAAATATTTTTTGCCGTCGACGGAAGCCAAAACGTCGAATTCAGTATAAATTTTGGGGCTGTCTGCGAAAGTTTGCGAATTATGGTCGGCGAAATTCACTTGAAGGGCACGAATATTTTTCACCGCCCCCAAATCCAAAGTAAGGTTTTCACCCGCTCTATTCGATTTTGCAAGCCAATAGGTGCGGGGGTTTTCGTCGGTAACCAAATTCGCGGCATGACCATCAGTTTCAGATGAAGATGCCACATTGGATTTGTAGGACAATAACATCCAGCCGGTGAATAATTCATCGGGATTTGTCACTTTCGATTTCGGCACAAAATGCGGAAAATCACCAAAACGCGTTGAAACCGCCATTTGCCCATCGTCGTAAAATTTTGCCGGAAACATGGCAATGCGGCGTTCAAAGGTCCAATTCAGGCCAATCCATGGCGTTCCTGTATTCCAATAATTGCCGTAATTGTCCTTAAACGTGCTGCCATGACCTGCACCTTCGACAAATCCCCCTGGCTTATATGAAATAGGGTTATAGGGCGCATATTTAAAACCAACCAAAGGTCTATCTGAAACATAAACGCCATTGGCATAGGCATTATATTCAGTTCCGGGTGCGCCATATTGCAAATAATATTTGCCGCCCCATTTTGTTAAATGTGCGCCTTCCATAAAGGGTTTTATTTCGTCGCTATGGTCTTGACCAAATCGTTCCCAACCGTGTTTTTCAGGCTCAAGTTTCAAAAGGCGGTTTGGCGTGCCTTTATATTCAAAACCCTTATTGATATCTACTTCAAGGCCATAAAGCGGATAAAAATTCGACGAACCCCAATAAAGATAAGTTTTTCCGTCGGTATCTTTAAATAAATCTGGGTCCCAAGGCCCTGGCTGCACCATATTTTCCGGCAAATTCTCCTCTTTGCCTTCGGGTGCGGCGGTCGGAAGCCAGGGGGATAGACGGGTTAAATGTTCGATTTTGCCTAAATTCGGCGCTTTTGTTTGCAAAATTTCACGCGGCATCGCGCGTGAGGCCATAATTATTAATCTATCCCCATCGGAGAGGATAGCAGGGGCAACAATGCCCTGCATCGGCCAATTTTCAGGCTTAATATATTGCCATTTCACAAGGTCTTTGGAATGAAACCAACCATCGACAAGGGTTTCAAACAAATAATATTCGCCCTTGTGATTGACAATGACAGGGTCGGCGCCGGTGCGATATGATATCCCCTCATTAACCTGTTCAAAATTGTATTTGTATGGAATATCAATCGGGTTGATATAGGTTTTTAGCGATTTGGCTTGGGCGATATTTGGCAATACAGAAAGTGTGAGAACTGCAATCCTAAATCCTTGTCGCCAAATCCGCATTTTTGCCCCCGTTGCAACTATTCCCAATTCATATACATATGGACAGAAAATTCAATTCGAGGGCAAAAATGAAAACTAAACCGCATTTTGAAATATTGGACGGGCTGCGCGGCACTGCGGCATTAATAATCGTGGTTTATCATATTTTTGGAATGCCGGTTGAATTTGATCCAAAACGGGCATGGTTCATTCACGCACCATTGGCGGTGGATTTCTTCTTTTTGCTTTCGGGTTTTGTAATTGCCTATGCTTATGACGATAGATGGGGTGCGATGAATAAAAGGCAATTTTTTATTACGCGCCTTATTCGCCTTCATCCGACTTTGATAATTGGCTGTATTCTTGGTCTTTTATCTTATCTATTTGACCCATTTAAAGGCACCAACCAAAATGGTGCAATTTCGGCTGTTTTATTGGCGTTTTTTGGTTCTTTATTCGTTATGCCTAATGCACCATTGCCAAATCGTTGGACTGATACCCATTCCCTAAACGGGCCGACTTGGACATTATTACAAGAATATATTGCCAATATTGCCTATGCCTTGGTTTTACGCCACTTAAAAACCCGCACATTAATGGCGCTTTCTGTTTTGAGCGGTTTAGTGACTATTTATGCGGCGATTAAGTTCAATACATTGGACCGCGGTTGGGGCTGGGATGAATTATGGATGGCACCAACCCGTCTGGCATTTCCATTCATTACAGGGCTTTGGCTTTATAGGATTCACGACAAAATTAAATTGCCGAAACTTGGGTTTTGGACACTAAGCCTGATTTTGCTTGTGTTTTTATCACTGCCGTCATTTGCTGACATAAAGCCATGGCCGATAAATGGGATTTTTGAGGCATTGGTTGTGATTGCGGCTTTTCCTGCAATTGTCCTGTGCGGCGCGCATTCAAATCTCAATGATTTCAGCCTTAAATTAAGTAATATTTTCGGTCGGATTTCTTATCCGCTTTATATTACGCATTTTCCATTTCTATATATTTTCTTGAATTTTTCCTTAAATTCAAATCGTAGCCTAAGTGAATTAATAATCGGCGGGACATTAGCGTTTATTGTGGTAACAGGTTTCGCATATTTGATTTTAAAATTTTATGACGAGCCGATGCGAAAAACGCTTAAGGCAAAATTTATTAGGGTCAGGACTCATTAATTAACGGCCTGAGATGCGAGTGATTTTGTGCGAGTAGAAGGAAGAAGGCCGCAGAGGTATTGGAATACCTCAAGGACTTCTGACGCTCTAATCGCGCAAAAGCGCCGCACCCTTCGGGCGGCATTTTGGCGTCGAACTAGCCTCGAAAAAAGGAGTTTTGTGATGTTCACATCACAAAATCCTTGTTTTCGGACTATTTCTTAGCCAAAATGCCGTCTCAGGCCGTTAATTAATGAGTCCTGACCCTAAAATCTCAAAAATAATTAACACCCTAATACTTGCGAAACGCTTAGATAATTCTAAAATATAGCAAAGCCGTTTTGGCGTTTAGGAGTTTTAAAATGAAATTGGCGAATAAATTTGTTGCTTTGGCTGCGATTGGCGTAGCTATGACTTCTTTGTCCGGCTGCGGCTATAATACTATTCCGACCAAGGAAGAAGTTGCGAAGACTAAATGGTCTGATGTCCAAACCCAATATCAAAGACGCGCCGATTTAATCAATAATTTGGTGGCCACTGTCCAAGGTGCGGCGAAACAAGAAAAAGAAGTCTTGGTCGCGGTTACAGAGGCGCGTGCAGCCGCGACTGCGCCGAAATTTGATGCTTCAACCATCACTGACCCTACAAAATTCCAAGAATTCCAAGATGCCCAAGATAAATTATCGGGCGCTTTGGGGCGTTTGATGCTTATTCAAGAAAACTATCCGCAATTGAAATCTTTGGACGCTTTCCAAAATCTTCAGGTTGAAATTGCCGGTACTGAGAACCGTATCCAAGTCGCTCGCAAAGACTATAATGAGGCGGTGCGCGATTATAACACCACTTTGAAAACTTTCCCTTCAATTGTTTGGGCAAAGACTTTTCAGGCCGGTTATAAACCAATGGAACAGTTTACTGCTGCAAAAGGCACTGAAAATGCGCCTGTGGTGAAATTCTAATAATATGAAAAACCCAATGCGCGCGCCAAAAATTTGGTTCGCATTCCTTCTATTATTCACCTTTTGGGGCGCATTTGCCAATGCCGCCCCAACTTTCCCGCAATTAACGGGAAGGGTGGTCGATGAGGCTAATATTCTAAGCCCGCAGAGCGAGGCGCAATTGGTTACGCTTTCTGAAACAATTGAAAAAGAAGCATCGGATCAATTTGTTGTCGTGACTTTGAATTCATTGCAGGGCTTGGAAATTGAAGAATACGGCTATCAATTAGGGCGCACTTGGAAAATCGGTCAAAAAGACGTTGATAATGGCATTTTGCTTATTGTCGCGCCCAATGAGCGGAAAGTGCGCATCGAGGTTGGTTATGGTCTTGAGGGCAATATGCCCGATATGCTCGCCAATCGCATAATCCGCGAAAAAATCATTCCTGCTTTCAAGGCGGGTGATATGGAAGGTGGGATTTTAGCGGGTGCGCAGGCGATTGATGAAACCCTAAAACTAAGCCCAGAAGATAGGCAAGCACGCCTTAATGAGGCGGGAACACAACAAGAATCGGGTTCCTCCGACGATTTTCCAATAATACTGGTGGTTTTCCTGATTATCTTCATCATCATTATGATTCAAAGCGCGCGTCAAAGCCGTATGCGCCGTCGTGGACATGACGGTGGCATTTTACCGATAATCTTGCATGACTGGAATGATGATGATGACCATCACGGTGGCTGGGGCGGTGGTTTCGGCGGCGGCGGCTTTGGTGGCGGCGGTGGATTTAGTGGCGGTGGTGGCGGCTTTGGCGGCGGCGGTTCTTCGGGGGGATGGTAATGAAAATCGGCCTTGATAATGAAAAGCGCGCTTTAATAACCGATGCAATAAAGCGCAACGAAGCTAAGACGGCGGGTGAGATTTATTGCGTTATAGCGCGAAAATCTGATGACTACCGAATTTTCGTATTATTATGGGCTGCGGTTTTGGCGATTGTCGTCCCCTTGGCATTGGCACTGTTAGGAATAGATTTAGGGATTGCGATTTCGCAGCTTGGGAAGAATTGGGAAAATTTCAATAATTCAACCATTAATTCCAACAATATATATGTCGATTTGACCATTCAGGCGTTTATCTTGGTGGTTGCCGCCATTCTCACACGGTTTGAGAATGTGGTTTTGGCATTAACCCCGAAATTCATAAAACGGCAAGGGGTTCACAAATTTGCGCGGGATCAATTTCTTGCCCATGGTATTCATCAGACCGACGAAAAGACCGGCGTCTTAATTTATGTTTCATTAGCGGAGCATTTTGTAGAAGTTGTTGCTGATAGCGGCATTTATAAGAAAGTCGATAATTCAGTTTGGGGCAATGCGATTGCAAAAATCCTTACCAAAACCAAAAAAGGTGATTTGTCCGGTGGTCTGGTTGAAGGGATTGATGAAATTGGCGAAATCCTTGCCGCCCACTTTCCACCAACTCCCGAAAATCCGAATGAGATTACGGATAGCGTCGTGTTTATATAAAAAGGCGCCAATGGCGCCTTTTCATTATAGATACGGATTTTCCCAAATTTCCTCAATTGGCTTTTTGAAATGCGCGGCAATTCTATAAGCTAAATCGAGCGAGGGAATATGCTTAGAGGTTTCAAGCGCGATAATCGCCTGACGAGAAACACCTAAAATGTCGCCTAAGTCCTGTTGTGTAAGACCCAATTCGGTGCGTAATTCTTTGAGAATTTGTTTCATTAGCAGATTTTCCTAAGCATTGAGATTACGCCAAACACGCCCCAAAATACTATATAGACCCAATACATTTCAAATCGTGGGAAGCTAGCAAACCCCTCCAAGAAGCCCCAAGTGGCACACATAAAAAATGTTACCGCAGCTGCTATTATAAAAACCTCACTTAATTGGTTTCGAAGAAATTCGTCGCATTCCTTTAGATAGCGAATAAAGACATAAATTGATGCACCAATCGGTGCACTTGTAAGTAAAGCTAACAAAATCTTGATGTGATTTCCCGCATCATTGTGGCGCAAATAATAGACAGATGCGAATAAAAGCACGACATAAATAGACATGCTTACAAACATTCCGGAATTATATCGTTTTCTAACTTCTTTAGCCGTTTGCATTTTTTTCTCCCTGACAAAACTAAATTGTTAGGTACGCCTTACATAAAACTGAATGTAATGTAAACCTTACAACTGCAAAAAGTTAGGTAAACCTTACAATCCAATCATCCGCCTTATTTCTTCAGGGGTTTTGCCGCCTTGTCTTAGGCTCATTAGGGTCATATCCTTGTCGCGCTTGGCAAATCTTTTGCCATTTTCGTCTAATATTAAGTGATGGTGGCGATATTTTGGTGTTGGAAGCCCAAGGAGTTTTTGCAAAACCACTTGAATATGTGTGGCATTCAATAAATCCTCGCCGCGAATTATATGAGTAATTCCTTGTAAAGCATCGTCATTCACCGCACATAAATGGTAGGAGGCTTTAGAATCTTTGCGCGCCACAATAATATCGCCATTGGCAAAGGGATTAACCTTAATCCGCCCATGGATTTCGTCGTCAAAAAATAATTCAGAAGTTCCAATAATTTCCATCGCCGCGCGGCACGACAAACGCCATGCAAATGCCTCCTTTTTAGCAAGTTTTTCGGCCTCTTCATCGGCACTAATTCGACTTTCAATAGATAGGCCGTCAATCCCGTCGCGAAAACCATGGGGGGCGGAAAGGGCGGCCTCTTCCATTTCTTTGCGGGTTTTGAAACAGCGATAAAGCACGCCCATATCGCGCAATTTTTCAATCAATGCGTCGTATTCATCAAAATGTTGGGATTGAAAGCGTACAGAGGTTTCCCATTCAATGCCAAGCCAGTCCAAATCCTCAAAAATCTGTTCGCTAAATTCGGGCCGGCAGCGTCCGAAATCCGTATCTTCAATCCGCAAGATAAATTGCGCATTATTAGCGCGCGTCCAATCAAAAGCACTTAGAGCCGAAAAAGCATGTCCTAAATGAAGTTCGCCGGTGGGCGACGGCGCAAATCTGGTTCGTAATTTCATGCAGCTAATTCGCCTTTTGTCATTTAATAGTCAAGAGAATCGGGTAAGTCTCAGCAACATAAGGAGTGATTGGTCTTCAAGAAATTCTTTGCCACTCATAACAGTAATTTTGGCGCCATTCCAAAAGGGGGGCGCAATGTCTGAGGCGATTTCGCAAAACCTGCATAATTTTGAGATGCAAAACCGAATTTTGCGGCGTGGCAATTCGGGTTTTCCCGCTCTTGTTTTAAATGCAGACTTTCGCCCATTATCCTATTTCCCGCTTTCTTTATGGTCTTGGCAAGATGCAATAAAGGCGATTTTCCTTGATAGGGTGCAGGTGATTGCCGAATATGATACTTTGATTCACAGCCCAAATTTCGAAATGAAATTGCCCAGCGTGATTTGTTTGAAAGAATATGTCTCGCAAGACCGAACTTTGGCATTCACGCGCTTTAATGTGTTTTTGCGCGATGGGTTTAGGTGCGTTTATTGCGGTGATACCAAGGATTTGACCTTTGATCATGTGGTTCCGCGTGCCCACGGTGGGCGCACGACATGGGAAAATATTGTTACCGCCTGTTCTAAATGCAATGCCAAAAAAGGCGGTCGCAACCCTAAACAAGCAAATATGAATTTGGGTTTTAAACCGCATCGACCTAATATTTATGAGCTGCAAGAAATGGGTCGAAAATTCCCGCCACGCCACTTGCATGAAACCTGGCTCGACTTTTTGTATTGGGATATTGAATTAGAGCCTTGAATCGCGGATTTTCGTAATTAATTATCGAAAAATGACAGGGGGCAATAATGGCACAAATTCCGACACAAATTGATATGTATAATTCCGTTATTTTTTCGGCCACACGCGCATTGCATACCGCCGCGCATTTATTGGATAAAGCCGAAAGCCATGCAACAGAGAATAAAATTTTAGAAGACACAATGCTCGGCCTAAGATTAATTGCCGATATGCATTCATTCAAAAAACAAATTCAAATAGTTTCAGACAATGCCAAAGGCGCAGCTGCCCGGCTTTCAGGACAAACGCCGCCATCTTTTGAAGATAATGAACAGACTTTTGAAGAATTGCGCGCGCGCATTGCCAAAACCCTTGAATATATTAAGTCCGTAAATCCCGAAGATATCGCACATTCCGAAACCCGCGCATTTTCAATAAAATTGGGTCCACGCGAATTTCCATTTACCGGATATACTTACGGCATCGGTTTTTTATTGCCTAATATTAATTTCCATCTTGCCATGGCCTATGCCATTTTGCGTGCCAATGGTGTAAAGATTGGCAAGACAGATTATATTTTGGAATAATTATTAGGCATTTCTCAAGTGGCATTAATTCTTAGGGCAATAATCGGCATTTTCATGCTTGTCATTCCGGCTTTTATTGCCATAAATGCCATAGGTGGTAAATTTTTCACGCGTAGAAAAGACAGGGACGGCAATCCAATGGGTTATCATCGGAAAAGATATTTTCAAGAAAGCCATGAAGACAGACGATTGGCCTATGCGCGCGAAAAATATGATAGAGAAATTCGAAATGTGCGCGATTATGAAAGGTCTAAAAAACGTCGTTTTAGCAAAATTGACAATGCTTGGCGCCTTGTAAGTGTTGGTGCGGGGCTTTTAACCGGCGGGTTTCTGCTTGACATAAATGCGCCTGCCGCTGTTGGGCTTGGGCTTTTGGTTGGTGGCGTGGTCGGTTGGGTCGGCGCATTTATCAATAATTTTATCGCAAAGCGCGACAATGACGTGACAAATTTCACCATGGTTCCGCAACCCAAACAGTTTGAAATCCCGCAGATTCAAACCGAGGGCGTGCCTGCCGGCAAAACCGAATTTGCTACAAAAATTTTGCAAGAGGGGCATGAAAACCTCAAAGCTCTGGAAAAAACCTTGTCTGGCCTAAGACATCCGCAATCTATCGGTTCGGTCACTCAAATTATAGAAATCGGTAGGCGCTTGATGAATGAAATCGCCGATAGCCCCGAACACGCAAATTCGGTACAGCGGCTTTTCACTTATTATGCCAAAGAAGCGATAAAAGTGGTTGAAGGATTGGGCAAATTAGAAAGTGATAAAAAGCCTGATATTGAACGCATTATCGCCACCCAAAACATATTACAAAAAATCCAAGTTCTGTTTGAAAGCACTGAGATTGAATTACGCCAAGACGAAAACAAATCTTTGGACATAGATTTGAAACTATTAGATCAATCTTTGCAATCTGATTTGCGGTTCAAATAATGCCGAAAATCCTAATGCCAATCCCAAGCCGCGATTTCGACCCAAGCGAAACTGCGGTTCCGTGGCATGTGTTTAAGGAAGCGGGATTTGAAGTGATTTTCGCAACACCGAACGGCAAAATCGGCATTTGTGACGAAATCATGCTTGACGGCAAAGGTCTTGATATTTGGGGAAATATTCCGATTTTACGTAATTTGGTAGTTTTTGGGCAAATTTTGCGCGCCAATCGCGACGCGCGTGAAAAATATGCTAAAATGTCCGAAAGCCCCGAATTTCAAAAGCCTATTAATTGGTCAAAAGTTGGCGAAACCGAATTTGACGGCGTATTTTTGGCTGGCGGGCATCGCGCGCGCGGAATGTGCCAATATTTGGAAAGTGATATTTTGCAAAACTTTTTGCGCGATTTTATCAAAACCCAAAAACCAATTGGTGCAATTTGCCACGGTCCATTATTATTGGCGCGCACCAAAGATGAAGCTACGAAACAATCAATCATTTTCGGTCGAAAAATCACCGCACTCACTTGGGCCTTGGAAAAAAGTGCCAATGATTTAGGCAATATATTACGTTGGTGGGATAGGAACTATTATCGCACTTATAATGAAATAAAGGGTGAAAAATACGGCGAAAGAAGCGTTGAATCTGAAATAAAATCGCTTATTGGGGCCGAAAATTTCTGTTTGCCTGATAAGGGTTTCAAAATTAATTCCGGCCTATTTCGCGATAGCGATATAGATGAAAGCGCTTCTTTTGTGGTGCAAGACAAAAACATAGTTACGGCGCGATGGCCGGGTGATGTCTATGCCTTGGCGAAAAAATTCGTGGCTCTATTTGCCAATTCTTGAATAAATGGCGATTGAATTTCCGTCCTTATCAAGGATTTCAAGGTTCGAATCTTTAATCTGTAATTTACGCGCACGACCCAACATTTGATTGTAATTCATTTCCAGCAGCATAATGCCGTCATCAAGACACGCCATTTTCGTGACGCCGATGGATTTAAGTTCGAAATTATCTTCATCACCAATTACATCGCCGAAAAATGAATTGCACCCATTAGAGCCAAAGACCTTATAATCAGCAAATTTCAATGTCGGGAAGGGGGCTTTTTCAATTGGCAATGCCTGTAATTGTTTCAATTGCCATTCACTCTTGATGAAAATACCTTTGGTATCGGTAGTTTTGCACGCGCCAAAAGCCAGAATTGAAAAAAGTGCGACCAATAATTTGTTCACTTTAATTCCCCTTATTGTGTTCGGCCTCAAAACCATTTGCTTTGCGCAATGGTTCAAACAGACCCATCCATATGAATGCAGTGATTATAGCACCGACGCCACCGAATACCACCGCTTTTACAGGGCCAAGAAATCGCGCCATTAGTCCGGTTTCAAACTCGCCCAATTCATTCGATGCCGAAATGAAAATCATTGAAACAGCTGTAACACGACCACGCATTTCATCCGGCGTGGCGATTTGGATTAGACTGGTTCTGACATAGACCGAAATCATATCCGCCGCGCCCGACAAAGCCAAAAAGAAAACGCTAAGCCAAAAAACGCGCGATAGGCCAAAGCCGATAATCGCCAAACCGAATATAATAACCGCAACAAACATTGCCGGTCCAACATGGGTTTTTAATGGCTTTATGGCAAGGGTCAAAGCAATAATCGCCGCGCCAATGCCAGGGGCGGCACGCATAATGCCCATTTCTTGCGGGCCGACATGCAGAATATCTTTGGCAAAAACCGGTAATAATGCGACCGCACCCGCCAATAAAACGACAGCCAAATCCAAAGAGATTGCACCTAACACAATCTTATTCTTCAAGACAAATTTCAGGCCTTCCTTAATCAAGAATAATGGCGAGTTCGTTTCGTTTTTCGATGTTTGTTTTGGCGTGGCTGTATGGAAAATTATGATGAAGGCAAAAGCCTGCAATAATAGACAGATTATATAAACTGTTTGCGCGCCGGTCGCATAAACTAGGCCGCCAATTGCGGGTCCTAGAATAGTTGCTAATTGAAAACCCAAGGAATTCCAAGCAATCGCAGTCGGCAATTCGTCTTTGGGGACAAGGTTTGGGCCTAATGCCGACATTGCCGGCGGCAAAAAAGCGCGCACAATGCCAAAACCCGCCGCAACCGAAAAAATCGCAAATAAAGCAGGTTTCTGCGGCATATAGACCGATGCCAAAAGCATCGCCGAAAGCAAGGTTTCAAAAGCCAAAAAAACTAAAATTATGGATTTCCTGTCCCTTTTATCAGCCGTTTGTCCGCCGATTAGCGAGAAAATCAATAATGGCACAAATTGCGCCAAACCGATAAGACCCAACATAAAAGCACTTTTTTCAACGCTTTGCGTGCGCCTCGCGATTTCATAGACTTGCCAGGCAATCGCAATAGATTGCATTTGCAGGCCAAAAGTGCCGATAAACCGCGCCCACCAGAACATTCGATATGATTTATGGCGAAAAATACTTAAAGCGGGGATTCTTAGCGATGGCATACTTCTTAATTGCTGAATCCTTTTTTCATTACAACTCTTTTTTCCTTTAAGGGTAAACTGATTGAAATACTTAGGTTTTCTGATAATAGGCCGTTCAATGAATATCGAAATCTCAAAAGACAGCGCCGAAAACGATGCGCAGATTGATGTATTGATGAAAGCCGCATTCGGGCCTGGGCGCTTTGTTAAGGCCGCGCATTTTTTGCGATTGGGCAATGTGCCTGATTATGAATTATCACGCGTGGCTTTGAAAGATGGCGAATTAATCGGCGCGTGCCGCATCTGGCCTGTGGAAATTTCGGACGGTGAGATGGCGCATTTTTTGGGGCCGATTGTCATTGCACCAAATGCGCAAGGATTGGGCCTTGGTTCCAAACTTGTGCAAGAATGTTTAGAGGCAATCGAAAAAACCGACAATAATAAAGTGATCCTGATCGGCGATATGGCGTTTTTTGAGAAATTTGGTTTTTCACCTTTATCAGGCGAAATCGGCCTTCCGCTTCCGGCAATAAAATCCCGGATTTTAGGGCTTAATTTTGCGCATCGCGCAGATATTGGTTTGATTTCGCGCCCTCAAAATACCAACTGAAAAGCAATAAAAATACGCTCAAAAGCAAAACTAATAGCGGATTAAATAAAGGTCGTGTCTGTGAAGAAGTGGCTTTAAGTTTCGGTTTTAACAAGACCAAATCGTTTTGGTCATTCAGCATTGGGCGATTTTCCAATATTTTGAATACAGGCTGAAATGAACCATTTGTAAAAACCTGACCACCGAAAGACTGTTTAGGAAATTCCATTTCTTTTGCAGCATTTGATATGCCAATGGTTTCAATGTCATTTCCCAAAATTGCGTAATCACTCAAATCCCCAAGTTTTGCCGTATAAAGGCCAAATTCGCGCGCTGATAATTCAATTTTTTCTTGGGTCAAATCCGGATTTGATGCAATTTCGTCTGAAAAATTTGCGCCTCTTATCAGAAGTTTGGATTTAGCATTGGCAATATTGGCGGAAATCCTCTCGAAATCACCATTCAGTTCTAGTTTTTGTTTCTCAAATTGCGGATCTTTTAATAAATAATGAATTGTTCGCCCAATCAAATCGCGAAATGGGCCACCGCCATCAATGCCGCGCGCCCAATACCATGAATTTTCACTCAAAAGCACTGCCACGCGGCCTTTTCCTTGGTCGCGAATTGTCAAAAGTGGGTCGGAATTGGCACTTAAAATGACTTCATCACGGGTTTTGGTTTTAAAATAAGTATCCCATCGCCCCCAGTGCGAAGTTTCCAAACCTTTGACGATAGGATGATCAGTAGCATTTTGCGAAATTGCAGGTTTGAACGGTGTGGCTTCCAAAACAGGCAAGTCACTGATTGGAAGTATAGTTGCGAGAGGTGTGTTCAATATTCCCTCATTCTTTGTGTCATAAGAACCCAAAACACTCAAAAGCGCGCCGCCGTCATTCACATATTGTGCGATATTCTCAAGATAATCATTGCGCAACACATCTTGGGCCATGAATCTATCGATAATTATTAAATTGAAGCTCGAGAGTTTTTCGTAAAACAATTCTTCGACCGGAAACGGAATAAGCGAAATTTCGTCCTGTGCCGCAAAATCTTCTTTGTCAGGGCCGCGAAGAATTGTGAAATGCACCAAATCGATTGACGGATCACTTTTCAATAATGCGCGCCATGACCTTAGGCCCTCATATGGCTCACCATTTATTAGCAAAACTTGTAATCGGTCGAAAATACCCTCAATTTCTGTGATAATGGCATTGTTTATCACGGATTTTTCGCCTGTCATCACGGGTGTAGAAATCGCAATTTCCTGTTTCCCGCTTTTGATTATTGGAATTTCAAGATTGATTTCTTTGTTTAATGGAATTGTCCGTCTTTCGCGCATACCCGCAAATTGAAGTTCAATTGCGGCGTCACCGCTATTGATAATATTGTCTTTGACCTCGATTTTTAGGTTTGTGAACTTCCCGATTTCTGCGCCGATTGCAGGTTTCACAATTCTAATAAATCTGTCGTGTTCGCTTTTTTCGCCGATTATTATTTGATTTATGGGGAAATTGAATGCGCCCAATTCGCCTTTTGGCATTTGCCCATCGGTTAAAATGAATGCACCGCTTATTTGCTGGGGGTTTATCGTTTGCAATAGGCGGGTTAGAATTTCTGCAAAGGACCTATTATCGGAAATAGTTTCAGACCTAATTAAAAACCCCTGATTTAATAGCTTCTTTTCTAATTCCGCCTTGGTTTTTCGCAATGTTTCAATGCGGTTTGCGGCTTTCATTGATTGGGATTCATCGGCAATAATCGCAACGATTCCCGGCAAAGTTTTCGCCCCATTTGTGTCTTTTTGCGGATTGATGGCCAAAATTAGAAACGCCAGACCTGCGCCCAGAAATAGCAAAAATGATGTCAAATTACCGATTTTTGCAAGCAACCTAACTGTCATTAAGGCCAAAAACAAAAGCAAAATAATATTGATTGGCAAAAGTGGGTCAAAAACCAAATTCATGGTTTCACCTTTTTTGCACGTTTCAGAATTGCATCAATATGCAATTGATCTGCCTTATATTGACCAGTCAAAGCATACATATAGATATTGACACCGACCCGTAAAGGCACTTCTTTAGTATAATCAAATGGGGAAAATTGGCTATTGGCAGACAATGCCCAAATTGTTGCCCAATCGCCGTCACCAATGATAATAGGGCTTACGCCATCTAACGAATTAGACGCCGCACTATTTGCCGTTTCAACCCAAATTTCTGCGTTTTGATAAAAGCCATTAAACCCCTGCAAAATATAGAAACTTTTGCGCAAAACATGATTTTGCGGCACCTTTTCCAAAGGCGGAACAATAAGCCCGGATAAAGCACGCCGCAGATTGGCCTGTGTTTGGTTTTGGTTTTGCCCTTTTCCGGCGGTATCAATAAATAATATGCCGCCATTTGCCATGAAACGATTTAGATTTTCGGCCTCATTAGGTTTTAATTGATTGGCATTGGGCGGCAAAAGCCAAAATAAAATTGGCTGTTTGAAAATTTCAGTGGAGTCAGGCTTTAGGCCAATGACGCCCGACGGTTCAATATTTGTGCGTTTTTCTAAAACCTGCGCGAGGCCGATTAAGGCTAATTTCGCTTTATTGTCCGTTTTTTGGTCATTTGTGATAAGATATGAAAGTTTGAGATTGTCTTTTTTCGTTTCGGCAAATGCGTCATGCGTGAAAATTAAAAGCGCCGCCAACGCGATTAATGCGCTTGCAATTTGATTTCTAAAAATTCGCGAATTTAAGAATATTCGTAAAATATTCTCGCTCAACAAAAGCAAAAGGCCAATCAAAAATAATGGCCCGCGAAGCCTTATGCCATTGGTTTTCTCGTCAAAATTTTTGAAATTATCGGGATATTGTGCTTTCTCAAAACTGCGGCTTTGGGCAACATTCAATGCGATATTCTGATTGAATGAATAAATCCCAGGTGGATGAGTTGCATCAGTCTTTGGTGGCAAATTATCGATAGGTTTTGGATTCGACAGATTATTAATGCGCCCATCACTATCAATCTCATGCAGCAAATAGCCTGTAATTCGCGAATTATCAGTTTTTGGTTTGAAATTGATGTTCGAATTGTCGAAAATGCGTTCTAGGATTTGGAATTGCAACGGACTTAGACTCATTTGCGACCAAATCGGTGTTGCACTTGTGTGAATGACAAACAATTTTCCCTTACCGAAATTTTCTTGGGAAATCAAAGGTGCGCCATCGGATAATTTTGCCAGAATTTGAGTTTGATTATGTGCTTCCTCTAACAATACTGATTTTTCAACCAACACATTGGCGGGAATTTCCAATCCGGAGAAAATACTATCTTTTGAAAAAGGTTCAATATTGATTTTATTGGGGCCGATTTGCCCAATAAGATTATGTTCCGGCGCTTTTAATGCGCCTGTCAATATTTCGTCTTCAGGTTTTGCCAATGATTTGGGGCCAAGAAAACGAATAATTGTACCGCCATTTTCCATAAATGTTTTCAAGAGTGCAGTTTCGCTATTCGAAAATCCGGCACTATCGCCAATAACCAAAATATCTGCGCCAGCCTTAATCAATTCAGTGACTGAACCGCTTTTTACAATATTTTCAAGGCTTGCGGCGGCATTTAGAAAATGGGCATCAGATAGGAGTCCGGCGTCTTGACCCTTGTCTTTGACAATCCCGATAGAAGGTTTTGCGCCATAGTTTTCTGTAAGGAAAATGGCACCAGCGTGATTTTGATCAAGGATTTGATAATAAGCAGGGCGCGAATTTTTGGGGATTTGCATAGCGAAACTTGCCCCCGTAAATTCCACACTATTTATTATTTTGCCATCAAAACTCATGGCGTTTAGGTGTGTCAGTGTGTTTGCAGAATTGAATACTTTGATTTGCGCCTGGTTTTCGCTTGTTTGAACATTTTCAATTATTTTGACATTGGGAAGTGCGGCTTTATTAATATTGCCGATTGCGCGCACCGATAAAGTGTCAAAAAAAGCTTGAGATTTGGGGCTTTTTATTCCGTCTCCAAAATAAAAAATGCGTGCTTTTTCGTTACCAAGCATTTTTATTGTGTTTTCAAAATTGTTTTCACCGACCAAGAATTGTGCGCTTTTTAGCGCTTTAATGGTTTGCGCAGCGTTTTGGTTTTTTAGATTGGCGGTGGGATTATTAATGAAATAGATGTCAATATTCGGCGTAATGGAATTTTCGATATATGCGATAATCGGTTCACATCTTTGCGACCAATCTTGATTTTGCGCGAATGTATCCTCTATGAAAATTTCGATTTTTTCGCTTTGATTTTCAACATTATTACGCGGCTTAATATGCGGATCGGCAATCGCAAAAATTACGAAAGCTAAAGCAGTAATGCGCAACAAAATTTGCCAAAGTGGTGGTTTTTGCGATTTTGGTGGCGGTGATTTCAGTCTTTTCAAAATGAATATGGCCGGAAACTCTTTTTCAATCAATGGCGGCGCAATTAAGCGTGAAACCCAAACAACCAAGGGCAAAGCGAATAGCGCGAACAATGCAGGCGGAAACAAAAAACCAAATTGCAAAGGCGCGCCAAACATATCAAAACCCCCGATAAATGGCGTTTAGAAGCGATTGCGCAAATTCATAATAATCGACTGAATTATCAGTTTTTGCCACCGAAAAAGGGATTTCACTGGCAGTGGCGCATATTTTCGAAAAATGGTCTTGAATTTCGGCCTTATATTTTTCTTGCAGGCTTTGGCAATCTTCAATGATTATTGTTTCGTGATTTTCTTTATCAATAAAATTAATTCGCCCGTCAAAATCAAAATCGCACTCAGCACTATCATTTATTATTCCGAAGGCTTTTGGGAAATTTATGCCACGAAATTTTCCAATAAATTCGCATATTTCGTCTGTTTCGTGCATGCAATCACTTAGAATTATCATGGGTGCAGCAACAGGGGCGGGGGCGTATTTACCGCTTTCTATTAGGCCCGAAGCGAAAGATTTTTGGGTTTTCGTGAATGTCCTGACCTCAATTTGGTTTTTGCGTGCAATTTCACTAATTGCCAAAGCCACAATCATACCTATTTGCGCTTTTGACAACAAATTGTCTCGCGAAACCCAAAACATTGACGGGCGTAAATCAAGCCAAATATAAAGGCGATTTTTGGCGTGAATCTCTTTCTGTTTAATCTGCAAATTATCGCTTTTGGCAGATGCACGCCAATCTATCAGGCTTATACTTTCATTGGCTTGCAAGGGGCGGAATTGGAAAAATTCATCGCCAATTCCCGACTTTCTTTGTTTGCGGCGACCGTCAAAATGTGGGATTGTTTCTAAATTGGTATTTCTTTCAAATGCCGCATCAAAGATTTTCAGCTTTTGCGAAAGCTCATTTGATAATTTTTTGATGTGCGGATTCAATAAATCACTAATATTATGGTTCATGGGTCAATTTTGTCCAAAACCTCGGCATAAATTTGGTCAAAACCTATGTTTTTTGATTGCGCATTCCAATTCAAAGCGTGGCGATGAATAAGTGCGGGCTTTGCCACAAAATGCAAATCATCAAGACTTGGCGACGCGCGCCCCTTTATCAATGCCCGCGCTTTTGCAGCGGCAATAATAGCAAGACCCGCGCGTGGAGAGGGGCCCCATTCAAGGCATTCTTTGACCAGCGCAATATCACTAGTTTGCGGCCTTAAAGCGCGCGTAATTTTCATTATTGTATCAAGGAATTTTTCCGATATCGGTAATTGCGCGCAGATCGATTGAATTAGTTCCAAATCGGTTTCGCCAATTGCAGTTTCATTCTCACTATTTAAAGATTGCGAATTTGAAAGAATTTGTTTTTCAGTTTCGAAATCGGGATAAGGAACGTCGATTTGCAACAGGAACCTATCCAATTGCGCTTCTGGCAATGGATATGCGCCTTCGTGTTCGATTGGGTTTTGGCTTGCTAATACGCAAAATGGTTTTGGTAA
This sequence comes from Hyphomonadaceae bacterium, assembly GCA_041917055.1. Taxonomy (GTDB): domain Bacteria; phylum Pseudomonadota; class Alphaproteobacteria; order Caulobacterales; family Aquidulcibacteraceae; genus Pseudaquidulcibacter. The sequence goes on from JAYRYJ010000008.1 coordinate 158,749, forward strand.
ATCGTATGACACGCCGGCAATCGTAACTTTACGCTCTTGCATTGCTTCTAAAAGCGCGGATTGGGTTCTTGGGCTTGCACGGTTTATTTCGTCCGCCATAAGAATTTGCGTGAAAATCGGGCCTTTGACGAAACGGAAAGTCCGACTTCCGTCTTCGGCATTTTCCAGAACTTCAGAACCCAAAATATCGGCTGGCATTAAATCTGGCGTGAATTGAATTCGCTTAAAATCGCGCCCCAATGCCTTGGCTATGGCGATGATTAAAGAAGTTTTCGCAACCCCAGGCATACCGAGTAACAGCGCGTGTGAATTGGCGAAAACCGCGCAAAGCGCAAGGTCGATAACGTTTTCTTGACCGAATATTTTCGTAGCAATTGATTGTTTGACTTTTGCGATTGCGTCGCGCGCCTTGTCAAACTGCAATAGTGCATTTTCAGTCATTTGAGTGCCTTGCTTTAATTGACGCCTTTTCTATAACTTAAATTGAAAATAACCAAATGAAAAAGCCATTAGAAAACAATACCAGCTTTGCTGCGTTCCTAAATTCTCTTTCTGAATTTTCAGGATTGGAAGAAGGGGCAAAGCCACATGACCTTTTGAGTTGGCAGCCAAAACATTGTGGCGATATTGGCCTGAAAATTTCAAAAGACGGTTCATGGTGGCAAAATGGCGTGCGATTTACGCGTGAAAAACTGGTTCGTCTTTTTGCAGGAATTATGCGCAAAGAAGATGATGGCAGAACCTATCTTGTAACGCCTGTTGAAAAAGTGATTATTGCGGTTGAAGATGCCCATTTTATCGCCATTCGCTGCGATATTTTCGAAAAAGGTGAAAACCAAAAAATCACTTTCACGACAAATGTTGGAGACAAATTGGTTTTGGGTCATGATTGCGACTTGGTTTTTGAAACTTCGCCAATTTCGCACGAAAAGCGCCCATATTTAACAATGCGGTATGGCTTGAGAGCATTATTATCGCGGCCCGTTTATTATGAATTGGTCGAAAATTCAGTGGCGGTCGGCGAAATGCATAGTGTATCTTCAAATAACAAATTCTATGGCCTCGAATAATGGATGCGCAAATATTGAATAGATTGAGGGAGTTTTTGAGCGCGCCAAGTGCCGAACAAAACCCGCGCATATATCAAGGCCTTGAACATTTTGGCGGGGCGATAATCGGCAATGAATTAAAGGAAAATCACAAAAAGGCGGCTGTCCTTATTCCCATTATTAAGCGCGGCAATGAGTATTCGGTAATCTTTACCAAAAGGTCCGGCAATTTGCGCAAACATTCGGGACAAAACTCATTTCCTGGCGGCACGATGGATGTCACAGACACGGATTTGATTGCCACGGCTCTGCGTGAAAGCCATGAAGAAATCGGCCTTTTGCCCCAGAATGTTGAGGTCTTAGGGGTGGGTGATGTCTATTTCACACGCACAAATTACGCTATTACGCCAATTATCGGATTATTGGACGAAAGCGCGCAAACCCAAATTAATCCTGATGAAGTTGAGGAAATTTTCGAAATCCCGCTGCAAACTATTTTCAAGCCTAATGGTTTTGAATTGCGTGACTATCATATTCGCGGCGAAACTTATCGCATTTACACAATCAATTATGGCAAACACCAGATTTGGGGTATAAGTTGCGCCATTATTCGAATGATTTGTGATAGAATTTTTGATGATTTTGAACTTTGACGCCAATGTGATGTCCATTTTCCGTGCTTTGCAGGCTAAAGGCGATAAATGCTATATTGTCGGCGGCGCAGTGCGGGACTTATTGATCGGCCTTGAGGTCAGTGATTTTGATTTTAGCGTGCCATATGCACCCCAAAAGACCGATGATTTATTAAAAAAAGCCGGAATTGCCACTGTCCCGACGGGAATAAAGCACGGCACAATAAGCGCAATAATTGATAAAAAGGCCTATGAAATTACTTCAATGCGCAAAGATGTTGCGACTGATGGACGATTTGCGATTGTTGAATATTGCGACGATATTAATCAAGATGCGGCACGTCGCGACTTCACTTTTAATGCGCTTTATGCCGATGAAAAAGGCGAAATTTATGACCCGACGGGGCAGGGGCTCGGGGATTTGAAAAATCGCAAGCTAAAATTTGTAGGCGATCCCAAACTCAGAATATATGAAGACTATCTACGCATTTTGCGTCTTTATCGCTTCTATTCGCAACTGGAAAATATCGAAATTGATAGTGCAAGTGAAAAAGCCGCCGCCGAACTCGCTCCCAAAATTGCCAACCTTTCGTCTGAGCGAGTTTGGGCTGAAATCAAGAAAACTCTGGCAGGGGTTCAGGTAATTTCGGCGGTCGAAAAATTAACAAATTGTGGAATTTGGGAAAGTCTGTTTAAGTCTCAACCCCAATTCGCGGTTTTGCGAAAATTCTTAAAATGCGAGAGGCGAATTGACGTTTTGGGTCGATTATTGGCACTTATTCCAATAGAAAGCGATTTAAAATTCTGTCGCGATTTAAGGATGGCAAATTCCGAAATTGCGCGTTTTGAAGATCGCAAAAAGGCGCATGCAATTTCCGAAAAGTCGCCGAAAATCATTGCCTATAAATTCTCAAATGAAACCGCAATAGATTTGGAATTTGCGCGCCGAAATGAAATTGAATGCAATGAAATCGATGAAATTCGCAATTTTGTGCCCCCAAATTTCCCAATAAAAGCGAATGATATATTGCAAAAGGGCTTCAAGCCCGGTCCTAAAATTGGGCAAATTTTGAATGAAATCGAAACCCAATGGCTTAAGAATGACTTTGCAATCACACAAAGCGAGGTCGCGTCAATAATCTCACGTTTCGATGCGGCGAATTAATTGAGCTGCAATTTCGGGCCATTCCTCTTTAATAATTGAAAAATAGGCTGAATGGCGAAAAGTGCGATCGGCGCGGATGATGTGATTACGAAAAATTCCTTCAAATTTCGCGCCCAATTTTAAAAGGGCTGCGCGCGATCTTTGATTCAAACTATCTGTCTTAAATTCGACGCGTATCGCACCTTGATCAAATGCGTGTTTTAACAGCAAATATTTGGCACTTGGATTGATTTTCGTTCCTTGAAAACGCGGTGAATACCAAGTTCCGCCGATTTCTAAGCCTTTATGCGCATTGCGAATTGCTAAATAACAAGATTGCCCGACAATTTCGCCGTTAGAAAATATTGTATGCGCCAAATACTCGCCCTTATTTTGCATTTCTAAGACATTTTCAAGGTATTTTTCGACAGAGGCTGCGTCTTTTGCTTGGTGTGGATAGTGTTTCCAAATCTCAATTTGCGAACCGATTTGCAACAGACCCGCAATGTGCGTTTGGTCAAAAGCACGGATTTCAATGATTTTATTCGCCGCATTACAGTGTGTGAAATGCATTTCAACTCCAAAATAACTGAATTTTAAGGTTTATTGCCTTGGATTTGCCCAATACAATATATATTTTACTTTATGAAGCGCATTAAGTAATTGCCGCGATAGCTTCGACAGAATTGAGAATTGAAATTATGAAAAAACAGAGTTTGGCGTTTGGATTTGGCCTTTTGATGCTTGCGGGTCTTGGCTCTACCGGTTTTTCAAGCCTTGCGCTTGCGCAAGTGAGTGATGTGTTGGTTAATGCTCAGGATGACACAGTCAAAACCCCTGCGAAAGATGATGAATTGCGATTTGGCAAAAAACCAAAGTCTGTGACTGATGATATTCTTAATTTGCCGGATTATACCGAACCAAAGGGTTTTGACGTGTCAATTCCAGACTATAAAATCCCATCTGTCATCGATGTTCCCGAACCCAAAAAGCCACTTACCAAGGAAGAAATCGCCAAGGAAATCGCGCCATTTTTTGACACGTCGAAAGATTATAAACGCTTAACGCAATGTTATGGCACTGCTGATTTTGTCGGTGCATTAATGCGGGTTCGCGCAAGCCAAGTCGGTGCACCAAAACAATTGGCAATGGTTGCCGACCAAATCGGCGGCCTTCAGGCTCAGATGCAGCCCTTTGTCCTCGCCACTTCAACCGTCTATTCCGAAGTTAAATTCCGCAATGATTATGACGCTATTGCAAAAGGCGTCAAAAAGAAAGTTTTCGGTCAAAAAGACACCGGAAAAGCCATGCAACCCTATCTAAAAACGCTCGATGCATGTGGAAAAGACATCAACAAATGGCGCGGCGGGAAGTAATTTCACAACCAAAAACAAGCCAAAAACGCGATTAGGCTGTCTCGCAAACAAAAAATACCATTGACCTAAGCCAAACAACCCATATCAAAAGGTAACACAATTCAGGGTAATGGTAGGCGGAGAGGCTGACTGTGGCCAAAGAGGTGTGGCAACGACTGCGACGCATTAGCAGAATAGGAAAATGAGCCACACAAATTATTTAGGTAATTGATAACCAGCCACCGAAACTCGTTTCGAGCAGTGTGCAACTAATTAGCGTCAATTAAAAATGAATTATTAGATTTGGCTTGCATCCTTAAAAATTTACTTCCCAAATGATAAGCCAAAATATCCAGTTACTTCCTTATCAAAACACGAAGCTGAAGCGCGGTCGCTTTTGCACAATTTGGAAATTTGAACCTCGGCAATGGTCCAATAATAATCAGGGAGATTTTCATGTTTTGTCGAATTTTGGCCTGACAATCTCATATCGTTCGAAATCATGGTGTATGCAGTCTTTATTTCTGCTGGGTCTCCTTTCTCTAAGGCGATATCTTTAATTAGTGCTTGCACGGAAGCGCACTTGCCTACATAAGCCTCTTTGAGAACAACAGGGTCAAGCTTTAAAAATGCGGAACAATAATCATAGGCGGCAACAGCGCTTTGAAAATTTCCTTGCTTGCCGCTTTCTAAAAGGTCTAAAAACTTGGCGTCATATTCGGAATTTTGACATGCGCTAACCGTGAAACAAAGAACACAAAGTGCGATATCCTTGGTTCCGCGGTTTGAATTTCTTGCTTTCATATACATTGCATAATCCTAATCATCTGAACCAGAATTTACTTCTGGCGATATTGCTAATTAGCATATCTTTTTCTGGTTGCATCTACAATGCTTTGGGGGACAACTTGTGGTATAGCTCCATTTCTCCCGTGGTCTCCAATTCCGACGACAGCATTTCCAGAAGGAACTCCGAAAGGATTGATTTTGGAGCCATCAGGATTAAATTGTAAAAACTGCCCGCCGTTCTTCTTGCCGTCAGCAGTCCGAACCGTCTGTTCACCAAAACGGGGACCCTAAAACAAAAACAGAGACATGATATGAATTAAAACCGTTTTTGTCGTCAAAACGACATAATTCGCTTCATGCCCAGTCTTTAAAAATCCTCAAACTAAAAAGCCAAACAGCCCGTATCAAATGCTGACACAATTTAGGGTTTTGGCAAGCGGCGCGTGGATTGAGGATGATAAAGGAAAAAGCGCGTTTGCGACGAATTAGCGGTAAAGGATAAGGAGCCTTTCAAATAATTTAGGCAATTGATAACCTGTCACCGAAATTGTCCGAAATATGAATTGATAACCTGTCGCCGAAATATGAAATATGAGCCGCGCAAATAATTTAGGTAATTGATAACCAGCCACCGAAACCGCGCGAATTATGTCCCCGAATTACGTTCCTTTCTTATGTTCAAACGCCCAAAAAGGCTCTTCATATGAACAACAAACGCATCATATCTCAATTACGCAATGTCCCCGGATTTGGAAAGACTGTGCGCCACGAATGCAGTCAAAATTAATCCACATCATGTCCCCGTTTTTATGGTTGGGGTATGTTAACGGATACCTTGCTGAAAATCGCGCGCCCATTGACAAAACTACACATGCCATTTGAGAATTTTGAGGTTTTAACAAATGTTGGAAAGCTCACATATGAAGAGACCAACCCATCGATAGTTTCGATGCCAAAACCGTCTTTAAGGGTTAAATAAATCGGAGCTTTTTTGGTCTTAGCAGGGTAAAGAATTACAACGTAGGCGCTTTTGGCAATTTCTGATACATCATTACTTGTTTTTTCGGGGTCGAATATCCAAGGATGGCTTTCTTGTATGTTCTGGCTAATTACTATTTCCAGACCGCGGTATTTATAAACTCCGAACTTTGAAATGTTTCTTGGAATTGCCAACAAATAGGGCGATTTTCCAAACCTATCCGAAAGCTCTAAACAGAGAAATTCCGAATTGGAGCAATCAGATACTTCAAGAACCGAAAACTGGCTTGTTGGATTAGAGGCGCGCAGCCTGGAACTGTGGTCATAATTAGCTTGATCAGAAAAGAATGATGAAAATGCAATTTGAACGTTTTCAACGAAATAAAGCTCACCATTTGTTCGGCTGCAATAATATGTGGCGTCCACATGACGATTTACCGTGCCTGCAATTGTATTTGAAGACGCACAAGCAATAATCCAGCAAACAAACGAACCAAGTCTTGATTTCTTAAGCGATAGTTCTTTGACCATTATCAATTCCCTCCTAGAAATGACTTACTCACGTTATCAAAGGTTTTCTGATGTGCATCATTGAAATTGTTCATTTTATTGAAATCAGCCCCATTGACTTTCGGAATGCTATGCATCGCATCGTGTACAAATGAAATTTGTTGCTCTCTTGAACTACTTCCACTACCTTTGAGGAAATTGTTACCTAGTTGCATTGTTCCAATATAGGGAGTGTTCGCATTCCCTCCCCAAGTAGGTAAAGCATCAATCTTCGCTAACCTCAGGGCCTCGACGATTTGCGATGCTGTTACATTAACGTTCTTTTGTCCAGGAATTTTCAAATCAAACGACTTCTTTGGGTCAGTGGACAATAACTTCCTGTATGCCGAAGTCATGCTCTTCTCTGCCCTTTCAATTGCTTTTAAATCGGATTTGCTTAGCTTTCCTTGTGATTTCATATTCGAAATATTACTTCCGTTCCAACTATCTACAGTGCATTTAGCAGACTTTTGATCACCTGTGCAAATCATCCCACTCGGGTCAGTCGCATTCAGCGGATTTAGGCCGACGTATGAGTATAGATTGATATAATCTAATTGTCCGATTGGGTCGGTTTCGAGGAAAGTGCCTAGTTCTGGGTCATACCATCTTGCGCGATAGTAATAGAGGCCGAGGTCTGTGAACCATCTTCGACCGGTGTAACCAAACGGATGACCTTCTTGTGCCATTTGGGTGGCATCGGTCTCACCATATTCGCCATATGCCCTGCGAAGGATTGGGTTGCCAGTAGCATTGGTTAGGGCAATGACGCTGTTTTGCCTATCACCATGAATATATTTAACCGCATTATTGGCATCTATCTGTGCAAACCGCTCATCAATGGCGGGGCCCGCAATAAACCGCTTTGTAACCACACGATTGCCATCAAGTTCCGCCACTTCTTCGGTGGCACTTGTAACATACCGTGTCTTTAGACCGCCAATGAATTGAAAAACATCATTAATGCCTGTGGCATTCTTAACCGCCTCAACCATCAAGCCATCGCCATCATACCTAAAGTCATAGGTAGTGCCATCTGCCTTCGTGGCCTTTATAAGCTGCTGAAGAGCATTATGAACATAGGTCGTACCCTTGC
>JAYRYJ010000009.1:0-163217 GCA_041917055.1 Hyphomonadaceae bacterium
TTAACAAGATTGGAAAAGAATAATGTCAAATTCCGAAATCGGATTCTTTGAAAAAAATCTATCAATTTGGGTTGGGCTGTCAATCATTTTGGGCGTCGCACTTGGCAAAATTGCGCCCGATATTTTTGGCGCAATCGCACATATTGAATTTGCGCGCGTGAATTTGGTGGTGGCAATTCTTATTTGGGCAATGGTTTACCCAATGATGGTCAATATTGATTATTCCAATATGGCGATTGCTTTCAAAAGCCCAAAGGCCTTTGGTATAAGTTTTGTGGTTACTTGGCTAATTATGCCATTTTCAATGACCGCACTTGGCATTTTCTTTTTGAAATATGTTTTTGCGGGTTTTATTCCACCTTCTGAAGCTGACCAATATGTTGCGGGCCTTATTCTTTTGGGTGCCGCACCTTGCACCGCAATGGTCTTTGTTTGGTCGCGCCTGGTTCGCGGGAATGCCAATTATACATTGGCGCAAGTTTCATTGAATGACATTATTCTGATTTTCGCCTATGCGCCCTTGGCTTCCTTTCTTTTGGGGGTCTCAAATATTAAGGTTCCTTGGGACACTTTGCTCTTGTCGGTGGTTTTATTTGTGGTCGTGCCGATGGTTGCGGGCTTTTTCACGCGCAAAATTCTATTGGCGCGCGGCGGTAATGCGCTTGATAATTTCCTAAATCATTTAAAGCCATATTCAATTATCGGTCTTTTGGCGACAGTGGTTCTTTTGTTTTCATTCCAGGCCGAAGTGCTTTTGTCTAAACCATTGGTAATCGCAATGATTGGTGTGCCCATTATTATACAAAGCGCATTGATGTTTGCACTTTCATATTTCGGAATGTGCCGCGTTTGTGTGCCACATGATGTTGCCGCCCCCGCAAGCATGATTGCGTCGTCAAACTTTTTCGAACTCGCAGTGGCGGTGGCAATTTCTTTGTTCGGTCTAAATTCTGGCGCCGCATTGGCAACCGTTGTCGGTGTCTTGGTCGAAGTTCCCGCAATGTTATGGCTGGTGGGAATTGCGAATAGGACGAAAGGAATGTTTGATCTTACCAAAAGCGCATGATTTTGTTCTTGTCATGTTCCCTCAAATATGATTCAAGGGCAAAATGTCCGATGGCAAGCTTTCGATTTCACAACGCGCAATGATGGGTGCAAACCCTGATGGTTTGCCATTTCTTAAAGGGCTTAATGAAAAACAGCTTGAGGCCGTGAATGCCCTTGATGGCCCCGTCCTTGTGCTTGCGGGGGCGGGAACCGGTAAAACACGGGTTTTAACCTGCAGGCTTGCCAATTTAATTCATTCGGGTCGGGCACGCGCGTGGGAAATATTGTCGGTAACTTTCACCAATAAAGCCGCAAAAGAAATGCGCGAACGCACTGAAAACTTGGTGGGCCCACATGGCGGCGGTTTGCAATGGCTTGGCACTTTTCACTCATTATGTGCAAAAATCCTTAGGCGTCATGCCGAGGCTGTCGGGCTTAAAAGCACATTCACAATCATTGATACGGATGACCAAATCAGGCTTTTGAAGCAAATTATAGAGGCCAATAATATTGATGCCAAACGTCACACACCGCGTGCCTTGGCGGGGCTTATTGATAATTGGAAAAACAAAGCGCAAACACCATCGAAAGTGCCAAAAGGCGAGGCCTTCTTATTCGCCGAAGGGCGAGGTATTGAACTTTATACACAATATCAAAACCGCCTCAAAACCCTCAATTGCGCTGACTTCGGTGATTTATTATTACTTTGCATTGATTTATTCACGCAAAATCCGGAAATCCTGAAAGATTATCAATCGCGCTTTAAATATATTTTGGTTGACGAGTATCAAGACACAAATATTGCGCAATATTTATGGCTTAGATTGCTTGCATCAGCGCATAAAAACCTCTGCGTGGTCGGCGATGATGATCAATCAATTTACGGCTGGCGCGGCGCAGAGGTTGAAAATATCCTTAGATTTGAGAAAGATTTTCCGGGCTGTAAAACCATTCGCCTTGAACGAAATTATCGCTCGACCAATCATATTCTCGCCTCCGCGTCTAAACTTATTGCCGAAAATTCGGCGCGCCTTGGCAAAACCCTTTGGACCGATGAGGAAAACGGCGAAAAAGTTCGCGTTCGTGGTGTTTGGGACGGGGAGGCAGAGGCAAGATTGGTTTCAGACGATATTGAAAGCCTAAGACGCCAAGGCATACAATATCAAGACATGGCGGTTTTGGTGCGTGCCTCCTGGCAAATGCGCGCCTTTGAAGATAGATTCATTATGATTGGCCTGCCTTATAAAGTTATTGGCGGCCCACGCTTTTTTGAACGCCTCGAGATTCGCGATGCTTTGGCATATTTTCGGCTTTTAAGGCACACCGATGATGATCTGGCTTTTGAGCGTATCGTAAACCAACCAAAACGCGGCATTGGAGATACGTCATTGAAGAAAATAATGGTCGAAGCGCGCGAAAATGGCGTTTCGCTATTCACAATGTCTGATTACCTTCTGGAGCGCGACGCATTAAAAGGGCCGGTGCGTTCGGGGCTTCAAAGATTTATTGAAAGCCTTAAATCATGGCGAAAAAAGAAAGACGAACTTTCGCATATTGAACTCGCGGAATTGGTTCTTGATGAATCCGGTTATATTGATATGTGGCGCAATGACAAAACCCCAACTGCCCAAACCCGCATTGAAAACCTCCAAGAACTTGTGCGCTCAATGGGGCAATTTGATACTCTTGAAGCCTTTTTGGAACATATCGAACTTGTGATGGATATTGATAAAGAGGCAGAGGGCGATGCAATTCAAGTTTTAACGCTTCATGCCGCAAAAGGTCTTGAATGGCCCGTGGTTTTCCTTCCCGGCTGGGAAGAAGAAGTGTTTCCATCCGCGCGCTCCATTACCGAAGGCGGTTTAAAGGCATTAGAAGAAGAACGCCGCCTTGCCTATGTTGGCATAACACGCGCGCGGGAAAGTGCGCGCATTTCTTTTGCCGCAAATCGTCAGATTTTTGGTAAATGGCAAAGCGTTTTGCCAAGTCGGTTTATTGATGAACTCCCTGAAGATAGTGTCGATACATTCTCAGAAACCGGATATTTTAATCGCCCGGCTTTTGGGGGAACGCCAAATCTTAATGCCTATGAAGCCGGAACACGCGGCGCGGGCTTTATGCGCGCCCAAAGCATGAATGAGCAACAAAAATATTACGGTTCAATGGGAAATGGCCCGTTATTGGATGCCAAAGCCAAGGTAATATCGCAAAATAAAGCTGCGAGCACGTTTGATGTCGGGCAAAGGGTGTTTCACGATAAATTCGGCTATGGTCGCGTTTTGGTCCTCGATGGCGACAAAATCGAAGTCGCATTTGATAAAGCCGGAATGAAAAAACTTATATCGAGCTTTGTGAAAGCGGCTTAATCTTGCATAGGCGCAATATCTTCAATAACTTTCGTCTTGCGTTTTTTGTTCCATAGCCACAGATAAATAAGCGCAAAGATTGGGAATGATATTCTTAATATCGCCGACTGTCCGTGTATTTGGGTAATTCCGCCTATTGGCATATTAAAACCAAAGGTAAAGACTCCATTCTGACCAAAAATCGAAATTGTGTCGGTTGCCCAAATCAAATAGATGGCACTAAATCCTATCGGAATTCCCAAGAGCCACCAAAACCGTTTGGCGCTACCCTTGTCATAAACCACCAGACACCAAACAAAAAATGCAAATAGATTTCCAATCGTCATGAAAATGATGAAGGCAATTCCTTTGCCGCTCGCTTTGGAAATTTCGAATTTGTTGGTTTTTGATAGGACATTGTCGGACATATTCCAGTTCATGCCTTGCAACAAATAAAAGTTATCTTTTTTGATCGCAGTAATTGTAAGTGTGGCGGCGTATTTTTCGAACTCATATTCATATACAGCTTCGAAAGATTCGGCACCATTGTTCGAGTTCCAATGATAACCAATTGGCAAAACCGTATATTCTCCACCTTCGGCAATATATTTCGTAATATTGGGTAGGAATCCCGGGAGGGTTTTGAAGTCTTCAGGGTTGGCAACAACTTTTTGCAATGCTGCGGCGTTATTTTCAGAAATATTCTTTTGGATTTGAGCGCAAAACTCCTTTGCTGCTGCGGGCATTGTTTTTTCGACCATTTTGATAATTGCTTTTTGCGATATTTCAGGATCGGGAAAATTGAACAAAAAATATGAAGTCGCGAAAACATTTATCAAGAAACCGAGTAAAACCAAAATAAGTTTTCCAATAGTTTTGATTTTCTCAGTCATAACTAATCACCCTAAATAATACTTAAGATTACTTTACGGGCAGATTCTGTCAAGCAATTTGTAGGTTAGTTCTTTACCCATACTTCTTAGTCATCAAATCAAACGACCGTGCGCAAATTTGTTTCAATACATCTTTGTCAACATCTTCAAGTTTTTTGATATAAAGACAACCTTTTCCCGTTTCATGTTTGCCAAGTTTTGCCAATAAATCGCTATATTCACCGCATCCAAGCATTAAGTAAAAAGTGATTGCTGGCTTTCGTGGTGAAAAACCGACTTTGCACATTGTTCCGCCATGACCGCTTTCATATTTATAATCGTATTGGTCAAAACCAATAATAGAAGGCCCCCACATTTTTGGTTCGTGATTTGTGATTTCTTTGAACCATTCAATAATTTGCGCGCCTTCCGTGCGGCGGCGTTCTGTGTCAAGGTTTGCGACATATTCATAAGGGTCTTTAGCCTCGATTTTGGTCTTTAATTCCGTCATTTTGCACCTCCGAAATGAGAATGACTCACAATTAGCAAAAGTCAAGAAAAATGCCGCATTGACTTCAAAGGCGCGCAAAACTATTGAGGCGGTGAAAGAAAAAGGGGCAGAAAATGGCATTTCGCAGACTTGAAGATTTAATCAAAAACAATGATTTGATGAATAAACGCGTTTTGGTTCGTGTGGATTTCAATGTCCCAATGGCGGATGGCAAAGTGACTGACGATACCCGCCTGCAAGTCGCGCTTCCCACAATTGTGGCGCTGAAAAATGCGGGTGCGAAAGTGGTTTTGCTTGCACATTTTGGTCGCCCGAAGGGGAAAGTCGTCTCTGAAATGTCGCTTGCACCTGTTGTGCCCGCGCTTGAGACGCTTTTATCGCAAACCGTGACCTTTGCCCCCGATTGCCAAGGCGAAGAAGCGAAGGCCGTGATTGACGGTGTCGATGAAGGTTCGGTCGTGCTTTGTGAAAACACGCGTTTTCATGCTGGTGAAGAAAAGAATGATCCTGAATTATCAAAAGCAATTGCCGCTTTGGGTGATTTTTATGTCAATGACGCGTTTTCTGCGGCGCACCGCGCGCATTCTTCGACCGAAGGTGTCGCGAAATTATTGCCATCTTTCGCTGGCGAAAGCATGGCGCGCGAATTAGATCATTTGAACAAGGCGCTAGGCACACCTGTTCGTCCGGTTATGGCAATTGTTGGTGGTGCGAAAGTTTCGACCAAAATCGATCTTTTGGAAAATTTGGTTTCTAAAGTTGACTTCCTTGTAATTGGCGGTGGCATGGCAAACACATTCCTTGCGGCTGGTGGTGTAAATGTCGGCAAAAGCCTTTGCGAAAAAGACCTATTAGACAAAGCCAATGATATAAAGGCTGCTGCGGAAAAAGCGGGTTGCAAAATCTTATTACCTGTCGATGTTGTAAATTCCAAAGAATTTGCGCCAAACCCGCCAACCCGTGTTTGCGCGCCAAATGAAACCCAAGAAGATGAAATGATTTTGGACGCGGGGCCAAGAACTGTCGAGGCGTTAATTGCTGCTATGCAGGGCTGCAAAACTATTATCTGGAATGGCCCTTTAGGTGCATTTGAAACCCCGCCATTTGACAAAGCAACTATTGATGCAGCCCTTGCCGCCGCCGAACTCTGTAAAACCGGAAATGTGACAGTGGTCGCAGGTGGTGGCGATACGGTTTCAGCAGTAAATCACGCAGGCGTTGCCGATGATTTGTCATTCATCTCAACCGCCGGCGGTGCATTCCTTGAATGGATGGAAGGCAAAGAACTTCCGGGTGTGAAGGCGCTTGAAGATTGACCCAAATCTATCTTATTTCGCCGCCAAAAATTGATGATATTGATGCTTTTTGCGGTCTGCTTGACGAAGTAATTGCGTCGGGTGTGGTTAGTGTTTTTCAATTGCGGCTTAAGGATATTCAAAACCGCGATATTGTATTGGCGGGCAAAAGAATTGTGCCGAAATTACAAGAGGCTGGGGTTGCGGTCATAATCAATGATAATGCGCGCATCGCCAAGGATTTGCACGCAGATGGTGTTCATTTAGGGCAAACTGATGGTTCGGTGACAGAGGCGCGTTCTTTATTGGGGCGTGATGCGACAATCGGCGTAACGTGTCATAATTCACGGCATTTAGCGATGAATGCGGCGGAGAAAGGCGCTGATTATGTGGCCTTTGGCGCGTTTTACCCGACCACGACAAAAGATGTCGCGCATCATGCCGAACCCGAAATATTGACTTGGTGGCAAGATTTGATGGAAATTCCGTGCGTGGCAATTGGCGGCATAAATCCTGAAAATGCCGCGCCACTTGCCAAAGCGGGTGCAGATTTTATTGCGATTTCATCGTGTATTTGGCAATCGCCGAAAGGTGTAAAGGCTTCGCTTTTGGAATTAAGCAAAGTGGTAAATTCGAATTGAAGACACTTTTGACTGACGTTGAATATAAGCACTGATATAGAATAATTATTGACATTTACCGAATTGCACCTTTAAGTAAAGCGATGAATAATGCTTTGTCTTTCGCCATCAAATTGAAGAATAATCCTTGGATTATGAAGCTGATGCTTTCTTTTTCGTCGATATTCATTGTTTCATTATTTAAATATCAATTGAGCGATTTTTATTGGGTTCTGTCGCGCCCACTTTATATTGCCAAGCCGAAAACCGAAATTTGCGCTAACACGGTATTAAAAGCGAAAAGACTACGAAGTTTTGACCTTGAACGATCTTATCCTAAACACGCCCTAAAAAGCCAAATTGAGGGTAAAATCACTATGCTACTTTCTATTAATCCAAAGGGAAATGTGGAAAATGTATCGGTAGTGAACTCCCAACCAGCAGGCGTTTTTGACGCTTCTGCGGCAAAGGTTGCTTCGAAATTAGTTTTTGTTCCTTCATATAATAATTGCCAGCCGGTCGCGTCACAGTATGGAATGACATTGGTCTATAAATTGGCGGATTAGCGACTTAAGCAGGAATTCATTATGGCGCTAATTAAATGCAGCCCGATGGTGGTTTTATGTCCAATAATGCGATAAAGGCCGCCCATTCCAAAATTGTTGTTTTAAATAGTAGAGATTTTCCATGGCAAACCAATCGCCAATTATGACCCTTATGATTAGTGCCGCACAAAAGGCAGGCAAAGCGGTAAAGCGCGATTTTGGCGAAGTGGAAAACCTCCAAGTTTCCAAAAAAGGCCCGTCAGACTTTGTGACCGCATCTGACAAAAAATGCGAACAAACCCTTTATGAAGAATTGTCAAAAGCGCGCCCGGGCTACGGTTTTTTGGGTGAAGAAAACGGCTATATTGAAGGCACCGATAAAACCCACCGCTTTATTATCGACCCTATTGATGGAACTTCAAATTTTATTCACGCGATTCCCCATTTTGCAATCTCGATTGCATTGGAACGCGAAGGCGCATTGGTGGCGGGTGTTGTTTATAACCCAATCACTGATGACGTATTTTGGGCCGAGACCGGAAAAGGCGCTTGGCGCAATGATTATCGCTTGAAAGTATCGGGTCGCAAAACCTTGGGCGATAGCTTGCTTGCAACCGGCGTTCCTTGGCGCGGCGTACAAGGGCATGGACAGTTTTTTAAAGAACTTCATGCCTTTACCCAAAAAGTGGCGGGCATTCGCCGTTTCGGTTCGGCGGCTTTAGATTTGGCGTGGGTCGCTGCGGGGCGGTATGACGGCTTTTGGGAACGCAATCTGAAAGTTTGGGACCTAGCAGCAGGCGTAGTTTTGGTGCGCGAAGCGGGCGGTCAATGTATTGATATAGACGGCAATGATTTCACCCAAACCGGAAACCTAATCGCTGCCAATCCACATATTTTGAAATTGATGAATGAGCAATTAGGTTCGGTTAAACCTTAACTTATTCCCTCAAGGGAAGCAGTTATAATGTGTTCGATACGGCTTTGGCAAAATTTGCGGCGCTTAATTTACCGCCATTGCCATCATATGGGCCATACAAATACGGCTCGATGAGTTCCATTTCCATCAATAGCCAATCATTTTCATGTGCGACCATATCGATACGGGCATATAATAATTGGTTTTCGGGATCATATTTTTGCAAAATGGATTTTGCCGCATCCAATGCCTCTTCAGGGGGTGTCACATTTATTTCTAATGCGCCGTATTTTGGTTGGGTGCGATAATCACCGGCTTTTGGTGTTTTCATTAAGGCATGGGATAATTCGCCACCCATGAATAGCATTGATAATTCGCCATTAGAAGCGACGGATGGAATAAACGGCTGCACTAGTGCTAAATCAGGGGGCAGGTCGGATAATTGCGGCATTTTATCGTTTCTTTTTAGGCGCGCCTGTCGCCATGCGCCGGCACCGATTATGGGTTTAACTATGATTTCATCACAGTTTAATCTTTCGAAACTTGCTTTAATTTCCTCATAATTTTGCCCGTCAATTGTGATGGTTGGCGGCACTTTTGCGCCGATTTCATATAACCGACTTAGATAGGATTTATTCATATTATCGCGCAAAATATGTAGTGGGTTGAGGATTTTGACTCCTGCCTTCTCAATTTCCTCAATCGCCGCCAAAAACCGTTCAGGTCTTGATGGATAGTCCCATGCCATTAATGGCAGAACCAAATCAAATTGGCGCCAATCATTGCCATAATCTTCCCAATAGGCCGGAATAAGTTCGATTTTTAAATCTGCCATCGCGGACTTTAATTGAGTAACTTGAGCGCGCACCATGTCTTTATAGACATTTTCGCTGTCCTCGTCGTAATAAGAATGCGTGACTAAGATTGCGATTTTTTTCATTTGCAGGAATCCGTGATTGATTGATTGGCGCGCCTCCTCTAAATGAAATCGCATTATTTTGAAAGGCAAGACAATGGAAATTAAATATGATGTTTGCGGCGTAGGAAATGCGATTGTAGATGTGATTGCGCCCTGTTCCGAAGATTTTCTTGTCGCTCATAATATAGCCAAAGGCGCAATGACCCTCATTTTTGATGAGGATGCTGTTGAAACCTTATATGGCGCGATGGCGGATGCAAAAACCGTTTCTGGTGGTTCGGGCGCAAATTCAATTGCAGGGATTGCTTCATTGGGCGGTAAAGCTGCTTATATCGGCAAAGTAGCCAAAGATGAATTAGGGGCGCTTTTCAATAGAGAAATCAATGAAATCGGCGTGTCCTTTGACACTATGCCGCATTCTGGCGGCCCTGCTACTGCCCGCTGCATGATTAATGTAACGCCTGATGGTCAAAGGTCTATGTGCACCTATCTTGGCTGTTCGCCCTTAATGGATGAAAGCGATTTGGATGAGGCTAAATTGGGCGCAGCCAAAATTATTTTCCTTGAAGGCTATTTATTTGACCGTGATGAAGCCAAGGAAGCCTTTGTTCGCGCTTCTGAGATTGCCAAAAAATATGAACGCAAAGTCGCACTAACCTTGTCGGATCTATTTTGTGTGGAACGCCACCGTGAAAGTTTTTTGCATTTGGTCAAGAGCCATATTGATATTCTTTTCGCTAACGAGGCCGAAATTCTTTCGCTCTATGAAACCGATGATTTTGAAACCGCGCTTTATCGTGCGCGCCGCGATTGCGAAACCGTGGCGATTACACGCTCTGAAAAAGGTTCGGTTCTGGCAAAGGGTGAAGAATTAGTGCGTGTAAATGCTGACCCAATTGATAAAGTCGTGGACACAACAGGCGCAGGCGATTTGTATGCCGCAGGTGTTCTTTATGGCCTTGCAAGTGGTCGCGAATTAGAGGCTTGCGGCAAATTGGGTTCAATGTGCGCGGCAGAAATCATTTCCCATTACGGCCCACGTCCCGAAGTGAATTTACAAGAAATGGCCGAGGCGCGGGGGCTTTAAACCTTGGCCTTAATGAGCTTTGCAATTGCAATCAGGACGGAAACTGACTGATTTGCCATTAGTCGCGTTTATAGTTTGCCCAGTTTTCTCACCTTTTGCGTTCAAAACGTAAAGTGCATCAGCGCCATTATAAGCGCGCCCGGCAGAAATAATTTTACCATATGCGTCTGAAACAAAATATTCGCCGACACACCCTGCAAGATAGGTGACAGAGTTTTGATTAGGTGCAACAGAATGGAAAACCGGCGGCGCAAGTGGCGGTGGTGGTGCTAACGGCGGTGGTGGTGCCATTGGCGGAGGCGGAACCAAAATATCAGGATTATGTCCGATGGGTGCATTTTGGTTATGAGACCAATCATCAATTTTCGGCTCATCACGCGTTGCGCAGGCACTTAGACCCAATGCCATCAAAGCTATGGAAAAAAAGGATAATTTAGAAATATAATTTTTCATAACAAACCACTCATTAAATTCTATTTTCTTTTAACATAAAATTTTTATTTGCCACCCCGTTTCGCTTTATTGGTGAAATCAGCGCTTTACAGTTACATTCTTGGAAAATTAGCGGAAATGATATAGAGCCGCGCGATAAGATTATGAAATTATCCGAAGAACGCTTATTGCGGGTTAGTGACCGCTTTGAAGAAATTGATGCCCGTCTATCTGTTGCCAGTGATGGGCCTGAAATTATGCGCCTTTCAAAAGAGCGTGCGAAATTATCGCCGGTTGCAGAAGCAATTCAAAAATTGCGCGACGCACGCAAAGAATTGGCGGATTTGGAGGAATTAATCGAATCCCTGCCTGCCTCTGACGAAATGGCATTAATGGCGCAAGAAGAAATGCCGATTGTCAAAGAAAAACTTGAGACAATCGAAAATGACTTGCAGATTCTATTGCTCCCACGCGATGAAGACGATGATGCGTCGGTAATTTTGGAATTGCGCGCCGGAACCGGCGGTGATGAGGCGGCATTATTCTGCGGTGATTTATACCGTATGTATCAAAGATATGCCGAAAAACAGGGTTGGAAGCTCGAACTGGATTCTCTTTCAGAAGGTGATGCAGGCGGTTTTAAAGAGATTATCGCCACAATAAATGGCGATGGTGTTTTCGGCAAATTGAAATTTGAATCAGGCACACACCGCGTGCAACGTGTTCCCGCGACAGAGGCGCAGGGAAGGGTTCATACTTCAGCTGCAACAGTCGCCGTTTTGCCGGTTCCCGAAGAAACCAATATTGAAATTGCCGATAAGGATATTCGTATTGATACTTATCGTTCGTCCGGTGCGGGCGGTCAACACGTCAATAAGACCGATTCTGCCGTTCGAATAACGCATTTACCGAGTGGGATTGTAGTAACCGCGTCTGAAAAAAGCCAACATCAAAACCGTGCCAATGCCATGAAAAACCTAATCGCGCGGCTTTATGAAAAAGAACGAGACGAAAAAGCGAAACTGCGTGCTGATTCTCGCTCCCAACAGGTTGGGTCAGGCGATAGAAGTGAGAAAATCCGAACTTATAATTTCCCTCAAGGCCGCGTTACCGACCACAGAATAAATGTCACTTTATATAAATTGGATGATGTTTTAAATGGCACCGGTCTTGAAGATTTTGTAACCGCTTTGATCGCCGATGATACCGCAAAAAGATTAGCTCAAGAAAGCGAAAATTAATTAAGCGCGCCAATATGCAATGCTTTTATAGCGGCATGAATGCGGGAATTGACATCTAAATCAAGGCAAATTCGTTTCAAATGATATTTGACGGTATTTTCGCTTATGCGCAAAATTTTGCCAATTTCATTGTTTTGTTTGCCTTCAAGAACCCATAAAAGGATTTCACGTTCCCGTTTTGACAAATCGCGTTTCATGAGAGTTTTGCGGTTCAACAAGCCGCGTGCATCTTCGATTTTGTGGTATAAAACGCATGAATAAGCATGTAAAAGCGATTTTTGAGGTTGGTTCAATTCCAATTTATTTTCAGCAGCCCATGCAACAAAACCATGATAGCCACCGGCACCGTGCACCGGAATGCCGAAACCATCTTTGATGCCAACATTGCGAAAGCAATTAATTACTTTAAGCGATCTTTCGTCTTTTATTTTTCCGAAATTTTCTGAAAAAATAAATGGCTTATTGGTGAATTGCACCAAGCTAACCGCAGGATCGATAAATCTCAGATTATTTTCAAAATATTCTTGGTAAAAACTTTGCGGAAAATTGCCAATGCCTTTGTCGAATTCTTGAGATTTGAGGTCGTAAACCGTCGCAAAATGCCAATATTTAAGGCCAAATGAAAAAGCACTTAGCGCAGCATGATTGGCAATTTCGTCAATCTCACTCAATCGGGAGATTTCACGAATTTTTTCAGTTATATTTTCTTCCAACCTTGTCATTAATGTTGTTTTCAACATATTCCACACGGTTTTTCAATACAACTTTTAGCATTGCAGCGAGAATATTGAAAATATCTTCAGAAATATAGTCGCGTTCTATACCAATTGGTAATGAATTATATTCGCCCCATAAGTCTCTAAGAATTTTTAGAGAATCGCATTCTTCGGTCATAGCAAGCGCCTCACAATCTTCCTGATTGCATTTTGCGCAAATATTATTCCTAAAATGTCGATTTTTTTCCGCCATTCTTAAGGTTATATGGTGGTTCGCATGATTTGAAACTACCTATGCGGGTGGTTTATCATCAAATATAAATATTTTGTGACAGACAATGGTCTAATAATTCAAATTTCATTGTGCTTATTCACTTGCAATGCCGTCCCAATGTTCGTGCGCCGCAAGTGCATCGGCTTTGGTTTTGTGAATTGTTCCATCCATATGTTCGGGTGGCGAATAAATAGTGTAAAGTTTTAGTTCTTTGCTACCGGAATTAATGACATTATGTTTTGCGCCACGCGGCACAATAACTGCGCTACCGTCTTCGACATAATTGCACACGCCATCAATCCAAACTTGGCCTTCACCTTGCTCAAAACGAAAGAATTGATCAACATCATCATGGGTCTCTTCGCCAATTTCCTCATTTGCATTAAGCGACATCACAACCAATTGCATTCCATTGGCAGTATATAAGACACGTCGAAAATCATTATTTTCAAGCGTGAGCTTTTCGATATTTTCATTAATTCCTTTTTTCATGGCTATACCTCTGGATGATAATAATTTGACGATTTTGATAAGTCCAATTGATAGTTCTAAGACTTTGTATCAATTTTTTCTATATTGCCTGCGCTCAGTAAATCTTCCAAGAAATAAGCCGCAAGGTCAGCGCGACCATTCAGTCTAGACTTTTGATAAATTACACTTGCTTGCGCGCGTGCGGTCTTTTCATTGGTTTGTCGAATTTCGGCAATTTCGCGCATACTTAATCCCTTAATCAAAAGGAATGCGATTTCTTTCTCGGACGGCGACAATCCCCATTCAAGCATTTGCCGTGAAATTTCTTGCGAAAGACCATCAATATGGGTCTTAGCTTTTGCGCGCCAAAGTGCTGCTTCATCCTTCTGAATTTCGATTTCGTGGCGCGCATTTTTCAATTGTCTTTTGAAACTTAAAGCGCGAATAAAAAGCCAAATCGCTGACACAAGGGCGATTATTGCAATAAATAATTCAGTTAATATGTGCCAAAGCGCTGCACCTTGGGCGCGGTCAGTTATTAAATCAAAACCGACGCCCAAAGCGATAATAATCAAAATGATTCCCGGAATTATCCGTTCCTTATCCATCATTTAGTTTGATGTTCCCTACGTTCATGTTCTTCGGATTCTTCTTCATGGCTTTCACGAACTGGTTTAGTTGAATTTGGTAGAATTTGCACGGCGCCATTTGTCACGGCATTATTTGGCAAGTTTTCTTTATATTCCGCTGCTTCGTGTTTTTCGTTTTCTTCGCCGCGTTCATTTTTTTCGTCATCGTCGCCATTTTCGTGATGTTCGCCTTTTTCATGATCCTCATTTTCGCCAATTACCAAATTTTGGCCGGCGATATTGAAAGCGTGTTTGTTGGAATCATAAGAATTGGCAAGGGCGAAACCGCCGCCAAATAGTGCAGCTAAAAACGCCGCACCCGTTAAAACTTGCGCATTCGTAATTCCATTTTGACCGTCTATCGAAGTTTTGCGACCATCGATCATGGAAAGGCCGATTGGGTCTTTTTGAGTGATTGTATGAATGACAATCCCCACAATATGTAGGCCGGCGACCAATAGGAATAAAGTTGATATAATCTCATGGACTTCTTTTAAATCATGACCACCACGGCCTTGTGCCATATTAAATCCGGTAATCCCCATTAAAACCGCGAAAATCATCATGGCGATTGCCGCAAAACTTGAGGCCGGGTTACGTCCCAAATTAGCAGGTTTTTTAGCCGAAAACATATTCGATAAATAGGCGATTAAATCCGCCGGATTTAATTTAAATGAATTGAAGCGCGCATATTTGGTGCCAACAATCCCCCAAATTACACGCAATACTAATGCAAGTATCATAATCATGCCCAAGGCAGCATGTAACGGATAAATCGCGGCTTCATCATCGCTAAATTTTCCGATTGCAAATGCACCGATAAAACAAGCGGCAAAAACCCAATGGAATAGACGGGTCGGCAGATCGAACACTAAAGTTCTTTTCTCTTGATTGTTATTACTCATATTTTGCTCCTTCAACACCCTTGAATTATTAAAAGAATGTGCGAAATTCCATTGGGCGAATGCCCTATTCACATTGGGCAAATATTATAAATAGGGCGGAACATGGCGAATTGCCGCAATTGCGAAACACCATTAATGGGGAAATATTGCCATGCTTGCGGGCAAAGTGCTGATGATTATCATCGCAATATTTTTTTGTTGTTTTGGGAAATAATCAAGGAATTAGTGAATTTTGACTCGCGATTATGGCGAACCATTCCAACGCTATTCTTCAAACCAGGGGCATTGGTACGCGCGCAATTAAGTGGGAAAATTCGCTCTCATGTGCCACCCTTTAGGCTGTTTGTTATTAGCCTTGTGATTTTGGTGCTAAGTTTCCAAGTGTCGATAAATAACCTAATTAACTCGGCGCGCCCACAAAAAACTGAAACCGTGAACTCGGCGACATCGAACAATATTGGCGATAGTGATTTTTCTAATCCAACAAACGAATTGGGTTCTGTGGATTTAAGGCCGATCGGTCAGGATTTCAAAAAATTTATCGAAGAGGGTGACAGCGATTTGGCGCAAAATATCGCGAAATCGAATTCAGACGCACCTTGGTTTCGTGATGCGGTGGCAAATGCCATCAGAAACCCAAAAGTCTATTTATTGTCCGTTTTTGAATGGACGCAAAGATTGGCAATACTTTTATTGCCAATAACAACGCTATTTTTGGGACTAATGTATTTTTGGCGGCGCGAAATTTTTCTATTTGATCATGCATTAGTGGCTTTATCCATGATTTCATTCGTTTTTCTAATGATTTCGCTATGCCTATGGCTTCCATCGCCAATTGGTTGGACACTGTATTTTTTCTCATTTCTATTAATACCCGTGAATTTTTATTTTATTTTTCGAAAAGGCTATCAAAGTTCGGTAATTGGATCCTTGGCGCGCACAATTCTTACTTCTTGCGGCATATTTTTAGTGTTCTTGGCATTGATTGTTTCGGTGATAGCCTTGGCAGGAATTGCATGAGGCCAATTGGCGCATTGCCATTAAAATTCAAATACTTCAAATCGCGAAAATGGAAGAACGCACAAATCCCGCGCGCGAAGCGCAAATTGAATATGCCACTTCAATTGGCGTAACGCCCGAATTTATTGCCAAATTAGTCGATGAATTTTACGCTCGCATTCAAAAACACCCAAGTCTTGGCCCGATATTTTTGGGCAAAGTCGAAAATTGGGACGAGCATTTATATAAATTAAAGCACTTCTGGGCCAGTGTTTGCCTGCATTCCGGCACATATTCCGGTCGCCCTATGCCTGCCCACATGGCGCTTAATAACGTCGAGCCTTATCATTTTGCGCAATGGTTGGAATTATTTGAACAGACTTTGACCGAGCTTGCACCCAATTATGAAACCGTGCAATTTTTCATGGAACGAGCCAATCGAATTGGCAATTCCTTGTCATTGGGGATGTTTTATAAAAAATAATTCTCATATGTATGAAGATGGGTCTTGATTTAATTTTGTTATCCACGGCACATTGAAATGATTTTCTGCTAAGACATTTAAATGAAATCGAATCTATTCTTTGCTACCATTTTTTGTATTGTCTGTTTTCCCTTCTTTTCAAAGGCAGACGGGTTTTCCCAATGTGTGAACCAGGCGTTAAATGCCTCAATTGCGCAAGGCGCGCCAAAACCTGAGGCGATTGCGGCGGTTTCGGGCATTGAAAAAGCGGATTTAGAAATCATTGCACTGTCCAAAGTTCAACCTGAAAGCAAATTGCCTATTTGGGCATATTTATGGACCTTGTTAGATGATGCACGCATTGAAGACGGGCGCGCTAGATTTGGTGAAAATCTGGCGTTTCTAAAAGACCAAGAGGCCAAAACCGGGGTTGATGCAGCCACAATTGCCGGAATTTGGGGCATTGAAACTAATTTCGGCAAAATAATAGGCAAGCGTAAAGTTATTAATGCGCTCGCAACTATGGCCTGTGGCGCAAATTCTAGGCGCGCCGCATTCTTCAAAAAAGAATTAATCGCTGCAATCAAAATCGAAGCCAAAGGCCACGTATCGCATGATGAATTTGTCGGCTCTTGGGCGGGTGCATTCGGTCAAACCCAGTTTATGCCCACTACATTTTGGTCGATTGCAATTGACGGAAATAAAGACGGGAAAATAAATTTGATTTCGCAAACCGATGACGCATTGGCTTCAACTGCCAATTATTTAAAACGTGCAGGTTGGAAAGCAAATATTCCTTGGGGTTTTGAAGTGAATTTGCCAAAAAACCACAATTTGACTTCGTCCCGCAAAAACAAAAAACCACTTTCTTATTGGATTTCAATGGGTGTCACGCCTCTCAATTCAGGGCTAAGCACAGATTTAGGCGCTAATTACGGCTTAATAATGCCTGCTGGCAAAAACGGGCCGGCATTTCTTGTCTCTAAGAATTTTGATGCGGTTTATTCCTATAATGGTGCAATTTCTTATACTTTGGCAGTTAATCTTTTGGCGGACGCGATAAAGAACAAAAATATTTTGCAAACCCCGTGGCCCACAAATGATAGACAAATCACACGCGCCCAAAAAATCGAAATCCAGAGTATTTTGAAACAATTTGGTTATGAAATAAGCGATTTAGACGGCATTATAGGCATGAAAAGCCAAAACGCTATTAAGGATCTATACGCAAAAAATGGCCTTTATTGGGATAATATTATCGGCGAAAACCTATACAATAATGTCAAATCCTTGTCGGCAAATATGAAATAGCATTATTTCGGCATATTCGATTCGACTTTTGGTAAACCATTTGCTTAATTCGTTTTGTCTTCGAGAGGTGGGCGGGGCGAATGGAATATATAAATCGAATATTATTTTTCCTTGCTATGGGATGGGAAAAGGTATCGGGCCTTTTCATGCAGCTTACGTCTTTGCAAGGCCTGGCAATGGCGGTGGTATTTTTAGCATTTGTTCCGCGCATTTTATTGTTTCTTAGCGGTCGCTTGGCTACATTATTCAAAGTTCCACGCCTTATAGTTCGCGTGTTTGATGGTGAATTAAATCCTGATAGTAAGATCCTATTGGTTTTGGTGTCAGGCATTCGAAGCCCGCGCCGCATGTTGCGCAAATGCGCCAAAATCATGTCGCAAAATATCCTCGAATCCGATATTTTACGTTTGCGAATTGATAATGCGCTTTTTTCAAATTCTTCACCTTATGAAGTTTCGGCTCAGATTAATGATTTGATAAATGCCCAATTTAACAAAAAAGCAAAATCCGGAAGTGAATATGAAAAAATCGTGATTGCAGCACATTCATTCGGCGCATTATTTGTGCGAAAGGCGGTTCTTTGTGCCTCCGCGTCTTATGGCATTCGCACACCAAAGCTTGCCAATCGGGTTATTAAGGAAGATTTGCCGTGGCGTCGAAAATTGGATCGTTTGGTGTTTTTGGGCGGCATTAATTCCGGTTTTGAACGCTTGCAAACTTGGTATGTGCACGCAATTTGTGTTGTGTTGGAATTAATGGGCATATCAAAACTCTTGCTTTCGCTTGAGGCAGGTAGTCCATTTGTTGAAACCTTAAGGCAGGAATGGATTTCGTTAATCCGCAAACCCTTTGAAAGCAAATCGCCAAAGACTATTCAATTAGTCGGCGATGATGATTGGATAGTCGGTCGCGAAAATGACATAGATTTAGACGTCAATAATTTTGCACCGGACAGCGCCGGGCATTATGTGTTTGAAATTGGCGGATCAGCGCATTTTTCTATACTGGATATGTCCTTAGATGACGACAGTGAATTGAGCCTTGACGCGCGCCGCGCCCGGACTTTTTTGGACGCATTGACCAATTCAAAAGAGGAATTAGGCAATAAGTCCCTGCAATCACCTATTGGTGCAGGAATAACAGAATTGCAAAGACGCGAAAAAGTGAGGCGTTTTATCTTGGTGTATGATGATGCCCATGATATGGATTTATGGATTGAAACCCTGCCACAAGCAAAAGAAAAGATTTTTGCCGATCGCGATGACATAATTGTTTCGCGTGAACAGCCGCCACGGCTTTCAAGATTTTCTTTTTTATTCAATTTCTTAGGGCGGCGCGAGGCGCAATTGCGTTGGTATAATTCCAAAATCACCAAAATTAATGCGCAATATCCAAATGCGGATTTAAGCGTTATTGCAATTAAAAACGGCACTTGGATTGCGTCTAACTCTATTTTGGAAAATCGCCAACAGAAAATCAAAACCCTTCTTTTGGTCGGTTCAATTTTGCCGCGCCAATTCCCTTGGGACGAATTAGTGAAACAGGGGCGTGTCGATATTGTCTGCAATGCTTTGGCGCATGAGGATTTGTTTACGGCGATTATCGGTGGCTTTTATCAATTCCTATTGAATAATTTTCCGCTATTTGCGCGCATGCGCTGTTTCCAATTGGGCGATTCTGGCTTTAGAGGTTTTAATTGGATTGGCTCCAATATGGGCGAGATCTCTTATATTGCCGGAACTTCGGACGCATTTTTGGAATCGCGTGCCGCGATAAGGTTTGCCACTGCATTCGGCGCATTCGGTGGCCCGGCGCAAGAGGCAAACATAATCGCAACGCAAGGCTATAAAGCGATAAAAGACGATACCGACCCTTATGAAACCCACCTTAAAGACGTCATCCATTCTGATTTTGTCGGTGATGCCGCAAAAGGCGCAAAATTCCTCAATAAATTTGCTTGGTTTGCGGGGACAGCAATATTTTTGGCAATCATTGGCGCTGTTTGGGGTTCAGGCTTTCTATTATATACAAGCCTACCGCTCTATTCGACCATTGCCTTTGGAATACCAATTTTATTGGCTATCCTAATTTTGGATAGTTTGTAATAGCAGATGAAAAATCTGTAATGCCAAATCGATTGCCAATTTGAAAAATGGCTCTAAATTATTGCCTTTAATGGGGGTAATAATGACAAAATTGATGTCCCGTCGTGACGCATTGATTGGCGCGGGTTCTATCACGGCTTTTTCTTTCCTGTCCGGTTGCGAAACTATAAAATCCGCTGCAACGGAAATGATGTTAGGGAAAGACGCAATAGGCTTTTCCAATAAAATCGCATTCGATATTCTTAAAGACAGCCCTGAAAACTGCACAACTTTTAATGTTCCGACAAAATATGTCGGTTCTTATGTTGCCCGCGTAACCGACCGTTCACAGGCCGCAGAAGACAAAAGGAATGCTTTGGTCGGCGATTGGATTGCCAAATTAGAGAAATTTCCAACAAATGGCGTTTCAAGAAACGAATTAATGACGCGTAATATCGCGCTTAGTGCCGGAAAATACGCCCATGCCGCTGCACAATTCGGATATGGTGACGCGGGTTATGGCTCGCCAAACCCTTATGTCATTTCGCAATTGACGGGCGTATATGTCGGTTTTCCGGATTTTATGGTTTCCCAACACAATATCAAAACCAAAGAAGACGCAGACGGCTGGATCGCGCGCATGGAAGGTTTTGCCAAACAAATGGCGGACGAAAATGCGCGCATGATGGCGGACACTTCAAAAGGCGTGGTGCCGCCTAAATTCATTATTGAAACTGCTTTAAAACAATTGAAAACTTCCATTGAAGGTGCGCCTTCGGAAAATGTTTTGGTTTCGTCATTGATCGAAAAAGCCAAAAAAGCCTCACTCGATAGCGCTTCTTATGGTGACAAGGCGGTCAAAGTCTATGAAAGCCAAATCTTGCCGCAGTATAAAGCTATTATTGCCAATCTCGAAAAATTGAATGCTAATGCAAACAATGATGCCGGGGTCTGGAAATTGCCGCACGGTGATTCTTATTATAAGACCGCCCTCGCATATTGGACTACAACCGATAAAACGCCCGACGAAGTGCATGAAATGGGCAAGTCCTTGGTGGCGTCATTGGGCAAAGAAATTGACGCGGGTCTAAAATCCTTGGGATATATTGACGGCACAATTGCCGAAAGAATGGATAAGTTTTCAAAAGATCCGAAATATACTTATCCCAATACAAATGATGGCAAAAAGAAATTAATCGAAGACATTAACGGCATGTTGAAAGACATTTATGCCAAATTGCCCGATGCCTTTGCCACCCTTCCCAAAGCAGGCTTAGAAGTTAAACGCGTTCCCGAATATACCGAGGCCGGTGCGCCGGGCGGTTATTATAATGCACCTGCACCTGATGGTTCGCGCCCGGGGGCTTATTATATTAATCTTCGTGATACCGCCGCATGGCCTAAATGGTCTTTGCCGACTTTGACATTCCATGAAGGCGTTCCCGGTCACCATCATCAAACCGCATTGGCACAAGAGGCTAAGGATTTACCGTTTTTGCGTTCCAAAATGTTGTGGTTTGGTGCTTATGGCGAAGGTTGGGCTTTATATTCCGAAACCGTCGCTGACGAATTGGGAATCTATGCCAATGACCCTGCAGGCCGTATTGGCTATTTACAATCAATGGCGTTTCGTGCCGCACGTTGCGTAGTTGACACCGGAATGCACGCCAAAAAATGGACCAAACAACAAGCAATCGATTATATGCATGAAGCAACCGGTGACACAATCGAAAGCATTGCCACCGAAATCGAACGTTATTGTGTATGGCCGGGTCAAGCCACTTGCTATATGGTCGGGCGTGTAAAAATTATGGAATTGCGCGAAAAAGCCATGAAAGCAATGGGCGACAAATTCAACCTTAAAAAATTCCACGACCTCGTATTATTAGAAGGCCCAATGCCGTTGGACGTCCTTGAGGGCGTGATTGATGAATGGATTAAAATGGCTTAGGCGGCGTTTAATGTATTAAGCACGTAATGCGGGTCTTTATAAATTAGTTTCAGAAGGGTTCGCGCTTGACGGTTGGGGACTTTGCGGCCTTGTTCCCAATCGCGAAGGGTTGCGATTGCAATTCCGAATTTTTGCGAAAATTCTGTTTGCGACATTCCTAGCTTTTCACGCATTGATTTTGTGTCTATTTCAGGCGGAAATTTAAGAGTAATTCCGTCAATATGTTGCCCCTTAATATGGCGCACCGCATCTTTAACGCCCGACAACAAAAGCACAAAATCTTCATCTTTCATAAATTCTTCAGCCATTTTTCAATTCCTTCGCCAAGTCAGCTAATTGACTTATTTGGGTCTTTGAAAGGTTTTCGGTTTGACTTTTAGCAAAAACATAAACCAAATAAACCGGATGCCCTTCATTATAGAAAAAAGTAACAACCCTATACCCGCCAGATTTACCTTTGCCTTTTCCCTTTAAGCGCAACTTTCGACAGCCCCCCGAGCCAACAATAATATCGCCTGCATCGGGGCTTTTCGCCAAAATCGTATCAAGTTCAAACCTCTCAAGCTCGCTTAGACCCGCTTGTTTAGCGGAAATCGTGAAACTTGGCAGTTCGGCAATCGTGTGCATACAGATATATACTGCTTAGCAGTATTAATTTCAAGTGAATTTGAAGTTTACAAAGCCTAATCCGTGTGCTTGAATTTTGCCATGTTAAGACTTCTGATTGCGCTATTCCTATTCCCGTCATTTGCCCTCGCAGATAAATGGACGAAGACGACGCGATTTGTAAAGATGTTAGACAATACTTACGATTTTATCGAAAATAGCAATCGGACAGTTTCAGTGGTTTGCGGTCATGGTGACGTAATCCTTCTAATTGATTACAAACAAAATTTTGAAT
The DNA here is from genome assembly GCA_041917055.1 of Hyphomonadaceae bacterium. Classification (GTDB taxonomy): domain Bacteria; phylum Pseudomonadota; class Alphaproteobacteria; order Caulobacterales; family Aquidulcibacteraceae; genus Pseudaquidulcibacter. Next base: position 22,535 of record JAYRYJ010000009.1, read on the forward strand.
TTTTAGGCTATCCCGACTTTATTTTTCGGTTGGATTCTAAAGAACCTGTTGCATGGATTATTGACGAAGTTTCATCTAGTCTAGCAATTAAGAAAAGTGCTTATTACTTCGTAGAAGGAATGGTAAATTCTAAGAAAGTGACGACTAGATTATTAGCTGAATCCCTGGAATTAGATAAGGCAATTGATACAACTGGCTTTGCCGATGCATACAATTCTTCAAAAATTTGCCGCAAATTGATGGCTGACTGGAAAGTAGAATTTGAACAACCAAAAAGCAACGCAAATTTCCGATTGTTACAAATCAACAATAAAATCCTGACATTTGTCGATAATTCATATTTTGACAAAAAGGAAAGAGCCGCTTGGATATTATCGGTCAGGTTGAATCAAGATGAAGTTGAAAAGGCAATTGGTTCAAAAGGAAACTTAGTGAAGTATCGCTTCGATTGTAAAAAGCGAGCGCTACGACCTAAAAATTTCGCATCCTACGATCAAAATGGCCTGTTTGAGTATGGTTCGACGGAAAATCAACCCTTTGAAACTGCCGCGCGGTTTACCTTGGAAGATGATATTGTCAGTTATGTGTGCGAAAACAAAACCAGTTTTGATTCAAAGAATTTGAAGCCATTTTCGTCGGTTAAGTCTGTTTTCGAGTTTGGAACTTTGTTTGAAATGGCCTCCGTCACTGTGTCCTCTCAAAATCCCGCACTGCCAATTTCAGAAAGTTCTGAAAAATGCATTGGCGAAAATAAGCCACCCATAATGATGACAGAATTCGATGTTGATGGCGCATATCCAGCCAGTGCCAAGAAAAAAGAATTAGATGGTTATGCTGTAATATATTCATACATCAGTGCAGAGGGAAATGTAGTTCAAAACACGATTAGCGCAACTAACCCAGTGTTCGCTTCGAATTCGGTGCGCGCTGAAGCAGAAAAGCAAAAATTTAAGCCCGCACGTGTAAATTGCTTAGCAGTTGCTGGGACGTTCACTTATTCAGTCGATTTCAAATTGAAAAGAGAATAGAAATTTGTTTAATTAGGACTTAAATGATTTGACAACGCACTATCCAACCATTTCTCACCTCGGTTACAATTAATAATTTCAAAATTGCAGACTTCCGAAATTCTATCATTCCAAAGCATTTTCGAGCAATGGAATGATGTCATTTGATGTCATTTTGACTTGTTGATAGCATTTGATAGCTATTTCCGTTGTTTGATAGGGTAAATATGGTCTAACGCATTGTTTTTATGGGCGAAATGCGTGATGTCATAAATCATGGTGCATCTTTGGACAATTGAAATTGTCGAAATAAGAAAGAAGCCACCCCTTTCGAAGTGGCTTAATTCGTAATTCGTAATTAAGAAAGTTTATTCTGTCTATTCTCGATCAAATCATCAACCACACTTGGATCTGCCAAAGTCGAAGTGTCACCCAATGAACCGAAATCATCCTCTGCGATTTTGCGTAAGATGCGGCGCATGATTTTTCCTGAGCGGGTTTTTGGAAGGCCAATCATAGCGAATTGGATTTTATCAGGGCTTGCGATTGGGCCAATGTGAGTGCGAACCCAACCGACCAATTCCTTGCGCAATTCTTCCGATGCTTCTTCGCCAGTGTTCAAAGTGACATAGGCATAAATGCCTTGGCCTTTGATGTCATGTGGATATCCAACCACCGCGGCCTCGGCGACTTTACCATGTGACACAAGTGCAGATTCAACTTCGGCTGTGCCCATGCGGTGACCCGACACATTAATAACGTCGTCAACGCGGCCCGTAATCCAATAATAACCATCTTCATCACGGCGCGCACCATCGCCGGTGAAATAATAACCGCGATATGTGGTGAAATAGGTTTCAAAGAAGCGATAATGGTCGTTATAGATGGTGCGCATCTGACCGGGCCAGGAATCTTTAATAATAAGATTGCCTTCGGTTGCACCTTCTAAAATATTTCCTTCGGAATCGACTAATGCTGGCTGCACACCAAAGAATGGAAGGGTTGCCGAACCCGGTTTCAAATCGGTTGCGCCTGCAAGTGGGGTGATTAATGCACCACCGGTTTCAGTTTGCCACCATGTATCGACAATCGGGCAACGGCTGTCGCCGACCACTTCATAATACCAACGCCATGCTTCTGGGTTGATTGGTTCGCCAACCGAACCCAAAACGCGAAGTGAGGAACGCGAGGTTGATTTAACCGGACCTTCGCCGTCACGCATTAATGCGCGAATTGCTGTCGGTGCAGTATAGAAAATATTGACTTTATGCTTATCAACAACTTGCCAAAAGCGTGAAGCGTCGGGGTATGAAGGCACGCCTTCAAACATCAAGGTTGTCGCGCCATTCGCCAATGGGCCATATACGATATAAGAGTGGCCCGTAACCCAACCCACATCGGCAGTACACCAATAAACTTCGCCTTCTTGATAATCAAAGCAATATTTATGGGTTAAAGAGGCATGAAGCAAATAACCGCCTGTTGTGTGTAAAACACCTTTTGGCTTTCCGGTTGAACCCGATGTATAAAGAATGAAAAGCGGGGTTTCAGCGGGGTATGCAATCGGCTCACACTTTGGTGAAACGTGCTTTGAAGCGTCATGATAATAAACGTCGCGGCCTTCGACCATATTGACGTCACCGCCTGTATGACGAACCACCAAAACGTGTTCAACAACCGGACAACGCGCAACGGCCTCGTCGGTATTTGCTTTAAGCGGTACTTTTTTACCACCGCGCAAACCTTCATCGGCAGTGATTACAAGTTTAGAGTCGCAATCTTCAATACGGCTTGCCAAACTGTCAGGCGAAAAGCCACCAAATACGATTGAATGGATTGCACCGATACGGGTACAGGCCAACATTGCAAATGCCGCCTCAGGAATCATTGGCAGGTAAATGGTTACGCGGTCGCCTTTGTGAACGTTTAAAGCGCGCAAGGTATTTGCGAATTTATTCACTTCAAGGTGAAGTTGCTTATAGGTATAAGTGCGTGATTCATTTGGGTCATCACCTTCCCAAATGATTGCCACTTGGTCGCCACGGGTTTCAAGATGGCGATCAATACAATTATATGAAACATTGATTTCGCCGTCTTTGAACCATTCAATCCCGAATGTGTCTTCATGGTATGAAGTGTTTTTGATTTCGGTTGGCTCTTTATACCAGTCCAAAGTTTTTGACATTTTCGCCCAAAACTCGTTCGGATTCTCGATGGATTCCTTATACATTTCTTCATATTGGGCTTTATTAATATGCGCCTTAGCAGCAAGCTCTTTAGGGGGCGAATACATAGTCATTTTAGAACCTTCCTCATACCTTGTTTAGTGCGCGCATAGTGCAAATAGCCGCTTTATAGTCAATTACTACTTTGGTGCTATTGTGGCAATCAAACCATAAAAGGGCAAAAAATTACAAAAACACTTTACCACAAACCCACATTATGACATTATAGATTCATGAAAAGGTGGGAATATGAGCAGATTAACGATAGACATAAGCGATCAACAACATAAGACATTGAAAGCGATTGCCGCCATACAGGGTAAAACTATTAAAGAATACGCTCTTGAACGCCTTTTTCCGCAGGTTGAAACTGATAATGAAGCCTTGGAAGAATTGAAATCCCTTTTGGAAAAGCGACTTCAAGAGGCAGTTTTGGGCCAGGTTTCCGAAAAAGGGATTCTTGAAATTGCTGACGAAATTATTGCTGAAAGCAAAACTTCGTGAAAAGAAACTATATCCTTACCAAAGGCGCGGAAAATGACCTTCGAGATATAATCAAATATTCGCTTGAGAATTGGGGGGAGGCAAAAAGCCGAAAATATATTTCCGAATTGGAAGCTAAGACAATAGAATTGGCAAACGGAACTGGCGCATTTCGCGAATTGAATGAAATTATTTTGGGGCTGAAAGTCAAAAAAGTTGGAAGGGTTTTCATATTTTGTGTCTACCACCAAGGCCGCCAGCCAATAATATTGGCGTTTTTCCATGAAAAAATGGATATTTTGACCCGACTCAAGGAAAGACTTGAGATAAAATAGTAATCTGAGGCAAAAATGTATCTTACAAAATCAACATGGCCTGAAATTGAGGCGCGAATAAAATCCGGAAAAACCGGAATAATAATTCCTGTTGGCTCGCACGAACAACATGGGCCAACTGGATTTATTGGCACCGATGCCATTTGTCCGCAAATCATTGCCGATGAAGCGCAGGCACAAAGCGATATTTTGATTGGCCCGAATTTCGGCGTTGGTCAGGCGCAGCACCATATGGCGTTTGCAGGGTCTATGACTTTGCGCCCGTCAACTATGATTGCGACAATTGTGGATTGGACGAATTCATTGGTGCACCACGGTTTTACCCATCTCTATTGGCTTAATGGGCACGGTGGCAATTGCGCAACCATTAATGCCGCATTTTCCGAAACCTATCACCAATATTCGATGCGCGGTGAAAAAGCACCGTTTAAGCATATTTTGGTCAATTGGTGGGAATTGCCGGGGATTACCGACTTTTGTTTGAAAATGTTTCCAGTGGGGCATGGTTCACACGGCACGGCATCCGAAGTTGCTCTAACTTATTATCGCTTTCCGGACCGTGAAAATCTCAATCAAATGTCACTGTCGCCAAAAATCGCGCCCAGCGGGACAATTCGCGACGCCCTCGACTACCGCGCCCAATTCCCCGACGGTAGAATAGGTTCAGACCCAACCCAAGCCACAAAACAAAAAGGCGAAGAAATTGCAATCGCAAGCGCAAAGGTATTGATTGAGGATTTTGAAAAGTTCTTAAGCAACTAGCGCATTTCCCACTTTAGCTGACCCACCTGCCTTGCCCTTTTGCTCCATCTTCCGCATTAAATTTCTTGGAAATATTCCAATATTACCGAAGAAATTTAACACAAAAGCTGAACCAAAATTGCGGCGGCATCTGGGTCAGCTAAAGCGGGAAATGCGCTAGTTTTTAGGAAAAACCACTGTTTGCGGCGTCGGAACTTCTTCCTCTATTTTCGGTGGAGGTGGTGGCGGAACAATTCCGAAATGATTGCGTAAATCCGCAAGTGCTTTGGCATTGGGATAGCCGTCGGCAATCAGTTTCTTTGACAATTGGAATTTTTGCAATGCGGCTTTAGTTTTTGCGCCTGCCGCACCGTCTGCGATGCCATCTAAAAGACCTAAACGAATAAGATAATTCTGCAATTCCTTGGTATCGGTGCGATTTAACGGCGGGTCGTTTGTCGGCCAATTCAATGCATACATATTACCGCCCACAAAAGCATCGGCCAAAAATGCGACAGATAATGCATAGGAATCTGAGGCATTATAATGACGAATGGCATTGTAATTCTCACCCACCAAAAATTTTGGCCCATTAGCGCCAGCGGGAACTAAAAGCCGCGCATTCCAATCTTGGGGGACATCGGCAAACGGGCTAATCATGCCATTTTGCCGCCAAAAGGAAAGGGGGCGCATTTGCCCATCCATCAAAGACCAATCGAAACTAGGTGCTAATTGCACCAATTTACCCCATGGCTCGCCACGTTTCCAACCAACTGATGCCAAATAATTAAGCGTCGATGCCAAGGCGTCGATCGGATTATTCCAAATATCGCGCACACCATCATTGTCGCCGTCGATTGCGCGTTCAAGATAAGAAGAAGGCATGAATTGCGTGTGCCCCATAGCACCCGCCCATGACCCTATTAATTTATCTTTGGTGGCAAAATTATTTTTAAGAATATCATGAACCGCTAATAATTCTTTTTCACCCAATTCCTTACGCCGCCCATCATAAGCGAGTGTCGCGAGGGCATTGATGACGTCAATATTGCCTTTGTTTTCCCCATAACCGGTTTCCATTGCCCAAATCGCAATTGCAAATTCGGTCGGAACGCCCAATTCGTCGCTTTTCTTGCCGATCATAAATTTCATTTCGCCAAGTTTTTGTTTGCCTAAAGCAATTCTTTGGCTGCTGACTGAATTATTTATATATTGCCAGACCGGCTTTATTAATTCGGGTTGAGAATTGTTTAGGTTCACAACAGTCGCGCTTGGCGTGGCTGTTTTCAACATATCTTCAATGATAATTCGGTCTTTACTATTTTGATTCACCGCACGCGCAGCAAAATCCTTGCGCCAAATATCAAATTGTTCATTGCCCGATGACGGGAAATCGGGCGGGACATAAGTGCCGTCAGTTTGTGCGCAGGCAGCAACATAAATCGAGAGACTGGCAATTGCGACAGACAGAAAATAAGTGACTTTAGTTTTCATTGGGGAATCAATACCAAATTATGGGGCGAAATTGAGGCTATAAGATTTTTATGACCAAAGCGATAATATCAATTCCTCTGCCGCTTCCCTTGGTATCGGGGTTTAAATAGATTTTTTGAATACCATTTTGTGGCGCATCAATTTCAACACTTGCGGCCTCAGTATCTGGTTTTGGTTTGGCTTTTGCCCAATTAATTTGGTTTTGACCGCCAAGTCCGACGGCGAATTCGTCACTGGCTTTGTAATTGATTGGCGGCGCAACGATTGCAACACGCACTTTTTTTCCTGCAGTCATTGACGTTATTTTCGGGTCAAGTTGCAATTGAGCCCCATTCTTGGAATTTTCAGCAAATGGCGAAAATGAAACCATTCGTAAGCCAATCGAAGAACCCGCCCCTTGTCCTGCAGCGGTAAGGGCCACACTTTGGTCAGGTTTGAATTGCAAAATGTCTTTCTCGCTCAGAATGATTTTGTCATTCAGAAACTGACCTTGAACCAAATACGGTTTGGTAAGGCTTAAGGGATTAATGCCGAAATAGACAATCAAACCCGCAATTATTGCACTTAAAACAAAGAAAATAATATTCCGCATTATTCTTGTCTAAGCGAAATCGGTAAAAAGCTAAACCCTTAAGACCGCTTTTTTTGCCATTTATTCCAAATAAGGAAAATTTTTGGCCCTTCAATTAAATAGCGTTTCCACATTCTTTGCGGTTCGCTCAATAATCTATGCAACCATTCAAGCCGAAGTTTTTGCATAAATTTTGGTGCGCGTTTTACGCGACCTGTAATGAATTCAAGGCTTGCACCTAAACAAAGGCCGACGCCTTTGGCGTTTTCAAACTGTAAAACTGCATTTGCGACCATTTCCTGTTGCGGCGAACCGACGCAAATAAAATGGAAAAGTGCAGGATTATCGGCAATGAATTGCGCACATTGTTTGACCGCATCAGGGTTGTTTTTAAGGCCCATTGGTGCGTCATACCATTTAATATTCCTTAGTGAGAATTTCGCCTTTAATACGTCAATAAGCGCTTTATCGCCGCCGATTATATTAATCGCATCTTGCGGTTTTATGATCTTCTCAAATAAGCGCGCCGCCAAATCCGAACCAGGGCAAGCGGGCAATTCAATTCCCGACATTTTAGCAAGAATTTCCAAGATCCGACTGTCATTGGTATTTAGCCACGCGCCATCATAAAGATTTTGTAATTCAGTTTCTTTGTGCAAACGCACCAAATGGTCGGCATTTGGCGTAACCAAATAACCATAAGTTTGCTCAATCTTCGCTTTTTGCACGACGCGGGCCAATAGAATTTCGGGGGTTACAGGTGAAAAATTAACGCCCAAAAACTCAATTAATCTATGCGGTGAACGGCGATCCAAAAGCAAAACATCTTGATCGTCTTCTGTAAGGACAATTTCATTCATAATGCTTTGTAACATTAAATGTTTGAAAACTGATTACCAAACCTATGGGGCGAAACCAGTTTCGCGACTTGGGTTTCCACACTTAAATTACCATGCGCGATTTGCATTATCAGCATTTGTGCCAAAAATGGTGCGAGTGAAAATCCACGCGAACCCAATGCGCCCAAAACAAAAAGCCGGTCCCTAATTTCGCCCGCAATTGGAATTTGGTCTTTAGATGCCGCGCGCATTGATGCGCGACCTGTAATATTTGAATTTTTAAGTTTATTCGCTAATTCGGGGGCGAATTTGGCGATATTTTCAAGATTCTTCTCGTGTGAATCTTCAAGGATTTCCGGTACTTTTTCCAATTTGACGCGCTCAAAAGTTGCCCCGAAAATGGTTTTGTCTTGAAATGGAATGGCATAGCCACCGGCAGCAATCGGCATTTCGCCTTTGGGCCATTCAAAATCGGAAATACTTACCACACCTTCGCGCCCGGAAATTGGCAATTCACCGTTCAATAATTTGTTAGTTCCGGCGCCTGCGGCATTAATTAGGATATTGGTGCGCAAGACTTCTTCATTATTTTCGCCAATCAAAATCCATTTGTCTTCTCGACGAATAATTTCCTTTATTGCTTCACCGCGGATTTCCAAACTTTCGCGCAATTTGTCGCAAACAATTGGCGGTTCAACCAATGCAGAATTGTGGATTAATGTGCCTTCTTCAATTGTCAAAAATTCAGGTGGTAGCGGCGGGTTTTTTGCAAATATTTGAAATTTTTCAATATCGCGCTCGCTTTTTGCGGGTTCTTTGATTTTGGTTCTTTCAAAACCTATTCCCAAATCCTCATAAAATCGCAATGCATGGAGATATGCGGTTTTAAAAAATCGCGATTGTGTCGTTTCGGTTCGGTCAAGGCGCGGCATACAAATCCCGCGCGGATTATTTGAGGCCTTGAATTTCCCCTCAATATCATTATCGAAAATTGTAGCTTTAATGCCAAATTTTGCCGCATAATGACCAAGGCAAAGCCCTGCAATTCCAGCGCCAATAATGACGATTTCTTCTGCTTTCTTATGAGTTTGGCTTGGCGTCGGGATTTGTGGGCGTGCAATAAGTCGGTGCTTCTTATTTGCGAAGCCCGCTAGTTTCTCAAATACAAAGCCTGATTTTTGCAATCCTTCGCGCACCAATGATGCCACCGAATATGTCGCAATAATGCCGTCGGGCTTAATTAAGCGAGCGATTTGGGAAAAAATTGTGTCATTCCAAAAATCAGGGTTTTTAGATGGCGCAAAACCATCCAAAAACCACGCATCGGCCTTAAATTCGCACAGTTCCATTGTTTCATTGGCGTCGCCGATAAAAATGTTTAGAAAGACACGCGGGACAATTTCTATCGAATGAAGGCCTTTTACATTCTTAGGCCAATTGCGCAATAATTTTTCTGATTGGTCCTTAATCTGGGGAAAATTCGAATGCGCGAGGCCCGCATTTTCCGCATCCATCAGATATTTTTCAAATGTATAGAATTGAAGGGTCGCATTTGGAGCCGCGCTTTCTTCAAATTCCTTCAAAACCGCGAGAAAATTTAAGCCCGTCCCAAATCCGGTTTCACCTATAATAATATCGTTTTGAATTTTGATTTTTTTGTCGATTTCTGTGGGGCGAATGAAGACCTCATAGGTTTCGTCCAATCCGCCCATTTTCGAATAATAAGTATCGCCAAACAGAATGTTTGACGGAATATTGTTTTCGTCAAATTCGAGGAAGCCACTCAATCGAATACCCAAAAAGCAAAAGGCCGCCCTTTTGAGGCGGCCTTGGAATTCTTATAACCTAAGGCTATTAGTGTTTAGCTTCAGGAGCAGCAGCATTAACAGCAGCGCCAGCAGCGTCAGCAGCAACGTTAGCAGTTGCAGCAGCAGCGTCAGTAGCAACGTTAACAGCAGCGTCAGCAGCACCAGCAGCTGCACCAACAGCAGCGTCAGCAGTGTTAGTAGCAACGTTTGCAGCAGCGTCAGCAGCGTTAGTTACAGTTTCAGCGGCTTTACCACAAGCGGCAACGCCAAGAAGGGCTACAATTGCAGTAGCAGCGAAAAGCTTTTTCATTGAAAACATCCTCAATATATAGTTTCTCTGCGAGCCCCTAAAATTGCACGCATTAAGGCCGATTTAGCGTAATTTTCGTGTCATGCAAGAAGAATTATCATTTTTAAACGCCCGCGCGATTATGCATTATTGCATAGCTTAACCATGAAAATGATTGGGTTTTGTCATAGCTGGAGGGTTTGTGGCGGTGGTTTGAGACCAAGCCATTTTGAAAAAGGAAAAAAATCTTCCATTAATACCGATACTTAGCAGCGGCCTTTTGAATATCGGTTTGATTTCAACTTTAGTCGAATATTAGTCAAAGCGGAAATAATGAGAATTAAAAATAGTTGGAAAAAATATTTTTCCGAAAAATGTTTTTTGAATTTTTGTGCAGTAAATGTCAGCCTTGCAAATAAAAAGCGCTAAAATTATCAATCGTTTCCTAAAGCGCCTATCGCTTCTTCTAGTTTCGCAAAGGATGGCTGCAAAGGTGAAGGAACGCTTCCGCGACCGATTTCAACTGAAACCTGGGCAGCATTTCCGTGCAAATGCGCAACCAAAACGTCTTGGATAATTTTATAGAATTGGTGCTCTTCGTCCAAGACTTGACCTAAGCGTGATGCCATTGGGCCAACAAAGCCATAAGCCAAAAACACGCCAAGGAATGTACCGACCAATGCTTTACCAATCATGCCACCCAAAACTGCGGGTGGTTCGGTAATTGCGCCCATGGTTTTAACAATACCCAAAACCGCCGCAACAATTCCCAATGCCGGAAGACCATCGGCCATATTTTGCATTGCGTGAGCCGCCAAATGCGCCTCGTGATGGTGCTTTTCCAATTGCTTTTCCATATTGGATTCAACTTGATGTGGGTCATCAAGATTCATGGTCATCATGCGCAAAGTGTCGCAAATGAAGTCCGTAACATGGTGATCTTTGGCAATTTTTGGATAGCGATTGAAAATTGGGCTGTCATGCGGCTTTTCAATATGTGCCTCAAGTGCGACTACGCCTTTGGTTTTCATTAATTTGGTCAATGAATATAGCAAAAGCAATAGATCTGTATAATCTTGCTTTTTCCATTTGGGGCCTGATGCAATTTTGCCAATGCCGCCGCCAAATGCTTTAATCGTATCAATTGAATTGCCTGTAACAAGTGCGCCAACCGCTGCACCCAAAATCATCATTAATTCCATTGGGGCGGCGTGAAGTATTACTTCCATGTGTCCGCCAGCGAGAATAAACCCGCCGAAAACCATAGCAAAAACGATTACAATGCCGATTGCCAGAAACATAATGACCCCGATTTATTAAAATTGCGCGCAATTAATTATAATTGCCTTATAACCCCCAACTCTTAACAATGGGTTTGAAAACGGTTTAAATTTAATGAAAATTGCAAACTATTTGCAATAATCAGCGCGCTAATCGATCTATAACACTATCCAAAAACCAAAGGCATTGGTTTAATTGGTCGATTTCTATGAATTCATTTGGCTGATGCGCCTGTAAAATAGACCCTGGGCCCATTATTACGGCAGGGATTGAGTGTTTTTGAAAAATTCCGGCTTCTGAGCCATAAGAAACTGCAATGGTTTCATTTTCGCCCGAAATAGAACGCACAAAACTCTCGGCAAGTGAATCAGGTTGGTTCAAAAGTGGCGGCGTGTAGGAACGCTGTTTCAAAACCGCGCCACATTCGGGAAAACGTAATTTCATTTCGGCGTCTATTTTTCGGACTTTGTCTGAAATTTTCGAAATGATTTGATCGCATTCGGCATCGTTTTCATAGCGAATATCAAAAATAAAGCGGCAATGATGCGCAAGTATATTGCCCGCCGTGCCACCTTCAATTTTACCGATGGTTAAAGTTGGCCCCGGTGGTTCAAAAAGTGTGTTGCCTATTTGATAATTAGAACCCAATTCATTAATTAGCTCAATGACCGGAATAGCCGCCATAATTGCGGAAATACCTTTATCGGGTCTTGAAGAATGCGCTTCATGCCCCGTAAACTCGACAATATAGGTGGAAATGCCCTTTTGTGCCGAAACCGGCTTCATCATGCTAGGTTCACCGATGATTGCCAATTCGATTTTGGGAAAATCACCAATCATTTGGGCAACCATGTGATGTGCACCTATGCAGCCGATTTCCTCATCATAGGAAAGACAAAAATAAATCGGCTTTCTTAATTCTGCGCGTCCAATTTTTTCCGCCAAGGCCAAAACACACGCGCTAAAGCCTTTCATATCGCAAGTGCCGCGCGCGTATAATTTACCGTCTTTTTCAATTAATTCAAAAGGGTCTGTATCCCAATCTTGATCCTCAATCGGCACAACATCGGAATGACCGGATAGGATTATACCTCCATCGGTAATTGGTCCAAAAACCGCAACCAAATTGGCAAGCTTGCAATCATCACTTTTATATAATTGGGCTTTTGCGCCATTTTCTTCGCAAATATTTTGCGCCCAATCAATTAATTCAAGATTGGAATTTCGCGAAACTGTTCTAAACGCGACCAAGGTGCCAAGGTTTTCAATGGCAAGGTCGAGCTTAGGATGTTTCATGCGCGTCAATTATTAATGCCCCGATTTCTCGTTCAATTTACCATCGGATCCGATGATTTCGTTTTCCATTAATTCTTGCGCGGTTTCGTCGGCTTTGACAATAGATAATAGTTGCAATCTAAAGACCAAAAGCGTGTTTGGCGGAATAATGCATTCATCACCCTTGCCGCCACAACCTTGCGGCATTCCGATTGGGCCATAACCGATTTTTGGGTGAACCCAAATTACCCATTCATCCCCCGGATGCATATTTAATAATGCTTCAGTCCATGCCGGAATTAAATCCGCGACGGGCATTTCAAGGGCGGTTCCGCGTTGGAACGAAGAATCAAAGACTTCGCCGTTCAAAAATGTCCCTTCATAATTGGCACTGACGATTGAGGAATATTCAGGTTTAGGGCCTTTAGGGTCGCCCGAAGAAATTATCTGATATTGCAAGCCGCTTTTTGTGGTCACGACACCTGGCTTATTGGCATTTTGTGCCAAAAATTCTTCGGCAGTTTGCAAATTCTTGTTTGCCTCGGGCGATAGTTTAATCTGCGCCTCTTTTGAGCAAGAGGTAATGGCAAAAAGGCCGAAAATGGCGGCAAGGAATAGTTTTAGTTTCATAATTTTACCTATGGGCGTGGTGGATAGCCAGCCGCAGTCAAAGCATCAATAATTTCTTGGGTATGGCGCGCGTCACGGCTTTCGACCATTATGTCAAATTCCGCACCTTTTGCAGGGACATCAAGTGCCAAGCGATTATGGGCAACCTCAATAATATTGCCACCCGTTTCACCAATAACACGCGAAACAAGGGCCAAAAGACCGGGTCTATCGTCACCGATAATGCGCATTCTAACAATACGTTGTTCGCGCACTAATGAACGCGTCAAAACACTCGCTAAAAGGCGTGAATCAATATTGCCACCGGAAAGAATAAGGCCGACTTTTTTACCTTTAAATCGCCAAGGATAAGCCAAAAGTGCAGCAAGGCCCGCCGCCCCCGCACCTTCGGACACGGTTTTTTCGACATTGCAGAAAAGATTTATGGCCTGTTCCATATCGGCTTCTTCAACCGGCAAAACTTCGCGCACAAGCTCACGGCAAATCTCAAGCGGTATTTGACCGACGAATTTAACGGCTATGCCTTCGGCAATTGTTTGACCTTCACATTTTACGTCTTGCAATTGGCGTAATGCGCCGTCCATTGACGGATACATGGCGGGTTCAACCCCGATAATGTCAATCTTCGGGCTTATTGCCTTTGCCGCCACGGCAACACCGGCAATTAGGCCGCCACCACCGACCGGAACGACAATAACGTCTAAATCCGGCTTATCTTCTAACATTTCAAGGCCAATTGTGCCCTGACCTGCTATTACCAATTTATCATCAAACGGCGGAATAAAAACAAGGTTTTCTTCATCGCAAATTTTATGGGCATGGTCTGATGCCTCAACCAAAGTATTGCCGTGAATAATGACGCGCGCACCGTGTCTTTGGGTATGTTCAATTTTGGTGAATGGCGTGCCTTTCGGCATTACGATTGTGGCAGGTATTCCAAGTCGCGCCGCGTGATATGCAACACCTTGCGCATGGTTTCCCGCGCTCATGGCGATTACGCCACGTTTTCTTTCGTCTTCATTTAGATTCAACAGGCGGTTTAATGCGCCACGCTCTTTAAAGGCGGCGGTAAATTGCAGGTTTTCAAACTTAATCCAAACTTCTGCGCCCGTAATATCCGACAATGTTTTTGAATAATTCAAAGGCGTGCGGTGCACTTTACCGGCAATGAGTTTTTGCGCGGCTTTTATATCGTCTAAAGTAACGGGTAAAGGATTAGTCATATTGGTGCGGTGCAATAAGTTGAAAGCGCCTATTAATCAAGGTTTGAAACCAAATGCACTGTAAATTCTATGTTTCGAGAGCGCCAAGTTTTGGCTTAACCATAGGAATGGTCAACATCGTACTCATAACCGCCATCAAAAGTGTGGCGGTGAAGGTTTCATTAGTGATTATTTGCTTATCCAAAAGAATATTGACGAAAATAATCATAATCAGTGCCTTGGTCTGTAAAAGCCAACCGATTATATAGGCTTCATTCTTCTTCCATTTAAGAATTGAACCCGCAATTTTTATGCCGATTAATTTTCCTGCCACTGACAAGAAAAGCAATAAGAAGGCCGCGGCAAAGACCGTTACACCACCAACATCCCATTTGGTTCTTAAGCCAGTGGAAAGGAAGAAAACCGGCATAATCGCAAGCAATATATGACCGCGGAACATATCCATTTTTTCTTGATTAAACCATTTGGCATCAAGAATTGCGCCCGCCAAAAATGCGCCGACCATGTAATGTAGGCCTGCCCAATCTGCAACAAAACCGGATGCCGCAAGCCAGATAAGGGCGAAATACCATCTGTCGCTTTCCTCGATCTTCGCCATAATTTTACGCACTAAATACGCCACAACACCAAAGCCGATTAAAAAGCCCAATTGGCGACCGACGCGTTCCCAATCAAGGAGGATAATTGCCAAAACGCCCCAAATGGCAATGTCATCAAGGCTGGCATATCGCAAAATCCTTTGCCCCAACGGTTTGCGTAGGATTTCCAATTTTTCCATAAAAAGCACGAGGATTGGTAAGGCGGTAACAGCACAGGCCATGCCAATGCCTAAAATGAATTGCCATTTTTGACCTTTTGGCCCAATCCAACCATTTGAGAAAGAAAGCATTATGATTGCGCCAATTGCACCCAATAACAATGGTGCGCCCAACGCAAGACCCGCCGTAATTCCGCTTTCACGGCGATTTTGCCATGCTTTTTCAATATCAAGTTCAATCCCCGCGATGAAAACGAAAATCATCACCGCCCACCAAGCGATGCCGTTTAACGCGCCAATTACTTTTGGGTTGAAAACAAATTCATAATATTGCGGAAAAACCGCGCCCAATATTCCGGGGCCAAGTAATATGCCGCCGATAATCTGCACCACAACAAGCGGCGCATAATAATCAGTCTTGAAAACCCGCCATACTAAATATGGCACGGTAAAGATAATAAGCATCGCAATCAGAAAGATTTCTGATGTCGTCATTTCGATATGCATTTTGCCCCCGCATGCGCGATATAATTTTGGCTACTTAATACCGAATATTTCTTTGAAGAAAAGGGTTTCCGCCTCTCTTTGTGCATCACGGTTTGATTTTTTGGCAAAGCCATGACCTTCGTCATTGGCAAGCATGTACCAAACTTTCCCGCCATTAGAACGAACCTTGGCAACTATCTGTTCGGCTTCTGATTGCGGTACGCGCGGGTCGTTTTTGCCCTGAATTACAAACAAAGGCTTCGTGATTTTATGGGCATTATTCAAAGGCGCGATTTTTTCCATGAATTCACGCATTTTAGGGTCACGCTCATCGCCATATTCAACGCGTCGCAAATCGCGGCGATAGCTTTGGGTGTTTTCGAGGAAAGTGACATAATTTGAGATACCAACAATATCGACGCCACCCGCAAGCCTATCATTATAATTGGTCATAGAGGCCAAAACCATATAGCCGCCATATGAACCGCCATAAACAGCGACTTTTGATTTGTCTAAATTGGGTTGGGTTTCAATCCAATCAAGCAAAGCACCAATATCTTTCACGCTGTCTTCGCGTTTGTAACCATTATCTAAATCGACATAGTTTTTGCCATATCCGGTTGAACCGCGAACATTCGGCACAATAACGGCGGCATCTAATTCCTTGAGCCAGTAATTATAAGTGCTTGAAAAATTCGGTTGTGACTGACTTTCGGGGCCGCCGTGAATTGAGATAATTACGGGGTGTTTGCCACTGGTCTTAGGTTCATAAACAAAAGCCGGAATTTTGCGTTTTGCGCCATTCACTTCGTCAAAAGTTGGATAGCGAACCAATTTTGGTGTTACGAAACTCTTTGGATTAAGGCCGCCGATTTCACTTTCGGTCCATTGCGCCAGTTTTTTGCTTTTTAAATCATAAACAAAAACATCCGATGGTGTGGTTGCAGTGGAAACCGAAATGCCAAGTTTGGTTACTGCATCATTCCATCTTATACCGCCAACAGTTCCGACAGGGAGATTAATCGGTTTTGCGGCGGAAATATTAACGGCGTTGCCAAGATAGATTTTGGAAATACCGTCTTCATTAGTGCCGAATAAAACTTTTTTATAATCGGGCGAAAGGCCAATTCCTGTAACGTCCCAGTTTATTTTTGGTGTGACACGGGTGCGTTTCTGGGTTTTTAAGTTTAAATTGACTCCATAGGCAAAATCCGAATTTTCATCAGTAACCAAAAGCACGTTGTTGCCGTCTTTGGTGAAAGAACCACCGTCATACGAAACATTCAATTCAGGCGTTAGCTCATTCAAATTGCCGCTTGCGATATCATAAAGAAAGCGTTTGGATTTTGTGACGGAAACATATTGCCCCATCAAAAGCTGTTTGCCATCAGGTGAAAATTCGATTGCGCCGTATGATCCTTCTTTGGAAAATAGAATTTTTTTGCTTTCCGGTTTATCAACTTCCATCATCACAATATCGCGCATGGCAGATTTATCGCGCGATACCGACCAAACAGCGTATTTCCCGTCATCGGAAAACAAAATGCCATCATTGCGGGTTCCTGCCTCAGTTAATTGGCGGGTTTCGCCGCTGTCCAAATCATAAAGATAGAATTGATGAAATTCGTCGCCGCCTTTGTCTTTGGAAAACACAAATTGATTGTGTTTAGGGCGCATTTGTGCGCCGCCGACCGGTTCGGAATAATAGGTCAATTGATTGCGCGCGCCTTTTGGAATTTTCACCAAATGGATTTGGTTTGCTTCACCAAAACGTGTTGAAATCAAAACTTGACCCGATTTTGTGAAACCGACAATGCCGGCAGAGCGAACATTTTGATATTGGATTAGTTTTTCACGAACATTATCAGGCGTTATTGGTACATTTTCCATGACCAATTGACCCTGTGTGCGTTTTATGACTTCCTGCGCCGACAATGGCGTGCTGATGGCAGTTGAAACAAATAAAGCCAAAAATAGATTGCGATTTTTCACCCTTTACCCCTTTGTTTTATGTAATTATTAGCCGAAATTCGAGGCAAATTGAATTAAAAAAATTTAATCCTCATCATGTTCGCCAATTTTGACACCTGCGGCGAAAGATTTTGCCTCAATCGGCTGAAACCTAATCGGTGCCTGGCCCGCAAGAACTGATTTCATACGCACAATATCAAGCGTGTTTTGTATGCGCGATACCGCAAGTGTTGCCACTGCATTACCGACAAAATTGGTAATTGCGCGGCATTCGGACATGAATCTATCTATGCCCAAAATTAATGCCATTCCCGCAATCGGCACACTAGGCACGACTGACAAAGTTGCTGCTAATGTTATGAAACCTGCGCCTGTTACACCCGCCGCGCCCTTTGATGAAACAATTGCAACCGAAAACAATAGGATTTGTTGTTCAATAGTAAGATGAGTATTTGTTGCCTGTGCGATAAAAAGCGCCGCCAAAGTCAGATAAATATTTGTGCCATCAAGATTGAATGAATAGCCACTTGGCACCACCAAACCGACGGTTTCGCGTTTACACCCTAAACCTTCGAGTTTTTCCATGAGGCGCGGTAGAGCGGCTTCTGACGAAGATGTGCCCAAAACCAGAAATAATTCGTCTTTCAAATAAGCCAGTAATCGAAAAATCGAAAACCCAACCACGAGGCCGACCGCACCTAAAACCACTAAAACGAACAATGCCGACGTGAAATAGAATAGTCCGATTAGGCCAATTAAATCCCCGATTTTGTCTTTGCCATATTTGCCAATGGTGAAGGCAATTGCCCCAAATGCGCCAATCGGTGCCGCGCGCATCAATATATCGACCATTTTGAAAACCGGGTATGAAATCGCATCAAGAAATGATACAATCGGCGCGCCTTTTTCGCCCACAGCGACCAATGCTATTCCGAATAGAACCGCAATGAATAGGACCTGCAAAATATTGCCTTCGGCGAATGCAGACACCAAAGTATTGGGAATTATATCGAGAATAAATTTAACCAAATCGCTGTCATGTGCTTTTTGAGCGTATTTATTAACCTCGTCCATTTTCAATGTCGCGGGGTCAATATTCATTCCTGACCCGGGCGCAAAAACATTGGCAACAAAAATCCCGATAATCAGCGCCATTGTCGAAAAAACAAAGAAATAGGCAAAGGCAATTGCCGCCGTTGCACCAAAGCCTTTTAGATTTTGCATTCGCCCAATTCCGGTAGCGATTGTAATGAAAATCACGGGTGCAATTATCATTTTGACGAGTTTTACAAAACCGTCGCCCAAAGGTTTAAGGCTTTCGCCGAAATGTGGAAAAAATATTCCAACCAAAACCCCAAGCCCAATAGCGACCACAACTTGAAAATAAAGGCTTGTGAAAAAATTATGGCTGCGCGGTTTTGCTATATTATCTATCTGCATCCTTAATTACTAAACCGAAATTCGAATAATGAAAACATTTTTGTTTTGACGATTTTTCCAACTGGGTGTAGCCTGAAACATCTAATCAAAGAAAAACAATAAGCCTTTGGCATCTGGTTTCAATTTCGGGACGGTATGGAGGATTAAATGCGTAAATTCTTAGTTTTGGCGTGCGCCGCTTCATTAACAATTCCGACTGCAACTACTGTTCATGCTGAAGACAAAGGCATAATGTCGGGTTCTGTTGGGATTTTTGCGTGCGACGCGCCAGGTGACAAGCAAAAGAAAGGTGCGGTAATTGGTGCGGTTTTGGGTGGTGTTATTGCCAATAAAGTAGCCAAAGACAACAAAACCTTGGCAACCGTAATCGGTGCAGCGGTTGGCGGCGCAGTCGGTTCTTATTTCGGCTGTAGTCTTCAAAGAAAAGACCAAGAAAAAATGGCCGCCGATTCTGAACGCGCTTTGGCTTTGGGTGAAAATACGCGCTATACCAATGACGAAACCGGAATGAATGTCGAAACCAAAGCAACGTCGACCATGTCAACCGCAAATCAGGATTTGGTGATTGCGAAAAATGTCGTAGCGCCGAAAAATCTTATTTTGGTTGGCTCTAAATATGTGACGGTTAAAGAAACCTATCTTAAAACTTCAACTTCCAAAAAAGCCAAGAAAATTTCAAAAATCGCAATGGATACTGAGCTTGAAGTTTTGGGGCAGACATCTGCCACCAACGGATTTGCGGCAATTAAATCAAATGGCGTTATTGCAGGCTATATTCCAATGGCGGATTTGAAACCTTTGGGTAAATTAAATGCACCCAATACTCAGGCCTCGGGCAGTTTTAGAACCGTGAAAGTTCCGGTCACCGCCACCTGTCGTGAAGTCGTGCAAACCGTTGATTTCAAAGGTGAATTAACCGAAAACGGTCGCGCCGCCCGCCAAGCCTGTGTCGGAAATGACGGGGTGTGGAAATCGATTTAATTCCAAGTCGAAAATAAAGATAAATATGAAAGAGAAGGGATTTACTAAGTCCCTTCTTTTTTTATTGAATAAAAATACACTTTGCCGCATTTGCATAATATTAAAAAACGTTTAGGTTTCAAAAATGGCGGGCGGAAATCAAATAGAAAATATGGCTGAAAGAAAAATCGAAGACCAATGGCTTCGTGATATTTGGTATTTTGGGGCGCAGTCGTCGGAATTAAAGCGTGGGAAGCAAATTCGTCGCATGGTTCTTGGTGAACCCGTATTATTCGGGCGCACACGTGACGGTGAGGTTTTCGCAATGCGCGATATTTGCCCGCATCGTCTTGTGCCATTATCGGCGGGGCGGCAAATTGACCATAATGGCGCGCCTGTAATTGAATGTCCTTATCATGGTTGGCGCTTTTCAACTAATGGGGTCTGTAAACACATGCCTAGCCTGGTTGATGGTTCGCCCTATGACCCCGAAAAAGTGAAAGTGCGATATTATCCAACACATGAGGCCAATGGCATCGTTTTTGTCTATGTTTCATCAAATCCGCGTTTTTCGGGTGTGCCGGATTTGCCGCCGCCCGATTTAGGTATTCGCGCCGCAAAGCCAAAAGTTGTAGCGTCACGCATTTTCAAAGCGAATTTGGACAATACTGCCTATGGCCTTATGGACCCCGGTCATGTTGGCTATGTCCATTCGCAATGGTGGTGGCGACCACGGGCCATGAAATTGAAAACCAAAGAAAAACTATTTGTTCCCGATCATCATGGATGGGCCATGGCGCGCCACGCGCCAAGCGGCAATTCGGTTGGCTATCGCGCATTGTTTGGCAATGATGTTTCGACCGAAATTCGCTTTATGTTGCCGGGTTATAGATGGGAAATTGTAGAAAGTGGAAAGTCGCAATTGGTGGCACTTTCATGCATTTTGCCTTTAACTGAAAATGAAACCCTATTTGTCCAATTCACGTTTTGGGACAATACGCCAATTTTGAATCTTTTGATGCCATTATTGCCGTCAATGGTCAAAACTTTCCTTCGCCAAGATGGTGATATTGTTGGAATGCAGAGATTGGGAATGGAATTTCAAAAAACTATGCTTTGGATTGACGATTTGGATACACAATCACGCTGGTATCTGAAACTCAAAAAAGAATGGCACAATTCGCGCGCTGAAAACCGTGAATTTAATAATCCGATTGTGCCGACAAAATTGACTTGGCGGTCATAAAATCCATAACTTGATAATTCCCAAAACCGCGCTAATCTTGCCGTTTTTTTGCCATACTATTGAGTGAAATAGCGGCGGGAGCAAAAAAATGCGTGGTCTATTATTATTTGGTCTTTTCCTTTCGGCTTTGTTTTCATTTGAAACCGCCAAAGCGCAAAACAGCGATTTAGCAGATGTTTATAAAAGGGCGGTGACAGCTTTCACTGCAAAAGATTATGCTTTGTCTAGACAATTATATGAACAAGCATGTTCAATGGGCACAAGTGGCGAAACAATAATGCGTTCGTGCCTTGGTGCGGGTGTGCATTATTATGATGGTCTAGGAATCGCAAAATCGCAAATAATGGCCAAACCGCTTTTGGAAAAAGCATGTGGACTTGGTGAACAATATTCTTGCTATTATGTTGGTGATATATTGTCGAAGGGCACAGCGGGTGTCAAAAATATTCCACTTTCGCGCACTTTTTATGAAAAAAGCTGCAATCTAAATTATGCCAAAGCGTGTGCTCAAATCGGTTATATGTTTGAACACGGCGAAGGCGGTGCCAAGGATTTAGCAAAGGCCAAGGAATTATACGAAAAGTCTTGCAATGGCGGCGACCCAACCGGATGCAACAATTTCGGTGTTTTCTATGAAAAAGGAATAATTGTCACCAAAAACGCGCAAACCGCGTTTGGCCTTGTAAAAAAAGCCTGCGATGGAAAAAGCGGTCTTGGTTGCCAGAATCTTGGTATATATTACGAAAATGGAATTGGCACAGTAATTAATCCCGAACTTGCGCGCCAATCCTATGATGCGTCTTGCAAATTGGGGCATTACGCCGGATGCGCGTCAGTTGGTTATTTTCAAGAAATCGGTAAAGGCGGGGCAAAAGATTTTGCTACTGCCAAAAGTAATTACGAGACCGCATGTACCGGCGGCAATGGTCACGGGTGCTCCAATCTCGGCGTGTTTTATGAATTTGGAAAAGGTGTCACTAAAGATTTGGCGAAAGCGGCGCAATTATATGAAAAGGCCTGCAATTTACAAATCTCAAACGGCTGCAATAATTTGGGGTCGGTTTACGAATTTGGAAAAGGCGTCACCAAAGACATAGTTAAGGCGAAACTGAATTACGAAAAAGCATGTAACTTAGGATCACCCGATTCTTGTTCCCAATTGGGATATTTGGTCGAGATGGGAAATGGCGGTAATCCCGATTTGGTAAAAGCGCGCGCATTGTATGAAAAAGCCTGTAATCTAAATGACGCAATCGGCTGCAATAATTTCGCATTATTTTTGGAAAATGGAAAAGGCGGCGCAAAGGATTTGATTAAGGCCCAAACCAATTATTCCAAAGCCTGTGATAGAAGATATTTTGATGCGTGTGCATCCGCGGGCACGCTATTGGAAAAAGACGAATTAGGCAAAAAATTTGCCGAAGCGAATGCCAAGTATCAAATCGGTTGCGATAACAATAGTGGTCGTTCATGCATGAGGCTTGGTTATAATCAGGCCAAGGGATTTGGCACAATTGTGAATTCACTTGCTGCATCCAAGTCATATGAAAAAGGCTGCAATCTAAATAATTCTTCTGCATGCAATAATTTGGGCTCACTTTATGCAAAAGGTGAGGGTGTCACAAAGGATTTGCCGAAAGCAATAGGGCTATACCAAAAGGCCTGTGACATGTCTTCTGGCATTGGGTGCCGAAACCTTGGCGAAAAATACGAATTGGGGAATGGGGTCGAACTTTCAAAACCCAAGGCTTTAAGCCTATATGAAAAAGCATGTGACTTTGGCGATATTACCGCGTGTAAGTATTCAGGTGCACTTTATATTAACGCGCCAACTGGCGTGTCTAAAGACTATGCTAAAGCAATGAAATTCAGCATGAAAGCGTGTGACGGCAAAAATGGCGATGCTTGTAGCAATGTTGGAACTTTGAATAGCAATGGTTGGGGCGTCGGATTAAACCACCAAGTCGCGCGCGACTATTTCAATAAAGCGTGCGTATTGAATAGCGCGACCGGATGTTTCAATCTTGCTTTATATCACGAAAAGGGTCTTGGCGGTCCTGTTTCACCAAGTGATGCCAAATTTAATTATTCCAAAGCCTGTGGCCTTGGTTATAAAGATGCATGCAATAAATAGGGGACGAAATTGAAAAAACTTTCATTAATTTTGGTTTTGGCGTCCTTATTATCGGCTAATGCCAATGCCTATCAAATGAATAAATGCGCGAATGTCAGTATTGAAAAACCCACAGTGAAACCACACGCCGACGATGATTTTGACACCTATCTTGCTGACGTGCCGAATAATTCCGTCAATTGCAAAAAAGGCATGATGGTTGAAATGGGCGGTGCGCAGATTTGGCGTTGCCGCATTGATTATGAAAAGCCCTATAAAGACTGGGAAAGTGCATTCCTAGTCTTAAAAAACGGCAAAGAAATTTTCAAATCCAAAGATGAAGTTATGGCGGGAATGTATGAAACATTCTATTCCATTAAAGCAGATTTGGACGGCAATGGCAAAAATGAAAATATTGTTGCCCTTTGGAATGCGCAAGGTAATGGTTTGGGCGTTAATACTTGGACGCTTTATGTCTTTGACCAAAATTGGATTCAAAAAGGCAAAGCAATTGAAACCCGCGATTGGGGACCAAACTCTTTTGTCGCTAAGAAAAAAGGCTGCGATATATTAATCACCAGCTGGGCCGAAGATTTTTCAAAAAAACGTGTAGGAGATGGCTATAAAGGCGTATTCTACTCATATGATGCGAATGGCCCTTTTAAGGCAAAAAATCGACCAATTCTTATGCGTCGCCTTTACGATAGTTTCGATATTGAACGCGGCGAATTTCGCGACAAAACCGATGAGAACCAATATATTGGCGATCCGATTGGGTGGCTTTCACGAAATTCCTATATTTTGAAAAAGTGATTATTTTCTGATATACCCCATTTCGCGATAATTTTGTTCAAGAATGCGAATAGTGAAATAGGCCATAATGCCATTTAAACCCCATTCGCCAATCACTTTCAAAACCGGTGAGGGTGCAAAGGCCAAAATTATTAGATTGAGGCCAAAATAAATCAAACCGTCGCGCCAAAAACCGCGCCAAAGAAAATGAAAACCACCGAAAATAAAAGTGGCAATAATGCTTTTTATGGAAATCGTAATCGTGTCTTTGGTTTCGCGATTAACCATTTCAAAGATGGGTGGGGCATTAATAAGCATTTTTCAAATTCCATCATTGAGACTGTCAAAATCTCTTGCACATTCTATTATCGCGGCGAAATAATAAATATGTCTAAATGTTGCGCAATATTTCGGAGAGTGTTTTGAGCGAAAAAATCCTAGAAGTCAAAAACCTCAAAATCGATTTTACAACCAATGACGGCATTGTTAGTGCGGTTAAGGGCATTGATCTGGATATTTATTCCGGTGAATGCGTGGCGATTGTTGGTGAATCCGGTTCCGGCAAATCGCAGACTTTTCTTGCAGCAATGGGGCTTTTGGCGAAAAACGGACATGCTAATGGTTCAATAAAATTTTTGGGTCGCGAAATCCTTGGTCTTAAACCGTCAGAATTAAACACAATTCGTGGCGCGCAAATGTCAATGATTTTTCAAGACCCACTAACAAGCCTCACTCCGCATATGCGCATTGGCGAACAAATGAATGAGGTTTTGAACCTGCACACTGATTTGCGTGGTGAGGCCGCACAAAAACGCTGTATTGATTGGCTTGAACGGGTCCGAATCCCTGAGGCGGCGCGCCGTTTGGCGCAATATCCGCATGAATTATCGGGTGGAATGCGCCAAAGGGTAATGGTTGCGATTGCTATGCTTTGCGAACCAAAATTATTGATTGCCGACGAACCGACCACCGCCCTTGACGTCACGGTGCAGGCACAAGTTTTGGAATTAATGCACGAATTGCAAAAGGATTTGGGCGCGGCGATTGCCCTTATTACGCATGATATGGGCGTGGTCGCGCGCCTTGCCGATAGGGTCCAAGTTATGAACCAGGGCGAATATGTCGAAGGTGGAAGTGCCGAAGATATTTTCTATAAGCCGCAACAAGAATATACCAAAAAACTCCTATCCGCCGTTCCGCGCCTTGATAGGCCGGAAAGGAAAGGGGTGGCATTATCGCCCTCGCCAAATGAAAATGACGAAATCATTGTTGAAGGTCGCGACCTTCAAGTTCATTTTCCGGTCAAAATCGGCGGCGGTTTTTTCCCGAAAAAACTACCTTTGAAAGCGGTGGACGGCGTTGATATTATTGTGCGCGCCGGCGAAACTGTTGGGGTTGTTGGTGAATCGGGTTGTGGGAAATCGACACTTGCGCGCGCGGTTTTGAAACTTATTCCACCGACAATGGGCGCAATTTCTTGGCTTGGCAAAGACGTTTCAAGCGAAAAGGCACGCGATTTGCGCGATAGCCGCAAGGATTTGACAATTGTCTTTCAAGATCCATTGGCGTCTTTGGACCCCAGAATGACAATTGGTGCATCTATTGCCGAACCATTATTGGTGCATTATCCGCAAATTTTGGCGCATGAGCGTGACGAAAAAGTCAAAGAAATTATGGGACGCGTTGGCCTAAATCCTGATTGGATCAATCGCTATCCCCATGAATTTTCGGGTGGGCAAAATCAAAGAGTGGGTATTGCGCGCGCCATGATTCTAAAGCCCAAATTTGTAGTATGCGATGAAGCGGTTTCAGCATTGGACGTTTCAATTCGCGCGCAAATCATTGATTTATTACTCGATTTACAGCGCGAATTTGGTTTGGGAATGTTATTTATTTCCCATGATTTGGCGGTTGTGCGCGAAGTTTCGCACCGTATTATGGTTATGTATCTTGGTCGCGTTGTCGAGACCGCCGACCGTGACACAATCTATTCCGACGCGCGCCACCCTTATACAAAGGCCCTTATTTCCGCCGCGCCAATCCCTGACCCAAAAATTGAACGTGCCCGCACGAGAGTGAAATTAGAAGGCGATTTGCCTTCGCCATTAGATGCCAAAGCGCAATTGCGATTCTTAAAATCTAAAATCACCAACAGTGCCGACCAATACCGCCCGAAATTGTTTGATGTCGGGGCAGGGCATTTGGTGGCCGAGTTTGATGAATAATTTCCAAGTCTATTTCAAAGCCTCCAACAATTTATCCACCGCGCCATCGCCGCCGGTTTTTTCGAAATGGGGATAGCGAATGCCGTCGTAATATTCGAAATCCATGACTTTATAGCGCCCATCGGCTTGAATAATTAATTGGATTGGCTTGGCTCCGCCTTTTGCGCCGTTTATTTCTTCAATCGCGGCATCTTTGCCCCATGGTTTGCCGTTTATTGCGATAATTTTGTCGGAAACCGAAAGCCCTTTTTTGAAAGCATTGCCGCCCCAAAGAACTTGGGAAATATTGCCATCATTACCAACGACCATACCAAGTGAATAGTTTAGGTTCAGGTTTTTCGCTTTGCCTTCGCCATCTTTCATGTAAATATTTGGCTTGTCAGTGAATACCAATTTATAGCCACTTTGGGTAAAACCACCCAAAGGTGCGCCCGCTGCATTTTCATTAAGGCGCGCATCTAATAGTGACTTCCAATCATAGGCGACCACGGAATTCAAAGTCGAAACAATATCGGCATAGACATAGGTTTTTTGACCATAATCGCCATTATTGCCGCCAAAAAAGATTTTGGCAAAATCATCAATGCCTTTTTGGCCATTGGTTAATTCGCGGATTTTGCCGTCAATTTCAATCCAAACCAACATGCCTTCATTATAATAATCTTCGCTTCTTTGATATGAAACCCATCCTTTTGGGGCACGCGGTGTTATTATCGGGTCATTGGTTGTGTCGATTAAAGGTCGCCAATCGCGGCCCCTGCGCGCATCAAGGTCGGCGGCGATTGATGCCCATGCTTCAAGAGTTTGCTCTTTGGTATAAAGGCCGGAACGTGCCGATAACACATAACCCCAAAACTGATCCTGCCCCTCATAAACCCAAAGCATTTCGTTTTGGATTGGCGTTCTATAATCCGGTGTCCAAGATGTTGCGCCACGGCGATATTTACCGTCCCAAGAATGGCTGTATTCGTGAGGCAAAAGTCCACGCGCACCAAGAGAATTTGCCCAATCACTGAAATAGCCACTTTCGGCACCATTTTCAGAGCTTCTATGGTGTTCCAAACCAATGCCGCCCAAATTATCGGAAATCCCCAAAAGGAAATCATAATGGTCATAATGTTCGGAACCAAAAGTTTTGACCGCCTGTTCGACCAATTTCTTGTGTGGCTCCATTTGTTCGGGCTTAAATTCCAAATATTTTGGCGCATCTGCGAACATATTAAGGCTTACTTTATCGCTTAATTCCACTTTTTTGAAATATCGACCGGCAATTGCGGGGGAATCGACCAAAACCTCATAATTTACTGTTTTATATGTTACAATATCACCCTCAGTCGTCGTTGGACGAAGCGACGTGGCGATTTTGAAATCCTTCGGCAATTTCACGCTGGCTGAAATTGGAATATTGCGCACAAAATAACCCGCCGGATATAAAGAAACCGAATTCCATTGCAGGCTGATGAGGTCTTGGGTCACTTCAATCCGCCCTTGGTTTGGCGCGGTCGGGGAAAGATATTTGAATTCGATTTTCAAATCTTTCACATCTTTTGGCACAGTAATGTGAAACGCATGCATGTCCAAACTATCACGCAGCCACGGAATTTCCTTGCCATTGCCATAAATTTTCAGACCCGCGAGTTTTTCAACCGCCCCACGCGGCGCGTGCTTTCCCGGAAGCCATTTGGGAAAAAGAAGAACCATTTTTCCGGCTTTTTGCACCGGAATGCTCTGTTTTATCTCAAAAATCCCTTGGTCAAGATTGGTGACATCGACAAACAGTTCCATAGTGCCATTGAATTTAACGTCTTTGGCAGGGGGAATAGTGTCAATAATCTGCACCGGTTGCGGCGCGGAAATCTGGGCATTCGCCGAAATTGGCAAAACAGCAAGGGAAATTAATAATACGCTTTTTTTCATACTTATGAATAGTCGGGAATTTTAAAACGCACAAGTTACAGTTTCCGTGGCGTATTTGTCGCCTTGCAAAAACTTTGTGCGCAGCTACAAAGCGGGCATGATTAAAAACCTTTTCACAACCAAATTTTACCGCGCACCATTGGGTGCAAAAAATATTGACGAATTGCGCGATGATTTGCGCGATTGTTGTTATTTATTGTCCGAGGAAGACGAGGCGGGAATAAAATGGTGCGAAGAAAACGCCTATCGCGGTTATACTTCTTATGCTTCTTTGAATGATTTGGATAAACGCTTCACACCCTTTGGTGATTTGAAGCGCCATATGGATAGACATGTCGCGCAATTTGCCAAAGAATGCCATTTTGATTTGGCGGGGCGTAAGCTGGTGCTTGATGCCTTTTGGGTAAATATTTTACCGCCTTTATCGTTTCATTCGTCGCACATTCACCCGCATTCAGTGGTTTCCGGCACATTTTACCTTGATCTGCCCGATGGCGCGTCGGCATTAAAACTCGAAGACCCACGCCTTGCCATGATGATGGCCGCACCAACCCGCACCAAAGACGCCCCTGAAGAGTTGCTGCCACATGTTTTCATTAGACCCGACGAAGGCGACATAATGCTTTGGGAAAGCTGGTTGCGGCATGAAGTAGTACAAAACCATGCGGAGGAAGAACGAATTTCGATTAGCTTTAATTATCGGTGGGGGTAGATTCAGTTACGAATTACGAATTACGAATTTTGAAGTTGAAATTGCGGATTGAATTTTTCTGAAATTGCTATACATGTATAGCAAGTGGAGAACTGCCATGCTTGCCCTAAGATTGCCAAAAGACATTGAAGAACGCCTTGAATTTATGGCGAAGAAGACTGGACGGACGAAAAGCCTTTTTGCGCGCGAAGCGATAATTGAAAATATAGAGGCGCTCGAAGATTATTATCTTGCAAAGACGGCGATTGAAGAGGATGACGGCACACGGATTAGCCTCGAAGAAATAGAAGCTAAAATCCAAAAAAGGCTGGAAGCTGAATAGTGTGGAAAATCGTATTCACAAAAATAGCGGACAAAAATCTCAGTAAGATTGAAGCAAAAATTGCTGATAGGATTGTTAAATTCTTGAAAACTCGTGTCGCTTCACTTGACGACCCCCGTAAAGTAGCAAAGCCAATGTTAGGCGAGTTCAAAGACCATTGGCGCTATCGGGTTGGTGACTATCGTATTATTTGCAAAATAAGCGGCGAAACTATCACAATTGTAGTTGTAAAAATTGGTCATCGCCGCGAAATTTATCGTTAAGACCGATTTTGTCACAATGTAATAGTATGCATTTGAAATGAATTTTAATAACAAACTCGATTTGGTCCAAGATGTTTCTCAAGAATATGTAATCTCTAGGCTTTCAAAAGCGGCAGGCAAAGAATTAGAAAGTGGCAAGTTCCTAAGCCCCGAAAGTTCATCGGCTTTGGCGGTAAATACATTCGCTTTTTTCAATCCGTTTTCACAAAAAATGCCGCCCTTGCCCAAAATAGAGAATTCATTTCCAGCGATTTCGGTTGATATTGAATATCAAGCAAGATTTCCTTGGCGCGGAGGTCGCCATCCTTGGTTAGATGCCTTTGTCGAAACTGAAACCAATATTATCGGAATTGAATCAAAACGCTTTGAACCTTTCAGAGACGCGAAAAAAATCGATATTTCAGACGCATATGATCGCCATGTGTGGGGCGATAATATGGCGCGATACAAGAAATTACGCGACAATTTAAGAGATAGAAGTTTGACCTTCAAATACCTTGACGCCGCGCAATTGTTGAAACACGCTTTTGGTATGGTCACTGAAGGAAAACGAAAATCAAAATTGCCGATTCTCTTTTATATTTTTGCAGAACCAAGAGCGCTCCAATCAAAAGTAATTTCGCCGGAGCAGCATCTGGAACATCGTATGGAATGTAATCTATTCAAAGAATTTGTTAAAGGTGACGAAGTTAGGTTTGAATATTGTAGCTATATGGAATGGCTTGCGACTTGGCCCAGCGAATTGGAGATTCATGCAAACTCGATTATTGAAAAATTCGATCTTTGAAAACGCACAATAACTTTTTTGGCAATTATCACTTAACATTCACAAAATCCACGGCCCAGTGTATTGGATCCTCTTGGTCGCGGTCTTGGAATGCGAAAGAAAAAATGCCGTTGAAATTTGGGTCAATCCCAATATCCATAAGGAAATGCTGACTTTCAAGAAAATGGAAATAGAAGCCCGAAATAACGTTTTTACCATTTGTCGGCGGCATTTTCCCTTTCAATATTTTGTCATTTGTGCCGCTTAATGAATTATTGGATTCGACCATATTCTTTGGAATCCAAGCGACCTGCAAATTCACATAAAATTGCCGCATTCCATTATAGACTTCTTGTTGGTTCATTTTGATACCGGCATCAAATGAATTAAGCCCCATTTCCTTCAAAACACCTTTTGGCTTTTCGGAAAGTGCATATTTCTCGCCAATGGCGGTTTCCCAACCGCGTTCCAATGCGCCCTCATCATCAAGGAAAAAGACGCGCGCTTTATTGGTGGTTGCATTAAGAATTATGCCAATGCCGCGCACCTGCGCAT
Source organism: Hyphomonadaceae bacterium (assembly GCA_041917055.1). GTDB lineage: Bacteria > Pseudomonadota > Alphaproteobacteria > Caulobacterales > Aquidulcibacteraceae > Pseudaquidulcibacter. The sequence goes on from JAYRYJ010000009.1 coordinate 53,261, forward strand.
CATTCAAATTGCGCCTTTGCAGCATAAAGCCTTTGATAACCGGCACATAATTTTGCGCCAAAGTCGCATCAAGGTCAAATTCAAAGTCACCGGCACCAAAGGCATTATAGCTTGTGGACTTAAAACTGGGCGATTGATACCAAACAGCATCAGAATAGAAAGGGTCATTTGAATCGCGATCGGCAAGGGCAAATTCAGTTTGGAAATTTGGCCCTTTTCCGGTTTGCAAAACCCCCATTCGCCTTACCCAATGGTCGCCATTCATAAAAGACAGACGAAACGACGACAAAGCCGCACCGTCAATAAAATTCGGCTTTGGAGTTAGAACGACTGAGTTTGTGCTTTCTTTCTTGTTCGCACTTGCTTTTTGCGATGGAACATAATCTTGCGCCCAAAGCGCACCTGTTGCGAGCATCATGGACGCAGCAGAAATTAGAAACGTGCATATCTTTTTCATCTGACGATAATATCACAATTCCTTAATTTTGGTAGCGCTTTCAAGTTGCAAATCTTGCTGTATCCTAGCGATGCATTGTCGCGCCGCTTTGTCCACTTGACCTTTTGTTCGCTTTGCGGTGTTAAGAAGCATGGTTCAGGAAATAAAAATCGGGGCGCGTGGTTCGCCATTATCTTTGGCGCAAACGGGTTGGTTGCGCGGTGAATTGGCGTCGGCACTAGGTATTGCGGATAGTGAGATTGACACCAAATTACCAATCACTCCAATCGTGACCCAAGGTGATAAAATCCAAGATAGGGCATTATTGGAAGCCGGTGGCAAGGGCCTTTTCACTAAGGAATTAGACGAAGCATTATTAGAGGGGCGCATTGATTGCGCCATACATTCAATGAAAGATGTGCCGACAATTCTACCCGACGGAATTGTTTTACTTGCCTGTCCGCCGCGTGAAGATAGGCGTGATGCTTTAATTACAAAAGAAGGTATAAATCTAGAAAAATTGCCGCAAAATGCCCGTCTTGGCACCGCAAGCCTAAGAAGAAGTGCGCAGTTTTTGCATGTGCGCCCTGATTTGGAAATCGGGCTTTTGCGCGGCAATGTCGGCACACGAATTTCCAAAGTTGTTAATGGTGAATTTGATGCCACCATTTTGGCAATGGCGGGTCTAAAGCGCCTTGGTCTTTTGGAAAATACGCCTTGCGTGGCGATTGACCCGAAAAAAATGCCGCCCGCAATCGCCCAAGGGTGTCTGGCAATAACGGCGCGGGAAGGTGACAGCAGTGTTGCCGAGGCTTTTGCAAAAATCGCGTGCGAAAAAACTGAAATAGAGGTTTTGTGTGAACGCGGCTTTCTGCGCGCGCTTGATGGTTCTTGTCGCACCGCAATTGGCGCTTTTGCGCGGTTTGATGGCGAGTATTTCTATTTTGATGGTGAAATCCTGTCCGACGATGGTTCAAAAGTGACGAAAATTACGGAAAAAATGGCAATCGAGGAAATTCGAATTTCCAATTCGGCCCAAATCGGTTATGAATTGGGGGAGAGATTAAAATCGCAAAATGCCTGATAAATGCCTAATAATCCGCACAATGCCATTGGCGCAACAAACCGCGCTTGCGGTTGCGGATTTAGGTTTTGAACCCATTGTTTTGCCTGCTGCAATTTTGAAACCGACAGAAAACCAAATTAGTGCCGAAAATATTCAGGCATTTTTGGTCACGAGTCCCAATGCACCAGTTTTGGCAAAAATCTTGCCCGAAATGTATTCTATACCCGTTTATGCGGTCGGCGATAGGACTGCAAAGGCCTGTGAAGATTTGGGTTTCATGAATGTGATTTCAGCGGGTGGTGACGCATCCGCATTGGCAGTTTTGGTCGCTGATAGATTATCGCCGAAAAACGGCGCACTTTTGCATTTGCGGGGCAATGAAGTAGCAGGCGACGTAAAAGGGCTTTTAGAGGCATGCGGCTTTAAGGTGCAAAGTATCACCGTCTATGAGACGATCGAAAACCCAAAATTCAAACGTGAATTACCCGAAATTTTATTGCAAAACCAAGGAATAATATTATTCCATTCACCAAAAGGCGCATTAAGATTCTTGGAATCATTTAATAAAGCAGAATTGAAAAACTGGGCCGCCATCGCAATTTCAAAAGCGGCGGCAATTCCGATTGAAAATTTAGGTTTCAAAGAAACAAAAATTGCGAAAATGCCTAATGAAGATTCACTTCTTGCCGCAATTGCGCCAAAATAACAGAACATAGAAGGGTAAAGGAAATAAAATGCAAAACACAGTATTTTCACCCAAACAAGCGTTTTTCCTGAGATTGGCGGTCGGTATCGGCTTTGGCTTGATTCTGGGTTATTTATTCGAAACCATGCCGAAAGACGGGGGGCGCGATGCCCCTGAAGTATGGCGTGAAAATATTATGGCGATTTTCGGCCTTACCGCCTTTGTGTTTTGGGCGGGGCTTGGGGTTATGCGCCGTTTTAGCCTTTTGATTTGGGGCGCGCTTGCCGCCGCAATTGTATTATTCATGGCTAATCACGGCAATGTGAATAATGCTGATAATGGCGCAATTGCGACGCCCAATATGGTTTGGATTGTCCCATTTTTGTTTATTGCCCATGAATTGGTTTCAAGTGCCGATTTAGCGCGAAAACCGATTGCACCATACGAAACCTATTTTGAGGAGGCCTGGAAACGCGGCGTTCAATTGCAAATCTCTTTGATTTTTACCGGCGTATTTTGGCTGATTATGGTTTTGGGAGCAAAACTTTTGGAAATAATCGGCTTTAAATGGCTCGGCGATTTGATTGAAGAACCCTGGTTCTGGTGGCCCGCTTCGGGCGCTGCTATGGCAATTGCGGTGCATTTGGGCGATGTGCAACCAAAATTATTGGCAAATTTCCGCAATTTGGTTTTGTCGATTTTCTCTTGGCTATTGATTATTATCGTGCTTATCGGCGGTATTTTTGCGGTTTCATTATTATTCACCGGCCTAAAGCCCTTGTGGGACACAAAGGCGGCGACCGCAAGCCTTTTGGCGGCGTGCATGTTTTTGGTGCTTTTGATTAATGCGACTTATCAGAATGGCGAAAATGCGATTAATCCGGTTTTGAAAATAGCGGTGCGTATCGGCACTGTCGAAACGGCGGTTTTTGCCTTAATCGCTGCCTATTCACTATGGCTTAGAATTGATCAATATGGTTTCACGACTGAACGTGTTTTTGCGACTGTCGGCGTAATTATCGCCTGTTCATACGGCATTTCGTATTCAATTGCGAATTTTATGCCGCTCAAATCTATTGATTTTATGCCGAATATTAAGACCACAAATATTGGCTTGGCATTTTTGAAAGTTGCGGTTTTCTTTTGTATTTTAACGCCAATTGCAGACCCCGAAAAACTTAGCGTTAATTCACAAATCAATCATTTACTGGCCGGTAAAACCGAAATCGCTAAATTTGATTGGAATTATTTGCGCTTTCAATCCGGTAAATATGGCGTCAAAGGTTTGGAAAAATTAAAAACCGATAAGAATGCCGAAATCGCCAAAAAGGCCAATGAATGGGCCGCGATGCAGGAAAGAAAATGGGATAATCAGCCTTTTGTGAATGATAAATCCGAAGCTTCACCGCGCACTGATGCGTTTGTTATGGTTCCGGAATCTAAACCATTGCCGGAAGAATTTATCAAAGGCAAATTCATCGCATATGTGCCGGGTATGTTTGGGTGTTTAGATGCGAAATCCAAAGAAAAATGCTATGCCAAAGTCTTGGATATTAATAATGACGGCAAAGACGAAATTCTATTTGCTGCAGGTTGGAATCTTTCGTTTTTTAGGAATACGGACAAGGGTTGGGTATTTGTAAGTTCCGTTGCCACAATGAACAATTCCCAAGAATTGGCATTTAAAAACGGAGAGATTAAGACAATAATTCCCGAATGGCTCGATCTCGAAATTGGCGGGGAGCGACAAAAGCTGAATGTTTGGGATGTCACATCTAAGGATGGCAATAAATAGGCATTTTATGCTCAATTTTTGTGACTTCTTTTTTTAGCGGGATTTCACAAGAAAAAATATTGACGATTTTTGAAAAACGACTTACCCCTGATTAACCTTAAAATCAGGGAGTAATAATGAGAAAATCAACTTTAATAATTGCGGGGGCAATCCTCGCAAGCTGCTGTGGCGCATCCATGAGTGCGCAAGCGCAAGAAACGCCAAAACTGGGTCAAATTGTCTATTTTTTGACGGAGTATTGTCCTGCGAATTACGTTCTAGCCTTTGGTCAAATAGTGCCAAATACTGGCGAATACTCGGCGCTCGCAGCAATGATGGGCGTTCCTGCTGGCCAAACATCCTTTCGTTTGCCAAAACTTTATGAGGGTGGTTTGGTTGTTGGCGCAAAGGACAATAATAACTTTGTAGGTGGGCCACCGGACTATGGAATAATTGTTAATAATAGCGTTGCGCAAGCGAAACTTCAGGAAAAAATCAGTCTGTTGCCATGTATCGCGACGCACGGCGAATTCTATCAATAGAAGGAGGGGAAGATGAATAAGAAAATATTAGCCCTAGCTGCAATTTCCGTCTTATCAAGTTTAGGTGTCCCGCAAATTGCTTCTGCTCAGTCGATTTCGCCTTATATTGGACAGGTCATACTAATGGCTACCGATTTTTGTCCAGCTGGTTGGGTAGCGCTAGACGGTCGCGCGATTAATTTAGACGGTAACGAAGTTCTATTCTCTGTTGCAGGACATACTATTTCTGATGCGGATGCTGCGAAAGTACATGAAGAGCAAACCTTCAAACTACCCTCGACAGTTGGCAAATTAATTGTAGGCAGCGGCGCCAAGCCCGGTGTCACCGAACCAGAAATAAATGTTAAGGAAGGCACTACGAAAGTGCCCTCAACATATGCTTTAACTTTATGTGTCGCAACAAGCGGTGCTTATCCTAACAGACCTTAGTGGGGATTAATATGAAAATCAAAACTATGATTTTAGTTGCAGCCGCTGCTTCTTCATTTGGGGCAAGTGCTTTTGCGCAAAGCGGAGACGAACCTTTTGTGGGGCAAGTAATTTTTACAGCCGCCAAGTCATGCCCCCCTTTATTCTTACCTGCAGATGGACGAACCCTGCCCTTATCAGGAAATGTGGCCTTGGCCTTAGCTATAGGAGGTGAGGGCGCTACAACTCTAACTCTTCCTGATCTTCGTGATGTCGCTATTGTCGGTGCTGGTCACTTTGAAAGCGCAACCGCACCACGTGACGTTGCTGTTGGCTCAAATACGTCAGAAAAAACTGTTGATTCAAATTATCCAGCAAACAAAAAATATGCAACTTCGGTGGTAAAGTTACTCCCCTGCATTGCATACTTTGGAACCCTTCCAAGGCGCGAGTATTAAGTCAAAGTCTAACAGAAAGCCCGCGCATTTAACCAATGCGCGGGTTTTCACAATCTTAGTAATCTTAATTAAAACTTGGTCGCTAGCGAAATCGCATAGGATTTCAAATTCAAATCATCGACATTTATATTCTCATAATCGCCGCGAATTGAAAGCTTGTCATTTAGTTTATATTCAATGCCGAGGCCGCCTGCGAAACCATTGTCATTGGTTTTTTCACTCATTTTGATAATGCTGCTGACGTTTGACTGGTCCCAGGTCGTTTCATAGGACACAGTGCCCCAGCCAAGGCGCAAAGAGCCGATCCATTTGTCATTAAATGGAATTTTTGCCACGCCCCAAAGAGTTGCACCAGCGGATTCTTTCATAACCAAATTGTCGGCAAAAGGCGCAAAAACTTCGCGATGCTCATATTCGCTAAGGCCGGTATAGGCTTCTAATTCGATGGCAAAATTATCATTGATGGATGTACCAATTCGACCAGTCAAAAGTGAAATATTGGGGTCAAAATCACTAACACCTTCATAATCAAGGCCAAAAGTCCGTTTGGCAACGCCGACACCAACATAGACATCTTTGAATGTTTTTTTGGCTTCTTCGGCATAAGATATGGTGGAAGAAACAAGGAATAGACCCGCTAAACCTAATGCGATTTTCGAAATTTTCATTGATAAACCCCTCCTAAAAGGTGGGGAGTGAATAATTTTAAATTGTGTCTGAAACAAGACGGTATGGCAGAAATTACAGTATTTTCTACCTTACCTAGTGGTAATCGGAAGGGGATATAGTTCAGAACATAAAAATTAAACTTTGAGGCAATCCTTGTTGAAAACCCGCTTAAGGCTTGCAGGATATTTCGAAAGTTTTTCCATCGCGCGTGACGGACGTGAAACCAATTCGCCACCGCAATTCGGGCATTTGAAGCCGAGGCGATTTTCGGCGCAATTTTCACAAAAAGTGCATTCAAACGAGCAAATAAATGCGCCCGTTTCATAGGGCGCAAGATCCACGTCGCAACATTCACAATTCGGGCGCATTTCAAGCATCGCCTAAAATAGCGCCCAAATTGCCGCGCGGCAAGGTCTATATCGCCGCCAATGCCTGTTCCAAATCGGCAATTAAATCCGCTGCGTCTTCGATACCCACTGAAAGTCTCACGATCTCGGGGCCTGCACCTGCCAATGATTTTTGTTCATCGGTCAATTGGCGGTGGGTGGTTGAAGCCGGGTGAATTACCAAAGAACGCGTGTCACCGACATTTGCCAAATGTGAAAATAATTTCAAATTCTTGACCAAGGCAATGCCCGCTTCATACCCATTTTTAAGCCCAAAAGTAAAAACTGCACCAAAGCCATTATTTGAATATTTTGAGGCCAAAGCGTGATTTGAAGAACTTTCAAGACCGGAATAATTAACCTTGGAAACCGCTGCATGGCCTTCCAAATATTTCGCGACTTTTAGGGCGTTTTCAGAATGTTGCTTGATGCGCAAGGCCAAAGTCTCAATCCCTGTCAAAAGCAAAAACGCGTTAAATGGCGATAGGCATGGGCCAAGATCGCGGAGGCCCAAGACACGTGCCGCAATCGCGAATGAAATATTGCCAAATGTATTGCCAATATTAAGCCCGGCATATTCCGGCCTGTCTGCGCTCAATAATGGATAGCGCGCATCACCGGCCCATTTGAAATTGCCGCCATCAACAATAATGCCGCCCAAAGAATTGCCGTGACCGCCCAAAAACTTGGTGGCAGAGTGAATGACTATATTTGCGCCATGTTCAAATGGGCGCACCAAATATGGCGTCGCCAAAGTATTATCGACAATCAATGGCAAATTGTGCTTTTTTGCAATCGCGGCGATTGCGGCAATATCAATAAATTCACCCGCAGGGTTTGCAATCGATTCAATAAAAATCGCTTTGGTCTTTGGCGTGATTGCGTCCTCAAACGATTGGACATTATCAGTATCGGCCCAAACAACATTCCAACCAAATGATTTATAGGAATTATTGAATTGATTGATTGAGCCACCATAAAGTTTCTTGGCGGCAATGAATTCATCACCCGGTTGCAGTAAAGTGTGAAAAACTAGGAATTCGGCGGCGTGACCCGATGCAACTGCCAAAGCTGCCGTTCCACCTTCCAATGCTGCGACTTTGCCTTCCAAAGCGCCATTGGTTGGATTGGTAATGCGGGAATAAATATTGCCAAATGCTTGAAGACCGAAAAGCGATGCCGCATGGTCAACATCTTCAAAAACAAAGCTCGCAGATTGATAAATCGGCGTAATGCGTGCGCCGGTAGCTTTATCGGGTTCGGTTCCGGCATGAACGGCGAGGGTGGCAATATTTTGGGTCATTTTAATTCCTTTTCATAGACATGCCCTTTTAATTCCCTTTTTTTCATGTCACAAACCTAAAAATCAAAAAATTATTTCAAACTTTCGGGTCAAAATGGAAATTTATGCGGCATTCATTCGCGCCATTAATGTCGGCGGCACGGGAAAAATCGCAAAAGTCGAATTATTGGAAATTTGTGACCAATGTGGGTTTACCAATGCCAAAGCCTATATTCAAAGCGGAAATTTGATTTTCCAATCAAATTTGACCCCAAGCGAAATTAAAGAAAAAATTGAAACCTTATTGTGCAAGCGGTTTGGGAAAAAGCATGAAACTTATGTTCGAAATATTGCCGATTTGGAAAATATTATAAGGCGCAATCCATTCCCAAATTGCGCACCAAATCGGGTTTTGGTCAGTTTTCATGATGCCGCAATAGAGGATATTGCAGTCGGAATAAAAAACCAAAAAGCCGAAGAAATTAGATCAATCGGGTGCGAGACCTTCATACATTATGGCGAAGGAATGGGCAGTTCTAAATTAATAATCCCCGCCCTAAAACAATCCACCGCCAGAAATATAAACACAATCGAAAAAGTCTTGGAAATCGCAAAAGCCATGTTATAGGTTTGATATGAAACCGAATTTCCCAATTATTTTGTTCGCCGCATTATTTGCAACCTCAAATCCCGCCATCGCAAAGCCTAAGACGGAATTTGCGGATACCATTTATATTAATGGCAAGATTTATACCTCCGCTGATAGTGAGACGGTTTCTGCTTTTGCGATTAAGGATGGGAAGTTTCTTTATGTCGGTGACAATGCGGGTGCGCAGAAATTAAAGGGCAAGACCACGACGGAAATTGATATGAAGGGCAATTTTGCAATGCCCGGCATTATTGATGGCCATATGCACCCGCAATCGGCGGGCCTAAAAATGCGCATGTGTAGCCTTAATTATGAGGCTTTGACCATGCCGCAAATGCTTGAAAGAATTCAAGCCTGTTTGGATAAGGAAAAAGACAAAAAACCGAATGATTGGTTGGTGGTTATAAATTGGTTTGAACAGGGAATGTTGCCTTCGGGCTTTTCACCAAATTATAAAGACCTCGAAGGTTTGAAAACCGACCGTCCTGTCTATGTCAAGAATTCATTTGGTCATGCCGCAATTCTCAATAAAAAAGGCATGGATTTGGTTGATTTGCAAAACCAAAAAGACCGCGCCGGTGGTATAATTGTTAAGGACAAAGAGGGAAAGGTCACGGGCCGATTAGAAGATGCCGCGCGCGACATTGTAAGTGAAAAACTCCCAAAACCTGATGAGGCCGAAAACCTCGCTGCCGCGAGCGACGCGATTGCTGCAATGAATGCGCAAGGCATAACCACAATTCTCGATGCCTATACCGATATTGAAACCATGGCGTCTTATAAAGCCATAAAAGACCAAGGTAAATTGACATTGCGCCCGCATTTTGCGGTTTTGATAGACCCGGATTTGCAGCCAGATAATCAAAAAGCCATTGATGATTTATTGATGCAGCGCAAGCAATTCAATGAGGAGGACAAAAATACGGATGCGGTCTTAAAAGTCCATACCGCCAAAATGTTCCTTGATGGTGTCATTCCAACACCGTCTTTGACGGGTTTTATGCACGAGCCGTATTTCGAAAATTTTGGCACAAAGGAAAAACCGGAATGGTTGCCCGGCACTTCAACCGGCGTAAAGCCTTATATAGATTTGCCGAAATTGACCGATTTAATGGTCAAATTGTCGGATGCCGGCATTGATACACATATTCATGCCGATGGCGATGGCGCGGTTAAATTGGCACTCGATGCGCATGAGGCCATGAAAAAACAAAGACCGGATTCAAAAGTCAAAACTGCAATTGCCCACGCCGAATTGGTCGATCCTGATGATTTTGCACGCTTTGGCAAATTGGGTGTCTATCCGGTTTTATCATTTCAATGGGGAAAGCCCGCGGCAGATACTATTGACGGCGCCAAAGACGTTTTAGGGCCTTATCGCCACGCCATTATTGAACCACAAGGTCTTTTGAAACTTTATGGCGCGGATATTGTTTTTGGTTCCGATTGGCCGGTTGACCCATTAGATGAGTTTTTGGCTTTGCAAGTGGCATTAACGCGCCGCGCAATGGGTGAAGACGCCAAAAAATTCCCAGGGCGTTTGGGTATTGATCCCGGCCTTGATATCAGAACGGCGATAAATGCCATGACCATAAATGGCGCGACTGCGCTTGGCGAACAAACCAAAATCGGCTCAATTGAAAAAGGCAAATTCGCCGATTTTATTGTTTTAGACAAAAATCTTCTGACCGCAAACCCCGAAACCATTTCCCAAACCAAAGTCCTTTGGACAGTATTGGCGGGAAAGATTGTTTATCAGAAAAAGTAATCATTTGAAAAATGACCATTCGAACTCTTGGCGCGGCAAATCTCAAAATCTGCGACCAAGTTTACAATATGTTACACTGATAATTATCATTAAAAGCAATTATCTTTAGGAACAATTATCAACAAAAACAATATGTTATTCAAGCATACAGCTCAAACAAGCGCAATTATGCACACATCTGCGCACACATGTGCGCAGATGTGTGCACCAAATAAATCAATTAGACATAACTAATTGTATTTAATTATAAAAATGACAGATTTGAGACATCATAACAACGATGGTTTAAGGCAATATCAATTTGTGCAATTTCTATCGAAGAAACTGAATTGTTACCCGCGCTTTTTAGGCAATGACAAGGCCAATATTCCCTTGGCATTTTAGGCTTTACACTTGAAGTTTACAAAACAGCCGCTGGCAATAACCAAAAAAGGTTTATACAAATAATAATCGTCGCACTATTTCGTTGCTTCTGCTGTGCCTTCTCTGCGTGGGTCGGCGGCGCCTATTAATTTGCCGTTTTTGACCATAATACCATGAAGGCCGGAGGCTTCGGGATTGCCTGATGAAGTGAAAGGGTGTCCCAAAGCCTCTAATTCGAGGCGAAGTTTTTCGTCCATCCGCGCATATTCAAGATTAGATGGCACTTTGCGCGCAATCAAATTTGGTAAGGCAATGGCTTCATCAAGTGGCTGGTTCCAATCTAAAACCCCAACCAAAACCTTGGTTACATAAGCAATAATTGAATTGCCGCCCGGCGAACCAATCGCCAATTCGAACTGTCCGTCTTTGTCAAAAACAATTGTCGGTGACATTGAGGAGCGCGGTTTTTTTCCGGCTTCGACCCGATTAACAATCGGCATTCCATTGGCATCATTCGGCGAGAAGGAGAAATCAGTAAGTTGATTATTCAAAAAGAAGCCGCCGACCATCATTTGCGAACCGAAAATGAATTCGACAGAGGTGGTCATGGAAACCACATTTCCCTCTTTATCGACCACAACAAAATGTGATGTGCCGCCATAGCCACCGGTTGCGTCTTTGCCGCGTTTTTGCGCCCCTTCCGGCACGCCAGCATTTGCATTTTCAATGGATTTGTTTGGCGAAATTTGGTCAGCGCGAGCGCGTAAATAAGTCTTGTCCAAAAGACCCTTTATCGGCACTTCAACAAAAGCAGTATCGGCAACGTAAGTGTCGCGATCGACATAGGCCAACCTTTGTGCCTCAATAAAATGGTGCCAGCCTTGGGTCGAATTGCCCATTTCCGGCATATTGAAATTTTCCAAAATTCCCATAATCATTAGAGTACCAATGCCGCCCGACGATGGGGGTGCCATGCCACAAATTTTGTGAACGCGATATGTCTGGCATAATGGTTCAAGTTTTTGGGGTTTAACTTCGGCAAAATCCGCCATTGTCACGCCACCAGGAATTGGGTTTTCGGCAATTTTTTTGACCATTGCTTGCGCAAGTCTGCCGCGATAGAAGCTTTCCAATTCTGTTTGCGCTATTTCGCGCATTGTTGCCGCGTATTCTGGGTTTTTGATAATTGTTCCCGCAAGCTTAATGCCGGACGCATCATAAAAATAAGATTTAACATCAGGCGCAGGATCGGTATTCTTTTCCAATTCACCGATTAATTTTCTCGTGCGCTCGGTTAATTGATAGCCGTCGGTGGCAATTGTTTCGGCACGTTTAAAACCCTCGGCCCAAGGTAATTTTCCGCCGTCTTTCCAGGCCATATTAAGCATTGCGACCACCGATGGCGCGCCAACGGATTTGCCGGATTTTACGGCATCAAAAAACTTCATCGGTTTACCGTTTTGCATAAACCAGTCCGGATTGGCAGTTTTTGGTGCTTTTTCGCGCCCGTCATAAGTGGTTACATCGCCGGTTTTGGCGTTGTAATGCACCATAAATGCGCCACCGCCAATTCCGGAAGATTGTGGTTCAACCAAGGTGAGCACCGTTTGCACCGCAATCGCGGCGTCAATTGCCGAGCCACCTTTTTCCAAAATCTCAAGTCCTGCCTTGGTTGCCATTGGATTTGCAGAGGCAACCATCGCACCATAATTATGATTTTTCGCTGGCGCGGCCTCAAACTGCGGAACATTTGGCAAAGATTGGCAAGACGCAAGCGAAATAATTGAAACTAGGGCGATGTAACGACGCATTTTTTTCTCCTAGCCTGAATCTATATTGTCGTGACAATTGCCACAAGTGGGAAAATGCCTTTATATGCGCTTGCGATGGATTCTAAAAAATATTTACCAGCAATCGCGCTTTTAACGGTTTTGATTGCCGCATATTTTCTAGGCTTTTTCAAATATTTGGATTTCAAATTCTTAAAATCCAATTTTGTCGCGATTTCGAATTTTTCGCATAATCACGCGATAATAAGTGCAGTGTTCTTTGTCTCTATCTATGCCTTCGCCTGCGCAATTGGGACGCCTAGTCTTATGGTTTTGTCACTTAGCAGCGGCGCACTTTTTGGTGGCTTTTTGGGCGGCCTTTACTCAGGAATTGCCGCGACAATTGGCTCAACAATATTGTTTTGGGCATCGCAACAAGCAATCGGAAATTTTTCAAAGCCAAAAGACGAAAGCTGGCTATTCAAATTAGAACAAGCTCTGGCGCGGCACGAATTTCTAAACCTTCTTGCATTTCGTTTAATACCGATTGCGCCACTATTCATTATTAGTATTGGCGCGGCAGGGCTTGGTGTAAAATTGCGCAATTTTATCTTGGCGACTTTTTTGGGCCTTTGGTGCGTTGAAACCAGTTTTGCATTTTTGGGCGCAAGTATCCAAAATAAATTGCGCGTAGGCGGAATTGAAGATTGGCACGTTTTTATTACGCCCGGCATAATTTTGCCCTTCGTCGCTATGTCGGCTTTAGCGATTATTTCAAATTGGCTAAGCGCGGTCAAATCTAATTAGACGTGCGCTTCAACTAATTGCTTCGGCTTTCCGCTGGCGATCATATAGGCAAGGGCGACACCAAAAATCCCCATCACGATTGTATAGATAAAGAATAAAGCATAACCCGCCGCCAATGCTTGTGCACTAACACCTAGTTTTTGTGCGGGTGTCGCAAATGATCCGTCGGCAACATGGGTGAATAATGGGGTTAAAAATGCCATAAAGCCATCATGTGACGCGGTGGCAGCACCTTCGACCACGCGCCCCGACATTGCCGAAATCAATTTACCCGGCAAAGCATAAAGCGAGGAAAACAGTGCATATTGTGTTGCCGTAAAACCAACTTTCGTAAGGCGCGACATATAAACAATCAAGCAAGTTCCCGCAAATGCTGAGGCGACATTGTCAACCCCGACTGCGGCCCAAAGCCATGGTTGAATGTGAAGCATTTCAAAAAATGGTATATTGGCATTGCCGAAATAACAAATCCCCAAAAATGGAATATGGGATAAAGGTTGAAAAAAAGCACCAAATACAAGGCATTTCAAAAGCCCGAATTTATTTATGCCCCATGCAGATGCCGCAGTGCCAATCAAAAGCATCACAACACCAAAAACCTTTGTTGCGGTGGCAATTTGCGCTTTGGTAAAGCCCGCATCAATATAAAGCGCGCCAGTAATATTGAGCAAAAACTCAACAATGCGATAAACGCAAATAAAGACCAAAATCAAAGTTGCAACACCTTCAAAGCGCTTAAAATAATCCGCCATCGGGTCAATGAATGCGGATTTGAAATAAGCACTAGGCACGGTTTTGATCTTGGGTAATGGCATTGCCGCTAAGAATATAATTGCTAGGCCGAAAATGGCATAGCCCACTTGTTGCCAAACGCCCCAAGGCTTGGCTTCAAGCGCTTTTTTCATTGCATCAAAACCGCCATATAAATCACCGATTAGCCATGCGGACGCTTCGGCTTTGCCTGAAAGGCCGGTGGCAACAAAAACTGCACCGAATGCCAAAACACCAAGGCGCAATAAATATTCCAAAACTTCTGCAAACGGGCGGCGTGGAATATCAGATGGCGCAGTCCAACGCGGGGCAGGGGGAACCAATTCGCGCGGCGCAAAAAGTGTCGCAATAATCGGAAAAACCATCAATCCCGCCATGCAAAGATAGGCAATCGACCAACCTTTTTGCGCATAGACATTGCCGTTGAAATATTGCGAAATATACAAGGGCACAGCACCCGCCACAATAAAAGCAAGGCGATAACCGAATTGATACATTGTAGTCAAAATGCCAAGTTTTTCCTCACTCGGTGAAACTTCAATGCGCCAAGCGTCGATCGCAATATCTTGGTTCGAGCCAATAAAAGCCAATAAAGCGGCGATAGCTGCGAACATTTTGAAATTATTTTGCGGGTCAAGTCGCGATAAAATCACAAGGCTAATCATAGCCAAAATTTGTGTGACCAACATCCATGAACGCCTGCGCCCCAATAGTCCGTCAAGAATCGGAATGCCAATTCTATCAACCAATGGCGCCCAAATAAATTTGAGGGCATAGGAAATTGTCGCAAGGCCCATAATACCGATAAGTGCAAGGCTTATGCCCGCCTCACGCATCCAAGTGCCAAGTGCCCAATTGGCACCCGCAAGCAAATTCGGCATTCCGGCCGCAAAACCAAGACCGAACATAACAAGTGAAACCTTGTCGAAAAATTCTTTAAAGCCAATTTTTGGTTTTTTCGCGTCAGCCATTTTTGCCTCAATAATTATTATTGAGACAGTTTTAAGGGCAATTCAAATTAACGCAAGACTTAAACTGCCTTGGACGCGTTTGCTAATCTATGATCCGGTCTGCGCGCCCATTTGGCTAGGACATTTGACAAAGCGTCGATTTCCAAAGGTTTGGTGATGAAATCGTCCATTCCGGCGGCGATACATTCGCGGCGATCTTCTTCCATTGCCGCTGCTGTTAAGGCAATAATCGGCAAATGCACGAATTTGCCACCCAAGGCGCGGATTTTGCGACTTGATTCCAAACCATCCATAATCGGCATGTGGAAATCCATGAAAACAATGTCATAAGGCGCGGTTTTTGCGGCTTCGAAGGCTTCCTCGCCATTGCCAACACAAACCACGTCGCAACCCGAACGTTCCAATAATGATTTTGCCAAAAGGGCATTAATGCGATTATCTTCCGCCAATAGGACACGAATTCCCAAATAGTCTTTGACAATCTCGGCGCGCTCATCATTTGCAGGCTTAGTGTCAATTAAAGCGCGGTCAGATTTTTTCAGTGCCAAACCCAATCGCTCAAACAAAGACGCAATTCGTAATGGTTTTATCAAATAGCCAAAAACACCGTCATTTTTGTATTTTTCGATTAAATCGCGGCGCTCCTGGCCGACCAAAACAATAATCGGGCAATCGGTTTTTAGGATTTCGCCTTCAAATTCGAAATCCGAATCCATGAGAATTGCATGTTTATTTTTGGCATCATCTGGCGATTTTAAGCGCGAAACTTTCATACCGCGCGCGCCGAGGTTGATGGATAAAGCCTCAAACAAAACGTCTGATTTGCTGGCGATAGCGATTTTGCGATTTTTGAAATTTTCAGTGGCGGGCTTTGCTTCTTCAATTGCCTCAAATGGAATTTCAACCACGAAACTTGTGCCGCCATTTTCACGTGGCGCAATTTGAATGTCGCCGCCCATTGCAAGGCAAAGTTTTTTCACAATCGCAAGGCCAAGGCCGGTACCGCCATATTGGCGAGTGTGCGACGAATCGGCCTGCGCAAATTCGTCAAAAATCTTATCGGCCTTATCTTTTGGAACGCCAATTCCGCTATCTTCAACACAGAATTGCAAAATATTATTTTCAAGGCGCGAAAGACGCAGAATTACGCCCCCATCATGCGTGAATTTTACCGCATTTGAGGCAAGGTTTAGAATAATTTGTCTTAAACGCCCATCATCGCCGCGCACTTTGAATGGAATATCACTATTGGCGCAAACCGCAATTTCCAAACCTTTTTCATGCGCTTTAGGGGAACAAATTTCGGCAATTGATTGTAAAGTGTGGATTGGATTGAAAACAATATTTTCAAGCTCAATTTTGCCGCTTTCCAGTTTCGCAAAATCAAGAATATCGTTCAAAAGACTTAATAAATGCTGGCCCGAATCCTCAATCGCCTCGAGATATGAACGCTGTGATGGGTTTAAATCCGACAGGCCCAAAAGCCCCGCCATGCCGATAATACCATTTAAAGGCGTGCGAATTTCATGGGACAAAGTGGCAAAAAGCATGGTCTTTGCGCGCGCGGTTTCATCGGCATCGGGTCTGAAACAACCGATTGTGGTTTCGTCGTGTCGCTCAAGAAAAGTCCAATTTTCACGGGCATCAAACCAAGGCGCGAAATTATTGATTTCGCTTTTTGCACCGAAACGGACTTGCGCTTTTGCATTTGCTGCAATTATTCGGCCATTTTTGGCGGCAATTATTGTGGCTTCGGGAAAATCTTCTATGCTTAAATAAATATTGTCCATAAAGCCAATTAATCATAAATTGCTTAAAAAACTAACAAGGAGCGGGGCAAAGATGACAAGCCAAATTTTCCAAAAATTACAATCACAAGCAAAAACAAATCCGAAAATTGAGGAACTAATAAATAATGAAAGCGCGCGTGAAGAAAAATTGTTTTTGGAACTTGGCGGCGTGGTTTTCGATTATCAAAAAACTGATATGGGGTTGGATTCATTAGAATTATTGCAAGAATATGCATATTCTTGCGGTCTTTTGGAAAAGCGTGCGGCAATGTTTGGCGGTGAAACTATAAATTTCACGGAAAATCGTGCAGTTATGCATTTTGCTTTGCGCAATCCCAATCGCGCATGGCAGGCGAAAGGCCAAGATTTAGGCAATAAAATCGCCGAAGCTCAAGAAATAGCCAGCACCTTTGCCCAAAAAATCTTTGATGGCACAATTAAAGCTAATAATGGCGAAAAATTCTCTGCGATTCTGCATATTGGCATTGGTGGTTCCGATTTAGGGCCGCGTCTCGTCTATGAGGCTTTGCGCCCTTTGCACCATAATGGCCCTGAGATTCGCTTTTGCGCCAATATTGAGCCGACAGAATTTGAATATGCAATCCGTGGACTTGAAGCAGCAACGACATTGATAGTTTGCGTTTCAAAAACTTTCACCACAATTGAAACCCTAACCAATTTTAATTTGGCACGAGATTGGATGCGAAAAACCATTGGTGATAATGATTCTAACCACTTGGTCGCGATTTCCGCCGCGCCTGATAAAGCCAAAACTCATGGCATTGCAGAAGATAGGGTATTTGGTTTTGAAGAATGGGTCGGTGGGCGCTTTTCATTATGGTCAAGTGTCGGATTATCTTTGGAAATGGCCTTCGGACGTGATTTTATCACCCGTCTAAGAAATGGCGCGCGGCAAATGGACGAGCATTTTGAAACCACCGCACCAAATGAAAATATCGCAATTATCGGCGGTCTAAACGCGGTTTGGAATAGGGTTTTCAAAAATTATCAAAGCCGCGCAATTATTCCATATTCAACAAGATTAAAACTTTTGCCGCAGTTTCTACAACAATTAGATATGGAATCGAACGGAAAAACAGTCGGCAAAACCAACGAAAATACAGAATACTCGGGGCCTGTTGTTTGGGGCGCAGAAGGCACAAATGCACAACACGCATTTTTCCAACATTTGCACCAAAGCCCGATAGTCACGCCTTTGGAATTTATTTTGATCCTTGAAGACGGATTAAATCATAAGGATTCCTTGCGTCTAACTCTTGCCAATGCTTTGGCGCAATCAGAGGCATTGATGCGTGGCAAAACGCTTGATGCAGTCAAAACAGAAATGAAAGCGGCAGGCAAAAGTGAGAGCGAAATCGAAAACATTGCACCGCACCGCGTTTTTAGTGGCAACCGCCCCAGTATTAATATTTTGCTAAAAGACATATCGCCCGAAAACCTTGGCATCCTGCTTTCATATTATGAGCATCGCTGCTTTGTTGAGGGCATTTTATACGGTGTCAATTCTTTCGACCAATGGGGCGTTGAATTGGGCAAAGTAATCGCCCTTGAAATCAATGAAGATTTAAAGCACGGCGCATCAGTGCGCCGCGATAAAGCGACCGCAAAACTGATAGATTTCATCGCAAAATCTGTGTCTTAGGTTAATTTTGCCGAAATTTGCCATAATTTCCACAAATTTAATAGACAAATTGGGAATCTGTATTAATTTCGTATTCGTGGGTCGAATGGCTCAATAATGAAATGGGTAGGAGCGCTTTGATTTAATGAATTTTTTTAAGACGCCCAAATCGACTGATTTGCATTCGAACCCGTCACGTCGCTGTCTATTTAGCATGTTTGCGGGGCTTGGCCTTTTTGGTGCTTGTGCGGGTGAAGACACAAAAAAATCACCCATGGTTTACACACCAAAAGATTCGTTTGATTCAGATTTTAAAACCTGCCTTGGTGTTCCATTGGCAAGATTTACTAATAAGAATGTGAATTCCTTTGATGGGTCAATTATACAATTACGCATTGCGCAACCCGCGTTGATTTCGCCAAAGACACCTGTAATTGTTGGCTGTATTGATGATGGCGGGGATTTGCTGGATTATGATTTAATGATTGGCGCATTGGCGGCAAAAGGATTTTTGGTCATTGGCATAAAGCCCTCAATGGGCCAAAAATCCAAATTATTTGAAGCCTCTGAACAATTAAACATTAGGCGCGCGCAGCAATTAAGTTACGTTCTTGACCATTTAGACAGTGTTTTGGACTTTTTGGGTTCGGATATCGGTCTTTTGAACTTAACCAATATTGGCGTTGCCGGTCATGGGGCAGGGGCATGGACCGCGTTACAATTAGTTGGTTGGGGGCGCGATTTAACGCCATCAAATGATTTGGTCGATGCGCGTATAAAGGCGGCCTTTGCCTTAATGCCAACTTCAATAAATATAATTTCAAAAGATGATGATATTCTTCCAAGCGCAAAAATTGTCTATGGTCGCACAATGATTGCTGGCAATTTGTCCGATATTCCAAATCCGCCGCCTGGTTCCGGGGTTTTGGGTTTAGGTTTGCCGTCACTTTCAATCGGTTTTGGCGGGCTTTTGGGTGTGAAGCAAAGCGGAAAAAATAATGAAAAGCCACAAAGAGAAGTTTTAGCGGCCTCTTGCACCGCTGCCGGCTTCTTTTTTGATTGGACCCTTAGAGGAAATAAAGACGCCTATTCACAATTGGCGGCATTAAACGGGCGCGAAATTCCGCAAATCGGCAAAAAATTGACACTCGTGAAAGCCTAAGCGGAGCCTATTCGGGATTTGTGTGTAAAATTTGCGCAAACATACTTAATTTTCACCAATTTCGTATTATTTAATGTAAAATCGATTTGAAAACGAAAGGCGCGGGGAAATTATGACGGAAAACGACGCAAAACCAAGTATTGAAAAGACTGCAAGTCTCGATTTGCCACTTGCCGAATCCAAAAACCTTCCCGCTATTGTCGCCAATAAAGAAGAAGTTGCAAAAATCCGTTCGCAGATTTCATTAGATGACCGCGCGGCAATTGCGACATTCGGTGATGCAGCGCAACGTAATGTCGTTGCCTATGCCGATAAAATCCTTTCACAAACCAAGAATAAAGACACCGGCGAAACCGGAAAATTATTACTTGAAATTATTGCAAAGGCCAAAGGGCTTGATCCTGCTTCGGTCGCCAAAAAAGGATTTTTCGAAAAAATGTTCGGCAATGCGCGCGCCGAAATTTCCAAATTTAAGGGCCGCTATGACGATGTTGCCTCCCAAATCGATTTAATCGCTTTGGAACTTGAAAAGCGCAAAGATGGTTTACGCAAAGACATTGCGGTTTTAGACGATTTGCACGAACAAACCGCCCTTTCGATTGAACAATTAGCTGGCTATATTGAGGCTGGTGAGGATTTCGCCGCCGAAATGCGCAATACCCGCCTTCCGGAACTCAAAACCATAGCTGAACAGGCGGCCTTGGCGGGCGACGGTCTTATTGAGGCGCAAACCTATAAAGACGCCGAACAGGCCCTCGATAGGCTAGAGAAGCGGATTTTCTATTTAAAACAAGCGCGTCAAGTTGGTATTCAGCAATTACCGCAAATCCGCATTGTGCAATCGGGTGATGAAACCCTAATTGAATCTTTGCAGGCTTCAACGCGTTTGACTATTCCACTTTGGAAACAAAAAATGGTGCTTTTGCTTGGCCTGCATCGCCAAGAAGACGCATTGCAAATGCAAAAATCGGTCACCGATGCCACCAATGAAATGCTCAAACAAACTTCAAGCATGATGAAAAATCAGGCGATTGCGATTGAGGAACAATCACAGCGCGGCATTATTGATCTTGATACTTTGGAACAGGCAAATCGCGATTTGATTGATACAATCGGCGGTGTCATAAAAATCCAAGACGAAGGCCGTGTTAAACGCGCACAAATCGAAGTTCGCATGGGCGAAATGACCGAAGAATTGCGCAAAGCCCTTATTCAAGCCAATAAAGTCTAAACAAGATGCAAAGCAGAAGAAACGAACGCGAATGGCGCTATATTCAGGAGTTTTTTCAAAGCCCTAAAGGCGCATCCATGGGCGTCACTTTCTTCTTTATTTGGTTAATTACGGGATTTAACCCTTGGGTCGCTTTTGGCCTTGGAATGGGCGCATTTGGCGCGGCGAAGGGCTATGCCAGGCGCAGGCGTAATCGCGAAGTCGATGAATTATTGGATATGGCCGAAGATTGGGACGATAGGGGCGAAAATTTTGAACAAAATGAAACACCTGTCACGCCGCAAACACTCGAACTTCATAAAAAAGTTATTGAAGACGCTAAGTCAGACCTAATGCAAATAAAGGCCGCAAGCGGCGTCGCAAGTGGCGAATTATTGGCAAATCTTCAAAAAATTGTGCAAAATTCCGAAAAAATCGAACAGGACCTATTGCGCGAACCCCATAAATTATCCGAAGTGCAGCGAATTTTCACTTATTATATTCCCGCCACCCAAGATTTGGTTTTTGCGCGCGCCAAAGCGGTTTCGGCAAATGACGCCACTAAATTGGTGGAAATTGACAATATGATGGCACGCCTCGCCCAAGCCTTTGAAGATTTCGCCCGAAAAATGCACGGCGAAGACGCGCGCTCCATTGATATTGACATAAAACTTCTCGAACAATCATTGCAAGAGGATTTGAGTTTTACAAAACGCTAATTTTTGCTATTTAAAATAAATGTCCAAAAAAGGATTTATTTTTCTCATCAAAGGCATTTTAGAAAGGCAATTAATAACGATTGTCTTTATTGCGGGGGCGGCGCTATTCAGTTTATTTTGGACGCTTAAATTGTCAATTGATTTCAGTTTTGCAATTTTCCTCTTAATTCTTGCTGTAATTTTGTTTCGTTTTTTTTACGCATATTTTATTTCAAGCGTCGCAGAAACTAAGAATTACTTGGATGAAAACAAAGAAGAATTGAAGCGCAAAGCATATCTTTATATGAGCGCAGAGGAAATGCGAAACCTTGGAATGAGTGACGTGGAAATTTTCGGAATGGAAACTGAGGGTGTTGCAAAAGTTTCCAGTTGGGAGAAAATGGTTGAAGATTCGCGCGACGATATTCAATCTATTCAGGCCGCTGCTAATGGCGCAAGTGGTGATTTAGCCGCATATCTTAATAAGATTTCGGATTATCTCGGAAAAATTAAAGACCATATTTATGAAGATCAAACTGATTATTCCCAAATAGCACGTTTATTTTCGTATTATATTCCAAAAACTGCCAGCATCTTAGTAGCTCGTGGTGCCGCACTAAGGTTTGGGGACCTTAAGAGCGTGGCCCAAATCGATGAAATGATTGAACGACTAACCCAAGTTTATGAAGAATTTTGGTTGCGCCTTTATGGTTCAAAAGCTCATGAGATAAAGATAGACCTAAAGCTACTCGATCAATCATTGGAAACAGAATTTCCTTCGAGAGATAAAATCTGAAATAGCTTGCCAAATTTGGCGAATTGCCTAGAATACAATTATGCCAAATTCACTCGAACCAGGTGCTAAACTTGCAATCCATGCCATTCGGCGTGCGGCTTTGAAAGATGGCACTTCATGTCCGGTAAACACTGAAAAAACTATTGCCGCGCAATTGGCAATGCGCGCTTTTTCGCAAATCTTGCTTGAGGCCGGTCGCAAATTGAATTTGGGCGAGATTGGCGCACTTGAACCAACCCCCGATGAACGAACCCTTTTGAACGTCATGTCATTGGCGCAAAGCGAAGATTTTGAAGGATTGGTCGCCTCGCTAAGATGGCTTTTGGGGCGTGAACCAACGGGTGGCATCATAGAATGCGCCCGTTCCGCCGGCGCGGGCTTTGCCGCCGCTGGATGGGTATGGGGCACACCAGAAGTAAAACGCACGCCAGAACCACCTTATGGCATGAAACCAGTTAGGGCGGTTGAGAATTAGGTCTGTTTAGTAACCCAATCTTTTACCATTTTCTCAAGAACATTTAACGGCACCGAACCTTGGGAAATCAATAAATCATGAAACTTGCGCCTATCGAATTTTTCGCCAAGTTTTTCGCGCGCAAATTCGCGTAATTCCAAAATCTTTTCGCGCCCGACTAAATAGGCACAGGCCTGCCCGGGCCATACAGTATAGCGTGCAATTTCACTTTCAACTTGACCTTTGAAGCGACCGGTTTCTTGATACATGAAATTGATGGCTTTTTCGCGGCTCCAACCCATATAATGCATGCCGGTATCAACTACACAGCGTGCAGCACGAAATGCGATTGCCTGCAAATATCCGATGCGCCCTGGAATATCATTTTCATACATTCCAATTTCATCAGCGATAGTCTCGGCATAAAGACCCCAACCTTCGCCATAGGCGGTGAAGCCCATCATATTTGCGCGAATGAATGGAAGGGATTTATTTTCCTGTGCCAAAGCGTTTTGATTATGATGCCCCGGCGAGGCTTCATGATATGTAAGGGTCTTTAAGGTCCATTTAGGCCACCCTGCTGTATCACGAAGATTTATGTAATAAGCGCCAGGGCGCGAACCATCTAAAGCGGGCCTTTGATAATAGCCGTTGGGTGCACCTGCCTCTATAAAGGCGGGGACACGCCTTACCTCAACTTTCGCTTTCGGCAGAATCTCAAACAATTGAGGTAGCTTTTTATCCATGTCGTCTATCA
The DNA here is from genome assembly GCA_041917055.1 of Hyphomonadaceae bacterium. Classification (GTDB taxonomy): domain Bacteria; phylum Pseudomonadota; class Alphaproteobacteria; order Caulobacterales; family Aquidulcibacteraceae; genus Pseudaquidulcibacter. The sequence continues at coordinate 76,574 of JAYRYJ010000009.1, forward strand.
TAATACGGATGTCAGACAGGATTTTTTCGCGCCCTTCATCGGTATTTGCATAAGAATATTTTGGGTCATTGTATAAGGCAGCCATTTTGTCGGCGAAACTTGCACCTTTATAACCCAATTCATTCAAATGAACTTCCATCTGCGATTTTAATTCGGCACATCTTCGGAGGCCGAGTTGATGAACTTCTTTCGGGGACATACTGGTTGTAATCGAACGCGCCAATGCCTTTTCATAATATGCCTTGCCCTGCTTGAATTGATGGACACCTGCCACTGATTTGGCATTCTTTTTCGCCGATTTGAAAAGTCGTAATGTTGCAACATATTCGGGAATGATAGAGTTTTTCAAAATATCTAAAGCCGGCTTTTGATATTGGTCAATATCAAGGTTTGCATCCTTCAATTTTTTGCCAAGAGAAACAGAAAGTACATTTTTTTCAATCGGCGCCTCAATAACGGCGTTCAATTGCTTTATGACGGTTTCAATAATGTATTTCGGCGGAATAAGACCCTTCGCAAAATCCGCACTTGCCCTAATTCGTTCGTTTGACATTTCTTTGGCAAATGATTTCATGCGCAAAAGCCACGCGTCTGCATCTGCTTGGGTTTTGATTTTGTGTTGGGAATCCATAAAGTCTGGAAAAGATTGATAGATGCCGGTCAATTGCGAAATGACATAGGGCGACGATTGCCCAACGCTGTCGCCAATATTTGTTTTAGCAATATCGAGCAAAAATTTATTTGAAGATTTCAAAATTTCGAGCGTTAGCTTTTCGTCATCACTGAGATTGGCGGTTTTGATTTCCGCCAACTTGGTGGCTAAAGCATATTGTTTCTCTAGTCTTTCTTTCACGGCCTCGCTACTTCTGTCGCTCAATTTGTGATTATAGGCGCCGCCAACTTTAGACGGGTCGATATTAAGGCTTGTGCATTGTTCAGGATTGTCTTTGAGGCGATCGTTCGTAAGGGCATCAAGAAAATCTGTGAAATTCCATTCTTTCATCGCCAATGCATGTGATGAGGAAAGTGATGCCGCCCCCGCACTTAATAATATTTCCCGCCTTGAAATCATTGGAACCTCGTAATATTTGGATAAAGCCTTATGTTTTCATTATGAATCATACATCTTGCAAGTCGGCATTTGAAGCAATAGCGGCAATTTTATTTTGCAAAAAAGCACAAACCACTTGCACCTTAATCCTTGACTCTCAAACATGCCGCTCCTATCTCCCACTTGTTAGCAGTCGGGGGTGGTGAGTGCTAAAACTCTATCCTCCATTGTGATTGCTACATTACTTTCAAATGAAACTCATTCTAAGGAGAATATTATGGGATTTCGTCCATTAGGTGACCGCGTTTTGGTAAAACGCACAGAAGAAGAAACCAAAACTGCAGGTGGGATTATTATTCCTGATACTGCAAAAGAGAAGCCACAAGAAGGTGAAATCATTGCCGTTGGTTCGGGCGTTCGCGACGAAGACGGTGAATTTGTTGCTCTTGAAGTTAAAGTCGGCGACAAAATTCTTTTCGGCAAATGGTCCGGCACTGAAGTCAAAATCGACGGTCAAGACCTTTTGATTATGAAAGAGTCCGATATTTTGGGCGTTTTGGGCTAATAAGGAGAATTAATAATGGCTGCTAAAATTGTAAATTTCGGTTCTGAAGCCCGTGAAAAAATGTTGCAAGGCGTTGATATCCTTGCGAATGCGGTAAAAGTGACTTTGGGTCCAAAAGGCCGCTTTGTTGTAATCGAAAAATCTTTCGGCGCACCGCGCACCACCAAAGATGGTGTAACGGTTGCCAAAGAAATCGAACTTGAAGATAAATTCCAAAATCTTGGAGCACAGCTTCTTCGTGAAGTTGCGTCAAAAACCAATGACATCGCCGGTGACGGCACAACAACCGCAACCGTATTGGCACAAGCCATCGTTCGTGAAGGCATGAAAGCTGTTTCTTCGGGCCGCAATCCAATGGATTTGAAACGCGGTATCGATAAAGCTGTAAGTGAAATTGTTGATGTTCTTGGCAAAGCCGCGAAAAAAGTTTCAGGCTCTGCTGAAATCGCACAAGTCGGCACAATCTCTGCAAATGGCGAAGCGTCAATCGGCGACATGATTGCCAATGCAATGTCAAAAGTTGGTAATGAAGGTGTTATTACTGTTGAAGAAGCTAAATCAGCCGAAACCGAGCTTGATGTAGTTGAAGGTATGCAATTCGACCGTGGTTATTTGTCACCATATTTCGTGACCAATGCCGACAAAATGGAAGCGCAACTTGAAGATCCTATGATTTTGATTTTCGAGAAAAAACTTTCTTCTTTGCAACCAATGTTGCCAATCCTTGAAGCCGTTGTTCAAGGTGGTCGCCCGCTTTTGATTATTGCCGAAGACGTTGAAGGTGAGGCTTTGGCAACTTTGGTGGTTAACAAACTTCGCGGTGGTCTAAAAGTTTGTGCGGTTAAAGCACCAGGCTTTGGGGATCGTCGTAAAGCAATGTTGGAAGACATCGCAATCTTGACCGGTGGTCAGGTTGTTTCTGAAGACCTTGGCATTAAACTTGAAAGCGTAACCCTTGATATGTTGGGCCGCGCGAAAAAAGTTACAATCCGCAAAGATGACACTACAATCGTTGATGGTTCCGGCACTAAAGCTGAAATCGAGGCACGCGTTGCACAAATCAAACGCCAAATCGAAGAAACCACTTCTGATTATGACCGTGAAAAGCTTCAAGAACGTTTGGCTAAATTGGCCGGCGGCGTTGCCGTTATCCGCGTTGGCGGCATGACTGAAGTTGAAGTTAAAGAACGCAAAGACCGCGTTGATGATGCATTAAATGCAACCCGCGCCGCAGTTGAAGAAGGTATCGTCCCTGGCGGCGGCACAGCTCTACTTCGTGCAAGCGCAGGCATCTCGGTAAAAGGCGTTAATGATGACGAAGACGCAGGCGTCGCAATCATCAAAAAAGCGCTTCAAGCCCCAATCCGTCAGATTGTTGAAAATGCAGGTGTTGAAGGTTCAATCGTTGTTGGCAAGATTCTTGAAAATCCTTCTGAAACTTTTGGCTTCAATGCGCAGACCGAAGAATATGTCGATATGGTTGCAACCGGTATTATCGATCCGGTTAAAGTGGTTCGCACCGCTTTGCAGGACGCAGCATCAGTTGCATCATTGATTATTACGACTGAAGCGGCAATTTCCGAAGCGCCAAAACGTGATTCGGGCATGCCTGCAATGCCACCAGGTGGTATGGGCGGTATGGATTTCTAATTACTGCAAATTAATTTCTGCAAAAATTTTCAGTTTTCGATTTTTAGCCCCCGCAATTTTTTGCGGGGGTTTTGTTTTTCTTACAAATGAAAAATTACACTTACGTTTCGGTAACATCTGTAATGCCTTGTTCAATTTGTGGTTTTGAAGTTTGAAAAGCCGCAATGATTAGATTTTTTTTCGCTCGCAATTACAAAAAATGCGAAAACTATTTTGGAAATTAAATATAAACTCACAAAATACTTATTTGCACTAAGTAATATTGCAACAAGTCAATAAATTTTCGATTAATGGACTAGTAATCAATGCGTGAAAAACCGATGACAGCATATGTTATGACATTTTTATCTATCGATTTTCTTAGATTTGCAAAAGAAAACGCAGTAGTTACCAACGGCTAACTGAAAAAAACACTAGTCTTATAAAGTTTTAGCGATAATTTCTAATAAATATTAAGTCAATATTGACAGTGACAAATTCTGGGGGCGCAATTAATAATGGAAACATTTGTTTCACAGCAAATGTCGAATGCGAACGACAGGCGAACACAAATCCTTGTGGCTGCCACCAAATTCTTTTGCAATGCCGGATATTCGGGAACCAGAATGTCGGATATTGCAGAGGCGATTAAAGTTACTAAGCCCATTGTTTATCGTTACTTCCAGTCAAAAGAAGAATTATTTGAAACTTGGGTCGATTCTGTTTTAGTAAAAAAAGCCGATTCAATAGTCGAAAAAATCAATGCCAGCGATTCCAATGTGATTGAAGAAGCGAAAAGAATTCTAACAAATTCGCTTGATGGATTGCAAACCCGTGAAGTTTTAGCGCCATGGCGCATCGCCCTTATTGAGGCCGACAATTTTCCACAAATTTCGCAATTAGTTTGCGACAAGTTCAAAACCCCAATTTTTAACGCAATCCGTGAACTTTTTGAACGTGGCATTGCCAATGGTGAATTGAAAAGCCACGATGCAAGCGAACTAGCGGTTTTATTCTGTGCGCCAATCGCCGCTGTCGCTTCAATTCGCGCGACTTTTGGCGAAAATCATCATTTTGAAGTTGATATTGGCAAATTGTTTGAAGCCCACCACAAATCGTTTTTTGCATTTTGGGCGAAATAGAAGTTTTTCCACCGCGCCAATAGCGGTAAACGCGGACTTCCAATATTCTAAACTGTTCTTGCAAAAATCGGGCAAAAAGAAAGCCGCACAATGGCGGCTTGTCGAAAGACTAAAGTGCTAGGCGCTTCCTCCCCGAAACGCCGCGAAGACTTACTTCACGCTATTTTAATGCCAATTGGCTTAGTAAGAGTCAAGGGTTAATCAAGGGTAATCTGCTACAAAATGCGGCATTTTGCCTATTTTTTTGTGGTTTTTTCATTTTCTTCAAAAAGTTTAGCAATTCTTGCAAACCTAAAGTAGGCGTATGCAATTGCATGCACAAAACCTTTGCGTCCTTTGAGAATATAGAATCGCCCCAAATAGGCTTTTAAAAAGGCCAATGGAAATTCAAAAATCAAGCGAATAATGGAAAACCGTCGATTCTTAGCAATCAAATCGCGGGTTTGCGCATCGGAATAAGAATTAAGCTTCACAGTCTGTTGCGAAAGGCTTTGCACCGAAAAATGCGCAATCAGGTTTTTCATTTTGATGATTTGTGTCCCCTGAACAATATCAACCCTATCGTGAACGGGTGAAGGATTATACCTTCCGATTTTGCGATGATATAATCTTACAGGCGCAAGAATATAGGAAAATTTTGAAACCTTAGTCTCATTGGGCAACATTTCCGCGATTTTTAATTTTACACCCATCGGTTCGGGCGAATTAGCAAAAAACTCGCGGATTTCGCTTTTTAATTCATCGGTCAAAACTTCGTCGGCATCAAGATTCAATAGCCAGTCATTTTTGCAATAATCTTCGCCGATTTGTTTTTGGCGCCCATAACCCGGCCATTCATTAAAAATAACTTTCGCACCGTATTTTTTGGCAATTTCGATTGTCTTATCCGTGCTTCCGGAATCTATGATAATAATATCGTCACATAAGCCATTAATCGCCTCAAGCACCATTCCAATGCGCGCGTCTTCGTTTTTTGTGATAATGAATGTTGAAAGATTGGGTATGGCGGTCATATTGGATAATAATTACAAAAATTGTTGGATTTGGCAAAGTGCAAACAAAGCATAGCAGAAAAAACTTTCTTCAAGAAAGAATAAAGGCACTAATTGTCCTATCGATCGCCTGTTTTTCGGTTTTCGCCATAAGTGAAGCAAGTGACAAATTACAGCTTTATAAATTAGCGCAAACCTATCAAAGCAAAAAAGTGTTTTTAGAAAGAATAGAAACCATTCAATATGGGCGGATCGAGTTTCAAAAAATTGCAATATTTCACATCTATGACCCGCAAATGAATCGCCGAATTATCATAAAGGATCTAAGGCCGACAGATTTGTTTTTTGACCGTGCAATTTATGACAAGCAAAAATATCGTGCAAATTCAACAATTCAAATCTTGGCAAATAAGGATAATTCGCATTATTATATCGAATTGGGAAATTCAAAAAGATTATGGATAATCATTGCAATTGCCGCATTGTTTTGGGTTTTTGTTGCATTTAGATTGGCGATTGCAATCATGGCGAAGGATTGAATTAGGAATGGAAAACCCAAAACTTTTACGGAACATTTACGGGGCGGTCCTAGTCGTACTAAATATTTTATTTTCGCTTACAATTTCTGCATTTGCACCAATACCCACCGCTATTAATGCAGGAATTTCGCTTATCATTAGTTTTGGAATCCTCGAAATTTTTCGCTATCTAATAATCGCCCAAACCAAAGATATTGAAATAGAAGAAAAGCCCATCGAAAAAAAAGAGTCAGAAATTACCGAAGGCAAATTGCGGCATCGCTTTGTTCGCGCTGCAATTGATACAATCCTTTCGCCAATACTGATTATTGACAGTCTTGGACGGGCGATAGCGGTTAATAAAGCGGCGCATGAAAGGTTTTCGCGCGTGAAATTGGGCGAAAAAATCGACTTTTTTGTTCGCGACCCAAAACTTCTAAGCGCTATTGATCAGTCGCAAAAATTTTCACAACCGGTTCAAATCAGTCTTGAAAATTATTTTCCCGATCCGAAATTTGACAAGGTCGAAATTTCAACTTTTGAAATAGACGGGCGAAAACGCACAATAATTATGTTTGTAGATGAAACCGATTTGCGCCGCGCCGAACAGATGCGCGTTGATTTTCTTGCTAATGCCGGTCATGAATTGCGCACGCCACTGGCATCTATTCGCGGGTTTTTGGAAACTTTGAATGATGTCGCGAAAAACGATGCGACGGCCCTCGAAAAATTCCTACCGATTATGAGCCGCGAGGCAGAAAGAATGGGACGTTTGATAGATGATATTCTTTCGCTTTCAAAAATCGAAATGAATGAACACGTCGCGCCAAAAACTTTAACTAATGCATCAAAAGCAATGGAATTTGCGCTTGCGGCGGTCGAAAATTCAAAAAGCACAGATTGTATTGATGTCAATGAAGCGAATTGCAATTGTGAAGTCTTTGGTGACAGTGACGAATTGCAACAGGTTTTCATAAATCTGATTGAAAACGCCATTAAATATGGCGCGCCTGACGGGAAAATTAGGATTGAGACTCATTGCGACATTGAATACGCGCAATTGGCACAATTCACCAATCGCAAATGGGACGATTCCACCGGATTAGCGCTTTTGATGCCAACTGACGTCAATCGAAGATATACAGTTTTCCGTATCGAAAATAGCGGCAAAGGTATAAAAGCGAAATATATGCCGCGCCTTTCTGAAAGATTCTATCGCATTGACGACGAAAGTGCGCATATTCGTGGCACGGGTCTTGGCCTTGCGATTGTTAAACACATTGTCAGACGGCATTTGGGCGGGCTTTATGTCGAAAGCGACGAAAAATCCAAAACCGCCTTCAGTTTTGCAATCCCTTCAGCATAAAATCCACAGTCATTGTCATTAAACTGTCATTGAAAAGTCATTAAAGGCTCGCATCGCGTGAATAAATCCGATTTTTGAGAGAATCGTGTTTTAAATCCGCAAAACGGATTTAATAAGATAAAAGGGTTTGCTGGTGGAAATTATCTCCAAACTTCCGTTGCTTTCGATAGTGGCGCTATTGTCGCTTGCAATTGGAATACTTGCATATTTTGTTAATTCGCGCCTGGCCTTTGCACAGGTCATCAATGCGCGCAAAGCCAATGTGCGTGTGCATTCACTACCTGCATTTCATGGCTGGTTCGGTTTTTGGATAAGTGCGGTCCCGCCAATTTTATTCTTGGCAATTGCCGGAATGTTGCGCCCGACAATATTAAATCTATATATAAATTCCATTTTGCCGCAATCGGTGAAATCTTTGGAAGGTTTTGAGCGCGATATATATATCCTCGACGCGCAAAAATTGGCCTTTGGTGGCGATGCAAGTCAATCCGGGCCAGAAATTTCGGCAATAGCGCAAAAGCTCGCGGTTGCGAATGGAAGCTATTTACTGATTATTGCAATTATTGCCATCGCGCTTGCGGCAATCGGGTTTTTGATCGGCAAGGGCAAGGTCAGTGCGGATTTCCGCGCGCGCAATATTGTCGAAAACCTTGTAAAAGCGGTCATGATTATTGCCGCTTCTTTGGCAATTTTGACCACTTTCGGCATTGTTTTATCGCTTATTTTCGAAACCATAAAATTCTTTGGTGCTTATAGCCCGATTGATTTCTTATTCGGCACGCAATGGTCGCCCCAAGTTGCTATTCGCGCGGATCAGGTCGGGCAAAGTGGCGCATTTGGTGCGGTTCCGCTTTTCCTTGGCACTTTCATGATTATGTTGATTGCAATGTTGGTTGCCGTCCCCATCGGCCTCGGCTCCGCAATTTATTTATCGGAATATGCAACCACCAAGGCGCGCGCAATTGTTAAGCCTGCGCTCGAACTTTTGGCCGGTATTCCAACGGTTGTTTATGGCTTTTTCGCCCTCTTGACGGTTGCGCCTTTGGTTCGAGACCTTGGCACGAAACTGGGTCTTGAAACCTCATCGCAAAGTGCATTGGCAGCAGGCGTGGTTATGGGAATTATGATTATTCCATTCATTTCCTCTTTGTCCGATGACGTGATTAATGCTGTGCCACAGAATTTGCGCGATGGGTCCTATGCAATGGGTGCCACCAAATCGGAAACCGTTTCGCGCGTCGTTTTACCTGCGGCTTTGCCCGGCATTATCGGTTCGATTCTTTTGGCGGTTTCGCGCGCATTGGGTGAAACCATGATTGTGGCAATGGCGGCGGGGCAAAACGCCAATCTGTCCGTCAATCCATTGGATATAATGACCACGGTCACGGTACAAATTGTAATGCTATTAACCGGTGACCAAGAATATGACAGCCCGAAAACCCATGTCGCATTTGCTTTGGGCTTCGTGCTTTTCATTATCACATTGATTTTGAACATTATCGCACTTCGTGTGGTGCAGAAATATCGTGAAAAATATGACTGAGAAAAAACTTACAACCCGCGAGATTGTCAATGCGCGCCTAAAATCGCGTTACGGTGCGGAGATGCGTTTCAAATGGTTCGGCATTTCAATGGCGGCGCTTGCGATTATTTCCGCGATTGTCTTGCTTGCATCAATTGCTATTCAAGCCGCGCCGTCTTTTTCTGAATCGCGTTTGCATTTGAAACTCAATTTAGCGCAGGAAAAAATTGATCCGTCAGGTTCAAAAGACCAGGGCATAATTCGCGCCAATGCCGATATTGCGAGCCTATTAAATGATGAATTATTAAAGCGTTTTCCAAATGCTGAGGCCGAAGGCTCAATAGATGCCATCACCGAAATGGTAACCTCAATTGCGACTACGCCACTTGCCTTGAAAATCTCTAAATCACCGGAATTGATTGGCAAACAAATAGACGCCAATTTCGCGGTCAATGACGATTTGGATATGTATTTCAAAGGCGGCTTTGGCAAAACGCAAGTTTTTAACGGCTTCAGCGATTTAGCAATCGTGAACCAGCCGGAAAACACGGTCGAAATCGCATCAATGAATAATGGCTTTACTACTGTTCGTAGTGAAATGCTGGGGTTTGTGAAGGCGGCGGCGACAAATAAGCAAAACGAAATAAATATTTCTAATGCGCGCCTTGCAGGTATGAAAGCCGATGCCGCCGCAAAACCAGATGATAGTGAATTGACTTCGCAAATTTTCGAATTGGAAGGTCAAATTTCGCAAATGCAGGATTTTGTTAATGCCTCCAATGCTGCATTGAATAGCGGGCAGGGTGCGGTCACTTTGTCAAGCAATATGCCGTCTTTGATTGTTTATGCCAATGGCGGTGCATTTTTGGCACAGACTATTTCAAACGATAAAATTTCCGGCAAAATCTTGGTTGGTGCGAATGCCAATGCGCCAAAAATTGCGCCCAAACTTGAGATTTTGAAAACGCCTGCTGATGACCGCCCGATAAATGATTTGACCATTGCGGTCGGAACAATTCTAAAAAATGAAGGCGCGATAAAGCAAAGACCGAATATAACTTTATTAACTCGCTCCGATTCCAATGATGCGGAAATGGCGGGGGTTTTGTCTGCAATTGTCGGTTCCTTTATGACACTGCTGGTCACATTCTCTTTGGCAGTGCCGATCGGTATTATGGCGGCAATTTATCTTGAAGAATTTGCGCCGAAAAATGCCTGGACCGATTTTATTGAAGTTAATATCAATAATCTCGCGGCGGTTCCGTCAATTGTATTTGGTCTTTTGGGCTTTTCTGTCTTTTTACACTTTTTCGGCCTGCCACGTTCAGCACCGATTGTTGGCGGTATAGTTTTGTCTTTAATGAGCTTGCCGGTTGTAATCATTGCATCACGCGCGGCATTAAAGGCAGTTCCGCCATCAATTCGTGAGGCAGCATTAGGTGTCGGCGCATCAAAGGTGCAGGCGGTTTTCCACCATGTTCTGCCCCTTGCAGTGCCAGGCATGATGACGGGTGCGATTTTGGCAATGGCACATGCCTTAGGCGAAACTGCGCCGCTTTTGATGATTGGTATGGTGGCCTTTATCGCCGATATTCCGAAATCAATTACAGATGCCGCAACCGTTCTTCCGGTTGAAGTCTTTATGTGGGCTGGTCGCCCCGAACGGGCATGGGACGCTAAAACCTCGGCGGCGATTATTGTCCTATTACTCTTTATGTTAATTATGAATGCGGTCGCGATTATCCTCCGCCGCAAATTTGAACGCAGGTGGTAAAATGAACACAATCACCAATACCAAGGAGCGCAAAGTGACGGTTGAAATTCTTGATAACCAAACCAGTGCCAAAGCAAACACGATAATACAGCCAAAAGTTCGCGCGGCAGGTGTTGACGTATTCTATGGCGAGAAGCAGGCGCTTTTTGACGTGAATATTGATATTCCGAATAAATCCGTCACCGCCTTTATTGGTCCGTCGGGTTGCGGCAAATCGACATTTTTGCGCTGCATCAACCGTATGAATGACACAATTGATTCATGCAAAGTTTCGGGTTCGATTTTGATTGACGATCTCGAAGTCAATTCAAAATCAATTGATCCGGTTTCATTGCGCGCCGCTGTCGGCATGGTTTTCCAAAAACCTAACCCGTTTCCGAAATCGATTTTTGAAAATGTTGCCTATGGTCCGAAAATCCACGGTCTTGCACATAAAAAATCAGAATATGAAGAAATTGTCGAAAAATCCCTTCGTAAAGCCGGTCTTTGGGAAGAGGTTAAAGACCGTCTTGATCAACCGGGGACAGGTCTTTCGGGTGGTCAGCAACAAAGATTGGTAATTGCACGCGCAATTTCGGTAAATCCTGAAATCATTCTTATGGACGAACCCTGTTCAGCCCTTGACCCAATCGCGACTGCGAAAATTGAGGAATTGATTGACGAATTGCGCGAAAACTATTGCATCATTATCGTCACACATTCCATGAGCCAAGCTGCAAGGGTTTCGCAACAAACCGCCTTTTTCCATTTGGGTAAATTGGTTGAAACCGGTCCGACCGAAGCCATTTTCACCAATCCGCGTGACACAAGAACCCAAGATTATATTACAGGAAGGTTCGGCTAATGACTGAACATACAGTAAAAGCATTCTCAGAAGAATTAGACGCTTTGATTTCGTGCGTTTCGCGAATGGGCGGCATGGCGGAAAAAGCATTGGAAAGTGCAATCCGTGCAATGGTGCGCCGCGACGCAAAACTGGCAACCAAAGTGATTTCAGAAGACCCGGAAATAGATGAATTGCAGCGCGATGTTGAAAAACGCATTATGCGCCTTTTGGCATTGCGCCACCCTATGGCGAAAGATTTGCGGGTAACTGTTGCAGCCTTAAAACTTGCCGCCGATATTGAACGCATTGGTGATTTGGCAAAAAATATCGCACGTCGTGCGATAACAATAATTGACCATGAACCCATTGCTTTGGTTAAATCGGTTGAGCGCATGGGGCGCATTGCGGCGGCGCAATTAAAACAAGTCTTAGATTCTTATAATTCTCACCATGTCGGCAATGCCATTACGGTTTGGTTTCAAGATGAGGAATTGGATGATCATTATGCATCGCTTTTCCGCGAACTTCTAACTTATATGATGGAAGACCCGCGCATGATTGGCCCTGCGACCCATTTATTATTCGTTGCCAAAAACTTAGAGCGTATTGGCGACCATTGCACCAATATGGCCGAAGTCGTGCATTTCCTTGAAACCGGCGAAGAATTATCTGGCGAACGCCCGAAAGGCGAACAGACCGATAAAATTTCCGACATCAATGGTGACTGATAATGAAAGCCAATATTCTCATAGTCGAAGACGATCCCGCGATTGAGGCGCTTTTGGCCTATAATCTTGAAAAAGAGAATTATCGTGTCAATGTCGCCAAAGATGGTGAGGAGGCTTTATTATTGGTCGCCGAACGCGCCCCAGATTTAATCATTCTTGATTGGATGTTACCGCGAATTTCCGGCATTGAAGTTTGCCGGCGTTTGCGTCAAAAACAAGAAACTAAAAATGTTCCAATCATTATGCTTACAGCGCGCACTGATGAATCTGATCGCATTCGCGGTTTTGAAACCGGTGCTGATGATTATATCAATAAGCCCTTTTCGGTCGCGGAATTAAAGGCAAGGGTTAAAGCGGTTTTGCGCCGTATTCGCCCAGCCCTAGCGGATGAGATTGTTAAATATGCCGATTTGGAAATGGATAGGGTTTCGCACCGCGTTCGCCGTGGCGAAAAAGAAATCCATCTCGGTCCGACGGAATTTCGATTATTAGACCATTTAATTCAATATCCGGGGCGGGTCTTTTCGCGCGAACAATTGCTTGACGCGGTTTGGGGTAATGATGTCTATGTCGAAGTGCGCACAGTCGATGTCCATGTCGGTCGATTGCGCAAAGCCATAAATATAGCCGGCGCAAAAGACCTAATTCGCACTGTGCGTGCCTCGGGCTATTCCTTGGACGCGCACGAATAAAACCTATTTCAAATCGTCGGGTTCCCAATCATAGGTGACATAGGGCAATCCAGTGTCGGGCGATGACGCCAATTTATAACCTGGACAAACATTGGCATAATTTGGAATACCATAATTTCCGCCCCAATTTTTTGATAAGACCTGCTTGAAATTCATGGTCTGGGACGCGATTGGTGTACCGAAGCTTATGCAATGTGGTTTGCCAGTAAACGGTTCGATAATATCGGAACAATAAGTCGATGCGCTTTCGTCTTTTGTCCATTGATAGCTGATGTCAATTTTCAAATTTTGTGGAATCGTCAAAAGAAAATTGCGATTGCCGATGGCATTTTCTTGAACACATGATTCATAAAATGCATTCAAAGCACATGAATTAGCTTTCTGAATCATTTGTTTCCAAACATTCCAATCATCATTATTCAAAGTCAAATTAATCGGCACTTTCAAACCATTCGGCCCAATGTCGGCGGTATCAATCGAGAAACTAACAGGGCGGAAAAGTCGCAATTGACCATCAGTGCCATATTTGGAAATTTCGTTAATATAGCCCTGAAAATAGCCATTGGGAAAACTGATTTGCGGAATTGAAACGCGAATAGTAACCTTTTTGCCGCGCCCCTGACCTGCGGGGTTTGGTTTTAGATTAAGCCATAAAACAGCATTATTTTCATCGCCTGCGGGTGCACTCGCGACTTTGCCCATTGACGCAAGGTCGGACCCAACGTCAGTATGTTTAGACCCGCATTGGTTTGCCGGATTCCATGACGCATACCCTTTCTCTTTTGCTTCTTGATAAGATGCGGCGGGGAATGGGCATGAACCGGCATCGGTCATGGAGACCATTTGCCCCTTGATTTCGCTAATCATTTTCTTACGCGCATAATCGCTCAATTCGTCAATCGCTTGTTGCCCGACATATTCGGCGGCGGTGGATAGATATTCCGACGCACCTGAACCCGCCACTTGCTTTAGGCCATAATCGACCGCCTGGGTTGCCAAATATTCCGCGCCGCCTTCAATTAATGATTTGGCGGACGGGATTTCCGGCGGAACACCAACTGCGCTCATGGCGATATTAAGGCCGGTTTTTGTTGCTGTTTTCAAATAAGAACAGGCCTTTGGCATTTTTTCTTGTGGTTGCCCCGGAAAATTAGCAGGACACGCGCCAAACGTTGCCAGATTGACAAAGGCGGATACAAAAACATCCTTCATTGCCGACCATGCGGTCGCAAACATGCTTAATCCGGTTACTAATGCCTCAAATATGCCATCAGGTTTCCAAGATTTGCCTAATAATATCGCCTGTTCAATTGCGCCTGTGGTGAAATAACAGTTTTCACTCCAATTTCGTTTGCCTTTGGGCCACGGGATTTCTTCTGACAATTTCCAATTGGGAACCCATGCGCCCATCTTGCCATCTGCGCCTTTAACGGTTGAGAAATAGGCGGGGATTGCTTGCATTATGGCACTATCATAATGGCGAGGAATGAAACTCGCGACTTCGACGATCGCGCCGGGTTTTGAATTCACATTTGTTTTATTGCTTTCGTATTGTTGCTTTGCCCATTTATCAAATGCGGCAATTTTTGTATTGGCGTCACTTATGTTTTTGTTGAATTGCGACATTGGATCCATGCCATAATCGATTTTCAACATTGACGACGGACGCTCGGCACATTTATCGGTTCCGGGTTGAACCAAAACAAACCGTGCAAAAACTACTTGGTCGCCACCTGCTTTCGCCTGAATAGCCATGAACAGTGGTTTTTGAATTTTGCCCGAAATCCAATATGGGTCGAAAATACCTTTAATCTCAGTAGCAAAATCCAATTTTGTATCATTATTAGTTTTGGCGACAGATACATCAATTGGATAGGTATAAACGCTTCCCGCCGCATTTTTCCAATTATTGCAATCGGCGGCGGCATTTGGTGCGGTATAAACACCATTCGCTAATTTAGTCGCTTTGAAAATCTGTATATAGGCTTGTTTTTCTTTTCTTGGTCCATCGGCGAAGAATACGAAGTTTTGCGTTTCATTGAGGTCAATTCCACGCTTCGCCCAAATTGTCGGGCCGGTCCAGTGGGTTGAAACGCCATCGATTTTTGTTTCGTATAAAGCGCGAGGGCTAACCAATCCTTCGGCTTTCATTGTCGCAATTAAGCCGAAATACCCACTAGGCTTAACCATGAGTCCGCCGATAAACGTCGGAATTGCGGAATCAAGATTTTTGCAGACTAAACGACCGACTTCCCAAGTGGCAATGAATGCGCCGGATTTCGGATCATTTTGCCATTTCTTAAAAACCCCTTGGCAATCAGTCGATCCATTCGAAGAAGTCTTGGCGATAAGTGAATTTTCTTCGTTGAATGTGAGTCGAAGATTTTTTGCGCTAATTCCGTTCACGATTGCCGAAGAACAATTAATTGTTGTAATTCTCAAACCGCCAGCAACATTTGATTGCACCGAATCCGCGCCGCGATTTGCACCCATGCATTTAACTTGCTTAACCGGCGAGCCTTTGTAATTAGCACCGAATTCAATTGCGGTGACTTTCGGCCCGATATTTTTTCCCAATTTTACCGGTGGCGTGACAGGTTTTGCACCGGCGCCGGGCGCGACAGCGGCGCTTGCGATTGTGATATTGGCGATAGAAAATGTGGCAAGGACAAGGCCATAATATTTTAATTGAGATTTCACCGTTTGGCTCCCTGAATAATTACCGTCCGGTTTTTTTTTTGAGAATTAGTATCACTAATAATTCGATTAGCAACAAAAATCTGACCATTGAAGCAAAAAAAATGGCGCACTTTTTTGGGTGCGCCAAATTTACTATTAATTGTGATAGGGATTAGTCGGTTAAGTTCGCTGGAACTTTGCCACCGTGTGCCGCCAATTGTTTGAAAACTTCTTTTTGAAGCCAAATATTCATTGGCGCGGTGTCATTTACGTCACCTGTATAACCAAGCTCAAGAGCCAAGGATTGGCGATTCGCCAAGGATGAATCCATATCAAGCAATTTCATTGTATCAACAATTGAAACACGCCAATTTGTTTTCAATCCTTTAGCAGCCTCTAAAGACTCCATAACTGCTTCAACATCAACCGGTTCGGACGGTGCAGCAGGTGCGACTTCAACCGGGGCAGGTGCGGCGGCCTCAGGGGTAGGGGCGGGGGCAGGTGCGGCCTGTGCCTTGTGACCGAAAATAGCGTCTTTAATTTTAGAAAAAATACTCATGGAAATCCTCCTTAGGAATAGTGTATCCTATCGCGCAATTGTGACAAAAGCAAAACCGATTTTCAGCGCCAAATAATGATTTCCATTGAAAAAATATAGTTAAAGCGCGATAATTGCTCCAAACGATTACAGGGGTATTTATGGAAACGCGTTTTATTGATTATGAGTTCGGCGACGGCATTGGTGAGGGATTTTTGGCCTTTGATGGCGCGGGCAAAAAGCCTTGTGTGCTTATTGCACACGCATGGGCGGGACAGCATGATATAGACCGCGAATATGCGCAAAAACTTGCGAAAATGGGCTTTCTCGGCGTTGCGATTGACATGTTTGGCAAAGGTATTCGTGGCGTGCCAAGGGCGGATAATTCGCACCTTATTGAACCATTGGTTTCAAATCGTGCTTTGCTTTTATCGCGTGTAAATGCTGCTTTGAAATTTGCGCAAGGTTTGGAAAATTGCGACACTTCAAAAATGGCCATTATGGGCTTTTGTTTCGGCGGCATGTGTGCCCTTGATTTGGCGCGATCAGGAACCGATGAAATCAGAACGGCGGTTTCGTTTCACGGCCTCTTTTATCCCAATGGTCTCGCGCCAAAAGAAATCAAATCAAAAGTCTTGGTGCTACATGGATTCGATGACCCTATGGCAACACCCGAACAAACTATTGAATTGGGGCGCGAATTAAATGCGGGAAAAGCAGATTGGCAAATCCATGCTTTTGGGCAAACCTCTCACGCCTTCACAAACCCGGGCGCGAATAATCCGTCTGCGGGTCTATTGTTTAATGAAAAATCTCGCGACCGGGCATGGGCATTGTTTGAAAGCCATTTATCGGAGGTTTTCACCTGACGCTATTTATCTCATCGGGCCAATCAGTTTTTGCTTGAGTTAAATTTGGATGCGCTTTTTGCCCTTCTATACACAGGCGTTGTGAACCTTCATTTAGTGCGGTCTCAAGGCGCGCCATAAATTCCGCTTTGGTTAGCCCAGGGGGAATTGGTTCAAGAAATTCATTTATTGCTGTGCCGGCCTCTTTTTTATAATCTTCGCACGACCAAAAAAGGCCGAGATTGGTAGCGAGTGGGACGACGGGCCAATTGCAGGCTTGCTGCATATGGTAAACGCCACTTCGGTATTTTATGCGTTCGCCGATTTTTACCAAATGACCTTCGGGGTAAATAAGAACTGGACGGCCTTCTTTCGCCGCGATTTCAAAACTTTCAGCAAGGTTTTTACGTGCGGTATGCCCGCCACAATTATCGACAACAATTGCACCGATGGTTTTTAAGACTCCACCCAAAAGCGGGATTTTTTCTAAATGATCGCCTGTTACAAAGGCCACATCCCCAAAATAGGCCATTGCGCCAAAACCATCGCCCCAAGATTGATGCTTTGCGGCAATTATGAAAGGGCCATCGGGAAGGTTTTTTGCCCCACGATATTCGAACTTTATCCTTGCAAAAATCCGCATATTAAAGCGCATGGCGCGCGCATACCAAACCGTCAGCGCGCGAGCAGGTTTCGAAAGGCGAAATAGGCCAAGCAATGCCAATGACAGGCCAAAAGCAATTGAGATTACCCAATAAAAAACAGCAAAAAAGAAATTACGCAAATTATTCCCTAACTATTTAATTTGAATGCTTCGATTAGGCCCGTGAAAACCAAATCCGGTTCGATGGCGTCAAAAATTTCTTCGTCGCGATAAAGGCTTGAAAAACCACCCGTTCCGATTACAAATGGTTTTTCGCCGCCGAAACATTCAGTTTTTAGGCGTGCGATTATTTCGCGCATTGCCCCTAAATGCCCGAAATATAGACCCGATTGCAGGCTTTCGACCGTGTTTTTGCCTAAAGCGCTTTCGGGTGCAATCACTTCAAAACTTGGTAATTTTGAAGTTTTCGACATAAGGCTTTCCATATTAAGCCTTAGACCTGACAATATCGAACCACCCAGATAATCGCGTGCTTTATTTATTGCGCAAAAAGTTGTTGCTGTGCCCAAATCGATTATTACAAGGTTTTGATGAGGGTATAGTTTGACGCCCGCAATGGCATTGGCAATTCTATCGGCACCAACTTCAAGCGGGTTGGTATATTGGTTTTGCAGACCGGTTTCGACTTCATTGGTTAATAAAAACGGCGAAATTTCAAAATATTTGACACATGCCGAGCCAATTGAATGCACTACTTCGGGCACGACGGAGCAAATGGCAATATGCTTTATATCGCAATAATCAAATCCATTTTCACGGATTACAGCGCGGAGAAAAATACCGATTTCATCCGATGATGCGCCGCTCTTTGATGCCTTGCGAAAACGGCAAACAATCTCACCATTTTCCGTTACAAGGCCGCCATAGATTTGCGAATTGCCAATATCAAGAGTTAGGAACATATTGTTTTTCCGTAATTATTCGCCCGATTTCAAGCCCTAAAGCGCGTGCACCTTCAATGTCACGCGCAGGTTTTTCGGCGCTTTCAAAAACATGATAGGTGTGGCGCTTTTTGTCCTTATCGGTTTCCGATAAATCATTGTGAATTATGAAATCGCAATGCGCATCATTGAATTGAGACGCAATTTTTTCCAAAACCTGCGCTTTTTCAAGCCCGGCTGTCAGTTTGAAACCGAATAAAAGGCCATTGGTTAGGTTTTTGATTTTATTGATTAATTTTGGATTGCGTTTTAGTTTGATTTCTAGGACTTGCGCGCTTGAGCTTAATTTATTGCCTTTGATTTCCGCGCCATCCGCGAGAACCGCGAATGGCGTGAAATCCGAAACTGCGGCGACCATAATCACTGCGGCAAATTCGTGAATTTCCAATAGCTTTAATAATTGAATATCAAGGCTTTCAAAATTGGTGAATTCATGAGTTTCGCATTGCGCATTGGGCAGTGCGCCAGCCTTTGCGGTTAGAAAACAAACTTCTAAGCCCAAACCATCGAGTGTATCTGCAATACTAGCGCCTGTTTTGCCACTTGAAGTATTGGTAATAGATCGCACATCATCAATTCGTTCGACTGTTCCGCCCGAAACTACTAAAACTTTCGCAAGTTTTTGTGTGGCGAGTGTTGGCGTGGAAATCATGGGGGCGCCAATCGCGGCTATGATTTCATCATAAATCAAATCAGGGTCAAGTAATTTGCCAAGACCGACTTCGCCGCATGCCAAGACCCCGCTCGCGGTTTCCAAAATTACGAAGCCATATTCGCGCAAAGCATTTACGGATTTTTGCGTCGCCGGATGCAAATACATTTGTGTATTCATGGCGGGGCAAATCAAAAATGGCTTTTTAAAGTCATGCGCCAGTGCCATTGTGGTCAGTAAATCATCGCCAATGCCATTTGCGATTTTATTGATGAAGTTCGCGGTGGCAGGAATTGTAATAATTAAGTCGGCCCAACGGACCAAATGAATATGATCCATTGCATGACCATGTTCGAATGTATCTGTCGCGATTGTGTTACCGCTCAAACCCTCAAGGGTTGCGCGGCCCACAAATTCTAGAGCCGATGGCGAAGCGGCTATTTTAACTTCAAACCCATTTTGCACCAGTTTCGAAACTAAATAGCACGCTTTATAAGCGGCAATCGAACCTGTTATTAGAATTAATATTCT
The DNA here is from genome assembly GCA_041917055.1 of Hyphomonadaceae bacterium. Lineage (GTDB taxonomy): Bacteria > Pseudomonadota > Alphaproteobacteria > Caulobacterales > Aquidulcibacteraceae > Pseudaquidulcibacter. The sequence goes on from JAYRYJ010000009.1 coordinate 96,232, forward strand.
AGATTTTGACATTATCAATCAATCTCAAAACTTTGCCATTTTTGGTCTCTTTAGTATAGACCGCTATCAGCCGCCTGCCAAATTCTTCTTTAAGATAATCGATTTCAAAGCCCGCATTTACGACCATTGAGCGCGCCATTTCGAGAGATGAGGCGGTGGAAATTGCTTTAAACAAAATGGGCGCAATTGCGCGGCCTTTTTCGGATAAATGCACATTGCGTGACGAAAATGCCAAACCGTCTTTTTCGCGCACAATTGGGATAGGCACAATTTCTGTTTCCATAAAGAACGCCTGTGTCATGCCTTTGATAAGGGTCAATTGTTGAAAATCTTTTTCGCCGAAATAGGCGCGCGTTGCTTTGACAATATTCAAGAGCTTCATCACAATTGTCAAAACCCCGTCAAAATGCCCGGGTCGCGATGCACCGCATAGGATTTTTGAAACTTCATTCTCGCTTATGATATAGCGATAATTGTCTGGATAAATCGCGCCATAATCGGGGCAGAAAATGGCATCAAATCCATGTTTTTCTGCAATTGCAACATCGGCCTCCCAAGTTTTTGGATAATTCAAAAGGTCGGTCTTATCATTAAATTGCGTCGGGTTCACGAAAATCGACAGGATTGCTATTTCATGTCCGGCACGGGCGCGCGCCATCAATGCTTCATGCCCAATATGCAACGCACCCATGGTTGGCACAAAACCGATGGACTTTTCGCCCAAAGTGCGGCGCCACCCAATAAATTCCAATGGGTCTTTAATTATGCGCATTAAAAACTTTCGCTTTCGTCTGGGAAAGTTTGCGCTTTTGTCGTGGCATCGTATTGGTTTAGTGCGTCAATGAATATGTCCGCACCTTCAATAAATTTGCGCACAAATTTGGGCTTAAATTCGGTATTAAGTCCCAATAAATCTTGCCACACCAAAACCTGGCCATCAGTTTGATTGCCCGCACCAATGCCAATGGTTGGAATTTTAAGAATTTGCGAAACTTCCGCGCCCAATTCGGCGGGAATACATTCCAAAACCAATGCGAAACAGCCTACTTCTTCGAGCGCTTTGGACTCGGCGATAATGTCTGCATATTGGGTTTCAGTTTTGCCCTGCACTTTATAACCGCCCAGAATATTTACTTGTTGCGGCATAAGACCCAAATGCCCCATTACCGGCACACCGCTTTGGGTTAGGTGTTTGATTAATTCAAGATTGCCCTTTGCGCCTTCAATTTTAATGGCATCGGCACCCGACTGAAGGACGGTTTTTGCGTGATTTATAGAGGTTTGCAAATCGCCGCGAGCTGTCAAAAACGGCATGTCGGCAATCACAAAAATACGCTTTTCCGCTTTATTAAGGCCGCGAATAACCCATTCAGTATGGCGCGCAATATCGTCAATATTTGTATGAACCGTGGAAGGCAGGCCGTGCATGGTCATTGAAAGACTATCGCCAACCAAAACACAATCAATATTGGATTTTGAAGTCAAAACTGCGGAAGTGTAATCATAACAAGTGACCATAGAGATTTTCTCATTGGCCTGCTTTTTACGCGCGAAATCAAGAATATTATGAATACGTGCCATTTCTTCCCCTGATAGTTTTTCAGTTGATAGCATATTTGGGTGCGCTGCACAATTTTTTCAATAATCAGACAAAGATATATGTTGATTCACGTTTCATATTTTGGCGCTTTGCGGAACTTTCTTTCGAAATATCGTTCTAAAATCGCTGAGATAATGATCAAAACCAATAAATATGCCGTTCCACTAATAAGATTTAACTCAAAAAGGCCGAAATTAGTGTAGAGAATGAACATAAAAGTCAAAAGCGGAATATGGAGGGCGAATAATGAAAATGAAATTCTACCCAAAAACCGCATTAAAGGATTAATAAACAAAACCGATTGTGATTGGGCGATTGCAATTATCAAAATTGGAAAAATGACAAAAACCAATGCATATTCCATTTTAATTGATGTCGCGCCGTGCCATGCAAAATAGGTGATTGATATTAGAATCAAGAACCATGCTATTTTGGCCAAAAATCGTGACCAATGCATATCGTTCTTAAGGAATTGTGCGCAAACGACGCCGATTGCAAAGCCGCAAAATGCCCGCATTCCACCGGTAATAAAACCTTTGGCATCATAACCTTGATTAAGATCTTGCAATTTCGAAGTGGCGATTAGCAATGTAAAAGCAAAGACAATTGCAATTAGTTCTTTGAATTTGCATCCAAATCTAGCCCAAATTAGAAAAGCAAATGAAGCCATTAATTCCCAAAACAAGGTCCAATTTTGTATTGAAAACGGATATGTCGGATTTTGCTCGATCAGACGCTTAGTATCAAAATCGGGAAGCATAAAGAAATTTAAAGCGAAAGTTTGCAAAAATTCTGACCAAAGACCGCTTTTCGCTAAATCCAAATCACTTGATGTTATTTGCCATAAGAATAATGCCGCGCCCCAAAATAATGCGAGCAAATATGTGGGATAAATCCGCGCCAAGCGCTTTTGAAATCCCTGTCCAATTTTCACAGTTTCAAAGTCTTCCAAACGATAAAACGCAACAAAACCACTAAGCATGAAAAATAAATCTACCGCGAGGTAACCGTGTGGGAACGCACCGAAACTGCCGAACGCCGCGCCTGAATGATACAGGCACACTGACAGAGCACCAATGCCGCGCAAAGCGTCCAAAGAATGTAAATAATTGCGCGAATTTGGCATTAACCGATTTCTATGATTGTCGTGCCGCTGGTTTTTCGCGCTTCTAAATCGGCATGGGCTTTTGCTACATTGGCAAGCCTATATCGCTGATTTATTTCGATTTTCACATTTCCGGAGGCGATAATATCAAACAATTCCGCGCAATTTGCCACTAAATCAGCACGCTTGCCGACATAAGCAAATAGAGACGGGCGGGTAAGGTATAAAGAACCTTTTTGATTGAGTATATTAATATCAAATGGCGGCACCGGCCCCGAAGATTGCCCGAAACAGACCATCATGCCCAAAGGTTTAATTAGGTCCAAGGATTTCATAAAAGTGTCTTTGCCGACGCCGTCATAAACTACCTCGAATTTTCCGCCGTTCAGTTTAATGCCTTCGGCGACAAAATCAGTTTCACCGTAATTTATTACTTGGTCAAAACCATGCGCCATAGCGATTTCGCATTTTTCTTGTGAACCTGCAGTTCCGATAGCTTTTACTCCAAGAGCCTTCGCCCATTGACCGAAAATAAGGCCGACGCCACCCGCTGCGGCATGGTAAAACACGCTTTGCCCGGCTTCGACTTTGAAGGTTTTGCGCAATAAATAATGTGCCGTGAGGCCTTTTAAGAGGCAGGCAGCGGCGATTTCATTGGAAATTTCACTTGGCAATTTAATTAAGGTTTCGGTTTTCATTGCCCGATATTTGCAATAAGCACCAAGACCGCCTGTATAACAAACCCTATCGCCTTTTTGAAATTCTGTGACCTCCGAACCGACTTTTTCAATTACTCCCGCCGCTTCAGCACCCAAAATAACCGGGAAGGGCGGGGTTTTATAAAGGCCGGTGCGAAAATAAGTATCGATGAAATTCAGGCCCGCGTGAGAATGGCGTATCAAAACCTCGTCAGGCTTTATTTCGGGGATTGCAATTTCGGCGATTTCAATGACTTCAGGTCCACCGTATTGATTGATTAAAGCAACTTGGTTTTTCATAATTTTCTATCCACTGCAAATGGCGAAAACGCCTGCTGAATTGGCATTAGTTCGAGGCGGTTTATGTTTATATGCGCGGGCATTTTCAAAACACTTTCAATTGCCAAAGCGACATCATCAGCACTTAATGGTTTAACCCCCTCATAGACTTTGGCGGCTTTTTCAACGTCGCCATTAAAGCGCACCAATGAAAATTCGGTTTCGCACATTCCGGGTTCAATTGAGGTAACGCGAACATTTTTTCCCAATAAATCGGCACGAAGATTAAGCGAAAATTGGTGAACAAAGGCTTTGGTCGCACCATAGACATTGCCCCCGGGATAGGGGTATGAACCCGCAACCGAACCGAGGTTTATTACATCACCGCGCGGCATTTCCACCATTTTCGGTAAAAGCAAATTGGTCAATAAAACCAAGGCTTTGATATTAGTATCAATCATGGTTTCCCAATCTTGATAATCAGCTTCATGCGCACCTTTTAGCCCTAATGCGAGGCCGGCATTATTGATTAGAATATCGATTTTTGAGAATTCATCAGGGATTTCCGCGATAGATTTTTTCAATGCAGCGGTTTCGCGCAAATCAAGGGCAATTGAATGAACCTTTCCCGAAAATTCGGTTTCCAATTCTTTAAGGCGTTCTTTTCGCCGTCCAAGCGCCACGATTTTTCCGCCTGCGCGCAAAATTCGTTTGGCGATCGCATTGCCAAAGCCGGAAGTGGCGCCTGTAATCAAAGCAATGCGGTTTTGCGCCCAATTATCACTCATTTTCGTATTCCAATCGCCATTATCCATACGTTTTCGTTGGTTTTCCATGCGCATTGCCGATATTGATATCTTGCGCACCAGAATCCATTTTCCGATTATTAAAGGATTGATTATGACCATTCAAATAAGAAAAGCCGATGATAGAGGGAAAGCTGATTATGGTTGGCTTAAAACCTCTTATTCCTTCTCATTTTCCGAATATTATGATGCGCGCTTTATGGGTTTTGGGCCGCTTCGCGTGATTAATGATGATTATATCGCCGGTGGCGGCGGTTTTCCGACCCACCCACATCGCGATATGGAAATTATCACCTATGTGCTTGAAGGTGCATTGGAACACAAAGACAGTTTGGGCAACGGCTCAATAATAAAAGCTGGCGACATCCAATATATGTGCGCCGGAACGGGAATAAGGCATTCGGAATTTAACCCGCACCCGTCGGAAACTTGCCACTTATTGCAAATTTGGGTGATGCCCGACAAAGTGGGATATACGCCGTCATACGGTCAGGCGAATTTCGCGCCCGAGGAAAAGCGCGGTAAATTACGTTTGATCGCTTCGCAAAATGGCGACGATGGCTCAGTAAAAGTTCATCAAAAGCTTAACCTTTATGCAGCAGTTTTTGATGAAAATGATACAATCACCCATAAGATTGAAAATGGCCATGGTGTATGGCTACAAATGGCAAAAGGCGGACTTTTTCTCAATGAAATTGAATTGAAAGAGGGAGATGGCGTTGCCATTTGGGAAGAAAACGAAATCTCATTGAAAGCCAATGGAGAAAGCGAATTTTTGCTTTTTGATATGGGTTAGTAAGCAACAAATAGGACCTGCAATCATTTGCCTCGATGCATTTAGTTTAATTTTGTGACCGCATTTGCTGTACGCTTGGTAAAATCCCTAAACTTTAAAATGCTCCAATAAACCCAGAATGATTGCAGTTGAGAGATTCTTAATTAGAGATTAGAGCATTTCTAATTCAATCGGCATCACTCTGGCTTGTCTAATTGCTGCGCCATTTTGAGTTTTTTCCTTGAAGTATTCCGATACTCATTTGGAAAAGAACTCAAAGCCGCGCCACAAAAATCCTACGCCATAGCAATTCAGCTTGAATTAGAAACGCTCTAGCAAAAAATATATTGAATAGAATCAATATATTACACACCACACATCAACAATAATGGCATTAGTGCACACATCTACGCACATGTGTTCGTAGATGTGTGCACTTCATGAAAATGGTATAAATAACTAATTGTATTTAAATATAAAAAATGCTTATTTAAGACATTTAAATATTGTTGCCACTTTTTGAGGCGATGGATTGCTTTATTGATTGCACTGTGTCGCATTTTTGATGTTTTATCCAATGTGCCAAGTTTGCGATTTGACCGCATAAAAGGGGACATAAGGGTAAAGGTTTTTGACCCAAATGACTTCGAACTAGCGCATTTCCCGCTTTAGCTGCCCCGCCTGCCTTGCCCTTTTGCTCCATCTTTTGCTTTAAATTTCTTGGAAATATTCCAATATTACCGAAGATATTTAAAACAAAAGCTGAACCAAAATTGCGGCGGCATTTGGGTCAGTTAAAGCGGGAAATGCGCTAACGTCAATTCAAACTGACAAAATTTTCCCACAATCGACCTTTGGAAAGACCTCGCGGACGATTTTTTCGCTGTCATAATTGAAAGTCTGCCCCAAAATTCCGGCAATCAAACCGAAAAGATTATTGGTTGTTTTCAAATCACGATTTTCAAATAATTGATTTTTGGAAAGCCCGGGCCAGTCGGCTTTAATTTTTCCTCCCGAAAGTGCGCCACCTAATACAATTGCACTAGCACCTGTGCCGTGATCAGTACCTTGAGTTCCGTTTTGTGCCGCAGTGCGACCGAATTCAGTTGCGATTAAAATGGTAGTGTCGTTCCAAATAGGGCCGAGGTCTTCCTTCAAAGTCGAGATGAACAAATCAAGACTTTTGAAATTGCCGGACAATCGCGCATTTTGATTTATGTGGGTGTCCCATCCATTAGATTCCAAAAATAATAGATTTGCCGCTTTGTCGCCTTTCATAAAGCCTGAAACCATTTTTGCGGTTTCTTCAGGTTTAGCGGACCATTTTCCCCCCATATTGCTTTGCCCTTCGGCGATTTGCCACATTTCATAAAGTTTTGGGTCGTTTTCATAAAGCGAGGAAAGCCGCAACATTAAATCATTTCCTGGCGGCGGAAAACGAGAGCTAGAATAATTAATTGCCGGATTCTTACCGCGCAAAACCAAAGGCATTGTTGGTGTAAAAGCCATTGGCGGGTTATTAATTGCTATAAGGTGCGCAAAACGATTTATCCATCCGTCGTCGCCTTCATGCGCAATTTTGAAACCGCCCTCCAAAATATTTTGCCCGTCAAAATGAGATCTTTGATCATAATTGGTGGAAATAGCGTGAAAAAAACTCGCTTGTTTTTCTTCATAGAGCTTAGATAGGAAACTCAATTGTGGGTGTATTCCGAAAAAATCGTTTAATTTAATCGCGTCCTCAATTGCGATTGTCGGTCTAAGTTTTTGATAATTTGGGTCACCATAAGGAACAATAGTTGAAAGTCCGTCAGCTGCACCACGTTGCAGAATAAAGATAAAGCGACGATTAGTATTTTCCATGGCAATCGCCCGAATTGGCATAAATCCGGCAAAAGTCGATGCGCAAACTACTTTCAAGAAATCACGACGGTTTTTCATTTTACCTCCGTAGGAATTCGGGACAAAGCAAAATTAAGGCAAAGGCGACTTGCTCTGACTCCGCGCGCGAAATAGTTTCAATTGAGGTTTTGGCGGTTTCCGGTAAAACAGTTTTCATTAAACTCAGCGGGCTATTTTTAAACTCAAATTTTGAGGCCAGAATATTTGCGACTTCAATACGATGCATAAGTGAATTTGGTGAGGCCCAAGCATCTTCAAAATCATCAAACCCTTTTGGTGACCCGGGTTGCCAAATATTCATGCCCAAATCGCGCAAGATACCTTGATAATCGAATTTATGTAGCTTTGGTTGTTTAGTCAGTTTCATGCTTGAAATTAGCCATTCCCACGGGTTTTTGAATTTCAAGGCATTGTCGCTTTGGCATTCTGGCGCCTGTAATAATTCACGATATAGTGATTTTAGATCACCTTTGGTTTCAATGAATATCGATTTCAGCCTTTCAATAAGGCTATTTGGTGGCGAATCTCCTGCAAATTGGCGCGCGAGTTTAACCGAAATATTATATGCCGTTGACGGGTGGTTTGCTAAATCCTTTAGGATTTGAAACAATGCCTTACGGCCGCGATAGGATTTCCCCAAAACATTGAATTTTCCTGGTTCGTGAATTGCAGGTTCATAATAAGATTGACCGAACTTAAGGCCTTTGTAACCAAAGTTCCGTTTTTGAAATTGCTCGCTCATAATTGTTAACCCAGTCATTGCTCTTGCAAATTCTGTAACATCTTTTTGCGAATAGCCGCCATCAACCCCCAATGTATGCAATTCAAGAATTTCACGCGCCAAATTCTCATTTATACCGATTTTCTTCTTCTTTGAATTTCCCGGCGTGACAAATTGGGAATTAGGGCCAAAGGAGCGCCATTGATTTAAATAAATCAGCATTGCGGGATGCGTAATGGTCGCCACTAAAAGCTGGTGAAAATTTGTTCCGATATTTGGTCTTATGGCTTCAAACTCATAAGAGGCAGCCAAAGAGCGAACAAGCACATTATCGGCTGAAATAGCGAAATGATTTGACCAAAACCAGACCATTCGCTCCAAAAATTGATGGTCGGAATTGAGTGCCAAATTTGCGCGATTTCGTAATCCAAGTTCATATTCTTGCGAAAGAATTTGCTTTGTGGTTTTCGCTGATTCCTTATCAAGTTTTTTTTGTTTTTGATATTTATTATAGAGTATGAATATTTCATTTGACGATTTCATATCGTATATGAAATCATATTGCGGCGAAGAGTTTTCTAACGAAATAACAAAGTCACTTGCGCTATTACGAAGGGGATTAATACCGGTGCCAAAATGATTTTGGATAAATTTATCCATGTTTATTTAATTCCATGTCGCGCTTTCATACTATAAACCTAAAAATAAATTAAATCCGTCGCTATTGTATCCCATTGAGAATTAATTTTTTTTCACTTATTAGCGACGGAAAATATCGATATAGAAGTATAAATTATTTGAAATGGATTCCTCCCCAAAATGATACATAATTCCAAGAAAATTCAAATGTTGAAATTCGTCTCCGCGCTCGCTGTTTTGGTTTCAATTAATAGCGTAGCCATGGCACAAGATACGCAAATCGATAGCACTAAAAAAGAAAAACCTGCAGCCGATGCACAAACCGATAAAAAGCCTGGAGAAATAATAACTGTAACAGGGCAAAAGGCACAAAACCGTATCGATAAACAAGTCTATGACACTAAAGACGATGTAAACGCACAAACCGGAACTGCTAGCGATTCATTAAACAAGGTCCCAGGTGTTAGCGTCGATAATGACGGAAACATCGCCCTTAAAGGCAATCAGAATGTTCAGGTCCTTATTAATGGCAAGCAAAGCGCATTAATGAAAGGCGATAACCGCGCCGCCACTTTACAAAGCCTTGCAGGTGGTGACATTGAATCAATTGAAATCATGAGTAATCCCTCGGCGGCATTTTCCTCAGAGGGATCCGGCGGGATTATCAATTTAGTTCTGAAAAAAAATCGCAAACCTGGGAAATTTATCACTCTAATCACGACTGTTGGGAATAATGATCGTTCAAATGCCAATCTAATGGGAAATTATGCGACCGATAAATTCACAATCACTGCTAGTGCGAATTATAGAAAAGACGGTCGTTGGTTTAAGAATTGGGGCACTATTGAGCGCACAAATCTTTTAACCAATGAAGTGACTAAAACCGTGCAAAATGGCCTTACGCTTGGTCGCATGTTTATGTATGGCGCGAATTTGGGTTTTGATTACAATTTAAGTGATACTGATAGTATCTCACTGCAATTGAATTATGGAAATCGCGAGCGTACGCCTTTTACGCAGACGGAATATTTGCGTTATGACATAACCGACACTTTGATTTCGGATTATTCATTTGATTCAAGGCTCGAAGGACCGAGAGAAGATACTTCTGCCAGCATTTCATTTGAAAGAAAAAATCCAAGCTCTAGTGAGAACTTGAAATTTGACCTTCGTGCTAGCCAATCTCAAGGGGATTTAATAACTAATTCCCTAACCCAATTCGATCTTCCAGTTTCGCCTGACCGTTTGGAAAAACGCGTTCAAGGTTCGGATACTAAGAATTATAGTTTTAGCATCGATTATGTAAGGCCAGTGGGCGATGACACAATTACCACCGGTTTTCAAAGCGTTATTGACGATAATAATTTTGAAAATACCGCATTTTTCATAGATCCAATAAGTGGCGCGCTAACCCTAAATCCGGCACAAACAAATGTGTTTGAATCTAATCAGACAGTGAATGCGTTTTATTTCCAATATCAAAAACCGCTTACCGAGAAATGGACAGTCATGGGCGGTTTTAGGGTTGAAAGCACCGAAGTGAATTCTTTGCGTGCCGACATTGGGGCATCGGGTTCAACCAATTATACGAATTTCAACCCATCGGCATTTGCCACTTACATACTTAATGAGAATGCGAAACTAAGGTTTTCCTATTCAAGACGTTTGCAGCGACCTGCCGCGCAGGATTTGAATCCGGGGAAAATGTTCGTCGATTCACAAAATATTTCGACCGGTAACCCAAATCTATTGCCTCAAATTACTAATTCTTTTGAACTTGGTTATGAATATCAAAAAGGGCCATTTTCCTATCAATTGCGTAGTTTCTATCGCCAGAATTCCGATATTATTACTACCTTGCAAAATGTGATTGATGCCAACATAATTGAAACCACAAAAGTCAATGTCGGTGAAGGCCGAACTATTGGCATAGAATACAATGTCGCTGGAAAAATCGGGCAAAAATTGAATGCGCAAGTTAATCTAATTGCTTTCAATACACGTCAAGATGCTGTAAATTCGCCAGTCGATGAGCGCGAAATTACTTCGGTCGGCGGTCGATTAAATCTCGATTATTCTTTAACCGATAAGGACAAATTCCAACTTGGTATCGGGACACGCGGCAAAGTTTTGACCGCTCAAGGTTATCAAACCGCACAATATATGTCGAATATCGGTTATCGCCACCAATTCACCCCATTTATGTCGGTCGTTGTCAATATGACGGATCCATTCGCTTTGGGCAAGTTTAAGTCGGTGACAGAAAGCAATAATATTAATTCCGTTATTTGGCGTTCAATGGAACCGCGCACCTATTATGTCGGTTTTAATGTTACTTTAGGGCAAAAACCAAAAGGAATGGCCGACATTCAAATGCCAATGCCCGGGCCGCCACAAGGTCAAAAGCCGCCGGGTTCGCCGCATTGATGGACATTTGGGGGCGGTTTTCCGCCCCTTATGTTTTTGGGGCTTCACAAATTCTGTTTTGGCTTTAGTGTCCATCAAATAAATATATTGGGGCAAAAATGAATAAGACATTTGCATTATTAATTACTTTGGCAATGATTTTGGGCGTTGTGGTCGGGCTTGGCATTAATGCTACGCATGACGCTGAATTAATCAAGAATGCCGAATATTGGTTCGGCCTATTGCCCAAAGTTTTTATCATGTTGATAAAAATGATTATTGCGCCATTGGTTTTATTCACTCTTATCGCCGGTATAGGTCACATGGAAGACGCCGCAGAAGTTGGCCGCGTGGGTATTAAAGCACTCGCATGGTTTATCGCCGCGTCAATTGTTTCATTGGTGCTTGGCATGTTTATGGTGGAACTTTTCAAGCCGGGCGTCGGTGTTGATTTGGGCCTTGCAGCAGGTGGTGCCAAAGCACCTTCGACCGATGGTTTTACGCTTGATAAATTCCTTGAACATTTAATTCCAACATCAATAATCAAGGCAATGGCGGAAAACGAAATTTTGCAAATCGTGGTCTTCTCCGTATTTGTTGGAACCGCAATTGCGGCACTTGATAATAAAAGCCCGAAAGTTATGGAATTAGCCGAAGAAGCCGCCAATATCATGCTTAAAGTCACCGATATTGTCATGAAATTCGCGCCTTTGGGAATTTTCGGGGCATTGGCAAAGACTGTGTCCAAATACGGTTCGGAAATCTTGGTAACTTATGCAAAATTTGTTGGCAGCTTCTATTTCTCACTTTTGCTTTTATGGTGCATTATTTTATTTGCGGGCTTCTTGGTACTTGGCAAAGACAAAATCAAACAAATGCTAAAGGTTATTATCGACCCGCTTTTATTGGCTTTTTCAACTGCCTCATCAGAAGCCGCACTGCCAAAATTGATGGCGACTTTGCCAACCATTGGGGTTTCACGCAAAATTACATCTTTTGTTTTGCCATTGGGTTATTCCTTCAATCTTGATGGCTCAATGATGTATTGCACATTTGCGACTTTGTTTATCGCCCAGGCCTATGGGGTCGAATTCACACTCGCCCAGAAAGTCATGATGCTTTTCCTTTTATTGATAACTTCAAAGGGCATTGCGGGTGTGCCGCGCGCGTCTTTGGTGGTTATTATGGCAACCCTTACATACTTTGGTCTTCCGGCAGAATGGATTGCACTAGTTTTGGGCGTTGACCAACTCTTAGACATGGGGCGCTCAGCAACCAATGTGGTTGGCAATACAGTGGCAACTGCTGTGGTTGCAAAGTTTGAAGGGCAGTTGGGCGAAGGGGACAATCCGACATCGGCGAAAGCATAATGAACTTCCTAAACCATAAAATCCCGCCACCTATAATCCTTGTTCTATGTGGCATTGCGATTTGGTTTTTGCGCGGATTTTCGCCTTTGCCGATTGGTTTTGGCTTGCGTGCTTTATTGGGCGGCTTATTGATAATTACTGGAATTGTGCTTGATTTTTCGGGGCTTTTTGAATTTCAAAAACACCACACCACAATAAACCCTATTCACCCCGAAAAGACGAGTGAAATTGTGCAATCGGGCATTTATTCCAAAACCCGCAATCCAATGTATTTAGGCATGGTTTTCCTTTTGATGGGCTTCTGTATTATTACCAAATCATCATTTGGTTTTTTGGTCATTCCGATATTTATTAAATATATTGAGACTTTCCAAATTAGGCCCGAAGAAGAAATACTGTCGGCAAAATTTGGCAAGGAATATGACGATTATTGCCAAAAGGTGAGAAGATGGGTTTGAATTGGGCGGATTTGAAAAAGAGAACCAATACACTTCTTAATATTGCGGCTGCGGGCTTTGTTTTATGGGCCGCTTCAGCACATGGCGGTTCATTAAGCGCGGGTGCGTGTCCAACCTGCTTTGGTTTTGAGAAAATCGGAAACAATATTTATTTGGAAAAAGGCGCAAATGCCTCCCAAATCCAAAATGCTTTGAATTACGAAAAAACCGCTATTTCTGATGTTCGGAAATTCTTCCCCGATTTCAAAGCGGGGCAAAGAACTTTGGTCTGTTATTCTCTCAAATGCGAAGAAAATTTGGGAATTACCAAAGCCAAAGCAAATACTTATCGAACATGGTTGGTTGTGGTTTCGTCGCGCGGTTTTGAACAGACTTTCTTTACGCACGAATATTCGCATGTTGCATTGCATGAAATATCGGGAATCGGCCTTAACCCAATGGGTATTTTTCCTGTATGGTTTGACGAAGGTTTGGCGGTTATTATCTCCAAAGACAAACGCTATATTAACCCTGACAAAACCGGCCTTGAACGCTGTATTGATAAGGATATTAAAAATGTCCCCAATCTGCAAACTCAATGGGGCGCATATGTTTCAAAAGACCTTATGGTCTATTCGCGCTCCGCATGTCGGGTTTCTTTATGGCTTGAAAAATACGGCGAACCACCAGAATTTTATAAAACCATAAAATCAATGATTGCCGCGCGCGATTTCAAAGAATAGGGGGAATAGAATGGCACTTTTAGGTGGATGCGACTGCAAGAAAGTTCGCTATGAATTGCTTGAAAAACCAATGTTCGTGAATTGTTGCAATTGCACATGGTGTCAGCGTGAGACCGGTTCGGCATTTGTCATTAATGCCGTTATTGAAACCAAAAATATCAAACATCATGGCCTTGAGCCGATTGCAATTAACACACCTTCGGCAAGCGGAAAGGGGCAAATAATCCATCGTTGTCCCGAATGTCACGTTGCGCTTTATTCAAATTATAGCGGGGCAGGGCCGATTTTATCATTCGTGCGCGTCGGAACTTTGGATAATCCAAACGAATGCCCGCCAAACGCTATTATTTTCACCAAAACCAAGCAAGATTGGGTCTGCTTTCCGGATAATATTCCGCAGTTTGAAGAATATTATGATATGGAAAAACTATATTCCAAAGAAAACTGGGCGCGCCGCTTGGCTTTAAAGCCTGAAATTGATGCGTGGAAAGAAAGCTTGCAGTTGTAACTGACTTGAAATAAACTTAAAAAATAATGGAAAAATTCGGATTTTACATTCTTGCCTCAATCGTGTTGGTGGTTGTCTATTTCGTATTAAACGGAATGTTTGGTAACCACCACAAGAACGGAAGGTCATTTTTAAGAAATACTTTAAGGCAAATGCGAATAGACCCAGACAGTTACGATGAAGTTGTTTATTCGATTGCAGTTACTGAAGCCTTAAAAATCGTAGAGTTCAATTTATCTATGGGAAAAAAGCACCATAGTACGGAATTTATTGCCGCACTTCGGGTAAAGGCGGCTCAGATTATGGAATATGAAAACGGTAACAGTTACCATTGTTCCTTAGACGTTCCTAGGCTTGAAAAAGATGCGTTTTTCGTTGCATTAGTTAAATCCAAGCCTATTGTTCAAAAGCCTCCACCTAAGACTCTTGAAGAATTGATTGAGGATGAAAAGCGAAAGAAAGTAACTTAACTAAGCTCGTTTTTTTGATTGTTGCTCCAAAGATAGTTGCTATTAAATTTCACCGTAAAAATATGACTTTCCAAAGTGATGTGCTTGAAATTTAATCCTTAGCTCTAGAATCGACTTGATTTATTGCCTAATTGGCACTACATTGTAGTCACAAAATGTTGGAGCAAATATGGCACATGCAAATTCATACGTCAGGGCTAGGATAGACACTCTCACCAAGGAGAGAGCGACCGATGCACTTGAGGCAATGGGACTTTCTGTCTCCGATGCGATAAGGCTTTTAATGGTGAAAGTGGCAGATGAGCGCCGCCTTCCATTTAGCATCAAAGCACCTAATGAGACCACAATAGCTGCGATAAAGGAACTTGAAGCAGGAAATGCAAAAAGCGCGAGTTCGATTGATGAATTGATGGCAGAGCTTCATGCGCGCGATTGAACGCTCGAATGCTTTTAAACGTGATTTCAAAAAGCATGCCGAAATTGACGAGCGACTAATAGAGGTTCTGTTCAAATTGCTGAATGATGAGGTTTTGCCAGAAAAATATCGCGATCACTACCTAACTGGAGATTGGAACGGATACAGAGAATGCCATGTAAAGCCAGACTTATTGCTAATTTATAAGAAAACGGACGAAAACGTTCTTCGATTAGCGCGCTTAGGTTCTCACAGTGAGTTGTTTTAACGGCTAATTTACCTGATTTTTTCCTTAATTATATTGCACAAATGATTGCCAAACTCCAAAACCGCTATAAACTCTCAATATGGGAGAGGAAACAAACTTAATAACGATCCTCGAAAAATATGAACGCGCGCAAACATATTTGCTGCCGCTTCTTCATCATGTCCAAAGCGTTTATGGTTTTATTGATGAAAGTGCGATGATTGAGATTGCGGCGCACCTCAATTTAAGTCGTGCCGAAGTTTATGGTGTGGTTTCATTTTACGACGATTTTCGCACCGCTCCGCCGCCAAAAAACCAAGTCAAAATCTGTTTGGGTGAAGCGTGCATCGCCCAAGGTGCGCGCAAAGTCTATGAAAAAGCGTGCAAAAACCCGCCACCCGAAACCGAAGTTTCAAAAATCTATTGTCTTGGCCTATGTTCGCGCGGTCCCGCTGCAATCGTGAATGATGAAATTATCGCGGAATTTGGGGGTAATGAATGATCATTTATGTTCCCCAAGATTCCGTTTCCATTGCACTCGGAGCAAATGAAATTGCGAAAATATTCACCGAAAATGGCCACGAAATTATTCGTACATCGTCTTATGGCCTCCACCATCTTGAAGTCTTGATAGAAGTTAAAAATATTGGCTTTTTTGGTCCATTGGATATTGAAAGTGCGAGAGATTTGATTGCGAAAAAATTCTCTTTTTATCATTCAAAATTTCTTGGGAATATTGAAAATAATAAAAGTCTGCAACACCAAAACCGGCTTGTTTTTGGGCGAGCGGGTCTGTCAGATCCATTAGATTTTGACGCTTTCATTGCTTTGGGTGGCGGTGCTTCCTTAACAAAAGCGCGCGAAATCGGTGCGCAAAAAGTCATAGATGAAATCAAGGCTTCCGGTCTTCGCGGGCGCGGTGGTGCGGGCTTCCCCGCCGGAATAAAATGGCAAACCGTCCATGATGCGATTGGTGAAAAATATGTGGTTTGCAATGCCGATGAAGGCGATAGTGGCAATTTTGCCGATCGTGCCTTTATGGAAAGTGACCCCTTCGGCCTGTTTGAATCTCTCGCCATTGCGGGCTTCGCAATCGGGGCAAAAAAGGGCTATATATATGTTCGCTCGGAATATCCTGTTGCAATTGGAATCTTGCAAAAGGCGCTAAAGACAATCCTTGAAAACGGCTTTCTTGGCGATTTTGAAATCGAAATTCGCGTTGGCGCAGGTGCCTATGTTTGCGGCGAAGAAACTGCTTTACTGGAAAGCATTGAAGGCAAACGCGGCATGGTGCGCGCCAAGCCGCCCATACCCGCGCTTGAAGGGCTTTTCGGCAAGCCAACATTGGTTAATAATGTGCTGACCTTTGCTTCTGTGCCTTGGATAATTTTGAACGGCGGCGCGGAATATGCCAGAATTGGGTTTGAAAAGTCAAAAGGCACGATGCCCATTCAATTATCCGGCAATATCAAAAATTCGGGAATTTTTGAACTGACTTTCGGGCATACATTGCGCGAAATCATTTTTGAAATAGGCGGTGGCTTAAGGAACGGCAAATTCGGCGCGTGTCAAATCGGTGGTCCTTTGGGGGCATATTTCACCGAAAAACAATTGGATTTGCCATTTGACTATGAAGCCTTGGCAACAGCGGGCGGGCTTTTGGGGCATGGTTCATTAGTAGTTTTCGACGACACAATTGATTTTCTTGAAATGGCAAAATCTGCTTTTGAATTCTGTGCCCATGAATCTTGCGGCAAATGCACGCCATGCCGAATTGGCTCAACGCGCGGTGTGGAAACGATGGATAGAATCATCGCGGGTGAAAACTGCAACCAACTAATTAACGATTTGCTCGAAACCATGAAATACGGCTCGCTTTGTGCCTTGGGTGGCTTTACGCCATATCCGGTTGAAAGTGCCCTTAAGGCTTGGAGGGAATTGAATGTCTAATTTCCTTTCCAAAGATTTTGGTACGCCGCCATCCAAACAGACTGAAACCATTGAATTTACAATTGATGGTATAAAAACCCGCTCACCGATTGGCACAAGTATTATGCGCGCCGCCGCTGAAATCGGCATTGATATTCCAAAATTATGCGCAACCGATTTGATTAAATCCTATGGTTCGTGCCGCCTTTGTTTAGTGGAGATTGACGGGCGTGCGGGCACGCCATCAAGCTGCACGACACCAATTTCCGAAGGTATGGTAATTCACACCCAAACCGATAGATTAAAACGCATAAGGCGCGGTGTGATGGAATTATATATTTCCGACCATCCGCTTGATTGCCTTACATGTGCCGCCAATAATGATTGCGAATTACAGGATATGGCGGCGGCAGTTGGTCTGCGTGACGTTCGCTATAATGGCGCAAATCATTTGGGTCAGGAAAAAGATATTTCAAACCCCTATTTTGATTTTGATCCGTCAAAATGCATTGTTTGTGCGCGCTGTGTTCGCACTTGTGAAGAACAACAAGGCACATTCGCGCTTTCAATTGATGGGCGCGGTTTTAAAAGCCGTATTAATGCCGGAATTAGTGAGGATTTTTTCAATTCCGAATGCGTTTCATGCGGCGCATGCGTAAATGCTTGTCCGACCGGCACTTTGATTGAAAAGTCGGTGGTTGAAATTGGCACACCCGACCGGGCAATTGTAACCACCTGCGCATATTGCGGCGTTGGCTGCACTTTTGAGGCGCAAATGCGTGGCCCTGAATTGGTGCGTATGGTTCCCTATAAAGATGGCAAGGCCAATCGCGGGCATTCGTGTATAAAGGGCCGTTTTGCCTATGGCTATGCCGAACATCAAGACCGCATTTTAAAACCCATGATACGCGATCATATTAATGAACCTTGGCGTGAGGTGGAATGGGATTTTGCCTTTGAATATACCGCCCAAAAACTGCGCGAAATTGAGGCGAAATACGGCGCAAAATCAATTGGCGGCATAACTTCAAGCCGTTGCACAAACGAAGAAACATTCTTGGTGCAAAAACTCATTCGCGCGGGGTTTGGTGTAAATAATGTCGATACTTGCGCGCGGGTTTGCCATTCGCCAACGGGTTATGGGCTTAAACAAGCATTTGGCACAAGCGCGGGCACGCAAGATTTTGACAGTGTCGAACACACGGATTGCGTAATAATAATCGGTGCAAATCCAACTGATGGGCACCCGGTTTTTGCTTCACGCCTAAAAAAGCGAATTAGGGAAGGGGCGAAATTAATCGTCATAGATCCGCGCCGTATTGATATGGTCGAAAGCGCGCATATTCGCGCCGATTATCATTTGCCTTTACGCCCGGGTACAAATGTCGCGATAATTACGGCATTTGCACATGTGATTGTCACTGAAAAACTTTGCGATATGGAATTTATCCGATCGCGCTGTGACATTGATGAATATAATGAATGGGCGGCTTTTGTTTCGGACATGCGCCATTCGCCTGAAAATGTCGCCTTGCTTTGTGGTGTTTCAGCCGAAGATATTCGCAATGCGGCGCGGCTTTATGCAAGTTCAAAAAATGGCGCAATTTATTATGGCTTGGGCGTCACCGAACATTCGCAAGGCACAACAACGGTAATGGCAATTGCCAATCTTGCGATGGCAACCGGAAATATCGGGCGCATGGGGGTTGGTGTTAATCCATTGCGTGGCCAAAATAATGTTCAAGGCTCATGCGATATGGGTTCTTTCCCGCATGAGTTTTCCGGCTATCGCCCGGTTTCTGACAATGCAATGCGCGCGCAATTTGAAACAAAATGGGGCGCGAAATTATCGTCTGAGGCGGGCCTAAGAATACCCAATATGCTTGATGAGGCATGTGTTGGTAACTTCAAAGCGCTTTTTGTTCAAGGCGAGGACATCGCACAATCCGACCCCAATACCAAACATGTGACCGAGGCGCTTTCCAAAATGGAATGCGTTATTATTCAAGATTTGTTTTTGAATGAAACCGCAAATTATGGTCATATTTTTCTGCCTGGCTGCACTTTCTTGGAAAAAGATGGTACTTTTACCAATGCTGAGCGCCGTATTCAAAGGGTTCGCAAAATTATGCCGCCAAAAAATGGATTGGCGGATTGGGAAGTCACTTTAAGGCTTGCCAAGGCTTTGGGTATGAATTGGAATTATGAAAACCCAAGTGAGATTATGGATGAAATTGCAGAACTGACACCAAGTTTCACGGGTGTAAACTACGCTAAACTCGAAGAAATGGGATCGGTGCAATGGCCTTGCAATGAAAATGCGCCAATTGGCACACCAATTATGCACCAAAACGGTTTCACACGCGGCAAAGGCAAATTTATTATCACTGAATATGTCCCGACTTTAGAGAAAACCGGCCCAAAATTCCCACTTTTATTGACCACGGGGCGGATTCTAAGCCAATATAATGTCGGTGCGCAAACAAGGCGCACTGAAAATCAAAAATGGCATTCCCAAGATGTTCTGGAAATCAACCCGATTGACGCCGAAAATCGCGGAATTATTGATGGCGATTTGGTGAAATTGCAAAGCCGCAAAGGCGAGACTGCGCTTGTTGCGAAAATCACAGACCGTGTTTCGGCAGGTGTGGTTTACACAACTTTCCATCATCCCGAAACTTCAGCTAATGTAATCACGACTGAGCTTTCCGATTGGGCAACAAATTGTCCGGAATATAAAGTGACGGCAGTTCAAGTAGCGCGAACAAATGGGCTAAGCGAATACCAAAAGGTTTATTCCGAATTTTCGGCGTTTAATCGAATTAATGCGGGTGAATAATGACCCAAGGCGCTAAGACATTCAAAAACCGCAAATTCAATTTGGTTTCAAATGAATGGCAAGATGGAACGCGCGAATTGGCACGCGAAATGCCAATTGCCTTTGTTTTTAATGGCACAAGCCATGCAGTTATGATGGCAAGCCCGATTGATTTGTGCGATTTTGTTTTGGGCTTTTCTTTTTGTGAAGGGATAATTGCCGATAAAGACGAAATCGAAAATGTCGAAATCATAAGCACTATAAAAGGCATGGAAATTCAAATCGAATTATCCCACACAGCAAACAGCAATTTTATTCGCCAAAGAAATTTGCGCCTTGGGCCAGTTGGTTGTGGAATGTGTGGGATTGAAAGCCTTGATGCTGCTTTGCCAAAAATTGACCGCCTTGATGATGGAACGCGATTTTCACCCGCCCAAATCATTGCGGGTTTTGCCAAATTACAAGAATTGCAAGAATTGGGTGCAAAAACTTGGGCGGTACATGCCGCCGCCTTTATGGATGCGCATGGCGAGGTCTTGATAATTCGCGAGGATATAGGTCGTCACAATGCCTTGGATAAATTAATCGGCGCACTATTGGACGAAAATATTGAGGCCACCAAGGGTGCGATTTTATTGACCAGTCGAATTTCAATCGATTTAATCCAAAAGGCCGCCGCCATAAAATGCCCAACAATTTGCGCAATTTCGGCACCATCGTCTTTGGCTCTAACGGCTGCAAAAGCTGCAAATATGAAAATTTTCGCAATTGTCAGGAAAGACGGCTTGGAAGAGTTTTAGACCATGGCGCGATAAAGGCTGTAAAGGCTTGATAGCGTAAGGACAAAACCAACCGC
This sequence comes from Hyphomonadaceae bacterium, assembly GCA_041917055.1. Classification (GTDB taxonomy): domain Bacteria; phylum Pseudomonadota; class Alphaproteobacteria; order Caulobacterales; family Aquidulcibacteraceae; genus Pseudaquidulcibacter. The sequence goes on from JAYRYJ010000009.1 coordinate 116,956, forward strand.
CGTCAAAAGCCGATTCGCAGAAATGCGCTTTGCGAGGATTGCCCCAATAGGCGCAGCAATAATGCCGCCAATAATAAGACCGACAATCGCCTCTGAAACGCCTTTAAAACCGATTGTGAGAATAAAGGTCGCCGAAATTGTGAGGGTTAGAAAAAATTCCGCAGTATTCACAGTACCGATAACTTTTCGCGGTTCAACACCCTGTATCAAAAGGTTTGACGTCACAACAGGGCCCCAACCGCCACCGCCTGCTGCATCAAGGAAACCGCCGATTAGGCCCAATGGTGTTGTGACGCGTGCGTCTTTAAATTCTGCGCCGCGCCGGTGGGACACGCCGCGAATTAAAAGATAAATGCCGACACCGGTTAAATAGGTCATTACCAACGGCTTTGCGGATTTCGCATCAATTTGAGTAAGGACATAAGCACCGATTATGCCGCCAATCATTCCGGGAATTGCAAGCCTTGTGAATAATTTCCAATCGACATTTTTGTGCAAAATATGCGAAATACCGGATGCAGCAGTTGTAAATAATTCGGCCAAATGAATTCCCGAAGAGGCGCGGGTTGGCGGCACACCAAGAATCGAAACCAAAATCGTACTAGAAATTACGCCATATGCCATGCCCAATGCGCCATCAATCAATTGCGCAAAAAAACCCGCCAAAATGAAAGGCCAAATTTTTTCCAATTCGAAGACAAAGTGTTCAAGCATTTTCAGAGTCTAGCAATTGTTTGCGATAGCGCAATCAGGGAATCGGAAAAATAATTTTGTATTTGGCACCAAAAACAAAAAAGCCCGCCAATGGCGGGCAATTTCGCAAAGTTGAAAAAACTATTTAATTTTGCCTTCAACAAACTCAACATGTTTACGAACCACAGGATCGTATTTATTCATGCGAAGTTTTTCGGTTTTGGTGCGGGCATTCTTTTTAGTTACATAAAAGAAACCGGTGCCAGCCGAAGAATTAAGGCGAATTTTGATTGAGGCTGGTTTAGCCATGATGAAACCCCTGTCGCAAATGCGAGATTAAACTGAAGGCGTGCCTAGACCATAAAGGACATGCTAAGTCAAGAAAGGTTTTCAGTTTTGCGACCTAAAACAAACATTAAAACAGGCAAAAGCCCGATTATTGACAGTGAAATCAATAGTGAATCTGCACCTTTCGCCTCCATAAGGCCGCCGCCCAATGCGGGTGCAAGCAATTGCCCGACGCAATAGGTCGTGCCGAATGTGGCATTGGCAATTGCGATTTTTGAAGCATTAAACCCTTCGGCAACGCCAACAAGCCCTAATGTATAAAATCCGGTTACAAAGCCCGACCAAATGCAAACTAATAATAAAACCAAATTCGGCGAATGGGCAAAAAACAAAGCAATCGGCAGGATAAAGGCGACAATTGAAATTAAAATCATTGCCTTTTTGCGCCCGATTCTATCTGCTAGAATTCCTAAAGGCCATTGGAAAATAATATTGCCAATCGCGGCGGCACTTAGCATTAGGCCAGCAAAAACGTCACCAAATCCATTTTCGCGCGACCAAATCGGGAAAAGATTAAAGGCGGCGGTTTCAAGCCCACCAATTGCAAATGCAGGCATAAAAATCGCGGGGAAAAGGAACATTAATTTATAAGTATCCCAAAACCCATGCCCCGAGATTTCAGGCTTTGAAGCGGGAATTGTTTTCAATAGGAACATTGGCAAAACCAATAGATTAAGGGCATTGGCGACCAGAATATTGAAATTAGATGCATAACCGAATTTCGCAATCATCACGCCGCCAATGCCAATGCCACCATAAAAAATAACAGCATAAAAGCCAAAAATTTGCCCCCGCTTTTCGGGCGGCGCAAGTTCCAAAATCCAGGATTCTGAGGCTATAAAAAGGAATGTTCCGGTAATTGCGAAACCAATTCGAATGATGGTCCATAAAATCGGCTCATGTGCTAAAAGTGCTATTGTATATAAAGTGGCATTTATGATTATGGTTGCAAACAAGGCCTTTTTAACTGGGATATAATGTAAAACCTTTGGCAAATATGGGGTCAAAAATAGGGGTGCAGCACCAATAAAAGTAACTAATAAACCAATCGCCCCACTAGAAAGCCCCAAATCGGACATGCGAAGCGCGAACAAAGGCGCAAGCAGCCCAAACCCGATTGATGAAATAAACCCCGCCGATAAAGCAACAGCGATTGTGATATAGGGGTTTAGAGCTTTCGACATCTTTGCGCTATTAATTCAATAGTTATTCTTATGCAATTGCATGAATTTTTTTGCCGCTCTATTTTGCAAAAACACAAAACCCTTGTAACCATTTATAAAAAGGGTGCGTATTACTTATTGTCAGGGCGAACTGACCTATCACGGAGTAGATTTATGAAAAAAACACCAATTATTATCGGAACCGCGGCTTTTGCATTTGTTGCGGGGGCATCTATTATTGCGACATCGTCTAATGCTGGCAATATGGGCGCAGGTGCAAATATGGAAAAATGCGCGGGCGTCGTAAAAGCGGGCAAAAATGATTGCGCTTCAAACGGCCATTCTTGCGCAGGTATGGCGAAAAAAGACGGTGACACCAATGAATGGGTGAAGGTTCCAAAAGGAACATGCATGAAATTGGTCAATGGCCGCGTTGTAAATTAATTATCGAAATGCCCGTCAAAATGAAATGCGGAATTAACCCCAAACCCAAACATTTTGACGGGCTTTTGCTGCGCGAATATGAATTTGGATTTTTGGAATTTCATACTGAAAATCTGTTTTTGAAAGGCTTGGCTTATTCCAAAATCGAAAAACTGCGTGCCGATTATGAATTTTCCTTTCATTCGGTCGGCGTGTCATTGGGGTCTTATGATGGTTTGCGCATGGACCATGTTGCAAAAATCACGGCCGAAATTGACAGATTTGACCCCATTTTGGTTTCTGAACATCTAAGTTTTTCGGGTATTCATCAAAGATTTACGCCCGATTTATTGCCTTTGCCATTGAATGATGAAAGTCTGTCGGTTTTTATTCGTAATATTGATGAATACCAAAATGCGATTAATAGGCGGGTTTTGATTGAAAATCCGTCGCAATATATCGCTTTTCAAAACGAAACCTATGAATTGCATGATTTTCTAAATGAAATTTGCGCGCGCACGGGTTGCGGCGTTTTGCTTGACGTCAATAATCTTGAAGTCTGTGACAATAATATAGGCGCGAATGCGATGGCGATTATTGAGGGTTTAAAGCCCGAAAATATCGGTCAATTTCATCTGGCGGGTTATAAGGAAATGCCAAAACCAAACGGTACAATTTTCCTTGATAATCATGGCGCACGGGTTTTTCCCAAGGTTTGGGAATTATATCGCGCGGCAATAAAGCGTTTTGGCAATCTCCCAAGCCTTTTGGAATGGGACGATGAAGTGCCGGAACTTTTGGTGCTAAACCAAGAATGTGACAAAGCAAATTCCATAAAGTCGGAGGTTTTGGCACATGAATTCGCTTGAAACTCTGCAAACAGATTTTTTAAGCGCCATTTATGGCGCGCCGAATTTGCAAGGTTTAAAAGCGGGTTTTACCGATAATCTTGATATTTATCGCAATAATTTGGTTTTGGGCCTATATGAAAATCTAAGTGGAAAATTCCCGATTGTTTTGGAATTATTAGGTTCCGAATTCTTTGAAAATACGGCGGCACAATTCATTAAATTCGAACCTTTGAATCAAGGCCATAATAATGATTTCGGCGCGAAGTTATCGCTTTTTCTTGAAGGCTTTCTTGAAAGTGATTTCAAATTTGTGGCTAAAATCGCCGAAATTGAATGGGCGAAATTTGTCGCCGAAAGCCAGTCGCAGCTAAATAAAGTCGGATTTGCCGAAATTGCCAATGCACTACAAATCGGGAATATGAATATTGAATTAAACCCCAGCCTTTCCCTTATCCATGCCGATTTTAACGCTTTCGAATTGTATTTCGCGCATTTGAATGGGGACATTGACGGGTTTCAATTCAAAACAGTGCCGCAAAATATTGCGATATGGGCAAATGAAGAATTTGAACCATGTTTTAAAGTTTTGGACAAGTTTGAAAGTGATTTCTTAGCCACAATGAAAATGGGCATTTCGATTATTGAGGCATTGGAAAACACAATTCAAAACCACGGACAAAATGAAGAAAATCAGGCAAAATTCGTCGCACTTTGTGACTTGGGCCTCTTGAAAATTTAGGGAGATTAAATTGAATAAATCAGAAAAAATCCTTTGGGCGCACGCCCAAGGGCAAGACATTGTATTGCTTGGCATCAGGCTTTGGATTGCGAATATTTTCTTGCGCTCCGGCATATTAAAACTGCAATCATGGGATAGCACTATTTCATTATTCCAAGAGGAATATGCTTTGCCATTCTTGCCCCCTCAATTGGCGGCATTTATGGGAACGGGCGCAGAAATTTTGGGTGGGGCCTTGGTTTTATTGGGGTTTTTCACACCTTTGGGCGCGTTCATATTGTTTGGTGTGACTTCGGTGATTGAATTATTCGTCTATCCCGGAACGAATGATCATTATCATTGGCTATTATTATTGGCGGTTTTGATATTTTTCGGCAGCGGAAAATGGGGCGTTTCGGGCTTTAGGAAATAGGCAATGTCGCCAAAACATCACCTGCAAGATAAAGGCTGCCGCATATAACAATGCGGCGGTTTTTGCCGCGTGTTGCCAATTGAAAGGCGTCTTTAAAATCACCGCTAATCCTGGTGTTCATTTTCAAATGGCGCGCAATAAGGGCGACGTCTTGGACTTTTGCACTATTTGACGAAGTCGCAATTTCGATTGGCAGAATTAGGGGGTTAAATGCCGTGAAATTCTTCAAAAACCCACCAATGTCCTTATTATTAAGAAAACCGCATATTAAAACAATTGGCTTTTCTTCAATCAAGTTTAGCTTTTCAAGAAATGCCGCCAGTGCGCGCCCACCATGTGGATTATGCCCGCCATCAAGCCAGATTTCGCAATTTTTTTGGTTCGCAATTTCGCCAATCCAGCCCCAATTCAATTTTTGCAAGCGCGCCGGCCATTTTGCGGATTTTATGCCGTTTGCGATTGCAGTGTCATCTATTCCCAAAATCTTTGCTGCCATAATCGCATTTGCGGCATTTTCTAATTGATGAGGGCCTTCCAAAGAAGGGTTTGGCAATTCCATAAATTCATTTTCGGTTTGAAAACAATATTTGCCATATGACATGAAGGCATCAAAATCGCGCCCAAAAATGTGAAGCGGCGCTTTTAATTTAGCCGCTTCTTGCTCAATCACTTCCAAAACTTCATCATTTTGTCTCGCGACAATTAATTGTGTATTTTCGCGCAATATTCCACATTTTTCGCGCGTGATTTCAAGAATATCTTCACCCAAATATTCTTTATGATCATAGTCAATTGGGGTGAGAATAGTTAGAAGTTTGTTAGTGACGGCATTTGTCGCATCAAGCCTGCCACCCAAACCGGTTTCTAGCAAAAGATAATCCGCGACGGTTTTGGAAAATGCGATAAAGCCTGCCAATGTTTCGGCTTCAAAAATCGTTAGCGGAATATTTTGGGCGATTTCTTTAACTTGGCGAGCGATTTCAAGAAGTTTGGACTCGGCGATTTGCCTCCCTGCGACCACAAATCTCTCATGGATTGTCACTAAATGTGGCGAAGTATAGACATGGCATTTCTTTCCCGCGCTTTCCAAAATTGCGCGCAAAAATGCCAAAGTCGAACCCTTACCGTTCGTCCCCGCGACATGAATTATGGGCGGCAAAGTGATTTCAAGCATGGAGAGAGCTTTTTGAATACGCTCCAACCCCAAATCAATAACACGCGGGAAAGAATAAAAAATATCGGCGGCAGTTTGCGACATAATGAAAGATAAAACGCTTGAATTTGAGTATAAAAATCCTATTTAGTCCAGTAGCATTTTGTTTTACAGGGGTAAATTGTGGCAGCAGAACTTAATTTGAACCGTATGCGGGATTCTCGCCTTGCTTTATTGGTTTGCGTCGTAATTTATTTCTTTACAAAACCGATTGCTGAATCTGGCACCTTGTGGCGTTTGTTCTTCGACATTGTCGGTTTTGGCCTTGTGGTTTTGGGCGCTGTCGGGCGCATTTATACCACGGCCTTTCTTGGCGGTCATAAAAACAAAAACCTAATTACCGAGGGGCCATTTTCCAAAGTTCGCAACCCGCTTTATGTTTTTTCAATCATTGGCGTTGCAGGTATTGCGTTTTTGACTGCGCGCCCTTTGATAATCATTCTTGCCCCCGCACTGACTATTTGGATTTATCATTATTTGGTAAAGCGCGAAGAGGCATTTTTGGAAGCCGAATTCGGCGCGCCCTATACTGAATATTTGAAAAATGTCCCGCGTTTTGTTCCCAACCTGTCATTGAAAGGCACGGCGGAAACCATAACCACCAATCCAAAACTGTTGTATACTGCGGTAATGGATTCAATCTGGTGGTTTGTGGCAATTCCATTATTCATGATTTTGGAACATTTCGGAAAATAATCAAGCCGCCTTTGAAAATGGCGCCAACATTGATAGTATTTTACCAAATTCGGTGCGTAAGTCTTTGCGATGTACCACCATATCGACCATGCCGTGTTCTTTTAGATATTCCGAGCGTTGAAAACCCGCCGGAAGTTTTTGGCGAATGGTTTGTTCAATAACGCGCGGGCCCGCAAAACCGATTAAGGCATCTGGTTCGGCGATATGCACATCACCCAACATGGCATAGGATGCTGTAACGCCGCCGGTTGTCGGGTCGGTCAAAAGCACCAAATACGGAAGGCCTTTTTCGCGCAACAAATCAATTGCCAAAGTTGTGCGCGGCATTTGCATTAAAGATAAAATCCCCTCTTGCATACGCGCACCACCGGCGGCAGTCACGCAAATAAGGGCGCAATTCTTCTCGATAGCGGTTTCGGCGGCCTTGATGAATGCTTCACCCGCCGCCATGCCCAAAGAGCCGCCCATAAAGGCGAAATCTTGAACGATTATAACGACATTATGCGCTTTCAATTTGCCAAAGCCGATTGACATACAATCTTGCTTGCCACTTTGCGCGCGCGCGGTTTTAAGGCGATCGACATATTTTCTGTCATCTTTAAATTTAAGTGGATCTTCGACCACGCTTGGCAAAGGAATTTCCTCAAAAACGCCGTCATCAAACAAATATTTAAGGCGCAAATCGGCCCCAATTCGCATATGGCGTCCACGCGGGGTTACCCATAATGCGGCTTCCAAATCAGATTTGAAAAGCATATCGCCGGAATCCGGGCATTTTACCCATAAATTATCCGGTGTGTCGGTTTTTGGTTTCAATAATTTATTGATACCGGGGCGGATTCTATCAAGCCAAGACATTATTTATTCCTGTATGTTGCCGCACGCATTTTGGTTGCGAAATCTCTCGCGGCAATGGCCGCATCGTGTCCATTTTCGTGCGCATCAATGATAATGTCAACCAATGCCGCACCAATTACTATGCCATCTGCCAATTGTGCGGCATCATGCGCCGCTTCTGGCGTGCGAATGCCAAAACCGATTGCGACCGGAAGGCCCGCTTTTGCGCGCACATTTGCGACCTTATCGGCAATTGCCGCAGTATCAATAGCTTTGGTTCCGGTAACCCCTGCCACCGAAACATAATAGACAAAGCCCGAAATATCGGAAATCACTTTTGGGAGGCGTTTATCATCCGTTGTCGGTGTTACCAAGCGAATTAGCGCAATATCATTCGCCGCCAAATTTGTGCGCAGATCAAAATCTTCCTCAGGCGGGGCATCGACAATGATAATGCCATCAACACCCGACGCCGCGCAATTTTCGGCAAATTCTTTATATCCCATGGTTTCAATCGGATTGAGATAGCCCATCAAAACAATCGGGGTTTTTTGATTTTCGGCGCGAAAACCTTGAATAATTTCAAGCGTTTTGCGCAAATTCATTTTATTTTTCAATGCGCGAATTGCCGCTTTTTGAATTGAAATCCCGTCCGCCATTGGGTCAGAGAATGGAAAACCAAATTCAATTATATCCGCGCCGCCATCTGCGAGAGCAGACAAAATTTCGCCACTTTTTTCGGGCGTTGGATCACCCGCCATTGTATAAAGCACAAGTGCTGCACGATTTTCTGATTTGGCGGTTTCAAACGCATTGGAAATTCGATTTATTGGCATGATTTTTCCCATGAAAATGAATTGGTTGCCAATCCCTCCCCGTTTACGGGGAGGGGGGACCGCGCAAGGCGCGGTGGGTGGGGCGCGAGCATAGCGAGCCTGCGCATTTGTCCCCATCCACCACGCTTCGCGCGGTCCCCCTTCCCCGTAAACGGGGAAGGATAATTGCAACCCGCAATCATATATTTACTCCCAATGCTTTCGCGATTGTGAAAATGTCTTTATCGCCGCGACCGGAAAGATTTAGGATAATTATCCCGCATTTGCCGATATCTTTCGCGATTTCGCCAATGCGCGCCAGCGCATGCGCACTTTCCAAAGCCGGCAAAATACCTTCAAGTTTCGCGGTCAATTGAAATGCTTCCAATGCCTCGTCATCAGTTGCCGAAAGGAATTGTGCGCGCTTTGTATCATTAAAGAATGATAATTCTGGGCCGACGCCTGGATAATCAAGGCCCGCCGAAATCGAATGCGCATCGACAATCTGACCATCATCATCTTGCAAAAGATAAGTGCGATTACCATGCAAAACCCCCGGGCGACCGCCCAAAATCGCGGCGGCATGCTCATTAGTATTAAGGCCATGCCCTGCGGCCTCTATGCCAATCATTTTGACATTTTCATCATGCACAAAGGGGTGGAAAAGCCCCAAAGCATTTGAACCACCGCCGATACATGCAACAACAGCATCCGGCAAACGGCCTTCGCGCTCTAAAATCTCGGCGCGTGCTTCGCGCCCAATAACACTTTGGAAATCGCGCACCATTGCAGGGTATGGATGTGGGCCTGCTGCCGTGCCAATAATATAGAAAGTATCATGCGGATTGGAGACCCAATCACGCAAAGCCTCATTCATGGCATCTTTAAGGGTTGCAGTGCCGGACGTAACGGGGCGAACCTCTGCCCCCAAAAGCCGCATTCTAAAAACATTCGGACTTTGGCGTTCAACGTCTTTCGCACCCATATAAACAACGCATGGCAGGCCGAAACGTGCGCACACGGTTGCCGTTGCCACACCATGTTGCCCCGCACCGGTCTCGGCAATAATGCGGGTTTTTCCCATGCGCTTGGCAAGGAAAATCTGCCCCATGCAATTATTGATTTTATGCGCGCCGGTATGGTTTAATTCTTCGCGTTTGAAATAGATTTTTGCGCCGCCAAAATGGTCGCTAAGGCGTTCGGCATAATATAATGGTGATGGCCTACCGACATAATCCTTAAGGAATCCGTCCAATTCTTTTTGAAAATCCGGGTCGCTCTTTGCGGTTTTATACGCGCTTTCCAAAGCCAAAATATTGGGCATAAGAGTTTCGGCAACAAAGCGCCCCCCAAAAATGCCAAACCGCCCGTTTTCATCAGGATAGGCGTCCCAATTATTTACCAAAGAACTCATTATGCCTTTACCGCATTCATAAATGAAACAATTTTCGCGCTGTCCTTTATTCCCAATGAAGATTCAATTCCAGAGGAAACATCGACAAAGCGCGCATTTGTTGCAGCGATTGCGGCTTTTACATTGTTGGAATTAAGCCCACCCGATAGAATCCAATTCAAATCTGTGGGCAGATTTTTAAGCAAAGACCAATCGAATGAAACCCCAAAACCACCCATATTTTCGGCGTTTTTCGGTGGCTTGGCATCAAACAAAAGATAGTCGCAAGCATCGGCATAATACAAAGCAATTCCCACATCTTTGGCGTCACAAATTCCAAATGCCAAAATAGTTTTTTGATTTTCCTTAATTTTTTTGGCACGTTCAAAATCGTTCAAACCATGGATTTGCAGATAATCGGGTGCAATGGCCTCACTGATAAGCGAAATCAGTTCATTGCTGGGATTTACTGTGACCGCACAAACTTTGATTTTGGGGTTTAATAGCCGCGCATATGCCGCCAATTCGCGCGCATCTTCAAAACCTATATTGCGCGGGCTTTTATCAAAGAAAACCAAACCTATGAAATCCGCGCCATTTTCAACGGCGCATTTCACGTCTTCCTTGGTTTTCAACCCGCAAAGTTTAGCTTTGATTTTCATTGGCAATCAATCGGTCAATAATTTTTTGGCGCGGTGCAATTCGCGCTTTGTAATATGATTTTGCCCACATTGCATAAATCCAAGACATTATTGTCGTCCCAAAATTCATATCGTCAATCAGGCGCGCCTTTATTTCAATTTCATCAATAAGTCGCGCGCCTGTCTCAGTTTTTTCGATTTTGGCGATATGATGCCAGTTCACAACCGGCCCACCGGATTCCACTGTTTCAAATAGTAATTTCTCTTCGTCGCATTCAATGAATTCAATATTCCAATGCATGAATTTTTCGGCATTTTTTGGTGCGCTTTGAACTTTTATTTTTTGGCCCTTGAACATTTTACCTTCTGGTAGGCCGTGAAAATTCACATGGCTTGAAGTAAATTCTTCAAAATGGCCCCAATCTGTGTTTACTTCCCACAAGGTTTGGGGGTCGCAATTATGTTCGGCAATTATTTTTATGCGCACAATTTATCCGTTCTTAGCCATTAAATCGCGCATTTCGCGCAATAATTCATTTGTGATTTTTGCTTGATCCGTTGTGTCGGCTTTATAAATATTATTCAAGACTTTAAGGAATAAAAAAACCACAAAACCCACGATTAAAAAAGTTATTCCTGCATTTAAAATTAGACCATAATTTATCGAAACTTCAGCAAGTCCAGCCAATTTATTCCCATCACGAATAATGAATTTCAATTCTTGGAGATTTAATCTAGTGCCAAACAGGGTCGAAAGTGGGAATAAAACTTGCTGCACCACGCTTTCGACTAATTTAGTGAAGGCACCACCAACCGCTACACCTACCGCTAGATCAACAACTTTTCCACGTAAAATAAATTCTTTAAATTCGGAACCTAAACTCATTTGAACCTCGCTAAATTAACCACGACTTCAAATATGATTTTTCCACTTTGTCAAAAGCCCATTTAAATTAGTATTTCCTAATAATGCGAAACAGGCCTAGGCCTATTTTTGACTCACATATGGTAAATGCAAAACTTAAAGCTGCAACAATTTATGTAAATGCTTCTCAATAGCGAAAGGATAATATTCCCATTTTAAAGAAAATGGTGACAAAATGTATGCTATATTTGGAAGAACCCCAAAAGACATGTCCAACATCTTGCTTGAGGACAGTGACAAAATAAGAGTAAGACTTTCGACCTATGCTTTATTGGCGGATCCGGAAAATTCATGGGCCTTAATCGAAACCGTAATAAATTGGATTGACAGCCGATTTGCGCAGAATATTGATCGCGATTCCATTCCGGTCTGCGCTTTACAATTATATTGCGCCAATCATTATTATTCTATGGTTAAAATTGATGGTCACGCAAGTTTCTTAAGTCAAACGCTACACAAAGCTCGCGAAATTTGGCCATTCGTTTTGGCAGGATTAATGTCTATGGGCGCAAGCCGCCATGCAAGACTGTTTCAAAAAATGTCCGATTGGGTATCTATTAATCCAGGTTTAGCCATTGATGGTGAGTTAAGCGATAATGAAGAAGTGAAAGAGCTTGACGAATTATTCGCGAAACTTGATGACCAAAATGCCTATAATATTTTGGCAACGAAATGGATTGAATCTTGGCCGAATTTTGAAATTATTGATGATGAGGCAATTATTCGCGCCTGTGCTTAGGGTCAGACCTCATTAATTAACGGAGTGTGATGGGAGGGATTTTGGCCTTACAGTGGTGCTGGAAACCGCAAGAATACTGGAGTATTCCAAAAGGTTTACAGTGCCGCTGTAAGGCCAAAAGACCCCCACCCTTCGGGCCGAGTTTTGGCGTCGATCTGACGCGAAAAAAGGAGTTTTGTGATGTTCACATCACAAAATCCTTGTTTTCACGCCATATCTTAGCCAAAACATCGGTCACACTTCGTTAATTAATGAGGTCTGACCCTAATCTTACTTGCGCATAATTTCGTTTGCCTTTGCCCAAAGTCCGTGCAATTAGTTTCTTATGAAACTTGCATCTTTGAAAAATGGTCGTGACGGTAAATTAATCGTCGTTTCGTGTGATTTGCATTATTATACTGATGCTGGGCTTATCGCCCCGACTTTGCAGGCCGCCCTTGACGATTGGGAAAATTGCGAGCCGCAATTGCGCACCCTTGCCGAAGGTTTGGAACACGGCGCAGTTCCGCGAGAAAGATTTCATGAGCGCGAGGCACATTCACCCTTACCGCGCGCGTTCCATTGGGCCGATGGTTCGGCCTATGTCAATCATGTTGAATTGGTTCGTAAAGCCCGTGGCGCGCCAATGCCCGAAACTTTTTGGACCGATCCATTGATTTATCAAGGCGGCGGTGACGATTTTCTTGCGCCGCGCGCCAATATTCCACTTGCGGACACCGCTTGGGGCTGTGACTTAGAGGGGGAAATCGCGGTAATAATAGATGATGTGCCGCAAGGTATTGATGCAAAATCGGCGCTTTCGCATATAAAATTGATTATGCTTTGCAATGATGTTTCTTTGCGCGGCCTTATTCCCAATGAACTTGCGAAAGGTTTTGGTTTCTACCAATCAAAACCCGCCAGTGCATTTTCTCCTGTGGCAGTTACTCCTGATGCTTTGGGCGATAAATGGAAAGATGGGAAATTGCATTTGCCACTTTATGTCGAAATTGACAATAAGCCATTTGGGCGCGCAAATGCCGGTGTCGATATGGTTTTTGATTTTGGTGAAATAATTGCCCATGCCGCAAAAACCCGCAATCTTGGTGCGGGAACAATCATTGGTTCGGGCACTGTATCCAATAAGGGTGCCGACGGTGGCCCCGGATTACCGATTGAAGCAGGTGGTCTCGGATATTCATGTATCGCTGAACAGAGAACGGTGGAACAGCTTTTGGGCGCTGATACAATCTCGCCCTTCCTTCAATACGGTCAAAAAGTCCGAATTTGGATGGAAGACGAAAAAGGCCACAGCATTTTCGGCGCGATTGAACAGAGTGTAGTAGAGGTTTAAAAATAATTTAGCACACTTCCCGCTTTAGCTGACCCAGATGCCGCCGCAATTTTGGTTCAGCTTTTGCGTTAAATTTCTTCGGTAATATTGGAATATTTCCAAGAAATTTAATGCGAAAGATGGAGCGAAAAGGGCAAGGCAGGTGGGTCAGCTAAAACGGGAAATGTGCTAATCTATAATAGTCGTTTAAGTTCGTCGATTTCGGATTTTGATTTTGACTTCAGTTCTTTTAGTCTCGATGGAATATCCATTCTTTCGTGAAAAATCGCAGCGATAATTATCGCTTTGGATTCGACAGAAACTATTACGACATAATGATGCCCAATTAAATGGATATAAAATCCTGTGCCATCCGCCAATTCTTCACGGTGCGGTGATAAAGGAATTACTTGATTTGCCGCTATTTTTTTGAAGCCATCACGCAAGGCTGCCCGATATTTTTGCGCATGTGATACCCCAAACCGATTCGCGGTTTCAATGATTATTCGGCGGTATTGTTCGGCTGCGGTTCGCGTCAATAAATATTTTGCGCGCGACATTATTTTTTGTCTAAACCCAATTCTTTATCGATTTGAATATCGATTTCATATAGTTCGGTTTCAGTAATTAGCCTGCCTGCTGCAATATCGTCACTCGCATCAAGAAATGTTTTGAATACATACAAACGTTCAGAGTCTCGTTCCATATCTTCGCGAATTAATGCGCGCACATACTCGCTTGGTGTCGCATATGCATCTTTTCCATTGGTGCGTAAATCCACGTATGACCGCATTTCATCAGGAAGGCTTACATGAAGGCTTGAAGGCATAGAATTTCTCCGGAAGTCAATCATGTTTCGGATTGGTTACAATGTCAATAGATGACATAAATCAAAATCGTATTATTCTTCCCGCCACCAATTCGCACGCCGCTTTAACCTCAGGGCTTAAATCTTCCCCAAAAGAAAAATTTCCGCCTTCAATGCCATAAACATAAAGTTGTTTCGGTAATTGCCCCAAAATCCTCGCGGTTTCGATGGCCTCCGCAACCCCAAATTCATGACTTGTGTGAATGAAACAGCCGCGTGGGATTTCGGTATTTATTGCGTCGAATTCATGGATTGTCCCAATTGGCGCACCCGATTTCGCCGCATCGACAATAATTACTTTGTCACAGTCCGCCCATAAATCAATCAATTGTGCGCAATCACCAGTGATAAGGCGGGTTTCGAAATCTTCCCCAATCAGTTCCAAAACCCGCGCACCAACGCCATCGTCAGACCGCATAGGATTGCCGACGGCAATTACAAACGGCCTATCCACGATCAATTTCAAATTTCAAAAAGTGTGTCGCACAAGAAATACATGGGTCATAATTGCGAATGGTTTGTTCGCAACGCCATTTTAATGCTTCATCATCCATGTCCAAATTAGCAGAAACCACTTTCAATAAATCGTCTTCAATCTGTTTTTGGTTTTGTGCGGTTGGCGGCACAATATTGGCGAATGTAATGCGACCATCATCACCAATATCATAATGGTGGAAACACACGCCGCGCGGCGCTTCGGTTGCGCCAAAGCCCGATGCCGCACGCGGGGTAAATTCAACGCTTGCGCGCTCTAGGCCCTTATATTCTTTTGCAATTCGAAGGGCTTCTTCGCAGGCATAATAACTTTCAACCATACGCACAAGTATTGAATAATACGGATTATTAATCGGTGGTTTAAGCCCGCATTCCTCTGCAAGCGCCTTCGCACCTGCGCTTAAAGCATCATATTTATTGTTAAAGCGCGCAATCGGCCCTGTTAAATAGGCTTTTTCACCCTGTTTCCAATAGCCTTGCAAAGCATTGGTATGCGCTACATGTTCTTCACCAAAATTCGCTTCAAAATCTTTGACTTCGATATTAACCCCACGGTTTGACATCACGCGACCGCGTGTAATCGGATAGACATCATTATTATCAAGCGAGACGCAATGATAATCTTGTTCTAAATGCGGAAAGTCAAATTTCGCAAAGGCCAGTGCTATTTTGCGCGCCGCATCCATGCCCCATTCAAGGCGCGGAATTAGGGCTTTCACCTCTTCAATATCGGGTGCGGAATAAAAACCGCCGACTTTGAAATTAACCGGGTGAACTGCGCGCCCACCTGTAACTTCCAACAATGAATTGCCTAGTTTTTTAAGCTGCAAAGCCATTGTCACAAGTTCGGGGTTTTGTTTCGCGATTTGCAATGAATCATCAAGGCCCAAGAAATCGGGTGCATGTAACATTGCGGCATGTAAAACATGGCTTTCAATCCATTCGCCGCAATAGGCAAGGCGGCGCAAATCTTCGATGTCCTGAGGGATTTCGACACCGAATGCGTTTTCCAACGCTTGATTTGCGCCCATAATGTATGCAAGCGGACAAATGCCGCAAATGCGCGCCGTAATATCGGGCGCTTCGGAATAAATGCGACCGCGCAAAAACGCTTCGAAAAAGCGCGGAGGTTCAAAAATGCGGAATTTTATGTCCTCAACTATGCCGCCGGTAGCTTTGACATATAATGCGCCTTCGCCTTCGACCCGCGCCAAAGCGTCAACAACAATGGTTCTGGTCTTATTCATGTTTCTCACTCTCCTGACGGAAGGCTTCTGCACCTGCTGTAAAGGCGCGGAAATGATGTTTTATTTGGCGATCGGTTTCGCCCAATTCTGTTTTATACCAATTGGCAAGGCTTGTGGTATTGGGTGTTTCTTTAGGACCGAAACAGCCAAAACAACCACGTCCAACTGACGGACAAATATTCCCACAACCCGCGTGTACTACAGGCCCCATACATGGAATGCCTTTGGCAACCATGACACAGACAGTGCCCTTACGTTTGCATTCCATACATTCGGAATAATTGGGAATATCGGGCGCGCGCTTGTTCAAAGCCGCATTTATTAGTTCGAGCAATTGATATTTATTAATAGGGCAACCCATCAGTTCGAAATCAACTTTGACATGCGAACTGATGGGTGTGGAGGTTTCCAAAGTATCAATGAATTGCGGATTGGCATAGACAATATCGGTCATTTCCTTGACGTCTTTGAAATTGCGCAAGGCCTGAATGCCGCCCGATGTTGCGCACGCACCAATTGTTACCAAAAACTTTGATTGAGCGCGAATTTTATGAATGCGTTCGGCATCGTGTGGCGTGGTTATCGAACCCTCGACAAGTGTCAAATCATATGGCCCCGCGACTTCGCCGCGTGTCGCTTCAAGGAAATAAGCGATTTCGACACTATCAGCGACATCCAATAATTCGTCTTCACAATCGAGAAGGCTTAATTGGCAGCCGTCGCATGAAGAAAATTTGAAAACCGCGAGTTTTGGTTTAATACTCATCTCAAAACTCCTTGATTGTTAAAGCGTCGCCCAATTGGGTGAGGTCGAAAACAGGGCCATCTTTGCAAACAAAGCGCCCGCCTAATTGACAATGACCGCAAAAACCCAATGCGCATTTCATTGAACGCTCAAGCGAAACATAGATGTTTTGTGGGGCAAAGCCCTTTGCCAAAAGTGCTTTATTGGCAAAATGCATCATGATTTCCGGCCCGCAAACAAAAACGGCGGTATCGGGCGGTGAACATTGCACTCTATCTATAAGCTTAGTGACAACGCCCACGCGTCCGTCCCAATTTCTGTCTGCGCGATCAACTGTTACCTCAACATCAAGGTCAAAGTGGGCGCGCCATTTGGCGACTTCGTGGCGATATAAAATATCGTCAGGTGTCCGTGTGCCATAAAGAATAGTGACTTTACCATAATCATGACGATTTTTAATCACTTCAAGAATTGCGGGGCGAAGCGGCGCAAGGCCAATACCACCCGCAATAAACAATACATCTTTGCCTTTGGCTTTTTCAACCGGCCAAGATGTACCAAAAGGGCCGCGAATACCGACAATATCGCCTGTATGCAGACTCATTAATTTATCGGTCACGCCACCGACGGCGCGGATTGTATGGGTTAATGGCGAACCAAGGCCACCTGAAATCGAAATCGGCACTTCGCCTGTGCCAAAAACATAGAGCATATTGAATTGCCCGGGGGCGTATAGAAACTCGTCGCCTTCATTTGGCGAAAGTTCTATGGTGAAAGTGTCGGATAAATCCATGCGGCGCTTTGTAATTGTGAAAGGGCGCGGCAACATTGGGTCTTTTGCTATCTGTTCCATTATTTGCGCCTTTTCGCTGAATAGACATCCATTAATTGCAAACGCGCCATATCAAGGCGATGGGCAATTATTGGAATAAAGCGTTTCATCATTTCATAACCGAAAGAATGGTCTAAATCGCATTTTTGCGTCATAGCTTTGACATCAAGTGCGATGGCGCGGACCGCTGATTGTGCGCGAACATCAAAATGCCAAATTTGCGGTTGTGTTAGCCAACCCCAACCAAAGACATCATGCTCATGCAGAGTTTCTAAAATTTCAGTATGACCGCGCGAATGATATTCAATATTTACCGCGCCGTTTTGAATGAAATAGATTTTATCGACATGATTGCCTTCATGGGCAATTAATTTGCCTTTATTGAATGAAATTTCTTCGGCGCAAACTTCAAGAGATTTGAAATATTCGTCTTGCAGACCCTCAAAAAACTTCAATTTTTTAAGGAAATCCGCGATTGATTGGGTTTCAATCATAATGAAACTCCTTTTTCAAAATTTGCGACTTCTTCGGTCAAATCAATGCCGACCGGACACCAAGTGATGCAACGCCCGCAACCAACACAGCCTGACGTGCCAAATTCATCATGCCAATGCGTAATTTTGTGGCTTAAGAATTGGCGATAGCGCGCCGCACCTGAATTGCGTAAAGTGCCGCCGTGGATATAGGAAAATTCCAAGCTAAAGCATGAATCCCAACGCCTTGTCCGGCTGGCCTCTGTGCCATCAAGCGAAGTCGCATCAATTGTGGTAGAGCAAAAACAAGTTGGGCAGGCTTGCGTGCAATTGGCACAATTAAGACAGCGTTTTGCAATTTCTTCCCAATGGTCGCTTTTTTGACTTTGGGAAATAATTTCGCGCGCATTGGCGGGCATATGCCGTTTCATGGAATTGGCGGCTTTTTCAATGCGGGCACCTGCCTTTTTGATTGCCGCTTCATCGGCAATAGGCAAATTAAGTGCTTCGATTATTTTTGCGCCTTTTTCACTTCCGACTTCGACAATAAAGAATTCTTTTGGCACTTCTGTAAGCGCAAAATCAAAACCGGATTTCGCCTTTGGCCCTGTATTCATTGAGGCACAAAAACATGTATCGGCAGGCGCGGCGCAATTGACGACAATCAATAATGCACTCTCACGCCGCGCGGCATAATGGCTATCTTTGAAAGTCCCATTATCGAAGACTTTGTCTTGCACTTCGATTGCCGCCAATTCACAGGGGCGAATGCCCAATAATGCACGTTTAGTGACATCAGGCGGGGTGGGGGAAATTGCCCCGTCTGATGTTGCGTCAAATAATTTCTGTTCCGGTGGATATAAATGCCGCTTCGCACCATTTTGGGTGAGGGCATAATCAAAATAAGCATCGCCGCCTTTTTT
The DNA here is from genome assembly GCA_041917055.1 of Hyphomonadaceae bacterium. Lineage (GTDB taxonomy): Bacteria > Pseudomonadota > Alphaproteobacteria > Caulobacterales > Aquidulcibacteraceae > Pseudaquidulcibacter. The sequence continues at coordinate 135,739 of JAYRYJ010000009.1, forward strand.
GACCCGATAGACACCAGGCTTTTGTTCGTCACTATAGCCAAAGGGCAATTGAGACGCATTGGTGACAAGGCCGAAATCAATTAAATCGTTTTTGAGTTTAGGGGCAAACACCTCATAGCCATTGCCCTTAATAGTTTGAAGAAATTCGTCTATTCTATCTATTTTAAGGATATATTTTTGCATCTTGCTTCTTTCTATTTTGGGAGAAGCCTAAGGCAGCTTTTACACCGCACCTGCCTTTTGTGCAATGCAAAACCCTCAATAAAAGGGTGGCTTTATCGTCGCACCATGAGTATAGAAAGGCAGAATTGGATTTGATTTTGAGCACCAAAGAAACAGCAGCGGAGATTTTTAAACGGGCGATTTCAATTTCGACCCGCGCCATTGCCAATGAAGAAAATGTCGAGGTGAATTTTACCGCTAATGAGCCAAATTCAAGTGGTCATAATGTAAACTTGTCACAACCCGCGCGTATTTTGGATAAAGCCGAAGTTTTGCGCATTCGCGGTCAATCTGATTATTTCGCCCTTAAACTGGCGCATCATAATGAAAATACTCATGCGCAGCACGAACCAAGGGGCCCAAATGCCATCGCAATTCATAATATCGCCGAAGAGGCACGAATTGCGGCAATCGGCGCGCGCCCAATGCCGGGTGTTGCACAAAATCTTGATGCCAATCTTTTGGAATATGGTGCGCGGCGTGGATATTCGCGTATGCAGTCCAAAGAAACAACGCCTGTTCTTGAAGGCTTGATGATGGTTTTGCGCGAAAAATTGACGGGGCGCGATCTGCCTAAAGAATTGCGTCATGTCGCGGATTTTTGGCGCGCCGAAATAATTGCAAAGGCCGGTGAAGATATTGCGCGCTTAATGACGCAATTGCACGACCAAGCCGAATTTGCAAAAACCACGCGTGATATTATTCGTGATTTGGAATATCAAGACGAATTGGGCGACGAAGACCCTTCCGATACTCCCGAAAACGAAAATGAGGAGGCGCCGCCCGAAGGTTCTGAAGACCAAGAAAGCGAAGAGGATCAAGAAGAATCTAAAGAGCAAGAGAAATCAGAAGAATCCTCCGAAGGCACAGAAGAAACCCAAGCGGGACAAGATTACTCATCTGACGGCGAAATAAGTGATGATGAATTAAAATCCGAAACCCCGATGCAACAAATCCCAAATCCGCAATCGGGAAAAAGCGGGAATTATAAAATTTTCACGCGCGAATTTGATGAAGTGATAGAGGCGCAAGAATTATGTGATGCCACGGAATTAGACAGGCTTCGCATGTATCTCGACCAACAGCTTGAAAGATTACAAGGTGCGGTAGGGCGGCTTGCCAATCGCTTGCAGCGTAAATTATTGGCGCAACAAAACCGTTCTTGGAATTTTGACCTTGAAGAAGGCTATCTTGATAGCGCGAAACTAACACGCATTATTATTGACCCAATGTCGCCTTTATCGTTCAAAATGGAAAGCGATATTGAATTTCGCGATACTGTTGTGACGCTTTTGCTTGATAATTCGGGTTCAATGCGTGGGCGCCCTATCATGATTGCTGCAACCTGTGCCGATATTTTGGCGCGCACTTTGGAACGTTGCGCCGTCAAAACTGAAATTTTGGGCTTTACCACAAAAGCATGGAAAGGTGGTCAGGCCAAAGAGAAATGGGTCGTGGATGGAAAGCCACAAAACCCTGGGCGCTTAAACGACCTTCGCCACATAATTTACAAATCTGCTGATGCGCCATGGCGGCGCTCAAAACGCAATCTTGGCCTTATGATGCGTGAAGGCTTGTTAAAAGAAAATATCGATGGTGAGGCGTTGGAATGGGCATATGGAAGGCTTTTGGCGCGTCCTGAGCAGAGACGAATATTAATGGTGATTTCGGACGGCGCACCGGTTGATGATTCAACCTTATCAGTAAATTCCGGCCCCTATTTAGAAAACCACCTCAAAGAAATCATACACGATATTGAAAAAAAGGGCCTGGTTGAATTAATCGCAATCGGAATTGGCCACGATGTCACGCGTTATTATAAGCGCGCAGTAACAATCACCGACGCCGAACAATTAGGCGGCGCAATTATTGACCAATTGGCCTCACTTTTTGAATAAGCAGGAAATAAATAGAAATCCTGAAATTAATTTTGTGTTTCGAATTGAATAACATACCATTTAGTAATAGTTGGCTAATGTAATATTTTAATGCAACCATCGATATGTTTAATAAAAACTTATCATTTGATTTGACACTTTAATCAAATATGTCTTTAGAGTTTTACGTCTTTGCCATAATTGGCGATTATTGTATTCATGCGATAGGGGAATTGACATGAAATCCATGAAAAAAGAATTGAAATACCTTGCTTTGTCTTTGGCATTGTTGGTCGGCACCAGCGCTACTGCACAGACTGCACCTAATAACGTTTTAAATTTTCAGCAAGCGGCAGAAGTGCCCGTCGGTAGTGAATTGGGCGGCGCAGAAGAAGTCACACTTACCCGCCCTGGCAAAATTTTTGAGCAAATGGCAGGAATTTTTTCAAGTTTCGTGAATGAGTCCGCAAATTATTCCGACAAAGACAATATCTCGAGCGCGTCATCAATCGGAAAATCACTCGAATCATCCGCAAAACACATTCATATTGAAGCAATTGACGGTGCAAAAGCTTTGGCACTTTTAGCGGCATTTGAAGTTGAAGAATTCACAAACGGTATAATCGATGTTGCCAAATATGAAGGCAAAGAAGTTTTGGTTCAAAAACTTATCGAAGACCCGCATTATGTGAATAGTTTTGCCGGTTATGAAACTGCTAAGAACCGTGCATCGGGTTATTTGGGGTGGGCCTTGTCGCGTTCAAAAGAATCGTCCACCAAATTGACTAAGTTCTCTTATGATTCTCAAAAATTGGGTTGGGCGAAAGTCGCTGGCAATACGCAGGCGCGTTTAGATGCGATTGCGATTTCATGGGATTCACCCAATACTAAATATCAATTCAATATCAGCAATTTGGGTTCAAGCAACGTCAATGTTGCAATTGGCGACAGGATACTTGCGGCATCGGCACTTGTTGCTTTGGGCCATGAGTCTGAGGCAATGGAAATGATGAAAATCGGCGGTGGTAAGTCGTGTGCAAAACTTGCATATTTGAATTTGCGCCAATGCGTTGCCGCAACCAAATTCCCGTTTGAACAAACATTCTGTATGGCGAAACATTCGATTGATGAATACCAAGGCTGTATCGAAAAAGGTCTTAAATAGCACCAAAAACTTCAATATTAACTTGTTTTATTCACAGACTTGACGTTAATTCGTGGTTTGATGAATCCTATTGATGCGAATTAATATTAGAAACAGGCGGTGAATGCTATGAAAACGAGAATTATTGTTGCGTCTTGTATTGGCGCTTTGGCTTTAGCTTCTTGTGCCAGTGATGAAGCGCCACCGCCGCCTGTTGTGCAGCCGAAAGTGGTTGAATTGCCACCACCACCACCACCACCGCCGCCACCGCCACCGCCGCCACCGATTATTCCAACGGGTGTTATGGCGACCGAAAGTTCCAATTCAATGCTAAATGCGGCGGGGCTTTTTGCTGAGTTTGCAAAAGAAGCAACACGCGCCACCAAGCCAGAATCCTATAAAAGTGTGAATGATATTGCCAATTCTGTGGATCGCGCTTTTCTGGTAACACGTCCGAAAACAATTGATGGTGCGCGCGCATATGCAATGTTTGCTGCCGCTGGTTCCAAAGCGTTTGCCGACGGAATTGAAAAAATCGGCGCGCCGATGGGTCGCAACGCTTTTATTGCAAAAATACAGGCAAACCCGGATTGGGTCATGAATATTGAGGGATTTGCAGAAGCCAAAGCGCTTGCGGCTATGGCATTGGATTCGCAAATCGCAGCGGTTGAAACAGCGTCAAAATTTGCCGTCAATCAGGCCTATTCAATGCAAAAAGGTCCGATGTCAAAGGCGCAATCGCCGTCCGCGTCACGCTTGACTTCTATCGGCACCAATTGGGAAGCGCCAATTGGTTCGACATTCTTCCAAACGTCTGAGATCAAATATGGCGCAAAATCGGTTCACACCATTGACCCGCGCATTTTGGCCGCCGCAGCTCTTTATGTTATTCGTGCCGACGATGAGGCCAAAGCAATGCTTAGAACCGATGTCGGCAAATCATGCGTAAAATCGGCATATCTTGATTATAGAATGTGCGTTGCGGCGGGAAAATTCGCATTTGAATATTCGTTCTGCCTTGGTTCCCACGCACAAGATCAGGTTTTGCAATGTGTCAAAGATTATGTGAATGACCCTGTCGAAGTCAAGAAAGTCAAAGACATAGCATCGGCAAAAATCAAGGAAGAAGCAGACAAGGCAAACGCTGCAAAGGCCGCTAAAGTTAAACCCGCCGCCGTAAAAGCGCCTGCTAAACCTGCAACGAGTGTTAAAAAGAAGAAATAAGCGAAAGCCGCCTCTTCATTTTTCCAAATTTACGAAACATGTTGTTGTGAGCCGCCAATCTGGCGGTTCAAGTGAAAACGGAAAATTGTTTTCTATAATTCCGGAATGCAAAATAGCGCCTTGATAAATCAATGCGCGATTAAAAACATTGTCAAAGCGCGCAATTTCTTCAAAGAAATCATTGCTGCCGTCTGTATAAGTATTGGGATTGTATCCTTTGGTTTCGTTTTCGAAGGCATCTATATAAAGAGCTTTATTTTGGTCTGTAATCAATTCAATTCCAGTTGCGCGGTGACGATAAAATGCCGTGCCGCCGCAGGGTTTTGGATTAAGATAATGCAAAATCGCTATATCGCGCTCATCGCTTGAATCATAATGCGGATATGATTGCACCAATTTCAATTCTTCGGGCGGCGTTGTTACCACTGAAAACCCGACAGAAAGCAATGAAAGCCCTTTTGCACCCCATTGTTTGTCAAAAAAGGGAATAGTAGTTTGAATTAGTTCGTGCATATATTGAAGCGCTTCAATGTCTTCATCTTCAAAATAGCGACGAACGCCGGGGTAATAGAAATCGCGTTCTTTCGGGAAAGGCCGCATATTTTCGGCGATTTGCACAATTGAATTCGGATTGGGGTGAAAATCGTCGATTACAACGACTTTTGTTCGCGAATTTCCGATTTCGTGAATTGTGCTTTTCATAGCCTATAAAAGACATCAAAAGCCTTTTGTAAACAAATAAAAGCTCAAAACACCCATAATGAAAATCATTGTATTCGCAAATTTCGCAAATTTTTCGCTATGGATTAAGTTTTTCAAAGCGTCGGGAATTACCAAAATTCGCACACCTTTGATTAAAGTCGCCCAACCGAAAAATGTGATGATAACTCGCCAATCAAAAGTCCATTTTGAATATAGCGATAAGGAGGCAATACCAATCATTACGCTAATAAAACCCATTGAGGCTGAAAGCGCACCTAAATGATCAAACTCACCCAAAAGCGATTTCAAAAACCCACGTTTTAATAAAAATATCAAAGCAAAAACCAGACCCAATCCGCCCCAAAAGCGGGCAAGGAATTCGGTTACAATAAATTGTTCCATCTTTTTTCTCCTTGCCCATTATTTGGGAATTGGTGGCGGCTTATTGAAGTGCCAAATGGTCGCGTTTCAATTGTTCCCTATCCGGCTTTTCAGGAATATCTTCGGGCCGCATATTTATGATTGGCATGATTTCATTTGGGATTTCACGCTTCAAACGCCGATAATCGGAACAATCAGCAGAACGAGTAACAAAATCATAAGAAACCAAATAACGACGCAAACGCGCAGGGTCTTTATATGAATGCAACGAATTCAAAAGCCAATTAAACTCAATTTCGGTGAAAACCTGTCCATAAGGAATGCGCGACCAAATGAACCAAAGGCAAAGCACGCGCAAACCCTCTTTATTGGGCCAAGTATGAAGAACCAGGCTTTTATCAAAATAACGAACGATTTTCTTTAATTGCTCAAAATTAGGGGCTGCTTCAGGAATTATTTTTGAATTTTCGTCAAAATCCTTGCGAAAATGCTGAAAATTTTTAAAGCCTGCACCACGGGCAAGTGCATTTAATATTTCAAGATGACCGATTTCCGGATTGGCGGAAATGTCTTTTTTAAGACTTTTTGCAAGCGCCGAAATATCGGGCGCGTGAAAGGGTATGATTTCTTTTGTCATTTCAATTTTCCAAAAGTATCGCTTAAAACTGTGCTTGCCCTTACAATCTGATACTTTCCAAAATCGAAAAAACAGAAAAAAACAGGTTTAGATTACCCAAAAAGGCGGCAAGACCTAGGTGAACTGCGGACCTAATCGCTAGATAAAGATAAATTCCTCGATTTTCAAGTCAAATGTCCAAATGATTTGACCACTTGAAAATTTCCCCTAAGAAAGTGTGCAAAAAGTGGGGCAAAAATGATTTCAGATGACGCCGAAGTGCAAACCAAACCACAAAAAGACGATGACAAAGCCTTCCTAGGACACCCAAAAGCAATGGGCTTTATCGCTTTCACAGAAGCATGGGAGCGATTTTCATATTATGGAATGCAGTCCTTGCTCGTGCTTTATATGTCGAAATTCCTTTTGCACCCGGGGCATGTTGAAAATATCTGGGGTTTTGAATTTTTTACCGCGCATTATAATGAAAAAGACCCAACTGCTTTGGCCTCATTAATTTTCGGTGATTATGCCGCGTGGGTCTATATGACACCATTATTAGGCGGCCTGATTGCCGATAGGTTTTTGGGGCGCACGCCCGCCATTCTTACGGGTGCAGTTTTAATGGCAATGGGCCATTTCTTAATGGCTTTTGACCCGACATTTTTGATTGCGCTTTTGTGCTTAATAATGGGTTCGGGTTTTTTCAAAGGCAATCTTCAAGGCCAAGTCGGAAGCCTTTATGCGCCCGAAGATAATCGCCGCGCCGATGCGTTTCAAATCTACTATCTTGCGATTAATGCGGGCGTTATTATTTCGCCTTTGATTGTCGGCACCTTGGGTGAAAAGGTCGGCTGGCATTGGGGTTTTGGCGCCGCTGGCGTTGGCATGGTGATTTCGATTTTCATCTATCTCGGTGGTCTCAAACTTTATCCAAAAAGTGTCATTGAAACCAAATCCGAGAAGCAGGAAAAACCAAAACTTAGTGCTGAAGATTGGAAAATGGTCGCTATTTTGGCACTTATTGTTCCGGTTTTGGCGATTGGCATGCTTCCAAATCAAGAAATTTTCAATGCCTATCTAGTGTGGGGCGACCGCGATTTTAACCTTATGTGGAATGGCGAAAAATTGCCGACCACCTGGCTTGTAACCCTTGATTCCATTGTTTCTGTGGCGTTTTTGGCTATTGTCGCCATTTTCTTCCGTTGGTATGGCACAAAATGGAAAGAGCCCGACGAAATCACAAAAATCATTATCGGCACTTTCATTGCCATGCTTGGAATGCTTTGCCTTGTTATGGCGGAAATGACCAAAGGGCCTGATGGTAAAATCGGTCTATTCTGGCCGGTAATGTTCCATTTTGTAAACTCTATTGGTTTCGCAATGGTCTTGCCGATTGCACTGGCACTTTTCATGCGCCTTGCACCCGTGCAATTGGTTGGGTTAGTAACCGGTATTTTCAATATCACATTCTTCATTGCCAATAAAACGGTTGGTAAGATTGGTGCGATGTTTGAAAAAATGCCGACTGTCCAATTTTGGTTGCTTCATGCGGCGGCGGCGGCTTTTGCGTGTGTGGTTTTCATAATATTGAAATTCACATTACGAAAAAAACTTTCGTCATAGAAAAGTTAATTGAGGGAAGAGTGAATTGAGGCAAAACGAATTATGAAATCGATTGTAAGTGTTTCAAGTATTTCTTTTGCCAATTCGCGAATTCATATTAAGGGCGAATTCAAAGCGGGCTTGATTCATGGCTTCGATTTCAAAATAGGAATCGAATATTGCGGTATGCCGATTTGCTTAAAACCGCCAAATGTCCACACCGATATCAAGGCACACGCCGGGCGATTGGCATTCTCGCTTGAAAGTGAAACCGATTTTCGCCCACCTTTGGATTTAGTGATTTTCGTTCAATTAAATGGTGTCAGGCATTCGGTTGGCGAATTTTCAATAGGTTCTGAAAGCGAAAATATCGCCCCAAATGCGTCACTTGCGACAGCCAAAGAAAATATCGCGCCCAAGGCCGAAAATCCAGAATTGCCAAATATACAAAAAGAATTTATCGGCAATATGGGGCTGACGCATGATAATCGGCTATTGGGTTGGGTTGCAAACAAACATGACCCTGACGAAATTCTTTCAATTGATTTTGTGATTGATGGCAAATTATTTTCGCGCCAAACCGCAAGTGATTTTCGAATTGATTTGGCGCAAAAAGGCATTTGTAATATTGGTGGCGGCTTTCAATTTCCCATTCCAAGATATTTTGGAAAATCAGATGGAAAACATACTCTTGAAGTCTTGATAAGCGATAGCGATCAAAAGCTGCCAAATAATAAGATAGAATTCACTTCACTTGCAGAAATCCAAAATGGTTTTGCCCTTAATGATGAGATAATTGCAATAAATCGCGAAATTGCCATCATTATCCCAATCTATAACGCCCATGATTATGTCAAAGCCTGTATCGAAAGCGTGATTGAAAATACATTCTGTCCGGCACGCCTAATATTGATAAATGACAAAAGCACAGACGAAAGAATTGACAAATTATTGGATAGTTTCACGCATTTCACAAATATCCATGTGTTTCGCAATGAAACCAATCTTGGCTATACGGCAACAGTAAATCGGGGTATTGACGCCGCTGGTGAATTGGATTGCGTAATTCTAAATTCCGATACTTTGGTCGGGCCAAATTGGTTGCGTAACCTTCAGATTAAGGCATATAGCGCGCCGAAAGTCGCGACCGTTACGCCAATGTCAAATAATGCAGGTGCATTTTCAACGCCGATTTATGGCGGTTGTGCGATTAATGAATTGGGTATGAATTTCCCTGATCTAGCGCGAATTGTCCTGCAAAATGGAAGTCTTCAACGCCTTGAAATTCCAACCGGAAACGGGTTTTGCCTTTATTTAAGGCGCGAAGCGATTAATAGTATCGGCAAATTCGATGCGCAATCTTTCCCTCGTGGATATGGCGAAGAAAATGATTTTTGTTGTCGCGCTATCGATTGCGGATTTAGCAATCAAATCGACTTCAAAACCCTTATCGCCCACGAAGGTTCGGCAAGTTTCGGCATAGAAAAGCAAAAATTACTTAAATCTGGGCGCGAAATCATTGATGAAAAATTCCCTGAATATGGAAAATCAGTTTCGATTTTTTTACACAATGATTTATTTCGAAATGCGCGCTTTAAACTGTCAGAAGCCATTAAAGAAGCCCAAAAGGGCGGCAATAAAATTCGACCGCGCGCCTTATTTGTATTGTCAACAAAAACCGGTGGCACACCGCAAACCAATCGCGATTTGATGATTGGCCTGCAAAATCAATATGACACCTATGAATTATATTCCGACGGCATAAATATTGAATTATTTCATTTCGACGGCAAAAACTCCAGAAGCATTTTTAAGCATATTTTGACCAATGAAATTCGACCTGCGACCCATGTTTCGACGGAATATGACGAAATATTGACCGAAATGCTTTTGAAATTTGGGTTTGAATTATTGCATATTCGCCATATTGCGTGGCATGGATTGGGATTATCGCGCATTGCGAAAAATCTGAAAATTCCTGTTTTTTTCTCTTTCCATGATTTTTATAGTATTTGCCCGACTGTCAAATTAATAAATGAAAACAACGAATATTGCGGCGGCAATTGCAAAAGTGTGAGCGCAAATTGCATCGCAGAATTATGGCGCGAAGACGAAATGCCAATCCTTCATGATAATTTCGTTCATCGCTGGCGCAAATTTTTTGCAAAATTTTTGATGAATTGCGACGGTTTCATCACAACTTCGCAATCAACCAAGGATTTGATTATATCTAAGTTTGAATTCCTAAAATCTCGCGATTTTCAGGTTATAGAGCATGGACGTGACTTTGGGGAAATCGCACAATTGGCCCGAAGCGTGGTCTTTGGTGAAAAAATGCGCATACTTGTTCCCGGAAATATTTCTGCGGCAAAAGGCGCTGAAATTATTCAAAAACTCGCGCCCCTAGTCGCTGATTTTGCCGAATTTCACATTATAGGTGACAGTGGGAAAATAATTGGTGGTGCAAATATTATTATTCATGGCAAATATGACAGACACGATTTCGCTAAATTGGTAAATAAAATCAGGCCGCATATTGGTGCTATATTTTCAATGTGGCCCGAAACCTATTGCCATACTTTAACCGAATGTTGGAGTTGCGGAATTCCTGTTTTCGGCTTTGATATCGGCGCAGTTGGCGAAAGGATTGCCAAAGCCAATGCCGGCTGGCTAATTAATCATGATGCCAATCCCGAAGAAATTGCCAAAAAATTGCGGCAAATAAAATCTGATGAGATTAATTATAACAAAGCAGTCAAACACACGATAGAGTGGCAAGATACGCACAAAAACGAAAATTCCATCTCTGTCATGGCTGAAAAATATTTCGAATTTTATCAAAGCGTAAATGCCAAATTCCGTGCATTCAATTGATTTATTAAAATGACTTGAAAAAATCACTCTGGCGCCCTATTGGTAGTCAAAAAACACTTACTGATAAAGTCAGGTTGCAATTATGAGTTTGTTTGGGCGTGCATTTCGCCTGGTTACAAGAATAATAAATTTTCTGGGGGCAAAACTCCCGCAAAGCCAGGCCAAACTCAAATATAATGAAAAATACTTTGATACTGATTGGTATTCGACTACCTATCCAGATATTGCAGATTTTGATGGCACACCGTTTCAACATTTCATAAGACACGGAATTAAGGAAGGCAGGCAGGGGCGGTTTTTTGCACCTGTTTGGTATCGCGAATCGCATTCAGATATTCGCGCCTCAATCACAGACCCGTGGCAGCATTATTTGGAACATGGGCGCAACGAAGGGCGCGCGGCGATTTTTCATTATGTCCAATCGGCAGTAGAAGTTCCAAATACAAATAATTACCAAGAATGGCTTAGGTTTTATGATAATGAATTTGATGTGACCATTGAGGCAGCCGCCGAAATTATCACGCATTTTGAACTTAACACGAAATTTGAAATAATAATTACGCTTTCGCCCGACATTGCAAATGAAAGACTGGTCCAAGTTTTAGGCGCAATTGAAAAGCAAACTTATGCGCCGCAAAAATGCGTATTTGTTGCGCCAAAAACGATAAATTGGAAAGCCGCTGAAATTCAAAAAGTGATTTCGAAAATTACTTTTCCTATTGAAATTATTGAATACTCAAATGGGGAAAACCCGCTCGAAACGGTAAATGCCCATTTACAAAAAAGCGAGACTGAATATTTTGTATTTTCGGACGACAAAGCGCTTATTCATCGATTTGCAACACTTTGGTTTGCCTTATTCATTAAGAAGAGTGACAAAGAAGCACTTATATATGGCGACGATGATATTTTACGCCATAATGGCCTAAGAGCTGAGCCTAATTTCAAATCAAAATTCAATCTTGAAATTGCGCAAACCCTAAATTTTGTCGGTCATATTGCCTGTGTAAAGCGCGAACAAATTCAAGAAATAAGTGGTTTTTGCGCCGAATTTGACAATATGTTTGATGCTTTACATGATTTATCTTTGACGTTTTTTGCAAAACACGGCGCATTAAGTATAGGGCACATGCAAAGAGTTTTGTCGCATATTTTGACTGACCATCGCAAGTGGCATTCAAATCCATTGGTTCAGCAAAGGCATATAAATAATAATGGTTTACACGCCCAAATTGTCCCAATTCCCGAAGTTCCGTCTTTAACACGTATCAAATATTCCTTAATCGGTCGCAAGCCATTAGTATCAATCATAATTCCGACGCGCGACAAATTGGATATTCTTAAAAAATGTGTAGATTCAATTCTTGAACTTACAAATTATGAAAATTTTGAAATAATAATCGTCGATAATAATTCTATCGAAGCCGAGACTTTAGAGTATTTGGAATTTGTGGCATCGCACAAGAAGATTTCTGTCTTACGCCTCGAATGTGCGTTCAACTTCTCCTATCTGAATAATCAAGCCGTCAAAAAGGCTAAAGGCTCGCAAATTGTTTTGATGAATAATGATATTGAAGTCATTACTCCAACTTGGATTGAGGAGATGCTAGCATATTCCCAACATGAAAATACCGGATGTGTCGGGGCGCGCCTCTATTATGAAAATGAACAGATTCAACATTCCGGTGTTTTATGCGGGTTTCATGGCGTGGCAGGACATAGATTGCGCAATGTGCCGCGCGGCGACCCCGGGCCAAATTGCCTTATCGTTGTCCCGCAAGAAATAAGTGCGGTAACTGCAGCGGTGATGATGATTAAGAAATCAGTCCTGGAAAAAGCGGGCGGCCTTGATGAGGGTCTCGCAGTGGCATTCAATGACGTTGATTTATGTTTGAAAGTTAAAATGCTTGGCTATCGCAATATATATGTCCCGTCGGCAGAATTTTTTCATTATGAATCTGTCACGCGGGGTGCTGATGATACACCTGAAAAGAAAATTCGCGAACAAAGAGAAATTGGTATAATGAAAAATCGATGGGGACATCAATTGGGGCACGATGATTTGTATTCACCAAATTTAACTTTGGTCGCCGAAGATTTGTCTTTGGCGTTTCCGCCGCGCCAACCTACTATTCAGGCAATTGCCGACAAAAAAATTCTACCATTCACTGAGGAGGAAATCGCATGACCCATAAAAAAATACGTAAAGCGGTTTTACCTGTCGCGGGTTTCGGAACGCGGGTTTTACCGGCGACTAAAAGCCTTCCAAAAGAAATGTTACCGGTTTTTGACCGCCCTGCGGTGCATTGGGTGGTCGATGAAGCATTGGCGGCGGGCATTGAGCATTTTGTTTTTGTGACGGGTCGTAACAAAACCTCGATATCCGACTATTTCGACCGTTCTTATGAATTGGAAGATACTTTGCAGCGCCAAGGCAAGGATGCGGCCTTAGAAATGCTACAAAATATGTTGCCGGAAGCGGGCGCAAAAAGTTTCGTGCGCCAACAATCGCCATTAGGCTTGGGTCATGCAGTTTGGTGCGCGCGCTATATAATTGGTGACGAACCATTTGCCGTTCTTTTGCCGGATGTTCTAATCCAAGGCGAAACTTCGTGCCTTAAACAAATGATTGACGCCTATGATAAAACCGGCGGCAATATTATTGCGGTTGACCAAGTCCCGATGGATCAAGTTTCGAGTTATGGCGTAATTGCCCATGGCGAACGCGATGGCGCAATTATGAAAATTACCGATATGGTTGAAAAACCGCCAATTGATAAAGCACCGAGCAATTTGAAAATCACCGGTCGCTATATTCTTCAACCCGAAATTTTTAATATTCTTGAAACTCAAGAACGTGGTGCGGGTGGTGAGATTCAACTTACTGATGCAATGCATACTTTGATGAAATCCCAAGACTTTTGGGCCTTGGAATTTCAAGGCGAGGATTTTGATTGCGGTTCGCGCCTTGGCTATACTGAGGCTTTCCTTGCTTATGCATTAAATTCACAAGATTTAGGTGATGATGTTAAGGCATTGGTTAAAGGCATGATTAATGGCTAATCTTAATATTCTGGTTGCAGGCGGCGCGGGCTTTATTGGTGCGCATACTTGTAAATTATTGAGGGCAAACGGTTTTACACCTGTCACTTTGGATAATTTATCGACCGGATATGAAAAAGCCGTGCTTTATGGCCCGTTTGTCAAAGGCGACTTGCGAGAGCGTGACAAAATCGCGCAAATTGTGAAAGAATATGACATTAAGGCCGCAATCCATTTCGCCGCCTTTTCATTGGTTGGTGAAAGTGTAAGTAATCCCAAAAAATATTATGATAATAATGTCTCGGCGGCGATTGAATTTGCTGATGCCTTGCTTGCCGCAGGCTTGGATAAATTGGTGTTTTCGTCAACTGCGGCGGTTTATGGCAATCCGCAAACTGATTTGATTGATGAGGAACATCAAAAACTGCCGATAAACCCATATGGTGCAACCAAATTGGCATTTGAAGGCGCGTTAAAATGGTTTGATGAAGCCCATGGTTTGAAACACGTAATTTTGCGATACTTCAATGCCGCAGGTTCGGATTTTGACGTAGAAGTCGGCGAAAGTCATGAACCGGAAAGTCATTTAATTCCATTAATTTGCAAAGCGGCGATTGGCACAGGAAAGCCTTTAAATGTTTTTGGCACTGATTATGATACACCTGACGGCACTGCAATCCGCGATTATATTCATGCTTTCGATTTGGCAATGGCACATATTGAGGCCATCAAATATCTTATGAATGGCGGACAAAGCGACGCCTTTAATGTTGGCACGGGTCTGGGAATAAGTGTCAAACAGGCAATTGTCGCGGCGCAAAATCAATTCGCCGAAGTGCCGCATTCTTATGCGCCGCGCCGCGCCGGTGATCCGCCGATATTAGTGGCGGATGCCAAAAAAATTAAGTCCAAATTCAATTGGAAGCCGCAATTCTCTGATATTGATACTATCATAAAAACTGCAAAAGCGTGGCAGGAAAATCGAAAATATTAAGTCAGAATCGTGTTTGTAGTGAATTGTCGCAATTATTGGTTTGGTTTGTTTTGACAAGGCTTTATATGGAAACTGAAATTTTCTGAGGGTCAAAATGGCAATTCAATTCATCGATTTAAAAGCGCAACGTGAATATTTAGGCAAGAAGATAGATGACGCAATTATGGGCGTTGTCGAATCCTGTGCCTTTGTAATGGGTCCGCAAGTTCGCGAATTTGAGGCGAATTTGGCAAGATTTGCCGGCGCGCAATATTCTCTATCTTGCGCCAATGGCACTGATGCGATTTATTTGCCATTAATGGCATGGGGTATAGGTGCGGGTGATGCGGTTTTTTGCCCATCATTCACATTTGCCGCCACTGCCGAAGTTATTCCTTGGACAGGTGCGACGGGTGTTTTTGTCGATATTCTTGACGATACGTTCAATATCGACCCCGAAGCATTGGAAAAAGCGGTTGAGGAAGTGGTTGCACAAGGCAAATTAGTGCCAAAAGTCGTTATTGCCGTTGATTTATTCGGCCAAGCCGCAGATTACCCGAAAATTCGCGCCATTTGCGATAAATATGGCATGAAATTGATTTCGGACTCGGCACAAGGTTTTGGCTGCACCTTAAATGGCAAACACCCAATCGAGTGGGCTGATGCGCAAACCACCAGTTTTTTCCCTGCTAAACCATTGGGTTGCTATGGTGATGGTGGCGCGGTTATTACTAATTCTAAAACCGATTGGGATTTGATGGATAGTTTCAGGGTGCATGGCAAAGCCGTCGCGCAAGATTTAGAAGGCAAAAACTTCGATCATGATCCGAAATATATGAATATGCGCGTCGGTATGAATAGTCGCCTTGATACGATTCAGGCCGCTATTCTCATTGAGAAACTCAATATTTTTGCCGAAGAAATTGAAAAGAGAAATGCGGTCGCGGCACGATATAATGAGGCATTGAAAGACGTTTGCGTCACTCCGTCAGTTATTGAAAATGGCATTTCAAATTGGGCGCAATACACAATCCAAATTGCAAATCGTGATGGCCTAATGGCATATTTGCGTGAAAAAGGAATACCGTCTGCGGCCTATTATCCAATACCAATGCATGTCCAAGGGCCGTATTTGGATTTTGTAAATTCTGGCTATGGCAAATTGCCGATTACGGAACATAAAGCAGATGTCGTAATGTCTTTGCCAATGCATCCATATCTTGATAAAGAGACCCAAGATTTGATTATTGGTGCAATTAAAGATTTTTGCGTCAAATAATACGGGGAAAGCAATTGAAAATTATCGTAACCGGCGGCGCGGGTTTTATTGGTTCGGCACTTATCAGATATTTGATTAGTGAAACCGATGTAAAGGTCTTGAATATTGATAAATTGACCTATGCCGGAAACCTTGCATCTTTGGACGAAATTTCAAATTCGCCGAATTATTCCTTTGTCCGCGCTGATATTTGCGACGGCGAAAAAATGCGGCAAATTTTCAATGATTTTGCCCCCGATAGAATTATGCATCTAGCAGCGGAATCGCATGTTGATCGTTCAATTTCCGGCGCGTCGGATTTCATAAATACCAATATTATCGGCACTTTCACTTTGTTGGAAACCGCGCGCCATTATTGGAATGGGCTTGATACCGATAAAAAAGCGGCATTTCGTTTTCTTCATGTTTCGACCGATGAAGTCTATGGTTCATTGGGCGAAGATGGGCTTTTCCACGAAACCACCGCGTATGATCCATCATCGCCCTATTCGGCGTCAAAGGCAGCGTCGGATCATTTGGCAAAAGCCTGGTTTCGAACTTATGGCCTGCCGATTGTGGTTTCCAATTGTTCCAATAATTACGGTCCCTGTCATTTTCCCGAAAAACTCATTCCTTTGAATATTTTAAATGCGCTCGAGGGAAAACCGATTACGGTCTATGGCGACGGCTCAAATATTCGTGATTGGCTTTATGTTGAGGATCATGCCCGCGCTTTGCACCTTATTTGTGACAAAGGTCAATTAGGCGAAACTTATAATGTTGGCGGTCGCAACGAACGTACAAATCTTGATGTTGTGAAACGAATTTGCAAAATCATGGATGAAAAGCGCCCCGAAAATGCGCCGCATGAAAATCTTATTACTTTTGTTAAAGACCGTCCTGGGCATGATTTGCGCTATGCCATTGATGCCACAAAGCTTGAAAACGAATTGGGTTGGAAAGCACAAGAGAATTTTGAAAGCGGTATCGAAAAAACTGTAAAATGGTATTTGGAAAATGAAAAATGGTGGCGCGCAATCCGCGACAAAACCTATCTCGGTGAAAGATTGGGTCTCATTTGATGGAAAAAATTGATTTTGAAATTGAAGGGCCCAAATTAATCAAGCCCAAAAGAATAGGCGATAGTCGCGGTTATTTTTGCGAAACTTTCCGTAAAAATTGGTTTATGGAAAATATTGCGAATGTTGAATTTGTGCAAATAAATCAATCGCTTTCGGCAAATGTCGGAACTATTCGCGGGCTACATTTTCAAAATCCACCTATGGGGCAGGGGAAATTGGTCTCCTGCGTATTGGGTAAAATTTTTGACGTCGCAGTTGATATTCGTGCCCATTCGCCCACTTATGGCAAATATGTCACTGCCGAATTAAGCGAGGAAAACGGTCATCAATTATGGGTTCCCGAAGGTTTCGCCCATGGTTTTTGCACATTGACAGCAAATTGTGTGATTTCCTATCAGGTCACCCAATATTATTCCCACCCACATGATGCCGCGATTGCCTATAATGACCCGCAAATCGCCATTGAATGGCCATTTAAAGACGCCCCCACGCTTTCGCCAAAAGATTTAAAGGCTCAAAGCCTTGAGGAATATGGCGGATACAATGTCTAAAACTATGGTGATTTATGGCAAAAACGGGCAATTGGCGATTTGCCTAAAGTCACATGCCGCAGATTTTGGATTTGATGCAATCAATATCGGGCGACCAGAATTTGAATTGTCAGATTATGAGAAATTGCAAAGCGCGATTGGCGATTTGAAACCGGATTTGATAATTAATGCCTCTGCTTATAACGATGTTGATAGAGCCGAAAGCGAAAATGAAATCGCGATGCAAATTAATGCATATGGCCCGCAAAATCTTGCAAGAATTGCCGCGAGTTTGGATATTCCAATAATTCACGTTTCGACTGATTATGTTTTCGATGGCGAAAAAAATGCGCTTTATTCAGAGAATGATGCAACAGACCCCGTGAATTTCTATGGCAAAACCAAGCGCGAAGGCGAAATTTTAGTCGCGCGCGCAAACCCCGATCACGCAATTGTTCGAACTTCATGGGTTTATAGCGAATTTTCTTCAAACTATCCAAAAAAAATCCTGCAATTTGCTAATGATGGGCGGGCATCAATTAATATTGTGAATGACCAATTCGGTTCGCCGACTTCTGCGCATGATTTGGCGAAAGCGCTTTTGGAAATGGGACGGCAATTAATAGAGAATCCACAAAAAGCCGAATTGCGCGGCATTTTTCATTGTTCGTCATCAAATCCCGCCTCAAGATTTGAGTTTACGCAACATATTTTTAGCCGCGCAAAGAAATTCGGTTTGAAATGCTGCGATATTATCGAAGTGAAAGCATCGCATTTCAAATCGGCGGCAAAACGCCCGACTAATACGGCCCTAGATTGCAATAAATTAGCGCGTATCTATTCGATAAAAGTCAGGGACTGGCAAACTGCTTTTGACGAAATAAATGAAAAAGTGGTAGAAACAATCACAAAACAGGTGTGAAATGAAAGGCATAATTTTGGCAGGCGGTTCGGGAACGCGCCTACATCCAATGACCAGATCGATTTCAAAACAATTGATGCCGATTTATGATAAGCCTATGATTTATTATCCGCTTAGCACTTTGATGCAGGCGGGTATTCGAGAGATTTTGGTGATTTCAACACCCAATGACCTGCCCCTATTTAAAAACCAATTGAAAGATGGTTCACAATGGGGTCTTAATATTGACTATGCTGAACAGCCAAACCCCGAAGGTCTGGCGCAGGCATATATAATAGGTGCCGATTTTGTGGGTTCGGATTCTTCATGTCTTATTTTGGGAGATAATATTTTCTATGGCATTGGCCTTGAAGAAATGTTGTTAGAATCAAGCAAAATAAAATCAGGTGCAAGCGTTTTTGCCTATGAAGTTGCTTCGCCTGAGGCGTATGGCGTTGTTGAATTTGATAAGAATCGCAAGGCAGTTTCGATTGAGGAGAAGCCGGAAAAGCCCAAATCCAAATGGGCGGTCACGGGTCTATATTTCTATGATAATCAAGTGGTTGAAATTGCACGCAATCTTAAACCATCAAAGCGCGGCGAATTGGAAATAACCGATGTTAATCGTGCCTATCTTGATAAAGGGCAATTGAATGTGCAAACAATGTCACGTGGTTTTGCGTGGCTTGATACCGGAACACCTGACAATTTGCTTGACGCCGCAATTTTCGTTCGCGTTATGGAAAGACGACAAGGTATCAAGATTGCGTGTCCCGAAGAAATCGCATGGGAAAAAGGTCTAATCGATGATATGCAACTGGAAAAGCTAATCAATGAATTTGGCAAAAGCGATTATGGCGCATATTTAAGGCGTTGCTTTGAGAAAACTGATTGAAAACTAAAAAGCCCTTATTCTAAAATTTAGGATTTTAAGCTAAAAAATATGAAGCAAAACAAACTGGGGAATTTATGATCTATCCTGTAATAATGTGCGGCGGTTCGGGAACCAGACTTTGGCCTCTTTCTCGCGGCTCATATCCAAAACAATTCACAAAAATCCTTGACGAGACCAGCCTGTTTCAACAATCGGCAAAACGGACGGTTTCAAAAGATTTCGCTAACCCCGTAATTGTCACTTCGGATCAATTCAGATTCATTGTTTCCAAACAATTAGCCAATGAAAATATAAAGCCTGACGCTATATTAATTGAACCAAATCCAAAAAATACTGCGCCGGCTTTATTATCAAGTGCTTTGCATTGTGCTGCAAAAGACGAAAACGCAATAATACTCGCTATGCCATCTGACCATGTTATTCAAGACGCCGAGAGTTTTAGAAAAACCGTTTTAGCGGCACTTGAAACCGCAAAAAATGGCGCAATTGTCACTTTCGGGATTAATCCGACGCGCCCAGAAACCGGATATGGTTATTTGGAATTGGAAAAGGCGGAAAATGCCAATCTGAATAGTCCGACGCGCCTCGCATCATTTGTCGAGAAACCTAATTCCGAAAAAGCTGCGGCAATGTTAGAGAGCGGAAAATACTTGTGGAATGCAGGCATTTTTCTATTCAAGGCCAAAACATTGATAGAGGAATTTGAAAAATTCGAACCTGAAATGCTAAAGCAAGTTAGTGCCGCGTTTCTAAATTCAGTGAATGATTTGGATTTCACCCGCCTTGGAACCGATGATTGGAATGAAATCAAAGGGCAATCAATTGATTATGCCATTATGGAAAAATCCCAAAATGTCTATGCAATGCCTTTCAAATATGGTTGGAGTGATTTGGGCGGTTGGGCGTCTGTATGGCAGGAATCACTGCCCGACGATGACGGAACAGTAGTTTCACACAATGCGCATTCGATTGATTGTAAAGACACTTTATTGCGTTCGGAATCCGAATATTTGCAATTGGTCGGTATCGGGCTTGAAGATATTGTTGCTATTGCAATGCCCGATGCGGTGGTAATCGCCAAAAAATCGGAAAGCCAAAGGGTAAAAGAGGCGGTTGATTTATTAAGTCAAAAAGGCATCACACAGGCAAAAGCGTTTCGCGGCGAACATAGACCCTGGGGGCATTTTGAATCCTTAGTCGCGGATTCACGTTTTCAAGTCAAACGAATTACCGTTCACCCTGGCGCGTCCTTAAGCCTGCAGTCACATTATCATCGTGCCGAGCATTGGATTGTTGTAAACGGCACGGCAAAAGTCACGATAAATGACCAAGAGAAAATAATCTGTGAAAATGAATCCGTTTATATTCCAATTGGCGCTAAGCACAGATTAGAAAACCCGGGCAAAGTCCCCGTTGTATTGATTGAAGTGCAAACCGGCTCCTATTTCGGCGAAGACGATATTATTCGTTATGAGGATGTTTATTCTAGGAAATAGAATAATTGATATTTCGGATTCCGTCGTCGTAACTCCTCCCCTCAAATGAGGGGAAGTGGCGCGAAGCGCCGGAGGGGTTTTACGAAAGTGCAACTATCGCTTTGGTGACAGCCAAACCACACTTTCAGCCCGCGCAATTCTTGCTGACGCAAGCGATTTCTAAGGAAATCGCGACACCCTTCAGTCACCTCCGCTACGCTATGGTGCCAGCTTCCCTAAAGGGAAGCAGTTAGTAATTGAAAGCGAAAATACTATCCTTTGTTTTGGAAAATCCTTTATACTCTCGGTTAAGGTTTTCTTATTTTCAATTCCCGAAACAAAATGATGTCAAATGATAGCATTTGATAGCAATTTGGCTGTTTTAATAGTGAATATTCGCGTAACTAATTGATTATGCGACGAAATATCAAGTAAATCCACATCAAAACCCTAGGAATGCTAGCTTCAAAACTATCTGCTGCACCGATTATTGGGCTTTTTACTCAATTGGTTTTGGTGCGCTGGCTTTATTTGCCACGGGTTTTGAAATTGACTTTTCGATTTTCGGTGTGACTTTTGGTTCAGTTTTTGGCGATTTAGAAACAATTGGTGCGGCTGCAATTTTGGTGGGGGCGGCGGACTTCTCTATTATCTTTGCCGCCATTGGTTTGGTTTTTATTTCGCCTTGGCAAACCGATAAAAGTGTATTTATCTGTCCAATATCAGCGGCTGGAACAATTTTGCTTACACCTTCGCCATTTATCGAAACATCGCCATTGGATTTCAAAATCCGTAAAACCTGTCGAACCAATTCAGGATTAGACGCTTGTTGTAAATTATAGCTCGATGCTGCACCACTCCAAGTGAAAACACCGCCTTCATTGCCGCCGGAATTTGCAAACATGATTTTCGTGCTTTGGGCATTTTGTGGTGCGGGAATTCCCGACACACCAATATTGATTCCGCCTTTTCCCGCGCAAGATAGTGACACAAGTCCCCCACCTGCCGAAATCGGTGAAGCAAGTCGGGTCGGACTTGTAACCCGCCATTTGCCTTCGGAAATCTTGGTTTCAACCGGCATTTGTGGGCTTGCAGCAATTGCGGTGCGGGCAATACTTATTTCGCCGCTATTGAGATTATAAGTCGCAACGATTTTTAAATTGGGGTTGGCATTGGCTTTATCCGTATCGCAAAACCCCGAAATTTGAAAAGCGCGGTCCACATTGTCAATTTTCAAACTTGGCGCTTTAAGCATAAAAGGAATAACTTCGGTTTTACCGCGTTGGGCGTCAATTATGATTGCTTGTGAAGTGCAATCCACCGGCTTGGCATCATGTGCGATTAGGATAATTCGCTCTTTCAAGATCGCGCTATTGGGTTCAATTCCGGCCACTTGCAAAACTTGGGGTGCGCCTTCAAAATTCAAGTCTTCATTTTTTTTATCGTTGTTAAGTGCGATTTTCTCGCCTTCATTTTCGTCGAAATAAGGAAAAACCTGTTTGCCATCAATTAATGCAATTGCGCCTTTTTCATTGGCACGAATTTCGAAAACCCCTTTTGGTGTCAATAATTGTCCGTGCGCCAAAGACGGTGCGGAAACGCCAAATTTCACCAAATCGACAAAGGCCGCGCCTTTCGATTTGATTTTTCCATCTTCTCGAATTTCGGAAAGCACAATTGTTCCGGGTTCGGTGCCATTTGTAAAAATTATCGCTAGGGTTTTTGGAAAACCTGCTTTTGCATTCGATAAAAGATACTTTTTCTTTTTCTTTGCATCGGGTTCTTTAAAGCTGAAACGCGCCTCTACCGCATTTTCCTTGCGTTCAAATTCTATATGTGATTCATATCCGGATTGTTGAGCAAGGTTTTCATATTCGCCGATTAATTGTTCAACCGTCAGGCCCGTATTTATTGGTTCGGCTCCTTCATTAGGTGCGGCCCACAGGCTTTGGGCACCAATAGCAATCAAAATTTGATTGCGTGCGTTTAAAATGGAATCGTCAGAAGTTTCAGAAACATCAGGTTTGAAATTCAAATAAGGCGTAACAATGCCACCAATGGCAACGCCCATAATGAAAAACAATGAAGTATAAAAAACCGCTGTGCGCAATCGCACAGTTGTGCCATGGATACCCTTGGCGCTAACAATTATTGGTTGTTTTAATTCGGTTTCGGTCATAAAGAATCACTTTTAATAATTCTTAACTAAAATTACTAAGAGGAAGTAACTAATTATCATTATAGTCAGTGAGATATGCATTGCGGTATCGGGCTTGCCACCTTTGTGCCAAGGCTTTATTTGACATTTATGATTAGTGTTCCCAAAAAAATTGGTGTGGTTTCCCTTGGTTGTCCAAAAGCATTAGTGGATTCCGAGCGTATCATTACGCGTTTGCGCGCCGAAGGCTATGAAATTTCGCCCGATTATCATGGCGCGGATGCGGTTTTGGTTAATACTTGCGGTTTTCTTGATAGTGCGCGCGCTGAAAGTTTGGACGCAATTGGTGAGGCAATTCGTGAAAATGGCAAGGTTATTGTCACCGGCTGTCTTGGTGCTGAACCCGATGTAATTATGGCAGAGCATCCAAAAGTCTTGGCTATAACCGGGCCGCAACAATATGAACAAGTCATGGGTGCAATCCATGAAGCTTTACCGCCAGTTCATGAACCTTTCATGGATTTGGTTCCAGAAAGCGGAATACGATTGACGCCGCGCCATTATGCCTATCTCAAGATTTCTGAGGGGTGCGACAATCGCTGTTCATTTTGCATAATTCCGTTTTTACGCGGCGATTTGGTGTCTCGCCCCGCGAATGCCGTGATAGCAGAGGCAGAGAATTTGGTGCGGGCAGGTGTCAAAGAGCTTTTGGTGGTTTCTCAAGATACGTCAGCGTATGGTCGTGATTTAAAATATGCGATTTCGAGCTTTAAGGGCAAGGAATATCGTGCAAAATTTTATGATCTAGCGGCGGCTTTGGGTGAAATGGGTGTTTGGGTGCGCCTGCACTATGTTTATCCTTATCCCCATGTAGATGAAGCAATTCATTTGATGGCGGAAGGGAAAATTTTGCCATATCTTGATATTCCATTTCAACATGCATCACCAAACGTGCTTAGGCGTATGGTTCGACCCGCAAATATTGAAAAACAGGCAGAGCGCATAAAAAAATGGCGCGAAATTTGCCCCGATTTGTGCATTCGATCGTCTTTCATCGTTGGCTTCCCTGGTGAGACAGATGAGGATTTTGAAATGCTTGTCGATTTTGTGCGCGACGCGCAAATCGATAGAATTGGCGTTTTCAAATATGAAAATGTGGTTCATGCCGCAAGTCGCGATTTGCCCGACCAAATACCCGAAGAAGTCAAACAGGCCCGTTGGGACAGATTGATGGAAGTCGCTCAAGAGGTTTCGGCAGCGCGCTTGGCGCAAAAAGTCGGTCGCGAAATTGATGCAATTGTCGATGAAATAGATGAAGAAGGGACAATTATCGCAAGAACCAAATGGGACGCCCCCGAAATCGATGGCAATATTTTTATTGACCCTAGTGAAGGTGTAAAAATAGGCGATATTATCCGCGTGAGGATTGATGAAGCTAGTGAATATGACCTGTATGGAGCGCGCATTTAGGCATCTTAAGGTCACCAAGCCTCGGGTGAATAGCGCCAAACAATTGCGCACATCTACTTACCCTTCGGAAAAACCGCCATGCATTCCAATTCCAATTTGCCATTATAGGCCAATCCCGTTGAACCAAATGCGGAGCGAGCAGGCAGCTTGTCCGGCTTGAAATAACTTACATAGACTTTGTTAAATGCGGACCATTCCGACATATCTTTAAGCATTACCGTGCATTTGAACACATTGTCATAAGAAAGACCCGCCTTTTTTAAGGTCGCGCCAATATTGTCCAAGGTCTGTCTTGCTTGGCCTTCCATTGTGTCGTCAATGAGCTTGTTTTCACCCGGTTTAACGCCAATTTGCCCCGACAAATAAAGGATATTTCCGACCCGCACCGCTTCGGAAAACGGCATTCCAGCAGGCGCAGAATAATAAATTGGCTTTTTTGCAAATGCGGAAAACGGCGACAAAACAATTAATCCAACAAGCGCCAAAGCGGGTTTATTCATATCCAACTCTCCGATTAACATTAGGCCATAGACAGCAAAGATAAATCTGTCCTAGTTTAATGTGTTTAGCAAGAGAGGCAATAAATGAAAAGGCGCGATATTTTGATTTTGGCGGGGCTTGGCCTGATTGGTGCGGGCGTGGGTGGTGTGGCCTGGCTTAAAAAGAAAAATGCGCCGCAAATTGGTTTTGTTCCTGACGAAAGTTTTGTTGAAAAAGCCAAAATACTTTTGGCGCAAAGCCCGCTTATTGATACCCATGCGCATCCGGGTATGACATTCGTTAAAGACCATCATAATACAGATTTGCCGTGGATTTTGCGGGTTTTGGCGCATCCGAATGAAGGAAAATCGATTGCCGATATGCGTAAAACAGATATTGCCGCCGTTGCTTTTGCTGGCGTCGCCGACATCAATGTTATTGGCATGAAAAAATCGGGTGGCCTATATTCGGCGCGTGAATTTGCCCCCAATGAGGCATGGGAAAGCTATCGCAAGCAAATTGCCAATTTAAAAGACGCAATGGCGAAAAATAAAGTTGGTGTCGCGTTAAGTTCCGCCGATATTGAAACCGCCAAACAGCCCGAACGTCTAAAAGCCATTTTGACCATGGAGGGCGCGGACTTTCTTGAAGGCAAATTGGAGCGCATTAAGCAATGCTATGAAGATGGATTGCGCTCTATCACAATCGTCCATTATCGCGCCAGTGAAATTGGCGATATTCAAACCCAAAAACCTGTGCGCGGCGGCCTTACGGATTTTGGCCTCGAAGCAATTAAAGAAATGGAGAAGCAGGGAATTATCATAGATCTTGCACACGCCTCTGAACCGACCGCATTTAAAGCGCTAGCTAATCTCAAAGTGCCGACAATTTGTTCGCATACGCATTTAAGTGGCGGGCCATCGGGTGAATTTCCCCGCTTTATTTCAAATGATCTGGCAAAAGCAATCACCGAAAAAGGCGGGATAATTGGTGCCTGGCCCACAGGTGTTGGAATCTCAACACTTGATGGTTTTGTGAAACGAATTATGGAATTGTTCGAAAAACTTGGGGCGCAATCAGTGTGTTTGGGCACGGATATGGACGCAAATTACAAACCGGTCGTGACCAAATATACAGATTTGGTTTTGGTAATTTCCGAACTTTTAAAGCGCGGCGTCAATGAAGCCGACATCAAAGCCTTTATGGGCGGGAACTTCATGCGCGTGTTTAAGGCAGTTGAAAAAATGAAATCTCAATAGGTCGGGCATTTTGTCCAATTTGATATTCTTCTTTTGCTTCTATTTTGTTGATATTGGGAGCAAAAATGAAAGAACATATTTCGCGCAGGGCACTATTCGCCGCCGCAAATCTTGGTGCAATCGCTGTTGCAGCTGGAACAATTGGGGCACAATCGTCCCCTCTGTTCGACAACCGGCCAATTCTAGCTATGCTTTGCTATCCGGGGATGTTTCCGCTTGATTTGATTGGTCCTGAAGCGGTCTTTAGCGGTATGGGAACTCACCGCATAATGTTATTTTGGAAGGAAAGGGGCATTGTCAAATCAGATTCCGGCATTGGAATTGAAGTGGCGAATTCGTTTTCGGACTTGCCCGAAAAATTAGATATTATTTTCGTTCCCGGCGGCGGCTTTGGAACACTAAAATGCATGGAAGACCAAGGTGTCTTAGACTTTCTCAAATCACGAGCAAAGAATGCGAAATATGTAACCTCGGTTTGCACTGGTTCATTAATTTTGGCTGCTGCGGGACTATTGAAAGGTATCAAAGCGACAAGTCATTGGGCATCACGCGATTTTCTCGCTGATTTTGGCGCAATCCCAATTGAAGCCCGCGTGGTGGAAGATAAAAATATCATAACCGGCGGCGGCGTGACTTCCGGTATTGATATGGCACTGATCCTAGCATCGAGACTAGCGGGTGAGGCACGCGCAAAAGCAATCCAACTTAATATTGAATATGACCCAAAGCCACCTTTTGAAGCTGGAAACCCACAAAGCGCGGGTCAAGAAATTACTGACGCTCTCAAAAAATCATACAGGCCTTTCACCGAAAGATTGGCGCAATTGGCAAAAAAATCCCCGCCGTGAAGGGAAAACACGGCGGGTCTGAGGTGGAAGAATCCCCTCTCGGGAAACTAATCTTCGATCAAATTCTCTGCGAGTATTTCAACAAGGCTGCCTAAATGACCGCCCCATTTCAATGCTGCAATTGAATCGTCCATAGTCAAACGGCAATTGGCACAGGCCGAAATCAAAGTGTCTGTTCCGGTTTGTGCAACTTGGCGCGCTTTGATTTCAAACACTTTATGGCGCAAATCAGCAAGTTGGTTCATTGCCTGAACGCCGCCGCCGCCGCCGCAACACCAATTGTGATTGCCGGTGACTTCCATTTCTTTGAAATTCGGCGCAAAACCTTCAAGCAAATATCTTGCGTCATCAGCAGCACCGCCGCGACGCGACACTTGGCATGGGTCGTGATAAGTGAATGCCAAATCAGTTGGTTTGAATTTCAATTTGCTTTCACGTTTTAGTTTTGCGAGATATTCGGTAA
>JAYRYJ010000010.1:0-137101 GCA_041917055.1 Hyphomonadaceae bacterium
GCTGACAATATGGATTATGTCGGCTCCCCTGACGAAAAACTCTGGAATGAATGGAAAGGCGAAGGCGTCAAAGCCGAAGCTGCGGAATAGACAAGAGGGGCGCTCCCCCGCCCCTCAAAATTTTAAGGAATATTGAAATGGCACTTGTTGCAATTACACCTGATTATGCAAAACATGTCGATTACCGCGATACGGAAAATAAATTCCACGGTAATCAACTTACCTATGTTCATTGGGAAGAACATAATATGTTCTGCTCGGCAATCGCATTTCCATTGCCGGGTGGTATGCCGTTTGGCGCTTTTGTTTCCGAAGTCATTGCACCGCATTATGCGGCGCATCCTGACGCTGCCTCAATTGATTGGGGTAAAGTTGAATGGATGATTGACGGCAAAAAAGCCACTCCGGATTTTGATAAATCACTCACTGAAAACGGCATGAAACACAAATCCTTAGTGCGTTTTTGGACCCCTGGTCTAAAAGGCTATCAAGGCACATGTTCATAGGTGAATGATGTCCTACACATTAACCATAGAACCAATCGGTGAAGAGATAGAGGTTGACGAGGGTCAGACTGTCTTGGATGCATGTTTACGGGCGGGGATATATTTGCCTCATGCCTGTGGACATGGTCTTTGCGGAACTTGCAAAGTTGATGTGTTAGATGGTGAAGTGGATCATGGCGGGGCATCGCCCTTTGCCTTGATGGATTTTGAGAGAGAAGGCGGCAAGACCTTGGCTTGCGAATGCCGCCTTCACTCCGACGTTACGATTGAAGCCGATATAGACGAAGAACCGGACGCAAGACGAATTGCGGTGCAAGATTTTGATTGCGAAGTTGAAGCTATTGAGAATCTTACCCATGATGTAAAAGGCATAAGGTTTAAGATATTAAACGGCACAATTGATTTTCAAGCCGGTCAATATGTGAATGTGACATTGCCTGGTGTAGAAGGCTCTAGGGCGTTTTCTATCGCTAATCCGCCTAGTGAGAATGCGCATATTGATTTGCAAGTTCGCCTTGTAAAAGGTGGCGCGGGCACGACCTATATGCATGAGACCCTAAAACTCG
The DNA here is from genome assembly GCA_041917055.1 of Hyphomonadaceae bacterium. Lineage (GTDB taxonomy): Bacteria > Pseudomonadota > Alphaproteobacteria > Caulobacterales > Aquidulcibacteraceae > Pseudaquidulcibacter. The sequence continues at coordinate 1,073 of JAYRYJ010000010.1, forward strand.
GCGATAAAATCAAAATATCCGGCCCCTACGGTCGATTTATCACAAGAAAATCGCGCGGCGGCCCAAAACTATTCCTTGCTGGTGGCACAGGGGTTTCAAGCCCACGCTCAATGATTTTGGATTTATTGGCAGATGGGTATTCTGACCCAATTACTTTGGTTCACGGCGTTCGCACACGCGCCGATTTATATGGTTTTGAAGAATTTACCAATCTTGCAAACCAACACCCAAATTTCACCTATATCCCCGCGCTTTCTGAAGAAGCGAAAGGCACGGATTGGTCGGGGGCGCGTGGTTTCGTCCATGAGGCCGCCAAGGCACATTTTAACAATCTATTCATGGGTCAAACCGCCTATCTTTGTGGTCCACCCTTAATGATTGATGCCTGCCTAACAGCTCTAATGCAGGGCCGACTTTTTGAACGCGATATTTTCACCGAAAAATTCCTAACAAAAAACGACGCCGCCCAAACCAAAAGCCCATTGTTCAAGAGGATATAGTGATGAGCGTAACACCTTTCACAATCACTGTTGAAAATTCTGGTCAAGGAAATGGCTATCCTCATGAACGGGTTTTAGTCTCACTTGAAAGGGCGCAGGGTTTTGGAAAGCTCAAAAATTTACCGAAAAAATTACCCGTCGGCTGTCGGCGCGGCGGATGCGGCGTTTGCCGCGCACGAATTTTACAAGGCGAATATATTCGCGACCCCATGAGCCGCGAATATGTAACCCTAGAAGATGAAAGCCAAGGCATTGTTTTGCTTTGCGCAATCTATCCACGAAGCGATTTGACCGTAAGGCTCGAGCCGTTGGTCAAATCCAAACCAGAAGAATTAACCCAACACCAAAGCTAAGGAGGAAATCATGGCGTTAACAGGTGTATTAAGACCGGGCTTTATCCAAATAAAAGTGATGGATATGCCCAAAGCAGTGGAATTCTATACTGATCGTATCGGGTTTCACAAAGTATGCGAAGGCGATGACGGTCGCGTCTATTTGAAATCTGCTGATGAATTTGACCACCATTCAATAGTTTTGCGTAAAGCAGATACTGCCGGTGTTGATTACATGGCATTCAAATGTCTTGAGGACGCTGACTTAGACAAATACAAAAAGCGTATCGAAGATTATGGTCTGGAAGTTGATGATGTCCGCGCCGGTGAACAACCGGGCATTGGTCGCCGCATCAGTGTTGTGATTGCATCCGGTCACCGTATCGAATTATTTGCCGAAACCGAGATGTCGGATCCGCACCCAATGATTCATAATCCTGATGTTTGGGATAAGCCGCCACATGGCATGAAAGCACGCCGTTTCGACCACGCTTTGATGTATGGTCCAAATATCGATAAGGTTCTTGAGTTCTTTGAAACCTGCCTTGATTTCAAATGCGCCGAACGCGTTGATATGCCGGATGGCGTTTTCGCAATTTGGCTAACTGCGGGTATGAAAGCCCATGATATCGCATTCGTGAAACACCCTGAGCCTGGCAAATTCCACCATGCGGCATTTGAATTAGAAAACTGGCAAGATATTGGCAATGCCGCCGATATTATGACCCGCTATGACATTTCTATCGACCTTGGCCCAACCCGCCACGGTATTACGCGCGGTCAGACAATCTACTTCTTTGACCCATCTGGCAATCGCTGCGAAGTGTTCGCCGGTGGCTATACTTATTATCCGGATTTACCAACCCGCACATGGGACGAAACCCAAGTCGGCAAAGGTATTTTCTATTACGAACGCGCAATGAATGAAGCGTTTTTGGGCGTTGTAACCTAAGGCGCGAACATGGCTTTGTCTTTCAAAATTGAGAATATTGATTGTGACGCGGCATTTGCAATGGCGAAAACCGCCATTGCCCACGGGCGCAAAATTGGGGCCAAAATGGTAATTGCCATCGTAGATAATGGCGGTCATTTGGTTGCGCTTTGCCGTGACAATGGGGCGTTTGCCGCCTCTGTTGATATTGCGAAAGACAAAGCCATAACTTCTGCAATTTTCGGAATGTCCACCGATGAATTGCATAATGCATTGAAAGCCAATCCCGTTCTCTTGGACGGGATTGCGCGACGCCCCAACACAATAATGTTCGGTGGCGGTTATCCGATTAAATTAAATGGACAGATTTTTGGTGGAATTGGTGCTTCCGGCGGTTCGGAAGACCAAGATAGAGAGTGCGCACTTTGTGCATTGGAAAGCCTGAAAATACAGGCAAATTAAAAAAGGAGAATGAGATGACTGTGCATCAATTAAAGCCATTTGAGGGCTTGAATATTGACAATGCGAGGCGTGATGCAGCTCATTTCATCAATGGTGAATTTACTCAAGGCGCGACGGGAAAACATTGGATAAATTATTGCCCCTTGGACAATAGTGTTATCGGCTCTGTTCCCGAAGGCGGAAAGGCCGAAATAGATTTAGCGGTAAAAGCCGCGCGCTCTGCTCTCGATGGTGAATGGGGACAGATGACAGTCGTGGAGCGAACCGACATGCTTGCCGCCGTTGCCGATGAAATCAATAATCGTTTCAATGATTTCTTAGAGGCCGAATGTTTAGATACCGGAAAACCAATGTCTTTGGCGTCGCATATTGATATTCCGCGCGGTGCTGCAAATTTCAAAATGTTTACTGATATTGCCAAAACCGTATCGACCGAATGTTTCACGATGCCAACGCCCGATGGAACCGGTGCTATAAATTATGGTTTGCGGCGTCCACGCGGTGTGATCGGTGTCATTAGCCCTTGGAATTTGCCGCTTTTGCTTATGACATGGAAAGTGGGCCCTGCTTTGGCGCTTGGCAATACAGTTGTGGTCAAGCCATCGGAAGAAACCCCATTAACCGCGACTTTACTGGGCGAAGTAATGCAAAAAGTCGGCGTGCCGAAAGGGGTTTATAATGTTGTTCACGGCTTTGGCCCTGAATCTGCAGGCGAATATCTAACCCAACACAAAGGCGTGAATGGCATAACTTTCACCGGCGAAACCCGCACTGGTGAAGCGATAATGAAACAAGCGGCAATGGGAATTCGCCCGGTTTCATTTGAATTGGGCGGCAAAAACCCCGCTTTGGTCTTTGCCGATTGCGATATTGAAAAAGCGATTGAAGGCACAATGCGTTCGGTTTTCGCAAATTGCGGACAGGTTTGTTTAGGCACTGAACGCGTCTATGTCGAACGACCGATTTTCGATGAATTTGTCGCGCGTTTGAAAAAAGGTGCTGAAGCCCTAAAACTAGGTCGCTCTGACGATCCGACCACCAATCTTGGGCCATTAATCTCCCAAGAGCACAAAAACAAAGTGCTTTCATTCTATAAAAAAGCGGTTGCCGAAGGCGCAAATGTGATAACTGGAGGTGGCGTTCCCGAAATGGGCGAGCTTAAAGACGGTGCATGGGTTGAACCGACCATTTGGACTGGATTATCTGATGATGCCGAATGCGTGCAACAGGAAATTTTCGGCCCATGCTGTCATATCCGGCCTTTCGATACTGAAGAAGAAGCCATTCGCCTTGCAAACTCAACTGATTACGGCCTTGCGGCTGCGGTATGGTCGGAAAACGTCTCGCGCGCGCACCGTGTCGCAGCAAAATTAGAAGTCGGGATTTGCTGGGTAAATTCGTGGTTCTTGCGTGATTTACGCACCGCATTTGGTGGCGCAAAGGCTTCAGGCATAGGGCGTGAAGGCGGTGTCCATTCACTCGAATTCTATACTGAAATGACCAATATTTGTTTGAAACTTTAGGAAAAATAATGAGTAATCAAGAAAATATTCAAAAGGCGGCGGACCTCCTCTTTAGTGCCGCCAAGGATTATAGACCCTGTGAACCAATTCGCACTTTGCTTTCAGAAGGCGATGTCGATGGCGCTTATGCGGTGCAGGCTATTAATACCAAGCGCGCACTTGATGCGGGTCGGCGTTTGGTTGGTCGTAAAATCGGCCTTACTTCAAAAGCAGTGCAAAACCAATTGGGCGTCGGACAGCCGGATTATGGCATGTTATTCGCCGATATGGCGCGCACGGAATCCGAAGAAATCAGCCTAAAAGATGTGTTGCAGCCAAAGGTCGAGGCCGAAATTGCATTCATTCTAAAAAGCGATCTTACCAATCCCGATTTAACTATGGCCGATGTTTTTCAAGCCATTGATTATGCAGTCGCAGCAATTGAAATTGTCGGTTCACGCGTTGCCAATTGGGATATTCGTATTACCGACACAATTGCTGATAATGCCTCGAGCGGGCTTTATGTCTTGGGTTCACAACCAAAGAAATTATCAGATTTCGACCCCCGCCTGTGCGGCATGGTTATGGAAAATAAAGGCGAGCCGGTTTCGGTTGGCGCGGGTGCGGCATGTTTGGGTTCGCCATTAAATGCCACCCTTTGGCTTGCCAAAGTTATGGCTAAGGCGGGGTATGCAATGCGCGCAGGTGACACGATTTTGTCAGGCGCGTTGGGGCCTATGGTTTCTGTAAAGCCTGGTGATGTTTTCGACGTGAAAATCAATGGTTTAGGTCGTGTTTCGGCCTTTTTCTCCAAAGATTGATTTAGGAATTTATGATGAGCAAGAAAATTAAATGCGCAATTATCGGTTCGGGCAATATCGGCACCGATTTGATGATTAAAGTGATGCGCAATTCAAAGGCCCTTGAAATGGGTGCAATGGTCGGCATTGACCCGAATTCAGACGGTTTGGCACGCGCCGCGCGCCTTGGCGTACCTATAACCCATGAAGGCATAGACGGCCTTCGTAAAATGGCGAATTACAATGAAATCGGCGTTGTCTTTGACGCTACTTCGGCAAAGGCGCATATTTATAATAATGATCTTTTACAAAAAGACGGCAAAAAAGTAATCGACCTTACACCCGCCGCAATCGGGCCATTCACAATTCCCGCGATTAATGGTGATGAGTTTATTGATGCACCAAATAATAATATGGTCACATGCGGTGGGCAGGCGACAATTCCAATGGTCTATGCGGTTAAACGAGTTTCAAAACGCGTGCCCTATGCCGAAATCGTGGCCTCGATTTCGTCTAAATCGGCGGGGCCGGGAACGCGCGCTAATATTGATGAATTTACTGAAACCACTTCAATGGCAATTGAAAAATTGGGCGGCGCCGAACGCGGCAAAGCGGTTATTATTCTGAACCCTGCCGAACCACCATTGATTATGCGCGATACAGTTTTTGTATTATCTCAAGGCGCAGAAAAAGAAGAAGTCGAAAAATCGATTTTGGAAATGGTTGCCGATGTTCAAAAATACGTCCCCGGCTATCGCTTGAAACAAAAAGTTCAATTTGAAGTCATTGGCGATAATAATCCTGTGCGCATTCCAAAGGTTGGATATTCAACCGGCTTGAAAACCACCATTATGCTTGAGGTTGAAGGTGCGGCGCATTATTTGCCCGCCTATGCCGGAAATCTTGACATTATGACTTCTGCGGCCTTGGTCTCTGCTGATCATTGGGCGGCAAAACAATTGCAGATGGAGATAGCGTAATGGCGCGCCCTAATCCCAACAAATTATACATCCAAGACGTAACCCTTCGCGATGGCATGCATTCAATTCGTCACCAATTCAAACTTGAAGACGTCAAAGAAATCGCCAAAGCATTAGATGATGCCAAAGTCGATTCAATCGAAATTTCACATGGCGATGGCATTAATGGTTCGACTTTCAATTATGGTTTCGGCTCATTCGATGATGTTGATTGGATTGGTGCAGTTGCCGAAGTCTGCACCCATGCGCGTCCCGCAATTCTATTGCTGCCGGGCATTGCTACTGTGCATGACTTAAAAGAGGCCTATGCCGCAGGCGCGCGTTCAGTGCGCATTGCCACCCATTGCACCGAAGCCGATGTTTCAAAACAACATATCGAAGCGGCGCGCAATATCGGCATGGATACAATCGGCTTTTTAATGATGAGCCATATGATTGATATTCCAAAGCAAATCGAACAAGCAAAATTGATGGAATCCTATGGCGCGGAATGCGTTTATATCACGGATTCTGCAGGTGCCATGCTTCCAAAAGACTATTTTGAACGTGTCAAAGCGGTGCGCGAAGCATTAAAACCCGAAACCGAAATCGGCGTTCACACCCACCATAATCTTACGCTTGGTGTCGCCAATGCCGTCGCAGGTATTGAGGCGGGTGCGGTGCGCGTCGATGCATCTTTGTCCGGTCTTGGTGCAGGTGCGGGCAATGCACCTTTGGAAGCATTAATTGCCGTTCTTGATAAAATGGGTATTGACACCGGTTGCGACCTATTCAAACTTATGGATGCCGCCGATGATTTGGTGCGACCATTGCAAGATAGGCCGGTGCGGGTTGATCGTGAAAGCCTATCATTGGGCTATGCAGGGGTTTATTCTTCATTCCTTCGCCATGCCGAAAACGCCTCCAAAACCTATAATGTCGATACGCGAACAATTTTAGCCGAACTCGGCAAACGTAAAATGGTCGGAGGTCAAGAAGATATGATTATTGACGTTGCTTTGGACATTTTAAAAGAACGTGGGGTTGACGCATGAGCCTGATAACTGAACTTGCACTTTTTGTTGATAATGCCGCGAAAACTGCAACCGCGATTCCGCAATTAACTGATAAATACCCCGATATTACCTTGGATGACGCCTATGCAATTCAAGCATTGTCCATAGCACAAAGGCGCGCACGCGGTGAAACTCGTGCGGGATATAAAATGGGACTGACTTCGCGCGCGAAGATGGTGCAAGTTGGCGTCGATGAGCCGGTTTGGGGTCGTTTAACCAATCAAATGCGCGAAGTCGAAGGCGCGGTGCTTTCAAAGAAAAAATACGTTCACCCACGCGCCGAACCTGAGATAGCTTATCTTCTGAAAAAGCCGCTTGAAGGCAAAGTTTCGGCGATGGAGGCATTGGATGCGGTTGAAGCGGTTGCAGGCGCAATCGAAATTATTGACAGCCGTTATGCCAATTTCAAATTCGCTTTGCCGGATGTGATTGCCGATAATTCATCGTCTTCCGGTTTCTATTTGGGCAATTGGTTTTCCAAAGATACCGACGTTTCAAACCTTGGAATCTTGCTTGAGGTTAATGGGCGCGCGGTGCAAATCGGTTCAAGCGCGGCGATTTTGGGAAATCCGATACGATCATTAGTTATGGCAGCCGATATGGTTTCGCGTTCCGGCGAAAGGCTCGAAGCGGGGGACATTATCCTTGCAGGCGGGGCAACCGCTGCACACCCATTATCAGTGGGCGAACATATTCGCGCGGTCTTCGAAAACCTTGGTCAAGTAGAATTTATGGTGGGGGAATAATGCCGATTATTAACATAATGCTGGTCGAAGGCCGCACACAAGAACAGAAACAAAAATTGGTTCGCGCCATTACCGATGCCGTTCACGAAAGCATTGGTGCGCCAAAAGAGGCGGTGCGAATTATTATTAATGAAACCCCCGCAAATCACTTTGCAATCGGCGGGGAATTCAAATTCGCAAAGGAGAAAACGGAATAATCCAAGTTTTCAAATTTGGGGAGTAGTGAAGCAGACAGGCTTCAATTAATCGACGAGGGAGTTGTAAATGAAAAATTTGATTAAATTAGGTGCCGCAATGGCGATTGCGGCAACGGGAGTGGTTTGCCCTGCGAATGCTGAAGGAACTGGCGGAAAACTATTTGGGCGCATCGGCCCATTGGCGGCGATATTTGATTCAAGTGCGGAAGTGAAAGTCGGCGGTTCAATCGTTCCCGGCGGAAGTGCAGAGGCTAAAAACAATCTCACACTTGGTTTTGAAGTAGGTTATATTTTTAGTGACAATGTAACCGCAACTTTTACGGCAGGTATTCCACCGACCACTTCTTTGAAAGGCACTGGCGCATTATCATCAGGCGGTGTTTTAGGTAAAGCAATGTATGCACCGGCTGTTTTTGCGGCGCAATACCATTTCACAAATTTCGACGCAAAGTTCCGCCCCTATATTGGCGCGGGTTTGAATTATACCATTATCATTGACGAAAAAGACGCGTTTTTGAAAAACCTCAATATCGATAATGCGTTTGGTTCTGTAATTCAGGCGGGTGTGAATAGCGATATTGGCAAGGACTTTGGCCTATTTGCAGATGTTAAAAAAATCTATTTGAAAGCAGATTCAAAAGCAATTGTCCCTGCTTTTGGCAATGCGCCGGCCGAGGCCAAAGTGACATTAGATCCATTGATTGTCATGGTTGGCATTTCCAAAAAATTCTGATTTTCCTCCTCAATGTATAGAAAAGCGGCGGGTTCCCTCGCCGCTTTTTGTCGTCATTTCACAACGCCTTCACGCTTGTGATTAGTCGGAAGCGGTGTTATCCACATAAAAAACGAAAAATACAATAAGGGGGCAAAATGGCGATTTTCACTGACACTACATCAAGTTCGGATTCTAATCCGCAAACTGAAGAAAATAATCCTGTAAATGCCCCTGGCCTGCAATATTTTGTGTTTGGCTTATTTTTTATTTTTGGCGGCATTACAAGCCTGAATGACGTCATAATTCCCAAATTAAAAGAATTATTCACGCTTAATTATACCCAAGCTATGTTGGTGCAATTTTGCTTTTTCACTGCCTATGCCGTCATTGGAATCCCTGGGGCGCAATTAGTGAAGAAAATTGGTTATATGCGTGGCGCGGCTTTCGGGCTTATGACAATGATGTTGGGCTGCCTATTATTTATTCCTGCAAGCAAGACCGCGATTTATGGCGTTTTTCTTTTGGCTTTATTCGTTTTGGCAAGCGGCGTAGTAATTGTTCAAGTGGTTGCAAACCCATTAATAAGCCTTTTGGGGCCGCAAAAAACCGCACATAGCCGCTTAACTTTTGCCCAAGCGTTCAATTCATTGGGAACAACAATTTTCCCATATTTCGGTTCGATTCTGATTTTGGGTGGGATTGCCAATATCGATCCTACAAAACTCTTACCGAATGAATTGGTGAATTATCGCACCCAAGAAACACAGGCAATTGTTCAAGGCTATTTTGGATTGGCAATTGCAATCGCGATTGTCGCGATTGCGGTTTGGGCATTTCGCAATAAATTGAAAAATGAAAGCCATGAGACTTCGAATTTTCTTTCAGGTTTTGCCCTCTTGAAACGCCCGCGTTTTGGTTATGGCGCATTATCAATTTTTCTTTATGTCGGTGCCGAAGTTGCGATTGGTTCTTTGATTGTGAATTACCTTATGCAATCACACATTTTGGCGCTTGATGAACAATCTGCCGGAAAACTAATTCCTTTATATTGGGGTGGCGCTTTAATCGGACGTTTTATTGGTTCTGCAATTTTGCGGATGTTTAGCCCCGGGAAAATTTTGGCAACTTTTGCAATCGGTGCGATTTGCTTGATTTTGATTTCAATTAATTCAAAAGGCGCAGTCGCCGCCTATTCACTTTTGGCGGTCGGATTAATGAATTCAATTATGTTTCCAACAATTTTCACCCTCGCATGTGAAAAACTTGGTGCTAAGGCTGCCGATGGTTCGGGAATTATCAATGTGGCGATTTTTGGTGGCGCGATAATTCCGGTGATTGTCGGAAGTGTTGCCGATATTTCCCACAGCCTTGGGACCGCACTATTAATTCCGATAATATGTTATGCAATTATTGCAGGGTTTGGATTTTACGCGCGAAAGCCCGCGCAATAGTTCCGAAATCATGCGCGGGGAAAACGACAAAATCGTCGCAGGGATTGAATTTGGCGGAACTAAAACCATCGCCTTGATTGCGCACGGACAAACCATATTTGATGAACATAAAATTGAAACCACAAGCCCCGAAATTGTTTTAAGCTCCTTGATTGAGTGGCTTAGAGACCAATATTCAAAACATATTTTTGAAAGCATTGGCATCGCGAGTTTCGGTCCGATTTGCCTTGACCGAAATTCGCCGCATTATGGCTTTATTACCACCACGCCAAAACCCAATTGGGGAATGACAGATGTGGTTAAACCCTTCGCCGACGCTTTTAATTTACCAATTGGTTTTGATACCGATGTCAATGGCGCGGCACTCGCGGAATATTATTGGGGCGCGGCGCAGAATTCTAATTGTTCGATTTATGTCACTATCGGCACGGGTATTGGTGGTGGTGTGATTATTAATGGGCGGCCTTTGCATGGTTTTTTGCATCCGGAAATGGGGCACATAAAAATTGCGCGGCGGTTTCAGCTTGAATTCAAAGGAAACTGCCCTTTTCATAGTGATTGCATTGAAGGATTGGCAAGCGGCCATGCAATATTCAAACGCACCGGATTACCTGCTCACGAAATCGCTGCAAATCATGAAGTTTGGGATTGGATTGCCGACGAAATCGGTGAATTTGTTACCAATCTAATTCTAAATTTTAGCCCGCAAATAATTGCTTTGGGCGGCGGTGTTATGAAAAGCCACGCGGATTTAATCGGGAAAATTCGTAAAAACTGCCTCACAAAACTTTCAAATTATATTGCGCCGATTGATGAAGAAGTTATGGAAAAAATTATTGCCCCGCCCGCACTTGGGGATTTAGCGGGGCCATTGGGTGCAATTGCGTTGGGGCTTGGTGCTCTTAACGCCGCCATCTAAAACGATATGGAATTAAGACAATACCAAATGCAACCAGAAAAACGGCCAAACTTGCGACAATGCGAATAAAGGAATTATTGAAATTATCGTGTTCGACCCAATCCATAATATGCAATGCCCAAAGCGTGTCATAGACCCGCCAAAGTGTCGAGCGCCGCGCACGAACTTCACCCGAATTTGCACCGACATAAAGCGTGAAACCGTCTGAGTATTTAATCTGAAACGCCGGCAATTCGCCTTTGTATTCAATATTATGCGCATCAATCAGTTTGGCAACATTCAAACCGCGCGGCTCTTTAAGAGCGGAATTTGCGATACTGACTGCTTCGTCGGTGCTAATCATCGGCAATTGCGCCGCTGTTTTGGCGTCAAAGGCGATTTGGTTTTTTCCTTTAAAACCAAGCGATACAGCGCCACGATTGGCGTTTTGAAGTTCAAATTTTTCAAAATCAGGGTTTTTCGCTATAATTTCGGAAACCGCCCCAAAATCCTGTGCCAAAATCGGTTTTGGTGCGTTTTCCTTCACCAAATGGTCGGAACGCACTTTGGACAATGGAACTATTGCGAAAAACGTCCCACTAAGAACCCAAAATGCAAATTGCAGACCAATAATTAAAGCAAGATATTTGTGAATTTTTGACGCGAGTAATGGAAGTTTCATTCACCTTTAGAACCATAAACGCGCACCGATTGCAAATTGGTCATTTTGTCCATTCGCGCCATCTTCCCTATTAAATTCTTTTTCGCCGAAATAGCCGATAAAGGGCGAAAATTTTCGTGTGACTTTATAACTAAGTGCTACGCCATAATCCAAACTATTCAAGCCAATATCAAAATCGCTATTTTTCGATAAATTAAACGTGACGCCCAATTTGGGTTCAAGGAATAGTTTTTGAGTTAGAAATATTTTGGTTTCAAATTCGCTTTCGATTTTCGCTAAATTATTTCCGAGCAATAAATGAGCATCGGTCTCAATAAAATAAGGCGCAAGACCGTGAAAACCCGCAATTGCAAAGTCTTTTTTATCCGCAAAATCGCGACCGACACCCGCCTGGAAATCCCAAAAGTCGGCGATTTTGCGTGAATACATTCCCCAGACTTCATTATCACCATCGTGAGATTTGGCTTTTAGCCAGAATTTATTATCATCCGTGCCTTTAAATAAATTGGCCTCAAAATTATCAACGCCACCACCAGACATAAAATCAAAATCATATTTATGCTGCAACAGTGTTTCATGTTGCATTTTGTGATTGGAATGGTTTTCCATCTCCGTCGGCAGTTCGCCATCATATTTTGCGACCACGACCGTGGTCATCATCCCGCCAACCATATGGTTTAATAAATGGCAATGGAAAGACCATTCACCGATTTCATTAGCGGTTAAATAGGCCGAATAGGTCTGCCCTGGCTCGATAATCACAATATGTTTATCCGGCAGTTTTTCCATTTCCTGACCGTTATTCAATTGCACAAACATTCCGTGAAGGTGCATTGGGTGGGCCATCATGGTTTCATTGACGAAAATCAATTTCACGCGTTCGCCATATTTCAATTGAATGGGCGGTATATCCGCACCCGATTTGCCATTTATGGTCCAAATATATTTTTCCATATTGCCGCCAAGACGAACGATAATTTCCCTATCAGCCGCGCGCACATCGGCTTGGGGTTTTAAGGAAGCAAGATCGGCATAATTCAGAACTTTAACCCTCTCCCCCGCATTTACACCCCAACCATAAGGGCGGCCCGAACCATCTGTACCACCGTCATTTCCCAATAAGGCGCCGTGACTCATTGAATGCCCCATTGCCGCATGCATTTGCGCCATATCGGCTTCGGACATTTTGGAATGATCCATCATTGACATATCCATGCCACCCATTCCCATATCTTTCATGGTCAAAATCGGCGGGGGGCGCAAAGCTGGGGCCGGCGGCGCTTCTGTTTTGTCATTTGGTGCAAAAAACGCGCGTATCATGCCACGCCTATCAAGGCTTTCGGCGATTAATTGTTGGGTTTTGTCGGTTTTAGCAATGAATTCAATGTCATAATTTTCGGCGACACCAATACGCAATTCATCGACCGTGACAGGTTCAATTTCACGCCCATCGGCGGCGGTTACAATCAATTGGGTATCGGGAATGCGCAAATCAAAAAATGTCATTGCCGAACCGTTTATGACGCGCAATTTCACTTTTTCGCTATTGTGAGCCTCAAAGAATTGCGGTGTATTTTTGCCATTTATTAGAAACTCATAACCCGAAACATCCGCTAAATCGGTTGAATCCATACGCATTTGGCCCCAAGATTTTCGGTCTTCAAGAGCCGCACCAAGCCCGAATTTTTTGGCATCGCGAGCGAAATCGCCTAAAGTGCGCTTGTGGTCATTATAGTGTCCGCCATCGACCTTCAGATTATTGGTAATTTCGAGTGGGTTTTCATTAGAAAAATCGGACAAAAGAATCGTGTATTCGCGATCGGGCTTTGACACAGCTTCTTTTGGTTCAATAATCAAAGCGCCATAAAGACCACGCGCCTCTTGCCCGCCGGAATGTGAATGATACCAATAAGTCCCCGACTGGCGGATTTTGAATTTATAGGTGAAACTCTCGTTCGGCTTTATTCCGCCAAAATAATTAAGACCAGGCACACCATCCATTTCTGCAGGAACCAAGAGACCATGCCAATGGAGGCTTGTGGTTTCTGATGATTTGTTTTCAACCTTTATCACCGCATCATCACCCTCGGTGAAGTTCAAAGTCGGTGCGGGCACACTGTCATTAATGCTCATACCATTAATGGCTCTGCCGCCGATTGTGATTTTTTGGTCCTTGATTATTAAATTATATTCGCGCGTTTCCGCATAGGCTGGCAAAGCGCAAATTTGCGCGAATAAGATACAAAGAGGGAAAATTTTTTTCATTTCTAAACAATTATTACGACAAAGTTTGAAAAGAGTTACTATTAATCGGTCAAAATTGTGCCATATTGCAGTTTAAAACTATTTGAAAATTAGTCGGGGGGATTCGATGAAAAAAATCGCTGTTTTAGTATCAATTGGTTCTTTAATCTCAAACTATGCATTTGCAGCCGATATGAAAGGCACAATGGTCAAATGCACGCCAAAAACTGCACAGTTTCTGACCGAAAGTCCGCGTCCGGTCGAGGCAGGGGAATACGATGAATACTATATCGCCATCGCAAGCATGGGGCGTTTTTGTTATTCAAGTGAAAGCGCAAATGAATGTTCCGATGTCTCTAAGTTTAGCACTTTCATGGGCGACCAATTTGGTGCAAAAATTGAGCCTGAAAAATATATTTTGACCGATGATATTGATTTTGCCTTGTCCATTTCTCGTGACGGCACAAAATACTCAATGCTTGACTTTGAAGATGTGGTCGAAGGCGAATGTAAGTTTGTGAAGAATCTATAGTAAGTGGAATTGTAGAAATGAAAAAATTCTCGGCTCTATTTATGCTCGCTCTTTTTGCAGTTCCGACAGTCTCTTTTGCAAAAGATATGGCGGGGACAATGGTTAAATGCGTCACCAAGCGTGTTACCAATAAAGAAACCGGCGATTCTATAATTATAGACAGCTCCAAACCGAATTATAAACTTTATTCAATGCCCCATTATATCGCTGTTACCAAAGACCAAAAATTCATTTGCGATATGCTTGAGGAGGCTAGATGCAGCGATAAAAAATACATTCAGTTTAGCTATGAACCAATTCCCAATAATGAAACCGGCGCGCATATAACCGATGATTATTATTATGTCGAAGTTTCAAATTCCGTTTCAACGAAAGTCAGTCGCGATGGTTCGATGTTTTACATCGAAAATAGAGAAGAAAAGCGGCACGGCTATTGTGAGTTTGTGAGGAATATTGAGTTTTGAAACAATCCATAGAATTTTATAGCAATTCAGTAAAATATATGCGATTTTGTAAACCTGAATTTGCGGGAGTATAAATGCGAAAACTAATCAAGCGGTTTTTAATTCCTTTTTTGATATTGGTTTTTTCCTTTCCCGTATTTGCCAAAGACGTCGATATGGCAGGGAGCGCGGTATTTTGCACGCCAAAACGTGTCACTCAATTAACTGACAAAGTTGCGCCACAACCTGAAACTATGATGTCTTATTATTTTTACGTCAAAAAGGACCAAAGTTTTTGCTGGTCGGTTGGTGATGACCCCAAAGCTTGTGAAAACCCAAAAGCATTTGTGAAATTTGGTGCAAGTGCCCCTGATGGAATGCATTTTGATAATGATTATTATTATGCAATTGATGATCCATGGGGACAGTTAAGAATTCTTCGAAGCGGCAAACAATATTATGATATTGATGCAAAATTCAAAACTCACGGATATTGCAAGAAAATTAAGGATTTAAATTAATTCCTTAATTTTCCGACATGATGATGCAGGCCGCATTTCATTTCATTTTCAATTTGGATTGTCGCGTGTTTAATGCCGAAACCGCGTTCTAAATCCTCGCAAATATGTTCTAGTAAGGCGTCGGAGTTTTGTGGATTCTTGACGATAATGTGAACCGATAATGCGGTTTCCGTTGTCGATAAGGGCCAAATATGGAGGTCGTGAAAATCTTCAATTTCTTTGAAATGCGCAAAGAATTTTTCCACTTTGGCAATTTCAATTGAATTTGGCACTGCCGCCAAAGACATATTAAAACTATCGCGTAAAAGCCCCCAACCGCCCAAAACAATCACCAGTGCGATAATGATACCGATTAATGGGTCAATCCATTGCGCGCCCGTGACCATAATCAACAATCCGGCAATTATCACCCCAAAAGACACCAAACCATCAAAAAGCATGTGAAGAAACGTGCCTTTGATATTTATGTCATGGTTCTGGCCTTTCATAAACATAAAGGCAGTGGCGAAATTAATGACGACACCAACCCCCGCGACAATCATGATTTCTTTGCCACTTGCGGGTGCGGGCTCGGAAAATCTATGAAACGCCTCAATACTGATTGCGCCCGCCGCAAAGACCAAAAGCAATGCGTTCAATAAAGATGCCAAAATTGTGGCTTTGCCAAAACCGAAAGTATAGCGACCGCGTGGTTTAAATCCTGAAAGATAAAACGCGCCCCAGGCTAATAAAAGCCCTAAAACATCTGATGCATTGTGGCCCGCATCAGCAATCAATGCCAAAGAGTTGATTTTAAATCCGACAAAAAGTTCAATCAAAACAAAGGAAATATTAAGTGCCGCACCGATTGCAAATGCCAAACCGAAACTATTTCCATCTTTAGAAAAATGCGGAATATGTTCATGATGATGGTGATGCGTCATTGTCTTTTAATGCCCGATTGAGCGAAAATTGGCAATGCTGTCTAACC
Source organism: Hyphomonadaceae bacterium (assembly GCA_041917055.1). Lineage (GTDB taxonomy): Bacteria > Pseudomonadota > Alphaproteobacteria > Caulobacterales > Aquidulcibacteraceae > Pseudaquidulcibacter. Next base: position 17,034 of record JAYRYJ010000010.1, read on the forward strand.
AAACTTGTTGAGAATAACCTCCAACATCGTGCGCACTGCTTGTATTTCGCCGCCCATGGGCGAAAAGCCTTTATCTTTTGGGCTATGGCAATAGACATCAAAATGTAGCCAATCTTTTGCGCTAACAAATTTCTTTAAAAACAGGGCTGCAGTTATTGAACCCGCAAACGCGCTGCCTGAATTTTTCATATCGGCGTGGGTCGAATCGAAATCGGAATAATAATTTTCCCACAATGGCAATTGCCAGACCGGATCTTTCACTTTTTTTGATGCCAAGCTTACCAAACCTGCCAATTCATCATTATCAGTATAAAATGGCGGTAATTCCGGGCCCAAAGCAACGCGCGCGGCACCGGTAAGGGTCGCAAAATCAACAATAAATTCCATTTCATCTTGTGACGCGCGGGTTAAGGCGTCCGCAAGAATAAGGCGCCCTTCTGCATCAGTATTGTCAATTTCGATATTAAGACCAAAGCGCGATGGAATAATATCCCCCGGTCGCATAGATGAACCCGAAACCGAATTCTCAACCAATGGCAAATAAAGGTTTAGATCTATATCTAAATTTTCAAGCAATAATAAGCGAAATAGGGCAATGGCGCAGGCCGCACCGCCCATATCCTTTTTCATCAAAGCCATAGAATTTCCGGGCTTTAGATTAAGGCCACCAGAGTCAAAGGTAACTCCCTTACCAATAATTCCGATCTTCGGGGCATTGGCTTTGGCGCGGCGAATTATCAAAAATCGCGGCGCATTTTCCGAACCGCGCCCCACCGCATGAATTAATGGATAATTGAAAGCGGCTAAATCGTCGCCGACAATTTCCTCTGTTTCAAGACCTTCGGTCACCGATTTCGCGAAAGCCGATAATTCCAGCGGATTTATTACATTTGCAGGTTTATTGATTAAATCGCGCGAGGCGCAAATAATTTCCACTGTTTTTTGTAATTTCGCGCCGTTAATGCCATTGGGAATTTCAAGATTTGATTCTTTGCGCGGGCTTTTTTTGAACTCGGAATAAAAATAAAGCCCAAGTTCAAAGAACAATGCCGATAATTCCAATTCATGTTTTTTATGCCGGCTTTTGATTGCATAATTGCCTTTTGGTAAATTGCGAGCCAAAGCACCAAAGGCTATTGCATCAAATTGTTTTCCCATTCCGACCAGAATTTTCTGTATCTGACCTTTTGAATTTGCAATAATCAGATTGGAATTGGCTTTGGCGGAAAATTGATTATTCGCACAAAATTCGCGTTCGGTGGCGCTTAGGCGCGCTGCGAACTTCTCCCAATCGCTTTCAAGAATGGCAAATATGGGAATTGGATTTGAAATGGTTTCGATAAGCATGATTTTTCCGCCAAAATTGACAAATAATTAACCAAACTAACCAATTTCTTAATTTGCACAAAGTTTTTGAAAAGGTTTTTTGCAGTGAAGAAAATATTGCTTTTATCCGTCGCGGTTTTTGCCCTTAATGCCACAAGTGCAACAAAGGCCCATGCATGGCCTTTTGGTAAAAAGACGGAAAAAACAGAGGCCGTAACCCCAATGCGCGCGCCCCTAACCCCGCCGATTAAAGCGCCGGGTGAAAGCGAAACCGAAATTAATGCGCAAAAAAATGCCGATAAGCCCGCGCCCCCTGCGAGCGCCCAAGAAAGGGCAGACGCCAAAAAACTTGATATAGTTTCCCAAGCGCGCTTTTGGCTTTCTGAATTTATCAAAAATCCCAAAGATGAAGAGGCGGGCGTAAATGCTGCCAAAACACTATCGACAATCGGTTCGGAAGACCGCGCAATTGAAGTTGCCGCCACTGCATTGCAAACCAATGACAAAAACCCCGCATTGTGGGCGGCATTGGGCAATTCGCTTTTGAAACAAAACCGCACCACCGAAGCAATACAGGCATTGCAAAAATCCCTTGCCCTTGCACCGAATGAAATTGGGCCACGGGTTTCGCTTGGCATAGCTTATGACAATTTTGAACGCTATGATTTGGCGATTGCAGCTTATAAAGACGCATTATTATATTCGCCAAATGACCCTGTCGTTCTAACCAATCTTGGCCTTTCTTATGCATTAAGTGGCAATTTGCCGATGGCGGAACAAACCCTTAAACTTGCCAATTCTATTGTCGGTGCGCCAATCCAGGCACGCCAAAACCTTGCCCTTGTTATTGGTTTGCAAGGCAGACTTTTGGAAAGTGAAAAACTCGCGGCTCAAGACTTGCCGCCCGAAGTTGCCAAAAAGAATATAGATTATCTAAAAACTATGCTCGCAAAACCAGCGGATAGATGGAATGGGGTGGATAAGATTTCGCAGAATAATTAACTGAGACATCAATTGCCTCGTTCTTAATTCTCCCTATATTTCCAATTCAACACTAATCGGCACATGATCCGACGGTTTTTCCCATGAGCGGGTTTCGCGCAGAATTTCGAAACTTGAAACATCGGTTTTGTCTAATAGAGATTGCGAGACCCAAATATGGTCAAGTCTGCGCCCTCTATCATTCGCCGTCCAATCCGGTGAACGATAGGACCACCATGAATACAGTTTTTCCAACGGGTCGCGATTATGGCGCGCAATGTCAATAAGTCCGCCGCCTATGCGCAATCTTTCGAGTGTTTGCGTCTCCAACGGCGTGTGCGACACTACATTTAATAGGGCTTTATGAGACCAAACATCGTGTTCGTGTGGGGCAATGTTTAAATCGCCCACTACAATAATATCTTTGTCGCGGTTTTCGCCATAGAATTTTTCCATTTGCGCCAAAAAATCGAGCTTATGGGCGAATTTATCATTTATTTCGGCGTCCGGTTCATCACCACCGGCGGGGACATACAGATTGTGCAAAATCGGACCATTATCACCAATAATCGCCGCTGCGCTGCGCGCGTGTGCGTGTTTGCAAAACTGCAGATTTTCCAATTCTTTCAAAGGCAGTTTCGACGCAATCGCCACACCGTGAAAACCCTTTTGCCCGCGCACCATTAAATGCCCAAACCCCATTTCGTCGAAGGCAGCATAGGGAAATTCTTCGCTTTGGCATTTGATTTCCTGCAGACACAATATGTCTGGCGCTGCTTGCGAAACATATTTTTTCACGCTTTCAATGCGCAAACGAACGGAATTAATATTCCAACTTGATAGTTTAATTTTTGCCATGAGACCACAAACCCTTTGCGCGATTGATTCGCAAGAGGAAGAAGTCTAGAACCGTGCCAAAATGGCGCGATTTTGCATTTGCGCCGCAAATATTGAACAGTTTCGACACAAAACCACCCCAAAACCAGCGGCACGCGAATTGCACGTTACAGATTACAGAATTCTCGACCCTTAGCATACGTCGAACCTTTCGCCCCGACCCCAAAAGTCGGGGCTTTGTTTTTGCCACTTTATTATTCGCTTCTTTGCCGCTATTAGGTTTTGCATGAGTGAAGCAAATAAAATCGTCGAAGTTGGCGAACAAAAATTGCAATTTTCCAATGAATTGCCAATTAAATTCATCTGTGGCCCATGCCAAATGGAAAGCCGCGACCACGCCCTTGAAACTGCGTCTTGGTTAAAGGAGACCTTTGGCAGGCTTGGTGTTGGCTTGGTTTACAAAACCAGTTTTGACAAAGCCAATCGTTCGAGCCTTGGCGGAAAACGCGGGTTTGGTCTTGAAAACTCCTTGGCGGTTTTTGATGAAATTCGTGCCAAACTCGGTCTTGCGGTAATTACCGATATTCATAATGAGGCGCAGTGTGAAATAATTGCGCCCCATGTCGATATTATGCAAATCCCCGCATTTTTATGCCGCCAGACTGATTTATTGATTGCAGCCGCTAAAACCGGAAAAGTGATTAATGTCAAAAAAGGCCAATTCCTTGCGCCTTGGGATATGGCAAATGTCGTCAAAAAAATCACTGAAAGCGGCAATTCCAATGTTTTGGTGACCGAACGCGGCGCCTCATTCGGTTATAATACTTTGGTGACGGATTTCCGCGCTTTGCCGATAATGGCGAAAATCGGTGCGCCGATTATTTTTGACGCGACCCATAGCGTGCAACAGCCGGGTGGTCGTGGCGATTCTTCGGGTGGCGATAGAACAATGGTTCCATATCTTGCACGGGCCGCCGCCGCTGTTGGTGTTGCAGGCATTTTTATGGAGGCGCACCCTGACCCTGATAATGCGCCGTCTGATGGGCCAAATATGGTGCGCTTTGACCAGGTTGAGGAATTGGTAAAAACCATTATGGCGCATGACGCCATTACTAAGGGGGCCTAAATGCAACCTTTCACCAAATTATCGACACATGCCGCGCCGATTAATCTTGCGAATATTGATACTGACCAAATCATACCCAAACAATTCTTGACCACGATTGAGCGCAAAGGTTTGGGAAATGGCTTGTTTTATGATTTTCGCTTTGACGAAAACGGCGCGATAAAGCCCGATTTCGTCCTTAATCAAGAGCGTTATAAAGGCACGCAAATGATTGTCGCCGGCGATAATTTTGGTTGCGGCTCATCGCGCGAACACGCGCCTTGGGCTTTATTGGACTTTGGCATTAAATGCGTGATTGCGCCCTCTTTTGCCGATATTTTCTATAATAATTGCTTTAAGAACGGTATTCTACCGATTAAATTGCCACAAGCTGAAACCGAAGAATTAATGAGCGAAGCCAAAGGTCATAATTTCCGCTTTGACATTGATTTAGAGGCGCAAACAATTGTTTCGCCATCGGGCAAAACCTATTCCTTTGATATTGAACCATCAATGAAACGCGCTTTATTACTTGGGCTTGATGATATTGCCGATAGTTTGACACATAAAAACGCGATTGATAGCTATAAAGCCAAAAAAGCCTTGGCAATGCCTTGGGTTTAAGCTGTCATGCTTGAGGTGCGCAATCTTTCGCTTTCGCTTGGTAATAGGCCGATTGTGAAAGATATAAGTTTTAATGCAGATAATGGCGAAATTATTGCATTTCTTGGCCCAAATGGCGCGGGAAAAACCACTTGTATGCGCCTTTTAAGCGGGGTTTATGCGCCGCAATCCGGCACAATAAAATTGGGCGGCGAAAATCAGACTCAAGATTTGGCAAAATACCAAAAACAAATCGGTTTTTTGCCCGAAGGCGCGCCATTATATGGCAATATGAGTGTGAAAGAATTTTTGGAATTTATCGCCAATTATAAATCATGCGAAAACCCAAAAAATGCCGTAATAAAATCTGCCGAATACGCCGAATTACAAAGCGTTTTTCATCAAATTATTGAAACTCTTTCAAAAGGCTTTAAACGCCGCGTGGCAATGGCGGCGGCAATTTTGGGCGAACCGAAAATTCTGATTTTGGACGAACCAAATGATGGCCTTGACCCTAATCAAAAACTAAAATTGCGCGAAACCATAAAATCACTTTCCAAAGGGCGGATCATAATAATTTCGACCCATGATTTGGAAGAAGTGGCGCAGCTTTGCAATCGTGTGATTTTGTTTGATAAAGGCGAAATCAAGCTTGATGAAAGCGTGGCCAAATTTACAGCGCGCAACAATGGCAATATTGAAAAGACTTTTGCTGAACTGACCCCTGAAAGCGTTCAAGATGCGTGATTTTCGAACCATTTTCATGCGTGAGTTAAAGGCGCTTTTTCAAAGCCCACAGGTCTATTTTTATGTTTTTGCCCTAATCCTCATCAATGTGCTGTTTGCCTTTAATATCGGGCAATTGATTGAATTGAATGATGCGAGCATGGTTTCATATTTTCAATTTCACCCGTGGCTATATTTGGTTTTCGTTCCCGCCCTTGGAATGCGCGCATTTTGCGACGATAATAGCGGTGGACAAAGCGAATTATTATTATCTTTGCCAATAAAATCGCGTGATATTGTGTTGGGGAAATATTTTGCGCTTTTGGTTGTCTGTATATTGGCAATTATATTCTGTTTGCCTTTGGCAATAGCGGTTTCATTTATGGGGGATTTGGATTGGGGAATTGTCTTTTCCTCAATGATTGCATCAGCAATATTGGCGTCATGCCTTTTATCTCTATCGGTTTTGGTTAGTGTTCATAATAAGAACCAAACCCTTAGTTTTATCATTTCAGCGGGATTTGGGCTTTTGCTAATTGGTGGGTCAATGCCGTTTTTGATTTCCGGAATTGAGGCAGTTGGTGGTTTCGCACAGGCAATAGCGCGTATTTTAGCTATTTTCTCAATTTATGACGGTTTTGACAACGCCACCAATGGTAATTTACAAATTTCTTGGATCCTCATAAATCTTGCATTCATTTCGCTATTCTTGATTTTGGCAAGCGCGGGATTTGAAGGCAAACGGCGGGGGCGCTTATGAAATATAAATTGCCCTTTATCGCCATTGCAAGTTTTGCGGCCCTTTTAGTTTTGAGTTATTTTGCACGATTTAGCGCAATAGATTTCACCGAAAATCGCGCCTTCAGCCTATCTGAAGTCAGTATTAGGACTGTGAAGTCACTCAAAGCGAAAATCTACTTCCAATATTTTCATTCGCAAACCGCCGCCGCTGAAAACCCACCTATGCAGGCGCATATCAAGAAAATTCGCAAGATTTTGAAAAATCTTGAAAAGGCCTCTGACGGAAAAATCAAAAATTACGAAATTGAAGCCAGTGAAACAAGCACATCAGGAATGCACGCGCTTGAATACGGTCTTCTGCCATTGCGCGAGAATGAGAATAAATTATCGCCGATTTTTTCGGGAATAGTCATTCTTAATAATAAAGACCCGCTCGTTTTGCCGCTCATTGATGCCAATTCCTCGGTGGAATTTGAGATATTGCGTGCGATTTTGCGCCTTTCACCTGAAAATTACAAAAAAATCGGCATTATTTCGTCTCTTGATTGGCTTTTTCCTTCGCAAATGAATGAAGACACTGCCACCCCACAAATCGCACAAGAAATTGTGAAAAATTATTCGCCGGAAGTTTTAGCGTCAAAGCAATGGTCGCAAATTTCCAATGATATTAAGACGCTTTTCATTGCCCAGCCAAATGCGATTAATGAAACGCAGACAAAAGCGATTTTGGATTTCATAAATCGCGGCGGAAATATGTTCATTTGTGCGGATCCCGCCTCGAATATTTCGCGCGATAATAGAATCGGGATCGAGAAATATGACCAATCCTTATCCAAAATCTTTCATAAATTTGGCCTTAATATAAATGGCGAAATAGTGATGGATAAAGCGAATGCCTTGCGAATTCGGTCCACGAATGGTAAGAACGAAATTGTTCCTCAACCGTTATTTTTTGCAGCAAATTGGCAGGATAATGATGGAAGTGTGAACCTCGCGACTAGTGGCTATATAGAAATTTCACCGAAAGCGGAATTCAATTATAAGACATTACTTTCAACCTCAAACCAGACGTCAAAAATAAGCGCAGATGCCGCCCTAATTGCGACGAACCCTGCGCAATTAATTCGCGAATATGAGACAAGCGATTCAAACCTGCCGCTTGCGGTTTTAGTGTCACCAAAAGCAAAAGGAATAGGCAGTTTGCTTCTAATAGCGGATTGTGATTTTCTTTCCGACGGTTTGTATTTAAGCGAGGCAGCCAAAGCCGCCGAAAATGCCGACTTTGTCTTAAATTCCTTTGATATTTTGAATGACACGCCGGAATTATCGGAATTGCGTAATAAAAACAAACAAGCCCGACCGCTAAAATTAATCGAAAAAATAAAATCCGATGGCGAAAACAAAATCGCCGTTCAAGAATCTATTCTAAACCAAAAAATCGAAATACTTACTCAATATCATGGCAATAGTCTCAGCGAAATGGAAACGAAATCGCGTGAAGTGGAGGAGGCAAAAGCCGAATTACGCAAAATCGTGCAAAGCGTGCGGCATGATGTTCAAAGCCTCAAGAATTTGCTGATTTTCATTTGTGGTTTCGTTTTTCCGTTTGGCTTTCTTTGTATTGGCCTTTATTACTACCGGCGGAGGTATGATGCGCACAATTCTTGAGTTTTTGTCGAAATCCTATCGCCCGTATTTGGCAGTTCTTTTGGTATTGCTTGGCATTGCCATTGTTCCGGCAATAAAATTACAGCCGCTCGATCGCGATGAATCGCGTTTTATGCAGGCGACAACCCAAATGTTTGAAACCGGTGATTTCGTATCAATTCGCTTTCAAGATGAGGCGCGCAATAAAAAGCCCGTTGGGATTTATTGGTTGCAAGCAGCGGTTTTGGCACCATTGGGCAAGGGCCTATCGCATGATGCGTTTTACTTCCGCATTGCCTCTATTTTGGGTGCATTTTTGGCGGCGGTTTCAACATTTCTTTTAGGTGCACGCCTTTATGATAGGAAAATCGGTCTTGTGGCGGCGCTTATTTTCTCTTCAAGCCTATTATTATCGACCGAGGCGCATATTGCAAAAACCGACGCTGCATTAACCGGTTTCACGGTTTTGGCGATTTATGCACTGGCAAAAATCCGTTTTGACGGCGTAAAAAACGCTCAATTCTTGTTTTGGTTCGCTTTTGCCGTCGCGGTCCTAATAAAAGGCCCAGTAACGATAATGATAATCGGGCTTATGCTTTTGGTTCTTTGGTTTTTGGATAAAAACCTCAGATGGGCGAAACCTTTATTGGATATTCGCGCAATTGCATTGTTTTTGGCGCTAATAATTCCGTGGTTTGTCGCCATAGGAATAATCACCAAGGGGCAATTCTTTGCCGAATCCATTGGCAAGGATTTGGGCGAAAAAGTTTCCGGAACGCATGAAAATAAGCCTTTGCCGCCCGGCCTGCATCTTGCGGCATTGCCGCTTTTGGTATGGCCCTATACTTTGTTTTTAGGTGCATTTTTGTCTTATGTCTTTGTGACTTTGAAAGACGATAAAACCAAATTCCTATTGGCGGCCTTAATTCCCGCTTGGATAGTTTTCGAACTAAGCCCCGCCAAACTTATACATTACACGTTGCCGGTGCATTTTGCGATTGCACTTCTGATGGCAAAATCGATTTTTGATGGTCACTTTAAATCATGGGCAAAATGGGGCGGTTTGGTGCTTGCGCTCTTGGTATCTTTTATCGTTATCTATATTCCGATTTCCCTTGAAGCGCCTTCATTGAAATTATTGGAAGTAAAGGATTTAATAATCCCGATTGCAATTCTCGCACCCATTATCATCGCCATTAGTCTTTCTATATTCAATAGTCGCAAGACCGCCGTATTCTTGCTATTGGCTTCGGCAATGTTCGCGATTTTGGTCAAGGGCGATTTATTGGCAAATAGTGCGGAATTTAACCTTTCACAGCGCATAAATGATAGATTGATTGCGCTTAATCTGCATCCCCGCTTGTCAAAGGTCGCGCAAAATTTCAATTTAATTGGTGGCGGTTATCAAGAACCAAGTTTGATTTTCCTAACCAAATCAAATGCAAAACTGGCTGATATTCCAACATCAGTAAAGATTGCAAAACCCGGCGACGGTGTTGTAATTGATGAACGCGACATCAAGACATTTGGAAATGGGCTTTTTGCACGCGGCCTAGAATTTATTCGTGATGAGATGCCAATTAAGGGATTGAATTATTCAAAAGGCGATGAAGTCACTATTTATGTCGGTCGCGTGCAATCGCGCGCCCAACAATAGAAATCCATAAAAGGGGCGCAGACACAATAGCGGCAATTTTTCCAAAGACACCCGAATGGGTCCAAAAATAGCGCATGAAACTTTTGAATTTATGCTTTGCAACAAATAATTTTGGAACATCTGATGCCCCGCCGATGTGTATCGCAATGGCTCTTGGCTCAAAAAAAACTTTGCCGCCCGAATTTCGATGGCGTTTGCAAATATCAATGTCTTCGACATGGATAAAATACCTCTCGTCAAAACCATTTATCGACAAGAAATCAGATTTGCGAATTGCGAAAAATGCCCCGCTTATGGTTTGAACTTCTTTGGTATCAACCGGCAAAGGTTCGCGGTTTTGGTTGAAATCACGCAAAAACCCACCCTTAGGCATTGGTTTGGCGATTTTTGAAAACGACAAAAGAGCTGAGACAATATTTAATTCGCCGCGCCGTGGGCCGGTTTGTTCTTTGCCATTTTCGTCAAGCAATAAGCCACCAATTATCGCTTTTTCGTTTGCTCCAAGCGTTTGCAAAATTTTATCTAAAGCCCCGCTTTTCAAAACCGCGTCAGGGTTAAGAAAAGCCAATGCGTCAAATTTCGCATTCTTCGCACCAGAATTACACGCCGCCCCGAAACCTATATTGGTTTTGGAATCAAAGAGATGGATTTCAGGTCTTTGTGAGGCGAAACCAACCAAATCATCATAAAAATCAACGCCATTGCCATTATTGACAATAATTATTTCACCACACGATGCGGAATTAAGGCACGAATTTATGCAATCAAAAAGCTCGGGGCCATTGTTAAAGCTAACGATAATTATTGACGCTTTCATCGGCGCAGTTTTGAATTATTTTTTTGTGCCGTCAATGCAATTAATGCGACAATCAGAAAAAACGAAACCGCCCACAACCATTGTTCCCAAATTGAATATGAAAGTGACCAAGCAATAATTATGGAGGTCATTAGGCCATTGAAGGCCCAGGCATTTTCTTTTTTGATTAGATTGCTATTAAAAACCAAAACTGCCGCCGAAACCAAAAATAAAATAAAAAATGCCGCACCAAAAATGCCGCCTTCAAGCCAAATATGCATTGGCGCGGAATGTGGGTGCATTTGAATTGCGCCCCATTCAAAACCCGCATATTTCACAATCTCATCAAATTGGCGCGAGCCATCAAAGCCCCAACCATAAAGCGGCTTCTCCAAAATGCGATTATGGGCATAAATCCACATATCGGCGCGCCTCCCCCAACTCATTGGTAAAGAGGCTTCAAAATTATTTTTTGCAAAGACTGCAATCGAATTATAGATAATTGGCGCAAGACCCACCAATGTTATCGGAACACCCAGAACAACAAAAGTTGTAATACGCGGCATTATGCGTGACGCCATTGCCGCTATACAAGCAATAAGAAAAATCGCGATATGCAGATCCATGCCAAAGCGAGTTGAAATAAAGGCTGTGAAAATCAAAACCCAAAAAATTATTTGATTTGAGAATCCAATTGCGCGCGCGCAATAAAGTGCCGGCCAAAATAGACATAAAGCGATAAAGGCTGCACGACCAATATTGACCTCAATGCCCTTTATTGCCTGTGTCGGATTAGAAATCCGATACATTTTATAGCTACTTATCGCCTCAAGCACCAAGAAAATAAGCAAAAAGCCAAATGCGGCAATAATTGCACGCATTATCACTTCGCTCTTTTTTCCATCCAAAATTAATTTTGCGGCAAATGGCATTAATATTGGCACAAGAATGACATGTTTCATGCCCTCAGAAATATCTTGTCCCTCGCTAAAGCCGATTAAGAGATAATAGGTGATTATCGCGATTAGTAAGATATGGAAAATCCATGTTTTGCCAATATAATCACCAAGCCCCTTCCAGTCGCCGGAGCCAAAAACCAGAAACGGCGCAATTATCAAAAACACCGCCGCGAGCGTAGCAATATCGATACCGCCAAGCGAAGCCAAAAGCCCGAATCCAAGCATAATAATTGCGATTAGATTGGTATTTCGGGCTTCTGTTTTCATTTTATGCCTTTAAATCCGGCGCTAAAGCCTCAATTGATATTTTTTCCAAGCATTCATCCAGGGTAACAATTTCTTGTTCTTGAGAACCAAAGCGGCGGAGCGCGACTTTACCTTCTTGTGCCTCACGCGAGCCGACAACGGCAATCAAAGGCACTTTTTGCAAAGAATGTTCACGGATTTTGAAATTGATTTTCTCATTGCGAACATCGGTTTCGGCGCGAATGCCAAGTGCTTTCAGCTTCTCGCAAACTTCAATCGCATAATCATGGGAATCCGAAGTAATATTGGCAACCACCACCTGAACCGGTGCAAGCCACATCGGGAAATTTCCGGCATAGTTTTCAATCATAATGCCAAGGAAACGCTCAAAAGTTCCCAAAATCGCACGGTGCAGCATTACAGGGCGGTGCTTTTGACCATCATCACCGGTAAATTCCGCACCCAATCTTTCGGGCAGAACGAAATCAAGTTGCAAAGTACCGCATTGCCAAGTTCTCCCGATTGCGTCTTTCAAATGGAATTCAAGTTTTGGCCCATAAAATGCGCCCTCACCTTCCAAAAGCTCGACTTCTTCGCCTGCTGCTTCTGCCGCTTCTTTGAGCATTTTTTCGGCATTGTCCCAAGTTTCATCGGTTCCGGCACGCAATTCGGGGCGTAGGGCTAATTTTACCGAATGTAATTCCACACCCAAATCTTCATAGACTTGGCGCAATAATTCGCAAAAATCCTTTGTTTCCGAATAAATCTGCTCTTCGGAACAGAAAATATGACCATCATCTTGGGTGAAATTACGTACGCGCATAATGCCATGCAAGCCGCCCGATGGTTCGAAACGGTGGCACGAACCCATTTCCGCCATTCTTAATGGCAAATCGCGATATGATTTTTGACCTTGGTTAAAAATTTGAACATGGCACGGGCAATTCATTGGTTTTACCGCCAAAACTTCTTCTTCGACAGTTTCGCAAGTGAACATTGCGTGTCCAAATTTTTCCCAGTGGCCTGATGCTTCCCACAGGCTTCTATCAACCAATTGCGGGGTTTTAACCTCAACATAGCCCGATTTTTCAATCATGCGGCGCACATAATTTTCCAAAGTGCGATACATGGTCCAGCCTTTGGGGTGCCAAAAAACCATGCCTTTTGCTTCTTCTTGCATATGGAAGAGGTTTAATTGACGACCAAGGCGGCGGTGATCGCGCTTTTCGGCTTCTTCCAAACGGGTTAAATGCTCTGAAAGGCCTTTTTCATCGGCCCATGCAGTGCCATAAATACGTTGCAACTGCGCATTTTTAGCGTCACCGCGCCAATAAGCACCCGCAAGTTTCATTAATTTAAAGGCTTTACCAATGCGCCCGGTCGATGGCATATGTGGGCCACGGCAAAGGTCTTTCCAATTCGCACCTTGGCGATAAACGGTTAAAGTTTCGCCTTGGGGAATTATCTCTTCAATAATTGCGGCTTTATATTTTTCACCGATTTCATTGAAATGGGAAATGGCATTTTCACGGTCCCAAACTTCACGTGTGATTGGAATATCGGCGTCGATGATTTCGCGCATTTTCTTTTCAATTGCTTCAAAATCATCGGTTGAGAATTTTTCTTCGCGTGCAAAATCATAAAAGAAGCCGTCTTCAATATTCGGGCCAATTGTGATTTGGGTATCGGGGAATAATTCCTGTACGGCCTGCGCCAAAACGTGGGCAGTGTCGTGGCGAATTATTTCGAGGCCGTCAGGGGAATCGCGATTAATCAATTCGAAGTTCTGAACCGCGTCTTTGGTTTCAATTTCGCGACCCAAATCCCAAAATTGACCGTCAATTTTCGCGCATACGACGCGTTTCGCGAGTGATTTGGAAATGCCTTCAGCGACCATCAAAGGGTTTATTTGCCCTTCAAATTCGCGAATCGCACCATCAGGAAATTTTAGCTTTATCATTTTCATCTCTATCATTTTTTTCACAAACGAAATCATTCGAAAATTCGCTTGGATCTCTATATCTTTTGTCCCAATCGCCATATTGCCAAGGGGCATACCATTTCGCAGGATTTGGTCTATCAGGGGCCGGGTCATAACCATGCCCGCCCCTAGGATTACATCTGCAAACACGCGCAAATGCCATCCATGAACCAATCCATGCACCATGCTTTCTAACACATTGCGCACCATATTCCGAACAGGTTGGTAAATAGCGACATTGATTACCAATCAAGGGACTTAGAGTGATTTTATAAATCTTTTGCAAAATCAATAAAATTTGCGCGGGTACTGATGGCTTTTGTGGCATGGCAAGATTGCTTTTAGGGTTAATTTCAATGGGATATAAACCGCCGTTACGACATCCCCATCAAATGTCGCCGGCATTAAGTAGTAATGGTCGTATTTTTAAAAGCCATAATCGCCCTATAAACAATTCGCGAAGGTTTGAAAAGCCCTGTTCATTTCATAATATTGCCACACGCACACCGTAATAGCGAAACTGCTTTACTTAACTGTTTGCAAATTTATAAAAGCCCTATGAAAATTGACGCGACATCTAGACAAGAAATTCTCACGATTTCTGAGCTTATTAATTATCTCGAGAATTATGCGGATATAAGCGCCGACTTCGTAAATCTTGATTTAGTCGGCTATGCGCATTTATTTAAAAAGCACAATATTGAAAATGCGATTTTCATAAATTGCCACATCCCCAATACGCTTAAAAAACAAATCCATTCCGATGGCGCAATGGTTTTGAAAAACCCGAAAGACAATTGTTTCAATATCTATCCGACGGAATTTTATGACGCACAAAACCTATACTCGGTTTCGTATTCGCAAAACAAGATCACCACAATGAGTTTTGACTCCATTGTCTATGATTGGTTTATCGAGAACAAAAAACCGCGCAAATTATCACCCAGTCAGTCTATTTTCGCGAAAACCCATGACACGGCTTTGGAACGTTTAATCGCAAGAAAAATCCGACAATATGTTGAAAAAACAGATATGTTGCCAATTGCGATTATGGGCGGTCACGCGAAAAAGCGGGGCGATTTGGCTTATGAAAATTTGGCGAAATTATCGCGGCAATTGGCGCGGCGCGGTCATTTAATTGTAACTGGCGGTGGCCCCGGCCTTATGGAGGCGGCAAATCTTGGTGCTCTATGCGCCCCGCTTGAGGACGAGGTTTTGAATGCCGCGCTTAATATAGTTCGTGAATGCGATGATTATCATGACAATTTGGATAATTGGCTTGAAACCGGATTTCGCGCACGAAAAATGATTTTGGACGTATTGGGCGCGAAAATTGAAAATGCAACCAATCTTTCAATTCCAACCTGGCATTATGGCCATGAACCAAGCAATGTTTTCGCCACCCATATCGCCAAATTTTTCTATAATAGTTTGCGCGAAGACGGTCTGGTTAGTATTGCCGATGGCGGCATTGTTTTTGCCGAGGGTAATGCAGGAACATTACAAGAAATTTTCCAAGATGCGTGCCAAAACTACTATCGCGACGCAAGTGAAACCCCGACCCCAATGGTTTTTTTGAATTCGCAAAAGAATTATTGGGAAGCGGCGTCAAAAACCGCCAAAACCAAACCTTTAAGGCCATTAATTGAACAATTGGCGGGCGAATTACCGATTGATAGGGAATTTCTAAGCGCCTTGTTCTTTAGCGATAATATTGATGAAATCCTCAATTTCTTCGAAAATTATCACGAAAAACAACGTGATACGGTGTCATTGGGTCATTATTGGCGCCTATCTATGAACGGTCACGCTTTGGGTGATCCGGAAAGATAGAAAGCCAATCCTTCCCCGTTCACGGGGAAGGGGGACCGCGCAAAGCGCGGTGGATGGGGAACGAAGCACTATTCTTCGCAATAAGCTCGCTTAACTCGCACCCCTTCCGTCACGCCTTCGCTTAGCTACGGCGCGCCATCTTCCCCGCAAGCGGGGAAGGAGAAATCACATGAAACTATAAGGCTCAATATCAATAATCAGCCTTACGGCTGCCGGTAGTTTTATGCGTTTTCGCCATGCCAAAACAAAGGCGGAAATATCTATATTTTTCTCTGATTTAACTAAATAACGCATTCGTCGCCAACCGCGCACCAAAGCAATTGGCGGGGCGACCGGACCATAAACTTCAATGCCATCTGCTTTTAATAATGCATCATTGACAATATCAGTCGCCATTTTGAGCATTTCATCGGTTTTCGCCATTAATTGCAAACTCGCCAAACGACCAAAGGGCGGTAATCCGGTTAAAGCACGCATATCGCTTTCGATCTTCAAAAACCCTTCGCGATCATTGTTTAAGAGCGCTTGAAACGCGTCATTTTCGGGGTAATAGGTTTGAATCATGGCGCGGCTTTTTAAACCCGTTCGCCCTGCCCTTCCTGCGACTTGGGTCAAAAGTTGATAAGTTCGTTCACCCGCGCGCGGGTCGCCGCCCTTCAAAGATAAATCGCCATCGACAACGCCAACAAAGGTTAGATTGGGGAAATTATGGCCTTTGGCAACAATTTGAGTGCCGACAAGAATATCAATTTCACCATTTTCCATACGCTCCACAATTTCACGCAAATTATTAGGGTTTAAAGCGGTGTCAGAAGATAGGATTTCTATGCGCGCTTTTGGAAAAATTTCTTTCACTTCAATCGCAATGCGCTCAACCCCCGGCCCGATGGCACTTAAAGTGTCAAAGCCATTACAGGCGGGGCAGTTAATGGGCTTTTTGATTGAATATCCCGTCAAATGGCACACCAATTTTCCTGAAAAACGGTGTTCAACCAGCCAAGAATCCGAATTGGGAGACATCATTCTATGACCACAACGCGTGCACAAAACATGGGGTGCGTAACCACGGCGGTTAAGGAATAAGAGCGCCTGTTCCTTGCGCGAAAGACTATCGGCGATTCCTTCAATCATTAAAGGCGAAAGCCATTTTTCTTTTGGCGGCGGGTAATCTTTTAAACTAACCAATTCGATATTGGGCAATGCGGCCTTGCCAAAACGCGTATTTAGGAAAAGATGGCGATATTTCTGGATAATCGCATTGTTGCGGCTTTCCAAAGATGGTGTCGCAGATGCCAAAATAAGTTTTGCCCCCGCAAATTTGGCGCGCACCACCGCCAAATCACGGGCATTATATCTTAATCCATCTTCTTGTTTGAAACTTGTGTCGTGTTCTTCATCGACCACAATAAGTTTCAAATTTTGAAATGGTAAAAAAATTGCCGAACGCGCACCAATGACAATGCGCGCGTTGCCTTTATTGATTTGGCGCCACGCGCGGCGTTTTCCGGCAATTGAAATATCGGTATGCCATTCAATCGGACACGCGCCAAAATGGGTTTCAATACGCGCTATTAAGGCTTGTGTAAGCGCGATTTCCGGAATCAATATCAGTATTTGCGCGGTTTCGTCGCTTTCCAAAATACGCGCGATGGTTTCCAAATAAACCTCGGTCTTGCCCGAACCGGTAATGCCGTCTAACAAACACGGGCGATTTTCGGACATTATGGCTTCGACCGCCGCCGCCTGTGCGGCATTCAAATCACTGTGAAACTGCGTTTTTGGTCTGGGGAAAGGCCCATCGATTTCGCACTTTATTTCGCGCAAAACCCCCGCCTTAATCGCTTGCGCAATTACCGCAACAGACACATCTGACACCTGTGATAGTTCTTGCCGTGACAGGCTTTGAGTTTGGCTTTTCACATATTCCAATAGTTTTTCACGAGACGCAGTTTTGCGGTCAAATTCTTGGTCACCCAATATTATTTCATTGCGAAATGGGCCATCGTGCAAAACTTCTTGCGGTCTTAAAACCTGCGCTAAAATATTGCCGATATAGGTCACATGATAACGCGCCACCCATTCCACAAACACCATTAAATTGGGTGACAAAGGTGGAATTTCCAGTTTTTTATTGATTGGCTTTATTTTGTCGATTTCGGTTTTTGGCGTGTCAAAACCCCAAACCACACCCGCGAGATTTTGCTTTCCCAATGGCACTTCAACAAAATCGCCTTTTTGCAAATTCAAACCATCAGGAATCTGATAATCAAACGCCTCATTAAATGGCATGGGAAGAAGGATTTGGGCGAAAGTTATCTTTTTCAAGAATTATTAATCCAGAACTTTACAAATAGTAACATATATGTTACTATTTAAATCGATGAAGGCAATAAATTACATTTGTTTAGACAGCATAATACCATTTGAACGTTGGTTTAATACCTTAGATTCCTATGCGGCTGCTAAAATCACTACAGCCGTCAAAAAAATGGAATTGGGCAATTTTTCAAATGCTGAATCAATAGGTGATGGTGCGTCGGAATATAAATTGGATTTTGGACCCGGCTATAGAATTTATTTTGCAAGAGATGGGAAAGAAATAATATTGCTGCTACTGGGTGGCACAAAGAAGCGACAACAAAAAGACATTGATACGGCAAAAATGTATTGGCAAGATTATAAGAAGCGCAAGAAGGTGAAAGATTAATGGCACTAACTAAAGAGTTTAAAGATACTGTGGTCGAACGCGCAAAAAGCGACATTTCTTTTCGGCGCGCGCTATTTTCAGAGGCGGCAAACGCGCTTTTTGACGATGATTTAAGTTTGGCAAAGGCATTATTGCGCGATTATGTGAATGCAACAGTTGGTTTTGAGCCATTGTCACAGTCACTTAACAAATCACCTAAAAGCCTAATGCGAATGTTAGGAATTGCGGGAAACCCACAAGCAGCAAATCTGTTTGCCGTAATTAACAAGCTCCAAGAACTAACCGAAGTAAAATTAAATGTGGAAGCTGCCTAGAAACCTACACAAGCCCTTTTTCCATCGCCAATGCTTTCATGGCTTCTTGAAGTTTTTCAAATGCGCGGACTTCGATTTGGCGAATGCGTTCGCGTGAAACGCCAAATTCATCGGCTAAATCTTCCAATGTAGTTGGGTCTTCTTTAAGGCGACGTTCGCGAATAATTTTTTGTTCGCGCTCATTAAGGCGCGCCATTGCGGTAGTAAGCAATTCCATGCGGGCATCATATTCTTCGTTTTGCCCCATTGTGGTTTCGACGCTTTCTTCATCAGACGCCAACCAGTCTTGCCATTCGCCGCCACCGTCTTCACCGACTTGAACATTTAGGGATGCATCAGGACCGGAAAGCCTGCGGTTCATATTCACGACTTCGGTTTCGGAAACCCCAAGTTTGGTTGAAATTTCTTCAACTTGGTCGGGGCGCAATTCACCCTCTTCAATCGCCTGCATTTTTTGTTTCATGCGGCGAAGATTAAAGAATAATTTCTTTTGCGCCGCAGTTGTGCCCATTTTCACCAAGGACCAAGTGCGCAATACATATTCTTGGATAGACGCCCTAATCCACCACATTGCATAAGTCGCAAGGCGAAAACCTTTTTCGGGGTCGAACTTTTTGACCGCCTGCATAAGGCCGATATTGCCCTCGGAAATCACTTCGGCAATTGGAAGGCCATAACCGCGATAGCCCATTGCCATTTTGGCGACCAAACGAAGATGCGAAGTGACCAATTTTTCAGCCGCTTGCGGGTCTTCGTGTTCGCGCCAGCGCCGCGCAAGCATGTACTCCTCGTCTTTTTCCAACATCGGGAATTTTCGGATTTCAGACAAATAGCGTTGCAGACCTTGTTCAGGTCCGACAGTCAAAGTCAAAGCGCGTGCAGCCATTTGGATCCCCGTTTATTTTTAGGCACAAAAATTCCATGCCCCGTTATACGTCTAATTATCTAGTAAAGATTTTGGCAATAATAAGGGGGGCGGCAAAAATTCTGCATTAAATGATTTTAAGATTTGCATTTCTTAAATATTCGCCCCTTTGAACCGTCAAAAGCAATGCCGTTTTTTACGACAACATTCGGCGCTTGATCCGGCAAATGACCTTCGAAATTCCATTCCTGCATCATATCTTTGCCAAGGATTTTATATTGTTCCCAGGTCTTATTGCACCCAACCGGCGCACAAACCGTTGTGCGAACTTCAATCATTCCATTTACAAATCCGGTGGAAAGAATTTGAAGTTTTTCGCCTTCCCCCAATGCACCCGCACCAACTTCGACATTTGCGGGTTGGGATTTGAAATCAAATGACTGGAAAAAATCCTTTTCAGCACAATTATCCGTGCGCCAAACGCCGCCACTTAGAAAAGATTTGCTATCTATTTTTTTTGGCTTTGCAATTGCATTTTGCGAAGTGCAAGCACCCGAAAGAACAATAGCCAAAACAAACGCGAACAAAGGAGATATCTTATTCATTGAGACAATCTAATGTTTCGCGGTTTATAGAATATGAATTATTTCACCGATTTTTTCAGCGCTTTAGCAAATCTTTCGATCGCCCAATTTGCGTCGTGCCATGTCCATTGATATTGCGCATCATAAATTGTCGGCGTTGAGTATTCATATTTGACTTCGCTCAATTGTTTGCCGCTTTTATCAAATACGACACCTTTTAAATCCGCACCGCCAATTGAAAAACTTTGATAAGACAATGACGGGTTTTTTGACATTTGCGTCATTGTCGGTCGATTTGGGGTGGCGCTTTCAACAAATACTTCGATATTGAAACCATCACCCATTGCTTTTTGAATTTCTTCGCGAACGGTTTGTTCGATATTCGCTTTTTCGTCCATACCGTATTTTTCGGAAAATGCTTTATCCGCGTCTTTAGAAAAGCTGATTTTCACGCCATTATCGGCAAGGGCGGAATTTGCAAATAGCACGACGGCGGCGGCAATAGAAATTTGAAAAATCTTACGCATATTAATCCCCAGAATTATTTTGAAATGTTACACCAAAAACGATTTTTGCCAAATTAATTCTTGGAAAGCTGTAATTCGCGCTTCGCGAATTACATTTGCAGGCATTTCACGAATGTTTACGCCCATTTTGCGTATTCACAGATGAAACACTCAATTGAATTTTTTAGACAGCGCCGTCACCAAACAGAGGGAGCTGACAAAAATGTCTAAATCAATTCAAATTGCAAAGTCACTAATAATTTTTGCTTCAATATTCGCATCAAATGCGATGGCACAAAACGCAAACCAATTGAAAGTCAATGTCGCAAATATTCAAAGTGATGAAGGTCAAATTTTGGTTAGTGTTTGCACCAAAGATGAATTTATGAAAACCAAATGCGCCTATTCCGCGCTTTCCAGTGCCACAGATGCCAAAGATGACCCAATCATTATTCAAAATGTCGCCAATGGCACATATGCGGTACAATTATTCCATGATTTGGATAGTGATTTCAAATTAAAGACCGGCGCCTTCGGCATTCCCAAAGAACCATGGGGCATGAGCAATGACGCAAAAGGCAAATTCGGCCCGCCAAAATTTGATGATGCCGCCATTGAAATTAATGGTGTCAAGGAAATCACCATCAATCTCGACGGAGGCGAATAATGCTTTTGGCGATGATGGATTTAGCGACCGCGCCAATGGATAATCCCCCGGTGGCGCAAACCGCGAAGGTCGAGAAAAAAGAAGACAATAAGCCAAAAAGCAGCGAGACGATTATCGTTAGTTCGAAAAAAATCTCGCGCCCATTTGCCAATATTTCATTTAAGAAATTGGATATTTACACCAATCCCGCATCAAAGGCCGATGCGATTCTAGCGGTCGCGGATTTGCAATATTCGACCAATAATAGCAATTCCGCAGAGATTATTTTACGCGGGGGGTCGCCGCGATTGTCACGCACATATTTCAATGATGTTCCGCTTTATGAAATTGTGCGCGGTTCAAGTCTTTTGCAAACCACCAAAGGTTTTTCGGTGTTTAATACGACGACAATCAAAGAAGTCGAAACCTATTCAACCTCGCCACCAGCTTATTTTGCCAATACTGCAGGTGGAGCGATTCGCATTATGCCCGATGATTCCGGTTATGAAGCATCAAGTTTGGGTATGAATTTAGTTAAGACCGACATCGCTATGACGAAACCCATTGGCAAAAACAAAGGCTTTGTTCAATTTTATGCCGAACACACCAATCTTGCCCCACTCTTGGCTGTTAATCCCAAACTTGAGGAATTGGTAAAATCTGCAAAAGGGCTGTCTGCCGGATTAAGTCTGTTGTTAAAACCAAGCCTTGATACGCAATTAAGATTGGTTAGTATTGCCGATACTGATAACGGCATTTATCCCTATAATCCCTTTGATAATAGCCAATTGAGCAATAAAAAGCGTCGCAATTACAATGTCTTTTCGTTTGAAAAAGAACTTAATAGTGCGCGTTTAAAAATTGATGCGGCAAAAAGTTTTGTCAATGAAACCACTTATTTGCGCACCGATATTTATGACAATGAGAATACCTATTCCTATTTTGATATCAATTTGGGTGGGCGGTTTGGTAAGAACCCGATTTCATATCGCTTTGGCCTTGCGAATGAAGATTTTGACTTAAAAAGCCGCGCGCAAATCTATCGCCCTTTAGGCGGGTTTCATGGTGATTTTACTGAAAAATTGGAGACGAATTATTCCGCGCTTTATGGCTTTGTGAATTATCAATTTTCAAAACAATTGTCTTTGGCAATCGGCGCACGCGAATTTATTGATGATGATTTGGGACTTGATCCAATTGGTCATTTGTCACTATCGTGGAATTCAAAAGACAAAAGGCACAATATCATTGCCGCAATAGGCAATTATTCGGCGATTGTCCTGCCCTATCGTTCGGCGTTTGAGGGCATTAGCAAAGCGAAAAGCAAACAATCGTCAATTGATTATAAATATACAAATCAAGAGACAAAATTCGCCATCGGTCTTTATCAAAAAACCGATGAATTATTGGGCGAGGAAATCAATATTAAGGGCTTTGACGCTTCATTCAGTGTTTTATTAAACGGCAAATATGATTTATCCGGCGTTTTTGCGCGCTCATTACCCTATACTTGGGTTGGCGATACAAAACAACGCGGCACTCACCATTTGGATTATTTGGCAAAACTGAAATTACGGGTTCCACTTAAAAATTCCGATTCAGTCAATTTCATTGCCACTTCTATGAGCGGTCAAGTCTATTCCAAACCAATCGGAACTGGCTTTGACAGATTCGGGGAAATTATTCCGACCTATGCCATCAAAAATACTGAGCAATTGGGAAATTATAATTCTTTGGATTTCAATTACATAAAGCAATTGAAAATCAAAAATTCAAAGGCGATGCCGATTGTTTATTTGAATATTAATAATCTGTTTGACACCAAAAATGCGTCATCAATCGACTATAATTCAAATTATACAGATTCAAAAATCAAAAACTATATGCCGCGCACCATCGTTGTTGGGTTTTTGATTGAGTATTGACGCAAAGAATAAGAAATTTTATTGCGGGGATATGAGTGAAGAAACCAAATCCCCGCACCCGACAATTTCTGACGAAGAATGGGACAATCCAAAACCATTGACCGGCGAAAAACTAAAACAGCACCAGGCAAATGTCGAAATGGTGCGCAGCATGGTAATAAAATTCGCCATTGCCAAAATCGGTGTTCTTACACTGATTGCTGTGGTTCTTTGGAAATTTTTTGGCAATGGTAAGGGGCATTAAATTAACTCCTTCCCTCAAGGGAAGCAGTTAAGAAATAACTCCATGAAACACCGCGCACCTCACATGTTGAAACTCCGCCTGTATTAATCGCTATTTCAATTCCAAAAAAATCTGCTATCAGCGCAAAGTTTGGTTATTCTATGTCAAAAGCGATTAAAACCCATAAATTATCAAAGCCTTTGGTGCTGGATTGCGGTAGCGTTCTTGACGATACGGACGTCGCATTTGAAACCTATGGAACGCTGAATGCCGAAAAGTCTAATGCAATTCTTGTTTGCCACGCATTAACCGGTGACCAATTCGTAAGTGGCAAAAACCCCGTAACGCAAAAGCCCGGCTGGTGGTCTGATGTCGTTGGCGCGGGAAAATTAATTGATACGGAAAAATATTTCGTGATTTGTTCCAATGTTTTGGGTGGTTGCATGGGGTCAACAGGCCCTAAAAGCGCGAAGAATGCTGGCACTGTTTGGGGCATTGATTTCCCGATAATAACAATCGGCGATATGGTTCGCGCGCAAAAGCAAATGCTTGAGGATTGGGGAATTGATAATTTATTCGCAATTATCGGCGGATCAATGGGCGGAATGCAGGTTTTGCATTGGTTGTCACATTATCCGCAAAGTGTGAATTGCGCCATTCCAATTGCCACCGCCGCGCGCCATTCAGCACAAAATATTGCCTTCCATGAAGTCGGGCGACAGGCGATTATGGCGGATCCTGATTGGAATAATGGCAAATATGCGGATTTGGGAACTTTTCCAAACAAGGGCCTCGCGGTGGCGCGCATGGCTGCACATATTACTTATATGTCCGATAGCGCCCTTCACCGTAAATTCGGACGGAATTTGCAAGATAGAGACGAATTAACTTTCGGATTTGACGCCGACTTCCAAATCGAAAGCTATTTACGCCATCAAGGCACGAGTTTTGTCGATCGGTTTGACGCCAACTCCTATTTATACATAACCCGCGCAATGGATTATTTCGATTTAGCTGCTGGCTTTGGTGGAAAATTGATAAAGGCTTTTGAGAATTTTGAAGGCCGCGCCTGCGTCGTTAGCTTTTCCTCTGACTGGCATTATCCGCCCGCAGATTCACGCGCCATTGTGCGTGCTATGATGGCGGCAGGGGTTCATGTTTCGGCTCTTGAAGTAGAAACCGACAAAGGCCATGACGCATTCTTATTAGATGAACCGGTTTTCCATAATGCTTTGAATGGTTTTCTGAATGCCGCCGCAATTGAAAGAGGTCTCAGATGATTGCGCGTGCCGATTTCAGTGCAATTATAGAAAACGTGCCGCAAGGGGCGCGCGTTCTTGATATTGGTTGCGGCGACGGCGAATTAATGAAAATCCTAGAAGCAGAGAAAGATGCAATCGCGCGCGGCATGGAAATATCACAAGAAGGCGTGAATGCCTGTGTTGCCAAGGGCCTTAGCGTTATTCAAGGTGATGCTGATTATGATTTGCCGATTTTCGCTAATGATAGTTTTGATTTGGTAATTCTTTCCAATACTATTCAGGCTGTTTTGAAACCCAAAAATATATTAATGCAAATCCGCCGAATTGGTAAACGCGCCATCGTTTCTTTGCCAAATTTCGGATATTGGAAAATAAGGTTTGACTTGGCTTTGAACGGCAAAATGCCGATTACAAAAGACTTACCGGCGACTTGGTATGATACCGCGAATTTGCATTTATGCACTTTGTTTGATTTTCAAAATCTTGCACGTGAATGTGGGTTTAGAATAATCTCTGTCACGCCGGTATTTGGCAGTAATCGCAAAAAACAATGCGCTGAAGTTAATTTTTTCAATAATTTAATGGCGCAAAAAGCAGTGTTTGTTCTGGAAAGAATTGACTAATCGGAATGCAATTTCACTGCACCCGCAACTGCAATCGGACTAAGAACCAAAGATATTAAGCAAAGCGCAAGAATAAATAAGAAACCTTGTGAAAAAATGCCGTGTCCATCAATTATCTGCCCCGCCGAAATTGCACCAAAAATCACAATTGGCGTATAAAGCGGCAAAGCCAATAGCGCGACCAAAAGCCCACCGCGACGCACACCAGCCCCCAATGCAGAACCAATTGCCCCAATCATAAACATCGCAAAAGAGCCGAAAAACAATTGAAAAGTAATTGGCAAAATATGATTGGTTTCAACATTAATCATCAATCCGGCAATCGGCACCGCAAACATTAATGGCAATGAAACCGCAATCCATTGTCCAATAATTTTAGCAAGCATAATGATTGAAAAGGGCGCATTGGATAATAATAAATAATCCATGGTATTATCTTCTATATCACCTTGAAAAAGCCGTTCCAAGGACACCAAGCAGGCCAATGATAAAGCCAACCATAAGAACCCCGGCCCAATTTTGCGTAATAATTCATTATCGGGGCCAAGAGCAAAGGGCAGAATTAGAATAGAGCCTGCAAAAAACGCCGTCGGTAGAAACGCCCCACCGCCATTACCAAGGTTCAGTCGAATTTCGCGTGAGATTATGGAGATGAATGATTTAATCATGCCGCCACCGTTTTTTCGGGGCTGAATTCATTCAAATCCAATATTTGCATTTTTTGACCCAATGGCGTGTCATGGACAGCGGCGATTATCATACCGCCATTTTGCCGATGCTCATCAAGTATTTTCCCCAAGGCTTCGCGGCCTTTTTTATCAAGCGGTGCGAATGGCTCATCTAAAAGCCAAATTGGTCTATGCGCCAATAATAATCTTGCAATTGCGACGCGTCGTCTTTGCCCGGCGCTTAGGCCTCCGCCTTGGATAGGAAGTATGCGATTTATTGACAGCCTTTCAGCGATTTCGGCAATTTTTGCGCGCGGCGCATCAAAAAAATCGGCCCAAAATTCCAATTGTTGCTTGACGGTTTCATTGGCCTTAATCGCGTCATTGTGACCAAGATAAATGACATAATCACGGTTTAGCCATTCATTATTGCCGGCGAATTTAATGGCTCCGAAAATCGGCTTATGGTATCCTGCGACGGCACGCAAAAGCGTGGTTTTGCCTGTGCCATTTGCGCCGCGCAATTCGATGGCATCACCCGATTTGAGTGCCAAAGAAAGATTGCGCACCAAAAGCCTATCACCCCTTTGCAGGGCGAGGTTTTCAATTTCTAGACTGGCGCTAAATTCGGTCACAATTTTTATTGCGGTTTTTTGCCGGTGATTTCAAGCTGATTATCTTCATTCATGGTGCGATAAAAGCAATTTTGGAAACCGACGTGGCAACAACCGCCATCGCCGCCTATTTCAACTTCAAGTAAAATCGTGTCTTGATCGCAATCAGTCTTAATTGATTTCACCGTCTGAATTTGCCCAGAGGTTTCACCCTTAAGCCATAAAGACTTTCGCGAACGCGAATAATAATGCACCTTTTTGGTCGTAATTGTTTTCTCTAATGCTTCTTTATTCATATAGGCAAGCATAAGGACTTCTTTGGTCACAAAATTCTGTGCGATAGCAGGGATAAGGCCGTTATCGTCAAATTTTGGAGTAAATACTATACCCATTTCCAATTCGTATTTACCAGCCATTGCATTTCCTCAATAATAATCCTTATGGCTATTAACAGAAACTAATTGCCAAACCTATGCAAATTTCATTATTGAACATCCATTCTTCTACGAGCGGTTTTGTATGAAAAATATCAAACTTGGCGCATTCATCTCAATTTTAATTTTCGGTCTAAGTGCGGCGGCATGTAATTCAATTCCCGGTCCGCGAAATAAATTATTGAAACCGGACAATCTCGCAATATTGAATTTAGAATGCGATATATGGAATTCCAAAACTCCAAGTGAAATTTTTCAACGCGATTTGAACTTGTTCTATGGAAATTCAAATGGTCTTGCAAGAAATAGTGGCGTATTTTGCGCGACTGAGCGTTTTGAAGACATGCAAAGCGCGCAAAAACGTGCGCTTTCATGCCTCGAAACTATGCCCAAAAAGAATTTCTTCGAAAAAGACGGGAAAATCATTTTGGACGAGGTAAAGGGTCAAGTGACCATCTATATTGAAAATGGAAAATATTTTGCAATAATTGATGGTGCCGAATTCACCGGATGGTGCAAGAAAAGAACCAATATTTAATTTGATTCAATCATCTATATCCACAAAGCCTCAAGAATCTATCCTTCAATTCCGGGTTTTCCTTGAAAACGCCGGTAAATTGCGTGGTTATGGTTGAGACATTGGTATGATGAACGCCGCGCATGGTCATGCATTGGTGTTTGGCATCAATCAAAATTGCAACGCCCAATGGCTTCAAGACGTTTGAAATCGTTTCTGCAATCTGGCTGGTCATTGTTTCTTGGGTTTGAAGGCGTTTACAGAAAATTTCGACGACGCGCGCGATTTTGGAAATGCCGACGACGCGATTTTTTGGCATATAAGCAACATGCGCCTTGCCTAAAATAGGAACCATATGGTGTTCGCAATGGCTTTCGACCTCTATATCGCGCAGCATTACAATATCATCATAGCCTCCAACTTCCTCAAAAGTTCGCGAAAGTTCGGTTTCAGGATTTTGATTATAACCCGCAAAAAACTCTTCATAGGCTTCAACAACCCGTTTTGGCGTATCCAAAAGACCTTCACGATCCGGATTATCACCAGCCCAGCGCAAGAGGGTTTTGACGGCTTCCATCGCTTGTTCTTTGCTTGGTTTGTTGGAAAATTGGGCGACGAAGCCCTTGTCATTAATCAAATCCATAAATATCCCCTTCTCGGGGACGGGGGTCGAGCCTCACCATGAGGACTTAACGCCCGCCCTTTTTGCGACACTTTCGCATTTATACGAACATATATCAAATACGGATTTAATAAAAGCCTTTCATTGTGGATTTTATTTTCCGAATTATTTAAAGAACAAATATGAACGAAATTCAGTTTTACAATACAATCGCCAAGGAAAAGACCAAATTCATACCTATCGACCCAAAACGGGTAACAATGTATGTTTGCGGCCCTACTGTCTATAATCGCGCCCATATCGGCAATGCGCGACCCGCTGTTGTATTTGATACTTTAGCGCGGCTATTGCGGCATATTTATGGTGAAGACCATGTTATCTATGCGCGAAACATAACCGATGTCGATGATAAAATAAATGCCGCTGCGTTGGAAAATGGTGTTGATATTTCCGCAATCACCAAAAAATATACCGCGATTTATCATTCGGATATGGCGCTCTTGAATGTTCGCCTTCCCAATATTGAACCGACCGTCACAGCGCATATGGGCGAAATTATTGATATTATTCAAAAACTTATCGATATGGGCCACGCTTACGAGACCGAAGACGGCGTATATTTTCATGTCTCGAGTATGAAAAACTATGGCAGGCTGTCGGGTCGTAATCTCGACGACATGTTAAAAGGTGCGCGCGTCGAAATCGACGAAAACAAAAAGGACGCCGCCGATTTCGCATTATGGAAAGCCGCAAAACCCAATGAACCTTTTTGGGATGCACCATTCGGAAAAGGCCGCCCCGGTTGGCATATTGAATGCTCGGCAATGATCGAAAAGAATTTGGGGCAGACAATTGATATTCATGGCGGCGGGCACGATTTGATTTTCCCACACCACGAAAATGAGATCGCACAATCCGAATGCGCGCATTCCGGCGTGCCGCTTGCAAATTATTGGCTGCATAATGGCTTTTTGAATATGGGCAATGAGAAAATGTCTAAAAGCCTTGGCAATGTTTTGGATATTGAGGGGATTTGCGCAAAATTCCCACCCGAAGCGGTTCGACTAGCTCTTTTGAGTGCCCAATATCGCGCACCCTTGGATTGGAATGATGATTTGATTATTCAATCGCAAAAGACTTTAGATAGACTTTATCGCGCCATGGAAAGTGTATGGAATGATGGTATTGAGCCAATTGTGCCACAATCAATTCTTGACGCTTTATGCGATGATTTGAATACGCCACAAGCCTTAGCCGCACTTTCCGAACTTGCACGCAATGCGAATAAAGCGCAAACCATTGATGAAAAGCACGTGGCATTGGCGGCCCTTTTGGGCGCGGGCAGAATGCTTGGCGTTTTGCAATTAAAACCGTCGCAATGGTTTAAAAATGATGCAATTGATGCCGACCTTAGCGCACACATTGAAAACCTTATTAAAGAGCGCACCGAAGTTCGCGCCTCGAAGAATTGGGCACGGGCGGACGAGATTCGTGATGAATTGGCGGCGCTAAAAGTTGTGGTAAAAGATAGTGCAGAGGGCACGGTTTGGTCGATCGGGGGCTAAAATGAATAGGAATTTTCTAATTATCATTACCATATTGGCACTCGTTTCGTGCAATCAAAAACCGGTTGAAAAACTTGATAATGCGGCGGAAATTAAGAAGAATGAGCGGGTCACCGCCCATCTAGACGTTGACCCGATTGCCACCGAAAAATACCGCACGGATTTAAAAGCAAAATTCCCGATGGATACCCCAAGCGAGGCGATAGAAAAAGAATTGACGGCCCAAGACTATCAATGCGGTGAAGACCCAATGGATAAAACCATTCGCGCCTGTACCAAGGCCGAACCAAAAGACAAATGCATTGAAATGTCGATTGTCCGCACACTTCCTTATTCCCCCGATGGCGCGCAGATTATCAAAGCCTGCGAAATGGTGAATTAGTGCGCGCACCTTGGGTTCTTTTCGAAGACAGTCAAGAAACCGAAAATCGCGCAATAATTGCTCAAAACCCGATTGCAATTATTCGGGCGGATAAATGGCGCGAATGCGACGCCGCATTAGCAAAACTGCAAGATTTCACCGCGCAAAAAAGGCATATTTTCGGATATGTTTCCTATGAGTTCGGCCTTGGCATTGAACCCTCTACGCGGCATATGGCAAAAAGCGATTTGCCACTTTTGTGGTTTGCGGTTTTTGATGAAATTGAGACAAAGAGCTTCGCTGAATTGAACCAAAATGACGGCTTCGCCATCGGCAAATTCAATTCTGAATGGGACTTTAAAGAATACAAAAACCAATTCGAAAAAGTCAAAAGCTATATTGAAAATGGCGACATTTATCAGGCCAATCTGACCTTTAACCTCACAGCGCCGTTTTGGGGTTCACCGTTCGCGCTTTATCAAAAATTGCGCGACGCACAGCCTGTAAAATATTCCGCATTTTTGGATTTGGGTGAATTCCAAATATTATCGCTTAGTCCGGAATTATTTTTCAAAACCGAAGGCGTAAATATAGAAACGCACCCGATGAAGGGCACAATTAAGCGGGGCGCAGGAGCAAAAGAGGACGTTCAGAATTTTGAAACCCTCAAAAATGACGAAAAGCAACGCGCTGAAAACCTTATGATTACCGACTTAATGCGCAATGATTTGGCGCGCATTTCGGTTGCCGGTTCAGTGAAAGTGCCGCAACTTTTCGCGATTGAAAAATATCCAAGCGTTTTCCAAATGATTTCAAAAATCCAAGCGCAATTGCGTGACAGTGTTTCGCAAACCGAAGTTTTGACCACATTAATGCCGGCAGGTTCGATTATCGGCTGTCCCAAAATTCGCGCAACTGAAATTATTGCTGAATGTGAACAAGGGCCACGCGGCATTTATTGCGGCGCGATTGGCATGATAAAACCCAACGGCGATATGAGTTTCAATGTCGCCATTCGCACACCGATTATTCGCAATGGCGAGATAGAAATAGGTGTTGGTTCGGGAATTGTTTATGATTCCGATGCGCGCGCCGAATATGACGAATGCCTGCTAAAGTCATCTTTCTTGCAAAATGCGGCGCGCGATTTCGCGCTGATAGAAACTCTAAAATGGAACGGCACAGCTTTTGAGAATTTAGATTTACATTTGACACGAATGGCAAAAAGTGCCGAATTTTTTGGTATTGAGTTTGAAATTTCCAAAATCGAAAAAGCCTCGCAACATAAAGCTAAAGAATGGGGCGATGCGCCTGCACGTGTGCGAATTTTGACAAATTTCGATAATGTCGAAATTGAGTTTCACACTTTCGAAGATTTGAAAGACGAATACAAAATCAAAGTCTGTGAAACGCTGATTAATTCAAATTCCCTTTGGCTAAAACATAAAACCAGTAATCGCGAGTTTTACGATTTGGCATTTCAAAAAGCTGGTGCCGATGGTTTTGATGAGGTTATTTTTGTAAATGAAAAAGGCGAAATTTCCGAAGGATCGCGCACCAATATTTTCCTTGATTTCGGTGACGGTATTTTGCGCACTCCCAAATTAGAATGTGGCGTTCTGCCTGGGGTTTTGCGGCAAAAATTGATTGACGAGGGTAAAGCCATCGAGGCGATTTTAAAACCCGAAGATTTGGCACGCACGCAAATTTTTGTCGGCAATTCTTTGCGCGGTTTAAAAAAGGCGGTTTTTAAAACGTGAAACTGTGTTATTTTGGGCTATGAAATATTTGCCCCTTATTGCACTTACCCTAATTGCCGCATGTGCCCAAAAAGGCGCGGATGCACCGCGTTCTGACACTGCACCCACCGTCAAACAGGCGTTCAAAATTGAAACTATTGCCACGGGATTGGAATTTCCTTGGGGCATTACTTTCCTTCCCGATGGTTCGGCTTTAATCACCGAAAAGGCGGGTCGCGTGCGGCAATTGAAAGATGGCAAATTGGGCGCGCCAGTTAATGGTTTGCCAAATGACATTTTATATGACGGTCAGGGCGGTCTTTTGGATATTGCCGCCGCGCCCGATTTTGCCAAGAGCGGTATAGTCTATATTTCCTATTCCAAAGGCACGGAAAACGAAAATGCCACAACCTTAATCCGTGCAAGATTTGATGGCGAATTAAAGGAAGTAACTGAAATTTATAGTGCAAACCCAAAGAAAAAGGGCACGGCACATTTTGGCGGACGCATCCTTTTCGTCCCCGATAATTCGCTTTTATTGTCAGTCGGTGAAGGATTTAATTATAAAGAGGAAGCACAAAACCTTAAATCCAACCTTGGCAAAATTATGAAAATTAATCTTGAAAGCCAAAAGGCCGAGGTTTTTTCATATGGCCACAGAAACCCGCAGGGCTTGGCATATGATGCCACCAATAAGATAATTTACGAAAACGAACACGGCCCACGCGGGGGTGATGAGATTAATATTCTTGAACAGGGCAAGAATTACGGCTGGCCGAAAATTACTTATGGCATTGATTATTCGGGCTTAAAAATTTCCGATTATGTCGCTTTGCCCGGTATGGAACAGCCAATAACCTATTGGGTTCCATCAATTGCCCCCTCTTCTATGCTTTTATATACGGGCGATATGTTCCCACAATTTAAGGGCGATTTATTGGTTTCGGCACTCGCGGGTCAACAATTACGCCATGTGGATTTAGAAAATGGCAAAATCGTCAAAGAAACCGTCTATTTATCCGAACAAGAAACCCGCTTTAGAAACGTAACCCAAGCCCCCGACGGCAGCATTTGGATTTTAACCGACGAACCGGAAGGGAAAGTTTTGCGGGTTAGTGCAAAGTGAAATCAAACTTAAAAGTGTGGGATTTGGATTAGTTTGTCGGGTAGGGATGAACGCACTACCGTCGTCGTAATCGCAGTCGGAAAGCGCGAAGGTGGTGGGTTTTATGATAGTGCGCAGGGGGGGGGTATAAGTGCGGCAACAATTCTAATCCCCGACATTTTCTTTATGAATTCTGTAGCAGCAAAGAACCCCAAGTGTTTAAACATTAGTTTTTTGTTGCCGCTTAAGGCCTTTCATCTAGCTTAGTTACAGCACGACCAATTTTCTTAAGCATAATTTGTATCCAGGCCGACATATCTTCGTAGCTTTCACTACTCAAGTTTTTAGGCCAAGTTAAAACTACATTTCCTTCATCAAGTGAAAATACATCTTGCTTAAATTCGTCATTTGGAGAGTCTCGCCATTTAGTAGAGTCACCACTTGCTCCTTCGCGTTTGTTATCGATACCTTTATCATCTTCAACAGCATTCTTATCGGTATCTGTATTTTTCTTGACGCTTTCATTACTAGGTAAATACTTCAACGCGTCATCATAAACCCGTAGAAATATTTTTGCGCCCTCTGGTGTGAATCCGCCATCAAACTGCAAATGGCTCAGAGCATGAGAATCATCAGGTCGCTCATTTCCCCATTTTTCGATGTATTCGGATATTACTTGTGGCTTCAGCGCAGCAGCCGAAAGCAATTCCGCCTTTACCCCCTCTCGATCATCAGCAAGTATCCTGTAACCGAAATCTGAAAGTCGGATTTTCCGACTTTCACCACTTCCAGAATCTTCGATTAGTCCGAACGCTTGAAGTGCAGCTACACTTCGGTCAGTTGAGCTGCTTTTAGGCGAAAGGTCCCAATCCTTTGCAATATCATATATCCTTGTTTCATTTTTTCTGACTTGTCTATATAATATTTCGATGCGTTCTAGCGCCTTTGATAGACTTATATATGGAAATTTTGGGCTTCTGTCTCGCTTAATTGATTCTGAGGCTTTTTCGTCTGACATACTACGCTCCTGATAAGAATTTGATAAAAGTCTGATAAAATACTGATAAAACTCCCTATCATAACTTTAAGCGGTTGACAACTAGCAGAAACTCGCTAAATTCAATTCCGAGGTCGAATAATGCTTAATAGAAGATTTAAAATAAATTACGTTGAGACACATACCATTTAATAAATAAGCGCCCCAATGTTTAAATCGGGGCGCTTAAATTGTTTTGAGTTGGGTTTGGAACGGGTGCTCCCTGCTAAGTCGTCACCCATGGGTTCGAATCCCTTCCAACTCGCCTAATTTCGCCAATAGTCACAAGGACTATTGGGAATTCGAAAACTAGCGGATCACTATTCAGTGATACACCTCCCTGTCGCAAGGAAGGCGATTATTGCATAAGTGATTCGCTGGGTCAACCTTCATGCAAAGGATACTTATCATGAAGAAAACGCCTAGCGGATATATTTTCCGTAAGTGTATTACCCTCAAAAACGGGAGAAGGATTTGCATGCCAAATGGCCGCGCATTCCGTATCCCAATTTTTGAAGACGAAAGACAACTTAAGTTGTTCTAGTCGAGTTATTTATCAATCTGTTGATAGGGGGGTGAAAATTCCCCTATCAACAAAAAAGCGCCGATGAAACCGACGCTTTTTCTATATCTTTCTCCGCTTAAACCCAAGTCGTTATGTGAGCGAAGCGAGGGCGGCGACTTGAATGTTTTACGCTTCTGCCGCCAATTTCGCAGCTTTCTCAATGGCTTCGTCGATTGAACCGACCATATAGAATGCTTGCTCTGGAAGATGGTCATAATCACCATTTACCAAGCCTTTGAAGCCACGGATTGTTTCTTCAAGTGGAACAAGTTTACCAGGTGAACCGGTGAATACTTCGGCGACATGGAACGGCTGTGACAAGAAGCGCTCAACTTTACGGGCGCGAGAAACAACCAATTTGTCGTCTTCTGACAATTCGTCCATACCCAAGATGGCGATAATGTCTTGAAGTGCTTTATATTGTTGCAAGATTTCTTGAACGCGGCGTGCAGTTTCATAATGGTCTTGACCAACAACGCGCGGCTCAAGGATACGTGAAGTCGAATCAAGTGGGTCAACCGCAGGATAAATACCTTTTTCCGCGATTGAACGGTTAAGAACTGTGGTCGCGTCCAAGTGGGCGAATGATGCAGCAGGTGCCGGGTCGGTCAAATCGTCCGCAGGAACGTAAATCGCCTGAACCGAAGTGATTGAACCCTTAACGGTTGAAGTAATACGCTCTTGAAGGCCGCCCATGTCGGTTGCAAGTGTTGGCTGATAACCCACCGCAGAAGGAATACGACCCAAAAGTGCCGACACTTCTGAACCCGCTTGGGTAAAGCGGAAGATGTTATCAACGAAGAAAAGAACGTCTTTGCCTTCTTCGTCACGGAAATATTCGCAAACCGAAAGACCGGTCAAAGCAACACGTGCACGTGCGCCCGGTGGTTCGTTCATCTGGCCATAAACCAATGTACAACGTGAACCTTCGGTCGAGCCATTGTTTTCTTTCGGATCGACATTCACTTTGGATTCGATCATTTCGTGATAAAGGTCGTTACCTTCACGTGTACGTTCGCCAACGCCCGCAAGAACCGAATAACCGCCATATGCTTTTGCGATATTATTGATAAGCTCTTGAATAAGAACGGTTTTACCAACGCCCGCGCCACCGAAAAGACCGATTTTACCACCCTTTGCATAAGGGCAAAGAAGGTCAACAACCTTAATACCGGTTACCAAAATCTCAGGATTTGGTTTTTGATCAACGAAGGCAGGCGCCGATTTATGGATTGAACGTTTGCCTTCAGGCGCATTGATTGGACCTGCTTCGTCAATCGGCTCACCGACAACGTTCATAATACGACCAAGTGTGGCAGGGCCAACCGGGATTTGAATTGAATCACCAGTGTCAATAACTTCTTGACCACGAACCAAGCCTTCGGTTGCGTCCATCGCAATTGTGCGAACGCTATTTTCGCCCAAATGCTGTGCAACTTCGAGAACAAGGCGCTTGCCATTGTTGGTGGTCTCAAGAGCGTTAAGAATATCAGGCAATGTGCCTTCAAATTCAACGTCCACGACCGCACCGATTACCTGTGAAACTTTGCCTTTCGCTTGGATTGACATGTCTTTTCTCACTTCCTAATTCATTTTGCCCAATGGGCTTATTAAACGGCTTGCGCCCCTGCAATAATTTCGGTCAATTCGGTGGTAATCATTGCCTGACGTTTGCGGTTCATTTGCAAAGTCAATTTCTTGATTAAATCACCGGCGTTACGGGTTGCGTTATCCATCGCACCCATTTGCGAGCCATAAAAGCCCGCATTGTTTTCAAGCAAACCGCGCAAAATCTGGCTATCCAAATAACGCGGTAATAATGCTTCAAGAATTTTTTCTTCGTTTGGTTCATATTCATAAACCGCCGCATCAGATGATTTCACGGTTTCGCCTGCCTCAACTTTAACCGGAATTAATTGTTGAACGCTTGGAATTTGTGAAATGACTGATTTGAATTTTGAGAATACGAAATGCGCAACGTCAATTTCGCCCGCTTCAAACATTTCCATCAATTTAGCGGCAACCGCACCCGATTGCGCAGAGCCAACCGCGCGGGTTTTTGAAAAATCAAAATGATAGACCATTTTGTCTTTGAAAAGGCGCTGTAATTGATCGCGGCCTTTTTTGCCAACAGTCATGATTTTCACGGTTTTACCTTGATTTTCAAGGTCTTTCACCAATTCACGCGCACGTTTTACGATATTGGTATTGAAACCACCGCAAAGACCACGCTCTGAAGATGAAACCACAACCAAATTCACATCATCCTTGCCCGAACCGCGCAAAAGTTTTGGTGCAGATTCAGAGCCTTTTACAGAAGTTGCGAGATTTGCAACTGTTGAAGCAATTTTTTCAGAATATGGGCGCGCGGCTTCAGCGGCTTCTTGAGCACGCTTTAATTTTGCCGCCGCCACCATTTGCATGGCTTTGGTGATTTTTTGGGTCGATTTCACCGAAGCAATTCGGGTTCTGAAATCCTTTAATGAGGCCATTTAACCCACCTTACGCAAATGTTTTTGAAAATTCGTCCAAGGCAGCTTTGATTTTGTCTTCAATGCCGTCTTTTTTAATGTCCAATTTAGTTCTGATTTCGGTAGCAAGATCTTTGAATTTGCCGCCCAAAGCCGTGCGAAGCTCAGATTCAAATCTTTTCACATCGCCCAGTGGAATAGCGTCCAAATAACCTTTTGTACCGGCATAAATAAGAACAACTTGCTCTTCAACCGGAACCGGAGAGAATTGATCCTGTTTCAATAATTCAGTCAGACGCGCACCACGATTAAGAAGGCGTTGAGTTGACGCATCAAGGTCAGAACCAAATTTCGCAAATGCCGCCATCTCACGATATTGAGCCAATTCACCTTTAATAGGACCCGCAACCTGTTTCATTGCTTTGACTTGTGCAGAAGAACCAACCCGCGAAACCGAAAGACCAACGTTAACCGCAGGGCGAACACCTTGATAGAACAAATCAGTTTCCAAGAAAATCTGACCGTCGGTGATTGAAATAACGTTTGTCGGAATATAGGCCGAAACGTCGTTCGCTTGGGTTTCGATGATTGGCAAAGCAGTCAAAGAACCATTGCCATTGTCATCGTTTAATTTCGCGGCACGTTCAAGAAGGCGAGAGTGAAGATAGAAAACGTCACCAGGATATGCTTCACGACCAGGAGGACGGCGAAGAAGAAGTGACATCTGACGATATGCAACCGCTTGTTT
This sequence comes from Hyphomonadaceae bacterium, assembly GCA_041917055.1. Taxonomy (GTDB): domain Bacteria; phylum Pseudomonadota; class Alphaproteobacteria; order Caulobacterales; family Aquidulcibacteraceae; genus Pseudaquidulcibacter. The sequence goes on from JAYRYJ010000010.1 coordinate 54,572, forward strand.
GGTCAAATCGTCATAAATGATAAGTGCGTGCATTCCATTGTCGCGGAAATATTCACCCATTGTTGCGCCGGTAAATGGTGCAATATATTGCAATGGCGCAGGGTCAGATGCAGTTGCCGCAACGATAATTGAATATTGAAGGGCGCCTGCAGCTTCTAAAGTGTTGACCAATTGGGCAACGGTTGAACGTTTCTGGCCAACAACGACATAAACGCAATAAAGTTTTTCGGTTTCCGAAGCATTACGCTCGTGAGCATCTTTTTGATAAAGAATCGCGTCAATTGCGATTGCTGTTTTACCGGTCTGACGGTCACCAATGATCAATTCGCGCTGTCCACGACCGATTGGAATAAGTGCGTCAATTGATTTAATACCGGTCTGCATCGGCTCATGAACCGATTTACGCGGAATAATGCCCGGCGCCTTAACGTCAACCATTTTGCGTTCGGCATCTTGGATTGGGCCTTTGCCATCAATAGGTTCACCCAAAGCGTCAACAACGCGGCCCAAAAGACCTTTTCCGGTTGGAACCGAAACGATTTCACCAAGGCGCTTTACGGTGTCACCTTCTTTAATGCCGCGGTCTTCACCAAAGATAACCACACCGACATTGTCGCGTTCAAGGTTAAGAGCCATGCCCTTAACGCCGGAACCGAATTGAACCATCTCACCGGCTTGCACCGAATCAAGACCGTGAACGCGCGCAATACCGTCACCGACGGAAAGCACGGTGCCGACATCGGCAACCACAGCCTCAGAACCGAAGTTCTTAATCTGGTCTTTTAGAATTTTAGAGATTTCAGCGGCACGAATGTCCATTGCCTATGCACCTTTCAAATTATTTTTTAGGGCTTCAAGTTTGGTTTTGATGGAATCATCAAAAAGTCTTGAACCGACTTTTACCACCAAACCACCGATTAATTCAGGATTTACCTTAGTTTCGATTTCCACATCAGATTTGAATGCTTTGGAAAGCGAAGACTTTAATTCTTCTAATTGCGCGTCAGAAAGCATATTTGCGCTTGCGATTTCAGCTTTTACCAAGCCTTTGGCTTTAGCAGTTTTTTCCAAAAAGCCTTTAAACATCGCAGGCAATTCACCAGCACGCGAATTATTTACAACAATTGCAATGAAATTCGAAACAATTGCCGATACTTTCAATTTTTTGGAAATTGCCGCCATAACACCAAGTTTCTCAACAGCGGCGATAAGCGGGCTTTTCAAAACATTTACCAATTCCGGTGAAGCATTGAATGCATTAATTAAAGCATTGGCATCATTTTCAATGGCATCAACGGATTTCGACTCAGTGGCGAGTTCAAAAAGAGTTGAGGCATAACGGCCTATGGCTTGCGACATATTCTATTCCCAAATTGGCTGGTTCCATAAATGTGAAACCGCGCTGTTTTCAACATTGCACACTATTAAAAGTGCGACCTATGCTGCAGTTGCGCAGGCTGTTATCACGGGCTTTTGAACCAAGCAATATTTAATGTGTATTTGTTTGCACCCATTGCCACAAAAACCACATATTATCGAGCGCAAATGCCATATACTTTGGTCGAGAACGAGATTTTTAGCGGCAACCAATCCCGCTTTGCACTATTTTTGCCGCAAATTGCGCACAAAATTCCGGCGTGTATTGACCGTCGGCCTCAATAAGCATTCCCAATTCTTGTGCAATGCCGATACACGAACGCGTCAATAATTCGATATCAAGGTTTTCGAGGCAACCTATTTTTTTGAATTCAGCTATATAGGCTTTGATTTCGTTTGAAATCGCCGATTCTTGAGGTGTTCGTTTTGGCGCGTTGGGAACAAGAATCTTTTCACTTTTTGCATCAATATTCAGATTTTTAAGTTTAAAATCAAAATAATAGAGAAAGGCCAAATGAATAAATTTTCCGAAGTCGCCGGCTGATGCTTCAAATGCTTTTTTCAATTCCGGCCTGAATTCCAAAATGGCATTTTCATGCAAAGCGAGGAAAACTTGTTCCTTGGTTTTGAAATAATTGTAAAAAGTGCCAGAGGCCAAACTGGTTTTGCGAACAATATCGCGAACATTTGCCGCTTCGAACCCGATTTCGTCAAACACAATGCGCGCCGCTGCCAATATGGTTTCGCGATTGGCCTTCTTATTTGCTTCGCGTTTGATGGGAGTTTTCATGTTTTTCTAATGCAAGAAAAATGACGCACCGTCAAGTTTTTTATGAATGCCAAAGTGTTTGAATTGCTTTCGCTTTATCACTATATCAATTTTATGTTTGGTTGGGGCAAAAAGAAAAAAGTCAAAGAGACGATTGTCGGGAATGACGAAATCTCGTCAAATGCGCATGCAACATCTATTCTCGAACCGATTGCGGTTTTGGTTGGCGTTGTAAATTCCGAAAACCAAATTGAACAAGCGAAAAACGCGATTGAAAAGCGCGCGTCCTTTCTGGATTTTATCGAAGAAATTCAAACCACAATTGATGGCGTCGCGATCGCCGCAACCTTGATGGTCAAAAAAGGCCAAAACCGCGAAATAATATTTGCGCCAATCCATGAGGCGGCAATTATTCTTGCTGGTGAAATTTCTCATCTTGGTCAGTGTTTTTTGGTCAAAACCGATGAAAACGGCGGCGCGATTGAAACTTTGCAAATTGAGCCGCAAGATGAATTGCCACAAACCGAATTATCTCGTGGCCTTTTTTCAGGCTTAAAACGTTCCAGTCAGAAACTGGCGCAAGGTATTGGCGCAATTTTCACGACCGCCAAATTAGACGATGATTCGCTTGAGGAATTGGAAGAATTATTAATCCTTTCCGATATGGGCGTTGAAAATGCACGCAATCTTTGCAAAGCGATTGCCGCGCGCAGATTTGAACAAATCGATGAATTTACAATTCGCGCCGCTTTAGCCGATGAAATCGCCAAAATGCTTTTGCCGTTTGAAAGGTTTGATAATCCTTGGTCGGGCGATGAAACGCGAGTCATTATGTTTGTTGGCGTCAATGGTTCTGGCAAAACCACTACAATTGGCAAGATTGCACAGAATTTGGTTGATAATGACCATGAAATAATGCTTGCTGCTGCTGACACTTTCCGCGCCGCTGCATCTGAACAATTATTAGTTTGGGGCAAACGCGCAGGCGTTGAAGTGATTGCCAAGGAATCGGGCGCCGATAGTGCGGGTCTTGCCTATGAAGCATTGCAAAAAGCGCGAGCTTTGGAAAAAGGCGTTTTATTAATTGATACCGCCGGGCGCCTACAAAATAAAAGCGAATTAATGGCGGAGCTTGAAAAAATCGTTCGCGTTATCAAAAAACTCGACCCGACTGCACCGCATGAGGTTTGGCTTGTCCTTGATGCCACCGTTGGTCAAAACGCCATTTCCCAAGCCGAAGCCTTTGCCAAAACCGCAGGAATAACCGGATTAATAATGAGCAAACTAGACGGCACAGCAAAAGGCGGCGTCCTATTAGCCCTAACCCAAAAATTTGCCCTTCCTATTCGTTTTATTGGCGTCGGAGAAAGAGTTGAAGACCTACAACCCTTTTCGGCAAGAACCTTTGCGAGGGCATTGGTTGGGTTGGAGTGATCCCACAAAATTGGCCCTTTAAGTGGTAACAGTAGTAGATTGCAATCGACGCTATTATTCACTGTTGCTCAAATATACTACTGGTTGCGCCAGCTTGTTTTTAGCATTAATTAGACTTTTGTTATTTGGGAGAAACCTGAAAAATGATTGCCTATTATGCTTCTTCTGGAGACCAATTCATAAATGAACACGAAGACAAAATTCTGGGCGAAATTGCAAGGCACAACTCTTTTTCGCTAATTGACTCTCAAAAATCCGCTTGGATCGAACAAATTCGAATCCTAAAGGAACAATTAGCATCATTAAAAAACTTCAAAATATATTTTGAATTTTTCATTCCCAGGATGGGGAAACGCGCCGATGTTGTCATAGTTATTGGGGGCGTAGTTTTTGTTCTTGAGTTCAAGGTTGGATCGGTGGCTTTTGATGGCTCAGCAATAGATCAGGTCGAGGATTATGCGCTTGATATTAGTAATTTTCACCTTGGAAGCCATAATTTATCGATTTATCCGATTCTTGTTGCAACCAAAGCGCTGAAAAAAGTTCACTTTCAAATTGAACTCCCGATAGGCCAAGTCGCCAAACCGATATTGGCCAGACCAGAAGATATTGCGTTAATTTTCGAAACTATCATTTCAAATAATTGCCCGCAAGATTCTAAATTTGATTTTTTGAGCTGGGAAAACTCCGGTTACAAGCCAACTCCTACAATAATTGAAGCCGCAAGAAATCTATATTCAAATCATTCAGTTGATGAAATAGTTAGAAACGACGCAGGCGCGATAAATCTCACAAAAACCCAATCAAAGATTAGCGAAATTATTGTCACTTGCCAAAATACCAATAGCAAAGCCATTATATTTGTAACAGGTGTCCCCGGCTCTGGAAAGACGCTTGCTGGCCTGAATGTGGCTACAAATAGAGCATATGGAGACAAAACTTCACATGCAACTTTCCTGTCAGGAAATGGCCCACTTGTGAAAGTGCTCACCGAGGCCCTAACTCGCGACCAGCATCAAAGGAAGAAAGGGAAAAAAGCGGACCATGAGCGTAAAGTCAGAAACTTCGTCCAAAACATTCATTTCTTTCGAGATTGGTATCTGAAAGATAGTTCTGCGCCTTCTGATCATATTGTAATATTTGATGAAGCTCAAAGGGCGTGGAATGAAGCTCAAGCATCAAAATTTATGCAAAGAAAGAGGGGTATGCTAGGCTTTCAAATGTCAGAGCCCGAATTCCTGATTTCTGTAATGGATAGACACGATGATTGGAGTGTAATTGTTTGTTTGATCGGCGGCGGGCAGGAAATTAATACTGGCGAAGCAGGGCTTTCAGAATGGTTTAGAGTCTTAGAAAAATGTTTCCCAGAATGGAAGGTTTTCACATCGGATAAAATTCTTAGTCCCGAATATGGAATCACAAAAAATTTGGAAGCGTTTTTAAAAGAGCATCAAACTGTCATTTCGAATGAACTACATCTAAGCGTTTCGATGCGTTCGTTTAGGGCAGAAACTTTGGCTGAATTTGTGTTCCACCTACTTGAAGGCAATTCGAAAGAAGCAAAGTCATCATATCAAAGAATATGTAACCATTACCCAATTTTTTTGACGCGAAACCTGGATAAAATGCGAAATTGGCTTCGAGAAAAAAGACGTGGCACTGAAAGAAGCGGCCTCCTGGCTTCTTCCGGGGGGCTCCGTTTGAAGCCTTGTGGGCTCAATGTAAAAATGGAACTGAAGCCAGAAATTTGGTTTCTAAACGACAAAACCGACGTTCGTTCGTCTATATATCTCGAAGACGTCGCCACAGAGTTTGATGTTCAAGGTTTAGAAATAGACTGGGCTGGGATTTGTTGGGATGCAGACCTGCGATTTGAAGGTGATAGATGGATCAGCAAAGACTTTAACGGGACTAAATGGCGAAACATCAATGACCCGGATCGGCATTTATATCTAAAAAATTCGTATCGCGTTCTGCTAACCCGCGCTCGCCAAGGCTTAACTATTTTTGTTCCAGCGGGAGATGAAAAAGACCCAACGAGGGCGCCATCCTTTTATGACGGTATTTTCGATTTTTTGAAAGAGTGCGGAATTAAAGAATTGAATTATGAATTCCCTAATAAAGACTTTCTTATTTAGATTCATACTTAGCGTTTATACCCGCCCTATTCCCCATCTTCCATCTTCGGCAACATAGGCGCATTTTTGGGTGGAATTTGAGAATGCCATTGATACTACGCGCGATGTGCCGCTTCTAAGGTCAATTTCGGCGTCGTTTCTTGGGCGTGTGCCCATTAAATGCTTGTGATTTTTAGTTTCAAAATCTGCGAAATCAACGCCGCCATCGCCATAGCCTAATAGGATTTTATTGCCATGCGCCGCCACCGCACTAACAATTCCCATGCGGGTTCTTATGGTTTCGGCGTTTTTGCCCATTGGGCCTTCCATGCCAAAAAAAGGCCAAATAACGCCAACCGGACCGCCTGAAGTTATCAAAAGTGGCATATTATTTATCCAGGCAAAAGACGCGGCTTTTGACGGATAACCTGCCATTCGAAACCCAACGCCATCAAACAATCGCCACCCAACGAGACTTGGGACGCCGGTTGCCGCGACCAAAAATGCCGTATCGGGCGAAAAAACTGCCCCCAAAACGCCGCCTTCGGTTTTCAAATCTAATGGCTTTTCATTTCCTTTGAGATCATAAATCGTCAGACCAGCGCCATGCCCGATTGCAAGATTATTTCCCGCTGCATCGAAAGTCGCGCATAATGGGTTCATTGGTGGCGTAAATTCGAAATTGGTTTTGCCTTCCAAATCAAAGACAAAAACCTTGCGATTGGAAACCACACAAATAAGACCACGTTCATTATTGACTATCAAACTATCTGCAAAGCCAAGGCGCGGGGAATTTATGTTTTGCAATTCACCAGTTGCGGAAATTGAAACAATTATTCCGTCATCGCCAATAATCAGGATTCTTTCACCTAAAACCGCCGCATCCAATGCGCCATTTTCCAATTCGCAGAATTTCGAACCATTTTTTAGAATTGTGCCATCGCCAAAGACCAAAAATGTATCTTCATTAATAAAATGCGATTTTACGCCGCACGCTTCAATTTTGCCTTTGGAAATTATCATGGCTTGAAACCATAATTAATTGAAAACGCTACAATATCGGAATTAGCAGGTTTTGCGATTGGTACAAGAAAGGCGGGGATTTTATTGGCTTTAAGCTGTGCCATCAAACCATTTGGTGCTTCACGCGCCAAATTTCCGGTTTCAGCGGATTTCGCACAATAGGCAATGTAATTCACACCGCGCCTTTTGGCTTTTTCAAACGCAATATCGGGCGCAGAAAGGAAAATATCATAAGAAGTGAAATTCCCATTATTGCGGTGATATGGCGCCGCCAAAACATCATGATGGGTGGAAATCAAGGCGTGTGCGCCAAAATCAATATTGGCGGCAATCAGACCTTTCGGCATTTTTGCGAGTTCGGAATAGGCCGCATCTGTCCCGCATGTATTACCGCCACCCGTAACATATGGTGTCTTCTTTTTCGGTGCGATTTTTTCGTAAGCCATTGAAACCAAAGCCGGAACCAATGGATTGACAAAAAGGCCGACAATCAAGGCCGTCATCAAGCCCTTTTCTTTATAAACACTTGTCACCAATGCGGCGGCGGCAATAATGGCAATACCCGCCGCCTGCCCCGCCGTGCGCGCTTGAAAGAAAATCGCAAGCATCATGGAAGCGGTTAATAATGAGGCCAATAAGGACCAATTATCAATGTCGCGGTGGTTTTTGCGTGCTTTTTCATCTATTATCAACAAGACTAGACGTGCGACGGTGGCAAACATTACAAAGAAGGAAAATGCACCCAAAAGAATTTTAACCTCATTATCGGTTTTCATAAGTGGGAACGTTTCAACCACTATATTCAACCACAAGCGATGTAAAAGTGGGTCGGTTTGCCAATAAAGCGGTTTTAATAAGACGGGAAATTGCGCGGCAACCGCGATTACCGCGACGCCAATTACAAAAAGCGCAACGAAACGAATAAACATAGACGCGCGTGAAAATAATGCCGAAACCAGTGCCAATAATACACTTCCGGTTAGAATCGGCGCGAGTTGGGCGATAGAAATTCTATCATTCGCGCCGTCTAAATAATTGGCGGGTGCAACATTTATCAAAAATCCGGCAATTATTCCGACACCAAGCCAAATTGAAAAATGCGTGGTTTGTGGGCGGTTTTCTTCACCCCTTATACCCCAAATAATTGCCGCCCATGCGACCATAAGCACCATTAAGGGCACCATTTCAAAACCGATTGTGATACTTGCAGCGATTGAAAGACCCGCAAGCATTGCGCCATTTTTATTATGCGAAACCATGCCCCAAAAAGCGCAAATCATAAAAATGAGTTGCAAACCATGATGATCCACGCGACCCGCAACAAAATAACCCATAATCGCAGGTGTCGAAACCGCAACAAATGCACCGATAAAAAGCGCAATGTAGGAATTTGAAATCGCCTTTGCGGTTCGCCCCGCAACATAGGCGAAAACACCACAAAGAATTAATGGCACAGTAAATGCCGCCATTTTCTCTGCCATTGCAATCCCGACAAAAGGACGCAAAGCCAAATTACCCAAGGCCAAAGGAATATCGCCAAGGCGCGACCAATGAATATTCCCACCATTTGGCGGGTTAAGGCGGTGATTGACCAAATCATAAAATGCCTGACCGTTAAGCCATGCGCGCACCTCCAAAATGCGCATTAAATCGTCATTGTCGGGCAAATTCCAAACCAGAACTTTTTTCCAAGACGGTCCGCCTACGTGCAAAATGGCAAACACAATCAAGGCAATAATTGCGACGCGGCGGATAATGGCGAGGATGTCTTCGGTTTTCATAAAAAGGCATTAAACCTGTTTTTATTAAGAATCCATTTGCGGCCTAACAAAAATATATTTTGCGCCCGATGCAAAAAGCACGTCGGAACGAAATGCAACATTGCCCTTCATAAATTGATGACCGCGGCTTTCAAGAATTTGACGAACCATCGCACCAATTGCCTGTTTCACATTAGTGTCTTTCACTTCGTCACCAAATTTTTCGATAAATCGCCAACCCATTCCCGTAAGTGCGGGTCTTTCCAATTCAATGGCGCGCTCAAGATAGGCGATTGTGACATTTTTATTGAGATAGGCCCAAAGCCTTTGCCCCAAATCACTAGCAGCGAGAGATTTGTAGCGACGATCGCTAAACGGAATAAGATTAGGAATTTTCGCCATTTTGCTTCCCCCTAAAAGTTACTTTGAAAACAGTTCTAATAAAGAAATTTGAATAAATTCGAAGATTGTAAACATAATGTCTCAAAATAGCCTTTTTCTTCATACATTGCAATCATTTAGGTTGCAGCAGATTACTTAATGCACACATCTACGCACATGTGTGCGTAGATGTGTGCATTATTTTACGATTTAGGGGTAATGTTTTGGTGTTGGTTGGTTATTTTCAAGGTTTTGTTGCGATTTCGATTTTCCGGCTTGTCATTCTTTAGTTGCCTTTCTAACGTTTCTAATTTTCTCGAGACTGGATCTATATTGGTGGTTGAAGTTTTTTGGTAAGTGTCGATTTTAATTTCAGGTTTGCATTAGATAAATTGGAAAATTATGGTTTCCCAAAGCAGCACAGAAGAAACTAGGCAAACTAGTTCTAGGAGTCGATTTCGGGATTTTTCTGCTGTCTATTCAAAGGCAATTCATCGCGCTATAAAGTTCGTTATATAGAATTTATTCGCGAGACATTTTCCAATGAAGAAACTCCCACAACATTATAATTCGACGATTTTGCCAGGTATTTTGTCGCTTCTAATGACAATGGTAATTTCTTTTGTCAGCACTTTTGCCAACCTGGGTCTTGGCGACAAATTCGTTTCCAAATGGCTTGGTGCATGGATGTTTTCATGGATAATTGCGTTTCCGACACTTGTTGTTTTATTGCCAATTGTGCGCAGATTTGTTGCTATATTTGTTGAGGCACCAAAATGAAAAAACTAATATTAATTCCTTTATTAATTTCGGTTTTTGCCGCACCTTCGCATGCCGAAAAATTTGAAAATCGCTATGCGAATTTTGCGAACCTCGCGCTTAAATGCGTTAATCAAGAATATCCGAACAAAATATCGCATTCGCTAAACTCGCAAGCGGATATTAAAGCACCGCGCGAACTATATCCGGCGTTTTACGGCTGTTTTGATTGGCATTCTTCGGTGCACGGTCATTGGCTTTTGGCAAAACTGGCAGGTGATTATTATAAGCCCGATTTTTACGATGCGGCCTTGGCTGCTTTGCAAAAATCAATCACGCCCGAAAACATTGCAAAAGAGGTTGAATATTTGAATACGCCCGGGCGCGCGTCTTTTGAACGCCCATACGGTTTGGCATGGGCCTTAATGCTTGATAAGGAATTGCGAAGCTCGTCACGCCCCGAAATCAACGCACTCGCGCCAATTTATGCACCGCTTGCAAAAGCTGCACGCAATAAAATTGCGGCGTGGCTGCCAAAACTTGACTATCCAATTCGCACCGGCGAACACTCGCAAACCGCGTTCGCTTTAGGTTTGATGTGGGATTGGGCCATTTCGGCAAATGATATTGAGTTCTTAAAACTAATAAAAGAACGCGCCTATAAATATTATTCAAAAGACACAAAATGCCCACTTAATTACGAACCCGACGGCGAAGCTTTCCTAAGCCCTTGTTTGGAAGAGGCGGCATTAATGGCGCGCCTTATGCCTTATGATGTTTATCCCAAATGGCTTTCAAAATTCCTTCCGCAAATTCCAAAAAATTCAAAGGTTTCATGGCTCGTGCCTGCGAAAGTTTCTGATCGCTCTGACCCGAAGATTGCGCATCTTGATGGGCTTAATCTATCGCGCGCCGCAAAATTGCGGATTATTGCGTCCTATTTGGTAAGCGATTTTAAGCGTGCCGAAGCACTAGAAATTGCCGCCAAGGCACACGCAGATGCATCATTGCCTTTTGTAACCGGTGAACATTATGAAGGCGGGCATTGGCTTGGCACTTTTGCCATTTATTATCTAACGGAAGAAGCAGTTTTGGACAATTCGATTGTAGTCACAGGTGGCAAAAAATGAATAATGGTTGGAATGAAAGTGCCGATGCCTGGATAAAGGATATGGGCGAATTGGGCGATAGAGGACGCCAACATATTTTGGACCCTGCCATGCACACGCTTTTGAACGGACGGCATTTTGAGAAAATGCTTGATATTGGCTGTGGTGAAGGGCGTTTGTGTCGAATTCTAAAGCCCTATTTTAACGAAGCAATTGGCATAGACCCGACAATCGCATTGATAGAAAATGCACAAGAAAAAGACCCAAACGGAAAATATATTGTCGGCAATGCCGAAGAATTGCCTTTTGTAAATGAAAGTTTTGATTTGGTGATTTCTTGCCTGTCCTTAATTGATATTCCGGATTTTGAAAAAGCGATTGATGAAATGGCGCGGGTTTTGGCACCAAATGGCACGCTTTTGATTGCTAATTCCACCTCTTTCAATACGGCGGGTTCAATTCATGGTTGGCAGCTTGATGAAGAAGGCGCGCGTCTTTTTTATGGTATTGACGATTATATGAAGCATTTTGAAGTTTGGGAGGAATGGCGCGGTATTAGAATAAAAAACCATCACCGCCCTTTATCTGATTATATGAAAGCCTTTTTGCGGAATAATTTGGTTTTAAAGTTTTTTGACGAACCGTTACCGGTTTCGGGTGATGAGAATTGGGTTTCCAAGTTTGGGCGTATGCCGTGGTATTTATTGATGGAATGGCAAAAATGACATTTAAAGTCACCGTCATAACACTTACCCCCGAAGCATGGCCGGGCGCGCTTGGGGTGTCGCTCTTAAATTCGGCGCGCACACGTGGTGATTGGGAATTGGAAACCATTGATTTGCGCGATTTCGGGCATGGCAAACACAATATGGTCGATGATACTGCAGCAGGTGGCGGCGCGGGAATGGTTATTAAGCCCGATGTCGCAATGGCGGCAATTCGGTCAATTGAAAATCAAAATCGCCCAATCATTTATTTAACCCCGCGTGGCAAACCAATAAATCAAAAGCGTGTGCGCGAATTGGCACTTGGCGATGGTTTGGTGCTTTTTTGCGGGCGTTTTGAGGGCCTTGATGAACGCGCAATTGAAATCGCGCAGATGGAGGAAATTTCAGTAGGCGATGTTGTTTTAATGGGTGGCGATGTTGCAGGCCAATTATTGACCGAAGCCGTGGTGCGACTTTTGGACGGCGTTATGGGAAAGGAAGAAAGCCATTTGAACGAAAGTTTTGAAAATGGCCTTTTGGAACACCCGCTTTATACCCGCCCACGCGAATTTGAGGGCCACGAAATCCCGCCCGTTCTTTTAAGCGGCAACCACGCGGCGATTGAAAAATGGAAGCGCGAAGAAAGCGAAAAGGTGACCCAAGTTCGGCGCCCCGATTTGTGGGAAAATCACAAATAAATCTCAAACGGCCCAATTGTTTGCGGTTCAAGTTTTTGACCATTGTAAAGGCGCGCCAAAAACCCGCTAATTTTATCGCCGGGGCCTGCTTTGAATTTCGGTGTGCCGAATGTGTCGATATTCGCTTTTAATTCAATTAAAGCGTCGCGATCTTGTTCAATTACTTTGAATAAAAATAGCCGCACCAAAAGCACTTTCAACCATTTCGGGCCTTTGTGCTTTGCCATTGAAAATCGGGCAAAGGCGCGCATTTGCCCCTCCCCTTCGGGGCAAAACCAGATAGTGACGCAATGATTAAGCCCCTTTTTGCCATGCCAGCGCCCTTGATAACATAATGGCGGGTAATATTGACCGGTGGCAAAAGTTCGACCGCCCTCCAAAAAGCGCGACATTGCACCATAATCGGAATTTTGGACATAGGTGCCTTTGAACCCGTGTTCAAAAACCTCAATGGTTTGGGTAACTTTTTGGCGGCGGTTTTTAACTCGAATGAGGCCATCATGGATGAAATTTGTGTGAAACGGGTCAAGGACATTTTCAATCGCATCAAATGGGCGCGCATTTATGGGTTCAAGTTCCCACCAAAAATGGTCAAAATCAGCATCATTTGGCATTTCGGGCAATTGATACCCCTCGCCAGATTTGAGACGCCCAAAAACCATACCCCAAAGGGTTTTGATTTCAATTTTTTCGAGGCCCAGACCAATTAAATCATTATTGGGGCAGCCAGGAACGTCAATGCACGCGCCATCAAGGCCAAATTCCCAGCCATGATAAGGGCAAACCAATTTGCCGTTATCAACATAGCCCTTTGACAAAGGGAAATTGCGGTGCGGACATTTATCAAGCGCGGCACAAACCGAACCATCTGCGCGCCAAATCACGATCGGAATATTATCAATAAAGCGCCTAATCGGCCGCTTGCCCAATTTCGTTAGGCTAATAAGCGGAATAAAGGTGTTATCAAGATTTGCAGGCAACATAGATTTGGTGAAACCCAATCATTATTTAGGGCGATTTTCAAGCGCTCAAAATGATTTGCTTATTGATCGGGCTTTAAAACGCCTGCCAAGAAACGATCTAATTCCGTCAGAAATCTCGTCTTACCAATATCGGTCGAAAGCCAATGGTCCTCTTTTGGAATCTTTATGAAAGTAACATCTTTGCCAGCGTATTTAAGCGCTTTTACCATTGCTTCGCTTTGTTTTGGCAAAACCACTGTGTCTTCCTCGCCATGAATGATTAAGATTGGTGAATTAGCGGATTTCGCCCAATTCACAGGTGAAATTTCGCGGATTTTTTCAGTTGAATATCTTGAATAGCCAATGTGTTCGCGCCAATAAGTCAGTGACATTGAGCCACCATCACTTTTTTTAATTAGGTCGTCGCGCATTTGCGCAAGGTCAAACACACCGCCATATGTTGCCGCGCATTTGAATTTGTCAGGTGCGCGGGTTTCACCAACCATGGCAGAATACCCACCATACGAAAACCCAACAATACAGACTTTGTTCTTATCGACCCAATTTTGCGCAATTGCCCAATCAAGCGCTTCAATAGTATCAGATTGCATTTTGCCGGACCATTCGCCTTTACCCAAATCTTCAAATTCTTCGCCCATTCCCTCGGAGCCTCGAAATTGCGGCTGAATTATTATGTAGCCACGCGAAGCCAAAAATTGAGAAATATAGTCAAAATCTGCATCGTCTTGAGCCTCGGGACCACCGTGAGGTAATAAAATTGCGGGCATTGGTTTTTCAATTTTGTCAGGTTTTGTTATAAATACTGGAATTTCTAAACCGTCTGAAGCTTTGAAACTATATAAGTTCTTTGGTGGCCCTTTAAAATTATCAAAAACCGGCGCCGCACCACCAATTAATTGCGCAATAGACTTCGAAGTATCAAAATAATATATTTGTGCCGCAGAATTCCCCGACGATACTTGTAAAAGAAATTTTGTCTTTGAGGTATCCCAAGAGAGCATTTCCACCATTTTTGGCGCGAAAGTCTTGTTTAAAAGCGCTTGGGCATTTTTTAAGTCTGTATCAATCCACTCCAAATTTTTTCCATAGCCAACAAGGGAAAAACCAATTGGCGATTTGGTGACAGGATCAAGGATTGTGTGATCAATCGATTCCTTTGGCGCGTTAAGATAAGGCTTAATTTCGCCTGTACTCATGGAATAGGTCTTTGGAATGTTTTTCCCATTCTCACGATCAAGTAATAATACTTCATCTTTATTTAGAAAGCCTTCGATAGAAAATGGTACTTTTGTAACACCTTGCCAATTCACGAATTCCACCCATTTCTTATTCAATAGTTTGGAAAATTTTGAACTCCCTTGCGAAATGTCAACATCGTATCTAATCCTTGGAACGCCTTCATTATCGAGAAAAAAAGCCTCCGTATCAACTTCGCCAGTTGCAATTTTTCCGCCACCTCCTTTGTCTAAATCAGCTTCGAATAGTGATAGCACGTAAAAATACCTCGGCGCATCGCCTAGCCTTGACAAGGGGTATGTACGTGTTTCAATTGCGCTAACAATAACTCTTTTGTTTTTGGCATCTATAAACTCGATAGGAATTGATGCATTGTCACTAATCCCCTCCATTGGCTTGATAAATACTGCCTTGTTTTTTGATAAACTGTATGAAATTGTTCGCTGCATTTCAAATTGATAAATGCTGTCGTTTGGTGCGCCGTCGAGCCTTTGAAAAAGCGAGACATTTATCAGTAAATGGTCATCATCGCCCCAAACCGAATCCCTAAACTTTGCGGCACCAATCGGAACTTCTTGTGCTTTTCCTGTGCCAAGTTCAAAAATATATAATTTTGCGTTTTCACTTGAACCGCTTACAAATGAAAACCTTTGCCCGTTTGGGGAGAAGCTATAACCCCTATCAGGTGATGCGGCATATTCCGCCGGACTTGGTATTGGCGCGGTTTGCGCAAAGGTCGATTTTTGCGTGATACCAATACAAGCGAAAACAACAATTGCAGCAATCAAATTACGCGGCATTTATCACCCCAATTTAGTCTATATTAAACGAAGTATTTGCCAATTATTCGAAAAGCCAAGGCAAATAAGTCTAATTTCATACTTAAGGTTTAACAGACATTTTGAAGTTGTAAACCACAATTTGCCGCCCAAAATTAGCGCACAAAAAAGCCGAAAAATTTGCAGGTGATATAAAAGTGGCTGAACCGAACGTTATTTGAAGCGATTTTCAAGCGCTCAAAATGAATTGATTATTGACCGGGCTTTAAAACGCCTGCCAAAAAGCGCTCTAATTCCATGAAATATCGGGTTTTGCCAACTTCGGTCGATAGCCAATGGTCTTCTTTTGGGATTTCGATATACTCGTGTGGAATATTGGCTTTTTTCATGGCCTTTGACATTGCACGACTTTGCTCAATTAAGACCACGGAATCCTCAATCCCATGAATTAATTGCACCGGAATTTTGATTTTGGAAACAGAATAAATTGGCGAAATTGCATGGATTTTTTGTGTGTCATAGCGCGACGCACCAATATGCTCCTTCCAATAGGCAACCGATGCCGAATCTTCGCCGGATTGCGCTTCTTCGGCAATGAACATTGCCGCCAAATCAAAAACTCCGCCATAACTTGATGCACATGTATATTTGTTTGGGTTCAATGTTGCACCAACCAAAGCCGAATAGCCACCGTAAGACGCACCGACAATACAAGTGCGTTTTGGATCCGCCCATTTCTGAGCCACCGCCCAATCAAACGCCTCATCAACATCGGATTGCATTTTTCCCGCCCATTGACCATAACCAGCCATCATGAAATCATAGCCGTTTCCGGTTGAGCCGCGAAATTGCGGCTGAATTACCACATATCCGCGAGTTGCCAAGAATTGTGATAAATCGTCAAAATCGGGTGAATCTTTTGCCCTTGGACCGCCATGAGGAAGAACAATTGTTGGCATCGGCTTGGTGATATTATCAGGTTTTGTCACATAGACCGGAATTTCCAAACCGTCTGATGCTTTGAAAGTGTAGCGGGTTTTTGGCGGCAATTTGAAATTCGTAAAGCTTTCAGGAATTACCGATAATTCGCCGGCGCTTTTTGTTTCAATATTGAATAAATAAGTTTTGGGCACGCTATTCCCACGTTCAACCCCGACCAAAAAATTGGAAAATTTTGCATCCCAGCCAAAAATATCAACTGATTGGCCTTTGAATGTCTTATCCAATAATTCTTGGCTTTTTGCCAATTTTTCCTCAAGCCATTTCATTTGCCGATTGTCGTCGTAATAAATTGCAATCGGCTTCTTTGTAAGCGGGTCGGTCTCAATACCTGCTATTGAAGCTTTTTCATTTGGTGAGTGGCGCTCTTTGGTTTTTGTTTCAATATTATATTTGAATGCGACTGATACACCGTCCACATCTTCGGTGATTAACAGATTGTCTTTGTCCAAAAAGCCCTGAATATCATACGGCAATTCTATTTTGCCTGGCCATTCGTCGAAAACTTCCCATTTTTTGTTTTTATATTTTAAAAGTGCGGTTTTATTATTGGGCTTGTCAATGTCCAATCTTAGGCGGGGAACGCCTTCTGGATCTATGAAAAATTCACGCGTTTTAGTATTGCCGGTAACAAGGTTTTTGCCTTTGCCGGTGTCTAAATCGCTATAATAAAGTGAGAGCATCAAGTCCCTGTTTGCATTTTCTTCAAATAAAAACGGGTTATCGACGAGACCCGCAATAAGGACACGATTATTAGCATTATCGACTTGGACAACATTCAAACTCACATTCTGCTCGAGCCTATCGTCCGGAACCAGAATTTTGGTTTTCTTAGTTTCCAAATTATAGGATATTGTTCGCGATATTTCATATTTATACAACGAGGTTTTAGAAGTCTTATCGGTATCAAGAAAGAAAGAAACCGTAATCAATAAATGCCGATTATCGGCGAAAAACAATGACCTTGGCTTAACTTTGTCACCGGTAGCAATTGGGTTTTCGGTGCCTTCTTGCAAATCCAATAAGGTCAAAACAGCATTTTCATTGGGCCCCGACATAAAAGCAACATATCGTCCATCAGGTGAAATCACAAAATTCCTATCAAGCGATTTTCCAAAATCTGCTGCGCTTGGAACAATTGGCGCATTTGCGGTCTGAGCCAATAATATGTCGGGCAAAAATGAAATTGCAAAAATCGCGATTAAGAATTTTGCCTTTCCCTTAATATTAATCATCAATATCCTCGCAAAATCCCGAATTTGAATATATCAAATAATTATTGAACACCGAAAAATGGAAGTGTGTTTGACAATGAAGCTCACTTCAAATGTTTGGCAAGAAACGTCTCTAAAATGGATAGGAACTTTGCTTTTCCTACATCGGTTGAAAGCCCATGGTCTTCTTTTTCAAGGGCAATAAACGTCACGTCTTTTCCGGCATTTTTTAATGCCTTTGCCATTGCCTCGCTTTGCTTTAGTGGAACGGTCGTATCTTCCACGCCATGAACCAAAAGAATTGGCATTGTCGCGTTTTTGGCGGAATTAACAGGTGAAATTTCTGCAATTTTCGCAACCGAATATTTGGCAAATCCAATATGCTCGCGCCAATAAGATTGTGCGAGGTCGCCGCCACCGACACTATCCTCTACTAAATCTTCACGCACTTCAGCTAAATCGAATACGCCGCCGTAACTTGCAGCGCATTTGAATTTTTGCGGCGTTTTTGTGGCACCGACCAATGCCGAATACCCGCCATAAGACATTCCAAAAATGCAGACTTTATTCGCATCAACCCATTTTTGCGATATCGCCCAATCCAAAGCTTCGATAGTGTCGCTTTGCATTTTGCCCGACCATTCGCCTTTTCCTAAATCTTCGTATTCTTCGCCTTTGCCTTGGGAGCCACGAAATTGTGGTTGAATAATAACATAGCCGCGAGAGGCCAAGAATTGCGAAATTTCATCAAAATCAGAATCGTCTTGTGACTGCGGCCCACCATGGGGTAATAGAATTGCCGGCATGGGATTTGTTATTTTATCAGGTTTGGTGACAAATACAGGAATTTCCAAGCCATCAGACGCCTTGAAAGATAATAGTTCTTTTTTAGGGCCGACATAATTGTCAAAAACCGGCAAAGCCCCACCAAGAATTCTCGCGCTTTTAATTTTAGTGTCAAACAAATAGACAAGCGGCGCGATATTTCCGGCTGACACACTTATCAAGAATCTGGTCTTGCTTTCATCCCAATCAATAATGTCGACTTTTTTGTTAGGAAATGAAGCATCAAGGATTTCTTGGGATTTTTTCAAGTTGGGATCAATCCATTGAAGTTCATTTTGATATCCATCAAACCTAAAACCCAAAGGCTCAAAATTATAGGGGTCAAGGATTGTCGTTGAAATGTCTTTGCCTGCGGGTGCACCAAAATCATAGGGCGAAAGTTTTCCATCATTTAGGTTCAAGAGTCTAACGACATTTTTCTCATCGATTCGTTCAAAGACCAAGACAGAGTTTTCATCGACAAAGCCTTCAATTGAATAGGGCACTTTAAATATGTCTTTCCAACTTAAAAACTCGACCCATTTTTTTCCATCCCACTTCATATAACGCGAGGTTTTATTTGAAATGTCAGTGTCATATCGTATTTTAGGATTGCCCAACTTATCGAGAAAATAGCTTCTAGTATCTTCGTCACCGGACGCAATCTTCCCGCCCTGTCCGGTATCAAAATCGGTGACATATAATGCCCGGCCGGTATTACCAACTGCGTTTACTATTGCGCGGTTTTTCTTTGAATCAATGTATTGGATCGGAAAACTTGTATTATTGTTTACATCAATATTTGGTACCAAAAGCGCTGTTTTTCCATTTGTAACATTATAAGAAATTGTCCGCGATATTTCATATTTGTAATTGCTGTCTTCGGCTATTCCATCCGGTTTGTAAAAGAAAGACACGCGGATCAATAGGTGCTTGTCGTCGCCCCAATACGCAGATCTGAATTTTGCTTTCCCTAATGGGATGGGTGTCATCTTATTGCTATCAAGTTCAAGGTGATACAATAAAGCGGATTCATTTGCGCCATTCACAAAAGCTATATTCTTGCCATTAGGCGAAATTGAGAAGCTTCTGTCCGGCGAGGCCGCGAAATCGGCGGCAGTAGGCGGCGCGGATTGCGCGCTAAGTTGAACCGGGAAAGACTGCACAAGTCCAATAATTATTAAGACAAATATTTGCATGAAGAATTTCATGTTGCAGTCTCCAAAATAATAAGACGCTAAATAAAAGCGCGCCGATTTATATTTATATCGGCGCGAATTCACCATGAATTCTATTTTGGGTCAAGTAAATTATCTTTTGCCAATCAGGCCTTTGTCCAACATTAATTGGGCAATTTGCACCGCATTCAATGCCGCACCTTTGCGCAAATTATCGGAAACAATCCACATAGCGAGGCCATTCTTAACCGTCGGATCTTTGCGCAAGCGTGAAACAAATGTTGCGTGCTCACCGACGCATTCGATGATTGAAGTATAACCGCCATCATCGCGTCTATCAAATAAAACCACACCCGGTGCGTCGGAAAGAATTTCCATTGCTTCTTTATCCGAAATCGGCGCTTCAAATTCAACATTGACCGATTCACCATGTCCAACAAAAGTAGGAACACGAACGCAGGTTGCACTGACTTCTATGCCTTTATCCATGATTTTTTTGGTTTCGACCTTCATTTTCCATTCTTCTTTGGTCTCACCGGCGACGCTATCATTGGCATCGTCATCATCCATGAATACATCAATATGTGGAATACAATTGAATGCGATTTGTTTGGTGAAATTTTCGACCTTAACTTCGTCATTAACGAAAATGGCGCGGGTTTGCGTCCATAATTCGTCCATTGCCTCTTTGCCTTTGCCGGAAGTTGATTGGTAGGTCGCGACCACTATGCGCTTGATTTTCGCTTTGTCATGCAATGGTTTAAGCGCGACAACCATTTGAATGGTCGAACAATTTGGATTGGCGATAATGCCTTTTTTCTTGAAGCCTTCGACCGCGTCGGGGTTTACTTCAGGCACGACAAGGGGAACATCAGGGTCCATTCGCCATTGTGATGAATTATCAATCACCACGCAGCCTTGTGCGGCAATTTTCGGGGACCATTCTTTGGAAACCGAACCGCCCGCACTCATAAGCGCGATGTCATAACCCGTAAAATCAAAATTTTCGAGCGCTTGGCATTTTAGGGTTTTATCACCAAATGATACCTCACGCCCGATAGAACGGCGTGATGCAACGGCTGCAACCTTTTCGACAGGTAGTTTCAATTCATCAAGAATATTCAACATTTCACGACCGACATTTCCGGTCGCCCCAACCACGGCAACTTTAAGACCCATTTTCAATTTCCCGATTTAATAAGTTTGCGCGTCTTTAGCCATTTTTATGCATTTAGAAAAGCGCTTTGCGGTATTTTTCCTTTTAATCAAAGCAATGAATTGTTAGTGCTTTCATTATGTCTAGTGAATCAGGTTTCGGTAATATTTTGAATCTTCGCGCTTTGGAGCGGAACAATCCTTTATGCGTCGGTTTAGATCCGTTTCCGGACTTAATTCCATCTTTTTTCGGTCATGCGCGCAAAATCGCGACATTGCGGGATTTTTTCGGTGAAATCATTGAAATCGCCGCGCCTAAAGTTCCGGCGATAAAACCGCAAATCGGGCTTTTTGAACCATTTGGGCCTGACGGCATTGCCCTTGTCGGCGAATTATCAAAACAGGCCAAATCGCATGGGGCAATGGTTATACTTGACGCAAAACGCGGCGATATTGGTTCAACTGCTCAAGGCTATGCAGATGCCTATCTTGGCCCCAATGCAGTAATTGAATGCGATTGCATTACGTTAAACCCCTATATGGGAATTGAAACCCTTGAACCCTATGTCAAATATTGCGAAAATTCGAACAAAGGCATTTCGGTTTTGGTGCGCACTTCAAACCCTGGTTCAATTGATTTCCAAGAATTGGACTGTGGCGGCGAACCATTATGGATTAAAGTTGCGCGTGCTTTACAGCCCATAGAAACGCGCCTTTTGCGCGGTGAGCAAAGCGCCTTAATGGTAGTAATAGGTGCCACCTGGCCGGAACAGGCGCGAAAACTGCGCGAAATTCTGCCAAAATCACAATTCCTAATCCCCGGTTTTGGCGCACAAGGTGGAAGTGCACAAGACGCTTTGAATGGTTTTGTAGCCAAAGGCAACCACATAGAGGGCGGCGTTGTAAATTCTTCGCGCGGAATACTTTATCCCAAAGGCGCAATCGACGCCAAAAACCGCACAGAATGGCGTATCTGCATCGAAAGCGCTTTGGAAAATGCTATAAACGAACTTAGAACTGCAGCAGACTCTTTTGTCGGATTGATCTAAGCGATCATCGCCTCGTCATAAACAGTTTTTGCAAGTTCGGGCGTGATTTTTAGCTTTGTTGCCAGTTCAGAAAGATAGGCTTTCTCTGCTTCACCATCAGGATTGATCGCAACGAAACTTGCGGCATAAATTTCAAGTGCTGTCGGTTCATCAATAGCCAAAGCGACAAGACCATCAGTATCAATCGCGCCATTCAATTCGTCAAAAAGGAATAGTTTTTCCTCATCACTTAGATCGGCGTTTTGCATCGCATTATAAAGTTTTGATTTTTCAGAATCGTCAATTTTGCCATCGGCCTTCATTGCATTGATTATCGCTTTGATTGTTAATTTGCCCAAAGCCTCACGATTGGCATCATTAGGCAAGAATTTTTGATCTTCACCACCTTTGCCGCCGCCATGCTTTTGCCATGCGTCATAGGCAAGCGCGCCAAGTGCTGCCAAACCGCCGGCAGTTGCCAATTTACGACCGAATTTGCCCATGACACCAGATATTAACAAAGCGCCCAAAGCACCAGCCGCAGCGGCACCCATTGCAGTATTTTTGCTCTGCTCATCGGATTTAATGCGGTTTATCATCGCATTGCCTTCGGTTTTCACCGCACCCAATCCCTTTGGCAATTCTCTTTGAAGGGCGGAAATTATTTTATCGGCATCAAACATTTTTAATCCTTTCAAACCTAAGGCAAATATTTCGGTATGATGGATTGAATTTTCAAGGCCGGAAAAATTATTCGCCAAAAAATGCTTTATATAATAAGCGACCCGGGGTGACGGTGAAAGCTAATGCGATAAATAGCCCACCCAAATAAAGACCCATCATAAATGCGCGATGCAATAAAATATTGCCTTTTTTTATGGCCCAAATCGCCAAAGGCAGGCCAATTAAAACCCATGCCGTAAGCAAAAAAGTCAAAGGAATCGCGCCTTGTTTTCGCTCTGGCATAAAAAAGGCGCTTATTCCGACAATCGCCATTAATCCGACCCAAGACCAACCGAATATTCGGTGAAGACTACTGCCTTTTTTCAATGCAAATTGAAGCGCGCCGATAATAACGCAAAAAACCGCCACGGCGATATGCGCGCGCGTCAATAAAGGTGCGTCTAAAAGCGGTTTCAAATTCATGCGTCAATTTCGCACATCAAATTCGTTGAAACAAGTTGTGCAAGCTAAGACTTATTCGCAAAAACATGCGTCAAAGTGGCGCATAGTTTTCCGACTTTTGTTTAAGATTCAAAAATTGAATGTCAAAAATTATGAAAACCCACAAACGCGCGAAATTATCTATTTACAATTTAGGATTCTTGAGTCTTAGATTGTTGATATTATAATTAACATTGGCGGTTGTCTTGAAAAAGGCGGTGGGAAAGAAAACAAAGCGCTTACGAATTGATGCGCGACCTCGAACTTCGAGTGTTGTGGAGATTGACGCACGCCTACCAAAATATCGAAACTTGCGCGAATCCGCCGGAAAGCAAAACGGAATTCCAAGCGCAAATGGTGCTGCAACAAAATTCATTAGCGCGTTAATTTTTATGTTTGGTATCTGCACGCTCTTGGGCGGTCTAGGTGTTAAATATTTCTTTGTTTTCTTTGTCATTTATTCCTCAATTGCGGCGCTTTCATTGCTTTTACGTTTGTTGGCTGTTGCAACATGTGCAAGGATAAGAAATCCGGAAATAGGCAGTGGCATAGTTAATATCGCCCCAATCTACACAATACTAATCGCGATTTACAAAGAAGAAACAATAATTCCTGCGCTTGTTTCAAACCTTTCAAAAATAAATTGGCCGAAAGATAGGCTTGATATTATCTATCTTTGTGAATCAGACGATATCGCAACTCAAAACGCAGTTCGCCAATTTGCAAACCCTTCAAATTCGCGCCTTGTTATAGTTCCAAACGGTATTCCAAAGACCAAACCACGCGCATTGAATTATGGTCTGAATTTAGCACGCGGGCGGTTTTTAACAATTTATGATGCCGAAGATTGCCCGCATCCTAATCAATTGCGCGAGGCATTTGATTGTTTTGCATCAAATAGCGCGGATGTCGGTATGGTGCAGGCGCCGCTTATTACCCATAATGAAAAAGAAAGTTTTATTGCCGGTCAATTTGCCCTTGATTATGCAATTTGGTTTCAGATTCTATTGCCATTTTTTGCGCGTTTCTTTGGTTTTATCCCTTTGGGGGGAACTTCAAATCATTTTCGGGTTTCGGTTTTGCGGCGCGCTGGGGGTTGGGACGCTTATAATCTTACCGAAGATGCAGACCTTGGAATTCGTCTGGCGCGTTTGGGTTATAAGGCAAAAACAATTTCCTCTCCAACATATGAAGAATCGCCGCCGAAAATTTACCAGTGGGTGAGACAAAGAACGCGTTGGATTCAAGGTCATTTACAGACTATTGCCACTCATTCACTTGCTTCAAAAACCTCGTTTAATCGCTTAAAATATTCGCATTTCTTGGGCGCATTTTTTACAATTTTCTTGGGGCCGCTATTCATTTTTATTCGTATTCCATTATTGGTGGTTTGCGCAATTCAAAAGCCGGTTTTCGAAATGGCGGAATATATTCTGATTTATGGTTTGGCTCTTGAAATCTTGATTTGTGCTGCTGCGATTATTAAAGATGGGCGAAATCATTTGTGGCGCTGTATTATCACAATGCCGTGCTATTGGATTTTGCAAACAATCGCTTATTTACGGGCAAGTATTCGATGTTTCACACATCCATTCATTTGGGAAAAAACTGCGCACGGCGCAAATGCTCGACAGAGCATAAAGATAAACAGGAAGCCAATAATTGGAAATTACCGTTTGGTTATTGATAGTAATTCTTAATATTGCAATCGCAGTATTCAGCTCTTGGCGTGCATCATTACCTGCAAAAATGGGAAAAATCCGAATGATACCGTGGCAAGCAATAGCAATATTGACTACATTTTTGGCGATTATTTCAATTGTTCACTTACTGAATCTTTTTGGATTTAAAACCGGCAATTCACAACGTTATTAGTTTGCAAATGTTTCAAGATTAATTAACTTTAATATTCTAAACATAGAAAAACAAGGAACAATTAATGGTCGATTTTTCGAAGGGATTGCCAATTTGCGTGTTGGTTGTTGATGACAACCATCACATGCGAAGCCTTATTAAGGAATTGCTTAAGGCAATTGGCGTCAATAATGTCTTAGAAGCTGCTGATCCGACCGACGCATTTGAGATTTTGCGTACAAATCCCATCGATTTATTATTAGTCGATTTTTCAATGCCGATGATTGACGGTGTCGAATTCGTTCAAATGATAAGGAATAGCGCCGATAGTCCAAACCCCTTCATTCCGGTTATTATGGTTACAGGCCATTCCGAACGTTCCAAAGTTATGGCAGCGCGCGATGCAGGCGTGAATGAATTCTTGGTTAAACCAATCAATGCGCGCAATCTTTTGTCTCGTTTGCAATCCGTTGTTGAAAATCCACGTCCCTTTGTCAAAGTCGCCAATTATTTTGGACCCGACCGCCGGCGCGGCGCAAACCCGAAACACGAAGGCCCATGGCGCAGGCGTGATGATCTGGCATAAACCACGGATATTAGAGTCGAAACTCATTAATTACCAAATAAATTCCGTAAATTACAAAGATATTCACTATATAAAACAATAAAATTGCTATCATTTGCTATCAAATGACATCAATAGGTTTCCCGAATGGCCTTTTGCGCCTGATGTAAATCGCAATAGCTTGTCACGGTTTTTGTTTCTCGTGCGGCGCAAAAAGCTGCCACAAGCCACTAATTAATAAATGTATGACCTAGACCCAATCATGTAGAATAGCGCCAATTCTATCCCCCATAAAAATCTCGAATTTATGATTTTAGAATTATTATGGAGCATAGATGTCAGACATTTCCCCAAATCTTAATTTGCCTTTTCTATTATCAAGCCAGGCGCAAAAGCACTTAATTTTGAACCAATCGCTTTTGACGATTGATAATTTATTGATGTTGTCGGTAATATCAAATGAATTATCGTCGCCCCCGACAAATCCGCAAGAAGGAGACCGATATATTGTTGCCAATAATGCAAGTGGCGCATGGACAGGAAAAGAACATCAAATTGCGTGTTACAATAATTTGGGGTGGCATTTTATTGAACCAAAAAACGGCTTTCTAGCATATTTATCAAGCGGCAATAAAATCCTATGCTTTCGCGGCAATATTTGGGACAAATTACCATTGCCCGAAGAGAGTTTTCAAAACCTTTCACGATTGGGACTTGCGACACAATCTGATGCGAACAATCCGTTAAGTGCCAAATTGAATTCCGCATTATTGAGCGCGAAATACGCCGCCGAAAGTGGAAATGGCGATATAAGGCTAAAGCTGAACAAGGAAGCGGCTTCAAATATTTCGTCAATTTTGTTTCAAACTAATTGGTCCGGTTTTGCCGAAATCGGGCTTTGCGGCGATAATAATCTTAGTTTCAAAGTATCGGCAGACGGCAGTGAGTGGAAATCTTCAATCAACCTCGATAAATCGACTGGTCGCGCAGGAATTTTAGGTCTTGACCTTCCCGCTACCACGACCGGAAATAATGATTTTGTTCGCCTTGGGACTGTGCGCTTTTTACACACCAAGAAAGCCACGGGCACAGACGGCTACAATCTTTTTATCGGCGAAGAGGCCGGAAATTTCACAATGTCCTATTCTTCCGCCGCCTCAGATGCTTCGCAAAACGTTGGTGTCGGTTATTTGTCGCTTAATAGTCTAAGTTATGGAAAAAGAAATACTGCCATTGGCTCGCAAGCCGCAAAATCCTTGACAAGCGGGCAATATAATACCGCCATTGGTTATGCCGCAATACACGGTAATACGACAGGAAGTAATAATACAGCTATCGGCTATGAAGCCTTGAGATATAAGATTGATGGCGCAATAAACGACACTTTCGGCGGGTGTAGTGGAATTGGTGCGGGGGTTAAGGTTTCAGGTTCAAATCAAATCCAATTGGGTGCAACCGGCACGACTGTCTATGCCTATGGTGCCGTGCAAGACCGTTCGGATATGCGTGACAAGGCTGATATTCGCGACACAATTCTTGGCCTTGAATTTATAAATGCTTTGCACCCTGTCGATTATCGGTGGGATATGCGCGACGATTATTTTACGCGACAAACCGAAATTGATGAAAACGGAAATGAGATTGAAACCATACAGTCTATTCCGAAAGACGGTTCAAAAAAGCGAAATCGCTTTCACCACGGCCTAATCGCACAAGAGGTCAAAGCCGCGTGTGTGGCGGCGGGTGTTGATTTCGGCGGTTATCAAGACCATTCAATGGGCGGCGGCAATGATGTCCTATCAATCGGCTATACTGAATTAATTGCGCCATTGATTAAGGCCGTGCAGGAATTGAGCATTAAAGTCGCTCAATTAGATTCAAACCAAATTAATTAGAGCGTCAGGACTTCAAGTGGAACAGGAATGGCGCAGGGATTTTGTGGCATGGCTTTGAGTTTTTTCGCTGATAATATTGGAATATTTTCAAGAAAAAACTCGATGCCATGACGCAAAAGAACAAGCCAGTCCGATTCCAATTGAAGTTCTGACGCTCTAGTAGCGGGAGAAATTAGAGAGCCAAAAAAAGGCCAAAAACATCTTAAAAACACAAGTGTCAAATGATTAAACTTATTTTTTATAAAGCGTTAATTGAATTGGAATTGCACAATTTTCCCCTATAAGGCCTCTAAAATGACCTTGCAGTCTTTTTATTGACTCGCGTTTATTGACACGCAAAAATTTTTGTTGTCTTAGAAACTGCCTTTTCCCTTGGCATATCCAATGCCGCAGGGTTTTGGGTCATTGATTTTGTTACGCGACTTAAAACCGGATTATTGAGTTTGAAGCGGCTAAGATTAGGTGTTTGCGACATAAAGTTCAAAGCCTTTGCCTTAGTCTAAAACAAAGCCAATAATCGGCTTTTGTCTCTATAAAACATTTTGGCTCAACAAAGGCTGAATTACACTTTAATTGGGTTTTGCTCAATTTGGCATGGCGGGATGATTATGAGTATGAATGAAAAGCAAGTTTTGAATGATGCCAAAGGATTAATTGAGAAAGACCCCGCCGCATACATTAAGGAAATTTCAAAGAGCATCGATATTAGGTCGCACTCTTCAAGGCATATTCGTGCCGCAGAATTGCACAAATTAGTAAAGGCAATGGTTGAAACCCGCGAAATTACCGGTTTTAGCGATGATATATTGTTTAAGGCAGATCGTGCTTATTTTAAATTAGATGGCGTATGGCTCGATTGCACCAATGATTCTTATTATTTGCGATCTATCGGCGCACGCAATTCTATTGGCCGCAAAGTCGCAAAATTGCTGTCCGCAAAGCAAAATTCCCCGAAGGTGTTAATTGACCTGGGCGCGTTTCAAGGAGAAGTGGGTTTCTGGCTCGCAAAGAATTACCCTGATGCTAAAACTCACATTATTGAAGCCTCGAGCGGAACTTTCAGTGCCCTGGAAGGTGCGGCAAAAATTCAAGAATTTGATACGAAAAACCTATTTACGCACAATATTGCAATCGGCGCGACCGATGGGACGATTGAATTTAGTATTGGTCAAGGAACCAAAAATTCGATTCTGAACTATGATAAGAATGCAAAAACTGAATCGGTCACAATGAAGTCATTTCCAACTTTTATGGCAGAGAATGACATCCAGTTCATCGATTTTTGTAAAATCGATATTGAAGGCGCCGAGCCGATGTTAGCACCCGCGTTCAAGCAAAGTGCCAAACAGTTCGGATTATTATTGATTGAATTTTCGATATTCGGCGACCGCGACGGATATGTCGAATTAGCTGAGATTCTTATTGACAGTGGCATGTCATGTAGTTTCGCTGAAAAAGTGCAGATTAAGCGAGGGGAAGTCAAAAATTTCTTGAAAGAAGTTCTTGATGATAAGGGAAAAAACGCAATTGATTTGGTGTTCGATAGACCATAGCAATAAAATCACCTTGCATTAGCGAGTTTTTACCTAATTTTGCAATGATTTTAATTCCTTAAGAGTTTTATGTGCCTTTGGTGCTTGACAATTGCAGTCAATAAAAGCACTTGACGAGCCGATTGCGGATGTGGCGGAATCGGTAGACGCCACGGACTTAAAATCCGTTGGGCTGTAAGGCCCGTGCCGGTTCGAGTCCGGCCATCCGCACCATTTTTTGAAAAATTTGCTGAAGGCAAATTTTGCTCTTCGTTTTTACGCAAAAGTCTGCAACTTTTGCTAACTCATCGCGGTGCTTTACTGCCACCGTTGCGAAGATAGATCTAATCACAAATTTTGCTCTTCGACTTATCCAAAAAGGCTGCAACTTTTTGGGGCTTGAGGTGATTCAAGCTTAATTTTAATGCGAACTCAATTTCCACACCGCCCGGCGTCGGGCGGCGCTAGATAAATGTTTTGTTTGTTGTCCCTATTCCGCTGCAATCAAATTTACGGGGTGTTCCAAGCGGGTTAGCATTTCTTTTGGAACGATTTGCATGAAATGTTGCAATTCGTCTTGCCAATTATCCAAAATATCACGCGCAATAGCCGAACCAGTTAATTCGGAATGCTTTTCAATCAATTCGCGCAAGGAATTTTCCCAATATTCAGTTTGAATATTTTGGAAAATCACGCTTTCAGGATTGATAAGATTGCGGATTTTTTTGGATTTATCCCAAATAAAGGCCATGCCACCGGTCATGCCTGCCGCGAAATTGTCGCCGATTTTCCCCAAAACCACGACAGTGCCGCCCGTCATATATTCACAACCATTTGCGCCAAGGCCTTCGACTACCGCAGTTGCACCCGAATTGCGGACTGCAAATCTTTCGCCTGCTTTACCGCTTGCAAACAATGCACCCGAAGTTGCGCCATAAAGGCAAGTATTGCCAATTATGGTGTTTTTATGCGGCTTAGAAACCGATGAACGCGATGGACGAAGGGAAATTAAAGCACCCGATAGGCCTTTACCGACATAATCATTGGCGTCGCCCACGACCTCAATTGCCAAGCCTTTAACACCAAATGCGCCCAAAGATTGCCCGCACGAACCCTCCAGTTTCAAATTCAAGCGGCCTTCGGCCATGCCATCAATGCCAAATTTGCGAACAATATGGGATGATGAGCGCGTGCCGATAGCGCGTTGCACATTGCGAACGCGATATGCAAGTTGCATTTTTTCGCCATTTTCAAAAAACGGTGCGGCATCACGAAGAATCTGCGAATCCAAAGTATCCGGCACCTCAATACGCGCGCGGGTTTTGGAATAATCGATTTTTGTAAAACCTTCGACTTGAACCAAGAGCGGGTTTAAGTCCAAATCATCGACATTAGCAGGCCCACGAGAAATTTGTGCCAATAAATCCGTGCGACCGATAATTTGGTGCAAACTTGTAAAGCCTAAGGACGCTAGAATTTCGCGCACTTCTTCGGCGATAAAGCTCATGAGATTAATGACTTTTTCGGGCGTTCCAGTGAATTTTTTGCGCAGAGCTTCGTCTTGAACACAAACCCCGACAGGACAAGTATTTGAATGGCATTGGCGCACCATAATGCAACCCATTGCCACTAATGACGCCGTGCCAATGCCAAATTCTTCAGCGCCAAGCATTGCCGCAATTACAATATCGCGACCCGTGCGCAAACCACCATCGGTGCGCAACATGACGCTTTCACGAAGATTATTGAGGGTCAAAACCTGATGCGCTTCAGCGAGGCCCAATTCCCACGGCATTCCCGCATATTTGATTGAAGTTTGCGGACTGGCACCCGTGCCGCCGACACCGCCTGAAATAAGGATAATATCGGCTTTGGCTTTGGCAACACCGGCGGCAACTGTGCCGACACCCGATTGTGAAACCAATTTCACACAGACTTTGGCATTGGGATTGATTTGTTTTAAATCATAAATCAATTGCGCCAAATCTTCGATTGAATAAATATCGTGATGTGGCGGCGGCGAAATTAGCGTAACGCCCGGTGTGGAATGGCGTAATTTTGCGATAAGTTCGGTAACTTTAAAGCCCGGCAATTGCCCGCCTTCACCCGGTTTTGCACCCTGCGCGACTTTGATTTCAATTTCGCGGCATTGGTTCAAATATTCCGCTGTAACCCCAAAACGACCTGATGCGATTTGTTTAACCGCCGAATTAGGATTATCGCCATTTGGTAAAGGTTTATAACGCGCGCGATCTTCACCGCCCTCACCGGAAACTGATTTGGCGCCTATGCGGTTCATGGCAATGTTTAAAGTGCCATGTGCTTCTGGGCTTAAAGCACCCAAAGACATGCCGGGCGTGATAAAGCGTTTGCGAATTTCATTTATGCTTTCAACTTCTTCCAATGGCGCATTTTTGATTTGCGGTCTGAAATCAAGCAAATCACGAATTTGAATTGGGTCGCGCCCACCTAGGCTTTCGACATATTTTCTATATTTCGGATATGAAGAATCATTACACGCCGATTGCAATAAATGGATTTGTTTGGCTTCTAATGCGTGGGTTTCACCGGTTGCGCGCGCTTTATAAAGACCGCCAATTGGCAAAACGCATGAACCCATGGCCCAGGCTTTTTCATGTTGTTCAAAACATTTGATACCAATGCCAATAATACCAATGCCTGAAACACGCGACGACATGCCCGGGAAATATTGCGACACTAAGGCACGAGATAATCCTAGTGCCTCAAAATTATAACCACCGCGATATGATGAGATGACTGAAATCCCCATTTTGGATAGGATTTTCATCAATCCGGCCTCAATTGCCTTTTTATAATTCAGACATGCCTGTCCAAGGCTTAAATCACCTAAAAGCCCTTTTGCATGGCGATGGGCGATGGTTTCTTGTGCCAAATATGGATTGATACAAGTCGCGCCAACGCCAACCAAAACCGCAAAATAATGTGTATCAATACACTCCGCAGAGCGCACAATGATAGAGCAATAAGAGCGCAAGCCTTTTTCAACCAAATGCGAATGCACGCCGCCAGTTGCCAAAATCATTGGGCAAGACATGCGGTTTTCACCTTGGAATTCGTCGGTCAAAACAATTTGTGATTTGCCGGAACGCACGGCATCTTCGGCCTCAATGCGAATACGATTAAGTTCAGCGCGCAACATCAAACCCGCTTTTTCTTCATCTTCCGGTTTTTCAAAGCTGCAATCGATTATGGCAACGCCATCGCCCATAATCGGCAACATTCTTTCATATGTTCCGGTGGTGATGAAGGGGCTTTCAAGAACAAACACTTCGGTCTGAGTTTCGCTTTCAGCCAAAATATTGCCAAGGTTTTTGAACCTTGTTTTAAGGCTCATAACTTTTTCTTCACGCAATGGATCAATCGGCGGATTAGTAACTTGGGAGAAATTTTGTTTA
Source organism: Hyphomonadaceae bacterium (assembly GCA_041917055.1). Classification (GTDB taxonomy): domain Bacteria; phylum Pseudomonadota; class Alphaproteobacteria; order Caulobacterales; family Aquidulcibacteraceae; genus Pseudaquidulcibacter. Next base: position 86,550 of record JAYRYJ010000010.1, read on the forward strand.
AAGAAATGCGATAGAGGGCGATAACGTTTTGAAAGAACCGCAATTGGGCTATCGTCGCCCATTGAACCAAGTGCCTCTTTGGCTTCCTCCGCCATTGGCGTAAGAATCATTTCGATTTCTTCAAAGCTAAAGCCTGCACCCACTTGGCGTTTTAATAATTCGCCTTTGTCATAAAGTGTTGGTTCAGGGCCGGGGCCACAACGCTCTTCAAGTTCCAAAACATTTTCAAGCCATTGTTCATAAGGGTGGGTAGCCGCCAATTTATCGACGATTTCCTCATGGCGATAAAGTTTTGATTTGTGGGAATCAAAGGCCATCATTTGACCGGGGCCCAAAGCGCCGCGCTCAATAACTTTTTTATCATCCATCGGCACCATTCCGGTTTCGGAACCCACAGCCCAAATGCCATCGTCGGTGATGGAATAACGCATTGGTCTTAGGCCGTTTCTATCAAGACCCGATACCGCCCAACGACCGTCGAAAATCGCCAATGCCGCAGGCCCATCCCATGGTTCCATAACTGCGTTGCAATAGGAATATAATGCACGGTGTGTAGGTTTCATCACGTTTTCGTGTTTTGCCCATGCTTCTGGAACCAATAAAGCCTTTGCCATTGGTGCTGAACGACCGGCGCGCACCAAAATTTCAAGGGCGGCGTCAAGTGCTGCGGAATCCGATGAACCCGGCTGAATTACCGGCTTAATATCGGCTTGTTCGTCACCAAACACTGATGAAGCCATACGGATTTGATGGCTTTTCATCCAATTAATATTGCCTTTAATAGTATTGATTTCGCCATTATGCGCCAACATTCTAAAAGGTTGCGCCAAGCGCCATTGCGGGAATGTATTGGTTGAATATCTTTGGTGGAAAATCGCGACCGATGAAACAAATCTATCGTCACATAGATCTGGATAAAATTCGTCAATATGTTCGGCCAAAAACATGCCTTTATAAACAAGGCTGCGTGAGGAAAATGAGCAAATGTAAAAATCCAAGAGATTAGAAGCAAGTGCCTGTTTCTCAATACGGCGGCGGCAAAGATATAATGCGCGTTCGACTTCTGCGGGTTCGCGTTTTTCGGTGTCAAAAAACAGGATTTGTTCGATTTCGGGGCGTGTATCATTCGCCTTTGTGCCAATTACCGAAATATCGACCGGGACTTGGCGCCAGCCATACATGAAAAAGCCGGAACGCAGGATTTCGGTTTCCACAATTGTCCGCGCACGCTCTTGTGCGCCAAAATCAGTGCGTGGCAAGAAAATTTGACCGACACAAATCGGCTCATTCCCCGGCCTATTTCCGGTCAGGATTACTTGTTCGCGGAAAAATTCTTGCGGCACATCAATGCGAATACCCGCGCCGTCACCGGTTTTGCCATCGGCATCAACCGCGCCACGATGCCAAACATTTTTTAGTGCCTTAATCGCCATGGTCACGATTTCACGACGCGGCTTGGCGTCAAGCGCAACAATCAGGCCAACGCCGCAAGAGTCTTTTTCATCTTCTTGATTATAGGCGAAAGCATTTTGCAGCTTTGACTGGTTTTCAATATAGCGCAAAGTTTCTTGTGAAATGTCATTTTTGCTCATGGCTTAGACCTTAGCTTTTGATTTAAGATATTTATGAATTGAAAGGGCGGCCTCTTTGCCGTCTTTTAAGGCCCAAACCACCAAAGACGCGCCGCGCACAATGTCACCAGCCGCGAAGACGCCATCAATATTGGTCATTGATGTTGTTGCGTGCGCTTTAATAGTGCCCCATTTCGTGACTTTTAATTCCGCCTGCCCCCAAAGGTTTGGTAGATCTTCGGGTTCGAAACCTAATGCTGCGATGATCATATCGGCGGGAATGGTTTCGCTTGCGCCTTTTATTTCTTCAATGCCTTGTCTGCCGCTGCTATCTGCCTCGGTAAGGCGCATTTTTGCGATTTTTACGGCGTTAATTTTACCGCTTTCGATGATTATTTCTTTTGGCGCGCTTAGCCAATTGAAAACTACGCCTTCTTCTTCGGCATTTTTAACTTCGCGTGCCGACCCCGGCATATTCTTTTTATCGCGGCGATAAAGGCAGGTTACAGATTTTGCGCCTTGACGAATTGCGGTGCGCACGCAATCCATTGCGGTATCACCACCGCCGATTACAACGACATTTTTGCCATTTGCGTCCAATTCGCCGCTTTCAAAACGCGCAATATTGTCGCCCAATGATTTTTTGTTGGATGCAATAAGATAATCAAGCGCTTCAATTGCCGAAGCATCATTTTCAAGACCCAATCCACGCGCTTTATAAACGCCTGTCGCAATCAAGATTGCGTCAAAATCCTTTTTCAAATCATCAAATGCGATTTTTGTGCCGATTTCGGCATTGAATTCAAATTTAACGCCTGCCTCTTGCAATTGCTTATAACGGCGCAAAACAATTTCTTTTTCCAATTTAAAGCCCGGAATACCATAAATCAAAAGCCCACCCATTCTGTCATGGCGGTCATAGATTGTTACTTCGTGTCCCAAAGCCAATAGAGATTGCGCAGCGGCAATGCCTGCAGGGCCTGAACCGATAATTGCCACTTTTTTCGAAAACGCAGGTTTTGCGGCGGGTCTTAAAGGGGCAATCCAATCATTTGCGAATGCGGTTTCGGTAATGAATTTTTCGACCGCACCAATTGTAACCGCACCATGAGTCGATTGTTCGATTACACAATTGCCTTCGCACAATCTATCTTGCGGGCAAATTCGACCACAAATTTCCGGCAATGGATTGGTCGCAGATGATAAAGCATAGGCATCTTCCAACCTTTCGGTCGCCGCCATTTTTAGCCAATCGGGAATATTATTTTGCAAAGGACAACCGGATTGGCAAAACGGAACGCCGCATTGCGAACAACGCGACGCCTGTTCCTCGGCCTTTGCCAAAATGAATTCACCGTAAATTTCGTGGAAATCCTGTTTGCGCGCGCCCGCTTCACGCTTTTGCGGCATTTCTTGGTCGATTTTCACAAATTTTAGCATTGGCTCTGCCATAATAATATCCTTGCTTGAATTCGGGGCTTTTAGTATTTGGGTGCATGTTTGCAATAGTCTATTGCAGACTAGGGCGCAAATATGGCCTATTAACTGCTATTATTCGGGAGTTTGTGAAAATTTTTTGAAGTTTTTGACAAAAACACGCGATATTTATAACGCAAATGCGTTGCAGTTGTGCGGTTTTATTAAAATCGAAATCGTGCCAAAGGCAAAATATGCAAGATTTTATTTATGCCATCTGGCTTGGAATTGTTGAAGGCCTGACCGAATTTCTTCCGGTTTCATCGACCGGACATTTATTATTGGCAGAAGCCTTAGCAAAACGCGCCGCGCCCGACGCTTTTGAGACTATGATTCAATTGGGCGCAATTCTTGCGGTTTGCGTTCTATATTTTCAAAAACTTTCCGGTGTTGTGCTAAACCTGCCTAACTCGTCGCAAGCGCGTCGTTTCGCGATTGGGGTGATAATCGCGTTTCTTCCGGCAATGATTATCGGATATTTGGCACATGATTTCATTAAGGCGCAATTATTCAATCCGATCGTTGTTTCTGTATCACTTATTGTCGGCGGCATAATAATTATTGTCGCTGAAAAAATACGCCCCCAACCAAAAATCATTGACGTCGATGACATTGATTTAGTCACAAGCCTTAAAATCGGTTTGGTGCAATGCGTCGCCATGATACCCGGCGTTTCACGATCAGGGGCAACAATTATCGGGGCCATGCTTATGGGTGTTGAACGAAAAGCAGCGGCGGAATTTTCGTTCTTTCTTGCTATTCCAACCATGCTTGGCGTTTTTGTTTATGAGGCCGTGAAATACAAAGACGAATTATTAGGGCAAGGCGGACACGATTTGGCGGTGGTTGCGATTGGTTTCTTTGTATCTTTCATTTCGGCGATTTTGGTCATCAAGCCGTTTTTGAACATTGTGACCCGCGTAGGCTTCACACCATTCGCCTGGTATAGAATTGCGGCGGGCGCATTGATGTTATGGTATTTTCTTAGAAACGCGCCTTAGGTCATGTTCTCATTAAATATTGGCCTAAGCGCAACTTCACAACAGTGAACCTAAAATGCGCAAGGTTTATATGAACTGAAAGGCGGAGCCAGTCGGATTTAAACTAAAAAATCTTGGACTTAATAACCCTATTAGTGCCACAAAATTTCCTTTTTTCTATCTGACAATATCAAATGTCTTAAATACAAAATAGTCATCTGTTTTCATTTAATAAAATAACTCGGTCTTTTACAATTGAACACATCTACGCACACATGTGCGCAGATGTGTGCATAGAACCACTCAATTACAGCTGTATGAATAGCTACTCATTGATTTTATTTGATAAAATAATATTTTCTCGGTTACAGCGAGACATTTGGATTTAGTTAGCAATTAAACTTATTGCTAGATGTAGAATTTCATTAGATTTTTGTGATTGTTGAAATAAACTACAATGGTTTGGGTAGTTTTTCATGGATAACCTGCACATAAAAGCCTTCCCAAACCATTGCCCTTTATTTCAATCACCAACATTTATTGAAATTCTACATCTAAAGCGGAAATTTATATTTTGGGACAAATCGCTCGACAATAAAATGCTCGTCAGTTGCTTGCAATCAAATCTGCAAACGAAAATAGCGCCCGTTGTTACGGGCGCTTTTAATTATTGCTAATTGAATGATTAGCCTTGTTTAGCTTTGAAGCGCGGGTCAACTTTATTGATGACATAAACTTTGCCTTTACGACGAACCACTTGGCACGCTGCATGGCGCTGTTTTAGAGATTTCAAAGAGCTTTTAACTTTCATAACGGGATTCCTGTTGACATAAAGTGGAATGAATTAAGCATAATCCGCTTTATCGTTGAATTTCGTGTGGCGCGAATACATTCTTGGGGCACAAGAGTCAATTATGCTTTATCAGCTTTGCGCATAGTGTTTTCCAAAATTAGCCGTTCTATAACTCTTTCGATTAATTCCCATGGAATCGGTTTGTTATATTTGAAAAGCAAGTTTCCTTTATCATTTGCGTAATGCGCGACATCCGCCAATAATTTGGCATCGCCTTTTATTGGCGGGAAAATCGAAAAATGATTTTTGAAGGCTGCATAATAGATGATTATGCCATTATTATGGAAAGAGGGAATACCATAGGAGATTTTTTCTTGGGCATTCGGCGCCTTCATAACCACCAAATCCCGGATTTTTATCAGAATTGCCCGAATTTCATCATCGAAGCCTTTTATGTATGAAGCAATTTCCTTATTCATAAAAATCCCCTGCGATAGATTTGTCACATATTTCTTCAAAAACCTTTATGAGAGCTTTATTCATTTTCGGTTCACATCCTTTATGGACTATTAGAGATTATCCAATCTTAAAGAGGTTAAAATGAAAATGAAACTCCTTCCCTTTATTCTAATTCCAACTTTGCTTGCAGGTGCTGCAAATGCACAATCTTATATTTCTGTCGCCGGTGGCTCAAGCGGCAAAACCGATTATGGCTATAATATTTCAACGTCCCAAAAATTAAAAGTCGAACTTGATTCGGGCGCTGCCTACTCAATTGCTTATGGCGTGAAGAATGGCAATAATCGTTTTGAATTGGCTATATCCGGTCACAAACATGATGATGGCAAGTTCAAAGTCAACGGCGTCGAATATTCTGATCCGGTTGAAGCCAGCTCTTATTCGCTTGACCTAAATGCCTTTATGGATATTCCGACCAAAAGTTTCGCATCCCCTTATTTGGGAATTGGTGCAGGCGTTACGCAATTGGAACTAAATGATGGCATTCTTAATGATTCAACCGAAACGCTACATTTGATGGGTGCAGCCGGCGTCAGTTTTAAGCTTGAACCAAAATTGTCTTTATTCCTTGAGGCGCGCGCAGATCGTTATGGCACCGTCACTATAGAAGCAGATGCGGGCGCGGGCACAGTTGAGCAAGATTTCTCTATGTCCAATGTCTCATTTATGGGTGGGTTTAGATATAATTTCTAAGATATTTTCAAAGCAATAGTAATATGATGAAAGCGCATCTGGATTCAGATGCGCTTTTTGTTTTAAGCAGAACCATTACTATTCACACCGAAAAAAATTGGTAGATTGCAGCATTTGCAATCATGAATAACGAAACTGTAATAACAGAAGACAGAATTTTATTTCCCGCGGTCGAGGTTTTTTATGCTGAAAATTCGAAACCTAAGGAAAAATTTGGCGATGCTTTTCGAAGCCCCGCGCGCGAAATCGCGCCAATCGCGATAGAAAATGCGACTATTATCCTTAATCGCGCAGTTATTTTTGACGAAAACAAACAGATTTTTGAAGCAAGCCTTTATTTACAACGTGGCTTCAAGCCAGAAGCAACAGAAATCCTTGAAAACGCGACTAAGAACGACGGACATTCAATCATAAGAATTAGTGAGCCGGTCTTGGTGACGCATTCAGTGTCATGGCGCAATTATTATCACTTTTTGATTCAGGCGGCGTTTAGTGCGTGGCTTTTGCGCGAAAAATTCGGCTTTAAGGATTATCGGCTTTTGCTTCCTAGACCAAGCGAAGCGCAAATTTCAATGTTGCGAATAATGGGAATTGAACCTGAAAATTGCATTTTCGGCGAAATCGACAAGATTTATGAATGCAAGTCTTCAGTTTCCATAAATACTGCCTATACCGAATTTGTAAATCGCCCGACACCTTTATTGAAAGAATTTGCAGATTTCATTCTAGAGAAAACCACAAATCGAAAAAATTGGGCGACGCAAGGCTTTAGTTTCAAACGCATTTTTGAAAATTTTTCAAAACTATTCGGAAATTCGTCGCCAAAGAAAATTTATGTTTCGCGCAGCGATGCAAAAAATCGCTCAATCGGTAATGAGGCCGATTTGGAACAAATGATCGCCACAATGGGAATCAAAAATGTTAGGCTTTCCGGCCTTTCCATTTCTAAACAGGCGAAATTATTTCACAATGCGGATTTAATTATTGCGCCGCACGGTGCAGGGTTATCAAATATTATTTTCTGTCGCCCGGAGACCAAAATAATAGAGTTTACGGCAGATAATTATTTAAATCCGTGCTTTTTAGCTATTGGGCAAGTCTTAGGACTTGAATATAAAGTCCATGTCTCTCCAAGCACACAAAACGTAAGCGAGCAAAAAGATAACATTCATTTGCAAAGCTGGAATTGCGAATTGAAAAGCCTCAAAAGACTTATTGAACAGAATTTGTGAAATTATTTTGGCTGTTGATTTTCAAAATCCCAACCATCTATGCCACCAAAATATTTGGTTTCGCCGTGTTCCAAAATCAATACTTTGTTGCAATGTGCACGTATCAAACCGACATTATGCGACGCAATTACAATGATTTTTGCATAATCGAGAATACCATTCAATCGGGCATTGGCTTTTTCATGAAAACTATGGTCGCCAGCCCCAATCCATTCATCCATCAAAATGACATCACCCGGGACACATGTTGCCACGCCGAATACCAAACGAGAGAGCATTCCCGCTGAATAGGTGCGCATTGGCATATCTATAAAATTACCAAGTTCGGTAAACTCAAGAATTTCATCCATTTTCGATTTGATTTGCCCAGTCGTCATGCCACGAATTCGCCCAATGCTTATGACATTTTCTTCGCCGGTTAAATCCATATCGAGGCCCAAGCCAATATCAATCATTGAAATAATTCGACCATCGACTTTTATTGTGCCTTGTTCTGGCTCATATACGCCAGCCAAGGTTTTTAATAGTGTGGTTTTACCGGCACCATTGTGACCCATAATGCCAAGGCGGTCGCCATCATATAGCTCAAAACTCAAATTTGTAAGTGCCCGCACGATTACAACGTCTTGACCCTGTTTTAGAAATTTTCCGCCGATTGCAATGTTCATAATCGCATTGCGAATGGATTGCGCCTTTACGGAATACACGGGGTAATTCAGTTCGACATTCTTAACTTCAATAATTGGTTTCATGATCTATACCCAAAACGCGATTCTTGAACGAAATGCGGTAAATACGACTGCGAAAATTACGATACCGACACCCAAAAACCCAAGAGTCAAAATCCAATGATGCATAGTTGGAGCAACGCCCAATAAAGGTTCACGAATAACACTTACCAAGCCATAAAACGGGTTTAAATCGGCAATCCAAGTATTCTTACCAAGCATGCCGCGCCCCCAATATATCGGGGTTATAAGGAAAATCATATTTGAAATACTTGGTGCCAAATACGCAATATCGCGATAACGCGCCGCGAGAATGCCCATAATTGATCCCCAAACGAACATTGTAGCAAAATTTGCGATTATTCCTAAAACGATAGTATAGTGCGGAATTACCAATTTGTTTAAAACCGCAAGCATTACATAAAAGACCACCAAATTATGCAAAAAATACATTAGTGATTTTGCCGCACCCTCAAAAACGAAATAGCTTTTTGGCGTTGCATGGTTGCGAATAATTGAGGTATTGGCAACAAAAATATTTGGCCCATCGGTAAAAAACCAAAGCGACATACCCGCAGCAAGCATCCCGCCCATATTATGCGGCAATATTTCTTCGATATTTTGCTTGAAGAATGATGAAAATAGAATTGAGGTTGCAATCGCAAATGAAATAAAATGCCCGGCAATCCAAAATGTTCCTAAAAAAGTCCGTTTATATTTGGAGGTTAATGTAAGATAGGCCTGATAAATCCAAACTTGATACAGAGCGACACCACCCGCGACATCTTTAATGGCGCTTGAGATTTTGTTTTTTTTCGACATATAGCTTTAATCCGCACCTTTTTTCGGGACACTTAAGCCCTTTTTTGCGCCTATGCAATTAACGAACCAATTTTGATTGGTAATAATTTGCGCTTAAGTGCCTAATCAGCCAAGTTTTAATAGCCAATTTCGCACTTCGGCAGGCCAATTGCCATAAATATTGTCTTAAATCAATATTTTTGCAAAAAGAAGCAGCAAATTATTCAATTTTTCGGTTTGAAGTTGCAAACCAATTTTAAATTGGTTAGTTAGGGTCAGACCTCATTAATTAACGAAGTGTGACCGATGTTTTGGCTAAGATATGGCGTGAAAACAAGGATTTTGTGATGTGATCATTACAAAACTCCTTTTTTCGCGTCAGATCGACACCAAAACTCGGCCTGAAAGGCGGGGGTCTTTTGGCCTTGAAGCGGCACTGTAAACCTTTGGAATACTCCAGTATTCTTGCGGTTTCCAGCACCAATGTAAGGCCAAAATCCCTCCCCATCACACTCCGTTAATTAATGAGGTCAGACCCTAGACCTTGGAAAGTCAGAAGATTTTGATGCTCGGAAAAATTAAGAGAAAAATTATGAACCTCGATCCCAAGGTTCAATCCCAGACACACGCTGAAAAGCAAGAGGGCTTTGATAGTATTTGCGAAAAATATGGCGAGAAGTTTCGCCCGCTTTTTGACGCTGAATATTATCTGAAAACTTATCCTGATATTGCGAGTGCGGGTGTAGATCCCTTTACCCATTATTTAGAGCATGGTGGTTTTGAGGGGCGCAATCCATCAGACCATTTTAATTCCCAACAATATCTTGACGCCTACCAAGACGTGGCTAACGCGGGCATGAATCCGCTATTGCACTATATACAATTCGGCGCAAATGAAGGGCGCAATGAAGGTGTAGTAAATGACGATGGCAAAACAATGCCTGAAGAAAAAATTGACCCCGCAAAATTATTGTTTGACGAAAACTTCTATCTTTCCAGCTATCCGGATATTGCCGAAGCCGGTGTAGATGCTTTTGAGCATTTTATGACATTTGGTTTTAAAGAGGAAAGACGACCAAATCCTTATTTTGACGCTCATTTCTATGAAAATAAATATGCCGAAGAATTGGACGGTTTTGAAAATCCGTTTCTGCATTATGCGCAAATCGGTCATGCCAAAGGCTTCCAAGCTTTTGCGGGCGATGTCGCAAAACAGATAAGAATAACAAACAAAAAACCGGAAAGCGCCCAAGAAAAATTTATCGACGAAAATGATATTCCAGCCATAATTGCAAAATCCGGGCTATTTGACACCGAATATTATCGCCGAAATTATCCGGATCTTGAAAACGAAACTGATTTAATTGGCCACTATGTTCGTCATGGCGAAAGCGAAGGGCGCAAACCGAATTTCTATTTCGATCCAGAATGGTACAAAAACACATTTGGACCATTTGACGAAAATACAAATCTTTTACATCATTATGCGACCAAAGGTGAGGCAAACCAAAACCGCCCTAGCGTTTTGTTTGACACTGGTTTTTATCTCGCAAAATATCTAAACAATGATGAGGATAAAAGTGCGCTTTCCGATTATCTTGCTTATTCCAATCGATTCAGAAATGCACCAAATCAATTTTTTGATCCAAAGAAATATTTAGAAGAATATCAAGACATTGCCGCAGCGCGCATTGACCCGTTTGAGCATTTCTTTTTGCACGGTGTTTTTGAATCTCGCGAAGGCGGAACCGGTATCAATTTTGATCAGGTTTTTTATGAGTTTTTGGGCAATGACAGAACCAAGAATCCACTCTTATTTTTGCTAGAGCGCGACTTTACAAAACTGCCAAAATTAAAAAAATCAGACGGGGAAGATTTATTCTCATTATTGCGACGTTTTAATGAGGCCGGACCCTATTACGAAGAATTTATGCCAATTAATGAGGTCAATAGCAATGATTCATTAGCGGCATTTGCGGTCTATAATCCTCAATATATTAATTTTGGTGAAACCCTTTCGCTCGTGTCAAAGGATACGCCGCTTTTGGATGTCAAAAAAGGCATTCCAAGATTTAAGGGGCATTTTCAGCCTAATATCCCACTCGATACCACACACTATTTTGACGCATTTGAAGATGTTTTCGCAAAGCAAATCAGCCTTGCCAAAAGCGTGGGCCTGCACGGGTTTTGTTTTTCTTTCAGTGAACGCAACGAAACAATTGTTAAGCGTCTAGCGAAAGAAATTGGCACATTGGGCGGTGATTTCAAATATATGATAGTTTGGAATTGCGACAATGATCAAAGCTCTAGCTTCCCCGCCTATGGAAATTCAAATGATAGTTCACGGATTCTAGCGTCGCTTATGAAGACCGTGCCGTTTTTGAATAATCCAAATTATTATTCGATAAACAAACGACCTGTTTTCATTATTAGGGATATCGCCGAAATCCCTGATTGTCGGGCAACCATAACGGCATTTCGCCAGGCATTGGTAAATTCGTTTGCTATATCACCATATATTCTATGCGGGCGACCTAATAAGAACATTCCATATGCACAATTAGGTTTTGACGGAATAATCGATTTCCCGATTGATTCGTATGATAGTGAATTAATGCCTATTAATGACAATCTCGAATTTTATGACACTTCGTGTAATCTTGAGGTAAAATCTTGGGACGAGTTGAAAGCATGCGCCATCAAAAATCTCGGTAAAGATGCCAAGGCCATCTCGTGCGCAACAATCGGCAAAGACGATGAATTAATAGCGCAAGGTAGTGGCAAATGCTATTTTGGTGCAAACCCCGCAAAATTTGAAGATTGGGTGCGGCGTGCGAAAAATTCAGCGCTCAAGCGAAAATTTGAAGGTCAAAACTTATTATTAATCGAATCTTGGAATGATTTGGGCAATTCATGTGCATTGGAACCAAACAGATATTATGGTTATGCTTATCTCAATTCTTTGGCGCGGGCTTTAAAATCTGACAATGTTTCATCGAATAATGCCGCCAAAAAAATTGTTTTATTTGTCGGCGAAAAAATTAAGTCGCCGAAAATTGCCGAAATCATCAAATGCCTTGGCCATGATTTGGTCTGTGAAATTGTTATAATCAAGGACAAAAAGAAAAAATTGGGCAGCTTGGATTATGCGTCGGATTTAATTTACGATCTCGATTTCCATGCGCCAAATACAATTTCTGACCTGCAAAACATCGCCACTGCATTAAAGGCGCGGGATTTTGACAAAATTGTTTGCTTTGGCACTGTAAATAGCGAGTTTTTATCCGGCTTCATCAGTCAAAATTTCAGTGTTGTCGCCCTGATTTTTGGGGAAAATTCGGCAATTAGCGCCATTGAGTCCGATTTTGTCCAAATTTGCGACCGCATTGCCTTCGCGAATATTAAAGATAAAGAACAATACGAAATACTCTTGGGCGATAATGTCAAGAAATCATTGATTGCGCCGTATCTGGGAGGCGATAATTTAAAAGGCACAGGGCAGACTTTTGGTCTGCGCCAAAGTTTGGGTATTGATGAAAACGAAAAAATAATTCTATCAAGCGGGACGCCGGATTTTGCTCACGGTTTGGATATATTCCAAAACATAGCAAACCAAGCGGCGGCGCAAAAACTCAATCATCGATTCATTTGGGTCGGCAATTTTGCACCCAAAATGATTGAAATGATGAGAAAGGAAAATGAGAAACGCGGAATTTCAAACATTATTTTCGATTCCAATGCCGCAAAACTAAACGAATTTATTGAAATATCAGATGCATGCATAGACTGCTCTCGCGATGATTTGGATTATGATTTTGCCGATTCCTGCCGCGCTTTGAACCACCCCTATATTGCTTTCGACCTTGGCAGCGATTTGTCAAATTCGATTGCAGAGGCGCAAAATGTAAGTCTATGCGAATATGGCGATGTTGAAGAGATGCTTGATGCTATTTCGATTGCCATCACCAATAATAAGAAAGACGCGACAGCAAATGCCACCTCTGTTAATCAATCCCAAACCGTAGGACAGTTTTGCGACATTTTGCTTTCGTCAAACGTGATTACAAAAGCCGACGTTTGCGCTTTAATAGTAACTAAAGACGACCAAAACCTTATCGAAGGTCGATTGGGTTCAATTAATTCACAATTGTTGTTTCCCGAAGAAGTATTTGTTTTGGATAATAAATCCACCGATAATACAATGGAAATTGTCGATAAGTTCGAAATTCGTCCACAAATCGGCTTGGATACAATTCGCTCGCGCCGCAATGACCAAAATGAGTTTGAATTATGGTTGAAGGGCCTAAGCCTTTCGCAAAATGAATTTGTTTGGCTGTCACACGGGCATGACAGTGCGATGCCGGACTTCATTTCTTCGTGCATTCCGTTTTTCGACGATGATGATGTCGGTTTGGTTTTTTGTGATGCGAAACTAAATAATCAGAAAAATGAAACCATTTTGCCAACCTATCGCCATGTTATTGAGGCTGCAAAACCAGGTGCCTTTGACGAAGATTTCGTTTTCGAAGGTCGCGAATTTGTGACCCAAATGCTAAGTGTCCGCAATACAATTCCGTCGATTGCAACTATTATTTGGCGCAGAAGCCTATTGATGGACGTTATTCGTGCGGCGATTTCGCTTAATTATGAGCAGAAATTACCAACCGACTGGCTAATGTATTCTATGGCGGGTTTAAGCGGCAAGAAAATTGGATTCTGTGCAAAACCACTCGCGATTCTACATCAAAAAAGCTCAGAAAATTCTAATTTTGACAATAATATGATCTTCGAAAAAACCAAGAATATGCTTGAGTTCCTTGCTACCCGCCTTAATCTTGATGAAAAGACAAGAGAAAAGCAGGCCGAATATTTGGAGGAACTAAGTTTGGTTTTCAATCTTTAGGCCAAGACTATTCATTTTGACTTATCGGGCGATTATCAATAGTAAGGCCTAAAAGACCTATTTGGAACATTTGGTTTCTTGTGTAACAAGTTACTTTGGATTTGAAAAAAACTGAAACTAATGTTTTACGGAAAATAAATTTATGAATTTTGATTTTTTTAGCCATAATTCCAAGAATAAAAAAAGCGCTGTTGTATTGGTGGCAAAAGATGAAGGGCCTTATTTAATTGAGTGGGTGGCTTATTATCGAATCCTGGGATTTGATGAAATCAGTGTCTATAATAATTATAGTACCGATAGTTCCAATGATATTTTAAACGCACTCGATAAGGCCGGATATATTAATCATATTATTTGGCGTCAAAGTGACGATGAATCGCCACAAGTAAGCGCCTATCGCCATGCAATTAAAAACTGCAAGGCAGAATGGATTTTCTTTATCGACACTGATGAGTTTTTGCTTTTGCATAAACATTCAAATGTAAATTCCTTCCTTCGGGAATTTGATAACAGGCCGGAAGTTGGGACAATATCGTGCAATTGGCGTATTTTCGGCGATTCGGGTCTGGTGACGAATGATGGGCGCCCAGTTATTGAGCGTTTCACAATGGCTGCGACCGACGACTTTGTTGTAAATCGCCATTTGAAAAGTTTTTCGCGCGTGAAAATGCTCGGCCCAATGCTTCACATGCATGTATGCGAAACCACCGGTTTGCAGGTTCACCCAAATGGTGAGCCATTAATAATGAAGGATTGGGGTCTTTCTGAATTCGCTGAATTATCAGTTGCCCAAGTGAATCATTATTATACAAAGACAGCGCAAGAATATCAGGCAAAAAAAGCTCGTGGTCAAGGCGGCGCACCCGAATCCGATCCTGAGCGCAAATATTGGTATAATCAGGAATCATTTATCGGGCACAATCGCAATGATATCATGGATTTAAGAATCCAAAAGGACTTGCAGCGATTAAAAAAAGAAATGCAGAAATTGAAAGACGAATGTCACATTTGATTTGGGTTTTTGACATAAATAGCCTAAAAACAACGAATTAATGCATTTTATTGAACCCGTTTAGGAGTAAATAATGGAGAGAAACTACAAAATCGCGGTTGCCGGCATTGGTTATGTCGGGCTGTCAAATGCTGTCCTATTGGCACAACATAATGAAGTAGTTGCAATAGACTTGTCTCAAGAGCGCGTAGATGCTGTCAATAATAGAATTTCGCCACTAATTGACGCTGAGATAGAGGACTTTTTGAAAAATAAGAATCTTAATTTACGCGCGACCATGAATCCGCAAGAGGCCTATGAAAATGCCGATTTTGTAATTATTTCAACGCCAACAAATTATGATCCGGTTTCTAATTATTTTAATACTAAATCTATTGAGGCGGTTATCGCCGATGCGAATCGTATAAATCCAAACACAACAATCGTGATTAAGTCCACAATTCCGGTCGGATACGTCAAGGATGTTCGCGCGCGGATGGGTTTTGATAATATTATTTTTTCGCCGGAATTTTTGCGCGAAGGACGCGCTTTATATGACAATCTTCACCCATCGCGAATAATTATTGGGGAAAAAAGCCAGCGCGCAGAAATTTTCGCATCCCTTTTGACCCAAGGCGCGCAAAAAGAAAATATTCAGGTGATTTTCACCGGCTCGAGCGAGGCGGAGGCTGTTAAGTTATTTGCCAATACTTATTTAGCGATGCGGGTCTCATTTTTTAATGAACTTGATACTTACGCCGAAACCCATAATTTGGAATCAGGAGATATCATTAAAGGCGTTTCTTTAGATCCACGTATTGGCGAGCATTATAATAATCCGTCGTTCGGTTATGGCGGTTATTGCCTTCCCAAAGATACAAAACAATTATTAGCCAATTATAGCCAGGTTCCACATACATTAATTCGTGCCATTGTTGAGGCGAATTCGACCCGCAAAGACCATATTGCAGAGCGCGTTGTTGCCCTTAACCCGAAAACCGTTGGCGTTTATCGACTAACTATGAAATCGGGGTCCGATAATTTCCGCGAATCATCAGTCCAAGGCGTTATGAAGCGTATTAAGGCAAAAGGCATCGAAGTTATAGTCTATGAACCAGCCTATCCAGACGCTACATTTTTTCATTCCGAAGTTGTGAATGATTTCGAAACTTTCGCCGCCAAGAGCGATGTAATCCTTACAAATCGCTATCATAGCGAATTGGATCCATACAAGGACAAAGTCTATACGCGCGATATTTTTGGAAACGATTGATTATTTTTTGCAATCAACTAACGACCAACGCCCGACCAAGTTCAAAAAACTCTGTTTGGAATTAAAATGACGCGGATATTCTTCGTCATAACGAAGTGTCTTGTGGCCTATTTTCGCACCACATATTAGAGCGGCAATACTTCGATTGGAATCGGTCTGGCTGGTTCTTTTGCGTCATGACAACGAGTTTTTTCTTGCGATTATTCCAATATTATCGGCGAGAAAACCCACTGCTATACCACAAAACCCCTGCACCACTTCTGTTCCAGTCGAAGCGTCACCGCTCTATTTAGGCCACAAAAAGTGTGGGAAATTTCGCTTGATTTAATGGATAAAGTCAAATGTCTAGACAGGGTTCGCTTTTATTTTTTTAACTCAAACAAATCAATAAGTTACAAACTGTCCAGCTAATCCGTTTCGCAATATGCACACATCTGCGCACATGTGTGCGCAGATGTGTGCATAATTGGTTTATGCGTTATCTTTTTCCTTTAAATACATAGTATTATTAAATCTTTGAGACATTCGCCCATTTGAGTTTTGAAAATAATCTGATTTTACCAGTTAAGCTCTGTATTAGAGTTTTAGCGTATCCTGCACAGACCAAATTTTGAGCGTATCTAGAACGTTTCTAATTCAATCTGCATCGCTCTGACTTGTCCTTTTGCTGCGCCATATTTGAGTTTTTTCCCTTGAAGTATTCCAATACTCCTTCGGAAAAGAACTCAAAGCCGCGCCACAAAAATCCTACGCCATAGCAATTCAGCTTGAATTAGAAACGCTCTAGTAATGTGATCACTTGGGACAGGACTCACTAATCATTCTGATGGCCTCAAGAAAAGCCTGTGCGGGTGACGCACAGAGCAAGTCTATTCTAACCATTTGAAATTGGTTCATGTCTCAAGGTTCAAGTCAAAAAACTGTTCTGTAATCGATCCTTTTAGGTTTTTTTCCACTGCATTGCGGCCATTTTCCGCGATTTGGTCCTTAAGTTTTGGATTATCAAACAATTGCCTTAATTTTTCTGCCGCCTCATTTTGATTTGGCTCATACCATTCTTGATTTGGTAGCCTATAAACGCCTTTTGCGACCTTCACTGGAATAGGTTTTCCCGAAATCGGCGCATATGCGTCACACGGCACTATTTCATTATTACCGGACCAATCAGTCGCAAGAACGGGAATAGAGTAGCGCATGGCTTCAAACAAATTCAGACCGAACCCTTCGGCGCGATGCAATGACGCATAGACATCACAGGCGCGATATAATTCGAACATCTCATTAATATCACCCTCGCTTTCCAAAATGCGGACCTTTACTGCGCTTTTGAGTGCGGCCTGTCTTAGACTGTAAAAATCTGCTTTTTCTCTTTCAGTGAACAGGCAACGAATAATCAATAAAACGTCATCATCGGCACCAAAGACCAAATTCATGGCATTGATAAGACCAATCGGGTTTTTCCTTTCCATATTTGACAGCATTGAAAAACTTTGAAGAACCACAAAAGTGCTTGATGAAATTCCATATTTTTCACGAATTTGGTTTCTATTTAATTCAGTCTCATGCATGGGCAATAAAGCGACTGGATGCGGCGCGATACGAATTTTCTTGTCAATTTTGGCTTTGATTGCATTGCCGGAATATCGGCTTGGCGTCCAAATTTCATCGACAAACGCGCCGCATTTGGCCCAATTTTGTGGAATTTCCGGCAATTCCCACACCCAATAGCCAATAGCATATTTATCTTTAAGTAAATTTGGGCCAATTCGCGCAATCGCGTGATAAACTGAACCCGGATTTATTGCGTAAATAATGGCGTCACAAGAATTAATGCGCGCAGCAATATTTCGCATATCCAAAGGCGCGGATTTCGATGCTCCAATTTCAAAGGAAACATCGATTTTTTCATATTTTTTGCCGATTTTATCCAGTTCGAGACACAAGAGCCGAGACACCATTGCATGGCTTAAAACAGAATCAAAAGTGCCGATCACCGCGATTTTTTCGATTTTTTTCGGCTTATTGACGCTTCGATTTTTATAAAACTTGAGGTTTTTCGCATCTCGCAAAGAATAATATATCTCAAATGGCAGTTTGCGAATTTCAAGGGGTAAACTTTGCCAAATTGCACGCAAAAGCGGTATATTTGCGAGCCGCTTTCTAAGGGAAATTAAAGAGATATCCTTGTTCTGCATATATTTGTTTCTAAAGGTCTAGAAGGCACTTCATTTGCAGTTTTTCTTGTCTTTTGTCTAGAAATGACGGGAAAAAGCGTTGAGTGTGAATTTCGTCAAACCATTTTAAAAGAAACCTTTCTCTGTCTTGAAAATTTCTCATTTGAAATTCCAAACCGTTTTGATCTTTGCGCGTGCTAGATTCATTGTGAGTTGCAAAACTATCATAATTTATCAAGTTCCTGCCACCCATTTTTTTTGCCTTTAGGCAAAAATCTAAATCAGAGCATTCGACTTCATATCCATTATCATAGCCATTCAATTTGTCGAAAAAACTCTTTGACACAAATTGCGCTGCACCGGTTAATGCAGGAACTTCGTGGATCCCCGTAAAAATTTGGCGAAAAACAAATGAATTTGTATCCATAGTGCGACCAATATGGCCCGCTATTCCACCAATTCCTAGACAAATTCCTAGATGTTGAGCGCGCAAATCCGGATATTTCATGGCCACGCCAACAACGGACTCTGGGTTAGCTTTCGCAATACCAGCATTTAACAAAATTTCATCCGCATTGGGAAAAACCACATCATCATTTAATAGGATAAGCATTTCCCTTTGTGCAAAAGACGCACCAAAATTTATTAGGCGTGAATAATTGAATTCGCCATCGTCGTGCAAAATTAACGCGCCTTTGCCTTCTAATTCTTTGCAAATCCCAATTGTTTTTGGGCATTGGCACTTATGCAAAATTATTATTAATTGCGCGCCGTCATCCAAAATTTCGACCAGATTTTTGCGGCATAAATTACTAAATGTCGTGAAACTATTTCGGGTGGGAACAATGATTGTGCAATCCTTGGCTTCCGCTTTGTGAAATGGGGTTTTGACAGCCTCAATTGGCCAAAAATTGGACGCAAGAAAGGGCAAAACGACAGGCGAAATCAAAGACGAAATCCGTGAACAAATTCGTGCGGTGGCCCATGTCATTGAAGTCAATAGATTTGACGAGACGGTTGTTATTTTAGGGATTATCTGGTCGATTTTTCCGACTATATAAACGATAATTTCGCTTTCACCCATTTTGGGTGCAATTGCCAAAACCTGATTACCTTTGGAAAAATTTATGTATTCACGATACTCAATACCGTCACGAATTCGAACAATTTTTAAAGTGAAGAAATGATTTTTCTCTAGCCTTCCGACTTTAAGAAATAGCGGCTTCTCGCCTTTCTCTAGGCGAATAAATTCGTGGATTTTGATTTGAGCCTTGGCCTCATTTCGCTCGGAATCAAGGGAATCATTCGCCATATTGTCAAACTTTTTATCGTGCATAATCAATTAAATAGATTAAGTTTGGCGTATTGCAAAAGAATAATGGTTTTTGCGTCTTGAATTTCGAAATTCTCAATCATGGCGAAAGCATCATCAAAATTTATCTCGATAATTTCTATTTCTTCGCCTTCGTACGGATGTCCACCACCTTTGCTCACTTTGTCATTTTGCGAATATTGCGCGACAAAGAGATGCATTTTCTGCGTATTTGCGCCCGGGCTAACAAAGGCACGCATGACTTCCGTCACTTTTTCTATACGAAATCCGGTTTCTTCTTCGATTTCCATTATCATGCGTGTGTGCGGATTTTCTTTTTCCAATAGCCCGGCTGGAACTTCAATAAAATGGTCTTCGTGACCGTTTAAATATGTTGGAAGGCGAAACTGACGAATTAGAATAATTGTGCGCTTTTCGAGATTATATAAAAGTGCCGCGACCCCATCGCCACAATCATATACCTCGCGCATTTGCTTTTGCCATTCATTGTTTTCGCGTAGATACAAAATATCATAGCGCTTAAGGCTAAAATGATTATCGCTTAAAACACTTATTTTCTGAACTTCGATTTTTGGGGCATCCATGAAACTCTAATATTGGCTAAAGCCGAAAAAGCCAAGATGATTCCCCATTTTAAAGCGTCTAGCGCATTTCCCGCTTTAGCTGACCCAGATGCCGCCGCAATTTTGGTTCAGCTTTTGTGTTAAATTTCTTCGGTAATATTGGAATATTCCCAAGAAATTTAATGCGAAAGATGGAGCAAAAGGGCAAGGCAGGTGGGTCAGCTAAAGTGGGAAATGGGCTAAGCCTTCAAACGCCAAAAGCCCCCTTTTCGGGGGCTTTTGTTCCAAGGGAAGGAAAAATCAACCGGTAACGGCGGCTGCGTCTTTTTCGCCGGTACGAATTCTTAGTGCCGCCTCAACATCAAGGACGAATATTTTGCCATCGCCGATTTTTGAAGTATTTGCGGCCTGTGAAATCGCCTCAACCAAACCTTCAACAGCATCGTCATTGACCACCGCCTCAATTTTCACTTTTGGCAAAAGTTTAACTTCATATTCCGCACCGCGATAAACTTCGGTTTTTCCTTTTTGGCGGCCATAGCCACGAACTTCCGTAACAGTAAGACCCGAAACACCAACATCACCTGCCGCGTCCAAAACAGCGTCAAGGCGAGACGGCTTAATGATTGCCATAATCAATTTCATATAAACACCCCCAAAATCAAAAAAATCTCTAAACGACAATAAGTGATAAAGTGTTTTCCACATTATTCAAAGAAAAAGAAAATTGCGATTGCACAAAAGCGCACAATTTTTAGGCGACAATCATTCATGTTTGCTGAAAATTGAGGCGGCATCCGCGGGCCTTAGCACTTTTAATTTTCGTGCGCTTTTGGGCGGCTCTATGAATTGCCGCTTAGAAAGTTCAAAATATAATAACCCGCCAAAGGTTGGGAATAGTTTCGGGCCGATTTTTTCAAATCCGTCACTTATGGAATCATGCGCACCACAAAAAAGCGGCGGCGTGAATAAAACCCGTTTCGCACAATTCACGTTAAACATAGTATCGGACAATAATTTCATTAATTGCGAGCGAGTAAAAGGGCGACCATGTCCAAATGGCGTTTTGTCACTTCGGGCCCAGGCACCGCGCCGATTGGGCAAAATTATTATCAACCGCCCTTCGGGCGCTAAGACCCGCCATAATTCGCGCAAAATCTGTTTCGGACTATCACTTTCCTCCAACGAATGTACACATAATATTTTGTCAAATTGCGCATCTTTGAACGGAAGAAATTGTGCCTCCCCGATAATATCGGGCTTTGCACTTTGACCAAGACCCAATAAGTCCGGCATTGGATTTTCGCCGAAAATCGGAAAATAATTGATTGCAGTTTGCGGTCGTGAAATCAGTCTTTCTAAATGGGGAATGGTGAAGCCATATCCCAAAATGCTTTGATTGGAATTATTTGAAAAGTCGGCATCCAAATTTTCACAAAGGATTTTTAACGCTTTTTTTCCCGCGCCGCTTCTATAAAAATCCTTGAAATCTTTGAGCGAAACCTGCATTATTTACCGATTCAACAAGGTCAAAAATGATAGAGGTTTTTCAATTCCCCTGCCTTAAAGATAATTATGGCTTTATTCTAAAAAATTCGCAAACCGGAAACTGCCTCTGTATCGATACGCCCGATGCCGATGCCATTATTAATTTTGCCGATCAAAACAGTCTAAAAATTTCGCACATATTTAATACACATTGGCATCCGGACCACGCCGGTGGCAATCAAAAAGTGGCCGATTATTTTGGTGCGCAATGTTATGGCCCCTGCGAAATCGCTAGTCACGGAATGCTTAATCATGTCGAACTTTTGGCTGGACAGACACTTGATTTTGACGGCGTAAAAATCGAAACCATGGAATTATCCGGACACACTTTTTCACAAATTGGCTATTATTTGCCGGATGAGAAAATTGTTTTTGTCGGTGATGCTTTGTTTGTTTTGGGCTGCGGACGGCTTTTTGAGGGAACGCCAATAATGGCCTATGCGGCGATGTTACGCCTTCATGATTTGCCCCCCGATGTTTTGGTTTATTGTGCCCATGAATATTCATTGGCAAACGCAAAATTTTGCGCCTCATTAAACCTATCAAATCGGAAATTGGCAAAGCGTATCGTGGAAATTGAAAATCTGCGCGCCCAAAATCTTCCGACTGTTCCAACGAATATTGGCATTGAAAAAGCCACAAACCCTTTCATGCTCGCGGATTTAGAGAATTTGAAACGGGATTTGAATTTACACGGTCTAAGCAATGTCGATATTTTTGCCCATATTCGCAAACTTAAAGACAATTTTTAGAGCATTTGGTTTGGTTTAAAACCCCATCCAATTCTTTTTCTGCGCGCCTTCTTCTGTACCAAGATTTTCCAGTGAATGGACACTTATTTCATCAAGACCAGGATCGTCTGGCACAAAGTTTTCTTTGGCTTCGGACATTTCGGTTTTAACAGGTTCTGAAATCGGCTTTATGGTGCGCGCGGCATTAAAACGTTCAAGGCGCGGATGGATTAATACGCCATTATCGCCATAGGCCTCGACCATTCGTGCCCAGTCTTCATCTTCATACAAAAATGCGTTTCCTTCGGGGTCAAGGTCGGACCAATCGGGTTCGCGTGGCGCGACGGCGGCCTTTTGCATATAATCATCATGCGCTTTTTTATCATTTTCCAAGATGGCAGCCTGCGCCGCAAGCGCCAGAAGCCTTGAAGTTGGTTTTTCTTTCAAAAGTCCTGTAAGAATTGATTTCGCCAATGCGGGTTCGTTATTGGCAATCGCATCCTCGATTTGCAAAATCTTGCTTTCGCGGTGATCGGGGCGCAATTTTACCAGACCCTCCGCCCATTTAAGAATGTCCTTTTTATTCTCACCGGCTTTCAAGTCTTTATACGCCAGGGCGAGTGCTGGGTGCGGTTCTTGTGACCAAGCATTTTCAATTGCCGAGGCCGCGGCCCAATCTTTTTTCAAAATATGATTAATACGCGCCGCCATTATTGCCGCGGGCGCAAAGCCCGGCGACACTTTTTGCGCGCGCAATGCACGCTCTTGAGAGGTTTCAAACTGCCCCTGTTTTTCAAAGCGATGCGCAGATGCGGTAAGAATAACGGCGCGGCGTCTTTGTGCAGTTTTTTTACCGATTAGGCCGCGCTTTTCAGCCTCGTCCAAAGTTGCGATTGCGCCTTCCCAATCGGCATTATTTATGCGTTCTTTGAACATCATTTCTAAAGGCCAAATTGCTTTTTTTGAAACTTGCAATGCGGCATCTGCGTGGGAAATTGCGGCGGCAAAATTGCCGGTTTTCGCGGCAATATCGGCAAGCCCCTTACGAGCTGCAGATTCAAAACCCGCAATTTGCGTCAATTCGCCATAAATTTTTTCGGCGGTCGCAGTATCTTCGGCACTGTTTGCGGCGCGGGCATAAAGCAATTTATGGGTTGGATTTTCCGACATCAAGGAATGCGCTTTTTGCGCATGGCGACGACTTTCAGAATTATCACCAGCGTCAGATGCCGCAAGTGACAGGCCGATTAATTCAATTGACTTCTTACGAGCTGCCTCAAGCTGTGATTTTTTCATTTTGGCGGGTAATGCAATGGTCCAGCCAATCAGACCCCAAAGTGCCGATAATAAAAGCGTAAGAATGAAAAGTGCCAAAGCCGCAACAATCGGACGCACCGAAATATCGGCACTTCCACCCTGATAGACAATTTCACCCTTTTGGGTCGCAAGCCACATGAAACCGCCACCCAAAGCCAATAATAGGAAAATAAAGAACGCGAGTCTTAAAATTCTCATCTTAAACCCCCGGCAGTTGAATTAGTAACAGCATTTGTCGGGGCGACCTGGTTTGTCGGTGACGCATTTGTATTTGCCGCAGGTGGAATAATAGGAGGCGCGACGCTAGGCGCCATTTTTTCGGTCGCGAGGCCACGTTCTATCGCACCGCGCAATGCCGCTATTTTTGCCTCTAAATCAATACGCGATTTAGCGGCAGCGACCCATTTATCAATTTCTGTCGATTTCGGTGAAATCGCTTCTAATTCAATGATTGCACCTGAAAGGTCATTATTCGACAGTTTGGTTTTGGCATTTTCAAAATTAAGTGCCGCACCGGTTTTTTGACCATCTTGCTTTTTCTCAACCTTGATAAGCCCCGAAAACATCGCCTTAAACCATGCACCAAGGTCTTTTGGTTTTTGCGCTAATTCTTGCGTAGTTTGATAATTATTGGCAAGGTTTGCAAATTCCTGTTCCAATTGATTGCGATTTGGCGCACCGGTTTTTGATAGACTTTCTAAAGCCGCAATTTCAGGAAGGTTCGGCAAAGCAGCGCGAACCGCCTCAAACTCCGGCACAAAGGCACCGGAACGATTTGCAGCCTCCGCCAATGAGATAATGGCGAATGTCACTGCGGGTGATGGGGTTTTGGAAACCGTATTTTGTAATTCTTCGACCTTAACTTTAAGGGTCGCAATTTCAGCCTGCAATGATGCGATTATTGCCCCGCCGGTTCCGGTTGGGTCAAGCGCCGCAAGGCGGGTTTCAATAGCGGTTAATCGACCGCCCAAACCCGCAATTTCGGCTTTTAAAGGATCAAGATTGGCAATTTGTTGTGGTGGTGCGGCGGGTGCGTTAGGCGCAACGCTTGGTGTGCTTGCGCCATCGGTCTTTGGTGCGATTAACGGCAAAGGCGCGGCATTTTGGGCATTTTGCCCTAATTGCACAGCGGTTTTAAGACCCGCAATATCGGTTCTTAACGACGCCAAATCCTTAGTAATTTCATCAGGGATTTTGGCATTTGGAACCGGAACATATTTTGCCAAACCCATTTTGGATATCAATTGCGGTTGGGAAAGTGCAAAAAGCGAAATATATGCACCGCCCAACGCCGCGCAAATCGACATTATTGAGGCGGTGAAAAAACCAATGCCGCCACGTTTATGAATTATTTTTGTTTCGGCAGGGGCATGATATTCCGGAGTGGAAACAGATGCGGCTTGATTTTCAATCGATTCGGTGGCGTTTTCGGTCATAATTTCTTTTATTCCCTTAAGCATAAATTGCAATCATAATTGAAAGTCAGGGCTTATCAAAGCCTTGATGCACCAAATTCAAAAATGTCGCATAGAAACCTCGAATATTGCCTCAATCCGCTATATCATTATTTTCTTCCGGCTTATCAAAATCAGCGCAAGGCGAAGTTTTGGACGCACCATTTGCCCCCCAACGACGAAATGACCTGCCATCAATATGAAACCGTGTGTAATTATAAAATCCAAGGCCGATACCGTATTTTTCGCCATATTTATTGTGAATACGACACACCGTCTGTATCATATCTTCGCGGCGAATATGGGTTTTGGGTATCATATCAAGGGCGAAATATTGGGTATGCGCCGAACGTTTTGCACCGCCTGCGCAGGTATTTAATTCGGGATTGCGATAACCTGAAACCGCCTCCACCCGACCGATTTCGGGAATTATGAATTTATCGGTGAATTCCAAGGTCGTGACAATATTGGGCCAAAACTTATTAGGCGGCACTTCAAATGCGCCTTGGTTACAATCTTTCGCCATGCTTGCAGTGCGCAAAATCTGATAGGTCGGGAAAACACCAAAAACATGGTTGCGTGCCAAATATCTTTCAAATCTTTCGACCGCAATTGCATTATCGGGATTGGAAAATTTCCAATTTTCAAAACTCTCTTCCGAGAAAATCATATCAACTGTGGCGCGCGAAAAAGTCAGTTTGGGCAGAAAGACCAAACCAAGCGCAGCAAAAACAGAAAAAATAAAGAAAAAAACCCGCATACTCGTCAGTATCAAAAAATTGCATTTCTAATAACAGAAATAGCTTGCAATACCCAATAAACTTATTGCAACATTCATGCAAATTACAAATCAAACCAACACTATGAAGAGGTAAAAATGGAAACGCGCGCAGCAGTGGCATGGGAAGCATCAAAACCATTAACGATTGAAACCGTAAATTTGGACGACCCAAAAGATGGCGAGGTTTTGGTGGAAATTATGGCGACGGGAATTTGCCACACCGATGCATATACACTCTCCGGCCTTGATTCTGAAGGGAAATTCCCCGCGATTTTAGGACATGAAGGCGCGGGCATTGTGCGCGCGGTGGGTAAAGGCGTTACCAGTGTCAAGGAAGGCGACCACGTAATTCCGCTTTACACACCCGAATGCCGCGGTTGTAAAACTTGTCTTTCGCAGCGTTCAAACCTTTGCACCGCAATTCGTTCGACCCAAGGCCAAGGATTAATGCCAGATGGCACAAGTCGTTTTAGCCATGGCGGCAAAGAAGTCTTTCACTATATGGGCTGTTCGACATTCTCCAATTTCACGGTTTTGCCGGAAATTGCGGTTGCCAAAGTTCGTGAAGACGCCCCATTTGACAAAATCTGCTATATTGGTTGCGGCGTAACTACGGGCATTGGCGCGGTTATTTATACTGCCAAAGTCTGGCCTGGTGCGAATGTTGTGGTCTTTGGCCTTGGCGGGATTGGCCTTAATGTTATTCAAGGGGCGCGTATGGTTGGCGCTGATAAAATCATTGGCGTTGATATTAACCCATCAAAACAAGAAATGGCACGCAAATTCGGCATGACGCATTTCATTAATCCTGCCGAAATTGGCAATGATAAAGTGGTGCAAGCAATTGTCGATTTAACCGGCGGCGGCGCGGATTTCTCTTTTGACGCCACCGGAAACACAAATGTTATGCGCACCGCGCTTGAATGTTGCCATCGCGGTTGGGGCGAAAGCATTATTATTGGCGTTGCCGAGGCAGGCAAAGAAATTTCAACCCGCCCATTCCAATTGGTCACTGGCCGCGTATGGAAAGGCACGGCCTTTGGCGGCGCACGTGGCAGAACCGATGTTCCCAAAATCGTTGATTGGTACATGGAGGGCAAAATCAATATCGACGATTTAATCACGCACGTCATGCCCCTTGATGAAATTAATACCGCCTTTGATTTGATGCATGAGGGGAAATCAATACGGAGCGTGGTGACGTTTTAATGAGTTAATCTGCGACGACAGAAAGGTGTTATCAAACAAATGTTCGGACTATTTAAGAAGAAAGCCCTTCCTAGAATAGTGGCGAATCTTAATGCGCGAATTCAGCCTTTTCAAAGAGGCGAGTTTGAAGACAGAATCGAAGAAAAGTTTCGAAAAGACAATTTTTCGGCCGAGATTGTTGGTGGTGGAACTTTGCAGGAATCTAATGGCGAAATTATCGAATGCGATATTGAATTTGAACTTCAAAAGCTTGACGAAAAAAGCGTTTTGGAATTGATTTCTGCAATTGAAGATGTTTTTGCCCCAAAGGGTTCTGCGCTGTTTTTGCCCAGAGAAATAAAAATCGAGTTCGGCAAACTCGAAGGCTTGGCTATTTATGCGAAGTCGCTTGCTACTCTAGAAGAATGTGATTTTGAGTTTCCAATGCATCATCTGGAAAATGCATGCAACGAATTACTTCAAGGAATCGGCAAGTCTTATAATAATTGGCACGGGTCAGAAGAAATGGCGATTTATTTTTATGGAGATTCATTCAAAGAAATGCGTTCTAGGATAGAGCCATTTATTTCGTCACACCCTGATTGTAAAATAAGTAGGTTAGTTCAAATTGCTTAAGTAAAGCTAGAATTGGCGCGGAGGCAAATATTTCCACGAAATCGCGAAATTTGAATGCTCTTAGGCATTGGATTGATAGAAAAACTATTGTGCCCAAAGCGCCGTGGGTAAATCGTGAATATGCAAATTGGAAATTGCCCGTTGCATGTTTTCAGCTTGATGACGATTGGAAAGATTCAAAATATCGAAAAAATTGTATAGATGCAATATTGCTCGCACTATACAAAGTTCAGAGCAGGATTAAATCCTCAAAAACCAAATGCCTGCCGGTTGCGATAATTTCTGAGCCGGACGCAAATATGTCTGAAATATGCTTCTTTTTCGGTCGCGATTACTGGCGCGGTTTCGCGATGCGCAATAGTAAAAATCAAATTTGGAAAAAACTCCCTCCTTCAAGAAGCCTGCTTAAAAGGAATTCAATTTCAAATCGATATTGCTTTAGAGAAGTAGGTTACAAAAGTACTGATATTATTGATGGCAATATTAAAAGCGGTGAGGTCTGGCTATTTTGGAAAAACAAATTCGCAACTCGACTAAAAAGGCAATAATATGGCCCGTCGTATTTAAATTCGGCGTGAAACACCGCCTTAAGCCTGCTTAAACCTTCCCCAAAATCATATCGCTTCCGTATTCGGCAATCATTATTGTTGGGGCGTTGGTGTTGCCGCCTATCATTCTTGGCATTATTGAGGCATCGATAACGCGAAGGTTTTCGACGCCGCGCACTTTCAAATTCTCATCAACCACGCTTTCGTCATCAATTCCCATGCGGCAAGTGCCAACGGGATGGTAAATGGTTTCGGCATTTTCGCGAATGAAAGCGTCGATTTCGTCATCAGTTTGGATATTTGTGCCGGGTTCATATTCTTTGGTATAGGCAAAGGCGGGCTGGGCGAAAATGTTTCGCGCAGATTTGAACGCATATCGCATTACCGAAACATCACGCTCGGTCGCCAAATAATTGGGGTCAATGCGCGGCGCAATCATAATATTGTCTGATCTAAGCGTGATTTCACCACGACTTTCGGGATAGAGGTCACAGGCATGAAGCGAAAAACCATTTTTGGAAACCAATATTTGATTATGCTTCTTAAAAATTCCGTTCAGGAAATGGAATTGCACATTCGGTCTTTGTAATTTTTCATCAGATTTCACAAAACCGCCGACTTCAAGAAAATTTTCACGCGCTAGGCCTTTGTTGAATAATAAATATTCAAGTCCGATAGTAATTTCTTTAAATCCACGCGCCAATGAATGATAAGTTATTGGCAATGCGGTTTCTTGATAAAGAATAATATCAAGATGGTCCATAAGCCCCTTGCCAACCCCAAGTGAATTTACAATTGGCTTAATTCCCAACTCGCGCAATTCGTCTTGTGGCCCTATTCCAGACCTTAATAGGATTTGTGGTGAGGCAATCGCACCGCCACAAAGGATGATTTCACGACGCGCTTTGGCCTTTTTTTGGTTTGCACCAAATTTGTCATAATACTCAACCGCAATGGCTTTTTTGTTCGCAAAAATTATTTTTCCGACAATATGATTGGTCTTAATACAAAGATTGGGACGTTTTAAGTTCGGGCGTAAATAGGCCTCATAGGCTGAACACCTTTTGCCATTGTCGATTGTTAAATTATAAAGGCCAAACCCTTCATTTGTCTTGCCATTAAAATCGGAATTAGGTTTTAAGCCCGCCTCGTCACACGCTAAAAGGAAATCTTTGAAGCCGCGATGTTCACATTTAGGTATTGAGACTTTTAAAGGGCCATTTGCGCCGTGAAACTCATTCTCGCCACCGTCATAAATTTCAGCGCGCTTGAAATAGGGCAGAACTTTCGAATACGACCATTTCTTAAGGCCAAATGCCGCCCATTCATCATAATCAAGCGGATTGCCGCGTGTATAAATCATCGCATTAATGGCGGAAGAGCCGCCCATGCCTTTGCCACGCGGCCAATACATTTGGCGATTGTTCAAATTGGCCTGTGGCGTTGTCAAAAAACCCCAATTATAATTATTGGCTTTGGGCAGGATTTTTGCGGTTCCGGCGGGCATTGTCACCAAAGGCGTGTGATTATTAGACCCGGCCTCAATCAAAAGGACAGTGTTTTTGCCATCTTCGCTCAGTCTTGACGCTAAGACGCAACCCGCGGAACCCCCGCCGATAATAATGAAATCAAATTGCTCGCCCAAATTTGCCCCAGTCTATTATTATTAATGCGAATTCAATTCATTAGCGCAAACAAGTCAATAGATTACGCCAGTGCAGCAGTTTTACAGATTCATCCTATTGTGCAAAACACTCAAAACTATAAGTTCGTTTTCGCCAAGTTCGAAGAAAATATTGTGGCTATTTACCGAGCAGTATGGGTTAGTATTTGAAAATTCAGGATTGATTCTTGTTAATTTACGGCCTGCGGCTACCTCTCCAATCGCTGTTTCAATTTCCCGAACATATTTTTCGGCAGTTTTTTTGCCCCAGTTTTTGAGCGAATAGCGATAAATTTCCGCAATTTGAAATTTTGCTTTGGCCGATATTTTTATTTTTAGTTGGGAAAGCACAATTATGAAAGTTCTGAATCGACTTCAGCGATAATCGCATCTAGGTCAAAATCATATATGCGACCCTCTTTGACGTCAATTTTGGCATTATCGAGTTCGTTTCTAACCCATTTTGCATATTCGACGTCATGTATTTTCATGCGCCGCAATGCGTCCCGCATGACTTCGCTAACGGAATTATAAAGCCCTTCTTCGACTTTTGATTTCGCGAATTTTTCAAGCTCGGGGGTTAAAGATACATTTGTGCTCATAATAAACCTGATGTCAAAGTCTGACATTACATCGGAATTAGAGTTTATTCAATTAGAAACGCCGTCATTTTTTCAACAAAATCCTTTTGTGGTCTTTGTGGATTGCCTTGCATATCAATTGAAACCGCGACGACATCATTGGTGGCAATTAAATCTTGGCCTCGCATTATCCATTGCTTGATAATTAACCTTGCGCCTTTGATTTGGGTATATTCGGTGTGAACCAAAAGGCTATCATCAATGCGCGCAGGTTTTTTAAAACGCACATCCATTGAAGTGACCGCAAAGGCCAGTGGTTTTTCGCGCGCCGCGAGTTCGGAATGGATCACACCCGCACACCTCAAAAAATCCGTGCGCCCACGCTCAAAATAGCGCAAGTAATTGGCATGATAGACAATGCCCGACATATCCGTGTCTTCATAATAAATACGCACCGGCAAAAGGTGGGTTTTGCCTTCAAAGCGACCGGAATAGGCTATATCATTTATCAAATAATTCCCCATTATTTACTTTAGGCAATGGTAGGCCGAATAATTCATATGCACGTGCAGCCGCCATTCTTCCGCGTGGGGTTCTTTGAATAAAGCCTTGTTGCAACAGGAATGGCTCTATTACGTCTTCAACGCCGTCTTTCGCTTCGGCAATCGCCGCCGCCAAAGTTTCAACCCCAACAGGCCCCCCGCCATAGGTTTCGACAAGTGCGCGCAAATAACGCCTATCGAGCATGTCCAAACCATCGGGGTCAATATCAAGGCGTGAAAGACCATGAGCGGCAATTTCGGCATCCAACGGTCTATTTAAAGCATCGGCAAAATCACGAACGCGCCGCAAAAGCCGCATGGCGATACGTGGTGTTCCACGCGCGCGCCGCGCAATTTCGATCGCCCCGTCTTCGGTTAAATGTGCATCGAGTTTGCCGGCGGCGCGTTTCAAAATTCGCACCAAATCATCAGTATTATAGAAATCAAGGCGCGAGACAATGCCAAACCTGTCACGCAATGGTGATGACAAAAGCCCCGAACGCGTCGTCGCACCCACCAATGTAAAGGGCGACAAATCAATGCGGATTGAGCGCGCAGAAGGCCCTTCGCCAATTACCAAATCAAGGGCGTAATCTTCCATTGCCGGATAAAGAATTTCTTCGACCTGTGCCGGAAGGCGGTGGATTTCATCAATAAACAAAACATCATTGGGTTCAAGATTGGTCAAAAGTGCCGCCAAATCACCCGCCTTGGCAATTACCGGCCCCGAAGTCGATTTAAACCCCACGCCCAATTCACGCGCAACGATTTGCGCCAAAGTGGTTTTTCCCAATCCTGGTGGACCAAACAATAATAGATGATCAAGTGCCGAACCACGCCCACGCGCCGCAGAAACAAAAACCTCAAGATTGGCTTTTAAATCATTTTGCCCGACAAATTCATCAAAACCCGAAGGTCGTAGGGCGCGATCAGAACCCTCACCCGCCTTTTTTTCACCGTCCATGAGCCTATTATCTTCTATCATTTCTTAAGCTCCTTAAGGGCGGATTTTACCAATTCGCTTAGGCTTGGTGTGCCTTCAATACCTGCAATAGCATGTGCCACCGCCCCTGCCGCATCGACCCCCGAAAAGCCAAGGTTTTGCAAGGCTGAAATCGCCTCATTACGAACACCCATTTCGGCCTCATTATTTGACATTATTGCAATATCTGCAATCGGTTCAAAATCCATATTGGTTTCAAAACCACCCAAAAGCGTTTGCGGCTGTGGCCTGCCTTTTAATTCGGTTACAATGCGTTGCGCCAATTTTGGGCCAACGCCATTTGCGCGCCCGATTGTGGCCTTATCGCCGATTTCAATAGCTTGCAAAATCTGAATGGGGGTTAAAGTGTCAAGAATAGCAAGCGCCACTTTGCCTCCCACGCCCGAAACCTCTTGCAAGCGCACGAACCAGGCGCGTTCTAAATCACTCAAAAACCCAAATAGTCGGAAACTATCTTCGCGCACCACGGTTTCGACAAAAACAAACACCGCGTCATTTTTTCTAAGCCGCGAAAGGTTGCGCGCGCCGAATTGCACCAAATAACCGACGCCGCCGACCTCAATAATCGCACGGTCATCATAAAGCCCTTGGACAATTCCTTTTAACGAACCAATCATTGTTTTGCCTTTATTGCGGGTGCGATTTTCTCAATTTTATTGGTGTAAACCGCCGCGCCTTTTGGAACGTATTTTAATTCGGACGTATCATCAATACCGATCATTCCCTTTGGAATTAAGCCCTCGGCTTTGCCACCAATGAAAACCAAAGCATTCACTTTCGATAGCTTTTCGACCATATCACTATAATAGCCCGGCATTAGATGGCGATGAGAATAGGGCACAAAAATCGCACCATTTTCGCATTTATCCAATGGGCCATTGCGCCATGCGTTTTTCATATATTGCACACCGCATTCTTTTATTGTGTTACGGGTAATAGTTCGAAAACCTTGCGCTTTTGATTTAAAGCCGTTCACCGGATTATCATGTCCGAAAATGATGGCTTTTGATTTTGAGATTTTCCGCGCCTCTAAATAGGCCGCGAGCATTTCACCCTCAGTAATGTCTTTGGATTTGATGTTTATGAAAATGATTGTGTCGCCGGTTGCCGCCAATACTTCCTCGAGATTTGGCATTAAACCGACACCTTTGCCACGCAGCGGAAAAGTTTTGCCACCATCGGCGGTATAGCCATATCCCACATCAAGAGTGCGCAAATATGCCATAGTTTGTTCGCGTGTAACGCCTTTGCCTTCGGTGCGGCAATCAATTGTCCAATCATGGAAAACCGCAAAATCATTGTCGGTTGTGGGGTGAATATCAATTTCGATAATGTCAGCCCCTAATTTTATGGTTTCCAAAAGACTCGGAATTGTGTTTTCCATAAAATCATGCGTCGGCGGGTCGATGCGCGAGGCAGTACAGGTGTCATTATTGAGATTTTCGGTAGGATAAGTTTGGTGCACGCCGCGATGGGCAAGGATTTGGGTTTTGGAGAAATCAACGCCCTTTGGAAGACCCGCACATGCACCAAATAATAAAGAAAGAAAAACAATCGCCTTTTTCATTTCACCCTCGCTTGCGGGCTGTTCCTAAGGCTTGAATGGGCAATTGCGGCTGCCAAAGCATCAGCGGCATCGGCACCTATACTAAATCCTCCCCCGCTTGCGGGGGAGGTGGCGGCGAAGCCGCCGGAGGGGGAAGCCGTAAGGCGGGGCAATAGCCGTTTTACCATAAACCCTATCTGATCCTTTTCAGCCGAACCCGTTCCAACGATTGCCTTTTTAATAAGGCGGGTCGAATATTCGAAAACATCAAGGCTTTTGTGTGACAATGCAACCATTGCCGCACCACGTGCCTGACCCAATAGGATTGAGGTTTTGGGGGAATTGGCAACAAAGGTCTCTTCGATAGCCGCTTCATCGGGGCGGTGGGTTTCGATTATTTCGCAAAGACTTTCAAAAATTTTACCCAAACGCGTGGCAAGTTCGGCCTTTGTTGGCGGCAATATTACGCCATGAGCCACATATTCCAATTTATTACCCTTGGCACGAATTACGCCCCAACCCGTGCGTTGCAGGCCGGGATCGACACCTAATATCGTGACATCGGACAGAAATTGCGCCATAATTTCTTTTGAATGAAATATATGAACAAATCAAGAACTTTTACCAAAAGAATTCATAATGAATAGAGAAATCAAAAACATTGTTATACTAACGGGTGCGGGAATAAGTGCAGAAAGCGGGCTTAAAACGTTTCGGGCATCTGACGGATTATGGGAAGGACATAAAATAGAAGATGTCGCGACCTCCGAAGCCTATGATCGTAATCCAAATCTTGTGAACGAGTTTTATAATGCAAGGCGCGCGCAATTGCGCGAAGTTGAACCCAATGCCGCCCATTTTGCCCTTGCGCACTTGCAAAGTGAGTGGAAGCACGATGTTTTGATTGTAACACAAAATGTCGATGATTTGCACGAACGTGCCTTAAATATCCTCCCCCGTTACACGGGGGAGGGGGACCACGCGAAGCGTGGTGGAGGGGGTCTAATACACATGCATGGCGAATTATTGAAAGCGCGTTGCACCATCACACAGGAAGTTTGCGAGTGGCGAGGCGATATTTTGTACGATACAATTAGCCCCTATTCAAAATTCGGCACTTTAAGGCCACATATTGTTTGGTTCGGCGAAATGCCATTTGAAATGCCGCGTATTTGGGGTGCAATTCGCGAATGTGATCTATTTATTTCAATCGGCACGTCGGGAAATGTTTATCCCGCCGCAGGCTTTGTGCAAGACGCAAGACGCGCGGGCGCGTATTGCATTGAGCTTAACTTAGAACCCTCAATCGGCGCACGCGATTTCCACGAAAGCATAAATGGCAAAGCGACAGACATTGTGCCGGAGTTTGTGGAAAAATTGCTTGGCGGAAATTTTTCCTCCTAAGCCAATCCGCCGTGGCAATGTTTGAATTTCTTGCCTTGTCCGCACGATGAGGCCACAAAAGTTGGAGACTTTTGTGAAAAGTCGAAGAGCTAAATTTGTCCTCGGCAAATTTTCAAACAAACCGTGCGGGGTTTAGAACCTAAGCCAATCTACCATGGCAATGTTTGAATTTCTTGCCTTGTCCGCACGGACAATCGGCATTGCGCGGCGTATCAAGCCATGAACGCGGCATGTCGCCTTCCGGTGACGGAACCAAATCATCTTCGGTATCGCCCATTTCGTCCAAATCAGTATTAGGCGCGGCGTGTTCTTCGACCCAATTCACATTTGAATTGAAGCCGTCGCCTGCACCCATATCCGCCGCATTAATCACAAATTGCTCATTGGTTTGCGGGTTTTGCGTAACCAATTGAATATTTTGCAAAATTCGGGTTACGTCAGAGCGCAATTCTTCACGCATATTTTCAAAAAGCGTAAAGCCTTCTGTCTTATATTCAATCAATGGATCGCGCTGTCCATAGCCGCGAAGGTGAATAACCGAACGCAAATGATCAACAGTAACCAAATGTTCACGCCATTTATGGTCAATGGTTTGCATTAGGACCTGTTTTTCAAGGCTTCTTGCTTGTTCTGGGCCTAAAATAGCGACCTTATTGGCCCATAATTTGTCTGATGCTTCTTTGATTTTGGCTTTGATTTCATTGTCATCAATGCCCTCTTGCGCGACCATGTCTTTAATCGGCAGATCGACACCAAGTATTTCGGCAACCGCATTATGCAAACCTTCGGCATCCCATTGTTCCGGCAAATGTTTTGGCGGCATGAAACGTGCGCAAATATCGTCGATTGTATCTTCGCGCATATAGGTGATGGTTTCTTCGACATCATCATCGCGCATGAATTCTTTACGCTCTTCAAAAATTTGTTTCCGTTGATCATTGATAACGTCGTCATATTTCAGAAGGTTTTTACGAATATCGAAATTGCGCGCTTCGACACGCTTTTGCGCGATTTCCATCGCTTTATTCATCATGCGTTCTTCAATTGGCTCATCTTCGTCCAAATTCATAGCAGACATGATATTTTTAAATCTATCGCCACCAAAAATACGCAATAAATCATCTTCAGCAGATAGATAAAAGCGCGAACGACCAGGGTCACCTTGGCGACCAGTACGACCGCGTAATTGGTTATCAATACGACGGCTTTCGTGACGCTCCGTGCCCAAAACATAAAGACCGCCCAGCTCTAAAGATTTTGCTTTACTTGCTTCTATTTCAGGTAAAATTTCGCCTCTTAGTGCAACGATTTCATCATGATTCATTGCCCTGCCCCATGCGGCTTCGCGTTCGCGCTGTTTTTTGGCAAGGCGCATTTCAAAATTACCGCCAAGCTGAATGTCGGTTCCACGACCCGCCATATTGGTCGCAATTGTTACCGCACCCGGAACACCTGCATCTGCAATAATTTCCGCTTCTTGTTCGTGATAACGGGCATTCAAAACATTGTGTGGAATATTTGCCGATTTCAAAAGCGCCGAAATTTCTTCGGATTTTTCAATCGATGCCGTACCAACCAAAATCGGCTGTCCCTTTGCATGGGTCTCTTTGATATCTTTGATTATTGCGCGATGTTTTGCGGCTTCGGTTTGGAAAACCAAATCATTGTCGTCAATACGCAAAACCGGGCGATTGGTTGGAATTTCAATTGTTTGAAGATTGTAAATACCTTCGAATTCCGCCGCTTCGGTTTGTGCCGTGCCTGTCATACCCGCCAATTTTTCATATAGGCGGAAATAATTTTGGAAAGTGATCGAGGCAAGGGTTTGGTTTTCAGGTTCGATATTGACGTTTTCTTTGGCTTCAATCGCTTGGTGAAGGCCTTCAGAAAGCCTGCGGCCTGTCATCATGCGGCCTGTGAATTCGTCGATTAAAACAACTTCGCCGTCTTTTACGATATAATCTTTGTCGCGATGGAAAAGGACATGGGCGCGAAGTGCTTGGTTGGCATGGTGAACCGTGGTCGTATTGGCAATTTCATATAGCGAACCTTCAAGTAGGCCACGCTCTTGCAATAATTCTTCTATATGTTCTGAACCTTTTTCAGTGAAGACTGCTGAACGCTGTTTCTCATCATGCTCAAAATCGTCTTTGTCCAAAAGATAGATTAATTCATCGAGCTTGCGATACATGTCAGAGCGATCATCGGTGGGACCCGAAATAATCAATGGTGTTCTTGCTTCGTCAATTAGAATTGAGTCAACTTCGTCAACGATGGCAAAATAATGCCCACGTTGGCTCATTTCATCTAAAGAATATTTCAAATTATCGCGAAGATAATCAAAACCGAATTCATTATTCGTTCCATAAGTAATATCTTTGGCATAATTGATGCGGCGGGTTGGGTCATCAAGACCAGGAACAATAACCCCGGTTTCCATACCAAGGAAAGAATAAATCTGTCCCATCCAAGCCGCGTCGCGTTTTGCCAAATAATCATTTACGGTTACAACATGCACGCCTTTACCTGTCAAAGCATTAAGATAGACAGGCGCGGTCGCCACAAGGGTTTTGCCTTCGCCGGTGCGCATTTCCGAAATTGCGCCGGAATTAAGCACCATGCCACCGACAAGCTGCACATCATAATGGCGCTGTCCCAAAGTGCGGGTTGCGGCTTCACGAACTACTGCAAAAGCCTCGTCCAAAATATCGTCTAATTTTGCTCCTTGTGCCAATTTTTCTTTAAATTCGGCGGTTTTTGCCGCAAGTTGGGCATCGGTCAATTTCTTGATACCGGCTTCTAAAGGATTAATCCTTTGGTGCACCCTTTGCATAAGGGATTTAACTTTGCGATCATTGGAAGTGCCGAATATTTTCTTTAGTGCATTTAACATATTTTGAACTTTACAAATTTGGCGGGCTTCTTGCCCTAATTCTGTGCTTTTTGCAATTAGGAATGCGCCCATTGATAGTCAACGCGCAGCGGCGTTTTTAAACTGTGAATCTAGGGATTTTAATGCAAAAAAGTGACATTATTCGCCTTTTGAAATTGCATTGAATATTTTTGGCTTTATTTGGGGCGCATGGAACATTTAGACATTTCACCACTTGCGCCCATTTCATTCCCAGAATTGCCCGAAATTGCTGGAATGAAGGCAAAAACTTTTCGCCTCGGGATGTATAAGAAACTGCGTGATGATTTATTAATTGTGCATTTCCCCGATGGCGCATCTGTCGGTGGGGCATTGACCAAATCCAATACACGATCATGCGATGTCGAATGGTGCGTCGAGGCATTGAAAAGCGGCGCTGCGCGCGGCCTTGTGGTTAATGCCGGAAACTCAAATGCTTTTACCGGACAGGCAGGCATTGATAAGAATAATTCAACTTTGGACATGTTTTGTGAATTGTCAGGGGCACGACGCGAAAATGTGTTTTTATCGGCAACTGGTGTAATTGGCGTGCCAGTAGCGCCGGATTTGATTTCTTCAAAACTAGGCACGATTTGGGAGACTTTGGACGCACCTATTTGGGAAAAAATGGCAACCGCAATTGCCACTACCGACACTTTTATTAAAGGCTCGGGCAAAACATTTGAAATTGGCGGAGCGAGTGTCAATATCGCGGGTATTGCCAAAGGTTCGGGCATGATAGCGCCCAATATGGCGACCATGCTTGTTTATATTTTCACTGATGCAAAAATTTCGTCGCAATTACTTCAAAAAATGGTTTCTGAATATGTTGAAACAACATTCAACGCCATTACAGTTGATTCTGACACTTCGACATCAGACACGCTTTTGGTGTTTGCGACCAATATGACCGACACTGAAATTGAAGAGAATTCTCAAGAAGCAGAAGTTTTCGGCGCGGCATTGAAAGAAGTCATGTTGGATTTGGCTTTGCAAGTTGTAAAAGACGGTGAAGGCGCGCAAAAGTTCATTGAAATATTGGTTACAGGTGCAGTTTCCACACAATCGGCGAAAAATATCGCCATGAGCATTGCCAATTCACCATTAGTCAAAACCGCAATTGCGGGTGGTGACGCCAATTGGGGGCGGGTTGCCATGGCGGTTGGCAAATGCCTTGAACCAATTAATTCTGATAAATTGTCAATCAAGTTTTGTGGTCAATGGGTCGCGAAAGACGGTGGCGCAGCCATTTACGATGAACAAGAAATCGATAAATTAATGGCGGGACAGAATATTGAAATAATGGTCGATGTCGCAATGGGAAATAGTGAATTTAAAGCCTATACCTGCGATTTGACCCATGGCTATATTTCAATAAACGGTGATTATCGTAGTTAAAAAAATCGCGCGAGTTTCCCCGCGCGATGATTAAATAGAAAAGTAGTTTTATTACACTTTTGCCAGTGCAATCGCAGTGTCAGACATGCGGGTTGAGAAGCCCCACTCATTGTCATACCAAGTAAGGATACGCACCAATGTGCCGTCCATAACTTTGGTTTGGTCAAGTGCAAAAATTGAAGAATGCGAATCATGATTGAAATCGCATGAAACATTTGGAAGCGCAGTATAGCCCAAAATACCTTTTAATGGGCCGTCTGCCGCCGCTTTGATGGCATTATTGATTTCTTCAACTGTGGTCGCACGCGCCGCATTGAAGCACAAATCAACGACCGAAACGTTTGGTGTAGGAACGCGAATTGCCACACCGTCCAATTTGCCTTTAAGTTCAGGTAGAACCAAACCAACTGCTTTCGCAGCACCGGTAGAAGTTGGAATCATAGACAAAGCCGCCGCACGTGCGCGATAAAGGTCTTTGTGCATTGTATCCAAAGTTGGCTGGTCGCCAGTGTAAGAGTGGATTGTAGTCATGAAGCCATTGGTAATGCCGATTGCGTCATTCAAAACTTTTGCAACAGGTGCAAGGCAGTTTGTGGTGCATGATGCGTTTGAAATTACGGTATCAGCCGCAGTTAAAGTATCGTGGTTTACGCCATAAACGATTGTTTTGTCTGCACCATCAGCAGGGGCAGAAACAATAACTTTACGCGCACCTGCATTAAGGTGTGCAGAGGCTTTTTCTTTTGCAGTAAAAATGCCGGTGCATTCCATTGCAACATCAACACCCAAATCTTTCCAAGGAAGATTGTTAGGGTCTTTTTCAGCGGTAACTTTAATTCTTTTGCCGTTTACAACAATGCAATCGCCGTCAACTGAAACATCAGCATTCAATTTACCATGCACTGAGTCAAATTTCAAAAGATGCGCATTGGTTGCCGCAGGGCCAAGATCGTTAATACCAACCACTTCAATATCCGTGCGATTATGCTCGATCATTGAGCGCAAAACCAAACGGCCAATTCGTCCAAAACCATTAATGGCAACTTTAACTGTCATTCTTACCTCCGAAATATTGTTTATTGGGCGCGCCCCATATAGACCCAATGCATGTCTTAAACAATAATCAAAACCGTATGAATGTGGCAAATTGCATATGGGTGCACTTTATACAAAAAAAGGTTTTAATATCGCACATTTTTTGGCATACGAACGATATGACTGATTTATTTGCTTGGATTTCAAGCCCATCGCATTGGGTTTCACTTTTAACTTTGACTTTTCTCGAGATTGTCCTTGGCGTTGATAATTTGCTTTTCATCTCAATCGGTGTCTCAAAATTAAAAGGCGCACAAAGAACCCGTGCCAGCAATATTGGCGTTTGGGGTGCAATGGTTTTGCGTATCTTAATGCTTGGCGGCATTTTTTGGATTATTTCGTTGGGCGCGAATGCTTTATTCACTTTGCCTCATATCTATGGGGAATTAGTTGGTCATGGCGATGCACACGCAATTGAAGAAGCAATTGCAATCACGGCAAAAGACCTCATTTTGATTGGTGGCGGTCTTTTCCTTTTGTATAAAGCGACCGAAGAAATCCACGCCTCGGTTGAAGGAACTGCACACGAAGAAAGCGAAGCGGCCACAAACTTCAAAGCAGTAATAATGCAGCTAATTCTTATAAATATCGTATTCTCCATGGATTCGGTAATTACCGCCGTTGGTATGACTGATATTTTGATGATTATGATTCTTGCGGTCGTATTATCTACTTTTGTTATGGCAGTTGCGGCAAAACCATTGACCGATTTTGTTGAAGAACACCCGACAATCAAAACCCTCGCACTTGCCTTTATTCTTTTGGTTGGTGTGGCTTTGATTGCCGATGGTATGGGTGTTCATATTCCGCGCGGTTTTCTTTATTTCTCATTGGCATTCTCAATTGGTGTCGAACTTATCAATATTGCGCAGCGGAAAAAAAGCGCGAAACACTGATACTTTGGGCGAAATAAAGTTCAAACCTATTGCCATTTAGCATACCAAATGCAAAAGGGCTTTTGGATTTGGGCGTTCCCCATCCACCGCGTTACACGCGGTCCCCCTTCCCCGTAAACGGGGAAGGATAAAGAGGTTTAATATGTCAAATGTCGTAGTCGTAGGCGCGCTTTTGTTTCACTCGCGGCATGTTCGCTTCGCTCACGCCTCCGTGAGGGCGCTTCGCGCGGTGCTATCGCACCGTATTGAGCGCCGTATTGTTATTAATCATAAGGTGGTTACCTAAATGTCAAATGTCGTAGTCGTGGGCGCTCAATGGGGCGATGAGGGTAAGGGTAAGATTGTTGATTGGTTGTCTGACCGCGCCGATATTGTTGTGCGTTTTCAAGGCGGTCACAATGCCGGTCATACTTTGGTGGTTGGCAATAATGTTTATAAATTATCACTCCTTCCTTCCGGCCTTGTTCAGGGAAAATTATCAGTAATCGGCAATGGCGTCGTTATCGATCCTTACGCACTATTGGCGGAAATCGACCGTGTTAGTGCGCAGGGCATTGCGATTAATACTGATAATCTAATGATCGCCGAAAATGCGGCACTTATATTGCCAATCCACCAAGATTTAGACGGCGCGCGCGAACGCCAAGCAGGTGCAGGCAAAATCGGCACGACCGGTCGCGGCATTGGCCCCGCATATGAAGATAAAGTCGGTCGCCGGGCGGTTCGCGTCGCAGACCTTGCGGATAAGCAAGCCCTTGAAATGAAGGTCGAGCGATTAATGGCTCACCATAAAGCGCTTCGCTCAGGTCTAGATTTGCCGGAAATTGACGGTGAAAAACTTGTTTCTGATCTTTTGGCACTTGCGCCAAAAATCCTGCCGCATATGCAGCCAGTTTGGCGGGTTTTGGAAGAGGCGC
Source organism: Hyphomonadaceae bacterium (assembly GCA_041917055.1). Lineage (GTDB taxonomy): Bacteria > Pseudomonadota > Alphaproteobacteria > Caulobacterales > Aquidulcibacteraceae > Pseudaquidulcibacter. The sequence continues at coordinate 128,739 of JAYRYJ010000010.1, forward strand.
GCAAACAGAATAGACGCGTCTTATTTGAAGGCGCACAAGGCATTATGCTTGATGTTGACCATGGCACTTATCCTTATGTCACATCGTCTTCAACAGTTTCAGGCCAGGCCGCATCAGGTTCGGGCACAGGCCCCAACAATCTTGATTATGTTTTGGGCATTGTAAAAGCCTATACAACCCGTGTCGGCGAAGGGCCATTCCCTACTGAATTATTTGATGATGTCGGCAAAGGTATTGGCGAACGCGGTCATGAATTCGGCACGGTAACCGGACGGGCGCGCCGTTGCGGTTGGTTTGATTCTATAATGGTGCATCAAGCATGTTGCGTTGGCGGCATTGACGGCCTTGCTTTAACTAAACTTGATGTTTTGGACGGGGTTGAAGAATTGAAAATTTGCGTGGGTTATCAATTAGGTGACAAAACGCTTGATTATTTCCCCGCCAATCAACGCGACCAAGCCGCAGTTGTCCCGATTTATGAGACCATGAGCGGTTGGAGCGAAACAACATTCGGTGCGCGTTCATGGAAAGACCTTCCGGCAAATGCAATCAAATATGTGCGCCGCATTGAGGAATTAATTAACCGACCCGTCGCTCTATTATCCACCTCCCCCCAACGTGACGACACAATTTTGGTGAAAGATCCGTTTGAGAAATAAAGCGCATTAAACAAAATTGTATAAGCATTACCTTATACATTCGCAATAATTTATGAATTTTTCTTATTCTAATTTGGCGTTATCCTTTGAATATCAAGAAGGATAAGTCGAATGGATCAGTCAGTTAGATATGCGAATTTGGATCTTAAAGAGGATCAATTAATCAAAGGCGGCAACCATATTTTGGTCGCTTATAAAATGAAACCCAAAACCGGCTATGGCTATTTAGAGGCTGCCGCGCATTTTGCCGCTGAAAGTTCAACCGGAACCAATGTCGAAGTTTCAACTACCGACGAATTCACAAAGGGCGTTGACGCATTGGTCTATCATATTGATGAGGCCACAGAGGATATGCGCATTGCCTATCCGATTGAATTGTTTGACCGTAATATGATTGACGGTCGCATGATGATTGTGTCCTTCCTTACGCTTTGCATAGGAAACAATCAGGGCATGGGCGACATTGAACACGCCAAAATGATTGATTTTTATATGCCACCGCGCGCAATTCAATTGTTTGACGGCCCTTCAAAAGACATTTCTGATTTATGGCGCATACTTGGTCGTCCGGTTGTTGACGGTGGTTATATTGCCGGAACAATTGTTAAGCCAAAATTGGGTTTGCGCCCCGAACCATTTGCCAAGGCCTGCTATGATTTCTGGCTAGGCGGCGATTTCATAAAAAATGACGAACCCCAAGGCAATCAGGTTTTTGCACCGATGAAAAAAGTCATTCCTTTGGTCGCCGATGCCTTAAAACGCGCACAGGACGAGACCGGTGAAGCGAAATTGTTCTCGGCAAATATTACGGCTGACGATCATTTTGAAATGTGCGCACGCGCCGACTTCATTTTGGAGAGTTTTGGCCCCGATGCCGATAAAGTGGCATTTTTGGTTGATGGTTTTGTTGGTGGTCCTGGCATGATAACAACGGCACGCCGCCAATATCCAAACCAATATTTGCATTACCACCGCGCAGGTCATGGCATGATTACTTCGCCATCGGCAAAACGTGGCTATACCGCCTTTGTATTGGGTAAAATCTCGCGTCTTCAAGGGGCGTCCGGCATTCATGTCGGCACAATGGGACACGGAAAGATGGAAGGTGAGGCCGATGATAGAATTATTGCCTATATGATTGAACGCGACAGTGTCACAGGCCCGGTGTATCATCAAGAATGGTATGGCATGAAACCAACAACGCCGATTATTTCGGGTGGAATGAATGCATTGCGGCTAATCGGGTTTTTCGAAAACCTTGGGCACGGCAATGTGATTAATACTGCAGGCGGCGGTTCTTATGGGCATATTGACGGCGCGGCTGCGGGCGCAAAATCATTGCGCCAAGCCTATCAATGTTGGGCCACGAAAGCCGACCCACTCCAATTCGCCAAAGAGCATAAAGAATTTGCGCGCGCTTTTGTCAGTTTTGAAAAAGACGCCGACAAATTATTCCCGAACTGGCGGAATGCGTTCTAATTTTCTTCTTCGGTCGGCGCACTTGCTGCATTTTTCTTTATTGATTCGATTGCATTAGTTGCGCCGGCCTTTGATGAATAGCCTTCGGTCCAAAAAATTGTTTCATTATTATATTTGAAAGCTGCTTTATATTCGCCGGATTTGGTTTTAGAGATAACGAATTTGTGTGCCATAAATTTTTGTCCTATTAAGGGTGTTACCCTAAGACACCTTAAGCTAAAACCGGAAATTCGACAATGATAAATGATAATCTTATAATTGATATTGGCGTAAGCGGTGGATACGACACTAAATTTTACCTATCAAAAGGCTTTGAAGTCGTAGGATTAGAAGCAGACCCGATAATGTTTGCAGGATTGCAAGGTATTTTCGCGACCGAAATTTCTGAAAATCGGCTTAATTTATTAAATCTTGCGGCAGCAAATTCAGAAGGTGAAGAAATAAGTTTTTGGCGCAATAATACATATCAAGGGCTTTCATCGACCATCAATGATATGCGTTCATCTCAAGGCGGTGATCAAACCGAATTCAAGGTTAAGACCATAAATTGGAATAAATTGCGTTATATCAAAGGAATACCCTATTATTTGAAAATAGATATTGAAGGCGGCGAAGAAGATTTCATGAATTCAATGATGGGTGCGCCGGAAATACCCCCCTTTATGTCAGTGGAAGCGCATTCATTTCGACCGATTCTGATGCTTAAACATATTGGTTATTCCAAATTCAAATTGGTCAACCAGAATATTTTGCATACTTTTGACCTTCCGAACCCCGCATTAGAAGGCAAATATGTCACCCCACCAGATTGGTCTTTGGCGAGCGGCCCTTTTGGAAAAGAATTGCCCGGGATTTGGGTCGATTTCGAGACCATAACCGATCTTTGGCATTCGTGCCAAAAACTATTACGGCACCGAACAATGCTGCACACATGGTTCGATTGTCATGCTTGCATCTAGATGTGGAGTCTCAATAGGTTGTTGGTGATTTTGAAATAAACTGCAATGGTTTGGGAAGGTCTTTATGGACAGGTCTGCCTTAAAGGCCTTCGACAATTGTGTTTGCGCGACAATGAAAGTCAAGGGACGCTTCGCTTTTCACCCTTGACTATCATTCTCGCGCTGACGGGTGATAAACTCATGCTGATAACCATTTTGCGTCCTATGCTCAAAACTGGGGGTCAAGGGGCTTGAGCGAAGCGACCCCTTGACGCCGAGTTTTGAGCAAGCATAATCGATTTAGGTCTTTATGGCATATCTGCCCATAAAGACCTTCCCCAACTATTGCACTTCTTGACTAAAGACTACAACCTATTGAGACTCCACAGCGAAAAAATTCCAAAACCTTGTCAAAAAATTCCTGCGCCATTTTGAATCCAACTAAACGCACGAGGCTCTAAATAAGCCCCATGGCTTTCATCGAAACCGCACCCGAAAGGCCGACAATGATGTGGTCGTGCACTTGAACTTCCAAGACATTTAATGCGTCAATAATTTTTCGCGTCATGGCAATATCCTGGCCCGAAGGTTTTGGATCGCCCGATGGGTGATTATGCACCAAAATTACTGATGATGATGAAAGTTCCAAAGCCCGACGTGCAATTTCACGCGGATAGACGGGGGCGTGGTCAATTGTGCCTTCATTCATTTTTTCATCAATAATAAGTCGGAGCTTTTTATCAAGGAATAAGACGCGAAATTGCTCGCGCTTTTCATTCTCCAATGCCATGCGCAAATAACCGAGCAAATAGGACCAAGAATTCAAAATCGGCTTTTGTTCTATTTCTTCGCGACTTGCGCGCAGCATAATGGCGTGAACCGATTTCAAATGAATAGCCACACTTTCACCGACACCATCAATTGATACTAAATCGGGAATATTCGCACCAATCACGGCATTCACATTGCCAAAACGCGCCAAAAGCGCTTTGGCAATTGGTTTGACATCACGCCTTTGAATCACACCGAATAATAATAATTCCAACAATTCATGGTCTGCAAAGGCCGTCTCGCCCGCTTTTAAAAATCGCGCCCTTAATCTTTCACGATGGCCCGAATTCTCATTTTCCATTTCATGCCAAATATTGTTTTAGCTTTGGATTATGCGGTGCGTGTAATCCTTTGGGGCTTAGGGTGAAAACCTCAATGCCATCGTCGGTGACGCCAATTGAATGCTCAAATTGCGCCGACAAAGATCTATCCTTGGTGACCGCCGTCCATCCGTCAGGAAGGACAGTAGTTTGCCATTTGCCAAGATTTATCATGGGTTCGATTGTGAAAAACATTCCTGGTAATAATTCAGGCCCCTCACCCTTATTGCCGTAATGTAGAACATTTGGCGCGTCATGAAACACACGCCCTAAGCCATGACCGCAAAAATCACGAACCACTGAACAATGGTGCGCCTCTGCATAGGTTTGAATTGCGTGACCAATATCACCAAAATGACCGCCAGGCTTTACTGATTTTAGACCCGCCTGAAATGATTCCCATGTAACATCCAAAAGTCGTTCGGCTTTGCGCGGTATTTCACCGACCGCATACATTCGCGAAGTGTCACCATACCAACCATCGACAATGACGGTCACATCAATATTTGCAATATCGCCGTTCTTCAATGGTTTGTCAGCGGGAATTCCGTGACACACGACATGATTAACTGAAATACAAGTTGCGTGTTGATAGCCGCGATATCCGATTGTCGCCGAAACCCATCCATGGTCATTCACATATTCGCGCACTAAATCATCTAAATGTTTTGTTGTTACACCCGGTCTGACTTCATCGACCAAAAAATCCAAAACCTCCGCCGCGGCCTGCCCCGCTCGGCGCATTGATTCAAAATCTTCTTTGTCATGGATTTTGATTTTTTCTTTGCTCATACTAAGTTTTTCTATATCTTTAATCTGTCTAGTGGCATTTCGTCGTAAAATATATAGTTTTAGTGTTAATTCAAGGTTCTAATGATGAAATCAAGCGAAATAAGCGCCGCAATAATAATAATCGGTGACGAAATACTTTCTGGTCGCACCAAAGATACAAATTCAAATACAATCGCACAGGCATTAATTATGTGCGGCATCAGGCTTAAAGAAATAAGAACCATTGCCGATGATGAAGTCGCAATTATCAATGCAGTAAACACTTTGCGACGGGCGCATAATTATGTTTTCACTTGCGGTGGAATTGGCCCGACCCATGATGATATTACCGCCGATAGTATTGCCAAGGCCTTTGGCGTAGCAATAGATATTCGTGATGACGCCGTGAAAATGATGCGTAATCGCTATGAGGAAAGCGAATTAACACCAGCGCGTTTAAGAATGGCGCGTATTCCGCAAGGCGCAATTCTTATCGATAATCCGGTATCCTTTGCGCCCGGTTTTCAAATTGAAAATGTGTTCGTAATGGCAGGTGTGCCGAACATTATGCGCGCAATGTTGGAAAGCATTTTGCCAAAATTGCAAAAGGGTGTGCCAATCATTTCAAAATCCATCAAGGCCGATGGGCTTCGCGAAGGTGATATTGCCATTCCATTGGGTGAAATTGCCAAAAAATTCCCCGAACTTTCTATCGGTTCATATCCATGGTTTCGAGCTGAAGGCTATGGCGCGCAATTAATCGTTCGCGGTATTGAAATTGAACAGATTGACGAATGTATTAGCGAAATTATCGCAATGTTAAAAAACTTGGGACTTATTCCGGAGGTGGACTGCGTTAATTGACCACGCAACTAGGACATACACTCATTAATTAGCGGCCTGTTGCGGCATTTTGGCGTCGAACTAGTCTCGAAAAAAGAAGTTTTGTGATGCTCACATCACAAAATCCTTGTTTTCGGCCTATTTCTTAGCCAAAAAGCCGCCTCAAACCACTAATTAATGAGTGTATGTCCTAAGACATTTTGCCTTTGATATATGATGCGCCATGTGCAATAAAGGCCTCAAATAAATATTAAGAGGTGAGAAATGCTTCCCAAACCAGTAAGTGACGTCGTTCCCAATACTTTTGCATTTGAAAACACACCATTGGTTAAGCCAACGGGTTTCAGGGAGTATGATGCGCGCTGGTGGTTTGGTATTCAGGGTCATGATAAATTACCCGAATTAAACCTTTTGGGCGTTGAGGCTTTGGGTCTTGGCCTTGGTACTTTATTGCATGAATATAAGGCGCCCAAAGTAGTTGTAGGCCACGATTATCGTTTTTATTCTTTAATGATAAAAAAATCCCTCACGGTCGGCCTTTTGCAGGCTGGGTGTGAGGTTTTGGATATTGGCCTTTGCCTATCACCTGTCGCATATTATGCGCAATTTGCGCTTGATGCCCCTGCGGTCGCCATGGTCACAGCAAGCCATAATGAAAACGGTTGGACCGGCGTTAAAATGGGCGCAAATAAGCCTTTAACCTTTGGCCCCGAAGAAATGGGCAAATTGAAAGATATTGTTTTGGGTGGCAAATTCGTGCCACGCGACGGTGGTAAACTTACTTATGTCGACGGAATGCGCGATAAATATATCAAGGCATTGGTCGGTGATTTCAAATTAAAACGCCCGATTAAAGTTATCGCCGCATGCGGTAATGGTGCGGCGGGCGCCTATGCACCTGATGCGCTTCGCATGATGGGTGCTGATGTCATCGAGATGGATTGTGAATTGGATTATACTTTCCCGAAATATAATCCAAACCCAGAAGATATTGAAATGTTGCATTCAATGGCCGAACTTGTGCGCGAAACCGGTGCCGAAGTTGCATTGGGCTTTGACGGTGACGGCGATAGATGTGGCGTTGTCGATGATTCGGGCGAAGAGATTTTTGCCGACAAAATCGGCCTTTTATTGGCACGCGATATTTCCAGCACACATAAAGGCGCGAAATTTGTTGTTGATGTGAAATCAACCGGTGCATATGAAATTGACCCAGTGCTTGCTGCTAATGGCGTTGTTGTTGATTATTATAAAACCGGCCATTCTTATATCAAACGCCGCACCACCGAGCTTAATGCGATTGCGGGCTTTGAAAAATCGGGGCACTTCTTCTTCCGCGCGCCTTATGGCTTGGGTTATGATGACGGGATTGTTGCCGCCAAAGCAGTTTTGCAAATGCTTGATAATGCAAATGGCAAAAAACTTTCGGAATTAAAGCAGGATTTGCCGAAAACCTGGACTTCCATGACTATGTCATGCCATTGCGACGATGAAATCAAATATGGCACGGTTGATAAAATCGTCAAAGGCTTTGAAGATTTGGCAGCTCAAAGTGGCACAATTTTGGGCACCAAAATCAAAAATGTGAACACCATCAATGGCGCGCGCGTAAACCTCGAAAATGGTTCGTTCGTTTTGGTTCGCGCTTCTTCCAACAAGCCGGAAATGGTGGTTGTGGTCGAAAGCACGGTTTCCGAAGACGATATGCGCGATTTATTCCATAAGGGTGTAAAACCGATTTTGGATACTTATCCCGAAATCGGGCATTTTAATCAGACAGTGTAACTTAGACAAATACCGAATTGACATTTTTTCTATTGCGACGCATTCGCAATAATGATAATGCAAGACCTCAGGAGGTTTTGTGTGCGAATAAATGTCAAAAAAACAATTTTGAACGAAGTGCCAATTCTTGGATCTGAATTAAGACAAGTTTTGGCTTTATCACTACGCGCGTGCGTTGGTAGTCGGTTTTGCCTTGGAATTCATCAGACTTTGCGTGATTGGTTTGGTGGAAAAAGTGTTTTGTTAATTCAGAACCTTCAAATCATTGTTTGGGCCAATGCATTGGGTGGCGGCATAAATCACCGTTTTTTGCCGTGTGCCACTCAGGAGTTTAACCATGGCGAAATTTTATTCTTTGAAATTCTTGAGGCAATCGAAAAACAAAGCGATTTTGAACAGGAATTAGAGGAATTGTGCGGTACTCTAAGTTCGTTTGCATTGCAGTCGTTTGAAACTATTTCGGAAATAATTAGCGGTAGGAATTAGCGCAGTCAATTTTAGTCGCGTTTATTTTGAACCCCCTTATTCCTCTTCCCCAAACTTATTTTCGACCAGTGCGCTCAAAGTATCAAGCGCCTCTTGGGCGTTTTCGCCTTTGGCCCAAATTTCTATGCTTGAGCCGATTCCCGCCGCAAGCATCATTAAATCCATGATGGAATCACCCGCTACATCCTCGTCGTCTTTGCATACCCGAATTTCGGTGTCCTTAAATTCGCCGGCTTTGACGGCAAATTTTG
>JAYRYJ010000011.1:0-113168 GCA_041917055.1 Hyphomonadaceae bacterium
CTTAAAATTTTGAGGGGCGGGGGAGCGCCCCTCTTGTCTATTCCGCAGCTTCGGCTTTGACGCCTTCGCCTTTCCATTCATTCCAGAGTTTTTCGTCAGGGGAGCCGACATAATCCATATTGTCAGCGCTAACTGCCATGCGATACCAATTCAAGACATCAGGAACGGTTGGTCCGCCGCAATTGCCTTGGAAGATTTGGTGCACCGGAAGCCAGGCTTGGGCATATTTTTCCGGCTCATTGTCAAAAATGTCTTTGCAGCCATCTGAACAGAAGTGATATGTTTCACCATTAAATTCGGACGAACGGAAAGAAATTGTGTTCGGATCGCCTGGCTCTGTATAGGCCATAGGAATTTGGCAAGTATTGCACAATTGAGGTAGCGCCATATTGTAGAAGCGCTTTCCTTCTTCATCCATTTTGCGCCACATTTCCCAACGCGGACGATAATATTTATCGAAAGTGTTTGGATATTTCTCAGAAAGCCAATCCAAATGCTCATCATCGGGCATCCAAGTATGGAATGCGGCGGCGTGAGTATATTGATAGAATACCGCCCAGTTTTGGTGCGAAATATGTTCCGCCATTTCAGTGGCAATTTCGGCATATTTTGGAACTTTTAGGCCATAGCGTGCCAAATCCTGGAACAAAGAACCACCAGCTTCGGTGAAATAGATTTCCCATGCCTCTTTCCAAGACATAATCTTTTTCGGAAGCATATAATCCATCATCATTGCGACAAGGCCAAGCATTTTAAAGCCGCGCCAGAACCATTTATCAACCCAGCCTTGAACAATTGGAAGATTGTCCGGATGTTGTTCAAGAAGGAATTTGATAACTTCAATACCCAATGTCATGTGACGGCTTTCGTCTGATTGCGCAGAGAAACCGAATGTAACAGTTGCAAGGTCGCCATTATAGGCCGCACCCGACATGAAAGGCACAAATAATAGGTTGGTAAGCACATATTCAAACGCAAAACCAATCGCAATCATATATTCAAACGGGCCTGCGGTGCGGGCATCATCAAAGAATGATTTAGGCACCGAAAGATACCAAACGCGATCATGCATGTGGCGGAATTCGGAAATGCCGTCAAAGAACTTGTTATATTGCGAAATAGTATGGCATTGCGTTTGGAAGTGACGCAATTCATCCAAGGATTGCTGTTGGCACGCAACGCGTGGTCCAACACCACGAAGGTGACGACCAGTAAAAGCAAAGCCACGATGCGCTTGATATTCCAATGGCGAAACACCGGTAAGGAATAGTTTCAAAGTATTCACATAACGCGCATCTGAAATACCCGCTTGACCATTATTCTGCATGAAAGCATCAATAACGGCGTATAATTTGCGTTCTTTCTCTGCTTGGAATTTCCAATACGAATCCATGGTCAGGCGAAATGGATCTTCCCACTTTGACCAATCTGTGATTTTGATGCCTTCAAATTTATCATAAGGATAGACATCATCCATTTTTTGATATGTCGTTTCCCAATCAAGGCCGCGAGTTAGATGGGCGTATTTCTGTTTAAGCCCCATTTTCTTAACTGCCATAATATCCTCCCTAATGTTTCCAGCTCAATTTGAAATAATCATCGTCTTCATCGAGATTGCCGGCCATAGAAACCATAACCATATGGATTTCTTGCGGATCCCAATCAGTGCCGGTGATGCTTTCGACAGTGGCGCGATTAACGACAAGCTCGTCGTCGCAATCGATCTTATATGCGCCCGGCATGGAAAGAACCCGTGCCGAAGGATTGTCTTGTAAAATTGCCTCCATAACGGGGCGGGCTTCGTCATTATGTAACAAAGTGATTGATGCAATTTGTGCCATTTAAACCTCCAAGCCCAATGATTTTGCTTTTGCGCGTGCTTTGTCGCCTTGCGCTTTGGCGGCGGCGGCATCGCCACAAAGGGTTGCTAAAGCAGATTCAGAAGCCGCAATATATTTTGATGCCCAGCCTGAAATAATGGTTTTATTGGCAACGCTTTCGGCTGCAACGGTTTTTAGAACCGCATCGGTCCATTTATTTTCGTCTTTGGCCCAGTCAGCCATAAACTCAGTCAACATTGAGACCGCAATTGCCGAATTGCCATAAAGTGCGTCTTGACCATTATAGATATAATCAAGGATAACCGCATTTACGCCCAAGGTTTGCGCGGTGAAAAGTTCGAACCAATCACGTACCACAAAAGTGTCTTCGACTAATTTGCGCACACCTTGCCATTTGGCATCATTTAGCCAAGAGGCTTTTCCGGTTTCCAAACCTTCACCGGTTTGCCCGTCGATTTCAAGGCCGATGCGCGAAACGATTTGCGCCATGCCCAAATGATCGCCTGCTGAGAAAATGCAAGGCGCGGTAATAGCGGTGCCGTAACCACGGTGGCAAATCTCACTCATATTCATATTGGCGCCCCAATGAATGTGGCGCGCGGGAACTAATGAATTCAAAATTGCGGATTTAGTTGCCGCATCAGCATTTTCCAAAAGCCCTTTTTCTTCGACGAAAGTGAAATTTCTCTCGACGGATTGGTTCATATTGGCGCGGGCAATATTATAAGTCGCATAATATAATTGGCGAGGGTCAAGGGCCTTATACCAATCTTCCATCACGATTTGGGTTTTGGCGGTGTCATAGTGCCAAAATTCAGGTTCATATAATGGCTTGTAATGGAAATGGTCGGTGGCCTGCACATCAAGTGTAGCCTCCTGATAGCGCGAGGCGGGTTTATCCCCACCAAGGCGGCGCGCAATATGACCGAAAGTATGCCTTTTCGGTGTATAATCGCGCGTCTTAATTTCAACTGTCATGCGACTTCCTCCTGCTTCAATCTTCAGATTTACCAATTTTGCGCAAAAGACCTGGCTGTTTTAAACGCCATTCCAATTCTTCGAGCATTTGGCCATCAGCCTCACTGGTATGAACCAAAGCGTTTTGCTTGACGCAAAACTCAGCAAACGCGGCGGGGGGAAGGATTAATTCAATCATTAAGTCTTCATCATTTATCCAGAACTCAAACTCGACAAATTTGCCAAGACGCATTCCGGTGACGCGCACATGCGCATCGCCCAAGACGCTTTTATGTTCCTGATTGTTTGACGCCAAACCGACCATTCAACTTTCCACCCGATGCGCGCCTATTATAATTCATGCTGCGCGACCACAATTTTGATAGATTCAAAATCTCTGAGTGTCAATAAAAATTTCGAGATTTTTTTAATTTATCGGTTTTTTTAACATGTTTCGATTTTTTGTGAATGGATTCAATGGGTTAAAAATTTCAGAAATTCTATTGCATCAAAATCAACTTAATGTAACAATATTTCTATGATTATTAGCCAAAATGATACCCAATCTCTAAAGACTGCGGCAGGGAATGCGCGCTCTTTGGTTGAGGCCGCTTATGCCAGTTTGCGACAGGATATTCTCAATGGCACTTTGCCGCCCGGCAAAAAGCTGCGGGTTGAAGTTTTAAAAGACAGATATGAAATCGGCGCATCGACGCTTCGCGAGGCTTTAACTCGTTTAGTCGGTGACGCATTGGTTACATCCGAAGAACAACGTGGTTTTAAAGTCGCACCAATTTCTTTACAGGATTTCCATGATTTGACGCGTGCGCGCAAATTGATTGAATCTGAGGCTTTGGCATTATCAATCCTTCATGGCGACGATATTTGGGAGGCGAATTTGGTCGCGGCTTTCCACCGCCTGTCAAAGGTCGAAGGGCGGCATGGTAAAGACGCAATGCTACATTCCGATGAATTCGAAATTCGCAATCGGGAGTTTCACCAGGCCTTAATTGCCGCGTGCCCTTCACGTTGGTTATTATTGTTTCAAGGCACTTTATTTGGGCAATCGGAACGTTATCGCCGCATTTCATTGATGAATAATCTTATAGACCGCGACGTTCATTCCGAACATAAAGCAATTGTCGAGGCTGCGCTCGCACGAGACGCCATCAAAGCAAAACGCCTAGAGGAAGAGCATATTGAACGAACCCTCGAAGTCCTAAGCCATTTGGTTGTCGCCCAGGCGGAAGAAGATTAGGCAATCCCCAATTTCTCACGCAAAAGCCTAATCCAAGGCGATTGCCCCTCTCGATTATCCATCCAATAGGAATTATGCGATAGGCCTTTAACTATTCCATCTTTTGGCGATAGGCGGTGATTATCTATTCCATAGCCTAAAACTTCTGTTTTTTCTTTTTCCCCCAAATCTTCACTCACAGAGCCGCCGACAATATCGTCACTAAAATACAAATTTGTCCATTTGGTGAAGAGAAACGGCATGGAGGGGGCGATTTTTGGTTCGTTGCTTCCAAATAATACCCTCGGTGGCGAGGTGGCAATAGAATAAGTGACGTCCCTTTGGCATTCAAAAGTTTCTGAAACATGCGGGGTTTCAGGGTCACCTTCTAACAATAGTCTTGCGTGCGAAAGTGGTGAACCCATAGTAATGAAACGGCTTATCGGCCATTTATTTTTATGTTTTTCAAAAAGCCGCGCTTGAATCGGCTGCCAAGTTTGGCTTTGCCATTGTGCAATTTTCATTTCATCGCAATTGGCGGGGTAAGTTTTTAGCGCCTCTTGTATTTCCTTCATAATAGTCGGCGGTAAATTGCCCATGTCATTCGATTTTTGCCCAAAGAACTGCCGAATAACGTCATAAGCGGCTATTGAACCCAAAGAATGAGCAACTACAATAATTTCGTCATAGCGATCAGATTTGGTAAGGGCAGAAAATAAATTCATGCCTTCATGGCGAATTTCGTGCCGAGCATCGATATTTTCGGGCCGATTATTCAAATAACGCGCCGAATCCGCCATCACATCTATCAAGAATGGTCGAATTTTTGCAACCCACATATAGGCGGAAAATAAAAGGACTAACAAGAATAATAATGATACCACCCCATGAGCACCAGAAAGATTGATAGATGGAAAAAGGTGATTTTCCACATGTGACGCAATGGTTTCGTCGCCGACTTCATCCCGCACTAAAATCATAACAGTTTGAACCAGAGAACAAAGTGCTAATGTGATGACGGCGAAATTGGCGGCCCAACCGAAACGTCTTATAGCCATCAAGAAAGATGAAAACGCGCCTAGACCTATTAATACAATTGGAACAAAATAATATCTATTTAAAGCATTAGGGACGTTAATGTTGAAGACTGAAGCACGGATTTTTCCATCTTCCAGTGGAACAAATGCCATTGAAGTGTAAACAGCATAAAAAAGGGCCCATAAGCACAAAAGCCAAAGCAAACAAAGTGATGCAAATCGATAAATCCGCAAATCAGGTGGAAATCGAAGCGCCGGACGGCGCAAAAGCGCGAAAAACCATGTGTAGAAATGGATAAGCGCGTTGCCGCTCATTTTTGAAGCCCAATAGAATTCGAATAAATCAAAATCGGGCTTTGCATTGCCTTCAAAATGCACCTCTAGTCGGCGCGTATCGTCAAGATCGCTAATAGTTTCGGGAATAAGCCTAACACTTTGCGGCGCGCCTTCGGCTTGTTTTTCGCTTTTGAAATTAAAACCAAAAACGTGTTCGATAAATTCTCCGACCATTTTCTGTGGTCTCTGTTGCCCTTGTCCATGAACCAAAATAATCGCATGCTTGCGCTTCTCCGCGCTATTTTTACTATCGGTCATTATATGCGCCCCCATTACAAGAGAACACAAAACTTAAGGTTAGTCTATCGGAAATTTGGACAAAATTCTATTTTTTGAATCGCGAAATCAAATATGGATCAATTTTCACCGCCGAAACGTTGCGCCCATTCTGCGACATGTGTGTCTTCGATTTTCGCGAACAATAATTCCGGTGCGGCAATTTTTAGGCCGTGGGGCAAAGCGTCAAAGGCGCTATCATCATTTGCCAAAGGCCAATTGCGGTTTTCATTTGGAATGCCCATTGCATCAAGAACCCGACCCGCCGCATTAGGAATAAAGGGTTGCGCCAAAATCGCAAGCAATGCCACCAAATTAAGCCCCATGCGCACACCGACAGCAGAGGCATCAATATCGGCTTTGAACAAAGTCCAAGGCGCTTTGGCCTGAAGATATTCATTGCCCAAGGCCCAAAGTGCGCGGGTTTCGGCGGCGGCCTTGCGGAATTCCATTTCTTCATGAAGTTTGGTTAGTTCCGCAATTTTTTCCTGAACGGCTTTAATTAATTCGAATTCCTGTTTGCCATATTCACCGCCCGAAGGAACAAGACCGTCAAATTTCGAGACCGTGAATTTAGTTATACGATTAACCAAATTACCAAAAACATTCGCCAAATCTGAATTTACAGCTGCTTGGAAACCCTCCAAAGTAAAGGCGGCGTCAGAAGATTCGGGCGCATTCGCCATTAAATACCAACGCCAATAATCGCCCGGCAAAAGTTCCAGTGCCGCATCCATAAAAATGCCGCGTTTTGAACTGGTTGAGAATTTACCGCCATACCATGTGACCCAATTAAAGGCCTTTAGGCGGTCCACTTTTTTCCATGGTTCGCCCGAACCCAAAAGCGTGATGGGGAATGAAACCGTATGGAATGCCACATTGTCTTTACCCATAAATTCGACATATGTGACGTCATTCGCACCTTTATCTTCGCGCCACCAACGCGCCCAATCATTACCGGTGGCTTCAGACCATTCTTGGGCCGCACCAATATATTCAATGGGTGCATCAAACCAGACGTAAAATACTTTATTTTCAAAGCCTTCACGGATTTTGCCGTCTTTGGTAACCGGCACGCCCCAATTCAAATCGCGCGTGATTGACCTGTCAATAAGCCCTTCATCAAGCCATTTGTAAGCGATTGATTTTGCCAAATGCGGCCATTCTTTTGAGTTATCGACCCATGCACGAATTTTATCCTGCATTTTGGGCTGTAAAAGGAAAAGATGCGCGGTGTCGCGAACTTCCAAATTGGTCGAACCTGAAATTTTGGAACGCGGATTTTTCAAATCTAATGGGTCAAGCAATGTGCCGCAATTATCGCATTGATCCCCGCGTGCATTTTCAAAACCGCATTTTGGGCAAGTACCTTCAACATATCTATCGGGCAAAAAGCGATTATCATCGATTGAGAAAATTTGTTGTGAAACCCTTTCTTCAATCAGGCCGTTTTTTTCAAGGCTTTCGGCAAAATATTGGGTTAATTTATGGTTTTGCGGGTTAGACGAACGTCCGAAATAATCAAAACTTAGATTAAAGCCATTTCCAGCGGCTTTTTGAATTTCGTGCTGTTCGGTGCAATATTCTTGCACTGTTTGCCCCGCTTCTGCCGCCGCCAATTCCGCAGGTGTGCCGTGTTCATCGGTTGCGCATAAAAACAAAACTTCATGACCTTGAAGCCTTCTGAAACGGGCATGAACATCAGCAGGCAACATCGAACCCGCCAAATTCCCCAAATGCTTTATGCCATTAATATAGGGGAGGGCCGAAGTAATAAGAAATCTTTGTTTTTTGAATGCGTCAGACATGGGCGCTATTTAGGCGCTTTTGCCGATTTTGCAATCAGGATTTCAGGGCGATTTCAATATCGGCCCTTAATGCTTGTGGTTCGGTAGTGGGGGCATAACGCTTTATTGGCACGCCGTCTTTGCCAATAAGGAATTTAGTGAAATTCCATTTTATGTCATCGCCAAAAATGCCGCCTTTTTCATCTTTAAGAAATTTGTAAATCGGGTGCGTATTTGCCCCATTAACATCAATTTTCTCAAACATTGGAAAGGAAACGCCATAATTTATTTGGCAGAATTCTGTTATTTCGTCGCCACTCCCTGGCTCTTGTGCGCCGAACTGGTTGCACGGAAAGCCCAAAATTACAAACCCTTGATTAGAATATTCTTTAAAAAGTGCCTCCAAACCCTCATATTGCGGAGTTAGGCCGCATTTTGATGCGGTATTAACCACCAAAACCACTTTGCCCTTATATTCGGACATCGCAATCATTGCGCCATTCAAGGCGCGCGCTTCAAAATCATACAGTGTTTTCATTTTTGTCCCTGACTTTTTTGTTCAATTTGGGTTCAAAGTCGGGATTTGTCAATTCATGTGAAATTGCGTGTGTTTTGGGTGTGAAAGCCTCTTGCCAAAAACACAAAAATTCGCCATTTAGCCCGTCACCTGAAAAGATGCCGGTTTAGCTCAGCAGGTAGAGCACTCGATTTGTAATCGAATGGTCGCGGGTTCGATTCCTGCAACCGGCACCATTTTATCTATCTCACGCTTATGTTCGGGGCAGTCGCTTATCGCGCCTGCTATTCCCTCACCGCTCCGATGGGGCGGCGGACTCCCGCCGGCGCGCCACTTGGCGCGCACATCATTAAAAAATTTGCCGAAGGCAAATTTTGCTCTTCGACTTATCCAAAAATTCTGCAACTTTTTGGGTCTCATCGCGGCTCGATACTGCCAGCATTGCAAGAAACTGCCCCAACGCAAATTTTGCTCTTCGTTTTTACGCAAGAATCAGCAAAATTTCTAACTAATTGCGGTGATTTACTTAATCAGTTTGACCCTCCCTTACTTATTTGAGCATGATAATCATGCGCAATGGGTATTTTCCGGCCTCATTAATTGTCGTTAAAGGCATGAAGTGGCGGCATTTAAAATTTCATTTGCATAAATCTCGAAAATTTGTAAAATGTCGATATTATTTACATTGACATTTTGAGAGACAGTCAAGAGTCGGGCGTTTGAAAACTATATTATGAAAAATCTATTCAAAAAGAAAATTCAAAATTCGGTTAATTACGGCCTTTGGCTTGCGCTTGCGGATCAATATAGTGCGGAAATTTCGGCCGGTGCCGGGTTTGATTTCCTATTACTCGATGGTGAACATTCACCGATTGATTTACGCACTATTCTTGGTCAGTTACAGGCCATTGCCGCTTATGAAATTGCCCCGATTGTTAGGCCGCCAACTGATGATGCGGTTTTGATAAAGCAATTATTGGATATTGGTGCGAATAACCTTTTGATTCCCATGGTTGATAACGCCGAACAGGCGCGGTGCATTGTGGCATCGACGCGCTATCCGCCACAAGGTTTTCGCGGTGTTGGTGCCGGTATTGCGCGCGCCGCAAAATGGGGTTCGGATATTGAGTATCTTAAGACTGCAAATCAAAATATTTGCCTTATTTTGCAAATTGAAAGCCTTGAGGGCCTTAGAAACCTTGATGAAATTGCAGGTATCGACGGCGTTGATGGCATTTTTTTTGGCGCGGTCGATCTTTCGGCCTCAATGGGTCTTTTGGGGCAGCCAAACCATGAAAGCGTCAAATCCGCCATAAAAGACGGTATAATTAGGGTCAAATCAAAGGGAAAATTCGCGGGCTTTCTATCCGCCGATATTGAAATCAGCAAAGAATATATTGGCGCAGGGGCAAATTTTGCGGCAATTGGGGTTGATACTTTGCTTTTGTCAAATGCGGCACGCAATCTTTCCAATATTTTCAAAAACCCGAATACAGAATTTAAAGGAGGGGCATATTAATGAGCAATTCACCCGAAATCGGTCAAAAAATTATCACACCAAACCACGAAAACAACGTCCTTATTTCGGGCAATGGTGAGGCAATTGTCTTTATTCATGGTTCGGGCCCCGGGGTTTCGGCCTTTGCCAATTGGCGCTTGGTAATTCCGAAATTAGAAACTCAATTCAAAATTATCGCCCCTGATATGGCGGGTTTCGGCTTTACTACGCGCAAGGAGAATGAGGTCTATAATAAAGAAAATTGGACCAATCAGATTGTTGAAATCCTTGACGAATTGGGAATTGAAAGTGCGAATTTCGTTGGCAATTCTTTTGGTGGCGCAATGGCACTTTCAATGGCGATTAATCACCCGAAACGTGTGAAAAAAATGGTGCTTATGGGGGCGGTTGGCGTTGATTTCACGATTACCAAAGGACTTGACGAAGTTTGGGGCTATCAACCATCAATCGAAAATATGCGCCATTTATTGGATTTGTTTGCTTATAATCGCAATCTTGTGAATGACGAATTGGCGCGCCTTAGGTATGAGGCATCAATCCGCCCAGGTTTTCAGGAAAGTTTCGCGGCAATGTTCCCGGCACCGCGCCAAAGATGGGTCGATGCTTTGGCATTTCCTGATGATGAAATCAAAGCGATTGAGACCGAAACCCTTATTATTCATGGTCGCGACGACTTAATCATACCGCTTGAAAACTCAAAAAAATTGAACCAATTAATCCCAAATTCGCAATTACACGTTTTTGGTCAATGCGGACACTGGACCCAAATAGAAAAGTCGGATGAGTTTAGTTTGCTATTGAAGAATTTTTTTGAAAAATAGGAAATATTTTAGGCTCTAATCTCTCCCCGCTCGCGGGGAGGGGGGGCCGCGCAAAGCGCGGTGGGTGGGGTGCGTGAGTATCAGACCTTAATCACAATCCTATCATAAATTTCCGCGCCAATACTGGCGGGAACAATTGTGCCGCTATTGCGGGGTGTCCAGTATTTTTGCGGATATTGGTCACGCAGGATTTCTAAATTTATGAATGGTTCGAAATCAAGTGCGAGAAACTTTATTTCGGTTGAGCGGGTTTGCCGCCCGTTTTCAAGTTTCTCATAATCCCAATGAAGGCGCATTTGCGGCTTTGAAACTATTGCTCCCGCGCCACAAATCCCCTTTTTATAGACAGGCATTGAACCGAGTTTCAAAAATAAAAACCGATCCCCAATTTCAATATCTTTGCGCGGACCACAGGTCCAATCGGTAACATAATCCTCGCCGCGATTAATAATATCAATCGCCTCCCCCATATCCGCCCAATGCCACACGGACGGATTCCAAAGATATAGGAAATATTTGGGTGGGGTGGACATGGTATTAAGATATGAAAAACCCAAATAAGTGGCAAGGGTCGGCCTTTTATTTTAGCCTAAATCATGATTATTAATCTCACAACCCAAAGGAGCGACATGATCCATAAGGTAAAAATCGAAGAATATGACGAAAATAATTGTTTCATCGCCATTCCAGACGAAATTATGAAAGCCAATAAATGGCGAGTTGGGACTAAACTTGAATATGAAGAAGTTGATGGTGGGATAAGGGTGTGGAAATCGCCCCGCGTAGCGAAGGCAAAATGAGATATGAAGAATGTTTTAGTGCCACATGAACTAATGGCTGCACGTAACTCTGAAGAAGGCCTTGCGCATTGGTTGCGGGGGCAAAATTGAGCGAATTATCAGAAATTTTCTTTATTCTTGATCTTGCGGGCACATTTGTTTTCGCCCTAACCGGTGCTTTGGTTGCGGCACGAAAAAAGCATGACATAATCGCCTTTGCTTTCTTTGCGGTGGCAACGGGTGTTGGCGGCGGCACAATTCGTGATTTATTGCTTGATGTACCGATTTTTTGGCTCAAACAAACCGCCTATATTTGGACATGCCTTTTGGCGGCAATGGTCGTTTGGGTTTTCGCAAATCACAAATTCAAATTCGATATTTTGAATTGGCTTGATGCAATTGGCCTTGCGGCTTTTTCGGTTGTTGGCGCATCAAAAGCCCTTGGCATTGGCGTTTCGCCCTTAATCGCGGTTATGATGGGGGTAATTACGTGTGTTTTCGGCGGCATTTTGCGCGATGTTTTGGCAAACCAAGAGAATATGCTTCTAAGGCGCGAAATATACATTTCAGCGGCAGTTTTGGGTTCGGGTGTGTTTGTTATTTTAATTGAATTCGGCCTCAATTTTTGGCTTTGCGCAATTATCGCAGTGCTCTGTGCCTTTATCTTGCGGGCGGGCGCAATGGTTTATGGTTGGAAATTACCGGGGTTTGGGAAAGTGGATTAGGCGGCTTTCAAACTTTCAAGAACGAATTCGGGCGACTTTTCGATAAGTTTTAAAAGAATGCGCGCGCTTTTTTCGGGACGGCGTTGCTTTTGTTCCCAATCCTCGATCGTGCGTTTTGAAAAGCCAAAGGTTTCGGCAAACTTGGCTTGCGACATTGAAAGTTTGGCACGAATTTCTTTAATATCAACCTCTTCCGGAATATGAACACGATATTTTGAATTATCGGCAACACCCTTGTCAAAATCCACCGCCTCTTGCATAGATTGCAAAAGAAGCGCGGCATTTTTCTTTGAGATATATTTTTTGGTCATTTTAAGCCTTCTGCTGCTTCCAAAATCTATTCGGACACGTCTTTTATTTACGACCAATAATTGAAATGCAGCGCTTTGAATTTTGATTTGCCATCTATATGTGATCAATACAGCTCCAGTCCATTTTTGTAGTATTCTTTTCTATGTATCTAGCAACTTCAATAACAGGTGCGACCCATAAGCCATTTTTAGAATCAGATGCAACTTTATCTAGAAACTTAATAAATTCATTATAATGCGTTGGCATTATACCTATATTTACATCTTTAACTATATCGTGAAATCTAATAATCGCCCATCCATTTATACCCTCAGCCTCATTGAGAATTTCAGCGGCTCGATCGTAATTTTGGACGGCTTCGCCAGACAAGTGGAAACGATTTTTTTGAACTTCATTTGGCAAATTAATGCCTGGACTCCCAGTAGAAGCGAAAGGCACCACTTCGCTTAACAAGCTTGCAAACTCGTACATTCCAACAACTTTTTGTTGTCTCTGGCTTGGGGTAAGTTGTTCAGTAGGCAAGTTCAAAATCGGTGTCACGATCGTCTCTGGCCCTATAATAAATTGACCGCCAGGATGGGTAAAAGTATGATCCTGCTGGCCTATATTTTGTAAAATCCATTGTTCCGACTGACTAATTTCATTAGCAGCAGACTGCCAAGTGTCGTAAAAGTAGCTGTGAGTCATAGTGTGATTGCCAATTTCATTTCCAGCATCTTTAGCTTTTTTCCATGTTTCCACGTTGGCATTGGCAGTTTTCCAGCCTGTATATATGAAATAAGAACCCGTTAAACCTCTATTCTGCATCTCGTTAAAAGCAACTTCAGCTTGAGTCTGCGAGCCATCGTCAAAAGTAATGCTAAGAGCATATTTTTTATTATTGGGCCACTCAAACATATCAACCTCCTTTTAGATTCTTATCGTCTACTGATAAGGCTTGGAAAAAATAGCACAAAAGGTTGTACTCAGCAATTAAATATCAAAAAAAGGGATTTGCATTTCACTTTTCGTCTGCTATACGCGCCATGGGCCACCCTTTCCCACCGAAGGGCGCTCATCTGTGAGGATGATTTACATGACTAATGACAATGCCGCCAATTTTGGCGTGAATGCTGTCGCGCTGGCTGAAATTGCGCAACCTTCTACCAAACCTGCTGATATTCGCTTTTCTTCTGGGCCAACCAAAAAACGCCCGGGCTGGAACGCGTCTGCGTTGCAAATTGAATGCCTTGGGCGTTCGCATCGTTCAAAATTGGGCAAAGGCCGTCTTGAACTTGCAATCAATCTAACCCGCGAGATTCTTGAAGTGCCCGCTGATTATCGTATCGGCATTGTTCCTGCGTCTGATACCGGCGCGGTTGAAATGGCGCTTTGGTCCATGCTTGGGCCGAAACCTGTTGCCCTTGTTGCCTTTGAATCATTTGGTGAAGAATGGGTAACCGACGTTGTTAAACAGCTTAAAGTGCCAAATGAATTGCACAAAGCGGGCTATGGTGATTTGCCGGATTTGGCTGCTGTGCCCACCAAAACCCATGACGTAATCTTTACTTGGAATGGCACTACTTCGGGCGTGAAAGTTCCAAATGCTGATTGGATTGCAGCCGACCGTGAAGGCTTAGTAATTTGCGACGCAACCTCGGCGGCATTCGCGCAAGAGCTTGATTATGCAAAATTGGACGTTGTAACCCTTTCTTGGCAAAAAGCCTTGGGCGGTGAGGGTGGTCATGGCATTTTGATCCTATCACCGCGCGCAGTTGAACGCCTTGAAACCTATTCCCCGCCTTGGCCTTTGCCAAAAATTTTCCGTATGACAAAAGGCGGCAAATTAATTGAGGGCATTTTTAAAGGCGAAACCATCAATACGCCTTCAATGCTCGCGGTTGAAGACTATATTGACGCCTGCGTTTGGGCGAAATCCGTTGGCGGCCTTAAAGGTTTAAAAGCGCGCGCAGACAGCAATTTAGCGGCGATTGAGGCTTGGATTGCGAAAACAGATTGGGTCGCGAACCTTTCTGCGCGTGATGACACTAAATCAAACACATCCGTGTGCATCAAAGTGGTTGATACACGCGTAACTTCATTGCCACCGGAAGGCCAAGAGGCTTTCGCCAAAGCCTTGGCTTCAACACTTGAAAAAGCCGGTGCGGCTTTGGATGTCGGTGGTTATCGCGCCGCCCCTCCGGGCTTACGCATTTGGGCGGGTGCGACCGTTGAAACTTCGGATATTGAAGCCCTATTGCCATGGCTTGATTGGGCCTTCGCGACCGAGGTCGCGAAGATTTAACTAATCCCTCCCTGCAAAGCGGGGAGGGGGGACCGCGTGTAACGCGGTGGGTGGGGTGCGTAAGCCAAAAGCGTTCAGCGACACCCACCCCCTCCCCCGCGTTACACGCGGTCCCCCTCCCCCGCTTCGCAGGGGAGGATTAATTTACAAATTCCACTCAAAAAAGAGAAAACCAAAATGACTAAAGTTCTTATTTCAGATAAAATTTCACAAGCCGCAATTGATATTTTCACGCGTCGCAATGTTCCCGTAGATTATAAACCGGGCATGAGCAAAGAGGAATTAATCGCTTGTATCGGCGAATATTCCGGCCTTGCCATTCGTTCAAACACAAAGGTTGATGCTGATGTTTTGGCGGCGGCGACCAATTTAAAAGTCATTGGTCGCGCAGGGATTGGCGTTGATAATGTCAATATTCCAGAAGCAACCAAGCGCGGTGTTATCGTGATGAATACGCCTTTTGGCAATGCTATCACGACCGCCGAACACGCAATCGCACTTTTGTTCGCAGCCGCACGCCAAATCGGTGCCGCCGATGTTTCGACCCAAGCAGGTAAATGGGAAAAGAACCGTTTCAATGGGGTTGAACTTTTCAACAAAACCCTTGGCCTAATCGGTTGCGGCAATATTGGTTCAATCGTCGCCGATCGCGCATTGGGTTTAAAAATGAAAGTGGTTGCCTATGACCCGTTTTTGACTCCTGAACGCGCAATTGAAATCGGTGTTGAGAAAGTGGAATTAGAAGAGCTTTTCGCGCGCGCCGATGCAATCACATTGCACGTTCCATTGACCGATAAAACCCGTAATATTCTGAGCCGCGAAAACCTTGCAAAACTTAAAAAAGGTGTTTTGATTGTCAATTGCGCGCGTGGCGGTCTGGTCGATGAAGAAGCCCTTGCCGAAGGTTTGAAATCGGGTGCAATCGGCGGCGCGGCCTTTGACGTTTTTGTTACCGAACCCGCAAAGGAAAATGTGCTTTTCGGTTGCCCGAACTTCACCGCAACCCCACATTTGGGTGCATCAACCACAGAGGCGCAAGAAAATGTCGCGCTTCAAGTTGCTGAACAAATCGCCGATTATTTGGTGACCGGTGCGGTAACAAACGCGCTAAACACACCATCAATCAGTGCCGAAGAAGCACCAAAACTAAAGCCGTGGGTCGCCTTAGCGGATAAATTGGGCGCATTTGCGGGCCAAGTGATTGATGAAGAATTAGAAGCAGTCGAAATTGAATATGAAGGCACAGTCGCTTCATTAAATACCGCGCCTTTGGCATCTGCGGTTTTGGCGGGAATTTTGCGCCCTATCCTAAGCGAAATCAATTTGGTTTCAGCCCCTGCAATTCTTAAAGAGCGTGGCACACCATTCACTCAAGCGAAACGTGATGAAAGCCCGATTTATGACGGCCTTATTCGTGTGAAAATCAAAACCGAAAATAAATGGCGCACTATGGCCGGCACCTTAGTCGGTGGTCAGCCGAAAATCGTTGAAGTCAAAGCCATGGAATTAGAAGCACATTTCCACCCAATCATGCTATTCATCAATAATTCCGATAAGCCGGGCTTTATTGGTGCATTGGGCACAATGTTGGGCGAAGCAGGCATTAATATAGCGACATTCCATTTGGGTCGCGAAGGTGAAGGCCAAGATGCAATCGCACTTTTGGGCATCGACGCCGATGTGCCAAATGAAATGTTAGCAAATCTAAAAGCCTTGCCGCAAGTTAGATATGCTAAGGTTTTGAAATTTTAATTTCAAATTTATCGAATTTTTTGGCGCGTTCGGTGTAAAAACCGGACGCGCTAAATCCATTCAATGACTGTTTTAGAGTGTCGAAAATAAGAATACAATAATTTGAGTTGGATAAATTATCGTCAAAAGACGAGGATTTTGAAGACTTATGACTTATGTGATTCCCGCGCAATGGTGAATTACAACTGAAAACCTTTTAATATGTTACAAAATTTACATATATTTTATAGTCTTTTAAGCATTCTTTCGGTGTATCCACAGCGATAGTAGCGCGTTGTTTTGCGACTGATTTAGTCAATGTTTCGGCAAATTCATCGATCGGCACACTTGCCAATACTCTGATATTTGAAACTTCGCCAATATCGCTAAGATCCATAGCAATCGATGCAGAAGCGAAACTATAAATCTCTGCAATCTTACAAAACGAACTATCTTCAATATTTAGTTTTATTTTTCCGTCGCAATTATTATCCACGGGGAGGTGAGCGGGCTTGCTTGTATTGCCACCAATCGCTTCAAATATCAGTTTATGATCTTTTTCTTCCATCAAAGTCTTCACTTCTTTGGAAGGGTTCTTTCGCTCAAAGGTCGCGTAATATGCCCCGACCAAATTTGACCAGACCATAATAGTTTCGTAAGTTCTATCTATTTTGGTATTAGGGTTTCCATATAATTGCAGCGCTTTGTGAAAGTCCGCATCGGCCTGCACCCAAAATGGCTGATTTTTCAATAAATCAAAACTTCTTATTTTTGGCGATCCAATTTTTAGAATTGAAGTGGCAAACCTTCCTTGTCCGCGAAAAATATAGCCGATAATTTCAACTTTTTCGGTCGTTTGGCGACAAATCTTTGAAGTATTCAGTCTCAATCAAAAGCTCGTCAGACGACTTTGCGAGTTTTGACCATTCTGCCAATCCCTGATATCCAAATATCAAGACCCGATAGGCATTCAACACCAGATTATCATAAGGATATTTGGCGGAATATTTTTCAATTGCTTTATTAAGAGCGGCGACGTCAGAATATTTGGGCTTGTTGCCAAGCGAAACAGCAGCTTTAATAATTGCCTCAACAAGCATTATTTCATCTGTCGAGGAGTTTTCTGCAAGTTTTGGATTCAGTTCCATGCTTTTTTGGAAAATCGCCAACGCGTCTTTCGCTTTTTCTGGCGCGTTTATGATAACTTGGTTTAGGCAGTAATCATAAGCGATTTTTGCCAAAAGCGGGCTTCCCGGGGAAAGCTCTTTTTTTGCGGATGCCAAAGCCTCCGTCAAAAGTGCCGTGCCTTTATCATAGTCACCAATTTCAAAAGCTTTAGAATAAGCCTCTATGTCAGATTTGGGATCAGCGATCGCGGTCGAACAAATCAAGGCATTAATCAATATAAAGAAAGGCAAATAACGCATCACAATTTATCTCTCGCGATAATTAGAGATAAGCAATCTAAGCGATAAAAAATCAAATATCAATTCTTGCAAGCTTTGAGCGCTGTTCTATTTACCCCTCAAACCCCAAAACATTTGCCATGGAATAGATTCCATTGGGTTGGTTTATGGCCCATTTTGCGGCTTTTAGGGCGCCTTTGGCGAAAATTGATCTGTCATGGGCCTTGTGGCTAAGGATAAGGCTTTCGGAATCGGATTCAAACCTTACATCATGTTCGCCAATAATTGCCCCGCCGCGAATTGCGCAAAAACCGATTTTGCCGATTTCACGCGCACCATTTATGCCTTCGCGCGCAGGTGTGCGCAAGGTTTCAAGCGATTTGCCGCGCCCTTTTGCTGCCGCGTCACCCAATAAAAGCGCGGTTCCGGAAGGTGCGTCGATTTTGCGACGATGGTGCGCCTCTATTATTTCTATGTCCCACGCCTCGTCCAATGCGCCCGCCGCCAATTTTACAAAACCCGCCAATAAATTGACACCCAAAGAAAAATTACCGCTTTTGACGATTTTTAGACCGTCTGAATAAGTCGCAATTTCATGATTTTGGGCATCTTCAAAACCAGTGGTTCCGATAATTACCGCTTTGCAATTGGTTTGCGCGATTTTCGGCAATGCCGCCATTGTTGCTTTGGGAATTGTGAAATCGATGAAAACATCGGCATTTTCGCAGGCTTTGGCCACATCATCGGTCACAAAAACATTGTCATTGATCTTTTCGCCCAAGCGTGGAGAATTTGGTGCCTCGGTCGCGCCGGTTAGGGTGAATTCGTCTGAGTTTTCTATAAGGCGTGCAAAAGTCTGCCCCATTGCGCCGCCGTAACCTGAAATTGCTATTCTAGTCATTTTCGTGTCCGAATTCTTCAAAATAATGAATGAGGATTTCTTTATAAATGTCTTTAAGTTTCATAATATCATCAATCAAGACATTTTCATTTATTTGATGCAAAGTGGCCCCAACAATACCAAATTCGCAAACCGGACAATAATCCTTGATAAAGCGCGCGTCAGACGTGCCGCCGGTCGTTGATAATTCAGGGCGAATTCCCGTGACTTTTTGCGCGGCATTTTGAATTATTTCCGTAAATTTACATGGTTTCGTAAAAAACGGCTCACCAGAAATTGCGATTTCGGTTTTGATTTCATTATTATGTTTTTGCGCAATATTTTGCGCGGTCTGTTCAATGAAAGTCTTTAGGCTTTCACCGCTATGATTGGTGTTAAAACGAATATTAAACCGCGCCTCGGCACTGTTGGGAATTACGTTTGAGGCGGAATTTCCGACATCAATTGTAACAATTTCCAAATTTGTCGGCTGAAAGCCTTCGGCGCCATCATCGAATTTGTGGTTTTCCAGAACATGCAAGAATTCAACTAAGGCTGGAATTGGGTTTTTGGCTTTGTCGGGATAGGCGACATGGCCCTGTTCACCTATCGAAATCACTTTGGTATTTATTGAACCACGCCGACCATTTTTAATCATATCGCCCAAAACCTGTGGGCAAGTCGGTTCACCGACTATGCAATGGTCAATTTTAACACCCATTTGTGCAATATGTGGCAATAGGCGGCGCGTGCCATTAATTGCCGCACCTTCTTCGTCGCCGGTAATCAAAAGTGAAATAGTTCCGAAATTGGGTTTGGCTTCCAAAAATTCGCGAATGGCGACGATAAAGGCGGCAATTGCGGTTTTCATATCCGCCGCGCCGCGCCCATATAGCCGTCCATCTTTTTCGGTGGCAATGAATGGGTCGCTATTCCAGCGCGCCAAATCACCAGTCGGAACTACATCCGTATGGCCCGCGAAACAAAAATTGGGGCCGCCGTCACCCAATTGCGCATACAGGTTTTCAATACCATCAAAATTGAATGCATTGCAGGTAAAACCCAAATCCTCCAGTTCACGCATAACAAGCGCAATCGCGCCATTATCAGCGGGAGTTACGGAATTAATGGCAATCAATTCCTTACTTAAATCTATCACTTTTGCATTCATTTGGCTGCAATAAACAAAAAAAACCCAATGGTCACCTGAATTTGATATAATAACTGTTAATCAAAAAAGTCTAAAAGCCAAAAAATGAACAGAGGCGCCAAATCCAAAGAATCGGCAGTATTTAAATTTGTTGCGGCAATCGCTTTATTATCCGCGAGTTTTGCAATCTTCACTTTAAAAACTGCCGGCGATAAGAAAATGGATAAAGCTTATGCCAAGCCGAAAGAATTGGTCTTTAAAGATTTGTCGCGCCGTTTTCAGGATGTCAGGCGCGTAAAAATCACAACGCCGGAAGGCAGTTTTCAGTTTCGCAATACCAATGGTTCCTGGGTCATTAGCGAGCGTGCGAATTACCCGTTAAATACAAAGCGCCTAAATGAATTGGCATTGCAATTGGCGTCTTTGTCGATTGTTGCATTGAAAAGCAATGATCCTGGGGAATTTGACACTTTGGGGGTTGGTGAGCCATTGGAGTTTGGCTTTGGCTCAATAATCGAATTTTTCGATTCCCAAGACCAAACAATTGACGCAAGTCACATTGGTCAAAAGCCGGACGGCATTTATGTGCGCCGCATGGGCGAGTCTAAAATCCGCCTAGCGCAAGGCACTTTGATGGAATTCACCAATATTAAACAATGGCCTGACTATCAGTTTTTCAAGATTGAACCTGCGCAAATCAAATCAATCGGAATAGAAAATGAAAGCGGCAAAGCCCGCACCATAAATGCGGTGCCCAATAATGAAAAAACAAAGATTCTTACCGATTTTATAGTTTCGCCAAATTTGATTGACGTTACCACTTCCACTCGCATCGATGCCAAACCCGCCTTGAAAATCAAATATGAATTGAGCGATAATTCGATCTTACGAGCGGGAATTTATGCACAAAATGGCAATTATTGGGTCAAATATTCTGCACTTGGCGAAAATGGCGCCCCGACAGTATTTTCAGATTCACTAAATTCGCGAGCCTCAGATTGGGCATTTGCAATCGATAAAAACGTTGCCTTAAAACTCCTAAAGTGAACTATTATCAAGGTATTCGGGCAAACTGACAGGAAGGCCGAATAATGGGCCAGAAGACAATAATAAAATCACTTCATCACCAGAAATAATGTCACGAATTTTTGCCAAAACGTCTTTATCATTTTGAACCGCCAAAACGTTTTTGTGCGCCTTATTTGCGCGTTCGACAATTTCGGCCTGTTCTAATTGTGAATGATTTGCCGCGCCATGTGTTGGTGGCGGTAATAATAGAACGGTGTCAATTCCCTCAAAAACTGTATCATACCAATGCAAAGATGAGCGATTGCGCCATGAGAAAGTGTGCGGTTCAAAAATACAAATTAGTTTGCGGTTTGGAAAATGCAATTTTATCGCATCAATCGCCGAACGCGCTTTTTCATAAGACGAACCAAACCCTTCGTAAACGGGCACTTTTGAAATTTTGGTTTTTTTGTCAAGGCGGCGTTCAACACCTTGGAATTTGAAAATTCCATCTTGTAATTGCTCCTTATTCAAGAGGTTTTTCTCAAGAATATAGGCGCAGGCGGCAATGATATTTTCAATATTATGATAGCCCAATTGAATAGTTTCAAGGGCGATAATTTCACTATTTGGGCAAATTAAATCAAATGTCGTAGTCTCGCCAATACTTATGTTTTGCGCGTAATAGCCATCGCATTTTTCCAAACCATACCAAATCGCACGGTTTTCCAGGCAGGCTTCTTTGACAATTTGTTTGATGGAATCATATTTATCTGCGCAGAATAATTTTCCGTCCGACGGCAATTTTTCGATTAGTTTTAGAAATCTGTTCTGAT
Organism: Hyphomonadaceae bacterium; assembly: GCA_041917055.1. Taxonomy (GTDB): domain Bacteria; phylum Pseudomonadota; class Alphaproteobacteria; order Caulobacterales; family Aquidulcibacteraceae; genus Pseudaquidulcibacter. The sequence continues at coordinate 21,440 of JAYRYJ010000011.1, forward strand.
ATTCATGAAAAGTTGGGAACATATTGATATGGTCGTGCACAATTGAGCTTATCAATATGTCTTTCGGGCTATAAAGTTCGAATTTAGATCGTCTGTCTTTGAGGGAAACCACATACTCGTCGCCCTCCATAATGAATTGAGCATCAGTTCCCCAGTTTCCGGTGGTGGGAATATCTTTGGCAATCGCGCCAATGAACCAGCCCGGGTCTTTTCCGCCATTTATCAAAAGATGAGTTATTAAAGCTGTAAGGCTCGATTTGCCAAAACTTCCGGCAATAATGAGGTTTTCGCGGGTTTTAGTGTGAAAACCAAGATATTCAGCAAAAGTATAATAAGGAATATTACGCGCAATTATTTCGCGCAATTCGACATTGGTTTCAGGGTCGATTTTTGCGGTTGTGCCGACAATCGCAATATCGACATTGTCTGGAATATTGGCGACATCAAACCCGCTTTTATATGGAATTCCCGCGCGTTCAAGATATGTCGAAATCGGTGGAAAAACCCCTTCATCAGAGCCTGAAACTTCATATCCTTCGGCTTTAAGTATTGATGCCAAAGCCGAGACCCCGGCGCCTGCAATACCAATGAAATAGGCGCGCATCATTGTGCAAAAACCGTAGGACTAAGACGCATAATTCTTTCATCATCTTGAGTATTGCCGACCGGGAAATAATATTGACCGACAATCTCAAAACCGAGTTTAAAATAGAATTTTTGTGCGGCAATATTATCGGAATAGACACCTAAATAAAACTCACTTGCGCCCAAATTGCGCGCTTCATTAAGTGACAATTCGAAAAGCGTTTTGCCAAGCCCTAAGCCTTTGGCATCAATATCGATATAAAGGCGATACATTTCATACGCGCCATCTTTATGTTCAATCGGCAATCCCATTGGGCCCGCAGTTACATAACCTATGATTTTTCCATCTCGCACCGCAATGCGCGCGAAATTTGAATTATCTGCTAAAAATTCACGATAATATTGTTCCGAGTGTTTGGTCTTTAGGAAATAATCCAAGTCTTCCTTAGGATATAAATGTGCGAAAGTATCGCAAAAGGTTTTTGCGCTTAATTCACTCAAAGCGGCAATGTCGCTTTCTTGGACCGGTTTGATTTCAATGCTCATGTGCCGCGCTTGGCCTTCTCTTCGATGCCGCTTGTGCCGCGACGGCGATCCAATTCATTGGCTATTTCTTTAGGGTCAATACCGCTTTTTATGATTAAGGCCGCAAAATGAAACAGGACATCGGCGGCTTCTTTGGCAATCTCTACATTATCATTCAAAATCAAAGCGTGACCAAGTTCAATGGCTTCTTCGCCCAATTTTTTGGCGGCTTTTTCGGGCTTGCCTTGGAATAATTTTGCCGAATACGAAGTTTTAGGGTCGCCATCTTTGCGCGCATTAATATCGTCAAAAAGTGTGTTCAATGAATCGCCGAGATTTGCCATTTTTGACCTATAAATCATAAACCCGCACAGGCAAACCCGCACTTTTCAGTGCGGCACGTGCCTGTGCCAATGTATAAGTTCCAAAATGGAAAATCGATGCCGCCAAAACCGCATTGGCGTGGCCTTTGGTAATGCCTTCGACCAAATGGTCAAGATTGCCGACACCACCAGAGGCAATGATGGGAATATCGACCAATTCCGAAATTCGCGACATCAAATCATTGTCGTAACCGCTTTGAGTTCCGTCCTTATCCATTGAAGTGACAAGCAATTCACCTGCACCATTATTGAACGCAAGTTTTGCATATTCAATTGCATCAATTCCCGTCGGATTGCGCCCGCCATGGGTGAAAATCTCCCACTTTAATCCATTATCAGAGGGCACGCGTTTGGCATCAATTGCGACAACAACGCATTGCGAGCCAACATTGCGCGCCGCGTCATAAATCAAATCAGGGTTTTTGATTGCCGCGGTATTAATCGCCACCTTGTCCGCACCGGCAAGCAAGAGATTGCGGAAATCTTCAACCGATTTCACGCCACCACCTACTGTCAAAGGCGTGAAACAAACATCAGCAGTGCGGCGAACAATGTCAAGCAAAGTGCCGCGCCCTTCGTGCGAGGCGGAAATATCAAGGTAACAAATCTCGTCCGCACCTTGTTCGTCATAGAATTTTGCCTGTTCAACCGGGTCACCTGCGTCACGCAAATCTTCGAATTGCACGCCTTTAACCACGCGACCGTCTTTGACATCAAGGCAAGGAATGATGCGGGTTTTTAACATTTCGCAAGCTCCAAAGCCTCTTTTGGGTCAATCAATCCATCATAAAGCGCCTTGCCAAGAATTGCGCCGTGAATTGGTGTTCCAATCAACGCGCGAATGGATTTTATATCCTCAACCGACGCCAAGCCACCCGATGCGATGACCGGAATGGAAACGCAATCGGCGATGGATTGTGTGAATTCAACATTAATTCCTGTTTTAGTTCCGTCACGCGAAATATCGGTGGCAATTATTGCCGAAACCCCGACACCCTCAAAACGCTTTGCAAGTTCAATTGCGCTTAAATCGGTAGTTTCGGCCCAACCTTCAATTGCAACCATGCCATTTATGGCATCGATCCCAACTGCAATATGGCCCGCGAATTTTCTTGCCGCTTCGGTAACGAAATCAGGGTTTTTGGCGGCAATTGTGCCAAGGATAAGGCGCGAAACCCCAATTGATAGCCAATGTTCAATGGTTTCGAGAGTGCGAATACCGCCGCCCAATTGCATGGGGATTTTGACAGTTTTCGCAATGTTTTCGACACTTTGTGAGTTTACTGATTTACCAGCCAATGCGCCGTCCAAATCGACAATATGCAAAAATTCAAAACCTGCGTCTTCAAACGTTTTTGCGCGATTAGCAGGATTATCATCATAGACTGTAATGGCATCAAAACGCCCTTTATAAAGCCTAACCGCTTTATTATCTTTTAAGTCAATGGCGGGATAGAGTTTTAGCATTTTTCATACCAGGCTTTCAAAAGCGCCAGACCAGCTTTTTGGCTTTTTTCCGGGTGGAATTGCACGCCGAAAATATTGTCCTTTGCCACGGAGGCGGCAAAAATGTCCCCGCCATATTCGCAAGTCGCGGCAATATCATTAATGTGGGCCGCACGAAATGCATAGGAATGGACAAAATAAACGTCTTCTTGTGGCCCATGCCATGCTTTTTCAAAAATCTCATTGCCGGAATGACTGACATTATTCCATCCCATATGCGGGATTTTATAATCATGGCCATTTGGCTTAAGCCGTGTGACTTCGCCCGATATAAAGCCAAGCCCTTCTGTGGTTTCAAATTCCTTGCCGCAATCTGCCAATAATTGCATGCCGACACAAATTCCTAGGAAAGGCGATTTTTGGTCAAGAACCTTAGTCTTTATGACATCGATCATGCCGTCAATCGCTGACAATCCGCCCATACATTGCGCATAGGCGCCAACACCGGGAAGGACAATATGATCGGAATTTTCAATGTCCTTGGGATTGGCGCTAATGAGAATATCGGAAACGCCAATATGCTCCATCGCTTTGGCGACGGAATGGATATTGCCATAACCATAATCAATAATAGTCAGCACTAAAGCACACCCTTGGTCGAGGCAGGCGCACCACCCAATTTAGGATCAATCGCAATCGCCATTTTTAGTGCGCGCGCCAATGCTTTGTAGGCACTTTCGATTATGTGGTGGGTGTTTTCGCCATAAAGGCTTTCAACATGGACGCATAGTCCGCCATTTCCAGCAAATGCCGCGAACCATTCTTTGAATAATTCGGTATCCATTTCGCCAACTTTATCGCGCGCAAAATTCACATTCCATTGTAAATATGGGCGATTTGAAACATCAATCACTGCACGGCTTAAAGCCTCATCAAGTGGGGTATAGGCGTGTCCAAAACGCACAATTCCACCCAAATCACCGAGCGCCTTTTTAAGCGCCATTCCCATGACAATGCCTGTATCTTCGACAGTATGGTGCATATCGATATGCAAATCGCCTTTGGCACTTAATTCAATATCAATTCCCGAATGCTTGGCAAAACTTTCGAGCATATGGTCAAAAAAGCCAATTCCGGTCGCGATTTTCGCTTTACCGGTGCCATCAAGATTTATTGAAACTGAAATTTCAGTTTCTTTGGTTTTTCTTTGAATTTCGGCCTGACGCATTTTATCAATTTTCCTAATTCCCCGCTCAATAAAGGATTTTTGGGCGGGTTCAATATGTTTATTCGCATTTAAGACCATTTGATTGCAATTGCAGTGCCAAAGCCCAAAATTTCTTTAAAAATTAACAAGCTGTAAACCAATGCGAATATAAATCTATCCGATATATTTATCGATAAAAGAGTTCAAGAATTGAGTAAAGACAATAACAATTTCACGGGGCCAAGGCGCACGCTTGCATCGCGCATGACTACCGTTTTTGTTTTATTGAACTCTATAGTCTTGATTTTAGTTGCAGGCGCGGTTTTCTTTTCTGTTACCCAAAAATCTAGTCCTTTTGCGGTTTTGACCGTTGCGGCGGGTGGTTTGGTATTTGCGGCGGCTGCATTCATGAGTTTTGCGCAAAAAATGACCTTGCCTCTAAATGATTTGGTAGAATTTGCACAACAAACTAATCTTAAACGCCTAAGTTCCCGACTTGAAATGACAACTGGTGACGAGATTGAAGATTTGGCACGCGCATTAAATCACATGATGTCGCGCCTCGATTCCTCAATGAAACGCATTCAGCGAATGGCTTTTGTTGATACTGTCACTGAATTGCCAAACCTTGAAAGATTTAAGCAAGAGGCCGACGAAGCGATTAAATATGCCAATACCCAAGCACTTTCAGGTGCGGTAATTTCGTTGGATGTTGATAGGCTGTTGCGTGTGCAAAACACTTTGGGCAAAGCCATTGGTGAGGAATTATTGGGCCTGGTTTCCGAACGTCTTGCCGCCGCTGTTCGCGCATCAGACAGGATTGTGCGCCTGCAAACTTGTTCGCAACGGCCATCATTATTGGCGCGCACCCAGACTTCAGAATTTGCGATTTTGCTTCCTGATGTATCGGACCCCACTGAGGCAGGTCGTTTCGCGCAATTGGTTGCTGCTAGCCTTCGCCAACCTTTTGCGGTCGATAATCACAAAATCGTATTGGGCGCGAGCGCGGGCATCGCCGTTTTCCCGCAAGATGGTGAAACCGGTGAAGAAATTGCAACCTCCGCAGAATTAGCAATGTCACATGCGCGCAATGCCGGTGGTGGTCGCACAATGTTCTTTACGCGTAAGCTGAACCAACGCGCTTTAAATAAACTGGTATTAGAAAACGAAATTCGCGCTGGTATCGAGCGTGAGCAATTCGTTCCGTATTTCCAGCCAAAAATAGATTTGGGCACTGGTCGTATCGCAGGCTGTGAGGCTTTGGTGCGTTGGGTTCACCCAAAACACGGCCTTATCAGCCCGGCAAAATTCATTCCGGCAGCCGAAGAATCTAATCTTATCGGCGCATTAGGTGATTTGGTTTTGCAAAAGGCCGCATTGCGTGCCGCTGAATGGTTGCGTCGTGGTATCGCGGTTAGGGTCGCGGTTAATGTGTCGCCTGCACAATTCGGCGACGATAGTTTCACTCAAAAAGTTGTGAATGTCTTGCAAGAAGCAAAATTACCGCCAAGCCTGTTTGAATTGGAAATTACCGAATCAATCGCCATGAGCGACCCAGATAGGGTGCAAAGATTACTAGAACCATTGCGCTTGATGGGCATTAAGATTGCCATTGATGATTTCGGCACAGGGCATTCAAACCTTGCGTCTTTGACGTCTTTGCCGTTTGATGTGTTCAAAATTGATCAAAGTTTCATTCACGCTTTGGGTAAGGACAAACACGCGCCTGCCTTGATCGAAACCATTATCGCAATGGCGGGTGGTCTTAATTATGAAACCGTCGCCGAAGGCGTTGAAACCAAAGAGCAGGCAGCTTTCTTGAAAAAACGTGGCGCGACATTGGGTCAAGGCTATTTATTTGGCGCACCAATGCCTGCTGATGAATTTGAAGAACACGCGCGCGCCTGGGCATTATCCGGCGAAGGCATAGAACGCACCAGTTCAACCCAAGAACCTGTGCAAATCCGCGCAGCATAGTTTTGCTTTTTTATGGACTATCAAAAATTTGCCATTATTGTGCTCAAAAAGGTTTGGTCATGAAATTTGTAAAAACTGCTATTGCACTCACTTTAATTTTCCCATGTTTTTCTTATTCCCAGCCAATAAATTGGCAAAGTCAAGTTTGGGAAGGAAAAATCGCCAATATTGAAATCGTTTTAGAATCTCAAAAAGTGATTGATGAAAATGGTAACACCAAGATTGTTGCCCATTATTTTTATAAAAAGCATCGCAAAATAATAAATCTATTTCCTTTAGAAAGCGGTCGCGATTTTGCCGAAACTGCGTATGATTGCGTTTATGGCACCGACGAAAATTGTAAATCGACCGGCCAAATCAGTTTCGATCGTGTGGGCGATTTTTCAAAAGGTGTCTGGTCAGATGCGAATGGTAAAAAAGACTATTTGATTGAATTAACAAAAATTGCCGAAAAGCCACTTCTCAAAAATGAAAAATTACAAGGTTTAACAAATTTCTTTTATGCTTATGGCATAGATGGCAATTCGGCGTTTTATAAAAAATGGGTTGCTGGTCCGGTTACTATATCAAAGCCGCAAAAATTCGGCGCAAATTCAATCATCTATCAAACGGATAATTTGACGAAATCTACATATCCGCGAATTTTGTCTTTTCCAAACTCTGCAATAAAGAATAAAATTAATGGTGAATTGGACACGTTTCACAAACAAATGATTGGCGATTCCTTGGAATGTGCATCTTTGTCAGACGAATTTCCCGGGCAGGGGTCATTTGGCGGATTTGATGAATATGACGCCAAAGTCAAAGTTCTAAACTCTAAATTCATGGTGATTGAAGAAAGTGCATCCCTATTTTGTGGTGGTGCGCACCCCAATAATATGTGGTTCAAAACCACATTCGACATGACCGATGGCACTAAATTTGATTTTTCTAAATATTTCAAATTATACGATAGCGCAAAAGATAAAGCGGACGGGAAATATTCGCGCGGGTTTGAAAAATTTATGGCTATGCTTAATACTAAATCGAAATATCTATTGCCGATTAGTGACAAAGAATATCTTAAAGAATGCCTCTCAAGCGAAATGGACTATTCATATACTCTGCAATTAAGTGAAAAAGGTCTTATTTTTGCGCTTTCTGACCTGCCGCACGTCATGGGCGCGTGTATGGGCGAATATTTTCTTGTGCCTTATAAAGACGTGCGCCATTTAATGACACCAAAAGGTCTTAGCTATTTTGGTCCCTTTATGAAGTAATATTCCTTGAACCTCGCAAATTGCGCCCTAAATATGGTGCAAAGGAATAGATATGAGCGATTTTGAAAGATCCGCCGCCGATTGGCGTGGCACGACCATTTTGGCGGTGCGAAAAGGCGGGAAAATAGTAGTTATTGGTGACGGTCAGGTTTCAGTCGGCAATACCGTGATGAAACATGGCGCAAAGAAAATCCGAAGGCTGGCTGATGGCAAAGTTATTGTCGGGTTTGCAGGCGCAACCGCCGACGCCTTTACTTTGTTTGAGCGACTTGAACAAAAACTAGAGCGTTTTCCAAACCAATTATTGCGCGCCGCTGTTGAACTTGCCAAAGATTGGCGCACCGACAGATATTTACGCCGCCTTGAAGCGATGTTGATTTGCGCGGACGCCAGTGGAACTTATGTTCTGACCGGAACCGGCGATGTTCTTGAACCAGATTATGATGTGACCGCAATCGGTTCGGGTGGTGGCTATGCATTATCTGCTGCGCGCGCCTTGATGGAAACCGATTTAAGCGCCGAAGAAATCGCAAAAAAAGCCATGGCAATAGCCGCCGACATTTGTGTTTTCACGAATGGCAATACAACAATTGAAATTATGGATTCTTCAAAATAATGTCCGACCTCTCCCCCCGCGAAATTGTTTCCGAACTTGATAAGCACGTTATCGGGCAAAATGATGCCAAACGCGCGGTTGCTATTGCACTTCGCAATCGCTGGCGCCGCAAAAAATTGCCACCACAATTGCGCGAAGACACAACCCCAAAAAATATTCTAATGATTGGGCCGACTGGTGTCGGCAAGACCGAAATTGCGCGCCGCCTTGCAAAATTGGCGAATGCGCCCTTTGTTAAAGTGGAAGCCACCAAATTCACTGAAGTTGGCTATGTCGGGCGCGATGTTGAACAAATTGTGCGCGATTTGGTCGAAGCCTCAATTCAATTAGTGCGCGAACACAGGCGCAAAGAAGTGCGCGCGCGCGCCGAAGCCCAAGCCGAAGATAGGGTTCTTGCGGCATTGGTCGGCGCAAATGCCGGTGATTCCACCAAAGAAATGTTCCGCAAAAAGCTACGTGCCGGTGAATTAGACGAAAAAGAAGTCGAACTTGAATTTGATGCCCCACCGCAAGGGCCGCAAATGATGGAAATCCCTGGCGGGATGGCAGGTATGATTGATTTGGGTTCAATGCTTGGCGGTCTTGGACCTACACGCAAAAAAAGCCGCAAAATGATGGTGAAAGATGCCTATGAACCATTAATTGCTGAGGAAAGTGATAATTTAATAGATAAAGATAGCCTTACCCAAGCTGCCCTTGAACTGGCGCAAAATGAGGGCGTGGTCTTTATTGATGAAATCGACAAAATCTGTGCGCGTTCAGAACGCCAAGGTGCAGATGTCTCTCGCGAAGGTGTGCAGCGTGATTTATTGCCATTGATTGAAGGCACGACCGTGACCACAAAACACGGCGCGGTAAAAACCGACCATATTCTATTCATTGCGTCAGGTGCATTTCACGTTGCCAAACCGTCGGACTTATTGCCCGAATTGCAAGGGCGATTGCCGATTCGTGTTGAATTACAGGCATTATCAAAAGAAGATATGAAACGTATTTTGGTTGAACCACAATCAAGCCTTACGAAACAATACGCGGGATTGATGGCGACTGAAGGTGTAACATTGGATTTCACCCAAAACGGAATTGAAGCAATCGCGACCAGTGCGGTTGAGGTCAATACGAGGGTCGAAAATATCGGCGCGCGACGTTTGCATACGGTTCTAGAACGTGTTTTGGACGAAATTTCATTTACCGCCACCGATAAAGACGGCGAAACCATTGTTATTGACGAAGAATATGTCAATTCGCGCGTCAAAGACCTATCGCAAAACGCCGATCTAAGCCGCTTTGTATTGTAGCATTGCAATCTTTGTGTAAATTAGTATATTATAAAATACTAATTTATTGAGGATTGTTATGAAAACAAATAAAATTCTTCCTTTAATCAGCTTGGCGATTTTTTCGGCAGCAAGTTTTGGCTTAGGTGCGTGTTCGCAACAAAGCGCACAGGCGCAATCGTCATTGTCCACAATTTCAGGAAGTGAAGCCAAAAAAATTATCAAGGACCAAAGTGATATTGTAATTATTGACGTTCGAACCGCCGAAGAATTTGCAAGCGGACACATAGCAAATGCCACAAATATTGATTTTTATTCCGCAGATTTTGGCGCGCAAATTTCGGCATTGCCAAAAGACAAAACCTATATTGTCTATTGTCGATCTGGCAATCGTTCGGGCAAATCAATGCAAACCTTTAAGGATCAAGGTTTCACAAAAGTTTACAATGTTGCAGGTGGCATTGGCGCCCTGCAATAATTATTTTATGAATTCAATCCATGCACTTAGGCAGGCGGTTAAAATAAGCGCGCCATAAACAAATGCCGCGATTTTGCTTTTGTCGGAAATATGGTCTTTGTGATGCATTTTTTGCCAATCTTTTGGGGGAGGATTATATATTTTGCATAAGCTAACATATTTTGTTGCGATGCACAATAAATTAATCATTGTTTTTGAAGCAGAATTTGCAAGGCTTGTCTGCACCCACGCATAAATTCACAATTTTAATTGCATAAAAACGCTATCTAAAATTTGTGAAAATTTCTCTCCCACACCTTCAAAAATACCGATTTCCTTGAATCCCAATGATTTATGAAGTGCGACGGATGCGTGGTTTTCACTGTCTCCGATTACTGCAATCATATTTTTCAAGCCTTGGGCTTTGCATTCGGCAATAAGTTTCACCATTAATAATTTACCGATACCGTGACCACGAAAATCCCTGTGAATATAAACTGAATTTTCGCAAACAAAACGCCAACCTTCACGTCCGCGAAAAAGTCCGGCATAGGCATAACCCACGATTTGCCCCTCCTTCTTGGCAACCAAATAGGGGTAATTAGCGCCGGTAATCGCTTCAAACCTGCGAATCAATTCTGATTTGTCGGGCGCAAAATATTCCCAAGATGCGGTTTCATTTTCTACGCAATAGCCATAAATCGCGCAAATTTCGTCAAAATCATGGATTTGGGCATTTGAAATTTCAAACTGCGCACTCATTTTTTCAATACCATGGAGGTAAGTTTGAATTTTATGAAATAGGGCAGGGCTTTAATAAATTTCATCAAAAATGCCATTTTCCACGGATAAATAATTTCAAACTTTTTGCTCATAAGACCCTTATAGATTATCCTTGCGCTTTCTTCTGCGCTTATCAAAAACGGCATCGGGAAATTGTTTTTATCGGTTAAAGGCGTTGCCACAAACCCTGGATTAATGAGCTTTAAATCAACGCCCTTTCGTTTCAAAGCGGGCGCAAGGCTTTCGGCCATATTAATCAATGCCGCCTTTGACCCGCCATAGGCCGCCGCCATCGGCAGGCCATTTATACCGGCTACCGATGAAACAATCCCAATCGTCCCTGCATTTTTTTCAAGCATTTCAGGAACCAAAACCTGCAAACAATTCACCGTGCCCATGACATTCAAATTGAAGGTTTCTTCATAGGCTTTTCTATCGAATTTATATGGATTATCGCGAATATAGGACCCGGCACAAATGACGGCATAATCAATTTGCCCCACGGCTGTTTTGGTTTTCTCAAATGCGGCTTCGACTGTTTCAAATTTGGTGACGTCAATTGGAATAGGGATTAAATTGATTGGGTCAGATTTCGCGATTTCGTCTAATTTGTCGGCACTCCGCGCACTTATTACGACTTTATAGCCCAAATAATGCATAAATAGTGCAAGCGATTTGCCAATTCCGGTTGATGCCCCGATAATCCATATTGTTTTTTTGTTTTCCATTTTTGCCTCTTATGAACCTTACCCTTAGATACGAGATAAACACGCAATCGGTTGAAAATCCATAGGCATAATTCATTCGTAAACGCCACAAGGAGTTAAGAATGAAAATTATGCCTGCATTAATCGGCTCATTGGCACTAAGTCTGCCATCTATCGCAGTGTCACAGGAAACATTACTACTTGAAGAGTTTTTCAAGGGTGAGAGCCGTGCCAAAGGAAGTTTCAAAGCCATAAATGGCGCCACCCGAAATTTTGACGTGAAATTATTTGGCGAATTCGACGGCAAAATCCTTAAGCTGAAAGAAGATTTCCTTTTTGAAAACGGCGAAAAAGACACCAAAACATGGGTTTTTGAAAAAGTCACAGAGAATAAATATATCGGCACGCGCGAAGATGTTATTGGCAATACCGAGGTCACGATAAATGGGAACAAAGCAGTTTTCACCTATTTAGTTTATCTTGATGGAAAAAACAAAAAAATGAAAGTCCGCTTTCACGACGAAATGATTCTTCAATCGCCCAATAAATTGGTCAATAAAGCCAAAGTGACAAAATGGGGATTTGAAATCGCGCAAACATCGGTCGAGTTTGAAAAATGAATTCAGATTTTCACATCTGCGATAAACACTTGCACCATAGACAATTGATGCGCTAAAGCCTGCGAATGGTCGGGGCGTATAGCTCAGCGGGAGAGCACTACATTGACATTGTAGGGGTCATAGGTTCAATCCCTATTACGCCCACCATTTTTTGAAAAATTTGCTGAAGGCAAATTTTGCTCTTCGACTTATCCAAAAAGTCTGCAACTTTTTGGGTCTAATCGCGGCGCTTTACTGACACATTTTTTGACATCTCACTTTATTGATGCCGATTCCCTTATAAACCCATCCTTCTGCGTAAACATATCTTAACCGCTTGATGGTATTACAAGCCAAATAATTGGGTTTGGTATGGTTTTATCTTTGACAAATATGGGGGCTTATGCCGCGTCTAGTCTGGGGACTTTGTTCTCGGGCGGCGGGTCTTCAAGCTCGATTACGCCAATAGATCTTTCCTCCCTTGTTACGCCCTCAAGCAGTATAAGTATCCCCAAAACCATTCCCAAAATGACGCCATGGGATTCTTCTGCGCCAAAAACCCCGACAGATAAACTCGCGAGCCAAACCCTAAGCGCGAGTTCTTTGTTTTCGGGCGGATTAGGAACCGGTGCTGGAAGTGCTATCAAAGACAAAAATGATAAAGAATTATTCTTGCTTTATAATGCAGTGAATAAATTAAAATCCCTTGCTGAAACCGCTTCAACGCGTTCAATGAATGACACTGAAAAGGCTAAATTCACGGCCCGCTTGGAAAAAGGCATTGAGGAAATCGAGGCGCAAGTTAAAGCCAATCCAATGACCAATGCCATTTTAATGGCTGGTAAAAAATATGTTTCTCACGTCTCCGCCACTTTGGGTCAAGCAAAACCAAAGACTTTTTATACTAATGCATTGGTAAATGGCGACGCAAATACAGTGCCCGATCAATTTACAGGCGATTTAGTTTTTGACATCAAGGCTGCAAGCGTCGCAGGCGATAAAACAATAACGATTGATTTGACCCAAATGGGCGGTCAAAGCCGAACTGTTGCTAATGTTGCAAGTTTCATAAATACCCAATTGGCGGCAGCAGGGATAGAAAGCCGTTTTTCTGCAAATGAAGTAATTAAGCCATCGACAATAAAAGGTGTCGAAGGTCAAAAGCAACAAAGATTTGAAATCACGATTGCCGATTTGGAAACCATTAGTTTCATTCCCCCAGCGGGACAAACCGAAACTGCCTATATGGTATCGGGTGCGGCAACCAAGGACAAAATTTCAACAGGACTTTTAACGCGTATTGATGCCTCTGATACCAATTCAACTGAACAAGTTTTTCAATCGGAATTATCGGCTGTTAAAGCGAATGCCAATATTCGTGCATTAAGAACCGATGAAGACGGTAATACCTATGTTTTGTCTGATGTTGGTGGCACTTTTGCGGGATTAAATAATAAAACCGCATCCGATGTCGCTTTGCAGAAATACGATTCCAATGGTCGATTGGTCTATACCCGCGCTTTGGGCGCTGCAAGCAAGGGGCAAGGGTTTTCAATCGCCGTCGGCAATGATGGGCAAGTCGCAATCGCGGGCGCCTTGGATGGCAATCTTAATAGCGATACAGTCACAAATTATGGCAAAGACGGGTTCGTCGCAGTTTTCGATATAGACGGCAAAGACGTTTTTAGCGCGCAAACAAAATCGACAGGCGACGATAGCGCGCAATCAATCGCATTTGATAATTCTGGTAATCTATTGGTCTTAGGTCAGGCGCAAAACGGCCTAGCAGGAACGACGGCAATTGGTGGTCAGGATTTATTCATTCAATCCTATTCCGCCGAAGGTTCACTCAATTTCACAAAATCACTTGGTTCGAGCGGGACAGATAAAGCGGTTTCACTTTCGGTTTTAGGTTGCAGTGCCTTTATTGCCTGGAACAATGAAACTTCAGGCTATATCTCGCAAATCAATACTAATACCGGCGATGTATCTGCCGCCGATATTGATGTTGCGAATTTTGGCAAACAGAGAATTGATGCCTTTGGTATAAATGGCAATGGTGAGGCCATAATTGCGGCCTCTAGCACCACAAGCGGAATGGCCGACAAAGTTTTCGGCATAAGTTTCACAAGCGGGCTTCAAACCTTTTCCCAAGACTTGGCAGGTCAACCAATTAAAGCCATGAGTGTGAATGGCAATGATATCGCCATAATCACCGAGGGTTCGGTTAATACGAGTGCGGCAAACCCAGTCGCAGTACAGGCAAAATTAATCGCAATGTCGGCAACCGACGGCAGCACAAAATTCAGCAAAGAGTTTTTAGGTGAAGCCGATAAACCATTAAATGTCGCTATAAGCACAAACCAATCAAAGACATTGCAAGCACTTGGCCTGCCAAAAGGCAAATTGGCCTTTGACACTGCAAATGAATTGACGGATTTGACAGGCCTAAGGGCAGGGGACTATTTTTTCGTTTCCACCAATGGCGGAACGCAAAGAAAAGTGACGATTGCCGAAAATGAAACCATGCAGTCTTTGGGCGATAAATTGTCTAAATATTTGTCTTCTTCAGCGACGGTATCAACTCTAAGCAAAAATGGCGGGAAATATTTTTCCATAACGCCGAAAAATGGCGCAAAAATTGAACTAAGTGCGGGTCTTGGAACTGCAAATGCGCTTAAACAATTGGGTCTTGATGAGGGTGTCGCAATCGCCAATCCGCCCGCTAATTCAACCAAAACCGCGCCGACAATAATAGCGCTCGATTTGCCGCAAAATATTGATCTAAGTTCAAAAGAAACCGCGAAATCATTGGCTTCGGCTTTGGATTCCGTTCTCGGTCGTATTCGTATCGGATATCGCGCCAGTTCAAACGACCCGACAATGGTTGAATTGCGCAAAACCACTTCCCAAAAGAAAACTACGCAAAATTCCGCCGCAATTTCTGCCTATAATTCGCAAACAGCGGCAATGCAGGAAGCATTAGCTAGATTGGGCGGATAATTATCGCCCTTTAATCGGATACCAAAGTTCAATCGCGGCAATATTGGCAATTGGGCCTACGCCTTTTAAATATTTTTCATATTCCGGTGCATCGTCGTCGCCAATATAGCCTGAACGTGGCAACCAATCATTCCAAATATATTGCCAACCATCGGAAATCGAATAATTTTTCATATCCAAAGTGAAAACTGCATAACGATTGATTTCAACAATCAGCCTGTCAAAATCCGCGGGCAAATCGTCGAAATTACGCACTTGAACCGCAGTCATATATTCAAAAGTCTGTAATTGCGGATAATTGGCGCACATAATGCCGTAATTTTCGCGTCCTAATTGGTTTTTGAGGGGCATGAAATCAACGAATTCGCCCCATTGGGTTTCGATTGTTTGCGCCGCCTCACCATAATTATGTTGGCGGCGAATACCCGCCATCAACATATTCTGGGAATCTTCAAAACGGGGTTTCATATGGGGCAGACCTCATCAATTAACGGTTTGAGATGCGAGTGATTTTGGGCAAGTAGAAGGAAGAAGGCCGCAGGGGTATCATAATACCTCAAGGACTTCTGACGCACTAATTGCGCAAAAGCGCCGCACCCTTTAGGGCGATGTTTTGGCGTCGTAGAAACGCCAAAAACGACAGGAAAAGCGAAATTATTGAAAAACTTGCAATTTGCAAGGTTAAAAAACGCCAAATTTTCGTCTCGAAGCGTTAATTGATGAGGTCTGACCCTAATCACGCAATAATTCATTGATGCCGGTTTTGGCGCGCGTATTGGCATCGACGGTTTTAACAATGACGGCGCAGGCCAAAGATGGGCCGCCTTTTGGGTCGGGTAATGCGCCCGGAACCACCACCGAATAAGGTGGAATGCGACCGCGTGTGATTTCACCGGTCGCACGATTGACGATTTTTGTTGATTGGGTGATGAAAACACCCATTGCCAAAACGCTGCCTTCACCGACAATCACGCCCTCAACCACTTCGGAACGCGCGCCGATAAAGCAATTATCTTCAATAATTGTCGGATTTGCCTGTAATGGCTCTAAAACCCCGCCAATGCCGGTGCCGGCTGAAATATGGCAGTGTTTACCAACTTGGGCGCATGACCCGACAGAGGCCCAAGTATCGACCATTGTGCCATCATCGACATAGGCGCCAATATTCACAAAACTTGGCATCATAACCACGTCTTTGCCAATATATGCGCCCTTACGCGCAATTGAACCGGGAACCATACGGATTTTAGCGGCGCGGAAATCTTCTTCGGTCCAATTTGCAGTTTTTAATGGAACTTTGTCAAAATTGCGCCCCGCATTTTGCGTTTGGGTCAAATCACCACGCGCATCAATCAGCATATTGTCATTAAGGCGGAAAGATAGGACAACCGCCTTTTTAAGCCATTGATGAACCACCCAATCGCCGCTTTCTTTAGAGGCAACGCGAAATGTCCCGCAATCAAGGCCATTAAGTGCGGTTTCAATCGCGTCACGAATTTCGCCTTTGGTATGCAAACCAAGTTCGCTTCGATTATCCCATGCATTGTTTATGATGTTTTCTAATTGGCTATGGTTTGACATTTTAACCCCTAAGTCATGCGCTTTTTAATACTGTTTCAATGAATGCTGTCAAATCATTTGTATCAAAATCTATGTGTTCGTGTTCGGCGTCTTTTTCCCCTGCTGGCTTATGACCTTCTGGTTCATCGTGCCAATCCTTATCGCTCCAGACCAAAACAGTGGTGAAGCCCAATTGTTTGGCAGTGATTAAATTTTTTGACAAATCCTCAACCATCACGGAATTTTCGGCAATTAAATCATGCGCTTTCATCAAAGCATCAAAGGCTTCTGAATGCGGCTTTGGCTTAAAACCTGTTCCCGCAATATCAATTATATCCTCAAAAACGCCTTCTAGCCCCATTGCCGCGATGGCATTTTCGGCATGTTTTAAAGAGCCATTGGTAAAAACGATTTTGCGCGCATTAAGATTTTCAATCGCGTTTCTCAATGGCAGGTTCGGGCAAATTACCGAATAATCAATATCATGCACATGATGTAAATAATCATGTGGATCGACATCATGATGTATCATCAATCCATTCAAAGTCGTGCCATATTCAACGTAATATTTCTTTTGGATTTCGCGCGCTTTATCTTTAGGAAGGCCAAGGAAATTTGCGACATATTCATTCATTTTCACCTGAATTTGCGGGAATAAATCGCATTCAGCAGGGTATAAAGTATTATCAAGGTCAAAGACCCAGTTTTCCGCGTCGCGCAAATTTTTGATAGTTTTCAATCTCAATCCTTGCGTATCAAAGTGCCAATACCGGCTGAGGTGAAAAGTTCCATCACAATTGCATGGCTTTCGCGCCCATCAAGAATGACAACTGCTTCAACGCCTGCCTCAATCGCGGTAATTGCGGTTTCTAATTTGGGTATCATGCCGCCATTGGCGACGCCTGATGCAATTAATTCCTTGGCGCGCGTGACATTCATTTCATGGATTAATTCTTTGTTTTCGTCCAAAACCCCCGCAATATCGCTTAAAAGCAGGAAGCGTTTAGCTTTTACGGCGCCTGCCAGTGCGCCCGCTGCAGTATCGGCATTAATATTGAAAGTCTCACCGTCTTTGGAAACACCGATAGGCGCGATTACCGGAACATAATCATGGTCTGCCTTCATTAAAGACAAAACCAATTGCGCATCAACTTCTGTTGGTTCGCCCACGAATCCTAAATCCACAACTTGTTCAATTTTTGAATCCGGATCTTTTTTAGTGCGTGTCGCTTTTTCGACCGTAAAAAGACGCGCATCTTTGCCCGACAAGCCAACACCGCGAACATCAGCCTCGCGACCTGCATCAGTAATTAAATGCGCCAATTGTTTATTGACCGCACCCGAAAGAACCATTTCGGCAATTTCCATTGTCGCGTCATCTGTAACCCGCAAACCGTCAATAAAACGGCTTTCAACGCCCGCGCGTTTTAACATTGCCGAAATCTGCGGGCCGCCGCCATGAACCACAATCGGGTTTATTCCAACTAATTTAAGTAGCACGATATCGGCGGCAAATTTCTTCGCGCTTTCTTCGTCACCCATGGCGTGACCACCATATTTGACCACAATTGTTTCGCGATCATAAATCTGGATAAAGGGCAAAGCCTCGGCAAGGGTTTTTGCGGTTTCAAACGGATTGGATTTAACTTCACTCATAATGCCGCCGCGATAGCGTAAAAAGCAAAAATTTGAAACTAAAAATGCTTTACCCACGGGAAAATATGTGCAGTAACTGAAAACTAAAGAAAAAACCTGTAGCAAATATTGTAAAGCACAATGTCTGTCATTAAAGGTGCAAAAAAGAATCGCAATAAGCGAAAAATTGGGGCGTATAAGTATAATTGGAGAATAAAATGGCTGGTGAAGAAGAAGCAAAGAAAATTGTGAAGAAGGCAACCAAAAAAGTTGCTGAAGTAACTGAAACCGGTGCTGATGCCGCAAAAGGCGCACTCGATGCAGTTGGCGGTCTTGTTGGTGGCATTGGCAAAAAAGCCAAAGCAGCCGCAAGCAAAGCAAAAGATGTTGCCGCCGATGTGGCTGGCGATGCCGCAACGGTTGCCAAGGGCGCGGCGGGTAAAGCGAAAAAAGCCGCCGCTGCTGCTGCTGAAAAAGTCGGTGATGTAGCTGAAGGCGCATTAGATGCTGCCAAAGGCGCGGTTGATAAAGTTGGCGATGTTGTTGGTGATGTTGCCGAAGATGCATTGGGCGCAGCTAAAGGCGTTGCCGATAAAGTGACCGATGTTGCAGGCGATGCGGTCGATGCAGTTGGCGATTTAGGCAAAAAAGGTCTTGGCGCCGCTATGGGCGTTTTGGGCGGTGCCGCAGCTATGGCTGGTGGTCTTGGTAAGAGCGTTAAAGAAGCAGCTGAAAAAGCGGTCGATGCTGTGGGTGATGTTGCCGAAGGTGCAATGGATGCTGCTAAAGGTGCGGTTGATAAAGTTGGTGATGTTGTTGGCGATGTTGCCGAAGACGCATTGGGTGCTGCTAAGGGTGTTGCCGATAAAGTGACAGATGTTGCGGGTGACGCTGTTGGCGCAGTTGGCGATTTGGGCAAAAAAGGCGTTGGTGCCGCGGTTGGTGCGGGTGCCGCTTTACTTGGCGGTGCTGCGGCTGTTGCAGGTGGCCTTGGCGATACTGCCAAAGATGCTGTTGGCGCGGTAACCGGCGAAAATAAAGACAGTGGTCTTTTGGTTCCGTCATTAATCGGTATCGCGGCAATTATCGGCCTTGCATGGTTTGGCTATTCGAAAATGGGTGCAAAAGCCCCTGATACTGCACCTGTTGCTGAGGCAAGTGTCGGTGCACCATCGTGGTTCGCAGGTATTGGTGACGGCCTAAAAGCCACTTTCCCTTGGCTAAGCCTTGGTTTCAAAGGTGGCGCTGTGGTTGCAACCGGTGAAGCCGCCGATAAAAACGCAAAAGACGCTGCTTTGGCTGAAATTTCACAAGCGGTTGAAGCATCAGAAGGCAAAGGCGCGAGTGTTATTGATAATATCACTGTAAAAGGCTCGACCGAAACACCGCTTGGTGCGGCTTTGGCGGCTTTGGGCGATAATCCTGATGTCGCAGCATGTGGTAAAGCCTTCACCGACACTATGGCGGGTCGCACTATCAATTTTGCAAGCGGCAAAGCAACGATTTCGGCGGATTCCTCTGCGCTTCTTGGCGCTTTGACCGGAATTGCCACTGCGTGTAAAGCGCACAATATCGAAATCGGCGGTCACACTGACGCGCAAGGTGAGGAAGCGGCAAACCAAACCCTTTCCCAAGCGCGCGCTGATGCGGTTAAAGCGTTTTGGGTTGAAAAAGGTGTTCCTGCTGTGGGCCTAAGCGCGGTTGGTTATGGTGAAACCAAATTGCTTGATACTGCGGAAGGCGCGGCGGCAGACGCCAAAAATCGCCGCACCGAATTTACGGTTAAAGAAGCCGCTAAATAAGGCTTTTCAAATACAAAAATTAAGGGGTCGCAATAGCGGCCCCTTTTTTTTAATAGGCCGTCAATTAAAGTGCGTATGGCCAAGAGGGTTCGCCGCACTGTTTGTAGAGTTTCAATAAATTGTTGTTGGTTGTTGAAATTAAGTGCTATGGTTTGGGAGGCCTTTATGGCAAACCTGCCCATAAAAGACCTTCCCCAACAATTGCACTTCATCACTAAAAACAACAACTTATTGCGACTTCACAATTAGTGCTTTCGTCGCTCTATCGTGCCTTAACGACTTTCACGTCAAAAGTTTTCGGTTTTGCGCCATTGTCAAATGGGGCGTTTGCGGTATCGGTCCAATAAATCAAATTGCCATTATGGCGCACTGTCACAAAAACCCCGGTCATATAAGGCATAGTGATTTGGGCGTCCCAATAATGAATTTTGTATTTGAATGGGAAAGTCAATGGCCCCGTCAAAACCTGTTCGCTAAGAATTTTTGCAGGCGCATCGGCAATTGCATTATCCATTAATTGCACCGTCACAATTGCACCGGACGGTATTGCGGCGCAATTCTCACACACGATATTTCCCGAAAGATTACCGCCAGAAGGGGAGGTAACACACGCGGCTAAAGCTAAAAATGGAATCAATAAAACTGTTCTTTTCATGTTTTTATGATAAACATTATATTATGAACTGAAAATGAGTTTTTATGGCAACAGAAAAAGAATATGTGAATAGCGTCTTATTTCGCCTTGGGATTGATGGCTTTAGTGCCAGGCCTATGTTTTCGGAATATTGCCTTTATTATGACGGAAAGACTGTGGGCTTCATTTGTGATAATCGGCTTTTGATAAAACCAACAAAGGAAAGCGCGCATTTGGTGGAAATTTGCGAGGCGCAAAGCGCGTATCCAGGGTCAAAACTATATTATTTTGTGTCTGATGAGCAATTGAAAGAACCGAGCGGTTTTATCGAAACCATGCAACAAATCGCTGCCAATGCGCCCGTAAAAAAGCCGCGAAATAAAAAGTCATAATTTTGCCCGAATATTCTAATTAATGAACCGTCATTGGGGTTAAAATGAAAAAATTAAAGCTCTTATCAATAGCTATTTGTGCAGGGTTAATTGCAAATGCAAATGCCTTCTCCGAAAATTCGCAAAAACCTGCCTTAACTACCGAAGAAATCCAAGCGATTGAAATGGACATCAAGCAATTAAGCAATGAATGCAAAAGCACTGCACTTTTGGAAAAAGCGGTTGCCGGAAATTATAAGAAACATCTCACTTTCCCCCGCCTTTTAGAGGCCTATGAAATTTGCGACAAATTCACTGAAGCGCAAAAAATGCGTGATGAAAACCCAAATATTGATGGCATGCCCTATATGAAATTCGCAAAGCCATTTAATACTGTGGGGTGGAAACTAAATTGCGATCAAACCCCGGTGCATTTGGAAAGCGCCATGAAAGCCAAATATCAAGTATTTTTCATTGGCCTAAGATTGGGTAGATTTTATGTGAATTGTGGGCGCACCAAAGAAGCGCGCGAAGCAATGTCGCCCGCAATTTTATCGGACCATTCGTGGAATGAGTCCAAAATTTGGGGCTTTAATGCAGAAGCAAATGAATTAAACTATTTGTATGCCCAAAGCTATCTGATGGATAAAAACATTGAAAAAGCGGTGGCTTGGTATGAAATTTTGGTGGCGTTTACAGATAAGGCAATTCCTGCAATTGATGATGCTGAATATATAAAGCGCCTTGATGAAGCTAAAGAACTTTTAAGGCGCGCCGATTTATTAGGAATAAATTCACAAGATTACAAAATTCAAAAAGCAAGAATAGAAGGTGCATATAACGCCTTTTATGCGCGCAAAAAGGCCGTGGAAAATGCACCAAAGCCGCCTGTTTTGACAGTAGAAGACCAATGCCACAATCTTGCGAAAACTGTGGTCCAAGATTGGAATGGGGCGGTCGCTGCTCAAAAACGCGGTGGCGAGTTTCCAAGCGACGATGTAATTGCAAATTTCGCGCATGTTTGTAGTTTCGGAGAACAGCAACTTAATAAGGCGAAATCTTTGAAGTGCAGCGCAGATATTATTGAAAATCTTGAAGAGAGCATTTCAATGGCGCAAGGCGCCTCTGATTCCTTGGCAAATTATGTGCAATCGGAAACCGGCCGCTATGTGGCGCATGGCTGTTTTTAGAGTTTTGCCCTAAGACTTCTACTTTGGTGCTCGCGACCGCATAGAATGCCCCCCTCCACCGCAGCCGTGGGAGGATAGTTTATCCCAAAGTCGGTGGCGAAAGCGCTTTTCAAAATTGTCATATCGCCTTATAGCAAGCCGAATATTTTTGGGGATTAGAAATGACAACACGCACCGAAACCGATACTTTTGGCCCAATTGAAGTTGAAAATAGCGCTTATTGGGGCGCACAGGCACAAAGAAGCCTTGGCAATTTCAAAATCGGTTGGGAAAAACAACCTGCGCCAATCGTTCGTGCTTTGGGTATTGTCAAAAAAGCCGCCGCACTTGCCAATATGGATTTGGGCAAAATGCCAAAGGATTTGGGCGAAGTCATTATCAAAGCCGCGGATGAAGTTATTGAAGGCAAATTAAACGATCATTTCCCATTGGTGGTTTGGCAAACCGGTTCGGGCACGCAATCAAATATGAATGCCAATGAAGTAATTTCCAATCGTGGCATTGAAATGATGGGCGGTGAAATGGGTTCAAAAAAACCAATTCACCCCAATGATCATGTGAATATGAGCCAATCTTCAAACGACACTTTCCCGACTGCAATGCATATTGCTTGTGCCGAAGAGGTTGTTTGTCGCTTAATCCCTGCTTTGCAGCAATTGCGGAATGCTTTGAATGATAAGGCAGGCGCTTTTAAAGACATTATCAAAATCGGGCGCACCCATACCCAAGACGCAACGCCCATCACTTTGGGTCAAGAATTTTCGGGCTATACCCAACAAATCGAAAATGGCATTAAGCGTCTTGAAATGACTTTGCCAATGTTGATGGAACTTGCCCAAGGCGGCACGGCGGTTGGCACGGGTTTGGCATCACCCGCAGGGTTTGCAGAATTGGTGGCATCACACATTGCGGCGATTACCAAACTTCCATTTACTTCGGCGCCAAATAAGTTTGAAGCCTTGGCGGCGCATGATGCAATGGTTTTCACGCATGGCGCAATTACCACTGTTGCAATGTCTTGCTTCAAAATTGCCAATGACATTCGCTTTTTGGGTTCGGGCCCACGTTCTGGCCTTGGTGAATTGGCATTGCCGGAAAATGAGCCGGGTTCGTCAATTATGCCGGGCAAAGTAAACCCGACCCAATCCGAAGCCTTGACCCAAGTTGCAGCGCATATTTTGGGCAATAATGCCGCGATTGCCTTTGCGGGTTCGCAGGGGCATTTTGAATTGAACGTATTCAACCCGATGATGGCATATAATTTCCTTCAATCTTGCCGTTTATTGGCAGATGCCGCGGTGTCATTCACCGATAATTGCGTTGTTGGTATCGAGCCGCGACTTGACAATATCGCGCGCGGCCTTGCCAATTCCTTGATGCTTGTAACGCCTTTAAAGGAAAAATACGGCTATGATTTAGCCGCCAAAGTCGCCAAAACCGCCCATAAAAACGGAACAACTTTGAGGGAAGAAGCGATTGCCCTTGGTATTTCGGGTGAGGATTTTGATAGTATCGTAGTGCCAAGCAAAATGATTGCGCCGGATCCACAATAGCAACTTGCCACCCTCGCGGCTTCGCCGCTCACTCCGCAAGTTGGAATCATAAGGATAAGCAATTTCACAAGAAGCGCTTTTCATTTCTTGTAAGAAAATCTAGGCTTCCAGCTTTCAATAAGCTTTTCCTCAAAGTCTTCATCTTCTTCGTCACTTATCGCCAATTCTTCACTTGAAAGGACAGTTAAGGTGTAACCATATTCTCCAAGGCCAATGATTTCTTCGTCAAGATCAATAGCTTTGGTTTCCCCAAACCAATTGAAAAGACTTGTTTTGTCACATCTTTCTCTGGCCATGGCTACATTGTCTTTGTTTTTATTAAATTCCAGCGTAGCAGAAGGAGGAAGCTTTTTTCCCTTGGCCAAAAAACTCAATCGACCAAGTTGTTTAAATGAATCTGACATGAAGCAATAAGACACTTCGTCCCCCTTGCTCACTATTATCGAAACAGGAAATGAGGAACATTCTGCGGCTCTAATTGCGGCAGAAGTCAGAGAGCTTCTTGCAGCACTTTGCAGGCACTTAATACCTTCAAGCCCTATTTGACTTTCTGTAAGAAGATTACGAGTTAATCTTGATGGCATTAGAAGAGACGACGCAAAGTGGTCTGCCTCAATTTCGATAGAAATATCTCCTCGCGTAAAATTTGAACGCGAAAGGTGCATTGCCGATGTTTTCATTATTTCTTCAGGGTGTCCTTCTATGAAATAATGACCTAACTCATGCGCTATCGTAAAATTAACAAAGCCTTCGTTTTTTATATTGCTCGCGTGAATTATTCCGACACTATCGCTGTTAAAAATAATACAACCGCTCATCCCTTTCACATCAGGAGGTTTTGCCTGAACTAATATGTCTTCTTGTTCGGCAATTTTGAACGGGTCGATAGGAAAAGATCGAAACTCCTTTTCCTGAACTATACCCTCGGCCTTCTGCCGAACTAACGAAAGCCGAAATTTTTTCACTTTTTTTCCTTGGCTCGTTGAAAAGCAAAAGTATCTATCATCATTTGGATAGCTTCCCTGTCAGCACTAGTTAATTTATCCTCCCCCCTAAAAGCAGTAGTTGCCCCTTCTATTGACGCCGCTCTGCCCAGTAGGTAATCCGCTGAAACGTTCAACGCTTTCGATAACGTTCGAATATTGGCAAAGGAAGGCTTTCTCCGGTTGGATTCAAAATGGCCAATCGCAGCAGGTTGCAGAGACGATATCTTTGCCAATTCTGTTTGATTTAGCCCCCTAAGCTCCCTTGCTTCTTTTAATCTAATAGAAAAAATACCTTCGTTATTGTCATCGCTTGACATATTATCCCCGTATATGTTATTATTACGCTTGCGTAGGACAAAAAGCCCGTTGTTGGCTTTTTTATTTACCCGCAAACCCTACGATTTCGTAGGGCCATATACAACGAACTGTAGAGGTCGTCAATAGGACGCCTGCTAGATATAAGGAATTAAGAAAATGTTGATAGAGAAGAAAAGAATAAGAAACTTAGGACACTACTTGGGCCACATCCCTAATACAGGAAGATTTAGGGTCGCCTTTAGAGGAGCCGACTCCAAAGACTTCAAAAAATTGGGGTTTGTTGAGAAGCCAAATCCAGGAGATACGATTTTACCTGCACCTGTTGGAACGGTCTCACGTTTTAATTCCGACGGTAAATGGATTAAATTGAAGCATCTGCCAAAGGAAAATAGATTTATTCATACAATTATGTGGAGGTGGCAGACTTGGAATGGCGATGAACAGGAAAAGCCAGTTGATATATACCGTCATTGCTACCAAAGAAGCCTTATCCCGCCTCCTGCCATTGAGCTTACATTCCTCGAAAAGGACGGAACAGGAATATTAACGTCGCCAATTCTAAACCATCCAAAATCCAAGGTCGAAAATAACGCTGTCCTCCATGTAATAAACTTATTCTTGGAAATTTTTGGTTCTTGCGAAATTGTAGCCGATGACTTGAGTTCATTTTCTATCCCGACAAAACGAGTTAATTGGGTAATGCTACCACCTGGGAAGCATCCTTGGCCAAGAGTCAAAGAGCATATTGAGGCAATGCCATTTGGCACACGAAAAGGGGCCAAAGACATAGTCTTAGATAGACAAAAATTTATTATCAGCCTTGCACCAGATGAAATGTGGAAAGGTATGGGTGGCTTTAGTGATTACTTAGCCTATATCTTCAATTCAAAGCAAATGGTCGTCTTGGAAAGCCTCCGCTACGGCAATGCCATCTACATATTTGGCGATAATTGGCAGTCGATTGCAAAATTAACAAAGGCGCAAGTCCTCCAGAACAGCCTTCATATCGCAAGAATTACTCACGCAAAAGGCTGGCGTTCAAAATTAAAGGCAAATTTAATTGTTCCCGCAAGAGAGCTTGCTGATTTCAAGAGTTAAGAAGTCAAATCCTGCAGTTGATTTAATTCGAAAAGGTGAAATCCTTACTGTCAAACAATTCCCGCGAATTTTTGGCGAGTAAATAATTTGCACCGTGCTATCATTCATGCTATCATCACCCCATGAAAAACCTGCTCATCCGCGATATTGATGAATCCGTGATTGAATCTTGGAAGCAAGAGGCCAAGAGGCGTGGGGTTTCTATGCAGGAATTGTTGAAACAGACCATCAATGATAATGCCCCCAAAGCACCTGCAACCAAAGAAGAAATCCTTAAAAGGATTGACGCTCTTCGCGCCAAAACTGGCCCTCAAAAATCTAATCTTGCACTTGAAATTATCCGAGAAGGTCGTGACTATCTGGATTCCAAAATCGAAAGCCTGCGCGAATGAAATTACTGATAGACAATTCTGTCGTCTTCAAACTTTTCATCGAGGAAGATAAGTCAGACGAAGTTAGAGGAATATTTTCGCAAGATTACGATTTCTATTTTCTTGACTTTACGCTTTTGGAAGCGGCCAATTCCTTCGCTTCCGCAGTCAAGAGACGAAGAATTGACGAAGCTCAGGCGAGTGAAAACTTTCAGAATTTCAAAATTCTCGCGACCCAAATTATTGAAACTTCGCCATATTCCGCATTCGCTCTGGATTTGGCATTGCAATTGAATCATTCAGTTTACGATTGCCTCTATGCAGTTGCTGCACGCGAAAATAATGCCACGCTCGTAACTTGTGATGCAAAGTTTGCGGCGAAACTTGACCCTACTATTTTCAAGACGCTTGTGATTTGAGGTTGCGAAGTGGCGGCATCTAAAAACAACTGTAAATAGCAACGACGCATGGTGGTATTTATGGTTAATCGCTAAAATTGTATCGAAACTGCCGATAATTAATTAAATTGCCAAGTTTAAAATCGCATTTTTGGGTCGTATTCCAAGGATGCGAGACATGGTAGAAAACCAACAATTGAATTTGTGGGAAAAAATTAAGCGTTTGGATAGAGCGCCGACGTCCCACAATATGAAAAGCATTTTGAATTCTTATGCCGAAGAGCCAAGGGGCTTTCTTATCGGCCGCTTTGTATTGGCGATTGGTGTTGCGAATTTTATTGGCATTTGGGGTGCTATTGCCAGTTTCTTGGCATTTACGATTATTTGGCATTTGCATGCTTTCGCAGCGAAAGAATGGCTTGAGGATTTCTCATCCCAGACCGCAAAACTTGCTGAAATAGAGCAAGACTTTGTATTTTTGTCCTTCATGCGCGGAATAATAAATACTTGTATTCTGGTTGCGATTTATCTTTCCAAAAATGCGACGCATAGTTTTGGCGCAGAATTGATTTTTGCGGGTCTTTTGGCAGTTTCAGTTTATCAGAATATGGGTAGCTGGAAACTAATGCTATCGTCATTATTTGTACAAGTGGTAACAGTCTTAATTATTGCAGCCATAAATTCGTTTGAAGCACGCGATATTTCGTATTTTTTCGCTCCATTATATTTTGTTGTGGCGATTTTAGCGCTTTCATTAGGGTCATTGCGCGATAGATCGCAAATTGAAGAAGCGATGGAAGAATCGTCAAATAAGGCCGCTGCCCTACAAAAAGCGCTTGCTACATTAAAAAAAGATGAGGATATGCGCCAAATCGTCGAAAAATATGCAGGCATAGGGTTTTATCGCTGGAACTTAGATTCCGACAAAATAGATTGGTCGCGTGGCGCATATAAAGCATTTGGTTGCGAAGACCAAAATGAATTCATTGATTCACGCGAATTTTTAAGAATGGTTCACAAACAAGATAGAACCAAATTGCTGAATTTTTTCAAAAATCCGAAAACTCGCCAAGATATACGCGATATGGAATTTTCGCTTAGGGCGAAAAATGGCGAAGAGAAGCAAATTCTTTGCTATATATTGCCGATACTCGATAAGGATTTTGAGATAGTTGGCATTGAGGGTATGGTAATAGACCAAACATTGTCAAAAACCCTGCTTCAAAAACAAGAAAATACCAAAAAACTATTAGATTTGGCGCTCAAGAACGGCAAAAGTTTCGTTTTGGTGCGCGATAGCGTTACAAATGAAGCAGAATGTTATGGCGACTTTTCGATTTTCGGCTTCGAGGACGAAATAAATCCCAATAAAGTCGAAGATGCTATTCTTCAACATGTTAGTGAAGACGACGGTCAGAAAATAATCGATGCTTTAAGTAACGCCAGTTCTAAAAATGAAATGTTCACTTTTGAACACGAAATCAAACGTTCGCCATTCGACATTTGTCATGCGCGTGCCACAATATATGTTGACGGCGACATATGGAACAAAAAAGGTCGTTTGGTTTCAATTACAACCGATATAACCGAGGACGTGAACCGAAGGACATTATTGGGAGAGGCTTTAAAAGAAGCTAATTCGTCAAACCGCGCCAAGTCCGAATTTTTGGCAAATATGAGCCACGAAATCCGCACACCATTAAATGGCGTAATTGCCGTGACCGGATTATTGGCAAAAAGTAATTTAAGCAAATCGCAAAAAGAAATGGTCGAAATAATCGAATCTTCAGGCTCAACTCTAAGCCATATTCTTAATGATGTACTTGATTTCGCGCGCGTAGAATCCGGAATGATTGAAATTGAACAAATTGAGTTCAATTTGGAAAATACAATAAATGTCGCGACCGCATTATTCAGGGTCAAAGCCGATGAGAAGGGTATTGACTTTGGCGTGACAATGAACGGACCGGCAAACTCAAAATTCTTAGGCGATCCAACGCGCATAAGGCAGATCATTTCAAACTTATTGTCGAACGCGATTAAATTTACAAACAAGGGCTCAGTCAATATTGAAATTGATGTAATGGGTGATGCCGCCGTATCCGACGATTATGGCTGTTTCATTCGTGTTCGCGACTCGGGGTGCGGAATTTCTGCCGAAGGATTAAGCCGCTTATTCTCTCGGTTCCAACAGGCCGATGGTTCTATCACTCGCACACATGGTGGAACCGGGCTTGGTCTTGCTATTTCAAAATCGCTGGCAAATTTAATGGGCGGCGATGTGACGGCAAGCTCGGAAATAGGCGAGGGGTCAGTATTCACCCTATATATTCCATTGAAATTCGTTGGCGCTCCATCAAATGAAAATGCCAATGACAATTCCGAAAAAGAACGCGCCGAGGAAGACGACGATTCATTAGCGGTCTTAGGTGTCGATGATAATCCCACAAATCGTCGAATTCTTGAAATGGTTCTTGGGCCGATGGGTATTGACCTTGAATTGTGCGAAAATGGGCTAGAAGCTGTAACTGCCTTTGGCAGGCGCAAATTCGATGTCGTGCTTATGGATTTGCAAATGCCGGTTATGGACGGCCTAACAGCTATGCAAAAAATCCGTGAATCCGAGCAAAAAACCGGTAGTTTCACACCGATTGTTGCAGTATCCGCCAATGCCATGGTGCATCATATTGAAGAAGCCAAAGCAGCGGGTGCGAACCTTCATCTTGCCAAGCCATTTACGCCACAGCAATTGGTGGATTGTCTAAGTGAGGCGCTTGAAATTACTGAAGGCCAAAATGAGGATTATTTAGAGGCCTTAGGATCATAAGCAGTGCCACGCGCAATTACGCGGTATTTTGTGGACAGCAAATAATATTGTTTGGCTGCTGCACGAAACGCATTTATGCTTGGGTCTTGGGAGGTTTCAGGAAGGGTCTTTAATTTTGCCTGCCAATAATCGGCACCCATTGTATAAGGGCAAATTTCATTAAGTTTGGTGTAAATAAGTTTGCAACGATAGGCGTCATCGGCAATCAGGCGCAAATAAATCATACTTGCCTGTCCGTTTAATTCATCATCATAAGTGAAGTCAGTTTTTACGCGTCCGAAACGGTGCTTTTCGGTAAT
This sequence comes from Hyphomonadaceae bacterium, assembly GCA_041917055.1. Lineage (GTDB taxonomy): Bacteria > Pseudomonadota > Alphaproteobacteria > Caulobacterales > Aquidulcibacteraceae > Pseudaquidulcibacter. The sequence continues at coordinate 51,306 of JAYRYJ010000011.1, forward strand.
GAATTTATCAAGTAAATTGGTTTTGTCATAAATTCCGGCAATTCCTTTGCGAACCGGATCCATTTTATCAGGGTCGCCCCAGCTAAGTGACCACATTGAAAGGCCGACAATACCGACCGGAATAACGACGAAATCAACAATTGTCTTGGCTTTCATATTTGCTCCCTTTTTGGAATTAGTATTCTACAATCGAAGGTCTTTCAGCAAGTTTTTTCACTTGAACTGCAAAATTGATAAATTGGACATAAATTGCACTTTGGCTTGCGCGCAATGCACACATAGCGACCATGTAATATTAACCAATGGTGCGCGCCCTGTTTGAATTTATCAGGAATAATTTTCTCAAGTCCATCTTCGACTTCGTCCGGCGTTTTGCCTTTTGCAATTTCAAGTCGATTGGAAACGCGAAAAATATGGGTATCGACGGCAATGGTTGGTTTTCCAAAAGCCTCATTCAAAACCACATTTGCAGTTTTTCGACCCACGCCGGGCAGTGTGGTTAATTCTTCAAGGGTTTGCGGAACTTTGCCGCCAAAATCAGCAATCAGCTTTCTTGACATGGCAATCGCATTTTTTGCCTTTTGCCGCCAAAGTCCGATTGTCTTTAGAAATTCACCCAAACCTTCTTCACCAAGTTCGAGCATTTTTTGCGGTGAATCATAGGTTTCAAAAAGCGGCTTAGTCGCTTTATTGACGCCGACATCGGTTGATTGTGCCGAAAACGCCACTGCGCACAAAAGGGTGAAAGGATTAGTATAATTCAATTCGGTTTTGGGATTGGGTCTTTCATGCGAAAGTATTTCAAAAATTTTTTCGCAACGCTCTTTAGAATTCATATCGCCTTGTGCGATAAATTTGTGACCTTTTCAATGCAAAAAAGCCGCCCATTCGGGGCGGCTTTTGTTGCGATAATTTTTTATCTTAGTTTTTGAAAAGGCTTAAGATTGATTGAGGTGCTTGGTTGGCGATTGATAATGCCTGTGTTCCCAATTGTTGTTTTACTTGGGCGGCCTGTAATTTTGCGGCCTCGACTGCCATATCGGCGTCAACCAAGTTTCCAATACCTGAAGTAATTGTATCTTGAAGTTTTGACACAAAAATATTGTGTGTATCAATACGTTTCGCCGCCGCGCCAAGGCGTGCAAGCTCACCATTGATAAAGTCTAAAGAAGACGCAATTCTATCACGCGCGGAAGCCGCAAGTGCCGCAGTTGTAAGTGTATCTGTCGTGCCAAGATAAACATCAGCCGCAGGTGTGGCAGGCGCAGTACCGGCACCAGCAACAAGGTTTAAATCCAAAGTCGGCATGGTCAAAGTTTGCGTGCCATTAGTATTAGCAAGGAAGGTAAGGTTTGCGCCACCGCCCAAAACGTTTGCGCCATCAAACACCGCATTTGCGATGACAGACGCGACCTGATCGCGAAGTGCGATAAATTCATTATTATATGCTGTTCGCGAAGTTGCCGAAATCGAAGAATCCGATGCCGCCACCGCTTTTTCGCGCATTTGCATAAATAAATCAGAAATAACTTCACCCGCAGCAAGGGCAACATCAGCGATTGATTTTGCACGATTAAGGCCCGATGTAACCGCATCATAAGCGGAATGCTCGCTTCTTTGCTGTTGGGCAATATTATAAATTGCGCCATTGTCTTTGGCATTGGAAACTTTGAGACCGGTATTCAAGCGATTTTGAATAGATTCAAGGTCACGATTGGTTTTGTTCAAATTCTGCAACGCAATCATTGCGCCGACATTGGTTTGGACACTGCTCATACTATTTTCCCTTCGCCCCGAATGGCATGTTTACTCAAAAGTATGGTAAATTATAAAAGAAAAAAAATGGTTAATGGCGGTGAAAAAGATAGTATTAACAGATAGTTAAAGGAAAGCGCGAATTCCACGAAAAAGGGGGCGCTTATGCGCCCCCGAAAGGTTCGAGACTAGGCTTTGCCTATTATTTAAAGAGAGAGAGAATCGATTGCGGTGCAGTATTGGCAATTGAAAGTGCCTGGGTGCCAAGTTGCTGCTTAACTTGCAATGATTGAAGATGCGCGCTTTCAGTCGCAAGATCTGCGTCAACCAAATTACCGATACCTGAAGTTAGAGTATCTTGTAATTTCGAGACAAAAACTCTGTGGCCCTCGATGCGTTTTGCAGCAGTTCCAAGGCGGGCAAGTTCGGAATTGATGAATTCCAATGATGCCGCAGCTCTATCGCGCGCAGTAGCGGCAAGTGCAGCAGTCGAAAGGTCAGATGCAACACCCAAATAAACGTCAGCCGCTGGTGTTGCCGGCGCAGAACCCGTCGCCGCACCCAAAGTCAAATCAAGCGTTGGCAAAGTAAGAGTTTGCGAGCCAGTGGTATTGGCAAGGAAGGTGAGGTTAGCGCCACCACCTAATAGATTTGCACCGTCAAAGACCGCATTGGCGATAACCGATGCCACTTGGTCTCTTAGGGCTTTAAATTCATTATCATAAGCAGTGCGTGACGTTGCTGAAATTGATGCATCAGATGCCGCGACCGCTTTTTCACGCATTTGGGTGAAAATATCGGAAATTACTTCACCAGCCGCCAAAGCAACGTCGGCGATTGATTTTGCACGGTCAAGACCAGTTGCAACCGCATCATAAGCTGAATGTTCGCTTCTTTGTTGTTGCGCAATATTATATATAGCGCCATTATCAGATGCATTGGCAACTTTTAGACCGGTATTAATGCGGTTTTGCACTTTATTGAGTTCACGATTGGTCGCGTTCAGATTCTGTAACGCAATCATTGCACCCATATTCGTTTGGACACTTGATCCCATTTTTTACCCCTTTTTACTCACAGTTTTGGGGGCAATGCCCCAAGCACTCGAATATTCTTGAGCAATCAATGTGCCAAAAGGTGGCATGACTAAGTATCTGAATTTATTGTATTTTTCGTTTTGAAAAAATTAGTTCTTTATTAACCGTAAGGTAAAACCTTCCTTTAATCATAATTTTGGGAAAATTTTACCTATCAAAAGCCCAATAAAAATGCGTCGGCCTAACGGGAGGAGGCCGACGCATCATAAAATTGAGCTTTAGAGATTAAGCGCTTTCGTCAAGCATAAGGCCGCGGGCATCAATATCTTGCAATGCCTGCAAAGCGGTTGCAATTTCTTGCTTTGGCCAAAGTCTGACAATTTCCCCGGTTTTGCGATCGATAGATTTATAGATAAATCCGGATCCATTAGGATCTTTTTCGATTACAAGGGCACTGTCTGAATTGACCAGCCTGTTTTCCAATGCTTTTTTTCTGTCGCTGTCATCTGTTGCGAAGTTTCTAGGTTTCAACGCGTCTTGTGGTTTTTCCACTTGTTGATTTTCTTTTGCCTCATAAGGCGGTGGCTGATTGCGGTTTATGGCCACAGTTTCAGCACCGCCTTTCAAAGCATTGCCTGGCGCGGTGAAAGAGATTTTATTAGCCTCTATACTCATCCGACTATTAACCGCTTTTGACGGTTACTCCTGAATTTGCGCCCTGCTATACGGCGCGCCTGCCTAAACAGGCACACCGCTTTCAAAACCCTAACGGAATAATGAAAGTGCAGTTTGCGCTGATTGGTTGGCAATCGAAAGCGATTGAATACCCAATTGTTGTTTAACTTGAAGCGACTGTAATTTTGCGCTTTCTTTTGATAGATCGGCATCGACAAGGCCGCCAATACCAGAGCTAAGAGCGTCTTGTAATTTGCCGACGAATGCTTTGTGAACATCAACCCGTTTCGCACCTGCGCCCCAAGTTGCAAGCTGTGTGCCCAAGTTGGTGATAGAAGTATTCACCAAACCCAAAGCAGTAGTTGCGTTAGCTGCAGAAGAAAGTGAAGACGCACCAGTTACGGTAACAACAGCGCCGCCCAATGAAAGGTCAGCACCGGCAACGGTAATAGTGTTACCACCTGCCGCGTCACCAATTGCGGTTGCCGAAGCTGGTGTTGCACCAACCATATTTGCACCGTCAAATGAAGCGTTGGCGATGATTGAAGTGATTTGGCTTCTCAATTGACCATAATCGGCGTCTAAAGCTGCTTGTGCAGAAGCGGAAAGACCCGCTTGTGAAGCGGCCAATGCTTTGCCTTTCATTTCATTGAGAAGTTCGCCGATTGATTCACCAGCAGCGATAGCAGTGTCAATCAATGCAGTTGCGCGGTCTGCGGATTCTGTTACGCGGTCATAGGCGCTAACGTCGGCGCGCATTTTGTTGGCGATTGCCCAAATTGCACCATTGTCTTTAGCGGATGCAACTTTTAAACCAGTTGCGACGCGATTTTGAGTTGTTGAAAGGCTTTTATCAGTTGCATTAAGCGTCTGAAGTGCGACCATAGCCCCTTTATTTGTATTTACGCTGATCATATTCTAAGATCCTTTTTTCCTTTATGTGGCACCATATTCTTATGGCGCAGGTCGTTTTGACCCACAATCTTTAAAGCAATTAACGTGCCAATTACTTCGGCGTAACCCATTGTGTTTTATAAGGTTTTTCTTAGTTTATGAATGGTTAATAATTTTTTGATCCAGCAATTTTTGCCTAGTTGCGGAAAAATTTGCCTATATTGTGCGGCATATTTTTCCCAATAAAAAAGGGCGACCAAAGCCGCCCTTTTGAACTTAATTTTTTGAAAGTTAACGGAACAAAGACAAAGCAGTTTGTGCCGATTGGTTTGCAATTGATAGCGCTTGAACGCCCAATTGTTGCTTGACCTGAAGAGCTTGCAATTTTGCACTTTCTTTTGATAGGTCAGCGTCAACAAGGCCGCCGATGCCGCTTGTTAATGCGTCTTGCAATTTGCCCACAAAAGTCTTGTGAGCTTCAAGACGTTTTGCGCCTGCGCCCCAAGTTGCCAATTGTGTGCCCAATGCAGTGATTGAAGCATTAACATTTGTCAAAGCAGTTGCCGCTGTTGCAGTGGAAGAAACGACTTCCGCTACTGCCACGGTTACAACGGCGCCACCCAAAGACAGATTCACGCCGGCAACTGAAATAGTGTTGCCACCTGCCGCATCACCCAATGAAATTGCGTTGGCAGGCGATGCACCGACCATATTTGCACCGTCAAAAGACGCGTTTGCAATGATTGAAGTGATTTGATCGCGCAATTGAGTGAAATCAGCGTTCAAAGCTGATTGTGCAGAAGCCGAAAGACCAGCTTGCGAAGCCGCAAGTGCTTTACCCTTCATTTCATTCAAAAGCTCCATAATTGATTCACCTGCTGCAACAGCAGTATCAACTAGGGCCTGGGCGCGGTCATTTGATTCAATTACTTTATCATATGCCCCCACATCTGATTTCATTTTATTGGCAATGGCCCAAATTGCGCCATTGTCCTTAGCTGAAGAAACTTTGAGGCCGGTCGAAACGCGGTTTTGGGTTGTTGCCAAGTCGCGGTCGGTTTTGTTCAAAGTTTGAAGCGCAACCATTGCGCCATTATTGGTATTTACGCTGATCATATTCTTGACCCTATTCTTTCAGATTGCACCATATTCTTATGGCGCAGGTCATTTTGACCCACCACTCATTTGGCAAACTTTGTGCCAGATAAAATCAAGCTAACTCATTATGTTTTTTAAGTTTTTTCTTGGTTTCCAAAAAGTGAACGCATTTTCCACGGGTAGGAAAACATTGCCCAATGGGAAAAATTTACCTAAAATCAGGAAAATTTTGCCCAAATAAAAAGGCCCGCACCTTGATGCGGGCCTTAATGATGGTTGTGTAAAAATTATCTGAACAATGACAATGCAGTCTGAGCTGACTGATTGGCAATTGACAAAGACTGAACGCCCAATTGTTGTTTAACTTGAAGCGATTGCAATTTAGCGCTTTCTTTCGACAAGTCAGCGTCAACAAGGCCGCCGATTCCCGAAGTAAGTGCATCTTGCAATTTGCCGACAAATGCCTTGTGTGTATCAAGACGTTTCGCGCCGGCACCCCAAGTTGCCAATTGAGTGCCAAGGTTGGTAATTGAAGCATTAACCAAGCCCAAAGCAGTAGTAGCGTTTGCAGCAGAAGCAGTATCCGAAGTTGCTGCAACTGTTACAATTGTGCCGCCCAACGAAAGGTTCGCACCTGCAACGGTAATTGTGTTACCGCCAGCAGCATCACCGATTGCCAAAGCAGAAGCCGGTGAAGCACCAACCATATTCGCGCCATCGAAAGAAGCATTAGCGATAATGCTTGTTACTTGGTCACGAAGTTGGACGAAATCTGCACTCAATGCTGCTTGAGCAGAAGCCGAAAGTCCGGCTTGAGAACCTGCCAAGGCTTTGCCTTTCATTTCGTTCAATAACTCCATGATAGACTCACCTGCCGCAATTGCAGTATCAACCAAAGCGTTTGCACGGTCAGTCGATTCAGTAACGCGGTCATAGGCACTGACATCAGATTTCATTTTATTGGCAATCGCCCAGATTGCCCCGTTGTCCTTTGCTGTTGCGACTTTAAGACCTGTTGATACACGGTTTTGTGTAACAGCAAGGTCACGGTCGGTTTTGTTCAAAGTTTGAAGTGCAACCATTGCACCTTGATTTGTATTTACGCTGATCATTTTCTAAGATTCCTTCACTATTTTAGGTGGTAGAACGTTCAGTTCCACAGATCGTTTTGACCCGAAAATTTCTTTGCAAATGGCATGCCAATTGACTGACGCTAAGTCATTCTATTTTATAAGGTTTTTCTTGGTTTATGATTGGTAAACAAATTTATAGCTCGGCAAATTATGCCGAAATCAATGGGAAATCTTTGCCTATGGGCATATATTTCCAAACAATTTGATCCAATTTTTATTCAAATGCTGGAAAAGTTTTGAATTTCACCTTAAATGCCACTTAAACGCGAAACACCCCGCTTCTTAGGGCGGGGCGCTTTGGCGAATTTTGCGATTTTTAAGTGTTTGCGCCGATAGCGATTTGCGCCGCAAGACCCTGCATAATGGTTTTATTGATGTCTATCAAAGGCTCAAAATCCGCGCCTTTTTGCATTATCTCAGACGAATACTTGCCAACGAAAATTGAAAGCGAAATAATCGCCGCACGCAAATTTTCCGGAAGGCCGTTATTATCATTGGCGCAATCATTGGCAAGAAATGTCCAAACGCGTCTATTCCAGTCCAAAGCGTCAACGCGTTTGGCGAAATCTTGTTTTGGGGTTTCGGACGCCTCGATCAAAGCCCTAGTCACCTGTGTGAACAGGCGGTATTCGGTCTCACGCGGCGTTTCGACCTTTTTTTGCAGAGTCTGATACGCATTCAGCGACATTATTCAACCTTTCAGCTTCATAGTCCATTAATTTGCGGCAACGCGACAAGGCTTTGTAATAATCAGTTGCCATTACGTCGCGCGAAATCGCCACGCATTCTTCAAGAATTGTTGCATTGCGAACTGCCGACATAAACTCGGTCATGCGCAAAGCAAATTCATTATAAACTTCGGAATCGTCACTACCTTGCAAATACATCATCATTACAGGGAAATAGATGTGACGAGCAGGTGTGTTTACGTCTTCGGCCTGCATAATGTCTTTTTCACGCAGAACCGAGGCTTTATTTTGCAAAAGCATTGTTGTGCGGCGATCGCCGTTTTGGATTACAGCACCATTGAGAACAATTTTCTCATTGGGTTTTAAAGATAGCTTCAAAGGCATTTACAAACTCCATAGCCATCGTGCAAAAGCAATTGCGAGCCTTCCGCAATTATCTGCTACGACCATCAAGTAAGTCTAAACCAACGTGGTTAACAAATTGCTTTTGTCAGAAAATTTTGCAGTAAAGTATTGGTTTCACGATTTTGACTTCTATAATTAATTTATCTATTCCTTTGGAAATTCGGTGGGAAAATGCATTTTAACGGTTCAGAGAATTACGTCGCAACGGAAGATTTAAAAATTGCGGTGAATGCGGCGATCAATCTTGAACGACCATTATTGGTAAAAGGGGAACCAGGAACCGGTAAAAGTGTGCTGGCGCATGAGATTGCCGCCGCCCTCAATTTGCCGATTATTGAATGGCACATTAAATCAACTACTAAAGCGGTGCAGGGGCTTTATGAATATGACGCGGTTTCACGACTTCGCGATTCTCAATTGGGTGATGAGCGCGTAAAAGACGTCAAAAACTATATCAAAAAAGGTAAATTATGGGAGGCCTTCGCGAATGAAGGCAAATGCGTCCTTTTGATTGATGAGATTGACAAAGCCGATATCGAATTCCCCAATGATTTATTGCAAGAACTCGATAGAATGGAGTTTTATGTCTATGAGACCAATGAAACCATTAAAGCCAAAAATCGCCCGATTGTTTTAATCACATCAAACAATGAGAAAGAATTGCCGGACGCGTTTTTGCGTCGTTGTTTCTTCCATTTTATTCGTTTCCCTGACCAAGAAACAATGCGCGAAATTATTGAAGTGCATTTCCCAAAAATCAAAACCCGCCTTGTTAATGCTGCGCTCAAATCCTTTTTTGAAATTCGCGAAGTGGCCGGATTGAAAAAGAAACCATCGACTTCCGAATTATTGGATTGGATAAAACTTCTTCTGATTGACGATATTGATTTGGAAACCTTGCGCGAAAAATCGCCCAATAAACTTATTCCACCGCTTTATGGCGCGCTCTTGAAGAATGAACAGGATTTGGTGCTATTTGAGCGTTTGGCATTTCTGGCGCGCAGAGAAAACCGTTGAGAAAACAGATGAAAATCCAAAAACTTGTAATCGCCACCCATAATAAAGGTAAAGTGAAGGAAATTAATGACCTGCTCGCGCCATTTGGCGTCATTGCTATAAGTGCCGGTGAATTGGGCCTAGACGAACCCGAAGAAACAGAAACAACTTTTTCCGGCAATGCATTATTAAAGGCGCGTGCGGCGGCAAATGCCTCAGGGCTTCCTGCATTGGCCGACGATTCCGGTCTTATGGTCGATGCCTTGGATGGTGACCCCGGAATATATTCGGCGCGTTGGGCGGGGGAAGGGCGCGATTTTTACGCAGCAATGTCACTGGTTGAAACCAAACTTAAAGAGAAAAATGCCACAGATTTCGGTGCGCAATTTGTGTGCGCTTTGGCCCTTGTAATGCCTGAGGGTGAAGAGAAAGTGTTTGAAGGAATTGTGCGCGGTCAATTGGAATTTCCACCGCGTGGCACAGAGGGTTTTGGCTATGACCCGATTTTTGTTGCGAATGGCGAGACCATCACTTTTGGCGAAATGGAACCCGCCAAAAAACACGCCATGAGCCATCGCGCGCGCGCATTTGAAAAATTGGTTGCTGAAATTTTTGGGCGATGAAATTTGCACCCGACAATCCGAAAACCGGAATGTATATTCATTGGCCCTATTGTTCGCGCCTTTGCCCCTATTGCGATTTCAATATTTATCGCGCGCGAAATCAGGATTTTGATGGTTTAGTGACTGCGATAATTGCGGAAATCAAATTTTGGGCGCGCGAAAATGGTGCACAAAAGCTATCCAGTATTTTCTTCGGCGGCGGCACACCAAGCCTTTTAGAGCCTGCGCAAGTCGAAAAAATCCTTGAAATCTGCAATCAGAAATTCGGTTTTGAGAATGATATTGAAATCAGCCTTGAAGCCAATCCGAATAATTTTGAGAAATTCCACGATTTTGCAAATGCGGGTATAAATCGTCTATCCTTGGGTGTGCAAAGTTTTGATGATGAAAATTTGCAATTTTTGGGACGTTTTCATAATGCGGACCTTGCAAGAAAGGCCTGCGAAACCGCGCGTTTGGCGTTCAAGAATTTTTCAATCGATATGATTTATGCCCTGCCAAATCAAACAAATACTAATTGGGCGGCGGATTTAGGCGCTGCCATAAGTTTTGAGCCAAACCATATTTCGCCATATCAATTAACTATCGAAGAAAATACGGCCTTTGAACGGAAACAAAGGCGCGGAATTATAAAACCGCCCAATGACGAAATTTCCGCCGAATTGTATGATTTGACGGACGAAGTTTTGGCGCAAAGCGGCTTTGAAAAATACGAAATTTCCAACCATGCCAAAGGCGCAGATTTTCAATCAAAACACAATTTATTATATTGGCAATCGCAAAATTGGCTTGGCATCGGGCCTGGTGCGCATGGGCGGATCTGGGACAAAAATCGGCGCGCCACATTGAATATTGCACGACCAAATGAATATATTGAATCCGTCCGCACCAAATCAAATGGGTTGGAAATCGACGAAAATCTCACCGATAGAGAGGCTTTTGAAGAATTTCTAATGATGGGCTTGCGTATTAATGAGGGCATGGAATGGCAAAAAATTTGCGATATTCTAAACCCAGAAACCGTCAAAGAATTGTCTGATTTGGGTTTAATAACCCAATCGCAGACAATAAAACTAACTTCAAAAGGTCAAAAACTTTCAAATGCAATTATCGCCAAATTACTGACCTAAAATTTCCCCGGTGCCGCATCAATGATTTTTGAACCCATGCCGCCAATTTCCAGCACCGGCATAGAGCGTTCAATAATCCCGTCATTAAAACGAAAACGTCCGTTAATTCCAACAAAGCCCGAAGATCTTTCAAGCAGCTTTTCATTGATTGCTTTTTTGTCGCCATTTTTTGCGGCATTGGCAATTAATGCAACCGCATCATAGCCAAGACCCGCCAATCTAGTGGCTTTACGATTAGTGATTGCGGTGAATTCTTTTTCGAATTTGTCGCGCGCCTCGCCCTCGGTCGCAACAAACCAACCGCCGAACATTTTGGAATCATTCAAAGTATTATCATCATTCCAAATGCTAGTGCCTAAGAATTGTGCGCGCATTGTATTTGCGCCTTTATCAGTCAATGCTTTGACCATCATTTTCAAAGCCGCACCACGCTCGGGCAGGAAATAGGCGATTTCTGAGGCTTTCAAACCTTTAGCAAAAGGTGCGGCGGCATTTGCTGCCTCGACAATCGAATTACCCTTGGTTGGATCATAGGTCTTTGAAAACACAATACTCATACCCATAGCAGCGGCGGTCGATTTTGCCTGTGCCGCGACCCGCTCGCCGTATTTTGTATCTGGCGTAAGCAAAACCAATTTCTTAATCCCGCGTTGTGCGGCATAAGAAATTATGCGATTAGTTTCGTCTTCTGGCAAAAAGCTTAGGACATAAACGCCATTGCCAGCATAAGTAACATCGGTTGAGAATGAAAAAAGGGTGGCATTATTGGCGCGTGCGAATGGCGCGACCGCCTCTACGCCTTTCGCAAATAATGGACCCAAAATAAAATCGGCGCCGCCTTCCAAAGCGTCACGCGCCGCTTTCGATGCACTATCAATGTTTGCACCGGAATCTAATGAAAATAGAATGGTTTTACCGTCTGAAAACGTGTTCAATGCCAATTCCGCGCCGGATTTAAGATTTAGCGCTTCTTCTTTCTCACCTGCCACACTTGAATTAAATGGCGCAAGCAAAGCGATACGAATAATCTTTTGTCCCTTATAACCTTGTGGTGTATAAGGCGTATTGGCCGCAACTTTATAAGGATCGGACGGCTTATTATAGACCGCTTTTGGTGTTGCATCGGGTGTCACGCTATCGCTTGCACACGCGGCAAGTCCTAAACCAAATACACCCAAAATTGCGGTCAATACTTTTGTTTTGATGGAATTGCGCATAATCTATGCCTCGCTATTTCCCTTGAAAATCTACTATTTGGGGAATGTAGCCTTGTTTTAAAGGCCGTTCAATCTATGACAAAGCAAAAAACCATTAAAGAAATTAAAGGTGCGCTGTTTATGATTGCGACACCTATTGGTAATCTCGGTGACATAAGTGCACGCGCATTGGAAACTTTGAAGAATTGCGACATGGTTTTTGCAGAGGATACGCGTGTTACCAAAAAATTATTGTCCGCTTTTGGTATATCAAAACCAGTATGGCGTGCCGATGAGGAAAAAATCGCCGAAATCACACCTAAATGCATTGAATTGCTTTCTGAAGGCAAGAATATCGGTTTTGTGTCCGATGCCGGAACACCATGTGTTTCAGACCCCGGACAAAGATTGGGAAAGGCCGTAATTGAAAGTGGCTTTGAAATTTTCGCAATCCCCGGTGCGTCAAGTATTTTGGCGGCATTGGTAATAAGCGGAATAGAATGTTCAAAATTCGCCTTTATGGGCTTTATTCCGAATAAAGCCAAAGCGCGCGGCGAATTTTTCACTGAATGTTTTGAGCTTGAAATTTGCACTATCGTTTTTGAAACCGGCCCAAGACTATTGGCAAGCCTTGCGGAAATCGCAAAAATCGACCCTAAGCGCCAAATTATGGTCGCGCGCGAATTGACTAAATTATATGAAGAGAAAATTCGTGGCGATGCACAATTTGTTTTGGACCACTTCAACCAAAAAGGCGCGCCGAAGGGTGAAATTGTAATTGTGATGGAGGGGGTATCAAAAACCACCGAATTTGCGTCATTAGATATTGAAAGCGAATTATCCGCTGCTTTGAAGGAATATTCTTCCAAAGATGCCGCAAAGATAATTGCCCAAAAATTCAACCGTCCGCGCCACGAGATTTATGAAATGGCTTTGGCCTTAAAGGGAAAATAATGCGAATTTTTACACGAAAAAAGCGTGCAAAAATTGAACAAAGCGGGCGAATTGCCGAATATATCGCCGCCACACTTTTGTTGTTTAAATTCTATATCCCCATTAAAATGCGATATAAGACCCGAATGGGTGAAATCGACCTTATTTGTGTCAAAGGCAAAATGATAATTATGGTCGAAGTGAAAAAGCGCAAAACATTTGAAGAAGGAATTTTGGCAATTACGCCAAAACAAAAAATGCGCCTTTATCAAGCCGCAACATATTTTATAAAAAAGCACGATTGGGCAAAGGGGCGCGTAATTCGTTATGATGCCGTAATAATCTGTCCTAATAAATTTCCGCGCCATATTAAAGATGCAATGAGGCCGGATTATGCTTTAGATCTCAAGCCTTGATTTAAGCGCAAGTAATAAAGTCCCCTCGTCAATTGCGTCTAATTCACCACCAATCGGCAGGCCGTGCGAAAGGCGGGTCACTTTAACGCCGCGCCCTTGCAATAAATCGGCGATATAATGTGAAGTTGACGTGCCATCGATTGTTGCAGATAGCGCCAGAACCACTTCCTCAATTTTTTCGCGTTCGATACGCTCGATTAATTGTGCAATTCCCAAATCAGTTGGTGTGATACCGTCCAAAGCGCTTAGAAGCCCGCCCAAAACATGGTAAACACCCTTGAAACCGCCCGCCCGTTCAAAGGCCCATAAATCACTGATTTCTGCAATTATGCATAAAACGCCCCTATCGCGCTTGTCGGAGCGGCAAATAGTGCAAGGCGAAATAGTGTCAATATTGCCGCAAACTTCGCAGGTTTTGACATTGTGCGCCGCTTCTAACATCGCTTCACCAAGCGGTTTCATCAATAAATCGCGCCTTTTCAATAAATGCAAAACCGCACGACGTGCCGATTTTGGCCCAAAGCCTTGAACCTTGCTTAGAAGCTCAATTAAGCGGGTGATTTCAATTGAATGTTGATTGCGGGAATCACTGAACATATTTCTTTATAAAACGCTTTGAAAATTCGGCAAATTCAGTTTCAGCGCTTGCATTGGTATTAATTTCGTGTATGACCCGCCCCATTGAAAAGGCTTTGGGTCATGCCGATAGGTAAATTCCAACCCCGAAGTAATTTTCTGCCTTGAAATTTGCAAACTGATTAATTTGAAACCTAACCGACAAGAGCAAACGCTTTTGGCGGCTATTTTTGTTTTCTTCTTGATTGAAGAGCACCGCGATGAGACCCGAAAAGTTTCAAGCGAACCCCAAAAAGTTGCAGACTTTTTGGATAAGGTGAGCGAGATAATATGCTTTTCGGATAAGTCGAAGAGCCCAAATTTGCCCTTGGCAAATTTTTTAGATTAGTTTGCCAAATTTCAAAGAAATTTGGAGATATTTATGACATTAACACCTACACGTGATGATTTTGCAGCCATGCTTGATGCGTCTTTTGGTAAAGACGGCCTGAGCGAAGGCAAAGTTGTTGGCGCAACCATCACAAGCTTAGAAAATGATTTTGCGGTTTTGGACGTCGGTCTTAAAACCGAAGGCCGCGTTCCTTTGCGTGAATTCGGCTTTGAAGCCAAAGACCTTAAAGTTGGTCAAACTGTTGAAGTTTATCTTGACCGTATCGAAAATGCTTTGGGCGAAGCAGTAATCAGCCGCGAAAAAGCGCGCCGCGAAGAAGCATGGACCCGCCTTGAAGAACAATTCGCAAAAGGCGAGCAGGTTATGGGTATGGTTACCGGTCGTGTTAAAGGCGGCTTTAACGTTGATTTGGGCGGCGCAAGTGCATTCTTGCCTGGTTCCCAAGTTGATGTTCGCCCTATCCGTGACGTCGGCCCAATGATGAATGTTGATCAACCATTCGTAATTTTGAAAATGGATCGTCAACGCGGCAATATCGTTGTTTCACGTCGTTCAATTCTTGAAAATGAACGCAATGATGCGCGCGGTGAAGTTGTTGCCAATCTTCAAGAAGGCGAAATCAAAGAAGGTACAGTTAAAAACATCACTGATTACGGTGCATTCGTTGATTTGGGCGGTGTTGACGGCCTTCTTCACGTTACTGATATTTCGTGGAAACGCATCACGCACCCATCGCAAGTTTTGAATGTCGGTGACATGGTTAAAGTTCAGATTGTTAAAATCAATCCTGATACGCACCGCATTTCATTAGGCATGAAACAATTGAATTCTGACCCTTGGGAATCTGTGCATCAGAAATACCCACTTGGCGCGAAACTTCATGGCAAAATCACTAATATCACTGATTATGGTGCATTTGTTGAGCTTGAAGATGGCGTTGAAGGTCTTGTTCACGTTTCTGAAATGTCTTGGACTAAGAAAAACGTTCACCCATCAAAAATCGTTACTCAAGACCAAGAAGTCGATGTTCTTGTTATTGATGTTGATGAAGACAAACGCCGCATTTCTTTGGGCATGAAACAAGCGCAAAGCAATCCTTGGGAAACTTTCGTTGCAAATCACCCAATCGGCACAGTTCTTAAAGGCGAAATCAAAAACATCACTGAATTCGGCCTATTCATCGGCGTTTCCGACGATTTGGATGGCATGGTTCACATGTCTGATATTGATTGGGCACTTCAAGGCGAAGACGCAATCAAGAAATACAAAAAAGGCGACGAAGTCGAAGCCAAAGTTCTTGACGTTGACGTCGAAAAAGAACGTATTTCCTTGGGTATCAAACAAGTTGCCGGTGATCCATTGGCTGCTAATGAAGGCATCAGAAAAGGCCAAACCATCACTTGCACAATTGTTGAAGTTGCAACCGGCGGTATCGAAGTTTCATTCGGCCAAGACAATGTGATGCGCGCATTCATTCGCAAATCTGATTTGTCACGCGACCGCGCTGAACAACGCCCTGACCGCTTTGCAGTCGGCGACCGTATTGACGCAGCAGTAACCGCAATCGATAAAGCAACCCGCAAGGTCTCTTTGTCAATCAAAGCACTTGAAATGGCAGAAGAAAAAGACGCAATCGCACAATTCGGTTCGTCTGATTCCGGTGCTTCATTGGGCGATATTTTGGGCGCAGCGCTTAAGAAAAAAGAAACTGAAGCCTAATTACTGCATAATTATTAACTTTGATAACGGGCCAGTTTATTGAACTGGCTCGTTTTTTTTTTATTTAGAGCAAAAATTGCGGCTGAATTACTCTAAACCCCTTGCGCAATAAGGACTTTTTCTCTTTAATGCACTCACGAGTAAAATTGAGTTTTTCGCTTGAACGCCTTGGTATTCCCGTGGCGGCGATTTGCGCAATATAATAGTTTGTAAGTTATGGGCATTAGTATTATGAAACGCCTGTGGGGGGCGCGCTTTATACCAAGCCTTTTGCTAGATTTCAAAATTACGGAGGACACAAAAGTGCTGCGTTCTGAATTAGTTGCAAAATTGGCGGCAGAGAATCCGCACCTTTTTTATGGTGACGTTGAGCGTGTCGTCGATACTATTCTTGAGGAAATATCCGCCGCTTTGGTTCGGGGCGACAGGGTGGAATTACGCGGTTTCGGGGCTTTCTCCGCACGCGAAAGAAATGAGCGCGTCGGACGAAATCCTCGCACCGGCGAACAAGTTAAAGTTAAGGGCAAACGTGCCCCATTCTTCAAAGCCGGAAAAGAACTCCGTGAACGCCTCAATGATGGGGTTGATTTGGGGGAATAATTCTATTCAGTGAATTTGGTAATTTGGCGCTTTCTCTTGCGCAGATTAAGTATTAAGAATTAAGCGTTCTGTTACTGTCTAGTTCTGGTTTTTCAGCGGTTGCATCGGCTATCATTGTGTGCTTGTCTCCAAATATATAAAAAGGAGGCATAAATGGGTTTTGCATCAGAATTTAAAGAATTTATTGCACGTGGCAATGTCGTTGATTTGGCGGTTGGCGTTGTAATCGGCGGTGCATTTGGCAAAATTGTTGATAGTTTCGTTAAAGATTTAATCATGCCGATTGTTGGTGTTTTCACCGGCGGCCTTGATATGGCATCAATGAAAATCGTTCTAAAGGCCGCCGACGAAATTGCAAAAAAGCCCGAAGTCGCGATTACATATGGCAATTTTTTGAATGCAATAATTTCGTTTTTGATTGTGGCGCTCGCAATATTTATGATGATTAAAGCCATAAATAAATTACGCGCACCGGCAATAGTCGAAGATGCACCGCCCCCTCCGACGGAAGTCTTATTGGGTGAAATCCGCGATTTATTGAAAAAGAAATAGAAAAAGGGGCGGAATTTTCCGCCCCTAAATCATTGTCCAAATTTATAGCTTTCGTCCTAAAACTTGTGCTTGATTTCTACGAAATAGGCTCGACCGATAGAATCGAACCATTTGCTATTATAATATGGATAGCTTTCCCAGGTTGCATCCTTTTTCGGGTCGGTGTCCAATAGATTATTGACACTAAACGAAATTTCGGTTGCAGGGTTAAGTTGGAAATTAACATTGCCATTGAATAAATAGCTTGCACCCGTCCAACCATCTTCCGCCCAATTTTGCAATTTGCCGAGGCGTTTTCCGGTTAAAGTGAAGTTCCAGGGGCCTTTTTCAAATCCAACAGTCAAAGTGGTCTTTTCTTTCGGAATTGTGTAGCCGCTATCAACCGCCAATTGGTCAAGTTCAGCATCACCCTCATATTGCACCGAAGTATGGTCAAATACGACAGTGTGATTTAGGCCAAAACGATATTTACCATAAGAAACCGGAAGGGTGTAATTCACGCTAATATCAACCCCACTTGTATCTTCGCGCGATACGTTAATTGGATTAATATAGACATGAGTAATATCACCGTTCTCGTCACGGAATACGCGTGCAATTGCATCAAGGCAGGTTGGTGATGTTGTGACAACCGGTTTTCCGCTTTCGGTTTGACCCAAACGGCAATCGGCCTCGTCGCGCAATAATTGATCTGTGCTCAAATCTTGAACCTGATCGCGCATTTGCACTTTGAAATAATCGACTGAAATGTCAAAATTGCGCATTGGCTGGAATACAAAACCGGCATTGAAACTTTTTGAGGTTTCAGGTTTCAAATTATCCGATCCTTCGCGGTGTTTAAGGATATCCAAATCGGCATAATCCGAACATGCACCTGCCTCATAGACACGGCAATTGTAATAATCGGTAACAGTTGGGTGGAATAAATCAAGATTCGCAAAAACATAATGCAAATCCGGTGCGCGGAACCCTGTGCCATAAGCAGCACGCAATAATAAGGTTTTTATCGGACGATATTCAAGGCCTGCATTATAGGTGACTTTGCCAATGTCATTGTCACCAAAGCTAAAACCATCGTAACGCGCAGCGGCTTTGGCTTCTAATTGCGTCAAAAGCGGCAAATTGAATTCCATGCCGAATGCGCCATGATTACGTTCACCTGCGCCCGATGTTGCCGCATAGGCGTAATAATAGCCGAAATCAGTGGCATTATCGTTTGGTTTGACGCTATAAGACTGGGTATCCACTTCAGCAACCATAGCCATACTGACAGGGCCGGCTGGAAGTTTGAAAAGCTCATCCTTAGTGACCACCAAATTCAAACCCGTAGTCTGTGAATAGGCGTCAGTCATCACTCTCTCAGTGATTGATTGCCATTGCGCAGGTGTCAAAGCGCGATAGAAATTTGACAAAGGCGCATTGAAAATCGGCAATCCCGAGCCAGTTACCCCGGTTTGTTCACCAAGGAAAAATTTGTTCGCTTTGGCTGCAACCGTCTGTGGGCTGGAGATATCAGAATCATAACGTGAATAATTGAAAGCCAAATCATAATTCCAAGTTTCTGCCGCCGTACCTTTAATTCCGGTGGTCAAAGAAATGGTTTTAGATTTATTTTCGGTCATGTATGGTTCAAGACCGCCGGCTTCCTCTGGTGTGAAAATACGGCGCCAACGGTCGCGACCATCGGTGTCCGGATCTTCATTATAAAAGCGAATGGCATTGCCAGCGGCGTCTTGATAGCGCCAATAAGTGACGTCATTCATCAATTTGGTCTCGGCAACACCTGCCTGCAAATTGGCATAAAGCGAGGTTTTGTCATTCAAATACAAATTCATTGCTGTATAAGTATTCAAAGACTGTTTTTGTGACGTGATTGTGCCATAAGAAATCGCCGCCTGCGAACCACAATATTGGTCATCATCAGTATCGGTGAACAATACCATTGTCCCGCCGGCAAGGTGTTTTACAGCGTCACATTGCGCCACTGTCGGAAAATCAGCGCTGCGATAAAAGTTCAAAACCGCATTGCGAGTTTCAGGGGTTGGCGCATCAAGACGTGAATCTTGGATTTCGCGGTCATATTGCCAAATCGGGTCTTTTTTATAAAGTTCAGCGCCAAAAACCAGGCTGAAATTATCTTTGGCAAATCCGGTCGAAAAAGTTCCAAGGTGTGATGTTCCGTCACCGCGTTCGGTAATCCCGAATTTATAAGAGGCAATAGTTTCATCAGTTTTTTCTTTTAGGGTAAAATTGATAACGCCTGCGACCGCATCGGAACCATAAATTGCCGATGCCGAACCCGAAAGGACCTCAATTTTCTCAATCATAGAAATCGGAATATTGGAAACATCGGCAAAATTCGAAAGGCCATTGAATGGCATTGGAAAATCCGCAACTCGTTTGCCATTAACCATCACCAAAGTGTGATTAGGACCAAGGCCGCGTAAATCCACTTGCGCGGCGCCCGGTGTCATAATCGCGCCGCCATAATCTTGTTCTGAAAGTGTGGCACCGCCGTTTTGGGTTACCGATTTCAAAACATCCGGCACGCTTGCATAACCACCCGCCTCAATTGTCGCCGCCGTTATGGTGGTAACTGGCGCAGGGCCCTCTTTATTAATGCGTTTGATGCGCGAACCAAGAACCGTTACAACTTCCTCATTCGTTGGCGCAGTTTGTGCAGATACATTGGTTGCAAAAATACTTATTACACTTGCACCCATCAATAGTGCAAACTTGGTCTTAAATGGTTTCGACAATTCATTTCCCCTTAAAAAATCGAAACTTGCTAAAAATTTCGGCAAGTGGATAATTTGTGACAAACATTTGATTTGAAATCAAGAAAAATGTTGTAACAATTTTTGAAATGCTGCATTATGCTGCTGTTTTTGGCAACAAGA
Organism: Hyphomonadaceae bacterium; assembly: GCA_041917055.1. Classification (GTDB taxonomy): domain Bacteria; phylum Pseudomonadota; class Alphaproteobacteria; order Caulobacterales; family Aquidulcibacteraceae; genus Pseudaquidulcibacter. Next base: position 71,024 of record JAYRYJ010000011.1, read on the forward strand.
GCGCTGATACTTCAATTGGAATCGGACTGGCTTGTTCTTTTGCGTCGTGGCAGTGAGTTTTTTCTTGAGAATATTCCAATATTATCGGCGAAAAAACTCACTGTCACGCCACATAATACCTGCGCCATTCCTGTTCCACTTGAAGTATCACCGCTCTGACTGATTTTTAGGGGGAAATTATGAATTGGTTTGTGCGTATTTTGGCGGTGTTCGCATTCTTAGTTTCGCCTTTGGTTGCGAACGCAAAAGAGTGGAAAAATACGGCGTCCCTAAAAACTTTCTTAATTGGTGATGAAAATGCCAAAACCCCGGGCAGTGTCGGATATGGCATACTCATGTCCGGTGGCGGCGATTGGTCCTATGACGCTTTTCGTTGGTTTGCCGCAAAGGCCGGAAACGGACATATCGTAATTCTGCGCGCTCCCGATGCTGACGCAACCACCGAGGATATGATCGGAACGCAAACCGAAATGTTCAATGATGTTAAAGGCTTCACCTCAATCAGAACTTTTGCCTTTTTTGACCGTTCGGCAAGTTTTGATAAGGATTTATTGGCTGCAATCAAAAGCGCGGATGGTATTTTCCTCGCAGGTGGGGATCAAAGCCGTTATGTCAGATATTGGCGCGGCACACCTGTTGAAAAGGCGATAGAGGCACATGTTGCCGCGAATAAGCCATTGGGCGGCACTTCAGCTGGCCTCGCGGTGCAGGGACAGTTTTTATATGGCGCGATGGATGGCGGATCGATAACTTCTGCCGAAGCCTTGCCAGATCCATTGGGCAAAGCGGTGACAATTGAAACCGATTTTCTAAATTTTCCTATTTTCAAGAATTTTATCACTGATAGCCATTTTAAAGAACGCAATCGTCAGGGCCGTTTGGTGGCGTTTATGGCGAAATCCTTAAAAATGGGTGCTGGTAAAATATATGGCATAGGTATTGATGAACAAACCGCGCTTTGTGTTGAAAAAGATGGCAGCGCTAAATTATTCTCCAATATTGATGGTGCTGCATGGCTTTTTGATTTTGCAGATGCCCCAATCGCCCAAATAAACAAGCCGCTTGAGGTGAAAAACTTGAGCGTTCAAGGCATTGGCACCAATTCAAAATTCGACTTCAATACGAAAAAAGTTGAAAACCCCAAATTTGTCCGCCAGTATGAGATAAAAAATGGGGAGATGAAACAGAAAATGAAATGGACTTTGGCAATTCACGGCGGGGCAGGGGTTATCGAACCAGGCGATCTTACCCCTGAATTAGAAGTTAAATATCGTGCGGGTCTTGATGCCGCTTTACAAGCGGGTGAAAAAATCCTGTCAAATGGTGGTTCGTCACTTGATGCCGTTGAGGCGACGGTCAAGGTTTTGGAAGACAATCCTTTATTCAATGCCGGAAAAGGCGCGGTCTTCACTGCTCAAGGCACCAACGAACTTGATGCTGCAATTATGGATGGTAAAACTACCAAGGCGGGCGCTGTTGCGGGCGTAACTCGCACCAAAAACCCAATTTCTTTGGCGCGCGCAGTAATGGAATATTCGGGCCGCTTATTTTTGGCGCGCGACGGGGCGGATAGATTTTCAATTGAAAACGGCCTGCCACAGGTGGATCCGTCTTATTATTATACCGAAGAAAGATGGCAACAATTACAAAAATGGCGCGCCAAAAAATTCTCACAAATTGACCAAACCCATATTTTTGGAACAGTTGGCGCTGTTGCAATCGACAATGACGGCAATCTTGCCGCCGCCACTTCAACCGGCGGCCTGACGGGGAAAGTTTTCGGGCGCATTGGCGACACACCCGTTATTGGCGCGGGGACGATTGCGATTAATGGCGTTTGCGCTGTTTCGGCGACCGGAACCGGCGAATATTTTATTCGCGAAAGCGCGGCGCGCCAAATCTGCGATAGAATCAAATGGAATAAGCAAGATATAAATTCCGCCGCTTATGATACTATTATGGCAATCGGTGAATTGGGTGGCGATGGCGGCCTTATCGCCATGGACGGTGAGGGGAATGTCGCTTTTGCCATAAATGACATTGGCATGTATCGCGGCATAGTAAGCGCGACCCATAAGCGCGAAACTTCTATTTACCCCGACGACACAATAAAAGCCGCCGGAAAAACCGCAAAAACCTCGAAAGAAATGCATTAATCTTTTTGGTGGCTTAATTGCGAATTGCGAATTGAGAATCAGGAATTAAGGGGGGCAAGTCTCTTTGCTTCCCAAGTCCATCTTTCTTGTTCGCTTTTGTTATTTGCAAATCAGTCAATGACACATGTCATTTTTGACATATAAAAACCCATATCTTTTTATCCGATTCCACTGACTTTGATTGGGTGTGAAGTGGATTGCGTTTGAAAATTGAATATTCAAAGCTCCAAAATACACATGTAAAATCAATACTTTATCGCGACGGCGATAAAAACTTCACCCTTATCCTTGAAAAATATATCTTATGATATATATTATAACATATCTTGATTGAAAGGAATAAAGATGAGATTTAGAAATAGTTTTGATCGCGGTTTCCAAGACCATGAAAATGGTTGCGGCCACGGCTTTGGCAAAGGCTTTAAAGGTTTTTTTGCGGATATGGCATTTCGGCACAATAAGGGTTTTCGCCGTGGTTTCGGCCCCGGGTTTGGATTTTCCGGATTTATGGAAAATTTGAAAGGAAAGTTTCTTTCCTCTGAAGAAATGCATCTAATAATTCTGAAAATGATTTCCGAAGGAAAGTCGCATGGCTATGAAATTATTAAAGCCGTTGATGAAATGACCAATGGAATATATTCGCCAAGTCCGGGAATGATTTATCCGCTTCTAAGTTACATTACAGAAATTGGTCATGCGGTTTCTGAGCAAGACGGAAATCGTAAAACGTTTGCCATAACTGAAGATGGAAAAGCATTTCTTGAAAAAAACCAAGACGCGGTTTCAAAAATCTATGAGCGAATAAATATTATTGCACAACGTTTTTCAGAAATGCGAAACCACCTCGATGAAGAAGATTTTACAGAAGATCGTTGGGGCCATAGCCAAAGTGGCGCACCGGATTATGATACGCGCCGCGAATTTGGCAAATTAAGGCGTGAATTGCGAAATGCATTGGTTTCAAAACGCGCCGCTTCGCAAGAAGAAAAGCAAAGAGTTTTAGACATACTGCGTCGTGCAATTCAAGAAATAAACGAAACCGAAAAATAAGCTGAAAACAAACGAAATAAATTCGCGCACATTTTGTGCGCGGGTTTGTTTTTTGGTGGAAATCGGGCATGTCACAATGTTATTGACTTTTGTCACAGAGTTTCAAAGAATGGGTTTCATGGGACTTGAAACAAAAACTCTAATCCATACCGAAGACCTTTGTTTTGAAATCAATGCTTTTTTGGAAAGTCGGGAATTAATTATTCGCGGCCCTTTGAAACTGCGAATTGCGTTTGAAGAAATGAAGAACCCTCGCATTGACGGTGACGATTTGGTTTTCGAGTTTCAAAACGATAATTTCAGGCTGGAATTGGGAAAAGATGCCAAAAAATGGCACGACAGAATTCTTGCGCCGCCGAAACCTTTGTCCGACAAACTTGGAATTAAGGCGAAAACTAATGTTCATTCTTTGTCGGAAATTAGTTCGAACAATTTGAAAAATGCGATTGCCGCGAATTTGTCAAATCTCGAAAGTGCGGATTTGCTGATTGCGCAAACTATACATTTCCAAGATTTGGTGAAAACACTTGAAATGAACAGCGAAAGAAAATTGCCAATTTGGATAGTGAATAAAAAAGGACAAAATTCGCCATTTGGTGAAAATGCTATTCGTGAAATAATGCGCGAAAACGGATATAAAGACAATAAAACCTGTGCCATTGATGATGTTTGGAGTGCGACGCGTTACCATTCGGTTTTGCAAAAATGAAAATCTTCCCCAATTGCGATAATGGGCTTCGCCAAATTACCGAACCCTGTTGCGCATTTTTAAGGCTAAGGCTAAAACGAATCGAAAATTGGGGTCAAACTCAAAGGGACGAATATGACACAAGACCTAATCGGCTATGCCAAACTTACTCAGATTGCTTTACGCGGCGTTGTGCGCGACGCGCTTAAAATGTCGATTAATGGTCTGCCTGGCGACCATCATTTTTACGTAAGTTTTAAGACCCGCGCCAAAGGTGTGCAAGTTGCCAATTATTTGGTTGAGAAATACCCTGAAGAAATGACAATTGTATTGCAATTGCAATTTGAGGGTCTTGAAGTGCATGACGATAAATTCGCCGTGACTTTACATTTCGGTGGCGTGCCACAGCGTATTGTCATTCCTTATGCCGCAATCACGCGCTTTTATGACCCACATGCCCGCTTTGCTTTGCCGTTTGACGTGGTTGACGATTATGGCGCAGAAGATAAAGAGGCCGATGCAATCGAGGCCGAAATAGAACCAACAATCGCCACCCAAAAACCCGCCGACGGCGCAGCAGCAGTGGTTAGCTTGGATGCGTTTCGGCGTAAGAAATAGGCATTCCGCTCCATCATTAAAATCATAATTGATGAATACCGCTGACACAATGCTGTCATCATGCTGCCAATTTCGCATCTTGCCCTGTATAAAGGCGAAGTTGCGCGAAAGATTCGGTGGGGGGCAAACCTCAAATTTATCTTGCAATTTAATTGTTTTCGTTTGAAGATTGCGCCATTAGAGGTGGCGCATGAATGCGAATGGCAACCAAAGAAGCCGGAAATAATCAAACCCACAAGCAAAATTGAAAAAGAACTCTGTAATGCCGCCAATACTGGTGGATGGCTTAGTGTGGTGCCTTGGGCAAAAGAAGAAAAAATTGTTTCCTCTAAATTTTTCCGCGCTTTATTAAATAATGAAATTACTGGCGTCAGGCTTCATGAAAAAGGGCTTGGGACCAAAGGTCTCATTTTTAATGAAAAGCTTGATTTATCATTTTTGGGAGATGAAAATGAGCCTATTCCACGGCTTTATTTGCATAATTCAATATTAGAGCATGGGGTAGATTTTTCTTATTCTTGCTTCATGGCACTTTCACTTGATGATGCCAAAATTGGTGAAAAGAATTCAGAAGCGGATTTCTTCGCCCAAGGCATGATTATAAAAAACACATTGTTTGCAAACCGCATAAAGGTTTTTGGAACATTTGATTTGTTGCGTGCAAAAATTGATGGCCAATTACAACTAATAGCTGCGTACATAAATAGCACCAAAAATTATGCAATTGTTTTGCAAAGTGCAAAAATTGGCGCGGCTGTTCTGTTAAACAATGAAAATAAAAATTATTCAGACATTAAGGGCGGGATCAATGCAAGTGGCGCGACTATTGATGGACAATTTGCTCTGACAGGTGCAAAATTAATCGGAAACCGTAATGAAGCTTTTCTTGCCGATAATATGCAAGTGGGCTCCTTTTTTGCTAATGGTGATAAAGTCGGTGAAACCGAAATAAGATTTGAAGCCAAGGGTGAATTTTCCCTTTTGGGTGCGCAAATTCATGGAGGTCTTTATGTTTATGGCGCGGATTTTATTAATGAAAATGGCAATGCTTTAATTCTTCAAGACTTAAAATGCCAAAATCTACTTTTTGACGGATATGGCAATAAAAATAGCCCAAGTTTGATAAAAGGCAAGATACGTGGGCACAATATGATTATTATCGACGTTCTTCATATAAAAATTGCCAAAGAAAGTTTTGGGCAAATTTGGCTTGATAATTCCAAATGCAACAACATTCATAGCTTTAACCCTGAAGATTGGGGGGCAAAGCCAGATGGTGAAAAAGGTGTAAAGCTTTCACTTGATGGTTTTGCCTATGACCATATTAATTTTAGCGACGATTTATATACGCCAAATGGCAAAAAACCCTTTGCCGAAGCCATAATAAATTGGCTTGAACGCCAATTTATTGACGAAAACCCAAATGCCAATGATTTTACGCCGCGCCCCTATGAGCAAGCCTCGCGCACATTGGCGGCCATGGGCCATGTTTTAGATGCAGATGAAATAAGAAAAGAAAAGCGCCATTTTCAAATTAAATGCAAAATTGATAATTGGCTGGTGCGCTTTTTCCGCCGCCTATTTGGGTTCTTCTTTGAATTTGGTTATTCGCCACAGCGCGCCGCCTTTTGGGGTAGCGTTATAGCTTTTATTTGGTCTTTGACGGTTTGGTATATGATAGACCATAATATATTAATTGAACACAATTCAATTGCGGCGGGGGCAAATATGGCGCAAGCTACAATTCAAAAATGCCAATCAGTTCCCGCTTTATGGGCACTTGACAGTTTTATTCCCGTGATTGACTTACAAGAACAGGCAAAATGCGAAATTGCAACAAAGGCCAGTTCATTTTGGGATTTTCTAGTTGATTTTGTGCAATTAATTGGCGCCGTGTTTGTGCCACTTATGGCTTTAACTTTTTCGGGTGTTTTGCGGCGCGATTAATTAGCGCAACCGTCCATTAAAATTAAAAAAGCCCCGAGAAAAACTCGGGGCTCTTTCTTATAGACCTTTTAGCGCATCGACCAAATCGATTTTTTCCCAGCTAAAACCACCGTCGGCGTCGGGGGCACGACCAAAGTGGCCGTATGCGGCGGTGCGGGCATAGATTGGTTTATTCAAATCAAGATGGGTGCGAATGCCTTTTGGTGTTAAGCGCATAATTTCGCCAAGGCGCTTTTCCAAAGCATCAAGATCACAACGTTCTGTGCCGTCGCAATTTGCGTAAATCGACAATGGCTCCGGAACGCCGATGGCATAAGACAATTGAATGGTGCAACGATCCGCAAGGCCCGCCGCAACCACGTTTTTCGCCAAATAGCGCGCAGCATAAGCCGCAGAACGGTCAACTTTGGTTGGGTCTTTGCCCGAAAATGCGCCGCCGCCATGTGGTGCCGCGCCACCATAAGTGTCAACAATGATTTTGCGACCGGTAAGGCCGGTATCACCATCAGGACCACCAATCACGAATGCACCGGTTGGGTTAATGTGCCAAATGCAGTTTTTTGCAATCGGTAATTCATCGCCCAAAACTTCGAAAATATATGGCTTTACCAAAGCCGAAATATCTTCAGAAGTCATAGCAGCATCAAGATGCTGGGTCGAAAGAACAATCGATGTTGCCTCAACAGGGCGACCATTTTCATAGCGAACTGTCACTTGGGACTTAGCATCAGGGCCAAGCCAAGCCTCTTTACCGGAATGACGAACTTCGGCAAGACGCTTAAGAATTTTGTGAGAAAACTGCAAAGGTGCAGGCATTAATTCTTTGGTTTCATTGGTTGCATAACCAAACATAATACCTTGGTCACCTGCGCCTTCTTCTTTATTTCCGCTTTCATCGACGCCTTGCGCGATGTGCGCGGATTGGCCGTGAAGCAAGATTTCAATATCTGCAGTTGCATGGTGGAAACCATCTTGCTCATAGCCAATATCTTTGATTGCCGCGCGCGTGGTTTCAATAATTTCGTCATTGGAAATTTCGGCTTCAAGGCGGGTTTCACCGGCAATAACAACCTTATTTGTGGTTGCCAAAGTTTCACAGGCCGCGCGTGTGACCCAAGGATTTAGGCCTTTTTCGATTGTGCGGCGGAAAAACAAATCGACGATTTCGTCGGAAATACGGTCACAAACCTTGTCCGGATGGCCTTCTGAAACCGATTCGGAGGTGAAAAAATAATTTTGACGTGCCAAGAATAACTCCTGAAAAAGAAACATATAACAATATCTTTATATGTTTATATGTTGGTTGGCAATGCAATAATCCTCTTGGATGCTGTTTGTCAAGTTAATTCAGAATTCGCGCCAACCGGTTCGAAAGTTTTCATTTTCGTCGGTTTCAATTCCGTCAAGAAACGCCATAGATCTTTCATCAATTGCAATGTCGGATTTTTTGACATTGCGCGAAATCGTCAAGCCTTCCAAGGTGCGACAGCGTGAAAACGCAACATAAGTCTGGCCGTGGGCAAATGCGCCGCGACCGAAATCGATATGGACCTTATCAAAACTTAGTCCTTGCGCTTTGTGAATAGTAAGTGCCCAAGCGGGGCGAATTGGCAATTGAGTGAACGTGCCCACGGTTTTGCGTTTTGGCTCGTCCTTATCGTCTAATTCATATTGATATCTTTCCCAAACCACGGGTTCGATTTCATGAACATAGCGCCCGATTTTGACTTTTACGGTCTCGTCATTAGTTTCAATGACGCGTGCCAAAGTGCCGTTTACAAATCGGCGGTCAATGTCATTTCTAAGCATCATAACTTTGGCACCGACTTTTAATTCAAGATTGATTTCGGTGGGAAAAAGTCGTTCGTCAAAAACACCATCGGCCTCACCGCAATAAATGGCGGGTTTTTCAGGCAATGCCGCCATTTCACGTTCATTAATTCGCCGCGCGGCGTCATTGGTGGTCGTGAGGATAACACCATTATCATCCACATCGGGTGCAATCGGGATTATTCTTTGTTCTAATAATTCAAAATCGTCACGCGAAATTGCGCCATGACGCAGTCGGTTTAGAATTTCCAAAAAATGATATTCAGTTTGGCGAAATGCGTGCGTAAGTTCGATTATGCGCCATTTCATTGATTGCACACTCGGTGCATCAAAGAAATAGGGGCCATTGAACCAGTCATTAAGGATTTCGCCCTCTTCGCGATTAACAACCGGTGGCAATTGCGCGGCATCACCGACGCACAATAATTTTACCCCGCCGAATGGCAGGTTTATGCCACGATGAAGGCGCAAAGAGCGGTCAATCCCATCCATCAAATCGGCGCGCACCATTGAAATTTCATCAATCACTAAAAGGTCAATTGCCCTTAAAAGACGCCCTTCGCGCACTCTTTTAACATCTTGAGGTCTTATAAGATTGGGCGGGAATTTGAATAAGGAATGCGCGGTTTGCCCGCCTGCATTCAATGCCGCAATTCCGGTTGGCGCAATGATTATTGAATTTAATTCAGAAGTTTCAAGGAAATGCCTTAGAAATGTTGTTTTTCCGGTTCCCGCCCTTCCGGTCAAATAGATTGGATGCGGGGATTTTTCGATTAATTTTGCAACTTCGGAATAAATGGCATGGTCAATATTCTGTGGTGCTTGGGCTTTTTGTTTGACAATCGTATTTTGCGAAACCAATTTTGACCAGGCGGCCTCGCTATTAATATCGCTCGCCTCTTCAATAATGCGACCATTGACAATTAGAATAGCGTGAAATTTTTCGCCATCTTGGACAAGGCGCGCAATCCCGCCGCGCATATTGGTTTGGCGAATGGTTTTCATTGATTTTTCATCGACCAGAGCGCGATTCGCGTCAAGCAGTAGGTGTGAGAATTTGATTTTGAAAAAGTATGGTGAAACAGAAAATTTTGCTAATTTCGCGCCTTCAAATTTTGCGCTTTCGAGCCGATATAGGCGCAAAGAGGAATTATTATGACTAAACCACGAACCGCAGGACGCATTTTCAACAATATTACCGAAACCATTGGCGCAACCCCTTTGGTTCGCCTTGATAGGCTTAAAGAAAAACTTGGTCTTAAAGGGAATTTATTGGCGAAACTGGAATTTTTTAATCCAATTGCCTCGGTAAAAGATCGTATTGGCGTCGCCATGATTGAGGAATTGGAAAATCGCGGCTTGATAAATGACGAAACGGTTTTGGTTGAGCCAACTTCGGGTAATACCGGAATTGCTTTGGCCTTTGTTGCTGCACAACGTGGATATAGATTGATTCTGGTAATGCCAGAGACCATGTCTTTGGAACGTCGCAAAATGCTGGCTTTTCTTGGTGCTGAATTGGTTTTAACCCCGGGTGCAGAAGGTATGAAGGGTGCGGTTGCGCGCGCCAATGCCATTGTTGCAGAAACCCCTAATTCAATTATCCCTGGGCAGTTTGTAAACCCTGCAAACCCTGAAATTCACCGAAAAACCACTGCATTGGAAATTTTGGAAGACACAGGCGGCGAAGTTGCGGCCTTTGTTGCGGGTGTTGGCACTGGCGGCACAATTACCGGTGTTGGACAGGTGTTGAAATCGGCATTGGGCGACGTGAAAATCGTTGCCGTTGAACCAGAAGCATCGCCAGTTCTATCGGGCGGTGCGCCAGGCCCACACAAAATTCAAGGCATAGGCGCTGGCTTTATTCCCGAAGTGCTTGATACCAAAGTGATTGACGAGATCATAAAAGTTTCAAATGACGACGCTTTCGAAAATTCCCGCCTATTAGCGCGCACCGAAGGTGTGCCGGGCGGCATATCTACAGGCGCGAATCTTACCGCTGCCATTGAATTGGCGAAGCGCGATGAATTTGCCGATAAAAATATTGTATTTGTCGTTCCAAGTTTTGCCGAACGCTATATTTCCAGCCTTTTGTTTGAGGGCGTTGGCGAATAGTAATTCAAATCGTGTATTCCATCGCCACGTCGCACCTTTCGTATTCGCTGCCGAATTCTTCCATGAGTTCTTGGGAATGTTTCCAGCCGTGTTTTTCGTAAAGTGCGATGGCGGCGGCGTTTTTGTAATTGCTTAAAAGGAAAAGGCGTTTTACGCCCATATTTTTGGCGTATTCAGTTGTTGCAAGTAATAATCTCTCGCCAATTTTTAAGCCGCGTTGGTCTTTTCTTACACCCATTTTTGTAAGTTCAAACGCGCCATTTCCCATATTCATTAAGGCGCAAGTTCCGACAATTCCGTGTGTTTGGTGGCGTGCCAATAAAATCGCGCCGCCGTCGTCAAGAATGAATTTTTGCGGATTTGATAAAACATCAATATCGACTTGTTCCATCACGAATAAATCCTTTATCCATTCAACATTAATGTCATAAAAATCTTGGGCATATTTTGGGTCATAATCTATTATTTCGACTTCATTATTTTTTTGCATTTTTATTTCCCTGAAACGTTTTTCAAATGATTTTTGGTCGAGGCGCGATTCTATTTTGTTTAATGCCTCAATGAATTCTATTTGATTTTCGCCAAGAATTTCCTTGACCGCAATTTCGACATTTTGCCAAATTTCTTTATTTATTCGGCCCAAAAGTCTTTTGCCTTCGGCGCTTAAAGTGACAATTCTTTGGCGATTATCCATGCTCTTAATATTGGTGATAAGATTAAGTTTAGAAAGACCCACGAGGTTTTTGCTAATAGCGGGCTGCGATTGACCAAGAATATTCGCTAGTTCCAAAACCGAAATTTCGCGTGCCGCGCCAATATGCGCCAATAAAACACCTTGTGACGGCGTGACACCTGTATTCACAAATTCGTGTATTTTCGCGGCATCCGTCAAAAACCTATCCGAAAGGTGTTTCAAGCGGCTGCCAAGGAAAATTAAAGGTTTGGATTCAAGGAGATTAATGCTCATGCGCAAAGTATATAACGCGTTATGTATTATGCAATATTTTTCTTAATGACAAATGCAAAAAATATCGCAATATATTGCGATGTCCCAAGAAGCAAAAAATACTCATATTCCAAAAAATAGACTTGAAGCGTTTTCAGATGGCGTAATCGCAATAATAATCACTATCATGGTTTTGGAATTTAAAGTGCCGCATGGCGCGGAAATATCGGCGCTTTTGCCGATAATTCCAATATTCTTGTCATATTTACTAAGTTTCGTATTTGTCGGCATTTATTGGAATAATCACCATCACATGTTGATGGCGGCACATGGTATAGACGGGCGCGCTTTATGGGCAAATTTAATTTTGCTTTTCTTTTTGTCATTAGTTCCTTTTGCGACCGCCTGGATGGGCGAAACCCATTTTGCCAAAGGCCCAACGGCACTTTATGGAATAATTCTATTATTTGCGGCGATGGCCTATAATCATTTGGCCGGCATTTTGATTAATATTAGCGGCAAAGATTCCCACCTTGCAAAAGCCTATGAACAGGATAGAAAGAGCAAAATATCTATTGCGCTTTATAGTGCGGCAATTCCAATGGCGTTCTTTTTACCTTTGGTATCGATGCTAATGTTTGCCATTGTCGCTGGGCTTTGGCTTATTCCTGATAGAAGAATTGAGCGGCTATTATTTTCAAACGGCAAGGGAAACGAATAATGAAAATATTTTCTATGGCTTTGTGTGCTTTGGCATTTGGGGCATGTGCGAGTATGGGTGATATGAAAACGACAATGCCGCAAAATGGTAACCAAATAAAGCGCGAGGCAATGGTAAATTCATATCAATACCTAATTTATTTGCATGAGAATTATGATGCGAAGTCGGCGGAAAAATATCCGGTTTTAATTTTCCTTCATGGTTCGGGCGAACGCGGGACTGATATTGAAAAAGTCAAAATCCATGGCCCCCCGCGTTTAATTAAAGAAGGTAAGGACTTCCCCTTTATCGTTATTTCACCGCAATTACCTGAAGGCAAAATGTGGGAGGTTTCTTATCTTGACGCCACTTTGGACAATGCAATCAAAGGACTGAAGGCCGACAAAAGCCGAATTTATCTTACCGGACTTTCACTGGGCGGAATGGGAACTTGGGGCTGGGCCGGTGCGCATCCTGATAAATTCGCCGCCATTGCACCGGTTTGCGGTATGTCAAACCCGATGGACGCCACAAAGTTTCTCAATCTTCCGATTTGGGCATTCCATGGTGCAAAGGATGATGTTGTCCCGCCTAAAGGTTCAAGTTTTATGGTGAATATGGTGAATGATCTTGGCGGCAATGCCAAAATTACACTTTACCCCGAAGCCAATCATGATTCATGGACCGAAACCTATAATAATCCGGAATTATATGAATGGCTTTTGGCGCAAAAAGCGAAATGACTATTTCTTAATCGCTGATGGCGGTGTTTTTATTGCGGCATTGGCGAAAACAAATATGAAAATATAAGCAAGCATTGGTATTAAAAACGAAACCGAAAGATTGGTAATATCTGCAAGTCGCCCGACCGAGAGTGTCAATATTGCCCCGCCGGAAATCGCAAGGCACAATAGGCCGGAAACCGATGCTTCTGATACTTTTGCGCGCCTTAAAGTGATTGTGAAAATTGTCGGGAACATTACAGAATTAAAAAACCCGACCAAAAGTGCTGAATAAGCGGCGATTGGACCATTCGTGAAAATTACAATCAAACACAATATCGATGCCGATGCCGCGCAAAAAAGCAATAAAAACGGCGCGCGCATTCGTGTCAAAAGTGCCGTCCCGATTAACCGCCCCAATAATGCGCCGCCCCAATAAAAATTGGCGAGAAATTGCCCTGCCTTTTCCAAATGAAGGCCAAGAATATGTTTCTGCCCCAAGAAATTTATCATTATTGAGGCAATTGAAACTTCGGCACCGACATAAAGGCCGATTGCGATTGCGCCGAAAATCGCCCATTTGGAACGCAATGCCGCCATTACGTCTTGGTTTTCTGCGCCCTCTAATTTCATTGAGGCACTGGAAATTTGTTTGCGATAAGCGAAAATTAGCGCCGCCATTAATGCTATTAAAATTCCTATGATGAAATAGCCACGACTTACGGCGTCGATGGCCATTTGCCGCTTGCCATCATCGATTATTTGCAAGACTTCACCACTTATCGGGTCCTTTTTTAGGCTTAGGATTTGGTCTGTTAACAATAATTTCGTGCCGAAATGCACGCCAATGACAACACCCAAAGAATTAAAAGTTTGCGCCAAGGTCAGTCTGAAATGGCTGTAATCCTCGTGGCCTAGTGCAGCGATTAACGGGTTTGCCGCCACTTGTAAGGCAGACATGCCGATTGCCATTAAAAATATTGTGAAAAGAATTGTCGAATATTGCGCCGAAAACAAATCGAATTGCATCAATACGCAGGATGCAAACATTGAAAACAGTGCAAGCAAAATGGCATTCGCTGAACCAGTCCGATTTATCAGATGTGCGGCGGGAAGGGCGACTAATGCATTCACAGTAAGGCCGACGATTTGCGTCAATAAAGCCTCGGTCCAATTGAGTTTGAATACAGCCTTCAGTGCAGTTAATAATGGGTCATTATTCGCCGCAATAAAGCCCCAGCCGAAAAAAAGGGCGGTAACAACCACAAAGGCGGGGGATATATTTTTTAAAAGTTTTACCATGACGCAAAAGCAAAAAAGCCCCCGCTTAACGGGGGCTTTTCAAATGGTCAATGCCCGCCGACGACGGTTTCTTCAATTTTATGGATTGGTGCTTTTATTGCGTTTAAAGCGAACCATAAAATATAACCATAGCAGACCAAAGGAACGATATAGGCCATATTGAATGAGCCGAAAGCATCTTTGAATTGACCAAAAATCAATGGAATAATCGCGCCACCCGCAATTGCCACACAAAGAAGACCCGAAGTCGCAGATGCAGGCGCAGATGAGCGTTCAAGGGTTACGGTGAAAATTGTTGGGAACATGATTGAATTGAATAATCCGACCAATAGCGCCAAATAGCCGTAAAGCGCACTTCCGCCCCAAGGCAATGCCGCGTGAACCAATGGCAAATGGAATGAACCCGATGCCGCCGCGTGTCCCATACCGCCCGCTGAAATTACCAGGCCACACATTAACATTGCGCCAACTGCGAAAGTGGCAAGCATTTTGGGCGCTTGGATCGAACGCATTAGGAACGAACCAATAAATCGCCCAGTCATTGCCAAAAGCATATAATAGGTTGCTAATTTTCCAGCCTGCTCCTTTTCAATGTCTAAGACATGAGACTGTTCGAGATAATTGATCATATTATCGCCAATAGAAACCTCCGCACCTACATAAACGAAAATAGCAGCTGCGCCTAATATTGCCCATTTAGATTCCAGAGCCTTAAATGGCGAGACGCTTGCCCCTACTGGCGGTGCGTTTTCTGAAATAGTGCCACGCACCAGAAATATTGCGCCCAAGAAAATCAGAAGGCCAATCGTGATTTTCATGTAAACGCCGCCGACTTCTGAAAGTGCGGCGTCTTTCAGTTGGTCGGTAAGTACGACGCCTTTTTTGAAAGCCTCACCGTGCAATAATGTGCCAGCGCCTGCGAAAATCGCGGTCGCCGCACCAAGTGAATTGAATGCTTGTGACAGATTTAGGCGAAATGCTGAATGTTTTGGGTCGCCCATTGACGCAATCAATGGGTTTGCTGCCACTTGCAACAATGTAATGCCTGATGCCATTGTGAAAAGCGCAACCAAAAAAATCTCATAATTCTTTATTTTGGTTGCCAATATTGCAATTAGGCAACCAAAAATTATGCCACCTACACCAACCAACAAGGAATTCGCATAGCCTTTTCGTGACAGAAAGCTTGATGCGGGAATTGAAATTACGAAGTAGGCGATAAAGAAACCAAATGCTGTTAAATTTGATTCAAAGGTATTTAATTGAAAAATTGTCTTCATTGCCGCCAATAGAGGTCCAAGCAAATTCGTAATAACCGCCCATATAAAAAACAATGTTGTTACATAAATTACCGCAAGACCCAGGGTTTGCGATTGTTCCGGTTTTTCTACCGCTTCTGTCATTTGCCTCACTCCCGATTATTTGAGTTTTATTGTCATTGCCGCGCCTTGCACAAGGTCAAGGTTTAGGAATTTATTTTGATATTTGATGCTGAATGATTTGTCTATTCCCGAGGTGTTCACAACAATCATATATATAGTGCCGTCAGGGTTTTTGAATGTGACATTTGAAATATTGCCGCCAATATCATTGGAATTAATGCGAACCGCGCCAACTTTAACGTATTTGGTCAAATGCCCAAGCGCGTAATATTCCATATTGCGTGTAATATTGCCGTTTTTGGCAATTGTTATTACGCCACGGCAGTCACCGCAACCGCCCAAATGCGGGCCGAAATTTTCGTCTAAGGCCATATTCCAAAATAAAACGCCGCGCGCATGATTGCGGGTCGCGCCAATAATAAGGTTTTTGACTTGCCAACCAAAGGCGTCATTCCAATTTTTGCCCCACTCGCCGCCCGAACATTCGGTGAAATAAACATTTTTATCGGGATGCGCGTCTTTGACTGTGCTTTGCGCCGAAACATCACCGCCATAGCAATGCCATGCCACACCATCATAGAATTTGGCTGCATCGGCATTTGCCAATACATTTAAGGGTTGGGAAAACTGATCCCAATTATGGTCCCATTCAAGAATTTTAGGTGCGTTTTGCATTGACCCGAATTTAGGGCCTAAATGGTCCTTCACAAAGGCAATTCTTTGATCAGGTAGTAATTTCATACCAGGATAGTCTTTTGGCACAAAATCCGGTTCATTTTGGATTGAGACAAAATCGATATTAACCCCACGTTCGCGCATTTGGGTGGCGTATTTCACGAAATAATCGGCAAAGGCGGCATTGGCATCGGCCTTCAGGCTTCCGCCTATCATGGAGTCTGTGGTCTTCATCCAACCGGGCGCACTCCATGGGCTTGCCATGATTTTTAGTTTTGGATTCACCGCGATTGCCGCTTTAATCGTCGGTAAAACCGTATTTTCGATTGGCGAAAGCGAAAAATGCGCCAAACTATCGTCTCTTTGACCGCTAGGCATATCGTCGAAACTATAATGATTTGGCGAAAAATCAGATGCACCGATTGTTAGGCGCGCGAAAGATAAATCCAAACCATTGGCGCCAAATAATTCATTGATTAATTGGTCACGCTTTTGCGCCTCAAGACCTTGGATTAAAATTGCACTTGCATCGGTAATTGCAGCACCCGCGCCGATAAAATCTTGATAGGTTTGATTTTCATTAATCTCAATCAGGCTTGAATTATTGGCACTAGAGGCAAAATTTATTGCGGGTTTGGTGGTAAGTAAATTGGTTTGATCGGGTGTTGTCAAAACAATTTCGGCCTGCCCTAAATTTGAAGGGGGCGGAGGGGGCGGTGGTGTATAGCCCCCGCCGCCTGACGAACACGCCCCCAAAAGCGCTAAAAAACCAAAAATTGTGACTTTTCCCAAGTTCCTCATACCATTGGTGCCTTACAATATTTTTCGATGAATTCTTTTTGGGTCGGCATGACATTAACACATTTCGAAATTACTGTTCGCATATTTTCAAGGAAACTTTGAATTTCATCTTCATCCTTAATATCAACCATCGGATCATAGCTTTTTGGGATTATACCTTGCCCCAACATAACTTGAATCCAGCTTTCCTCTGCGAATAACTCGTCATTATAACGGAAAATGCGGCCATTGGCGCGGAAAACATCAATCTTATTTTGTAAAGTATCTGGGATTGGCGTCTTATGAATATCGCGCCAAAACTCAGAATCATTGCGTTCGGTAGCGACATAATGCAGAATAATGAAATCGCGAATGCGTTCAAACTCAAAAGATGCCTGACGATTAAATTCATCAATATTGCCTTGCTCAAAGCCCTTGTCAGGGAAAAGACGAATTAGGCGAACGACAGCGGATTGAATCATAAAAAGACCGGTCGATTCCAAAGGTTCAAGAAAACCACCCGAAAGGCCAATTGCTACACAATTTTTGTTCCATAATTTGTTGCGACGTCCCAAGGTGAATTTTAAGCGTAATGGGTTCGCGCGCGGTGCACCCTCAAGCCCAGAAAGCAAAATCTCTTCGGCTTTGTCATCATCAATGTATTGAGACGAATAGACGTGGCCATTTCCCGTGCGGTGCTGCAATGGGATTTTCCACCGCCATCCGCTCTCAAGTGCTTTAGACAATGTGTAGGGCGGGAAATCGCCTTTTGACTCGCAAGGAACCGCAATGGCGCGGTCAACTTTAAGCCATTTACCCCAATTTTCATAGCCTGTATTTAGGGTTTCTTCGATAAGCATCCCTTTAAATCCAGTGCAATCTATGAATAAATCGCCTTCAATGGTCTTGCCACCAGCAAGTTCAAGGCCGGTCAAAAAACCAGTTTCGGTGTTTTGGTGAACTTTGACAACTTTACCCTCGACACGCTTGACGCCTAGATTTTCAGAGAATTTGCGAAGAAATTTGGCATAAAGTCCGGCGTCAAAATGATAAGCATATGCAATTTCGGATAAAGGCGAGTTTTCCATTTTCGTATCCGGGCGCATAAATTTATTTCGCTCAGGCGCAACAGTATTAATTGAAAAATCGCCAATATCCGGGTAATTACCCCGCAAAAACATTTTAAGCCAATATTGATGTGTGCGCAAAAACTCCCAATCGCGACCAATGCGCCCAAAACCGTGAATATAGGAATGGCCTTTTTTTAACCAATCTTCAAATTTGATACCAAGTTTAAATGTGCCCTGTGTCGCTTTGATAAATTCATCCTCATCAATTTTTAGGATTGTATTAAAAGTTTTTATAGCCGGTATAGTAGCTTCACCGACGCCAATGGTCGAAATTTCATCCGACTCAATTAGGGTTATATCAAGGTTCTTATTCGCCAAGCGGCTTAACATAGCCGCCGACATCCAACCAGCTGTACCACCGCCAAGAATTACTACTTTAAAATCTGAAGAATTTTCCATTTCCTACCCCATTAATTGCCGGGGCAGCTTTCTCTATTATCCAGTTTCAACTGCCCGATATTCGACTTTTGTTTATAGCTTAGGCCGTAATTTAGCGCGAATAAAGGCTTATAGCTTCCTTGTTCCTCATTGATTGCGGGAGGGCATTTAGTCGCAGGCCAAGGGAAAGATAGGCGGCCTTTGAAATCATATTTCACCCTATATTTTTTGCCGCGCAATAATACGTCAGATATACCATCACCTTGTGTCCCCGGTAAAAACGCGGCGACGAATGCGTCTGATTTATTGATTAAATCATTCACATAAAGCGTGCGACCAGAATATAGAACCGTCACCAATGGCACGCCTTTTCCGGACAATGATGAGATCATTTCCGATTGGTCCTTGAAACGTGAACTAAAATCCAAGGTTTGGGGAAGACGAACGTCCCCCTTAGTTTCGGCATAAGGATTTTCACCTACGACAGCAATGATTGCGCCATATTTTTTCAAATCGACATTTTTGCCGTCAATTGAATAATCGACCATTGATGAACCAAGATTATCTTTGATGCCTTTCAAGAAACTTGTGGCATTTGGATAATCGGAATTGTCAGTTTCGTCACCCTGCCAGGTAATTGACCAACCACCAGTTTGAGTGGGAATATCATCCGCCGCTTTGCCAACCACAAGGATTTTCTTATTGCGCGCCAAAGGCAAAATTGACTTATTGTTTTTAAGCAAAACCAAAGATTGGCGAACTGCGTCGCGTGCGAGTGTACGATTTTCAATTGCACCCACGTCACCCGCCCATTTGGAATCTGATGGTTTATTTTCCCAAAGACCCATACGCATTTTTACGCGCAAAATGCGGGTTACAGCGTCGTCGATGCGTGACATAGGAATGCGGCCTTCTTCGACGTCTTTGATAGTGTTTTCGATGAATTCTTTCCAATCATCTGGAACCATAACCATATCAATGCCGGCATTAATCGCCTGTGGGCAATGGGAATTGGTGCAGCCATTTACTTGGGCGACACCGTTCCAATCGGAAATGACAAAACCGTCAAAGCCCATTTTTTCTTTCAATGCGCCGCTTACCAATTGTTTGACACCGTGAATTTTGCCGGAATCTGTGCCTGCTTCAGGTGAATCCCACGAATTATAGGTAATCATTACGGTCTGGGCACCGGCTTCTAATGCGCCATAATATCCCTGACCGTGTTTATTTATCATTTCTTTCAAAGGAGAGAAGTTTTGACCTTCATTCACGCCGTCCTTTGTGCCGCCATCGCCAAGAAAATGCTTAGCAGACGCCGCGACATCATCGTCTTTTGAAAAATCGCCTTGAAGCCCGTTTACAATAGATTTTCCGTAGGCGCGAACCAAATATGGGTCAGCGGAAAAAGATTCATAGGTGCGACCCCATCTTTGATTCTGCACAACCGCTAATGTCGGGGCAAATGCCCAATTGACGCCAATTGCACGAACTGCTTTTCCGGTTGCCTCGGCAATTTTGCCGACTAGAGCCGGATTATTAGCGGCGCCAAGGCCGATATTGTGTGGATATGTGGTTGCGCCAAAGACATTATTATTGCCGTGAACCGCATCAATGCCCCAAATTACTGGAATCGGAGTTTTCAAATCTGTTGTCATTGATGCATTCCAATATGCATCAGCAAGTTTAAGCCAATCGCCGACAGTGGCGTGTTTATTCATTTGTGGCCAAGAGCCACCGCCATTTAGAACCGAACCAATATAATATTGGCGCACTTCATCGGGTGTGATTTTTTTGATTTCAGGCTGCGTCATTTGCCCGATTTTTTGGCGCAAAGTCATCTGCGACACGATTTCTTTAATTTTCTTTTCTTGTGTCGGATTGATTTTTATTGCGCTTTGCACTTTTGGCCAGTCTTTATAGACAGGCTTTTGAGTTTTCGCATAAGTGTTCGGCGAGGAAATTGCACAAATCCCAATTCCTAAGGCAGCAATAAGGCCGAAATGACCGAGATTCTTTTTGAATCTTTTGCCGTGTTTAGAGATTTCATTTGCTTGGTTTAGTGCCATTGTTTGCTCCCGATGTGTGGTTTGCAACCGTTTTTCGATTGTCTGGCTATAAATTTTCTATGTGCCGATTATGGCGAAAAAAATAAAGCCCCTTCGGAGAGGAAACTGGGGAAATTCCGAAGAGGCAGTTAAATTACAATGGAGAAGAATCCTTGTTTACACCCGTTTTTCGGGCTTTTTATTGCCCGCCCCAAGACCGAAATCTTGGGGCGGGGTAAAACTAGAATTTGTAACGAACACCAAATAGGTATTGCGTGCCATATTTGACGTAAAGTTCTGGCAAGAACGAACCATCACCAGTCTTCACACCGGTACGTGTGCGGTATGGCGAATCTGTGAGGTTAAGTGCTTGGAAAAGAACCGACATGCCTTTCAAAGAACCTTCTTTGAATTCATAACCGATTTGAGCGTCTGTTTGCTCGTCGGCAAGAATTTCAGAGAAGGCACGGTCAGCAAATAGACCCGCTACGTCTGAACGGAAAGAAGAACGCCAACGCTGAGAAACACGAACACTAATTCCGTATTTTTCATAATAAGCAGTCAAGTTTCGCGTTTCGCCAGAAAAACCAGGAAGCGTATTAGTCGTTCCAGGGCCATCCGGGCTGATATTGGTATAATTGTGGGTATATGAACCATTAAAGCCGAAGCCATCCAATACCGGAACAAACTTACCAGCATCGATCGTTGCTTGAACTTCGATACCTTTAATGTAACCACCCTGACCATTTTGCATTAGGCTCATATTGCCGTAATTGCTGACGGTTGGAAGATTGGTCGGATTAGGAATAGACGAGAAGTCAAACAAGAAGTTTTGAGCATAAATGTAAGTCTCGACGTCTTTATAGAAGCCCGCGACCGCAATGATACCACCCGGAATATACCATTCCGCAGAAAGGTCATAAGATGTTGCGCGCCATGGCTCTAGATCCGGGTTGCCCGCAGATCCACCCCAACGATATTTTCCGAAATTCTCATTGCCTGGAACATTGCTCGCAAGGCTCAAAGAAGCGTTGACGCTTGCACGCAATTGGTCAGGACGCGGCCTTGCCATTTGTTTTGCAATACCCAAACGAACTTTGAAATTTGAGATAAAATCGTAAGATAAGTTAAGCGCAGGCAATACATCAGTATAATGATTGTCAACAGTTCTAAGAACCGGAGTATTATTATAGCCAGCATTGCCAGGGTTGTTCGATGCACCAGTAATAGCATAACCGGTAGAAGTAGTCCTAGAGTCAACGAACTGGACACCTAAATTACCACGCAAAGGCTTGCCGAATAATTCGGAATCAATATTGAGTTTGGCATATAAAGTCGCAACTTCTTCGCCCAATGACCAATCACGATTATAACGGTTAGAATCGCGGCGACCAATGATATTGTATTGCGAATTCATTGTGCCCAACAAATCAAACACTGCAACCGGACCCCAGCCAGCCCAACTTAAATCAGTTGAACCGATTGAAGTGATTGGGTTTGCTGCGCGGCGACGGGTAGAAGTACCGGCACCAGGGACGCAGTTATTGCCACCATCTTGACCAAGGCCGGTGCTAGCAACCGCAGTTTTTAAGCACAAATCTTCGTCTGTTGAGCTTTTCAATTTATTGTGAGAGGTTAAATTGAAACCAACTTCAAGATTATCGAAGACATTGCCCACAAAACTGTCTTTGAGCGAGGTTTTTGCACGGAAGTCCAAGCCGATATATTCGTCTTCAACATGTGGCAAGGTTCTGAAGCCTTCTTGACCCCAGCCGCCCCAAGCAGCATTGTCGCCAAGATAAATCTTTGACGCATCACCGTAATTCAAAGTCGGGTCGAACTGGCTGAAACCGTCTGGGTCGATATTGACATTCATATTGTCAAGCGTGCTGTTGGCGCCATAACCAGAAATAATCTGAATATTTGTGGCATCGCCTTCCGCTTTTGAATAAGACAAATCGGCAACCATATCCCACATTCCGGCTTTAAACTCTTGGTTTAAGCCAATTGAAAGAACACTATCGTCGCGTGCGTGCAATTGGTTATTGATGATTGGACGCCAATTTTGGAAGGTGTAAGTATCAAGATATTTTGAACCACCAAGATCGACAGCAACCGCACCAGCAGCTGGAATTGTCAAACCATCGACGCCCCATTCAGAATAACCTTCAATACCGCGAAGGTATTCGTCTTGTTTATATTGCGAATAATATAGATCAAGAGTTGTATGTGAAGTATCTGAGGCTTTATATTCAATAACGCCCATCGCACCAACGCGATCTTTATTGGTTGAAATCGCGCGCCATTCAAAACCAGTTGGCATATAAGCATTACGAACAGCGTCCGGCGCACCAACTAAAGCATTGCCGTTACCGGTTGAAGCCGCGCGCCAGTTCCAAATTTTCTGATGTTGGGTTTGGCGAGTAACTTGCGAAATCGCAAGACCAAAAGCAACCCCTAATTTGCCGTCCATAAATTGGTCAACATAAGAGAAAGAAGCGCGACCACCCAATTTGTTCGCTTCAGGATTTAATTTATCCATATTCGAAGAATCAAGGCGGAAATTAATGACTTTTGCAGGCCCTTTTTGCGACAATGGGCGAATTGAGCGCAAATCAACCGTGCCAGAGAGACCTTGACCAGCGATTGCAGAATCAGGGGTTTTATAAACGAAAACGCCATTCATCAATTCAGCAGGATATTGGTCAACTTCAACACCGCGACCATCACCCAATGAGCCTTGTAAACGGCCATTGAAAGTTGTTACGGTGAAATCAGGCGAAGTACCGCGCAAATTGATGACTTGAACCTCACCATTAACCCTTTGCCCTGCAACACCAGGTAGGCGTGCAAGCGATTCAGCGATTGAAGCGTCAGGCAATTTACCGATTTCTTCTGCTGTGATAGCCTCACCGATTACAGAAGCCGCTTTTTTCTGATTAACCGATTTTGCCAAAGATGCGCGAATACCGGTTACTACAACAACTTCACCAGATGTTGCACCTGTGTCTTGGGCTGCTGCAATGCTCGGCAGTGCCATAAGCATCGCACCCATTGAAACTGCACCTAAGGTGGCCCCAATGCGTGACACTTTGCTATTAAGCGCATTGTTACGCTTAGTAAAACTATTCATATTTCCCCCCTTCGAAATCGAAGCTGTGATTTGCTCAAAAGAAATTCACTCTAATGAGCCATTGTGTTTCCAAAGCGCTTTTTTGACCATAAACCGCGACTCAATGACGCAACATTAACCCGCTGTTTCTAAAAGGATTTCCGCAATTTACCGCGTGGTAACGTGGTAAGCCTTGGAAGCGCTTCCAGTTATAGTCGCACGAAGCGACGATTTTGTCAAATTAAAATGTGCCAAACAATGTGCATTTATTGCTTGTTTGCTCGGCATTTTCGATTTTTCTAGGGCTAAATTCGTTAGTTCACTTGACTGAATCGCGTTCCATAATTTCGAATTTCGCGAATATCGGATTGAACTTAATTTGGACAGGTTTTCCGATTTGGTCAAAAAGCATGTTTACGGCTTTTGTGCCAAATATTTTCAAAGGTTGATGAACCGTAGTCAAGGGCGGCCATACAATCTGTGAGACTGGTGTATCATCGAATCCGACTATCGATATTTCGTCCGGAACTTTAATTCCGAACTTATGTGCACTTAATAATGCGCCTGCTGCCATATCATCATTGGCGCATACCATTGCGGTCGGAATATTTTTGCTTTCAAATACGGCCTGCGCGTTTTCGATACCGGATTTGAAAGTGAAGTTTCCACGTTTTACGATTATGTTATTCTCGGCAATATCAAATTCTTTGATTGCGCGCAAAAAACCTGCAAATCGGCTTTCGGCGGAAATATGCATTTCTAATCCCTGTATATAAGCGAAAGTCCTATGGCCTTTTAATAGTAGGTGTTTGGTGATTTCATATCCGGCTTCCGCGTCATCAATTCCGATACTTGCGGCGATTTGATTTGTGTTTGGCCCTGCGGAAATGCAAACAAGCGGATATTCGAGATTTTTCACCATTTGGACAATATCAATATTGTCCGAAAACGGTGGTGTGATGATAAGACCGTCATAATTATTGCGTTCTAGAATTTCTTTGATTTTTGTCGTGAATTCGCCGCTATTCTGATTAATATTATGGGTATGCAATTGATAACCATTGTCTGTGCAAACCCGTAACGCACCCAATTCAATTGCCGAAGAATAATAAGAATTCGGCTCATTATCGAAATCGGATGCAATAATCATTGCAAAAGTGCGACTTGAACCACGCGCCAAAGACCTCGCTTGTTGGTTAACTTCAAAATTCAATGCTTTTACGGCGCGATTAACTTTTTCACGCAAGGCAGGGCTAATGTTTGCGCCATTATTCAAAACTCTCGAAACACTTGTCCGCCCGACGCCAGCCAAGGCGGCAACATCGTCAATTGTCGGCTTCTTGTTTTTCTTAATTGATCTCATGCACATTTTTTGCGCAATAAAAAAGGCCGCGTCAATAACGCGGCCTATTATTTTCACATGATGTCTATGCGATTAGAAGGTTTTTTTCAAAGTCACATAACCACGAGAATCAGCCAAGTCAGTATCAGTGATACCAAGCTCAACGCCCCAACCTTTTTCAGTTGCCGCAGTCAAAGACAATTTCACATTTGAATAGTCATCATATGTGTTGGAATAATCATAATAGCCAACAGATGCGCCAAGACCTAAATCAAATGGGCCGACTTTTGCTGAAAGTGGGAAAGATGCGCCTGCTTCATAATAAACAGAATCAGGGCCGCCTTTGCCAACTTCTGGTGAATAATAAACCGCGCCGGTAAGGCCGACACCGGATTTAGTTGCATAAGAAGCGCCAACTTTCGCTTCCCATACATTAATATCAGTTTCTTGCGGATACAAATATCCATAAAGGCCAAATTCTAAATCAACTGGGCCAAGGCTTGGTTTGTAAGCAGCCATGATATCGGTTTCAAGATTAGCTTCGCCACCGAAATCAACACCAGCAGCATAAAAGCCAACATAATAAGGGCCTGAAGAGATATCAACGCCAGCAAAAGCACTAGGGTCGCCGTTTGATTGCGTCACACCGCGCCAAATATAATCATTTGAAAAACCAGCATAAACCGAAGTTTCAGTACCGTCAGCATGTGCCAAAGCAGGCGCGCTTAGTGCAACTGCAGCTAAAAGAAGAGTTTTAAGTTTCATATTTTCCTCTCAAAATTTCAAGAATCCACGCGAAATCGCGCCACTTTCATAAAAAGGTGTCCCTAGATACTATTCTTTGAACCATTGAACAATGACATAAAGGCCACACCATTGGTTCAAATGCAACGCGCCGCACAATCGTGCGGCGCGTCAGTCTCATTGCGAAATAATGATTAGAATGCTTTTTTGACACCAAGATAGACAATATTATTGACCAAATCCGAGCTTCCTAAATCGGTGTCAGTGAATGCCAAGTCAATTGTCCAGCCTTTTTCTGCGGCAGCGCTTAAGCCGATTTTGTAATTCGTGTAGTCTTCATACATGCCGTCATAATTATAATAGCCCAAAGAACCCACAGCGCTTAGCGAAAACGGACCGAGTTTTGCAGGAAGTGGTACGCTTAATGCTGCTTCGGAATAAACGCTTGATGGGCCGCCATCACCTACTTCAGGCGAATAGAATAATGAACCGGTCAAAGCAGTGCCGCCAGCGAATGCATAAGTTCCCGCGCCTTTAAGTTCCAAAACATTCAATTCTTTGGAACCCGGATAAGTATAATATAAAAGTCCGAAATCAGCATCAATCGGGCCGAGTTTGGTTTTGTAACCGCCGTAAACGTCAAGTTCTAAATCTGCATCACCGCCAAAATCTACATTTGAAAGCCAAGTGCCGGCATAGAATGAGCCATAGGTCAAATCCGCACCTGCATATACTTCTGGGTCGTTCAAAGTTTGCGAAACGCCACGCCAAACATAGTCAGACGCCGCACCTATATTGAAACTTACGCTTGCACCTTCGGCATTTGCCGCACTCGCACCCAAAACCAAAGCTGATGCAATCAAAAAAGTTTTTAATTTCATTTTATCCCCTCACGAAATTTAATCTGCTTGTCGCAGACGAATAAATTTCGCAAAAGCAGCAATAATCACAATCTTTGGCTTGTGCATTGCATATATTTTTTCGCACTTGCGCAATATTGAGGCATGTTTGGGGCGAAATCGCTTAAAATATGACGCGAATCATTATTTGCACCAGCGCGAAAAAATCGCGGTCGGTAAGATTCTGCCATTATTATTGTCAGGCAATCCCATTTCACCGCTTTCGATTTTGCCGTTTTTCGGGAAATCAGAAAAAGCGTCTTGCATAGTATTTTCCAACGCTTTGAAGGATAATCTTACAGCATAGACAGTCGCGACCATGAAAATTGCGTCATCGCTCAATAAATCTGCACAGGCTTTCAATAAGGGATAGAGGTTTTCTTCAAGTTTAAAAACTTCACCGTTTGGGCCGCGACCATGTTTCGGCGGGTCGAGAATAATGCCTTCATATTTATTGCCGCGCCTTAGTTCGCGTTCGACAAATTTCATGGCATCTTCAACAATCCACCGAATTGGTGCGTTTTCAAGGCCGGCAAGACTTTGATTTTCGCGCGCATAATTGACCGCTTTCTTAGACGCATCAATATGCGTGACATGCGCCCCCGCTTTGGCGCAGGCAAGGCTTGCAAGGCCGGTATAGCCAAAAAGGTTCAATACGCGCGGTGTTCCTTTGAATTTTGAAATCCTATCCATGCACCAGGCCCAGTGCACGGATTGTTCCGGAAAAACCCCTAAATGTCGAAACGGGGTGCAGCGGGCATAGAATTTAATGCCATTCCAATCCATTTCCCATAATTCGGGAACTTTGTTTTTGAAATTCCAACGCCCCATTTCTTCGCTATCATTGCCGGAAAAAGTCGCGTCTGCTTTCCATGTTTCAATCGGGTTTGAGGGCAACCAATAGGCTTGGGAATCCGGTCGAACAAAGTGATACTTGCCATAGCGTTCAAATTTCACGCCATCGCCTGAATCCAACAATTCATAATCTTTCCAATTATCGGCAATTAAAAACGGGAATTTTTCAATTCTCATTGATTTGCCCCTTCAAAATCTCTTTGTCGCCAAATTTCATAAAGGCAAATTCCGGTGGCAATGGCAAGGTTTAAGCTATCGGCGCGGCCCTTCATTGGCAGTTTCACCAATTTTGTGCACGCATCAGCCAATTCATCATCGATCCCCGATTGTTCATTTCCCATCAGAAGAATAGTTTTCTTTCCCATATCGGTTTGTGTGTGGGGGTGTGTTGCTTTCAAAGACGTACCGACCAATTCAAAGCCACAACCACGCGCAAATTCTAGCATTTCCTTTATCGATGATTTGGCAATCGCGACCGAAAACCCAGAACCCATTGAAGCGCGAACCGCCTCTGTCGAATATGGATCACATGATTCTTCTAATAAAATAATGCCTTTCCCGCCGACACTATCAAGTGTGCGAATGATTGTGCCTAAATTGCCGGGGTCT
The DNA here is from genome assembly GCA_041917055.1 of Hyphomonadaceae bacterium. Classification (GTDB taxonomy): domain Bacteria; phylum Pseudomonadota; class Alphaproteobacteria; order Caulobacterales; family Aquidulcibacteraceae; genus Pseudaquidulcibacter. The sequence continues at coordinate 99,049 of JAYRYJ010000011.1, forward strand.
TTTATCCTCTCTAAAGCGACTAGTAAATTTTGATTCTCGAAATCTGCAATTTTTGCCCATTTTTGGTGAAATATTCCAACAACACTTTGTGCATTGTCACGCATAGTTATGGATTGCAAAATAGAATCATTGACCATGCCGATACGGGCTTTTTGGGCTTTAGCTTTATCAATCAGTTTTCTTATGTGCGGGCGATTCAAAACTTCGCCTGAAAACAAAAGTGCCGACAATTCAAAGCCGCAATCTAAACCCTCTTCGACCAATCTTGCGCCCTCAGCACGGAACATATTTGATTCTGTGCGCGCCTTTTTCCTCTCTAAAGAGCGTGCAAGTTTCACCAAATTATTTGATGCACTGGTAATTTGTGTAATTTCGGGTTCAATCATTCGAATTTTTATTCCGTTTTACAATAAAAAGCGGTTGAATTGCCCCTTTAGCTGATAATTTACTATCCTCAAAAGGGAAACGTCTTGAAAACTGCATAGATTGCCGCTTTTAATACCAGAAAACATAATTTTCGTGCGTCCTAACTATCGGCCTAAATATCGGGTGGAGTAAAAAATGGAAGAAAACAATAAGGGTTGGTGCAAATATTTGCCACTCCTCGGTCTCTTATTATTGGCTTTGCTTGGCTATTTGATGAATTATGCCGGCAAAAATAATGCAAAAAAACTGACCTTGGATGTTAAAAACACGGCTCAAGAGGCTCTAGATATCAATAAATACACTTTCGCCGCCGCCGAAGTGCAAGGTTCAAAACTTGTTATTAAAGGTGACGCGAAAGATAAAGCAACCAAAGACGCCGCTTGTGCTGCGGTCACCAAAGCTTTGGAAGCTAAAAAAATGATTGGCCTTCCTGGCTTGGTTACAATGGTTTCATGTGAATTATTGCCTGCTGACGCGAAAGTCGCTGCACTTCCGGATACAAAGCCTGCTGCACCTGCAACGCCTGCTGCTCCCGCTGCACCCGCTTCTAATGCTGACGCGAAAAATTGCCAAACTGAATTGAATGCAATCGCGACTTCGGGCCAGGTTGGCTTTGCCAAAGGTGGCGTCGCAATTATTTCCGGCAATGATATTTTGGATAAAATCGCACAAACCGCAATCAAATGCGCGGCAAACAAGATCGAAGTTGGTGGACATACCGATTCGGGTGGCGATGACGCAATGAATTTGCGCCTTTCCCAATCGCGCGCAGAGCAGGTTCGCGCCTATCTGATAAAGAAAGGCGTTGCCGCAACCCAATTAACCGCCAAAGGCTATGGCGAGACCAAGCCATTGGTGCAAGACAATGCCGTTATCGGAATTGATAATCCGGAACGTGCCAAAAACCGCCGCACTGAATTCACAATTCTTGCGCAATAATAATTTTCGATTTCGATAGGGAATTTTACAATGTATATTATTACTCAGAATTGGTTTTATCTTTTGATTGCCGCATTAATCGGCGCGGCTCTTGCTTGGCTTTTGGGTCTTTGCAATTGCAATCGTGCGGATCTAGAGGCTGAATTAGACGGCGCACGCGCTGAACGCGATGAAATGGCACAAAGACTTGCCGCGCGTGGTATGGAAGATCGCGACGGTGCATTAAGTGCTTCTTTAGAGGCTGAATTAAAAGCCGCTAAAGCAAAAATCGCTGATTTAGAGGGTGGCAATAATGCTGCTCTCGGTCTTGCTGCTGCCGGCGGTCTTGCGGCCGGTCATGTCGGGATTGATAAAGAAGAATTGGATGCTTTAAATTCGCGCAACAAATATCTTGAAGCGCGTTTGAAATTCCTTGAAGAAGGCCATCAAAAAGCTGCCAAAGCACCAAAAGCAAAAGCTGAAAAAGTCCCTTCAAACTCTGATTTTGAAATGTCACCCGCCGGAAAAATGAGTGCTGAAGAATTAGAAGCAGAAGTCACCAAAGCAGGCGACGGCACAAAGCCTAAATCTGTAACTCGCGGTGCGGATGCTGATGATTTGCTTTTGATTGATGGCGTTGGCCCAAAAAACAATGAGTGGTTAAAAGCAAATGGCATTCATTATTTCTGGCAGATTGCCACCATGACCCCTGCGGAGCTTGCATGGCTTGCCAATAATTTACCGAATTTCGGTTCTCGCGTTTATCGCGAAAATTGGGTTTCACAATGCGCAAATTTGGCAAAAGGCCTGCCTGCTAGGTAATTTAGCTTCAAAATAAATGCCAAAAGCGCCGACAAAATCGGCGCTTTTTTTATGCGAAACAATATTGATGAATTGCCAATCCTGTGAGAAACTTATGATTGTTATACCTTTCGGAGGGGATATGAATCAGCAAGTCAAAGGCATGGATGAGAAATATTGCGCTGATTGCGGCAAAATTATTAGTGCACGTGCAGAGATTTGCCCCGCATGTGGTGTTCGCCAAATGGCGGCACCTATCCCCCTTAGCTTGGATCATCGTTCACCCAATGGTAAAAGTAAGATAGGCGCGGCGCTATTTGCTTTCTTTCTTGGTGCTTTCGGTGGGCATAAATTCTATCTTGGGCAAACCGGCAAAGGATTATTGTATTTAGCCTTCTTTTGGACCGCCATTCCCGCTGTCATTTCGATGATTGAATTCATTTTGTATTTGATAATGAGTGACGAAGAATTCGACCGAAAATATGGTTATTATTAAAGCTTCCTGCACACAAAAAAGCGCCGCATTAATGCGGCGCTTAGTATTGTGGAGGTCTAAAATACTTTTATTACCAAATCTTGATTCGATTTTCCGGCGCGACATAGAGTTTTTCGCCGGGCTTAACATTAAACGCCTCATACCAAGCATCAATGTTTTGAACCGCACCATTGGCGCGGAATTCCGGCGGTGAATGCGGGTCGGTTTGGATTTGGTTGCGCAATGATTCATCGCGGTTCAATTCGCGCCAAACTTGTGCCCAACTTAAGAAGAAACGTTGTGTTCCATTATAACCGTCAAGTACGGTATCAGGCTTATCGCCTTGCGATAATTTATATGCTTCAAGGCCGACAGCAACGCCGCAATGGTCGCCGATATTCTCGCCCAAGGTCAATTGACCATTAACGAAAACGCCTGGCAAAGCTTCAAATTTATTGTATTGATCGACCATTTTCTTGCCTAATACATTGAAGGCATCAACGTCAGATTTTTGCCACCAATCGCGCAATACGCCATTTTCGTCATATTTCGCACCTTGGTCGTCAAAACCATGACCCATTTCGTGACCGATAACCGCGCCGATTGCACCATAATTAACCGCTGGATCGGCAAATTCGTCAAAGAAAGGTGCCTGCAAAATTGCCGCCGGAAACACAATCTCATTATAAGTGGGATTATAATAGGCATTGACGGTTTGCGGATTCATAAACCATTCGCCTCTATCGGTTGGTTTTTTGAGTTTTGCGACATCTTCAAGATGTTCAAAATAGGCCGAACGACGCGCATTGCCAAAAGCATCACCTTTGGTGATCTTAAGACTGGAATAATCTTTCCATTTATCGGGATAGCCGATTTTAGGATTGAAAGTTTTAAGCTTCTTATGGGCCACCAATTTGGTTTCGGCGCTCATCCATTCCAAAGCATCGACACGTTTGCCAAAAGCTTTGCGAAGGTTTTCAACCAATTCGACCATTTGTTTTTTCGCGTTTGGTGAAAAATGCTTTTTGACATATTCTTGGCCGACCGCTTCACCCAATGCGCCATTTACTGCTTGGGTTGCGCGTTTCCAACGGGCGCGTTGTTCTTTTTGACCATTAAGGGTTTTGCCATAAAAACCAAAGCGTGTCGCATCGATTTTGCTTGGCAAAAGTGCAGCAGAATTGGAGATTAAATGGAATGTCAAATAATCTTTCCAAAGCGCGACATCGGTTGCCTTAAATAATTTGCCAAGGCCGTTGAATGATGAAACCTCACCCGCGATACATTGTTTGATGTCATTAATCATTGAGGATTTAAACGCCGCTTCCCATGGGAATTCAGGGGCAAGTGCGATTAATTCTTCTTTGGTTTTGAGATTATACATTTTAGTGGAATCGCGACGGTCGGTAATCGGCCAATGCAATTTCGCAATTTCGGTTTCCAAAGCCATGATTTTTTCGGCTTTTGCGCTCGCATTCTTGACGCCGGCAAAACCTAGCATTTTCGCAACATATTTCGGATATGCCGCGCGCAAGGATTTGAAACGCGCGTCATCTTTCAAATAATAATCACGTTCAGGAAGACCTAAACCATCATGATTAATTGTAACCATATAACGGTTAGGATCGCCGTCATCAATGCCGATATACCAACCAAATGGACCGTTCACCGGAAATGCAGGCGCACCGATTAGTGCCGCAATATCTTCATGAGTTTTTGCTGCAGCGATTTTCGCCAATTCACCGCTTATTGGTTTCATGCCTTTGGAATCAATGGTTTTGGTATCGAGGAATGAAGTATAAAAATCAGCAATTTTTTGTGCGACGCTGCCGGATTTGTTTTTGGATTTTGTAAGGCTTGAAATAATATTATTTACGTCATTTTCCGCCTTTTGACCCAATTGATCAAAAACGCCCCAAGAAACACGGTCGCCGGGGATTTTGGTTTCTTTTAGCCATTTACCACCGCCATATTTAAAGAAATCATCGCCAGGTTTAACACTTAAATCGCGACCTTTTAAGTCAATACCAAAGCTGCCGATTTTGGCCTTTCCTGCGGCAAGCGCAAGATTTGGCATAAAATTTGAAATTGTTGATAAGGCAAGCGTTCCCGCGCCAAGGCTTAGAAAGCCACGTCTATTCATTATTACCCCCATTGGTTATGGAATGACAATGAATGAAAATTACCCTTTTGCAATATGTCAAAGCATGAATTTTCTTTAATCTTGCGGTTTTTCGGTGGTTTATTTCTATTGCAAAATTGGAAAATGCTTATAGGCTTTTCATGGGAGCAATTAATGACAATAAATCAAAGCGAAGTTTCAAGCCATGAGCAAAGCCGTGACAAAGGCCTTTTGCGCGCTGTTGGCACTTGGGGAATGTCCACATCTATTATTAATTGCGTGATTGGCGCGGGGATTTTTTCTTTGCCGTCCTCAATGGCGCGCGATGCAGGCGGCCTTGCGCCTTTGGCCTTTGTGATTTGTGCGATTGCAATGGCGGCAATTGTTATTTGCTTTGCTGAAGCCTCATCAAGGGTCGCAACATCGGGTGGTCCTTATGGTTATGTTGATGCGGCTTTAGGGCCGTTTTGGGGGCTTTTGACCGGAGTTTTCCTTTGGGTGGCGGCGGTTTTGGCTTGTGGCGGCATTGTTTCGGCATTTGGCGAAGGAATGGCGCGGCTTTTACCACAATTTGACGCGGTACTAGTGCGCAATATCTCGATTGTTGCTTCTATCTCAATCATCGCCTTTATCAATTTAATCGGCGTTGAAATGGCGGCGCGTTTTATTACTTTTGCAACCTTGATAAAAATTATCCCGCTTTTGATTTTTGTGGTTTTTGGTGGTCTTTTTATATTGAATTCCCCGCAACCGCAGGAAATTGCGCCGCAGACTGACGGTTTTGGGCGCGCCTTGATTCTTGCACTATTTGCATTTTCCGGCATGGAAACCCCGCTTGGCGCAAGTGGCGAAGTTAGAAATCCGCAAAAAACCATTCCCAAAGCAATTTTTTTATCAATGGCTTTTGTTTTGGTCTTATATATTTCTATTCAATTGGTGGCGCAGGGATTGATGGGGAATGATTTGGCGGCCTCAAACTCCCCACTTGCTGATGGAATTGCCAAGGTTTTTGTGCCTTTCGGATTCCTGCTTTTGGTCGGTGCCACTATCTCACGTCTGTTTTGGCTTCTAAGCGATGTATTTGGAGCGCCGCGCATATTATTTGCCTTTGCGCGCGACGGGTCATTGCCAAAGTTTTTGGGTGAAGTTCACCCGAAATATCATACGCCCCATATCGCCATTATTTTTCATTCAGCTTTGGGAATTTTATTGGCATTATCGGGAACTTTTGAGGATTTGGCGGTATTATCAGCTTTGGCGACCGCGGGCCTTTATTTATTGTCTTGCATAGCGGCTTGGAAATTATGGAAAGATAAAGTCGCGATTTTCGGGCAACCTTTGAATTTCAAATTCCTTCCTATTGCCGCTTTTGTCGGTGTGGTGTCAATGATTGGCTCAATCGCAATTGCCGCACCAAATGAAATAATCGCCTTTTTTGGCGTGGTTCTGGCGACTGCAATTCTTTATTTTGCATTGAATTTCAAAGCAAAAAAGGCGTGATTTTTTGTCGCGCGACATATTTGACAATTATCGAATATACTAAAAAAGCGCATTAATTCCCAATCCTTGGAGGGAATAATATGTTGATGAAAGCATTGGTAATCGATAGTCTTGCTTATATTGCAATCGGCTTTTTGGGTCTTACTATCCTTATCACTTTAGGACTTGGTTTTTGGCTAATGTCCCACATGGGTAAGAAAAAAGCCTAGGTCATACACTAATTAATTAGCGGCCTATGGCGGCATTTTGGCGTCGAACTAGCCTCGAAAAAAGGAATTTTGCGATGCTTACTTCGCAAAATCCTTGTTTTCGGCCTATTTCATAGTCAAAATACCGCCTCAAACCACAAATTAACAAGTGTATGACCTAGGCTGCGGTTTTTCCTTAGTTTATCTTGACCTGACAATGGTTTGCCTTTAGTCAGCCGCAAATCATTGGAGAGTGTGTTGGATTCCAATTCAAGGTTCGCGCCTAAGAAAACCGCTGTGCTCGTGCTCGCGGATGGAAGTGTTTTTTTCGGCACAGGTTTCGGAAAAATCGGGCAAACAGTCGGCGAAGTTTGTTTCAATACTGCCATTACCGGTTATCAAGAAATTTTGACCGACCCGTCATATAATCAACAGATTGTAGTCTTTACCGCGCCACACATTGGCAATACCGGCACCAATGACGAAGATGAAGAAGCATCCTCGCAACAGGGGCAAAAAGGTGCAATCGGCCTTATTACCAAAGCAATCCCTACATTGCCCTCAAATTGGCGAAATCAAAAAGATTTGGATCTCTGGCTTGAAAGGCGCGGGATTGTCGGCATCGCCGGAATTGATACCCGTGCCATAACCCATAAAATTCGCGAAAACGGTATGCCGCATGGCACAATCTGTTATTCGCCCGATGGAAAATTCGATATTGATGCTTTGAAAAAAGCCGCAATTGATTGGGCAGGTCTTGAAGGCGCAGATTTAGCCAAAGACGTTTCAAGCCACGAAAAATTTGAAGCCAATCAAACAATCTGGCAGTGGCCCCAAGGTTTTGGCGAAAACAAAGCCCCCGAATTTAAGACTGTGGTCATGGATTTCGGTACAAAGGCCAATATTTTGCGTGATTTGGCGCAAATTGGCGCGCAAACGATTGTCGTTCCTGCCATTACAGGCCCCGAAGAAATTTTGGCGCTAAAGCCCGATGGCGTTTTATTATCAAATGGCCCCGGCGACCCCGCCGCGACCGGTGAATATGTCGTGCCAAGCATTCGCGCCATAATTGACGCTGGAATTCCAGTTTTTGGCATCTGCCTTGGTCATCAAATGTTGGGCATTGCATTGGGTGGAAAGACTGTAAAAATGAAACAGGGCCATCATGGTGCTAACCACCCTGTAAAGGACCTTAGAACTTCAAAAGTTGAAATTGTTTCAATGAATCACGGCTTTGCCCTAGATGCCGAAACTTTACCAACTGATGTAATGCCAACCCATGTTTCCTTGTTTGACGGTTCAAATTGCGGCATTGCCCATACTAAAAAGCCGGTTTTCTCGGTGCAATATCACCCCGAAGCATCACCTGGCCCCAAAGATTCATTTTATCTGTTTGAAGAATTTGCCGCTTTAATGCGTGCTAATAAAAAATAGTTTTCAATGTCAAAGAAACGCGCCATATAATCCTGAAACAGGGAGATAATATGGAAAGTGTATTGGTAACCGGTGGGTCGGGATTTTTGGCGCTTCACGTAATTCAACAGGCGCTTGAGCTAGGTTTTAATGTGCGAACGACAATTCGCAATCCGTCGCGTAAAAGCGATATTTTGGATTCTTTGAAAAACACTAAGAATATTGAAAATCTTAGTTTTTTTATTGCCGATCTTATGAAAGATGAGGGTTGGAACAGCGCGGTCAATGGCTGTGATTATGTAATCCATACCGCATCACCATTTCCAATGTCAGAGCCAAAGCATGAAAATGAATTGATAATCCCTGCGCGTGATGGAACTTTAAGGGTTTTGAAAGCCGCAAAAGATGCAAAAGTGAAACGTGTCGTTTTAACTTCATCATTCGCCGCAATCGGATATGGCCACGAGAACCAAGATAGAGTTTTTAATGAAAATGATTGGACCGATATTAATGGCCCGCATGTTTCGGCCTATGTAAAATCCAAAACAATCGCCGAAAAAGCGGCATGGGATTTTATTGCCGATAATGGCGATGGAATGGAATTATCAGTTGTTAATCCGGTCGCGATTTTTGGGCCAATTCTTAATAAAGATATTGGAACATCTGTTGAAGTAATCGAATTAATGATGAATGGCAAAATGCCCGGGCTCGCCAATGTTCATTTTGGGATTGTTGATGTTCGCGATGTTGCGCAAATGCATTTACTGGCAATGAAAAGCGATAAAGCCAAAGGTCAAAGATATCTAGCGACAGCAGGGGAGGGGCTTTTCTTTGCGCAAATCGCAAAAATTTTGAAAGACGGATTGGGCGGAAAAGCCAAAAAAGTGCCGACCTTTGTTGTGCCTGACCCATTATTGAGGTTTTTGGCGCTATTCATGGCGAATGCCAAAGACGCAGTTCCGCATTTAAAACTAGCAAGAAGAGGCGAAAGCGCAAAAGCAATTCGCGAATTGGGTTGGAAACCAAGGTCAGAGGCTGACGCAATTATCTCATGCGCGCAAAGCCTAATTGATTTTGGCATAGTAAAATAAAAAAGCCCCGCGTTTGCGGGGCAATTTTGCAAAATTGAATTAATTAAGCAGCCGCTTTTTCTGCAAGTTTCGCTTTAATTTTTGAACGCAATTTGCGTGCGCGATCAGACATTTTATCAGGATTTGATTTAATGATAAAAGCGTCAAGGCCACCATTATGGTCAACCGAACGCAAAGCCGAAACCGCAATTTTAAGACGGAAACCTTGACCCAAAGCATCAGACGCCAAAGTAACGTCTTGAAGGTTTGGCAAATAGCGACGTTTAGTTTTAATGTTTGAGTGGCTGACCAAATGACCAATCATAGGACCAACACCAGTAAGTTCGCAACGGCGAGACATGGAATTTCTCTTTTCTATTAAAAATATGAAGCGCGCGATTAAAGGCAAAGACTGAGAAAGTCAATGGTTTCACCAAGTTTCAGCACAGTTAATGTCGCGCGTTGGAAATTTTATTTGAATTAATAATAGAATTATTCTGCGCCACCAATACATTTATCACTGCGGCGCGATTATCGTCCCATAGAATTATTAAATCACATAAGGCTTTAACGCCTTTATCCCATGCGCCGGAAAAAGTCAGTTTGGTGGCAATTTCGCGCGAAACTCTTAAAGCGCAAACGCCATTGGAAAGCTCAATGACAATATCGGCATTTGCCAAAACTAATGCCAAAGCATGACCATCAATGCCCGCATTATTAAGGCAGCCCATTGGCGCGCGGCGAATTTCCGTTTGGTTAAAATCAAAGTCAGTTTCCGATTTAGCAATTGCGATTTTTTGAAGCATTTTTATTTCCCTTTTGTGTAAAATCACCCTAAATCAGTATTGCGACAAAATAGGACGCATAATAAAGAACAGAGAACAAAAGGAAAAATCATGCGCCACGAAAAATCCGCACTCTTAATTGAATTGGCTCGCGAACTTGCGGCTTCTCGCATAGGGCTGACACTTGATGAAATGGCCGCAAGGATTGAGGTTGGGCGGCGCACGGTCGAAAGAATGCGCGATCAATTATTATTGATGTTCGACACTATGGAGGAGATTTCAGACCCACCCACCAAAAGATGGCGCATTTCAGGTCGTTTCGATAGTTTTTTGCAAGCCCCAAATGTAAAGGAATTGGCGGCCCTAAAATTCGCCCTTGAGCAATTGGAAATTCAAAACCATTCCCAAGCCGATGATTTGCGTAATTTGGAAACCAAAATGCTCGCTGCCGTGGGGCCAAAAATCTCACGCCTTGCCCCTGATATTGAGGCATTGATGCAGGCCGAAGCCATAGCATTAACACCGGGCCCACGCCCCAAATTTGATGTTTTCACTTTGAATATATTGCGTGATGCAATCCTTGCTTTGCGGCAGGTTTCTTTCTTTTATGACGGCGGTTCAAAATCAAAAGAAAGACGCGAAGTAATTCCTTACGGAATTCTATTCGGTGGTGAAGCCTATTTAATTGCCATAGAACCCGAAAAATCCGGCCTTGAACGTCCAAAAGTTTGGCGCATAGATAGGATTCGCGACGCGAAAGTAAGTGAGAAATTCGGTGGCGCACCCGAAGATTTTTCATTGCGCGAATTTGCCGAGCGTTCCTTTGGTGTTTTCCAAGAAGACGAAATCCATGATGTGGTTTTAGAAGTCGCCAAAGAATTTGCCGAAGAAGCGCAAAGATGGGTTTTCCACCCCAATCAAAAAATTACCGAACTAAAAAACGGCAATCTAGAAATAAATATGCGCGGCGCGAGTATGCGCGAATTATCATGGGTACTTTTCCGTTGGGGCGGCAAGTTAAAAATTATCGCGCCTGAGGCATTGAAAATAGAAATGAAAAATGCGCTTAAGTTAGGTGCGCAAATGCTTGGGAAAAAGTGAGCTAATCGGAAACTTTAAGGCTGGGCCAAATAATCGGTGCCATGCCCTCAATACCGCCTGTAACACGGCTTGCCTGTAACCAAGCGGAATCGGCAAACCAAATTGGCACTAAAGGCACTTCATCAAGCAAGAATTTTTCGCATGCCAACAAAGCATCTAAACGCGCTTTATCGCCCGACACCGAACGTGCTATATTCAAAGCCTCGTCAAATTTTGGATTTTTCCATTGATGGGAATAGGCGTTTCCACCGTCACCGAAAGATGCCATCAAATCCAATGGATCCGATTTCATTCCTTTATCAATACGAATTAGGCCGCAATCAAAATCAAAACCATTGAGACGCGCGCTTATCGCGCTTGATTCAGCGGTTGTGATGATTGCTTCAACTGAAATTTGTTTCCATTGATTGGTGATTTCAACTGCCGCCCTCTCGCGTTCATCCTTAGGCACTAAAAGTTCAAACCTAAGCGGGTTTTCGGCATTATAGCCCAAATCGCCCATGATTTTTTTTGCGCCCGCAACATCGGGTTCGATTTTCGCACTTTCTCGAACAAAGCGGGTCGCGGGATTAACCGCACCGCGCAAAATGGCATTGGCAATCCTAACGCGGTCAATTGCCATGCTCAAAGCGCGGCGAACCAATGGGTTTGTGAATTGGGGTTTTTTGGTATTGATTGATAAATAAGTGAAGCGCGGCGCTTTAACGCGAATGAAATTATTGGGAAAATCCTTAGTAAGCGATTCATAACGCATCAAGGACGGGTCTTGTGCTAAATCCACGGTTTTGGATTGAAACATTCTTATTCGGGTGGTGAAATCATCGACGGCCTGCACCTCAATTGCTTTTGGCATTCCTTCGACCCAGCCGCCATTTGGATTATTATCAAACCTGATGCGGGTTTGGGTATAGACAGTCGGTTTATAGGGGCCCGAAACCACAATTTTATCGAGTTTAGTCCATTCTTCGCCGAATTTATCCATTACGTGCAATGGAATTGCATAAAACTCCTGCATTCGCGAGGTGAAATTAGCGTCCGCCCCGTCAAGCTCGATTTCAATCTTATTGCCGTCAAGCAATTTGACACCGATGTCTTCGATATTACCCTTTTCCAAAAACGCCTTTTTATAGCCTTTAATACCAAATAATTCAGATGCGTCAGGATAAGCAAGGCGCCAATCCGCGCTTTTTTGAAGGCTTTTAATAATACCGGCGGCATCTAATGGTGTGCCGTCGGACCATTTCATATTGGGTTTGACTTCAAATATCCATTTTGTGAAATCGGCATTCGCGGTCCATGATTGCGACAATGAAAAATCATTCGATGGCCCGCCATCTTTGCCATAGCCAACAATCGGTAACATATATTGGCGAAACAAAAGCGCAGAAATCGCAAATTCGGCCTTAAGCGGGTCTAAAGAATCAGGGCCTCCCGCCAAAGCAACCCGCAAAACGCCCATTTCATGTTGACCATTAGCGCATGCCGCCAATATTGCCGGTGCAAAAATACTAAGGCCGAAACCAAATTGTCTGCGCGTAATTGTCATTAACATATAGGCGCAAGTTTTATGAAAACTGTCAAGTAAGTTATGACATTGATTTGATTACCATTTGGCAATTTTTAACCCTAAATCGGCAAAAATTTCCGTGGCCGCATATTCGATTTCCCATAAAACAAGGGATTCTGCGCGGCATGAATAATGCAGAGCATAATTTTATGTTGTTAAATGAAATTTGTGCAGACACTTTAAAGCAAATCGCAAACCGCCTTTTCGATATTCATGGTTCGACCGCAATCACAATTGCGCAAACTCAGATACGCGAATTAAAAAGCGAAAATTACCCCGCCGCCGCTAATGCCTGGCTAGTGCTTCAGTCAATGATTGAAGATTTGGTGAATGGAAAAGACATAAATATTTTGCGAATGCATTGAGTTCAAAAAGCTGCAAACTTTTGCCTTCAGAAAATTTTCTTAAGAAAGAGGCAGTTTCTCTGTTGCCGGGAAAACTGCCAAACCCCGCCTTAAACCGTGGTTTTAGGACTTAAGCGGACGAGCCGTAACTGCTTACGCAGCCAAAGCATATCCTTCAGCAAAGTTATCGTTTGCATTTATAAAATTGGGTCTTTGACGTGTCCCACGCGAGCGAAAGCATACATCTTTACACATCTGTCGATTCTATATCGGCCCCATCAAAATCTCGTGACAAATTCAAGAGATTTTGGTGGAGCCGCGGGGAATCGCACCCCGGTCCAGCCTGCTTATTCCATGCGCGTTTATCGCCATAGTCCGGTGCGACCGGACAGTATTAATATAGTAGTAAATTCGCGAAAGGAAAGGGGAAGGTGCATTGTCACAAACCTGTCACAATATTTCGATATTTCCACGAGTATGGAAATATCGATTGCGATAAATGCCTTATCCGCGCTTGCGCAAACTACGCGGCTTTTGGTTTTTAAGAAACTTGTTGAATATGGTTCGGCGGGGTTACGCGCCGGCGACATTGCGCGCGAATTGGAAATTCCCGCAAATACTTTATCCTTCCATCTATCTCATCTTGAGAATGCGGGTCTGGTGGCGTCGCGCCGCGACGGGCGCAATATTTTTTACGCCTTTAATCGCGAAGCAATGAATGAATTAATCGGCTTTTTGAATGAAAATTGCTGCGCAAAAGATGGTGCAGCAAATAATTGCATTGTTGCACAAAATAATTTTTGCGAGGTTTGAAATGTCTAAAAAATATAATGTATTATTTCTTTGCACCGGAAATTCCGCGCGTTCGATATTGGGTGAAGCGATAATGAATCATTATTTTGGCGATAAATTCAATGCCTATTCTGCGGGTTCAAATCCGAATGGAATTGTCAATCCAAATTCGATAGAATTATTGCAATCACTAAAAATCCCGACTGATTTCGCACGTTCCAAAAATTGGGACGAATTCGCACAAGACGGTGCGCCGGAATTGGATTTCGTATTTACTGTTTGTGATAATGCAGCAGCAGAAGTCTGCCCGATTTGGCCGGGGCAGCCAATGAGCGCGCATTGGGGCCTGCCAGATCCAGCCGCAGTAGAAGGTTCAAAAGCCGAAATCGCGGCGGCATTCAATGAAACATTTCGGATGTTGAAAAACCGCATAACGGCCTTTGCCAATTTGCCACTTAGCTCGTTGGATAGAATGAGCCTACAATCCAAACTTAACAAGATTGGAAAAGAATAATGTCAAATTCCGAAATCGGATTCTTTGAAAAAAATCTATCAATTTGGGTTGGGCTGTCAATCATTTTGGGCGTCGCACTTGGCAAAATTGCGCCCGATATTTTT
>JAYRYJ010000012.1:0-97197 GCA_041917055.1 Hyphomonadaceae bacterium
CAATGATTCCAATCCCTGCAAACCTTGCGGGCGAACCACCAAAGCCAAATGATGAACAAATAAATGCGTTTTACAATGAAACCAAAACGCGCCTTATGCGTCCTGAAACACGTTCTTTGACACTTGTTGTCGCGAAATTAGACCCTTTCCTTGCCAAGGCGCAGATTGACACAAATGAAGTCAATCGCATTTGGGATCAGCAAAAAGGCAAAATGATGACACCTGCCAAGCGAAGCCTTGTGCAGATTGTTGCCAAAGACCAGGCCAAAGCTGATGAGGCGGCGAAACGTTTAAAAGCGGGTGATACTGCCGAAAAAATCGCTAAGGACCTTGGTCTTCAAGCGCCATTGGTTTTCACTGATGTTTCCGCAGAAGGCATTCCTGATAAAGCAGTATCAGACGCGGTATTTAAAGGCACCACGGGCGCAATCGGTTCGGTAAAAGGTGCATTGGCCTTCTCAGCCTATCAAGTGACTGGCGCGAAAGAGGCGCAGGCGGCTGATGAAGCCAAAGGCAAAGCCGAAATCGCGGCGCAAATGAAAAAAGAAGCCGCGGTCCAGGCCTTGACTGATGCCACAACCAATTATGACGAATTATTATCTCAAGGTGAAAGCATTGAGGCTGCCGCGCAAAAATCCGGATTTGCCATTGTTAAAGTCGATAATTTGACCAAACAGGGCGCCGATATGGCAGGAAAACCATTTGACCTTTTGGTGAAAAATGAAGCGGCTTTGGCGCAGGCGTTTGCGATTGGTCAAGGCGATGTTTCCGATTTGATTACCGCCGCTGATGATTCATATATTGCCGTGCGCGCTGATAAAGTAAATGCCCCGTCGCCGGTCCCTCTTGCCGAAGTAAAAAGCGAATTGGTCACGGCATGGATGCGCCGTGAACTATCTAAGAAACTTCAAGTAAAGGCCGAAGAAGTTTTGAAAGATGCCAAAGCAATGGGTTTTGAAAAAGCCGCTGAAAAACACAAATTGAATATTGTTAAGCCGCCACAAGCAGTTTTGCGCAATCAAGGTTCGCCTGAATTATCCTCGGCTATGTTCGCTGCCAAAAAAGGTGAAATAGTCATGGGTACGGTGCAAAATGGCGTTGAATTCGCGATTGTTCGTATTGACGGTATTTTGCGTGACGATGAAAAGAAAGCCGCTCAAAACCTTGCGCAATCCGAACAAATGGTGCGTGGCTCAATTATTCAAGATATTGGTGCCGCACTCGATTTGGCGGCACGCAATAATGCAAAAGTCAAAACCTTCCCAATTAATATGAAACGCGCTTTCGGCGATGATTTGACTGCCGAAACTAAAACCAAAAAATAGAATAATGAGCGACATTACCTTTTTCCCCGAATATTCCAAAGTCAAAGAGAATTGTGAAAAAGGTGTCGCCTCATTACTTTGGACACGCCGGATTGATGATATTGAAACCCCGATTTCAGCACTCGCGAAATTGGGCGCGGATAGTTTTGGCGCGTGTTTGTTTGAAAGTGTCGAAGGCGGCGAAACTCGTGGGCGATATTCAATTGTCGCAGTATGGCCCGACAAAGTCTTTAAAATTGAGAATGACATTCCGCAAATTGCCGATATAGATGAAATCGGAAATATTTCTATATTTCAATCTATTGAAGGCAATCTTTTAGATGCCTTGAGAGGATTTTTAAAAGATAGCGCCGTGGATTTCCCGCATGATTTGCCGCCGCCCCTTGCTGGCGTTTATGGCTATCTCGCATTCGAAACAATTCGTTATTTTGAAAAAATCCCCAAAAACGAACCTGATCCATTGGGATTGCCGCAGGCGATAATGACCCGACCGCGAATTGTTATTGTTTTTGATGGCGTAAAACAAGAATTATTAATTGCAACCCCAATCCGCCCATCAAATAATAAAGATTGTGAGAGTGTTTACAAAGACGCCCTCGCGCGCCTCAATAAAGCGTGTGAAATTCTTGATAGTCCATCACCATTGCGCGCGCCTTCATCCGCTTCATTCGGAAACGAAGCACCTGCAATAAAAGCAAATCAAACGCCTCAAGAATTTATGGCGGCGGTTGAAAAATGTCGTGAATATATTGTCGCCGGCGATATTTTCCAAGTTGTGCCTTCACAAAGGTTTTCAATTCCCTTTGATTTGCAACCAATGGCGCTTTATCGCGCTTTAAGGCGCACCAATCCCTCACCTTTCCTTTTCATGCTGCAAATGCAAGGGTTTTCGATTGTTGGCTCTAGCCCAGAAATTTTGGTGCGTTTGCGCGACGGCACTGTGACAATTCGCCCAATCGCCGGAACACGCCCACGCGGCGCAACACCTGCTTTGGACAAAGCATTAGAAGAAGAATTACTAAACGACCCGAAAGAAAGGTCGGAACATTTGATGTTATTGGATTTGGGTCGCAATGATGTCGGTCGCGTTTCATTATCAAAGCCGCGTAATCCAAATAATCCAAATCTTGAAACTTCGGGCGGTGTGCGGGTGACATCAAAGTTCTTTGTCGAACGCTATTCCCATGTCATGCACATTGTCTCAAATGTCGAGGGGACAATTAAGCCCGGGCTTGACGCAATTGATGCACTTTATGCAGGTTTCCCTGCGGGCACTGTATCCGGCGCGCCCAAAATTCGCGCAATGGAAATAATAAATGAATTAGAACCGCACGAACGCGGCATCTATGCAGGTGGCGTCGGTTATTTCTCTGCCGGCGGTGATATGGACTTATGTATCGCATTACGAACCGGAATTATCAAAGATAAAACTCTTTATGTTCAAGCGGGTGCGGGTGTCGTACTTGATTCCATTCCTGAAAGCGAACATTTGGAATGCGTCAATAAAGCCAAAGCCATAATCCACGCCGCTACTGAAGCCAAAAGATATGAAAGTGGCAAATTATGACACGCCTTCTCCTTATCGATAATTATGATTCTTTCACCTATAATTTGGTTCATTATCTTGAAGAATTGGGGGCCGAAGTTACGGTGATGCGCAATGATGCCATGAGTGCGAAGGAATTTATTGGTTTGGGCTTTGACGCGATTGTCCTAAGTCCTGGCCCCAAATCACCGAATGAAGCGGGGGAATGTTTGGCGATTGTTGAAAATGCGCCGGAAAATCTTCCCGTTTTGGGGGTTTGCCTTGGGCACCAAACCATTGGTCAGGCTTTTGGCGGCGATGTTCACGGCGCGCGCGCAATTGTTCATGGCAAGACTTCAATTATTGAATGCCAAAATCGCGGTCTATTCAAGAATCTGCCTAAATCTATCGAAGTTACACGTTATCATTCATTAGCAGTAGAGAATTCAACTTTGCCGGATTGCCTGCAAATTGACGCCATAACCAAAGATAATGAAATTATGGCCTTGTCGCATAAAACGCGCCCTATTTACGGCGTGCAATTCCATCCGGAATCGATTGCCAGTCAATATGGTCACGAAATGCTATCCAATTTCCTGAAAATTGCCGAAGGTTATAAGAATGGCGGAAATTAAACCCCTTTTGGTCGAACTTGCCAATCAAAGGCCATTGAATGGTGCGCAAATGCGACTGGTTTTCGAAGCGATACTGGCAGCCGAAGCAACACCCGCCCAAATCGGCGCATTCTTAATGGGTTTGGAATGTTCCAAAATCGCCGCCAAAGACACTTTGGTCGCGGGCGCGAGCGCCATGCGCGCGCAAATGATAAAGCTTGAAGTTCCTTTTGAAACCATGGACGTTTGCGGAACGGGTGGTGATGGCGCGCATTCTTTGAATATTTCCACCGCTGTTTCGTTTGTTTTGGCAGGTGGCGGACATAAAGTTGCGAAACATGGCAATCGCTCGATGTCATCATTATGTGGTGCCGCCGATGTTTTGGAAGCGATGGGAATAAAACTGACCGCCGACCCGAAAATTCAAACCAAGGCATTGGAAGATGCAAACCTAGCTTTCTTTTTTGCACCAAATCATCACCCGAAACTGGCCTATGTCGGGCCAATAAGGCGCGAATTGGGCTTTGGTACTGCCTTCAATATCCTTGGCCCCTTGTGCAATCCGGTTGGTGCAAAAAAACAATTGGTTGGGGTTTATAGACCTGAATTATTAAACGCGGTCGCCGATGCATTAAATGAATTGGGTTCAAAGGCTGCATGGGTAATTCATGGCGATGGCGGTATTGATGAAGCGATTTTGCACGGCGAAACCCGCGTAATTGAACTTAAAGACCAAAAAACTCGCGAATTTACAATTTCACCTGAAACCGCTGGCCTAGCTCGCGCACCTTTGGAGGCTTTGAAGGGCGGCGACGCGCAATTTAATGCCAAAGCCTTAATGGCATTATTGGACGGCGAAAAATCGGCCTTCCGCAATGCAGTTTTACTTAATGCCTCATGCGCATTGAATATGGCAGGGCTTGCCACAGACCTAAAACAAGGTGTTGAAATTGCCGAGGCGATAATCGATACTGAATGCGCCAAAAACGCCTATATGACATTGAAAGCCGTAACAAATGGCTGAAATCCCTGACGTTTTGGCACGAATTTGTGAGTATAAAGCCAATGAGGTTGCGGCGCTTAAACGTGCGCCCCTGTCGGAACTTGAACAAAAAGCAATGGCGCAAACCCCGCCACGTGGTTTTATTAATGCTATTGAAAACCATAATGGCGCGGCGCTAATTGCCGAAATCAAAAAAGCCAGTCCGTCGAAGGGGCTTATCCGACCGGATTTTGACCCACCCCAATTAGCAAGTGCCTATTTTGATGGCGGCGCATGTTGCCTTTCAATCCTGACAGATGCCCCATGTTTTCAAGGCGCGAATGAATATTTTATCGCGGCGCGCGCCGCCGTGCCATTGCCATGCATTCGCAAGGACTTCGTGATTGACCCAATCCAAGTGTTAGAAAGCCGCAGTATTGGTGCCGATTGTATTTTGATTATTATGGCTTGCCTTGATGATATTCAAGCTAAAGAGATTTACGTCACCGCCACCCAATTGGGTATGGATTGTTTAATAGAAACCCATGATGAAGACGAAATGGCGCGTGCCTTATTGCTTGGTGGTAAATTATTGGGCGTGAATAATCGCGATTTGCGCAGTTTCAACGTCGATTTGGCGGTTACCGAACGCCTTGCCAAACTTATTCCCGAAGATGCAATTTTGGTCGCTGAAAGTGGGATTTTCACCAATTCTGACATAAAAAGAATGCAGGAATGCGGCGCAAAAGCATTTTTGGTTGGTGAAAGCCTTATGCGCCAAAACGATGTTACAAAAGCCACAAAGGAATTATTGGGCCTGTAAGACCCAATCCGGTATTTCGCGCTTTTTCCAAGTCAGAAAACCTGCTTTTTCGCCAATGTAAAATGCGCGATATGCGGTGATTGAATCGCCTCGAACTTTGTATGCGTCTGGCATTGCTTGTGTTGCCTCAAAAAACTCGCCGATTGAAATATTTTTTGGCGGTTTTGATAAGGCCGAAATTATACCATCCGCAAAAGACCTGTGTATCTTTGAATATCTAAAACCATATTCATCGTTCAAAGCCACTAATAATGAATAAAGCCATTCGTAATTGGAGCGATTTGTGCGCGCCCAAATCGTTGAAGGGTGGTTGATGTGGGTCACGTGATAGAATTTGTCTTCACGCCAATCATTCAATTCATAGCGTTTCGTTAGCGGGTTTTTTAGACCGTCCAAAACCCTGTGCGCGCTTGATAATAATTGACAATATTCCAAGACCATTTTTACAACATGCTTGTCGCAATGATATTGTGCGCATTTCACAGGATCATGGTCGAGGTAAAAAATATTCATCGCTTGCAGTTACGCTGATTTGTTTTATTTAGATTTTATGAGCGCAGTGAAAATTTCCTATTCCCAATTGTCTCAATTTGTCGGGCAATTCATACCTCCATCGCCATGGCTTGAAATTACACAAGACCGCGTAAATGATTTTGCCAAAGCAACGGATGATTATCAATGGATTCACACTGATATTGAGCGCGCCAATAAATGTTTGGGTGGTACAATCGTTCATGGTTTTTTGACCTTAAGCCTAATCTCTTATTTCACCGAACAAAATATCGAATTTACAGGCATAAGTCGTGCCTTAAATTATGGAATAGAGAAAGCCCGTTTTCCACAATTCGTCAAAACCGGCGCACGATTGCGCGGTATTTCCAAGATTTTAGACGTAAAAGACTATGGCGGCGGCAAACAAATTTGGTTAGAAACCACAATCGAAATTGAAAACGAAACCAAGCCCGCATGTGTCGCAACCACAATCGCGCTTTTGTTTGAATAGGGATTTTTACATGATTGAAAACCGCCTTAAAGAATTGGGAATTGAATTGCCAAACCCGCCCCTTCCCGTCGCATCTTATGTTCCTTTTGTTCAATCCGGCAATTTGGTGCATATTTCGGGGCAAATATCGATTGCACCTGATGGCGGAATAAAAGGCAAATTGGGCGAAATGACTCTCGAGGAAGGGCAAAAAGCGGCGCGCCTTTGTGGCCTTAATTTATTGGCGCAAATCAAAGCGGCCTGCGGCGGCGATTTGAACCGCGTTGTGCGCATCGTCAAACTTGGTGGTTTTGTCAATGTATTGCCCGATTTTGACGCGATTCCCACTGTTATTAACGGCTGTTCTGACTTAATGGTCGAAGTATTTGGCGATAAAGGCAAGCATGCGCGTTCGGCGGTTGGCGTCGCAAATTTACCTTTGGGCTTTGCCGTTGAAGTTGATGCCATTGTGGAGATTGCATAATGGATATGGGATTATTTGGCGAATATGATCGCGAGAATATTTTTGCAAAAATGGTGCGCGGCGAATTCAAATGCCACAAAGTCTATGAAGACGATTATGTGCTTTCCTTCATGGATGCATTCCCTCAAGCGCGTGGGCACGTTTTGGTAGTGCCGAAAATTGAAGCACGCAATCTATTGGATATTTCCACTGACGACTTAAAAAACCTAATTGAACGTGTTCAAAAAATCGCAAAAGGAGTCACAAAGGCATTAGAACCCGACGGTCTTTCTCTATTCCAATTTTCCGGTGCGGCAGGCGGTCAATCGGTTTTCCATATTCATTTTCACATAGTACCACGAACCGAGGGCGCGCCATTGAAGGGTCACGGAACTTTTGAATCCGCTGACGCCAACGAACTTGCGCAATTGGCGGTGCAAATCGGTGCCGCGATTGAATAGTGATTTAGAAACCGCCATTCAATTGATTGAAAGCGGCGGTTTTGCCTTGGGTGACAATTGGGACACGGCACATAAATTATGCCAAAAACACGAAGGCGAAACAGATTTTGACCGACTTCATGCAATTTTGCACTTGATAGAAGGTGATGAATTCAATTGGAATTATTGGCTAGATCGCGGCAATTATCAATTTGAAACAATGAATGCAAAATTGGAATTGGCACGTTTAATAGGAATAAGAAAATGACTATTCGCTTGATTTTGGTTCTTATTTTCGGTCTTTATTGTGCGAATGCGCAGGCACAAGAATTAACAATCCAAACCGCCGACCCTTCCCAAGAATTATTATGGAAAGCTGAGGCGCTTGAAAATAAAACCAAATATTTGCCCAAAGAACAGCAAGATTGGAATGCAGTTGCTTCGGCTTATAAAGCAGCGGCAGACGCCGGACACCCGGATGCAATGGCTTTCTATGCCCGCACTTTGAATTTTCTTGGCAAAACGGCAGAGGCAGAAGTTTGGTTTAAAAAATCAGCAGATGAAGGTTCAACTTTCGGGCAATTCAATTTAGGCTCGATATTATTTAATAAGTCGCCAGCGAATTGTCCGCAAACCATCTATTTATATAAAAAATCAGCAGATAACGGCAACCCCGATGCAATCGCCGCTCTTGGCTATTTTTACAAAGACGCGATTTGCGGACGCGTGCCAAAATTCGAAACGGAGAAATACTTAAAAATTGGGGTTGATCGCGGTAACCCGGTTTCGCTTTACAACTATGCGCTATTTTTGCAAGACCATAATTTTTTTGGCAAGAATGACGAATTGTCTCTGATATATTTCTTTTTGGCCTCAAAAAATGTTTCATCATCCCTCAAATTCAATTTGGAAGAAAAAATCGCGAAAGAAAAAGCCGCATATTTGTTTACCAAAATAAAAGCTGCAAACAATTTACCCAGCGCTTATCAAAAATTCAGACAAATTTGTAGCCAAACGGGCGCATGTAATTATGTTGAATGGAAATTAGTCGAAAAAATTCGTAATGGAATATTCGAATCAGAAAATGGTTTCGAAGTATTGACGAATTAATATGAGGCGATAGGCTCTAAAGCGGGGCGAAAATGCCGAGAATTGTTCGAAACTTTATCTTGTTCATCATATTAGTTGGAATTGTGTTCATTCCAAGTCTTATTGGATACAATCTGTTTCAAAAATCAAACTTTCGTAAGGGCCAAGAAATCGCCATAGGTTTTGGCGCACATGCCAATCAAATTTACCCTTTTGATCCCAGTTTCGCCATTAAATTTCGTCGAAAAACACCAAATTCACAGTCACTTGAAGCCTATAACAAATGGCTTAATTCCGACCCATTAATTTCCAAACAAGTTCAACAATATCAAGAATTTTTAGACACACAAAGCGTCGGAAATGTCATTGAAATGCGCCAATTATTGCAAGGTTGCCCCGGTGTTTTCATGCGGCCCGATTTGGCATTTAATATTCCACCTCGTGAATATTGGTCAAATATCGTGCCGACTTTGAAATATTTTAGAGATAATGTTGAACCGAATATCGGGCCGGTGCGCCTATACCATGGATATCGCAATCTTGATGCAAATAAGGCCTGTGGTTCGCACTCAATGGTTCACCCCAAAAATTCAGCGATTGACTTTGTGCCTTTGCAATTGTCAGACCCCGCGCAAATAGAACGGAAATTATGCGATGTTTTTCATAGAACCGGAAAAGCTGATAAAGTAGGCATGGGTTTTTATGGGATTGGCCTAATTCATATTGATACCCAAGGTTTTCGCTCTTGGGGGCCCGACACCAAATCTAAAACTTCGCCGTGTCCTATTAAATAGCTTTTTCGCGTTTTCTTGATTTTTTTACTGGTGCAGCTTCTTGCACCGCAGGGGATGTTGCAAAGGGCATATGTCGCATAAAAGCGGGAACGTCATCGCCAAAACCGATTATTTTGTTTTCCACTATTGCCTTGTTTTCACGAACGCTCTTATCCGGAGCTTGTTTTATGGGTGCAGCATTTTCTGATTTTTTCGGCGTCTCTTGATGCCTTGGTTTGCGCTCCGGCTTTTGCTTATCGCCGAACTTCCGTTTTTCCGATTTATGCGAATATTGATGCATCGGTTCGTCATTTTGACCAACATCTTTTTCAAGAATAGGAATTGGTTTTTTGATTAAATCAATAACATTTTTGAGGTGCTTTTCGTCAAACGGTGTCGCAATCATAAAGGCTTTGCCTGAACGACCTGCGCGCCCTGTGCGTCCTATTCTATGGACATAATCTTCAGAATGAGACGGCACATCATAATTGAAAACGTGGCTGACATCAGAAATATCAAGGCCGCGTGCAGCAACATCAGAGGCCACCAAAAATTTCAAATCGCCATTCTTGAAATTATCAAGCGTCGCCATGCGTTGCGATTGCTGTAAATCACCATGAATAGGTGCAGCCGCAAAACCATGCTTGTCCAATGATTTAGCTACGATATCTACATCGCGTTTGCGATTACAAAAAATAATGGCGTTTTGAATGGCGTCGCCCTCAGAAACAATCAGATTGCGCAAGATGTTACGTTTTTGCTTCGCATCATCATATTTGCCATTTATCAGAAATTGCTCAATCGTGCTTGCAGTTTGATTGGGGCGCGCCACTTCAATGCGGGTTGGATTATGAAGGAATTGCTTAGCAAGCCCCTCAATTTCTGATGGCATTGTTGCGGAAAAGAAAAGGGTTTGGCGCGTGAATGGCGTCAATTTTACAATGCGTTCAATATCGGGAATGAAACCCATATCAAGCATTCTGTCGGCCTCATCAATCACCAATAATTGCACGCCGGACAATAGGATTTTGCCGCGTTCAAATTGGTCAAGCAATCTGCCGGGGGTTGCAATAAGGACATCGACACCCTTCATCAATAAAGCATCTTGATCACCAAAACTTACGCCGCCGATTAAAAGCGCCATATTTAATTTATGGTTCTTGCCGTATTTTTCGAAATTTTCCGCAACTTGCGCCGCCAGTTCACGCGTTGGCTCAAGAATGATGGTGCGCGGCATGCGCGCTTTGGCACGTCCAGACGATAAGATTTCGATCAGAGGTAAAACAAAGCCCGCTGTCTTTCCAGTTCCGGTTTGTGCAATGCCCAAAATGTCGTGAGTCTTCAAAACTTCGGGGATTGCCTTCCATTGAATTGGCGTTGGCTTAGTATAGCCCGCATCACTTACAGCATCCAAAAGACTTTGTGATAGACCCAAATCAGCGAACGTCACGCCGTCTGGCGTTTCGGTTATTGCGGAATTGGAATCATTATCAATCTCTGTCATAGACACCTTTTGGGGGAAGTATTTTGCCGCAGTGCAATAGGAGTGGCACAAAGTCAAGTATAAGCGACCATTCAACAGTTTTGTCACCAAAATTGTTGTAAATATGGCTCATATTGCGTTAAGTTACGCGAAATTTTCGGGGGGCGGCGTGGCAAAAGAATTTTCTAATTATATCGGCGGTGTTAAAGAATTTTCGAAATTCGACACAAAACCAGCGACAGACCTTTCAAAAGAGGAAGCCCGTGCGCAAACCACCGAAAATCTCGAAAAATTAAAGGCTTTGCAAGAGGCATTATATGCAGAACACAAGCAATCATTATTAGTGGTTTTGCAAGCAATCGACGGCGGTGGCAAGGACGGCGCAATCGAGAATGTCTTTGGGCCTTTAAATTCAAATGGCTGTCGCGTTGCGTCATTCAAAGTTCCGACCCCGATAGAGGCTGACCATGATTTTTTATGGCGGGTACATGCCCAAACCCCAGCGAAAGGCGAAATTGTGGTTTTCAATCGCTCCCATTATGAACAGGTTTTGGTGGTGCGGGTTCACAATTTCGAAACCAAGGAAGTATGGTCGCGCCATTATGATGAAATAAATGATTTTGAAAAATTGCTTGCGGCAAATAATACAAAAATCGTGAAATTCCTTTTACATATTTCTAAATCGGAACAATTGGAGCGTTTTAAAGGCCGACTTGACGACCCTAGCAAGCATTGGAAACTTGCAATTGGGGATTATAAAGAACGCGAACTTTGGGATGATTATCAAAGTGCCTTTGCCGATATGGTCGAAAAAACCAGTAAAGACCACGCGCCATGGTATGTTATTCCATCAGACAAGAAATGGTATCGCGATTTGGTGATTTCTGGCATTCTGGTGGAAGCGCTTGAAAGCATGAACATCAAACTTCCTGAATGCAAAGACGATATAAATGAAATTCGCAGACTTTATGAAGCCGAAGCAGCAAAAGAAAAATAGAAATCCCCCTCGAAATGAAGCCATTCACAGATGAAGCTATAAATATTGTCGCGCGAAGAATAGCCGAAAATGACGCGATTTTAGAGGTTTTTTCAAAAAACCACGGGCGAATTCACGCCTATGTCTATGGTGGCGCATCAAAACGCAAAAGGCCTTTGTTGGAAAAAGGGCTTAAAGTCACGTTGGAATACAAAGCCAAAAATGAAGACGCTTTGGGCTATTTCGACCGAATTGAACCATCGGGCAATATTGCGGAAATTTTGGGAAATCATGCCGGGCTTTGCGCGATTTCTTCTGCCTGCGCGTTAATTCATGAAGCAATCCCCGAAAAAATGGCATATCCCGCACTTTTTGAAGCTACGGAAATTCTGATAAATTCAATCATTAACGAGGAATCATGGCCCGCAGTTTATGTATCGTGGGAAAGTGGTCTTTTGAAACATTGCGGTTTTGGCATGGATTTAAGCGAATGCGCATTAAGCGGCACAAAATCCAATCTTGCATGGGTTTCGCCAAGAACTGCGCGCGCAGCAAACTATGATGCAGGATTGCCATATAAAGATAAATTATTGAAATTACCGCCGTTTTTATGTGACACGGATGCAGTGATAGAAACAGGCGATATCGCTGATGGCCTCGCACTTACAGGGTTTTTCCTTGAGCGCGATCTATTGGGTCAAGCCCAAAAGCCAATGCCCGAGGCGCGCGCGCAATTAATCTATGCACTCGGTCGGGCGGGGCTTTTGTGATTAGGCCGCTTTTTTCAAAGTTTGATTCGCAAGCGTAGTTTGATTGCGACCATTGTTTTTGGAGGCATAAAGCGCTTCATCAATGCGCTCAATGAAATCTCTTGGATCTTCATTGGAATTTATTTGCCCGACACCCATTGAAATAGTGATTTGACCTAAATCTTCCTTGGAAGTTCGGCGAATTAGCTTTTTGCGCTCAACCGTTTGACGGATTTTTTCGGCAATATCGCGCGCACCTTTTGCATCTAAGTCAGGCGCAATAATGGCAAACTCTTCGCCGCCCATACGCGCCACAAGGCCACCATTAGGGACATAAGTCTGCAAAACCCCTGATACATAACAAATAACTTGGTCGCCGGTTTGGTGTCCCCATTTGTCATTTATGCGCTTAAAGAAATCAATATCGCACATGATTAGCGAAATCGGTTTACGGGTTCGCTTTTGGGTTTTTAAAGCGTCTTCCAAGAAATTATTGAAAGTCTTGCGATTGGCAACACCGGTTAATGCGTCTTTGGACGCCTCTGAACGCGCTTCTTCCAATTCTTTTTTGAGGTTAGAAATTTCGGCGTGCGATTGGGCGATTTTGTCTTCCAATACGCTGGAATGTTCGATCATTTTATCGGTTGCACTTGATAAATCCTCGACCAATACGCTGATGATTTCTTCCTTTTTATCGGATTGCAATTGAATTCTTGCACCGCTTAATTTGTCTGCGAAGGCGCGTGTTTCGCGACGGGTTTCTTCAATTCCGTCCATTATGTCACGCATTTGGTGTTCCAAAGTGCCGCCGGCATCTATGATTTTGTCTGATAATTGATGGCGCTCGATATGGTGTTCATAAAGACTTGCGCAAAAATAATCATCAATTTTTTTGCCTTGTTCCAATAATGAATCAATGTCCGCCTTTAATGCAGAAATTGAATCACTGTGATAGGCGAACCAAACCGCGTAATTTTTGACATTCGGCAAAATGCCAAATTTTTCCATTGAAGCGAATGCATTCTTTGCACTTTGCCAAATATCTATTGAGGTGTTATTATTTTTCACTTTTCAAACCCGTTTTTGCCAATCTAACCCATAAGAGTAGCTAATCGGTAAACAAACCAAAATTTTTTAGAGAAAATCGCATGGAATTACAGACCGCATTTGCCGCACAAAAAGACGATTATTTAGAACATGGCGCTCTTAGTATATCTCAAAGAAAACAGATACTTAAATCCCTTATCGGCATTTTAATTAATGA
The DNA here is from genome assembly GCA_041917055.1 of Hyphomonadaceae bacterium. GTDB lineage: Bacteria > Pseudomonadota > Alphaproteobacteria > Caulobacterales > Aquidulcibacteraceae > Pseudaquidulcibacter. The sequence goes on from JAYRYJ010000012.1 coordinate 13,489, forward strand.
AAAAACGGCAATTTGCGCAGCGTTGAAAGAAGATTTTTCATCTCGTGATGGAGTTTTAAGTGAATTTACGGATATTAACCCTGCCCTTCAAAGCCTAAAGCATGCACTGCATAATATTCATAAATGGGTAAGGCCGAAAAAGGTCTGGCCAACGCCTGCTTTATTGGGATTGATTGGCGCAAAAGCACGGATTGATTTTCAGGCCAAAGGCGTGATCGGCGTCATGAGTCCGTGGAATTTTCCAATAAACCTAACTTTTGGCCCATTGGCGGGGATAATTGCGGCGGGTAATCGCGCGCTTTTAAAACCTTCTGAACTTTCCCCCAATACTTCAAATCTTATTGCCGAACTAATTAAACGAAAAATTCCACCAGAATTCATAAATGTCATAAATGGCGGCGTGGAAACCGCCGCTGAATTCACCAAATTGCCATTTGACCATATTGTCTTCACAGGTGCCACATCGGTCGGGCGCAAAGTTATGGCGGCGGCGGCTCAAAACCTTGTGCCGGTAACTTTGGAACTTGGTGGCAAAAGCCCTGTTATTGTTTCAAAAACCGCTGACCTCGAACTCGTGGCAACGCGGGTAATTAGTGGCAAGCTAATGAATGCGGGACAGGTTTGTTTGGCACCTGATTATGTTCTATTGCATGAAGATCAATTGCGACCTTTTATCGAATTTGCAAAAAAAGCCTGTGCCCAGCAATTTCCAAACATTTTTTCTAATCCGGAATATACTGCAATCATTAATGAACGTCATTTTTCACGCCTTCAGTCTTATTTAGACGAAGCGCGCAAAGAAGGTTGTGAAATTATTGAGTTTAACCCGGCGAATGAAGTCGCGAAAGCAACGAATACGCGAAAGATTTTACCGACTATAATTATTAACCCGCCCGAACACCTAAAATTGATGCAAGATGAGATTTTTGGTCCGATTTTGCCAATAAAAACCATTGGCGAAATCAATGAGGCAGTAAATTATATCAATACCCACCCTCGTCCATTGGCACTTTATTATTTTGGCAAAGGCCGGAATGAAGAAAATTATGTCTTGGACAAGTGCATTTCCGGCGGCGTTACAATTAATGACGTGATTTTCCATATTGCTATGGAAAACTTGCCGTTTGGCGGTGTTGGTTCGTCGGGGATTGGTGCGTATCACGGGCATCGCGGGTTTTTGGAATTTTCGCATCAAAAATCTGTCTATCGCCAATTACCGCGCGATAATTTCCTTTTGAAAGCGTTCAGGCCACCATTTGGCAAAACCATGCGCCATTATTTGGATTTTGAGATGCGCGAATAGGTTAAGAATCAAAATCCAAGCCCATGGCATTATAGGCCTGTCTTGATTCCAGCCAATTTTCGCGCACTTTGACATGGACGAATAAATGAACAGGACATTCAATTTCTTTTGCGATTTCGTGCCTCGCTTGGCTTGAAATCCATTTTAAAGTCTCGCCATTTTTACCGATTACAATTGGCTTATGACCTTCTTTACCAATATAAAGGGTTTGATCGATGCGCACCGAACCATCTTTGCGATTTTCCCAAGCATCGGTTTCGACATGCGTAAAATATGGCAATTCGTCATGCAATCTTAGGAATACTTTTTCCCGCGTAATTTCAGATGCCATCATGCGCAATGGCAAATCTGCGATTTGGTCTTCGGGATATAGGAATTCCGATTTAGGCAGAAATTGGGTGATTTCGCTTAGAAAACCATCCAAACCAATCGATTTGGTCGCAGAAATCATGCAAAGCGCTTTATATATTTCTTTATCATAAAGCTTCTCCGCCAGTTCCAATAATTTTGGTTTTTCAATTTCATCAATTTTATTGAATACTAAAATTGCGGGGATTTTACTGGATTTTAGGCCTTCATTTATGCGTTCGAAATCTTCGAAATTGTGCTTATCGCCTTTTTGTGGTTTGCCTAATAATGCGCGATAAATTGACGGCGCATCAATTATGTGCGCCAAACAATCGGCATCCTTTGCACCCGCCCATGCTGAAGAAACCATGGCACGATCGAGGCGTTTTTTTGGCGCAAATATGCCGGGTGTATCCACAAAGATAATTTGACAATTATCCTTGATAATAATCCCTTTAACCGGAAAACGTGTGGTTTGAACCTTGTGCGAGATTATCGAAATTTTTTGCCCTGCAAGCGCGTTCAAAAGACTTGATTTTCCGGCATTTGGCGCGCCGATTATGGCAACAAAGCCGCATTGTTTTTCATCGCTCATGGATTTGTAACCTCTAAATATAGAATTTCGGCGGCTTTTTGTTGGGCGATTTGTTTGGACGCACCACTTGCCTGCGCTATGCTTTCATTCACTTTGACAGACATAACAAACGCCGGCGCATGATCAGGGCCTTCGCGCGAGATTAATGTATATTTTGGCATTTCAAAACCGCGTTTTTGCGCCCATTCTTGCAAAAGGCTTTTGTAATTATGACGACCCTTTTGGTGTTTGTCGCTTGAATTTATTGCTAAATCAATCAAAAAGTCGCACGCTTTTTTGCCGCCATCTAAATATGCCGCGCCTATCAAAGCCTCATAGGCATCGCCCAAAACATTATCATTAGTTTTGAGATTCGAAATGCTTTTTGAGACTTTCAAATATTCATATAGACCAATGGCGCGCGCGGCATGGGCACAATTTCCGCCATTTACAATATTATTATAAATGCGCGTAAGTTCGCCTTCCTCTACACTTGGGTAATTGTCATAGATTTTTTGCGCAACCAAAAGGCCAAGCACTCTGTCGCCAAGCCATTCAAGGCGTTCATTGCTTTCAAAACCGCTTTTGCCCTCACCCGCGCTTTTATGTACAAGCGCGAGTTGTAATAGTTCTAAATTACTAAATTCATGCGAAATGGCCGATTGCAAATCAGATAATTCAGCGGCGGCATGTGAATTTCGCATTATTTAATCGGCACCAAAAATCTATCTAAGCGCAGTTTGGTAAACCAAGTCCAAGGTTTGAATAGTGACACACCATCATTCCAACTGAGTATAACAGTGCGCCCTTTGCCAACTATATTCTCTTCTGGGACAAAACCAACACCTTGCTCTGAAGATGGCAAAGGTTTGGCACGGGAATCGGTCGAATTATCGCGATTATCGCCCATCATGAAATAATGACCTGCCGGCACTTCATAAACTTCAGTATTATCGAAAGGTCCCGATTCATAAAAATCATAGACAGTATATTTTTTGCCATTCGGAAGGGTTTCTTCCCAACGATTTGTAGAGATAGTTTGCCCTGACGAATCTTCAATAATCTGTGGTTCTAAAGGCATACGCGGAACAGGATTGCCATTAATAATCAATTGTCCACCAACAACTTGAATTCTATCACCCGGAAGGCCGATTACGCGTTTGATATAATCAACATGCGTGTTCACTGGATGTTTGAATACCACAACATCACCGCGCGTGATTTGTTTGCCCATAATGCGACCTTTAAATAAAGGCGGTTCAAACGGTATTGAAGCTTTTGAAATGCCATAATCCCATTTAGAAACCACAAGATAATCACCGACAATAAGGCCGGGGCGCATTGATTCCGACGGAATGCTAAAGGGCTGAAAAATAAAAATTCTAAGACCTAATGCGATGAACAAAGCCCAAAATAGGACTTTTAAAGTATCGCCTAAGGATTCTTCTTCTTTTACAGTTTTTGCAGGATTTGGGATAATCTTCTGGGAAGTTTCGTCACTCATTATTATTCGCAATCTATTAGTTCAACAATTACATACGCTATAGCATAGGGATAATCGTCAGACATAGTTAAAAAAATGTTGGCTTTTTTGCCTTTGGGGACACGGCTCTCAAATAATTCTTTGGTTTTTCCTGTTAATTCGATTGATGGCCGACCGGAAGGGGCATTTACTACACCAATATCACGCCATGCAACGCCAAAGCGCATACCGGTTCCAATCGCCTTGGCAAATGCTTCTTTTGCTGCAAAGCGTTTGGCATAGGAATGGGCTTTTAGCTTTGGTGTCCGATTAGCGCGTTCTTGTTCTTTTGCTGTGAAACACCTTTGTTCAAAACGATTTGCATATTTCTCGAGTGTTTTTTCAATTCGTGAAATCACACAAATATCTGAGCCAATTCCAATAATCATGCAGCAAAACCCCGTGCCTCATCCATCAGTTTTCGCATTTTTAGAATTGCAGCCTCAAGCCCTATAAAAATCGCCTCGCCAATCAGATAGTGGCCTATATTTAGCTCTATGATTTCGGGAATTTGCGCAATGGGGGTTACGGAATTAAATGCAATGCCATGTCCGGCATGAACTTCTAAACCTAACTCGGAACCAAGTTTCGCCGTGGCCTTGATTTTCTCTAAAACTTCATCAGCGAATTGGGTATCACCTGCATTTATGGCATCACAATATTTTCCGGTATGAATTTCAATGGCCCGCGCGCCAATCCTATGCGCTGCTAATGCCTGTTCGGGATTCGGCTCAACGAATAGCGAAACGCGCGAACCGTTTTCTTGCAAGACTTGAACAAAGGGCGTGAGATAATTTTCGCCCGCCTTGGCATCGAGGCCACCTTCGGTCGTTGTTTCTTGTCTCTTTTCGGGGACAAGGCAAACCGCGTGTGGGCGATATTTAAGGGCAATATCGCGCATTTCAATATTAGCCGCCATTTCAAGATTTAATGGCAAAGCAATTGAATTTGAGAGAATATCCAAATCTTCGTCACGAATGTGGCGGCGATCTTCACGCAAATGTATCGTTATAGAATCGGCACCCGCCGCTTGGGCCAGATTTGCGGCACGCAGGGTTTCAGGATGGTCGCCGCCCCGCGCATTGCGCAAAGTCGCCACATGGTCGATATTTATACCAAGTCTTAGTCTTTGCATCACGATTTTTTCGACAAAGCTCTCGAGCCAGGTTTTACCGCAGGAGTATCTTTCAAATCGTCTGGCAATTCATCAGGTGCGAAACTTTCAATCTCAAAACTTGCCAATGAAATCAAAGGCACGCCAATTTCACTTTTGCCAGCGGACCTGTCGATTAATACCGCCGCCCCAACTAAATTAATCGGCAAATCTTTTATTGCATCAATAGTCTCGCGAACCGAAAGACCGGTCGAAATAATATCTTCGATGACAATAGTTTTCGCGTTTTGTGGAATTTCAAAACCACGACGCAATTTGAAAACACCGTCTTCGCGTTCAACAAACACCGCCTTTGCACCCAAATGCCGCGCTGTTTCATAACCAGGGATAATTGCGCCCACGGCAGGCGATACAATATATTCAATATCGCCCCATTCTTTTTGAATTTTCTTTGCCAATGCTTTGCATAGTTTTTCGGTAGCTTTTGGATTCATAAACACAAAGGCTTTTTGCAAAAATTGGCGCGAATGTCTGCCGGACGAAAGAATAAAATGCCCTTCAAGAAGGGCATCGGCGTCTTTAAAAATCTTTAGAACTTTTTGGGTTTTCATGCTATCCTCTTAGTCTTTGGACATCTACCACGACCGGAAGCGAACGCAAAGAAGCAACAATAATATTTAGGTGTTTTGAATCAGCAACTTCAATATCGACCGCAATATCAATGAATTCTGGGCTGCGGTTCACTGTCTTGATATTAACAATATTGCCATCGCTTGCCGAAATAATGCGACCGACTTCGCCAAAAACCCCTTTTGCATTTTCGCATGATAATAACAGGCGACCAATTGCAAGGCCGTGTTTTTTGGCCTCTTCATTCCAACCAATATCTATCCAATCATCGTCATTTTCATGTTCTTCAAGGGTTTCGCAATCAATTGTGTGAACTTCAATGCCATTGCCTTGAGTGATAATCCCGACAATCCTTTCGCCAGGCAATGGCGAGCAGCACGGCATGAAATGCACTGCAACACCATCTGTAAGACCGTCGCCATTTAAGAATGCCACAGCGTGCTCGTCATCAATTGCAACCCGCGCTTCACCCAAAGTGACTTTCTTATTCAGCCCCGGCACTACGGCGTCGGCAAATTGCGTTCCGGTCAGATTTCCGCGCCCTATTGTGTAATAAAGTTCTTCAATGGATTTGAATTTTAAGCGTGCCACCGCATCTTTGAAATCTAATTCATCAGGATTAAGTCCCAAGCGCCGAAATGCATGATACGCAAGGCGTTTGCCGAGCGTTACAAATTCCTGCCGTTCGGTTTCGCGCAAAAGCCGTCTTATTCCGGATCGTGCCTTACCGGTTATAACCAAATTCTCCCAATTTGGTGGCGGTTTACGGACATTTGAACGTAAAATCTCAACAATATCGCCATTTTTTAGCGGTGTGCGCAGTGGCGCACCAATGCCATTTATTCTTGCGCCAACAATTGTGTCGCCAATTTGGGTGTGAACCGCATAAGCAAAATCAACCGAAGTCGCCCCACGCGGTAAAGCATGCAAATCGCCTTTGGGCGTGAAAACAAAAACTTGGTCTTGAAACATTTCAAGTTTCGCGTTTTCAAAGAAATCCTCTGCATCGCTTCCGTCTTCCAAAAGCGAAAAAATTTGGCGCATTGAAGCCATTGGGTCGGTTTTTAAAGACGCATCAGGAAAATAGCCATATGAGTGGTTTTTATAGCGCCAATGCGCGGCAACACCGAATTCGGCAATGCGTTCCATGTCAAAAGTGCGGATTTGAATTTCAACCCGCATTCCCGAAGGTCCGACCACCGAAGTGTGCAAAGACTGATAGCCATTTGGCTTGGGAACAGAAATATAATCCTTAAAACGCCCGGGAACATATTTCCAACTTGAATGGATTGCAGCGATTGTAAGGTAACAATCTTCTTTTGTTGAAACCAAAATTCTGAAACCGTAAATGTCGGAAATCTCACCAAATGAAACTGCTTTTCGGTCCAGTTTGCGCCAAATAGAATATGGTTTTTTCTCGCGGCCCGTAACTTTAGCTTTGATATTGGCGGCTTTTAGAACTTCTTCGATTCTGTGCTCAATTCTCTCATTGGCTTTGGCAAATTCGGCGCGATTGGCTTCTAATTGGGAATTGATTGTCTTGCAGGCGTCCGGATAAAGATGCGAAAAGGCCAAATCTTCCAATTCTGATGCAAATTTATTGACGCCAATTCGCCGCGCCAATGGTGCATAGATTTCCAAAGTTTCGCGTGCAATTCTTTCACGTTTATCAATGCGTTTGATAAAGTGCAAAGTGCGCATATTGTGTAATCTATCAGCAAGTTTCACCAATAAAACGCGAATATCTTTAGACAGTGCAAGCACGAATTTTTGCAAATTTTCTGCCTGAGTCGTGCGTTCGGTGGTTACTTCTAATTGCGTAAGTTTGGTGACGCCTTTGACCATATTGGCAACATCTTCACCAAACATTGCGCTAATTTCTTCAAAAGTTGCCGCAGTATCTTCGATAGTGTCGTGCAAAAGCCCGGTCACAATCGATGCCTCATCAAGACGCAACTGGGTTAGAATACCTGCGACTTCGATAGGATGCGCAAAATACGGGTCACCCGACGCCCTTAATTGCGAACCATGCATTTTGGTAGCATAGACATAAGCGCGATTTATCAATTCCTCATTCAGTTCGGGATTATAGGCGCGCACTAAATCCAATAATTCATATTGCCGCAAAATCCGCGCACGTTCTTTTGGCGCGGGCGGCGCGGCTTGCTCCAACTGAATTTGTTCGCCTTTGTCGCTCAAGGAAGCTCCCAATAATTCTATATTACATATAGGCAGGTTTCGTGAATTGCGAACATACAAACGCACAAAAATTCAAAAAGCAGTTAAATTGTTGCATAAATTCCGCACAAAATAAAACACCGCATCGTTTGATGCGGTGTTTTATTTAAATTCACTAGTGAAATTTAGTAATTATCTTCGCGAGCAGCTTCTTGCTCTTGTTGCAAAGCGCGCATTACATCGTCTTCAGAGACGATAACCGGCGCTTCTAGAGCCAATAGGTCTGCTTCTTCTTCTTCACGAACCGCTTGAGGGCGGAACTCACGCAAAGATGCAATCAAGCCATCACGCAGATCAAGTGATTCGATTGCCGTGTCAGCGATTTCGCGCAAAGCGACGATTGGGTCCTTATCACGGTCACGATCAACCGCAAGCGGCGCGCCACCTGAAATCTGGCGTGCACGATGTGCGGCATATAAAACTAAAGAAAAGCGATTGGGGACGCGTTCAACGCAATCCTCGACAGTTACGCGAGCCATATTTTATCCTAAAAGGTATAGTTGAATTTCAGGCATATAATTGAATGATTAATAATTCTCAAGCGGTTTAAAGCATTTTTGCGGTGAATTGCTGATTTTGCGTGATAAATTCCTTTGAAATTTGCGCTATTTCCTTCCCTGTTTGCGGGTGTTTCCAATCTGGGGCGATTTCGGCCAAAGGCAATAAAACGAAGTCGCGCAATTCTAATCTTGGATGCGGCAGGCAAAGTGAAATGTCGTTTTGGGTTTCATCCATTACGATGCCGCGAAAATCAACTATATCCAAATCCAAGGTTCGAGGTGCATTTCGGTTTTCCAAATCCCTAATTCTGCCGAAATCCTTTTCTATTTTTAATAGATTGCGCATCATTGCAAATGGCGAACGCGCACCATTGATGGCAATCACCATATTCAAATAGTCAGGCGCGATTGAACCAGCGGGCCATGGTGGCGAGATATATTTCGATGAAACTGCAATAATTTGATAATTTTGAGCAATCCGTTTTATCGCATTCGACAGAATTTCCCACGGCGCCATATCACCGAAACTTAGATTTGAACCCAGCGCAATAAAGGCCAAATCGTGCAATCTGTTATTCAATTTGCTATTCATTGTGCGGTTTGTTAGGCGGGTTTTGAGCCAAAAGAAAGAAAAGAATCATGCACCCGTCAGAAGCGCCGAAGAATTGCGATTATTGTCCACGTTTGGTCGAATACAGAAATAAGAATGCGCGCGAAAACCCTGATTGGTTCAATGGCCCTGCCCCGTCATTCGGTGATGAAAACGCCAGCGTTTTGGTGGTTGGCCTAGCGCCTGGGCGCACAGGGGCAAACAGAACCGGTAGGCCATTCACGGGCGATTATGCGGGTGATTTATTGTATGCAACGCTTTCAAAATTTGGGTATTTAACGGGCACTTATCGCGCAGACCCAAAAGATGGCATTGTTTTGAAAGATATTATGATAACAAATGCCGTGCGTTGCGCACCGCCTGAAAACAAACCGACGCCTGCAGAAATCAATATTTGCAATGGGTTTTTGAAAGCGCGGATTGCCGCCCTTCCCGCATTAAAGACCCTAATTTGCCTTGGAAGAGTTTCGCATGAAGCAACAATTCGAACTTTAGGCGGGAAACTTTCCCAATACAAATTCGCCCACGGCGTGCAGCATGAAATAGCGGGTTATAGAATCATCGATTCCTACCACTGCTCCCGCTACAACACCCAAACCAATCGCCTAACAACGGAAATGTTCGAAGCTGTCTTTGAAGCCATATAAAAGGGCGGTCACAGACCGCCCTATTCGTAATTCGTAATTCGTAATTAATTCTGCTCAACCACCCTAATCGACAATTCGCGCAATTGTTTATTGGTGACATTTGATGGTGCTTGCATCATTAAGTCTTGGGCCTGTTGGTTCATTGGGAACATGGTTACTTCGCGAATATTCGGTGTATTTGCCAAAAGCATGACCATGCGATCCACCCCCGGTGCAAGGCCACCGTGTGGTGGCGCGCCATATTTAAAGGCATTCAACATGCCGCCAAATTTTTCTTCAACCACCTCTGGGCCATAACCCGCGATTTCAAAGGCTTTAAGCATGATTTCAGGGCGATGGTTACGAATTGCACCCGAAGAAAGTTCAACGCCATTGCAAACAATATCATATTGATAGGCATTGATGGTCAAAGGATCTTGGTTCAAAAGCGCATCCATACCACCTTGCGGCATAGAGAATGGATTGTGCGAGAAGTCTATTTTCTTATCATCTTCATTATACTCAAACATTGGGAAATCGACGATCCAGCAGAAGCGATAGACGTTCTTTTCGCAAATATCGAGTTCGTCGCCAATACGATTGCGCGCCGCACCCGCAAGTTTCGCCGCTTTATCTTCGGTGTCACAGGCAAAGAAGACTGTGTCACTATCACCGATATTCGCCAATGATTTCAATAATTCCAACGATTCGGGGGTAAAGAATTTAGCAATCGGGCCTTTAGCTTCACCACCCGCAAAAGTGATATAGCCAAGACCGGCGGCCTGCATATCTTTTCGCGCCCAATCATTCAATTTATCAAAGAATGAGCGCGGTTTGTCGGCAGTATTTGGTGCAGGGATAGCGCGAACCACGCCGCCTTTCGCGATCACACCTTTGAAAGCATTGAAAGTGACATCATCACGCTTAAACACTTCGGTAACATCGGAAATAATCAAAGGATTGCGCAAATCAGGCTTGTCAGAACCATATTTGAGCATGGATTCCTTATAAGGAATGCGAACGAATGGCGCTTGGTCAGCTTCCCAATTCGAAAATTCGCTAAACACGCCCGAAAGAACCGGTTCAATTGCCGCAAAAACATCATCTTGGGTCACAAATGACATTTCAATATCAAGCTGATAAAATTCACCTGGGCTGCGGTCGGCGCGCGCGTCTTCGTCTCTAAAACATGGTGCGATTTGGAAATAACGGTCAAAACCTGCGACCATAATCAATTGCTTAAATTGCTGCGGCGCTTGAGGAAGTGCGTAGAATTTCCCCGGATGGATGCGTGATGGGACAAGAAAATCACGCGCACCTTCAGGCGAAGATGCAGTCAGTATCGGGGTTTGAAATTCAAAGAACCCTGCCTCATTCATTCGGCGGCGCAAAGATGAAATCACATTTGAACGCAAAATAATGTTTTTGTGCAAAGTGTCACGGCGCAAATCCAAAAAGCGATAGCGCAAACGCACGTCTTCGGGATAATCCAATTCACCAAAAACCGGAACCGGCAAATCGGTTTCGACTTCGGAAAGGATGTCGATTGCAACAACGCGTAACTCAATCTGCCCGGTTGCAAGTTCGGCGTTTTCGGTGCCTGCTTCGCGCTTAATTACTTCACCCTCGATCGAAACCACAGATTCTGCGCGCAAATGGGTTAGACGGTCAAAATTAGGATTAGAAGGCCCGCAAACAACTTGGGTAATTCCGTAATGATCGCGTAAATCAATAAAGGCGACGCCACCATGGTCGCGGCGGCGATGTATCCAGCCCGCAATTTTAACTGTTTGCCCGACATGGGTTTCGCGTAATTCACCACAAGTATGGGTTCTATATTTTGACATTTTTTACCTTTGAAATCTCATTTTTGTGCGGATAGACATAAATCTTGTGTCATCGTCAATATTTCGACTGCATTAGAACAAAAAGTGTGGCAATAAAAGCCTGTTAATAACAAGGTAATTGCGCCATAAGCAGGCGAAATGGAATTAATTACAGAAAATTCACGCCTTTTAGAGGCTTGTAAGGCTTTGCACGGTCAAGAATATGTCGCGCTTGATACAGAATTCATGCGCGAAACGACATATTGGCCTAATCTATGCCTGATTCAAGTTGCGGGTGACGGTATTGAATTTGCAATTGACCCATTGGTGGAAGGCATTGATTTATCACCCTTAGTCGAAATTTTATTAAACACAAAGATTTTGAAGATTTTCCATGCCCCGCGCCAAGATTTGGAAATATTTTTCCGCCTTATGGGAAACCGCCTTCCTGCACCGGTATATGATACGCAAACCGCCGCAATGGCATTGGGTTTGGGTGAACAAGTTGCATATGACACATTGGTCTATGCGCTATTAAAACACCATGTTGATAAATCATCACGCTTTACCGACTGGGCAAGGCGGCCCCTAAGTGATTCTCAATTGCGTTATGCAATCCATGACGTGACTTATTTGCGTGATTTATACCCAATTTTACGCCAAAAACTCATTGATTTGGGTCGTGACGAATGGGTCAATGAGGAAATGGCGGGAATTTGCCGCCCTGAAGATTTTGATACCACACCAACCAATGCCTATAAACGCCTTAAACCACGCAAATTCTCGGCGGATTATTTGGCAGCATTTTTTGCGGCAACGACATGGCGCGAATGGTTCGCCCAAGAGAAAAATATCCCGCGTTCGCGCACTTTAAAAGACGATGCGATTTTTGAAATTGCAGAACAAAAGCCGCGCTCAATTGAGGCAATGGAAAAATTGCGTGCAGTTCCAAAAGGTTTCGCGCGTTCCAAAGGTGGTGAGGCCTTGTTGGAGGCTTTGAACGAGGCGTTAGACGCACCGGAAGAATTTGCCCCAAAAATCCAAAGACCGAAACCGCCCGCCAATGGCATAGGTGCAATTGTTGAATTATTGAAAGTGCTTTTGCGTGCCGTTTCCGAAGAATTGGAAATCGCCCCTAAAATGATCGCGACCGTCGCCGATTTAGAAGCTATTGCGATTTCAGATGAAGCCGAATGTGCCGCATTGCAAGGTTGGCGCCGCGAAGTTTTCGGCGAAAAAGCCCTAAAACTGAAACGCGGTGAAATCGGGCTTTCAATACACAAAAGAAAAGTGGCGATGAATGAAATCACCGCCACCGAATCTTGATTTTCAGAGATTTATTTTTCAGCTTTTGAAATCATTTCACCGATTTCATCAAGGATTCCCAAGCGCTTTTTCTCTAAATCGCGCAAAGTTTCGTCTGAAGTTGGGGTTACTTCGGCCTGAATATTTTTGATTTCGACGAATAATTCATGGTTTTTTTCCATCAAATTGCGAAAGTGTGCATTTGTTGTTTTCAATTTGTGGATTGTATCGCCGTGACCTGAAAATTCCCCTGCTAATGCATTATCGAGATGTTCTTCCATTCTCTTTTCTTTCCCTTCTTATTTTCATTCTTTTTAGCACTTCACACAATTGCGATAAGGTCGCAATTTGTCACACCATCAGTCGGCGATCCTTAAGGCGTGTTTATATGCTGCATTTAATTGGTCATGGCGCTTACGAACAGATTCAGAATATAGGTTCTTCAAATCTTCAGGAAGAAAAATTTCGATTTCGTCATTTTGCAATGACGCCTTTGTTCGCTTGAGAATTGAATAAGAATTTGAGCACATATTCGCACCCAATCTCATGGCAGCGCCATATAAATCAGCCAATGCTTTTAATTGCGGTTGCAAAAGTCCCATGCACTCAAATTGCTCAATCTCTTCGGTTTTTGCGCCATAACGACGCCCGATAATGCGCGCCAAAAAAACACGCTCTTCATGATTAATCGCCGAAAACGGCGCGCGTAGCACCATTTGATATGCAAGATAAGCACGATGGTCCGGGTGCATAGTAAGGCCGATATTTGACAGGACACTTGCAGCTGTCAAAAGAACTTCATTTTTTTCCTTAAAATCATTTTCGATTAAATCGCCACTAATTGGTTTTATCCATTCATTGAGGCTGAACGCAAATTCTAAATCGTGTTTGTCGGTGCGAACCAATGTAATTGCGCTACCGACTAAAGGATCTAAATCCATGCATTTCTCGAGTTTTTCCTTTATCAAACCCTCGCGCAGTCCAAAGGAGGAAATAATCAATTTACGACAATTTGTCTGTTCAAAAATCTCTTTTAATAAAATTGCCGCATAGGGTAAGGTTTCGGCGCGTCTTTGCGATATTCCCGGAATTTTTTCGATAGAGCGACGGCTTTGCCCCATAACAAAATTACATAATTCTATGGTTTCATTGCGGGCAATTTCGTAATTCTGCAAAACTTGTAAAGGATAATTGCGCAATGCCATATTGATGTGTGCGAGATTTCGCCACGCGCCACCAACAGCATGAAATTCTTCGAGGTTTTTGTTTTGTTTCAAGACCAACGAATTGCTCAATTCACCACGAATTTTTTCGAGAATTTTGGCATTGTCTTGGGCAATTGCGCGGGAACCAGCAGCATTGCCCATTGCCAAAGGCCCTAAATGAAGGCTTTCGCGATTATTTACGTCAGCCATTGATGCAAATTCAAGGCTAGAACCGCCCAAATCGCCCATGATTCCATGCGCATTTGGCGCGCCGAATTTTACGCCGATTGCTGATAAACGTCCTTCTTCTTCACCGCTAATAATTTTTAATTTAAGGCCTATTTCTTTGTTTATTGTTTCAACAAATTCCTTACCGTCACCCGCGTCGCGCGCGGCGGCAGTGGCAATCGCGTCATAAGATTTGATACCCAGAGATTCGAGCAATAATTTGAATCGCTTTAAGGCATTGAGTGCAAGTTCAACACCAATCGGCGATAGTTTCCCACTTTCGCCAATGCCGCGCCCAAGACCTGCCAAAACTTTCTCATTGTGAATTTGGACAAAAGAGCAGCCGGAAACTTGATAAATCACCAAGCGAACGGAATTTGAACCCACGTCAATAACTGCGTGTTTATAGGGTTTGTTATTGGCAAGTTGTTGAGCGAGCAAGTGCGGAAGCCTATGATTTAAGGCTGTCTTTAACCTCACTACCACGGCCTGACAAGCTAGGATTTGCAATGAAATAATCGTGTGCGCTAAATATGTCTTTTAAGTCTTTTGGCAGATGTTTGGAATATGTTCCGTCTGAATTCATATACCAGGATTGTGCATTGTCATGAAAATTTGTGACCATGATTTCTTCAAGGATTTGCGCCAAAACAGTTTGGTTTTCAATGGGAACCATGGTTTCTACACGCCGTTCTAAATTACGGCTCATCCAATCAGCGGATGAAATAAAAACTTTGGCATTCTTATTAGGAAGACCCTCACCATTACCAAAACAGACAATGCGTGAATGTTCCAAAAAGCGACCGATTATTGATTTCACCGTGATATTTTCGGAAAGCCCAGCAACACCCGGCCTTAGGCCGCAAACCCCACGAACAATCAAATCGATTTTAACACCGGCGCACGACGCTACATAAAGCCTATCAATTACATCTCGGTCAATCAAGGCATTTAATTTGGCCCAAATTGCGCCTTTATTACCGGATTTCGCTATTTCAATCTCTTTATCAATCAGGCCAAGCAAAGTCGATTTCATGGAAATCGGCGACATTATTAGTTTTTCCATTTCCAATGGCACTGAATAACCGGTGACATAATTGAATAATTTACCCGCATCGCGCCCTAAAGCAGGATTGGCAGTGAAAAGCGACAAATCTGTATATATTCGTGCAGTAATCGGGTGGTAATTTCCGGTTCCGAAATGCGTATAAGTGCGCAATTCCTTACCTTCTCGGCGAATTACTAAAGATACTTTGGCATGGGTTTTTAAGGCCACAAAGCCAAAAACCACATGAACTCCAGCGCGTTCCAAATCGCGCGCCCATTTTAGATTCGCAGCCTCGTCAAAGCGTGCCTTAATCTCGACCAAGGCCGTAACTTGTTTGCCGTTTTCGGCGGCTCTAATTAGTGAAGCGACAATCGGCGAATTGTGTGAAGTTCGATATAGGGTTTGCTTAATCGCCAAAACATTGGGATCATCAGCGGCAGCGCGCAAAAAACCAACAACAACGTCAAAACTTTCAAATGGATGGTGGACCAAAATATCTTTGGCACGAATTGCGGCGAAATAATCGCCGCCAAAATCCTTAATTCTTTGCGGAAAACGCGGCGTGAAAGGTTTGAATTTCAAATTCGCCATATCGTCTGGGATTAATTGCGACAGTTCGGAAATACCCAAAATACCGTCAACCACAACCAAATCGCGACCGGCAACATCCATTTCGTCACGAATAAAATCACGCAAGGATTGCGGCATATCGGCATCAACTTTGAGGCGCACCACTTCGCCACGACGACGTTCACGCAATGCTGCTTCAGCTTGCATAATTAAGTCTTCGGCTTCTTCCTCTAATTCAATATCGCTATCACGAATGATGCGAAAAGCACCCGACGCAATCACCTCAAACCCTGGAAACAGGGTTTCAGGGAATAATTCAATAATAGTTTCCAAGGGCACAAGATATTTTGCGGCTTTGTCGCGTTTTAATTCCATAAAACGCTTAACCATGTGGGGAATTGGCACAAGTGCCATTAATTGCTTTTGATCTGAAACCCGCGATAATTGAAAGGCAACAGCAAAACCCAAATTGGGAATAAAGGGGAATGGGTGCGCTGGGTCCACTGCCAATGGCGTCAAAATAGGATAGACTTCTTGCATAAAACGCGCACGCAAATCTGTGGTGTCGTGCTCCAAAGTCTGTGCAAAAGACAGGACTTTAATACCGGCTTGCGATAATTCAATTTGTAAATCACGCCAGATTTTTTGTTGGCGCGCCATCAATTCGGACGCGTATTTATTGATTTCCGCCAATTGTTCAGATGGCAAAAGGCCGTTAGCGGACAAGGTCTTTGTCTTATTTTTCACTAATTCGCGAAGGCCCGACACGCGGACCATATAAAATTCATCAAGATTATTGCCACAAATCGACAAAAACCTTAATCTTTCCAATAAAGGGTGCGATTTATTATTTGCTTCTTCAAGCACCCTAAAGTTAAAATTCAACCAGGATAATTCGCGGTCGAGATATTTGTCTTGGTTCGTGAATACGCGCGTTTTATTCTCTATCATTTATCGCTCATAAAAGTCTTAATTCGCGCTCCAACTCCACCATTATACCCGTCATTTCTTCTTGTGAAATTTTCGAGCCAGGCGCGAACCCTGCCTTTATAAGTGAAACCAATTTATAAAGTGTGACGAAATCAAAAATATTATCTGCAAACGAAGCAATAATTGCAGTTTTTTTGATTTCAACACCATAATGCCTGCACCATTCGGCAAAGATTTTTTCAAGTATCTTTTTACTCGGTTGAAGGCCTTCGAAATTGGTTAAATTAGCGAGCCGCGATTTCAAATCTGCTGATTTGACATCTAATAGCGCAGTTTTTCGCGGCGCCAATATCAGAAGAAAACATTCATTTCTTTCTGCACGCACCAAATTTGCCAATATTTCGCTTTCCGAAAAATTATCGAACATGCATGATACTATGCGGTAGTCGCCTTTATTGACCCAGCCATTAGCAATTTTTTCAATTCCCGAATGTTCGCTGCCAATAAGCGCACATGATGCGGTCGGCCAATTCCCGGGCGCGTCCAGAAATTTTGATAAATCGCCCCAAAACCCACTTGCGATTTCATCAATCGACTTTTCATTATTATTATCAAGATTGAATGAGAATTGCATGCAGCGATTATGGCACTTTTACTTGTAAAAAATCAAGAAAACCATTAGGCGAAGCGCATGACAAATCACAGTGGAAATAATCCGAATGGTCTATCTTATAAGGATGCAGGCGTAGATATTGACGCAGGCAATGAACTTGTAAAGCGCATTTCCCCTTTGGCGAAAGCCACTAATCGCGCAGGCGTTATGGGCGCATTGGGCGGTTTCGGCGGCCTTTTCGATTTAAAAGCCGCAGGTTTCAAAGACCCGATTTTGGTTTCAGGAACCGATGGTGTCGGTACCAAACTTGAAATTGCGATTGAGACCAAACAACATGACACAATCGGTCAGGATTTGGTGGCAATGTGCGTTAATGATGTATTGGCACAAGGCGCACAACCATTATTTTTTCTTGATTATTTTGCATGTTCGAAACTGGATGTGGAAACGGCAACCTCGGTGGTTTCCGGCATTGCCGAAGGCTGCAAACTTGCTGATTGCGCGCTAATTGGTGGTGAAACCGCCGAAATGCCCGGCATGTATGATAATGACAAATATGATTTGGCGGGTTTTTGCGTTGCGGCTTGCGAACGCGATGAAATAATCCCAAAACATGATGCAATGCGCGTGGGCGATATTTTGGTGGGCCTTGCCTCATCGGGCCCACATTCAAACGGCTATTCTTTGGTTAGAAAAATCGTCAAATTATCGGGCCTTGATTGGTCTGCACCTTGCCCTTGGGAAAGCGGCAAAACCCTTGCCCAAGCATTATTAACGCCGACAAGGATTTATGTGAAATCAATCATGCCTTTGGTCAAATCGGGCTTGGTCAAAGGATTGGCACATATCACGGGCGGTGGCTTGACAGAAAACACACCGCGCATGTTGCCGGAACATTTGACACCACAATATGACGAAACCGCACTTTCACTTCCGCCGGTTTTTGAATGGTTGATGAAAACCGGTGGCGTCGCGATTTCGGAAATGTACCGCACTTTTAATTGTGGCATCGGAATTGTGCTTTGTATTGACCCGAAGAACCTTGAAACTGTTCTTTCTCAATTATTAGAAAATGGCGAAGACGCGTTTGTTATCGGGCAATTGGTTGGCAAATGAAAAAGCACGTTGTGGTTTTGGCATCAGGGTCGGGTTCAAATTTTCAAGCCCTGATTGATTATGCCAAAAACAACGATGTTTCATATGAAATTATAGGCCTTATCGTAAATATTCCTAATGCTTTTGCCTTGGAACGCGCGAAAATCGCCGGAATTAAAGGCGAAACCATCAATCACAAAGAGTTTGCCTCTCGTGAAGATTTTGAGGCTGAACTTCACAAAAAACTTTTGGAATTTGGCGCGCAAATTGTGGTTTGCGCAGGTTTTATGCGAATTTTAACCGCAAGTTTCACCGATAAATGGGAGGGACGCATGATAAATATCCACCCTTCCCTTTTGCCGAAATACAAAGGCCTTCACACCCATCAAAGGGCTATTGAGGCGGGAGATAAAAAGGGCGGCTGTACGGTTCATTTTGTCAATGCCGGTGTCGATGAAGGTGAAATTATTGGTCAAGCCGAGGTACCAATTTTTGACAATGACACGCCCGAAACATTGGCTGCGCGCGTTTTAATTGAAGAACATAAATTATTTCCGCTTTGTTTGGAAAAAATCTGTGCTGCTTAATTAGTCGCCACCGCCGCCATCGCCGCCGCCACAATCACCGCCGAAATCGCTTGAAGAATCAATGGCACAATCACTTGAGTGAGAATCATGCCCATGATGTTCGCTTGAACTTGAATCGCCGACAAAATAGTTCGAGCTGTAATCAGATTGGGAATTATCGCTTTTTCTGCCCCTCGGTAGGCCACTCAAAATAATAACGAGCGTCAGAGCAAAAAATAAGATTAAGAGCGACCAAATTAACATTAAAGCATTCCCTTATATTTGATAAGGTTATATGTGCTTTCGGCGAAATATCAAAGCGCCGCAATTTAGACAAGATTATGTTCAATTCCCCAACGACTATGAGAAAACCAATAATAACAATTCTTTATCTATGTCTCGGTGCGTGTGCGACAATTCCATATCCTAAGGAAATTGACAGAAGTCTCCAATTATCAGGGGTCTGCAAAAGTGAAATCGCGCAATTAAGGGCGATTGATCTTTCCACGCCTTCACCGACCGATGGATTTGTGAAAAACCAATTATGCATTGCGCAATATGCGTGTGAGAACCAAAATAAATTTGATAATCCGGCTTGGCTGGACAGTGTTTTAAAAGACTTTGTCGAAGCCTATTTGCAAAAGACAAATAATTGGAACAAAGTGATAAATAAATGCGAAGCCCGCAATGCTTTTGAACCGATTAACGGCCTTTTTTGTCAAAAAGATATGGCGCAATATCATATTTTTACGGATTTATCTTATGCGGTCGCTAAAGACGGTTGCGGAAGCGATAAAGATTGGAATCTTCTTGAAAGCGCCATTCGCCAGTGTGTCAATGACGCGAAATATCCACCGATTATGAGCCAATATGTGTCAAACCGCGTAATTACCTATCGCAATGAAGTTCGCGCACATTGCCAAATTGAATGGGGCAAAAAATAAAGGCGCGGCCTTGAACCGCGCCCAAATTAATTTTCGAAAAATTCGAATTATCCGACGATTTCGTTACCGCTAAAGAATTGTGCGATTTCGATTGCAGCGTTTTCAACTGAATCCGAACCGTGAACGGTATTTTCGCCCATAGAAACCGCATGAGTTTTGCGGATTGTGCCTTCATCAGCATTCGCAGGATTAGTTGCACCCATTACAGTGCGATATGCAACAACCGCATTGTCACCTTCCAAAACCTGAACAACGACAGGCGCAGAAGTCATAAATTCAACCAATTCACCAAAGAAAGGGCGTTCAGAATGAACAGCATAAAAGGTTTCAGCTTGTTTTTGCGTCATATGAACACGTTTTTGCGCAACAATGCGAAGGCCCGCAGCCTCAATCATTGCATTTACCGCGCCGGTCAAATTACGACGCGTGCAATCAGGTTTAAGAATAGAAAAAGTGCGCTCTAAAGCCATTATGAATCTCCTTTTGCCAATCATGGCAATTTGCGGCGCGCTATAAAGGGTTTGAATGGATTAGACAATGCGGGGGCTGTAAAAGGCATTTACCCTGACTAAAGACAGCCAACTTTTTTAATTATCCCGCTTTTATCTGCGTACAGAATAGTCACAATCTCGCCCGAATTTTTCGAGGTCCTAATGCCATCGTAACTCAAGACATGCGAATGATTGGATAGCAAGCTTCGAACTATCGGTTCATCAGCGCGCTTTCCAACTAAAAATGAACTATCGCCAATTATGCAAGTTCCTTTTTTGCTTTGGCTTAAGAAATAGTTTTCCAATTCGTCGCGATCTATGTCCCAAGATGAAAATACACCTGGCGTAGTTACTTTCACACTCCAATTAAGAACGGCCAAAAACACAAACGAGGTCAGAATAAATAAAGTGATGCGAAGATAGTTTACCCGACTTCGCCTTTGATAATTTTGAGCGCAGTCAATTCTTGAATTTACCCCTTCTTCTCCCATTTGCCACTCTCCGATTGTTGCCAATAGGAAAGTTCGTAGCCTTCGGTTTTGGCGCGTTTGTATTCTTCGCGCGCTTTTGTGACCAAATTATGGTCATTGCCATCAATAAGGTAAAATCCT
The DNA here is from genome assembly GCA_041917055.1 of Hyphomonadaceae bacterium. GTDB lineage: Bacteria > Pseudomonadota > Alphaproteobacteria > Caulobacterales > Aquidulcibacteraceae > Pseudaquidulcibacter. The sequence goes on from JAYRYJ010000012.1 coordinate 34,386, forward strand.
CGTTCCACACCCTCAATATCGCCTAATGGCGCATCTTCGAGCAAGAAAACCGCTTGGGCGAAATTATTGTTTTCGGGCAAAACCGTAAGCAAAATCGGTTGCTCAGATGCCTCAACACCATCGCCTTCTATCGCATGAGGAAGCCAAGAATTTTCTTTGAATGTCCAAAGAGTTTTGTCCATTTCTTGAAGCGTTTCAAGGTTTTTGGCGCGAATTAAGCACGCCCAATCATTGGCGAGGCACTTTTCCAACAGCGGCACTAGTGCGGCAACAGCGCCGGTGCGTTCAAGGTGGTAGAACCAATATTGCAATTTTTGCTCCCGTCGAATTTATCTTGTATTTCCTCGGACTGTGGTTTGGCTTTCGCCAAAGCGATAGTTGCACTATCGCACCCCCTCCACCGCGTTACACGCGGTCCCCCTCCCCCGTAAACGGGGGAGGATTAAGGACTATTTCTCAAAATTTGCGCGAATAAATTCGTCGATTAAGCGCACGCCGAAGCCGGTGCCCCATGACGGGCAACGTGCATCTTCATTACCCGAACCCCATGCGGTGCCCGCAATATCAATATGCGCCCATTTGGTTTCGCCTTCAATAAATCTTTGAAGAAATTGCGCCGCAGTAATTGAACCCGCACCTGCACCCGGGCCGGAACGTTGGACATTTTTCATATCGGCAATATTTGAATCAAGTAGCTTGTCATAAGCAGGCGCAAGCGGCAAACGCCAAACTTTTTCGCCCGATTTTTCGCCCGCAGCACTAAATTTATTCGCCAATTCATCGGAATTAGTAAAAAGGCCCGCATATTCTGCACCCAATGAAATCACAATCGCACCGGTTAAAGTTGCTAAATCGACAATGTATTCGGGCGCGAAGGTTCGTTGCGCATAAGTTAGAACGTCACACAAGACCAAACGCCCCTCGGCATCGGTATTCAAAACTTCAATCGTCTGCCCACTCATAGAAGTGACAATATCACCCGGTCTTTGCGCGCCTGCATCCGGCATATTTTCCGCAAGCCCAACAAGCCCGACGACATTTGCCTTTGCCTTGCGCCCGATAATTGCGAGCATCGCACCCGATACAGCAGCCGCGCCACCCATATCACCCTTCATGTCTTCCATACCGCCTGACGGCTTTAGAGATATGCCACCCGAGTCAAAACAAAGGCCTTTGCCAACCAAAGCCACAGGTTTTTCGTCGCCACCGCCCTTATAATTTATCACAACAAGACGCGCCGGATTAACCGAACCTTGGGCAACACCCAAATAAGAGAACATTTTGTGTTCTGCCATTTGCTTTTCATCAAGAATGGTCACTTCGGCGCCAAGTTTTTCCAATTCTTTTAGGCGCGCGGCAAATTCAATTGTGGTCAAAATATTTGGCGGTTCATTCATCAAATCGCGTGCCAAAGCCACGCCATCCGCGATTTTATCATGCGGCGCGAAACCGTCTTTTGCAGCCTCAGAATCGATAATAATCGCTTTCAATTTCGGCTTTTGCGCGTCTTTTAGTTTGGTTCTATATTTATCAAAACGATAAGACGCCAATTTCGCGCCCATTGCCGCAGCCGCACCAAAAACGGCAGCATTTCGACCGAAATCATTTATCAGGAATTGCGCAGTTTCAGGGCCCAAAGTAATTACCGACTTAACCGCAATTGCCGCTGCTTTTTCAATTTCAGTCGCGTTGAGTTTTGACAACTCACCAACACCGACAATAACGCATATTTGTGTATCCGTTTCCGGCGAATGAACAATTAAAGACGAACCAGACGCACCCTTAAAACCCGCCGCACTAATTGCGTCAGAAATTCTTTTTCTGCATTTGCGATCAAATCTTGCCAAAGGCGCACTAAGTGCCAATTCATCGCCCTTTGTGCCTGCAAATCCGATTTTGATTGATGCTTTTTGGTCGCTATCAAAACTTATTTTCATTAAAAACTCCCAAGGCGCTATAAGTATAGCGCAAAATATTCTAGTTAGAGCAATAGACATCCAAATCAATCTATTTATACCTCTAAATAGCACAAATTAGAACGAATACCGTCAGTCAGGGACAATGAAAAAATTACAAAATTATATTTTGATGGAATTATTAGGCCCGTTTGCCGCCATCACAATTGGCCTGTCTGCAATTGCACTATTGACGCAATCTTTAACAAATTTGGATTTATTGATTGAACGTGGGCAAAGCCCTTGGACACTTTTATCGATTTCCCTTTTGGGAATGCCACAATTCATGGCAATCGTTACGCCGATTTCACTATTCGTTACTGTCGCCAATGTATATGGCAGGCTTTATTCTGAAAACGAAATTGTTGTGGCTTTCGCAGGTGGTCAAAGCAAATTTGACGTTGCTTTACCAGCAATCAGGCTTAGCATTATCGCCGCAATATTTGTTTTGTTTATAAATGTATTCGTTCAACCGATTACCTATCAGTCGATGCGTTCAAAACTGTTTGCAATTCGCACTGATATGGCGACAACCTTGGTTCGCGAATCGCAATTCCGCGAACCGGTTAATGGCCTGACAATTTATTCGCGTAAAATAAAACCTGATGGAACTATGCAGGGGCTGATGATTTCAGATTCGCGCGAAATAAATAATCCGACAATCTATGTGGCTGAGTCGGGCGGTATCGTAAAAATCTCCGGTCAACCTGCTATTTCAATGCGTAATGGTTCTGTTCATCGCCGAAAAAATGACGGGCAAGTCGATATTTTGGGCTTTTCGCAATATTTGGTCGAATTAGCGGGTTTTGCATTTGAATCCGGCGAATTCATGTTCAAAGCGCCGGACCGCAATACTTGGGATCTGTTTAAGCCCGACAAAACATCTTATTGGGACGATACAAATTTTGGCAAAGTATTAGCAGAGGGCCACAGAAGGTTTTCATCGCCACTTTACGCTTTGGTTTGCACAATTCTCGCGCTTTATGCGATTTTAGGAAGTGAATATTCGCGCCGTGGCTATGGCGGAAAAGTCGGAAGAAATGCCGCCTATGCAATCATTATTTTATTAATCGGTTCAGCAATTCAAGGCCCGATTGAAAAAAATGCAAATCTGAATTGGCTGCAATATGTCATCCCGATTTCAGTTTTTGTATTTTTCGCCGCAAAGCTGCATTTCTTTAAGATTTGGCGCGTCAATGGTCGATTTGTTAATTTGCGTAAATTGGCGTCGGGGGCTGTATAATGTCAAAACTCGATTTATACATTTTTCGCCAATCCTTATTCGGTCTCTTAATTGCGGTGGCGGGTGTCGCGATTTCAATCGTTATGGTCGATTTGGTCGAACAATTGCGCGCGGTTTCGGGCATAAAAGATGCAGGTTTTGGAACCGCATCTTATTTTACTCTATTGCGGTTACCGGGGCTGATTGAACAAACGATACCAATAACGATTTTGATATCGGCATTGGTGACATTCACCTCACTTTCACGAAAATCCGAAATCATTGCAATGCGCGCCGCCGGAATTTCGGCATGGCGCTTTTTGGCGCCATTGGGAACACTCGCGGTATTATTGGCGCTTTCAGTGATATTCATAATCGGTCCTTTGGCGTCCAAACTCAACAAACAATACACTTTGGAAAAAAATATTCTTACTTCGAGCCTGCAATCTGTTGGCCCTGACAAAATAATTAATTCATGGTTCAATATCCCTGTCGAAAACGGGCAAATGATTATTAATTCGCAAAAAGAAACCAAAACCGTAGCGGGTCGCAATTTTGAAAGCCCAATTATTCTTGTCTATGGCAATAAAGGATTGAACTTCCTCGAAAGGCTTGATGCGAAAAATGCCATTATCACTAAGGATAAAGTTATTGTAAGCGATGCTATAATCTCGCGCGCCGGTGAAGCCGCATCATTTGAGGCAAAAAGGCTCTATCCGATTACCGATATTATTTCGCAAAATCAGAATTTAGAACCGCGCGATTTGAGCTTTTGGCAATTACCCGGGGCCGCCGATGCCGCACAGAAATCACAAAGCACGCCCGAAAAATTCTGGTTGCGCTTTTATCGCCTTTTTGCCCTGCCATTCATGTTATTGGCGATGGCTTTGTTTGCGGGGGTAATGTCCATTGGTCTCGACCGTTCGGGTGGCAAGGGTCGCGCGATTGTCATTGCCTTGGTCGGTGGCATGATAATGTTCTTTTCCGGGGATTTGACAGGAATTCTTGCGGTTTCGGGCGCTTTACAGCCTTATATCGCCGGCCTTGGCCCCGCCGCCATCGCATTGTCGCTTACGCTTCTGTTACTTTCATTTCGAGAGGACGGAATTTCCGATTAGCCTAATGACTAGTAAATCTTGCAATTCCCACCCAAACAAAGATAGTAATATTTGATGCGATTCTTATGCCTTCAGAATAATTGCGTATTACTAGCGGCCACTGTTTTGGTCGCAAGCGCAAGCAATGGTTCGGCATACGCAAAACAATTAGACAAAGCATCATTTGATGAAATGATTGTCGGTGGCAATGTGGAACCAAAAAGCACCGCCACCACACCAAAAGCTGACGCAATAAAATCGCAAAAGATTTCAAAAAGCAATGAAGACGACAAAGTTCATTTGGTCGCTGATGAAGTCATTTATTCTGAAGATGGTGAAGTTTTAGAAGCAATTGGCAATGTTGAGGCAAAATCGGCAAAACGCACCCTTTTTGCCGATAAAATTCGCTTTAATCAAAAAACTAATATTATTACCGCAATAGGCAATGTCACAATCATCGAGAATGATGGCACAATAAATTATGCCAATGAAATCAATGTTGATGACAAATTAGATTCTGGCGTAATTAGCGATTTTGCAACCCGAATGACCGACGGCGGACTTTTGGCTGCGAAAACTGCCACTCAGCAAAAGGATCGCAAAAACCTTTTGGCTAAAGCGATTTATACTTCGTGCAACGTGTGCAAAGAAAATCCGGTCCCGACATGGTCAATTAAGGCACGCTCTGCAGTTCAAGACAAAGAAACCAAGACTTTCACTTATCGTGATGTCTTCTTTGAGATTGAGGGCGTTCCGCTTTTCTATGTTCCATATTTCAGACATGGTGACCCGACCCAAGGTCCCCAATCCGGGTTTTTACCACCAAAGCCGTCAAAGTCCTCGCGTCTCGGTTGGGGTTGGCAACAAAGCTATCTTCAAGTTCTTGATGATTATTCGGACATTGTAATTACTCCTGCGGTTTATGAAAATGTTGCCCCGGTTCTTGGACTTGAATATCGCCGCAATTTTTATTCGGGACTCTTGAAGTTTTCGGGCAGCGTAACCAAAGAACAATTATTTGGTTCACGCGATACTAAATTCGGCGAAAAAGAATGGCGTTCTCACATTTTTGGCAATGGCGAATTTGACTTAAATGAAACTTGGAAATGGGGCTTTGGCCTCGAAAGCGCGTCCGATTTACGTTATCTATATCGCTATTCAGTGCCAGGAAAAACTCTGCAACGCGGCCTGATTAAATCCACCGGTATTCGTTTGATTTCCCAATTATATATGCAGGGAAAAAGCGATGATTTCTTTGCACGCGCAATCGGGCTTAAATTCCAAGAACTCGATTCGCGCATTGATTCAAAACAAACGCCAAAAGTTTTACCGAGCGCGGAATTAATAAAAAACTATAAATTCGGCCCTTGGAACGGTAAATTACGCACAAATACCAGCCTTTTATTCCTGGACCGCGCTGCCGATAATCAAGACACCGGACGTATTGCAACGGATTTGTTTTGGCACGCGCAAAATGCTACGAAAAACGGCATATTAATTGAACCGCAATTCTTTGTTAAGGCCGCATATTATTATTATAAAAACCAAAGAGACCAAAATAATGTCTTGATTGGCGATAATAATTTCGGGCGTTTTGGCGCGGGTCTTGGCGTGAATATGGCGTGGCCTCTGGCTAAATTTGAAAAAAATGTCTCTTATTTAATTGAACCAAAAGTCAATCTACAAGTTCGTACCAAACAGACAGGCAAGGATTATGTTTCGCCGGAAGACGCATTCAGTTATCAAAATGATGATACGTCTTATTTCGAACATACCACGAGCGTTCATGATGTTTGGGCGGGCGGCGCAGTTGCAACAATGGGCGTAACTTTGGGTGTTTTGGCGGATAGAAACAAAGCAATAAATTGGTTTGTCGGTAAACAGTTTCAGTCCGAAGCTGATCCATTATTGGGGCGAGCATCCAATCTTGACAAAAAATCCCTCGATTGGGTTAGTCGCGTCGATTTAAGCCTTGGTGAAAAATTGGGTCTAAGTGCGAAAGCGCGTATGGATGACGACGGCAATTTAGGGCGCATTGAATTAAATGGCATAAGTAAATTGGGCAATTTCGATTTTGAATTGCGTTACACCGAATTGAGCGAAAAATTAGTTGCGTCCGATTTCGCAACCAAAGAATTGGTTACGAAATTGACTTATTCTTTCAATGATAAGTTCAAAGTTTTTGCCAATAATTGGCACGATTTCAAATCCGGAAAAGACTTGCGCCAAAGAATTGGCGTTATGTTCGGCGACGATTGCACCGATGCCAGATTCTTTTATGAAGTTATCAATGATACTGACGGTGTTGTTAAACCGTCGCAAAACATTAAGTTTCAGATTGCCTTCAAAAACCTCGGCATTATCGACGATGACCCGTTCTACTGAGGTTAAGGAAAATTTATCAATGTGGCCTTATTTGAACTTAATTGTAGTTTTATGGGATAATCATGATTAAATATCATTAATCAGACTTCAATGACATTGCTCTTAGTCGAGTTTAATCGTATTTAGGGTCAGGATCCATTAATTAACGGCGTGTGATGCGAGGGATTTTGCCCGCACAGTGTTGCTGGAAGCCGCAAGAATATTGGAATATTCCAAAGGATTCCAGTGACGCTGTGCGGGCAAAAGACCCGCACCCTTCGGGCCGAGTTTTGGCGTCGATAGGAACTGAAAAAAGGTATTCCGTGAAGGTGGACTTCACGGAAACCTTGTTTTCAGCCCCTATCTTAGCCAAAACATCGGTCACACGTCGTTAATTAATGGGTCCTGACCCCACACCCGCTAAAACAGAGGATTGAATGAAAAAGGCGTATTTTCAAAATAGACGAGTTCTAAACTTTGCTTTTGGATGTTTTGTCCTTTGTGCCACCGCAATTAATGCGCCCCTTGCTATTGCTCAGTCTGCGCCGCTTGATGAGGGTGTCGCGGCTATTGTTAATGACGAGCCAATCACTTATTTCGACGTTCGTCAACGCACACGCTATTTGTTAATTCGCCAGAAAGTCGCAAATGTGACTGAAGAAATTATTAAAATGGCAAGTGAGCAAGCACTCAATTCATTGATTAATGAGCGTTTGCAATTGCAAGAAGCCACAAAATTCAAAGTCAAAATGAGCGACGAAGAAGTTGACCAAATCCTCGCTAATCAGGCAAAAAATAGCGGCTCAAATATTCAAGATTTGTTCAAAGAATTAGGTGCCGCGGGCCTGTCAATCAAAGCCTATCGCGACAGTGTTCGTGCAGAAGTTTTGTGGCAACGCATTGTAGTTGGTCGTTATGGCTCAAGGGTCAAAATTTCACCAGAACAAATAAATGCTTCTTGGGAAAGAATTCAGGCCAGTGCCGATAAACCACAATATCAATTGTCCGAAATTTTCATCGAAGTTGCCGCCGAAAACGAAGATGAGGCTGCATTGAATGGCGCAAAAACCATTGTTGAAAAAGTTCGCGCGGGCGAAAATTTCGGTGCTTATGCTGAAGAATATTCTTATGCGCCGTCTGCGGCAACTGCCGGTGATTTGGGTTGGGTCGTCCTTGGCGAATTACGCCCTGAAGTCGCGGCTGTTATTGATAAAGTTCAAATCGGTCAGATTTCAGATCCTATCAAAGTGCAAGGCGGTTATATGATTATTGGCGTTCGTGCCAAACATGACGCCGGTGCTTTGGTAACTGCTTATAATCTCAAAGAATTTGCCAAGGCGGGGCCAGCAAATGCCGATGACGCCCAATGGAAGAAAATCAATAGCGCATTAAGTGCCGCAAAATCGCAATTTAACGGCAATTGCAAAGGCGTTGAAAAAATTGCCAAAGCGAATAATGTCAATCTAAATCACCTTGGCACTGTTTCTGAAAACGAATTATTGCCACAAATCAAAACCGAAATTTCGAAATTGAAAAAAGGTGATTCAACGCCGATTATGAAACTTGGTAATGAGGCTGTTGTAACTTTGATTTGCGATAAAACAATTTCCGGCCCCGATATTCCGACAAAGGCGCAGATTGAAGACCAAATGCACGATGCGGAATTGGGTCTGGTTGCGCGCCGTTATTTGCGCGATTTGCGTCGTGAAGCTTCAATCATCGAAAGATAGGAACTTGAAGCCTTTGGTGGTTTCAATGGGCGATCCGGCAGGAATTGGCCCTGAAATCCTTGTCAAAGCATGGCAGGTTTTGCGAAACAATTCTGAAATTCGTTTTGTTCTGATTGGCGATTTAAAAACAATCGCCGATGAATGTGAACGCCAAAATATTGCGCCGCCTAAATTGATTAAGTTTATCGGTGAAGACTTTGATTTTTCGACACAAATCGCGGTTCTATGCCCAAAAGAATTGCCGCAAGAGGCAATTTTGGGCTGTCCCAACACTGCTAATGCCGAAGCAATAATAGGATATATTGCAACGGGAACACAATTGTGCATTGATGGAAGCGCAAAAGCGATTGTAACACTTCCTATTTCTAAGAGCGTTTTATACGAAAGCGGTTTTGAATTTGGCGGTCACACTGAATTCATTGCGCATTTGTGTAGCCTATCTCACCAAACCGATATTTTGCCAATCATGATGCTTATGGCGGAAAATGTCAGGGTTGCATTGGCGACAATCCATATTCCGCTTTCAAGCGTTGCGGCTTCGTTGAATTCACAACAAATCGAATTTACAATTCGAAGTCTTAATGATGCACTTAAAAATGATTTTGCAATTCAATCGCCCAAAATCGCAATTCTCGGCCTTAATCCCCATGCCGGTGAAAATGGAGATATTGGGCGCGAGGAAATTGAAATCATCAATCCGATTTGCGAAAAATTGCGTGCGGAAGGTATAGACTGCACCAATGCTATCCCTGCTGATAGTGCGTTTTCGCCGGAAAAACGCGCGTATTTTGACGCCTATGTTGCAATGTATCATGACCAAGGCCTAATACCGATTAAGACCATAGATTTCTGGGGTGGTGTAAATGTGACACTCGGTTTGCCTATTGTTCGAACCTCGCCCGATCACGGAACGGGCTTTGAAATAGCCGGGAAAAACACAGCCAATCCACAAAGTTTCATAAATGCGATAAAAGCTGCAAATCAAATCTATGAAAACCGCCTGAAAGTTAAGCGATGAAGAATTTAAAAGATGCACTGGTTGCGGGCGGTCTTTTTGCCAAGAAAAGTTTGGGACAGCACTTTTTGTTGGACATTAATTTGACCACGAAAATATCAAGGCTCGCGGCGATAGATGAAAATGATATTATTTTTGAAATCGGCCCGGGCCCCGGTGGGCTTACCCAGGCATTATTAAATTCAAATGCTGCGAAAATAATTGTAATAGAAAAAGACAAAAGGTTTTGCGAACATTTGCGCGAATTTTTTGTGGATTCTAGTGAAAGACTTGAGATTATCGAGGGCGACGCATTAAAACTTAAACCATCAGATATTTTGCGCGAAAAAGGTTTGCCTGTTAAAGCAAAAATAATTGCTAACCTACCTTATAATGTCGGAACCCAAATTCTTATTAATTGGCTTCATGGCCTTGAAAACCAAATGCCCATGTATTTGATGTTTCAAACCGAAGTCGCGCGTCGCATTTGCGCAGCAACGGGCGATAGTGAATTCGGAAGATTGGCAATTCTTGCACAGGCAATTATGAATCCGAGAATAGTTATGCATGTTCCGCGTATGGCTTTTTCGCCACCCCCGAAAGTTGAAAGCGCGGTGGTTGAATTATTGCCGAAATCCGAAATCTATCCACATGTTCAAGAATTGGCGAAAATCACCCAAGCAGCTTTTGGACAAAGACGAAAAATGCTGCGCTCGTCATTATCCTCATTGGGAAATGCAATTGAGATTTGCCAAGTTGCGGAAATTGACGAAACAAAACGCCCTGAAAATCTAACTCAAAATGAGTTTTACGCTTTGACAGACGCCTATATTCAAACGTCTTCGCGTAATAGACCTTGAACAAAACCACCCACCCATGGCTGGCGATAGCGGCGCAATCTTTCGGCGGCGATGATTGTTCTTAGCCTATCATAAGTAAGGTCTAAATCCTCATTGACTAAAACATAATCATAAGTATCAGCGCGCGCGATTTCACCATAGGCATTAGTCATGCGGCGTTTTATTACTGCATCATCATCTTGCCCACGACCTTCAAGGCGATTTTTCAATTCCTTCATTGAAGGCGGCAAAATGAAGATTTTCACGACGTCGGATGGCGCTGAAAGTCCTAATTGCTGCGCACCTTGCCAATCAATATCGAAAACGACATCAAGTCCGGATTTCAAAGTTTTCATAATCGGCTCGCGCGGAGAGCCATAGTAATTATCATGGACTTCGGCCCATTCAAGGAAGCCGTCTTCGGCACGCATTTTGCGAAATTCATCTTTGCTGACAAAGCAATAATGCACGTTATTCTCTTCGCCTTCGCGCATCGGGCGTGTGGTCCAAGACACGGATAGTTTTACGCCATTATCTTCACCAACCAAGCGGCGCGAAAGTGTGGTCTTACCTGCGCCCGATGGCGAGGAAAGAACCAATAACATGCCACGACGCTTTTCTTTATTATATTCCATGCCCAAGTCTAACTCTAAAACCTAAATAATTATTTTCCGCCGTCCAATTCTTTTGGGGCACTTTGTTCCATTTTTTCTTTTTGAGCGCGGATTTCACGCCATTTGGCGACATTTCTTTCATGCTCTTCATAAGTTTCAGCAAAAACATGACCACCTGTACCATCAGCAACAAAGAACAAATCTTTGGTTTTCGGTGGATTTAGAACTGCCATAATCGCCTCTTTCCCCGGATTGCAAATTGGGGTCGGTGGTAGGCCATTGATGACATAAGTGTTCCAAGGCGTGTCTTTCGTAATCTCATCTTTCATAATCTTGCGCCCCAAAGGAAAACCCTTGGTTATGCCATAAATAATTGTCGGATCAGATTGTAATTTCATACCCTCGCGCAAACGATTGACAAAAACCGCCGCGACTTTTGGTCTTTCTTCGGCTATTCCGGTTTCTTTTTCAACGATTGAGGCCAATACCAAGGCCTCTTCCTTGGTCTTAATCGGCAAATCCGCGGCGCGTTTAAGCCATAAATCATCAAGAACTTTCGATTGCGCCGCGACCATTTTATTGATTAATTCGGCGCGCGTGTCACCACGATTTAAATTGTAAGTATCAGGTAAAAGCGTCCCTTCAGCGGGAATAGGCGGCATATCGCCGCTTAGCATCGGATTATTTTTGATTTTCGCTAAGACCTGTGCCACGGCCCAACCTTCGGGAATGGTCAATTTATGATTTACCGCGTCACCAAGGCTAAGAATACGCAAAATTTTCAGTGCCGAGGCACGTGATGGGATTTCATATTCGCCCGGTTTGATTTTGCGCCCCGCCCCCGTGACTACGCTTAGTGCCCGAAAAGCAAAAGGCGATCGCAATAGATTTTCTTTTTGCAATGAAGACGCGATTTTGCCGGCGCCCTGCCCTGCTTCAACATAAAACAAGGTCTTTTTGCCGGAGGCGGCTTTGGGCCCTGGGCCAAAGAATAAAGTCAATAAAAGGCCGAAAATCGCGCAAACCAAAACAATGGCCGCAATAATACCAATTTTTTCAAAGCGCTTTTCACGGCTTTGCAATTTGTGTTTTTGCTTTTTGCGGAAATCTTTGGCAGCGTCGCTCATCGCTGCAGTCTAAACTTTTTTGAAAATCAAAGCGGCATTGGTTCCGCCGAAACCGAAAGAATTTGACATCGCAATATCAATATTCATTTCTTTGGCAACCAAAGGCACAAGGTCAATTTTCGTTTCAATCGAAGGATTGTGTAGGTTCAATGTTGGCGGTGCAATTGAATTTTGCATTGCCAAAAGGCTGAAAACCGCCTCTACAGAACCCGCCGCACCAAGCAAATGCCCAATTGCTGATTTTGTAGATGAAACTGTTAAACCGTCACACGCAGAACCAAACAGACGCTCAATCGCGCGTAATTCGATTTCATCACCCAATGGTGTCGAAGTTCCATGGGAATTGACATATTGAATATCGGAAACCGAAATTTTGGCATCTTTCAAGGCCGCAGTCATGGCCCTAAATCCACCATTACCATCATCGGCAGGCGCAGTAATATGATGCGCATCGCCCGATAGTCCATAGCCCAAAACTTCACCATAAATCTTTGCGCCGCGCGCTTTCGCGTGTTCATATTCTTCGAGAACGACGACACCTGCACCCTCACCCAAAACAAAGCCATCACGGTCTTTGTCATAGGGGCGTGACGCTTCTGTTGGGTTATCATTATATCCTGACGACAATGCACGAGCCGCCGCAAAACCGACCATGCCGATTTTGCAAACCGCAGCCTCAGCGCCACCTGCAACCATTACGTCGGCATCGCCATATTTAATTAGGCGCGCCGCATCACCAATCGCATGCGCGCCAGTGGCACATGCAGTAACAACAGAATGATTCGGCCCACGGAATTGGTATTTTATGGACACATGACCAGAAATAAGATTTATCAATGCCGAAGGAACAAAGAATGGACTTACTTTTCGTGGCCCTTCTCGCTCTAATAATAGTGCAGTTTCGGCAATTGTGGAAAGTCCGCCAATACCGGAACCAATCATAACACCGGTTCTGTCTTGGTCTTCGACGTTTTCGGGCTTCCAACCCGAATCCTCAATAGCTTCAATAGCGGCAGCCATGCCATAAAGGATAAAATCATCAACGCGTTTTCTATCACGCGGTGTCATGGCATCATCCGGATTGAACGAACCCGCAATATCAGGTCCGCCGCCACCCATGCCATTCACTTGCGGCACTTCACATGCATAACGGATTGCAAGTTCAGACGCATCAAAGCGGGTAACCGTGCCACAGCCCGATTTCCCCGCCAATAATGCGTTCCAAACATGCCCGACCCCCACACCCAAAGGCGTTACAAGGCCGACACCGGTCACAACAACGCGACGCGCCATTGTTGACTAGCCTTTGTTAGCTTCGATGAACTTAACTGCGTCACCGACAGTTTGAATTTTTTCAGCAGCGTCATCAGGAATTTCGACGCCAAATTCTTCTTCGAAGGCCATTACAAGTTCAACAGTATCAAGGCTGTCCGCGCCAAGATCGTCAATGAAATTCGCATTCTCAGTCACTTTTTCAGCATCAGCCTGCAAATGCTCAATCACGATTTTCTTTACTTTTTCCAATACTTCAGACATTTTTTGCCCTCGTCAAATATGGGGCAAAATCGCCCCTAAAGTTAAAAACCCGCTCTGATACCACGTCTATGACGCAAACCAAAGCCCCAAAAAACCCCATTGTCATTTTTGAACCAAAATGAAAAGCAAAAAGTGCATATGGAAATCAAATCCCCTAGTATTTTTAGGAAAAACAAGGCACCGAAAAATGTGAAATCTAACGCCACGGAAGGTTTCTTAGGAGAGAATTTGAATTTTACTTCACACTAACGTGTTTAAAGCCTGCCATTTGTGCTAATTGCGCCTGTCTTTGGGTATAGAGGCCGCGCATTATGAAGAATCCGCTTCTTGCTTTGATAAGGTCCAAAATGCGTTTTAGGCTTTTTAGGACTTGGCTTTCGCCGCTTATTGCGCAAATGTTGGGAATTGAAAATCCATCAAATCTCACTTGTTTTAGAGTTTCAAGGTTTTTGACATCCATCGGAAAATCTATGAGAACGGCGGAACAATGATTTTTCAATATGGCGCAGATTTCGACCAATTTGAATAAAGGAACCGATTGCGTTCCATGCAGCTCCAAAACCGCTTTCATCCCAAAATTTCCGCAAAACAATTCTAAGTCTTCAACAATTCGCTTCCTATTCGCTGCATTTGCGACGGTCATGAAATTTATCGGAATTATTAGTAATATTTTCCTTTGACCTATTGGAAGATTACGAATTTCTTTGAGACCCAAGCGCAATAATTCTAAATCTATCGACTGAATAATTTCGGGGCTTAGCTTGTTAATCTCGCCAAAAAAGGGCGTATTGTCCAAATTTACTAATTCATATCCCAAACGGTGACCGATTTCTTTTCGTTCTTTTAATTGCAGAATTTTTTCAATTTTTAGAAACGGTCGTATTTCTAATTTGATGTTTGCGTCTTCAGATTTTTCGCTTTTGCTTAATTCACTTTGACTTAAATCTTCGATTTCAAATTCATTTGTCGTGGCACTTAGGCCAATTTCTTCATTTGATAATTTACGAAAATGAATTCTTGTAACTGCATCGGCAAAGATTTCGAAAACTTCGTTTTCCAAAACCCTATCATGACCGATAAAATAGGTGAAAACATTGGTCTGCATTTTCGCGCAGATTCGCGCGGCGAATTTCGGTTCAATTTCCGGAAGCGCAAAAATAAAGTCGGTTTCTGACGCGCGGCAACACCAATTCGGTTTTTCAAACTTGCGCGAAAACGCGGTTTCTATGAATTGAAAAATCAATTCGCGTTTTGTGGCCCATCTTCCGCCCAAGGCATTTTTCAGATTGTTAAAACGCAAAAGGAATAAATGACCGCTGCAATCAATGTCGCAATTTTTGATTTTTTCAAATAATGCAATCGGATAATAATCTGTTTGTATTGCGTTTATCGCATTGAAATTTGGCGGCGGGACGCTCTCAATCCGCGTATTTGTTGCCACCATGGTTTCCATTAAATAACTCCTGGAAACATGGAACTATATTTCGATTGTTAAAGTCTCAATTAATTAGTGAAAGTTTTATTGATTTTGCGAAACATTTGCAAAATGCGAATAAATGCTACTCTGTGCGATGTTAAAATTCGATGGGATTGAGGGAATTAGTTTACGCCCCCAAAACTTCCCCCACCGCTTTATCAAACACTTCAATACCCGCGCCTTTTTTTACGGCTTCTTCGCCCATTATTCTGCGGAAATTTCTTGCGCCTTTATAGCCGTTGAACAGACCCAAAAGGTGTTTGGTCATGGCGTGAAGCGGCACTTTTTTTGCAAGTTGTTCGATTATATATGGGCGGAATTGCGAAATGGCTTGTTCGGGCGTCACAATATAATCTTCACCAAAGAATTCTTTATCGACCAAACCCAATAAATGCGGGTATTTATAGGCCGCACGCCCCAACATCACACCATCTAAAGGGCCAATTTCTTGGTGGCACATTTCAATAGTATTCAAGCCGCCGTTAAGAACAATAGTCAGATGCGGATAAGCAATCTTCAGGCGGCGCACAATGTCATAATTAAGGGGCGGAATATCGCGGTTTTCTTTGGGTGTCAGACCCGCCAAAATCGCTTTACGAGCGTGAACCACGAATAAATCCGTACCGCGCGACGCAAGATATTCGACAAAGGGAAATAAAACTTCTTCAGGGTCGTGACCGTCAACCGCGATACGGTGCTTGATATGAACGGGGATTTTTACCGCTTCACGCATTGCCTGTAAACAATCGCCGACCAATTCGGGTTCATACATTAAACACGCCCCGAACGAGCCTTTTTTCACCCGTTTTGACGGGCACCCGACATTTAGGTTTATTTCGTCATAACCGAATTCTTCCACGATTTTCGCAGCTTTAGCCAAATCATCAGGCTCAGCGCCACCGATTTGAAAGCAAACCGGATGTTCAACCTCATTATAGGCCAAAAGACGTTTTACATCGCCGCGCAAAATTGATTGCGCTACCACCATTTCCGTCCAAAGCATGGAATGCTTGGTCAAGATTCGATGAAAGACACGGCAATGCCTGTCTGTCCATTCCATCATAGGGGCAACTGCGAATTTGTGCGCGGGGTTAAAGGTCATTCGCGGCATATAGTGAAAGGCACACAAAACTTCAAACCCACTTGTGCAAAATGCGAATGTGTTGCAAAAGATTCTATCGAGGTGAAAAATGAAATCGAAAATTCTTGTTTCTGTCGCAACTTTGGCGCTTCTTGTAACTTCCAACCAATCTTATGCAATTGTTGATGAGACTGAGGCCGAATTTAGAAGCCTTTACAAAGAATTAGTCGAAACTAATACAACGCTTTCGGCGGGCGATTGCACATTGGCGGCGCAAAGAATGGCGAACCGCCTATCTGTTGCCGGTTTTGACAGTGCCGATTTGAACGTTTTCACCCACCCCGATCATCCTAAAGAGGGTGGCTTGGTTGCTAAATACAAAGGCTCCGACCCCTCTAAGAAGCCTATTCTATTACTAGCTCATATTGATGTCGTTGAGGCTAAGCGTGAAGATTGGATTCGCGACCCCTTCACTTTAATCGAAGAAGGCGGTTATTTTTACGCGCGCGGCACAATCGATGATAAAGCTATGGCGGCAATTTTCACTGACATGTTGGCCAATTGGAAAAAGCAAGGTTATATTCCAAAACGTGATGTCAAAATGGCGCTTACTTGTGGTGAAGAAACTTCGGGTTCTTTCAATGGTGCAAAATGGCTTGCTGAAAATCATAAGGATTGGATCGATGCCGAATTTGCGATTAATGAAGGCGCGGGTGGCGCATTGGACGAAAAGGGCAATCGCCTTCTTTTGAATGTTCAAGCAGGTGAGAAAGTATATCAAGATTTCACTTTGACCACCACAAATCCCGGTGGGCATTCGTCACAACCTGTTCCGAAGAATGCTTTATACGAAATGTCAGGCGCAATTACGGCAATTTCGAAACTTAAATTCCCTGTGCAATTGAATGATGCCAATCGAGAATTCTTCTCACGGACCGCATTAATACAAAAAGGCGAAATTGCATGGGCAATGAAAGAAATCGTCAAAAACCCTAAAAGCAAAAAGGCTGAAGGTATTTTGGCGAAAAACAAAGCATGGAATTCAATGCTTCGCACCACTTGTGTTGCGACCATGATAGAAGGCGGTCACGCCAAAAATGCTTTGCCGCAATCTGTCAAGGCCAATGTAAATTGCCGTATGTTCCCGGGCACAAAGTCCGAAGAAGTTAAAGCCGCGATTGATAAGGCAATATCTGATGCCAATGTTAAAGTTGCGATTAATGAGCCAAGAAGCCCCGCGACCCCGACGCCAAAACTACCGAAAAGCATTTTGGCGCCAATCGAAGATATCGCAAGTCGTATTTTCCCCGGCACACCCGTGGTTCCGGTTTTGACCACAGGCGCGACGGATGCTATTTATACCAATGCAGTTGGCATTCCGACCTATGGTTTTTCCGCAATTTTTGTTGACCCTGACCTTGGTGGTATTCATGGCTTGAATGAAAGAGTGCGCGTCAAATCATTGATGGACGCGCGCAAATTTCAAAATGAATTGATCAAATTCTATTCGAATAATTGATTATTCGGCGGCAACCGGCTTTGGCAATGCCCTAATAATTAGGATTTCGCCGATAAAAAGGCCTGCAAACATTGGAATAATGAATGGCAAGATTTCCAAGGGCTTTGCCAAAGTCAAAACCAAAGCTGGCCCAGGGCATATGCCCACCAATCCCCAACCAATGCCGAAAATCGCCGAACCGATAAGTATTTTATTGTCAAATTTCTGCGGCGGATTGTGAAACGCCGTATCTAAAATTGGCGCTTTGCGTTTCTTTGCGAGTAAGAAAAATGGCAATGCCACGCCAATCCCAGATGCCATTACCAATGCCAAAGCAGGCTTCCAAGCACCGAAAATATCAAGAAAACCAATAACATTGGCGGGGTTTAACATTCCCGAAATAGCAAGGCCAAGACCAAAAACAATAGCCAAAACAAAGGCCGAAAACTTCAATAATTCATCTCTCATAATGCCACCAAATTCTTTACTAAAACCGTCAAAATCGCCGCTGCCATAAAGGTGCCCACGGCAACGACGGAACGTAATGAAAATCTTGAAATACCTGCAATACCATGTCCGGAGGTGCAACCATTTGCGATTTTTGCGCCAATACCCACCAAAAGACCCGAAATAGCCAAAAGCCCGATATTTTTTGGAATTTCCACATTGGCAAAAGTGCCATATAATGAAGCTATAACCCCCGAAACCAAAAGGCCCGCAATAAAATAGCCGCGCCATGACAAAGGGTTGCGTGCAAAATTATGGGCAATTCCGCTAATCCCCAAAACCCGACCGTTCAAAAAATACAATAATCCGGTTGCAAGGCCGATTAATATTCCGCCAAAAATCGCCGCATAATACGGATTTGCTAAAACTGTGCTCATAGGAAACCTCTTTTCCGGCGAAAAAATAGGTTTCTTTTCATGTTGGATTAATAGTAATTATTAGAAAACATCGCCGAATTTTTGATCAAATATAGAAAATTATTCTTTATTGGCCTCTGTCATCCAATTTCGCCTTGCAATTCATTTTTCATTCAGCAAACTGGGAATAGCTTTACACCATTAAGGGAGAGAGCGATGCAAATTTCAGGGAAAAAATCTGTCACACCTATAATAGTGTCCTTGGCGCTTTTGGGCGCATCTGCGGGTCAGGCGCAGCCTTTCAAATTTAATCCAAAGCTTAAACCCGTTATTATAAAGGTTCAAAGCACGCCAACTAGTGAGATTAAGGCCAAACAATCCAATATTGTAAATACGGCGTCGGTTGCCACAAATGCGCCATTGAATAAAGGTGCAGTGCTTTCGGCCTTTGCATTCAATTTCAATAATGGCGATCATAAATTAAATACAATCGGTGTTTTGCAAAATAATGGCAAGGCAGAATTTACATTCAATGATCAAGATCGCAATGACCCGTTTTATGCGGATGCCAAATGGTTTTCATCGCCATCCATTAAAACCGGTTCAGTATATGCAGCAGGTGGCGGGGAATTTGATATTCCTTTGAGCTATAATCCAAATAGCGCCACCGCACCAAATAGCCAAATAGACTCATTAAAGAGTTCAACGCCAAAGCCGCCGCCACCGGGATATACCGCTGTTCTTTCAGGTTTCAAATTTGAAAGAAAGCCTGGCACAGATGCCAATATTCGCACCATCGGTGTGCGCATTGACCCGGCAACTAATAAGGTTCGTGTCACTTTAATCGACGACCAAGGAACTGATTTTCGCGGTCTTGAATATGCCGTGGCGGCGGGGTTTGCCATGAGCCTTGCACCAATGGGGCAGATGGAAGCCCTGTTTGGAACCGGCGCCGCAGCCACTGCCTTCGTGGTCGCCAATGAATTTGACAAACAAAATAAGCGCGCATTTGCCGTCACGGTGCAATATGCATGGGTCCCAAATGATTTGATCACGGCAACTGGTGCGGTCTCGGGCGCAGGGCGCGCAATTGAAAGCGGTCGGACACCAATTGCCGGCGAAAAGACCGCCCTCACCGGTTTTTTGTTTAATTTCAATAATTCGGACCACCATATTCTTCAGGCCAAGATTGACCTTTCCAATCCGTCGGATGCCGCAAATTATCAAGATGGCAATGGCGATGATCCATTTCAATATTATATTGATTATGCAGTCGTGAAGTAATAGTCTGCCCTAAAAAAGGGGCGGAAATGCAAAAGAGATATATTGCACTTGGAATAATCGGCGCATTGATTATTGGCGCGGTCATAAAATGGTTCAGTTTTGACGATGAAACGCGCGCTGTTCTCAAAACCTTGCCGACGCAGAAGAATATTTTGCAATGGACACAAGAACAGCGCCACGCCGCATTTCGCGCAATGGATAGGCTGACTCTTATTGCCAAAAACCGCACGATTGCCGCCTCGAAAACGCCTTTGAAGCTTGAAAATGGCCCGCCATTATTGATTCCGAATGTCGATGAATATATGAAAGGTCAAAATTCGGCGGCTATTGTTATTATTCATAATGGCAAATTGGTTTTTGAAAAATACGGCCTCGATTTCAATGAAAAAGGCCGTTGGACCAGTTTTTCGGTCGCCAAATCACTAACTTCCACGCTGGTTGGCGCAGCTATTCAAGATGGCGCTATTAAAAGTCTTGATGACAATATTGTGCAATATATCCCGGATTTTAAGGGTTCGGCCTATGATGGGGTGACGGTTCGTCAAGTTTTGACCATGACATCAGGCATTAAATGGAATGAGGATTATGAAGACCCAAATTCCGACGTAAGCCGCTTCAATTTCGTTAAACCTGATGCAGGAATTGACGCCACGGTTTCCTATTTGCGTAAATTGCCACGCGCCCATGAACCGGGGACATTTTGGAATTATAATACTGCCGAAACCAATTTGATTGGGGTTTTGGTGAGTTCGGCGACCAAAAAACACCTTTCCGATTATCTTCAAGAAAAAATCTGGCAACCTTTTGGTATGGAGGCCGACGCAACATGGCTTTTGGGCCCCACGGGGCACGAAATTGCAGGTTGTTGCATTCAAGCCGCCACGCGTGATTATGCGCGGTTTGGCATGTTTCTTTTGGCGAATGGTGTCGCGGGAGGAAAGCAAATCGTGCCGCCCGATTGGTTCAAAATGGCGATTGTTAAACAACAAGACATTGGCGTTAAAGGCGAAGGCTATGGCTTCCAATGGTGGACAAATGACGATGGCTCAGTTGCCGCCCAAGGCATTTTCGGACAAGGCATTTTCATAGACCCCAAACGCAATTTAGTAATCGCCTCAAACTCAAACTGGACCCGAGCGACACTAGGGCCGGAGCCAGCAACACGCGATGCTTTTTACAAGCAGGTGCAAGGGTTGGTTGATAATTTGCCCAGACATTAGCAATTCGCTTTGGATTGAATACGAAGACGTTTTTTCACGCGACTTTGTTTTTTCCAAGTCGGAATTGAATCTAGATGACAGGGAAACGGTTCTCATAGCATTTTTAGAAATCTGCGATTGGTATGAAATTCACTTTATTTGGCGACCAAACTTAAAAGATGAAGCGGACAATCACATTGTTGACTTGGCTATCGCCTCTGGTGCAAGTTTTGTAATAACCAATAATACTCGTGATTTTAAGGGTTCAAACCTAACATTCGACCATTTGCAAATCGTAACACCGAGCGCTTTTTTAGAGATGAGGAAAGAATTATGAGTGTCATAACATTGAGAATTCAAGACGAACATCATCAGAGACTAAAAGAACTTGCAAAAGCTCGCGGCATAAGTGTGAATAAATTGTTTGAACATTTCACAATTGGCGCAATTGCAGAATTTGACGCCGAAACAAGGTTCAAACTAAGGAAAATGGGCGCAGATAAGAAGCGTGCGCTTGAAATTTTGGATATGCTTGACAAGCATTTTGAAAACGAAGGATAATATAAATTATTCTCACCGCTCCCAAAAAAACGGATAAACCTCCACCCATTCTATTTTCTCACCTTTAGCACGTTGGGCTATGATGTATTCAACGACTTTTTTGGTTTGCGAAATCGACCTATCTGCCATGGTTAAATCGATTGTTCCGTGTCCGGGCATGAGGACGTCAAATTTTACGGGTTTTCCGTTAATTGAAAAATTCATGATTTTATCAAGCGAATGAGAATATTGCACCCAATCGGCATAGGGATTGCCCATCCAAGCATGGCGCCCATTGTGTAATGCTATATCGCCCGAAATAAGAAAATTTTTGCCGTCGCGCGCGAAATAGAAAACTGTTGAACCCGGCGTGTGGCCTTCGCTATTTAATGCGTGAATTGTAAGATTGCCGAATTTAAGAATGTCGCCGTCATGAATGCGATTATCAATCGGACACGGAATACATTTGCCTTCGGCCTGTTCTTCAACCCATGTCGCAACAATCGAGTTACAGCTTTCCATTGGGTGGGCGTCCCCTTTGCCAATATAGGTTTTTGCGCCCATTTTCTTCCAAAAATGGCAAGATTGCCCATGGTCGATATGGCAATGAGTCAATAGGACCCATTTCACGTCTTTGGCTTTAAATCCTAATTCCTTGATGTGTCCGATGATTTCATTTTGCCATTTATCAAGACTTGGATCAATTAATAAAAGGCCTTTTGAGGTATCAATCAGATAGGTTTGTTGTTCCAAACTATTGGTGCCGATTGACCAAATACCATTGGCGATTTGCCATGGATTTTTACTTAAAACCAGTTTTCCCGCCACCCAATCGTCACGAATTTTTTTGCCCTCTTGTGCAAAATCCGACCATTTTTGACCTTTTTGAAGCGCGTTAATTGTCGCCAAATCAACATAAGTGTCCAAAGTCGGAACAATCTCCTGTCCCCAAGGGGTAGTCATTACGAATGGCCTATTGCCTTTGATTTTTCCACCATCATTTAAGTCATGCGCGTTTGAAAAGGCGGGCAAAATTAGAGTGAAAATTAAGGCAAGAAGGGAAAAAAGTCTCATAACCAATTCTTGCCTATTTCGCATCGAAAATCAAAGCAAAAATGGCGGGTGCCCCATTGCACCCGCCCCCGCCATTATCCTTTCACACAAACAATCTGGCGAAGCGTGTGAAGGATTTCGACATGATCTGATTGTGCCGCCATTACTGCATCAATATCCTTATATGCCGCAGGGGTTTCGTCAATCACATCAATATCTTTTCGGCATTCCACATTTGCGGTCGCTTTAATGTGATCCTCAAGTGTGAAACGGCGTTTTGCCTCGGCGCGCGACATGGCACGCCCTGCCCCATGCGAACATGAACAGAATGCATGACGCGACGCCTCATTATCAATTCCGCGAACAATGAAGGATTTCGCCCCCATTGAACCCGGAATAATTCCAAGGGTTTCTGAAGTAAGGCGAACCGCACCTTTACGTGTCACATAGACTTTTTCACCGAAATGTTTTTCATGTGCCACATAATTATGGTGACAATTCACTGCTTCACAATCGCACTCAAATGGTTTCGGCACGGTTTCAGAAAGCGCCGCCAAAGCCGCATCCATCATGATTTCACGATTTGCTAGGGCAAATTTTTGCGCCCAAGAAACCGCAAACATATAATCGCCAAAAAGTTCCGAACCTTCAGGGATATAAGCAAGGTCGGCATCGGGAAGATTAATGAACCAACGTCTCATTTCGTGTTTGGCGCGTTCAATAAAATATGACCCAATTCTATTGCCAATTCCACGCGAACCGGAATGAAGCATTACCCAGACGCTATCCCCTTCATCAAGGCAAACCTCAACAAAATGGTTACCGGTGCCAAGAGTTCCAAGGTGATTTGCCGCGCGATTTGCCGCTTGCGAAATTTTTGGGTGCTTATCCTTAATTTTCGCAAGCCCCTCGACATGCGCTCCAAAAACTTTGGCGTTTTTGTCGGAAACATCGCCCCATGCGCCACGGTCATTTGTTCCGCCATTATCCGTTCTGCCATGAGGAATACGTTTTTCGATTGCATCTCTAAGGCCGAAAAGATTGTCCGGTAAATCGCGTGCATTAAGTGTGGTTCTGACTGCCATCATGCCACAACCAATGTCCACGCCGACTGCAGCAGGGATGATTGCGCCTTTGGTTGGAATTACCGACCCGACAGTTGCGCCCATGCCCCAGTGAACATCGGGCATAATCGCGACATGCGAATGAATAAAAGGCATTGAGGCAATATTATCAAGCTGTTTCCTTGCTTGCGCCTCAACATCAACCCCGTCAATCCAGGCCTTAATTAGGCCGCCGTTTGCGCCTTCAAAAACTTTCATTTTCTTCTCCATACGATGCCAACCCATTGTATGGAGGCATCTTTTTTAGGGCTTTTCGCCCGTTAATTCATAAATTTTGAGCCATGCATTAACTGCGGCAACTACTGGTCCCGGGATTAAGAGGCCCGCAAACCATCTAGAAACTGAGGAACGATCCACACCCAAATGTTCAGAAAGTCGTGATTGCCAGCCACGATCACCAAACAAAAGAATTGACGCTTTCCTCAGTTCCTCGGGTGTCATTTTTGGCTTTCCCCATTTTCAAATTCATTTATGAATTTCAAAACTGCTTCTGAGAAACCATCGATATGAACCCAATCGCCATATCCGACACCATATTGATTAGACGCAACATTAATCATATACGCCCGTTTCGCCTTTGGTTTTGGCAATTGGTCCTGGCTTTGTTCGTCCGTGATAATTATTAAGCGGTCGTGCCGCAAATTATTCACTTTATTCAAAGCCTTACCAAGCAAAGTTGATGAATGAAACTGCGAATTAACAATAACATCAACACCCGCCATTCCGCGACGCGGGGGAACCTCGACAGTTTCTTGTGAAAATGTGAAGACCCGAACGTCGCCCGGAAATATTGAGGCAAGCGTTGCCGCCGCATCCATTCGTGTCAAATCTGACTTCCGCGAAAGGCGCGCATCCATCGAACCTGATACATCCACCAATATGATGGTTTTGCCGGGCAGAATCGGGCTTTCAAGAATGCTTTCTTGAAGTGCCTGATCAAGCCAAGGCTCAAACACAGGTGCTGAACGCGCCGCTGCGACAAAACGGAAAGGCAAAACACGTTTTGCGCCTTTACGGGCAATAATCGCGCTTTTGACTAAATCCATATCGACATCAGCCTCATGCATGTTTCGCAAATTCCGCAAAAGCGCGAGATAACCAAGTTTGCCTTCACAAATTAGTTTAGTGAAGACTTCTCGTTTATCATGGCCCGCCGAAAGCGCGACTTCCCAAGTATCGGGGCTTGGAAGGCAATTATCGGCCAATTGTTTGAACACAATTCTTTGCGCCTCGTCTTTTGGCTTGGCATGGCACAAAAACAATGCGTCGCGCAATTTAACTGGCGCGTCGCGATTGTATTTCGCCAATTGGTAAGCATCGAATTTGTTAAATGCTTTGCTTAGACCCAGTTTCAATTGCTTTGCCAATGGTTGTTTTCCGTTTTTGAAATACAATGCCAAAAGCTCGGTGATTTCATCGGGTCTTTGAATTGTTTCGGCAATAGTATCTGAAACCAAATTACCTTTTGCGAATTTGATCAATGCCAAAAGAAGCAATAATGGTGCGTGGCGCAAATTATGTTTGCTACGTGCCTCTATTGCCAATTGCGCAATGATTTCGGGCGACACCTCTTGTGCGCGCGCCATTATCCTATCGGCAATTGATTGACCATTTTCGTAGAATTCATCTTCCCATAAGAAGCAAGACAATAATGAACGTCTTAATTCCTGCTCCGCACTAATACGTGCGGCGGGTGCGCCCTCTCTTGTGATGCCGGGGCGCGAGGCAAATAAATTGAACCTCATAATATATACTCATTTTATACCAGCATCCACAAAGACACTTTCTGACACAATGCCAAAAAGCCTTGCAAAGAAAAAACCAAGGGAACTCGCGACAAGATTCTTACCAATTTACCGAAGCAAAAAGGCTTGGGGAGTTGCACCCCATGATTAGCAGTCATTACGAAGAAAATCTCGTCTATCGCCACTTGGCCCATCAAAGGAAAGCAATGCTTTACTTTGATGCCTGATCGAATAATCAAGTTTGTTGCATAATGCAACAAATAATTTCGCTCGAACTGCAATAATTATTCCAAGAGACTTGCGCACTCTGTTTTTGAAAATGCTGGGCAAGTCTCTTGATTGTTCGTTTGTCGCATTTCTTTTCCAAAAACCGCTTCACACTTTTTGGGAAATGCAATTTCTTAATATCGCATTTCTATTCCAAAAACCGCTTCACACTTTTTGGGAAATGCTTTGCCTAAAGGGAACATTCAGGAACGCTAGTTGCTCTACCAACTGAGCTAAGATCCCGACACATAGTCGAAACCTGCGGGGTTCGAACCCGCGACCCACTGCGTTCAATGCGAAGAAAGCGTTCCAATCACCACTTTAGGGTTGCGCGCTATATTGAGGAATGGTTTCACTTGCAACTAATAATTTTGACTTTATCGATATGGGAAACGAATTGTTGCAAAAACGGCACAATCAGAAATCAACGCCCTATACCTTAAATTCATGAATATGATTGACGATAGACCCTAAACCAAATCACCATTTTCTAACAAATAAAGTGTGCCACCGAACTTATCGCCTTTTTTGGCAACCAGCTTTTTCGCGATTTGCCATTTATTTTCGCAAAAAATGCGTTCTAATTGCGGTGCGGTCAAATGATTTTGCCATCCTTTTTTAATGCGAGATTCTATGAAAGAGTTTTCAGTAATGGGATTATAGCTGATTGCCAAGTATCTGAAACTCTTTGCCAAATTGCCAATTACGGTTTTTACGTCCAACAAATATTCCAAAACCCCGCTCATTATTGCCGCGTCCCCTTTTGGGCTTAAAGTAATATCATCGCAATTTAAGTCGAAGATAATGGTCGCCTCGTTTCGGCGGAAAATATCAGTAGGGATATAATTTATTGATTGTGGTAAAACCTGTTCCAAAAATTGGTTACCTGCACCAAATTCCACAATCGTCGCAATGCCCGTCGGCAACAATGAATAGAGTTCAAAAGTTCTATCGTTCCATGAAGCAGCAAATAAGTCTTTGAAATACCACCGAAATCGTGAGTTGCTTATATTTGCAAAGCTGTCTTTTTGATTATCGATAACAATCGATTCAGCGTTTTCGCCAGATAATGTGTCAAAAGCAATATGTACCTTGCTTAGATCATTATCGACAATCTCTAACAACATTTCTTTTGCTGTCTCTAGGAATTCTAGATCATATTTTTCTATTTTGGCTTTTTCGGAAAATTTTGCTTCGTAATATTTTTGGGCATTGCGCAGGAAATCGATTAATAGCTCTTTATTATTATTCGCACCCAATATCTGCTTCGCATATTTTGTGTTTCGTTTAGTAAGCTCACCAATTTGTCGCTCTGAAAAGGTGTCTCTGTCGCTTCCAATTGGGAAAAAATAATCTGCGCCTAGCATTCGACCACATTCACAGCCAGCCCGCCAAGGGAGGTTTCCTTATATTTATGGCTCATATCAAGTCCGGTTTGTCGCATAGTTTCGATTACTTGATCCAAAGTAACTTTGTGATTTCCGTCACCCATTAAGGCAAGGCGTGCAGCATTTGCGGCTTTCACTGCACCGATTGCATTGCGTTCGATGCATGGGATTTGCACCAAACCTCCAACTGGGTCGCAGGTAAGACCTAAATTGTGTTCCATGGCGATTTCGGCGGCATGCTCAATTTGTTTTGGTGTTCCACCCCAAATGGCGCAAAGTCCCGCAGCACCCATTGAACAGGCCACCCCCACCTCCCCTTGGCAGCCCATTTCAGCGCCGGATAGGGAAGCGCGCTGTTTATAAATCATACCAATTGCGCCGGCAGTCAATAGGAATTTGCCGATTTTTTGGTCGTATTCCACAGCACCCTCAAAGCCGTCATCGGCACAATAATACTTAATCAATGCGGGAATGAGACCCGAGGCGCCATTCGTCGGCGCAGTAACAACCCGCCCGCCATCTGCATTTTCTTCATTAACCGCCATGGCATAAACATTTAGCCAATCAAATAAGCGTTCAAGTTCTTGCGAATTGCGATTATTTAACAAGCTTTGATAAAGCCCAAGTGCGCGGCGCCGCACATTTAGGCCGCCTGGCAATATACCGTCTGTTTCAAGACCGCGTCTAATGGCGTCATGCATCGAATTCCAAATCTGCATAAGTGCTTTTTCGGTTTCGGAGCGCGAGCGCATTGCATCCTCATTTTGTAAAACAATCTCGTGAATTTGCAGATTATTATTGGCACACAATGCCAATAATTCAGCGCCAGAAGTAAACAAAAACGGCGCATTTTTGGCTCGCGCGAGAATATCATCTTTCAAAGGCTTTAAAAGCTGTTCGCGACTTGCAATAAAGCCCCCGCCGGTTGAATAGAATTCGCGTTTGAAAATTTCGATTTCACCTTCAAAAAACCGAATAATCATGCCGTTAGGGTGAAGTTCGGGGATTATATCACCACGCAAATCAATATCACGCGACAAGTCAAAATCAATTTCATACTTGCCACCAAGTTTGATTTTGCCACTTTGTTTTATGTTCTCAATTGCGGCGATGGCTTGTGCTTTGTCTATGGTTTCGGGTTCGTATCCCAAAAGCCCCCAAATTGTGGCATTGATTGTGCCGTGACCAACCCCGGTAAGCGCCAAAGAACCTTGAAGTTCGGAAATCACGCGCGTGGTTTTTGCAAGCGCGCCTTTGCGCTTGGCCTCGACAATCGCGCGCTTGGCAATGCGCATTGGCCCCGTGGTATGGGAACTTGAAGGGCCAAGACCAATTTTGAAAATATCGAGAACGCTAAACATTAATTGCCATTCAATAGAAATTCTAAAGGAATTTCAAGGCGTTTGGCCCAATCTTTTTCCGAGTGTTCGGTTCCCGGGAAAAACCGAAAAGAAAATACATCCGCTTTCGGCTTATAAAGAAGATCAAACTTGGTTTTGAAAGAACTGGCAAATGGCGGATAAAACTCATCGAGGGTTTGATCGCCATAATCAACATAAATTCGTTGCTTTTTGGGGCTATAATTCGCCATTTTAAGATATTTTATCAAACCGTCTGTAACAGCTTCGATGTATTCAGGGTTTTTCTTATCTTCGGGAAAACTCAAAAGCCAATGCATTGACAATGATGCCGAGGCCCCGAAAACTTTTGGATATTCCATTTGCGCATATAGCGAAATAAGGCCGCCCATGCTTGAACCCATTATCGAAGTATGGCGTGCATCCTTATTAACATCAAAATTCTTATCAATATATGGCTTTAGTTCTTTTACTATGAATTTCAAATATTTGTCGGACAATGGCGCGCCGCCCCACACCTTATCATGAATTTCCTTATATTTTTGTGGCTGTAAATCATAAAGCTTTTGCGGTAAATATTCGCGCCCCCGCAATTTGCCGATATTATTTATTCCAACAATTATGGTCGGCGGGATTTTGTTTGAGCGCATTAGCTTTTCAAGTGTATTCGCTACGTCCCAATGCGCACCGGAATATGAATTTGATGCATCAAATAAGTTCTGTCCATCATGCATATAAATTACAGAAAATTGCCCCTTATAAGTTCCATAATTTTCGGGCAAATAAATGGTGACATCGCGTGCCGCCACGAATTTTGACTGAAAGTCTTTTATTTTCACAAAAGACGCAAAGGCAATTTGCGGCAATATCAATATTGCCGCAAGAATCGCCAAAATCACATTTTTGGATTTCATCATTTCGCTTTCACAAATTCCAAAACCTTGGCCTTAAAAACTTCGGGCTGATCATACATTATGAAATGGAATGAATTGTCAATGCGTTCGTTTGTGGCATTGGGAACATCTTTATATGCATTTTGATAGAGACCATCCACCACCGCCTGTGGCAGACCCATTGCCGGATCATAGGCATAAAGCAAATGGATTTTTGCTTTATTGTTTTTCAATTCGGGGCGAAGGTCGATTGTCATCAAATCATAAAGCCCCTGAGCAATAGCGTGACGATTTGATTTCATAGACCAATCAAGAACCAAATCACGTTTATCTTGCGCCTTTACTAATTTGGCGATTGTGCCGGTTTGCTGCTCTTTATATTTGTCTTCTGGCATAACTTTGAACATTGCGCGAAGCCCTGCTGCCTGTGGCGCGGTGTTTTCCGGCGTCGCCATTGGATTGTATAAAAGCGAGTAGAATGTGAATGCATCGACCACTAAGACCATTTTGACCATTCCCTCATTGCGCGCATTAATGGCCATTGCCAATTCCCCGCCCATTGAATGGCCGATGATTGTTACATTTTTCAAATTATTGGTTTTGACATAATCCGAAATCGCTTTTTCGGTATTGTTGAAAATTTCGTCTTCAGATTTAAGTTCAAGACCGGCAAATCCGGCCACATGGACAATATGAACGCGGTGGGTCTTCGCTAATTCGTCTTTCACTGTGTCCCAAACCGCTGTGCCACTGCCAAGACCTGGAATAAGGACAATATCATCGCCTTGACCCATGCTTGTGACTTTTATTCGTTCGCTTTGGAATGGCGAAACAATTGGCGGATTATTTACACTTGGCAAATTTGCGCACGCACCAAGCCCCACCATAGAAACCAATGCCGCGGCGATAAATAATTTTGTTGCTTCCATAATTACTCCCCGAATTTGATAATGTAATGTTTACCTTACATATAATTTGGTGTCAACATTACATTTACAACAAATTAAAACCCCAAAAACGCCAAAGGGCGCTGTCTTTGCGCCCTTCGGTTCTGTGCTTATGTTTGTCTTTTCGACAATAGGCCTTTTTGTTTTTATTCACCTGTTGTTTTAGGTGCGGCGAACGCAAGGCCTTTGCAATTGGGTTTCGTTTCATTGCTATCTCCTTCGAGAGGCAAATAGCATAAAACATTTAATAAGAAAATTATTTTGTGTTTCACCAAAGTTAGAGCAGTGAGGTTTCTATTTTGCAGGGCTTTCATTTTGAACAAGCGTGTGTGGTTTTTGCGCAAAGTCCGATGTATCAGTTAGCCACGCGAGACTACAGCCACAAAGATTGGAGATTAACCCCAATAGTGCGAATGCGGCGATTGTTTTTTTCATTTAGAGCTCCTTTGCTACTTTTTGAAAGCTACGAGGTAATCGCGGCTGGGTCAAGAAAATTCAAGGCAACCGCCACTTTGGCTTGCGTGGGGTAATCATTGGCGGGTTAATTGTGCCTTCAAGTCCGTCACTTCTTGCAAAACAAACTAACAAATTCATTGCATAACTGGCATCTTTAAGATGGGATGAAGAGCGGTTTTATTTCATTGAATTTTAGCGAATTTAACTAGCAGCTTTTCACATTATCTTGGAGGAATTGCACAGAAGGTCAAAAGAAAAATGAATAATTTTTACTTGTGAAAACGATTACACTGCCTTATTCTATTACGAGTCATAATAAAAAAAACAGGGGATTGGAATGCGGATTTCGCGTCGCGGGTTTCTTTACGGTTCGGTGGCATTGGGCGTTTCATGGGGCAATTCGGTCATTGCCAAAACCCCTGCGCCAAAAGATACGCAGATTGAAAAAATCATTATGTCCATGACTTTGGAAGAAAAAGCCGGGCAATTATCGATTTTTTCCGATGGAACAAGGTCCGATTCTATTGACATAAACCCTGCCGCGCAAAAACAAGGCCAGGAAGACCTTAAAAAACAAATCCGCGCGGGATATATGGGCTCATTATTCTCCGCTCGCGGCGCAGCGGGTGCGCGCGAATATCAAAGGGTTGCGATTGAAGAAAGTCGTGCGAAAATCCCACTTTTATTTGCCGCTGACATTATTCACGGCTGTGACACACAATTCCCTATTCCCTTGGGTGAAGCCGCGTCTTGGGATTTAGATCTAATGGAACGCACCGCCGCGATGGCGGCATTTGAAGCCTCGGCAAGTGGGATTCAATGGACATTTGCGCCAATGGTTGACGTTGCGCGCGACCAAAGATGGGGCCGCGTTGCCGAAGGTGCGGGCGAAGACCCTTATTTGGGTTCATTAATCGCACGCGCCCGTGTCAAAGGTTTTCAAGGTAAAAGCCTTAAATCCGAAACCAGTGTTTTGGCATGCACCAAGCATTTTGCGGCCTATGGCGGGGTTCAAGGCGGCATGGATTATAATACAACCGACATTCCCGAAACCACCTTGCGCGAAACCCACCTTCCCGCCTTTAAAGCAGGCGTAGATGCGGGCGTTTTATCAACTATGTCGAGTTTCAATGATATTGCGGGCGTGCCTTCGACCGGAAATTATCACCTTTTGACCGAGATTTTGCGCGGTGAATGGGGTTTCAAAGGACTTGTGGTGTCTGATTACACCTCAGATTGGGAAATGATAAATCATGGTTTCGCAAAAGACGAAAGAGATGCCGTCAAGAAATCGATAATGGCGGGTCTCGATATTTCCATGCAAAGCCATCTTTATAATCGCCATTTGCCGGATTTAGTGCGCAAGGGTGAAGTGCCGATGAAAGTGGTTGATGAAGCGGTTCGCCGCGTTCTTTACGTCAAAAAAGCTCTTGGGCTGTTTGAAAACCCCTATCGCTCTTTAGACCCTGCGCGCGAAAAAACTGATTTGCGGACGCCAAAAGCAATTGCACTTTCGCGAGAGGCGGCGCGCAAGTCTGCGGTTTTGCTAAAGAATGATGGTCTATTGCCACTGAAGAAATCAGGTCAAAAAATTGCGCTTATTGGACCATTGGCAAACGACAAATACCAAACCCTTGGCACATGGGCGATTTTTCCGGATTTTGAAAATGCCGTAACTTTGGAAAAAGGATTGCGCAACCAAATCTCGGATCAATCTTTGATCAAATCGGTCAAAGGTTGCGAAATCGAGGGTAAGATTAAAGGCGGTATAGATGAGGCGATTGCAATAGCAAAAGAAGCCGATATTGTTATTTTGGCGCTGGGTGAAAGTGAAAATATGTCGGGCGAAGCGCAAAGCCGCGTGGAAATTAAGATCCCCTCCCCTCAAATTGCACTTGCCGACGCGATTTCCGAACTCAAAAAGCCGACGCTTGTGGTTTTGACGCATGGGCGCGCACTTGAATTGCCGCAATCTGTGCAAGATGCCAATGCCATTATGGCAGGTTGGTTTTTGGGGTCAGAGCATGGTAATGGATTGGCGGATTTGATTTTCGGCGATTTTTCACCTTCGGGCCGCCTGCCTGTCTCTTTCCCACATTTTTCGGGTCAGCAGCCATATTATTACAATCGCCGCAATACCGGCAGGCCCCAGGGCATTAATGAAGAAAAATATTATAAAGCTCGTTACCGCGAAACCCGTAACGAAGCACTTTATCCATTCGGGCACGGCCTTACCTATTCAAAATTTGAATATAGCGCAGTTAGTTTAAGTGCCAAAAGCATGAAAATGGGCGGCAAAATTATTGCCAGTGCCACCATCACAAACAAAGGAAGCCGCAAAGCAACCGAAACGGTGCAATTATATATTCGCGACCGTGTTGCAAGCATTACGCGCCCAATTCGCGAATTAAAGGGTTTTGAACGCCTTAGTTTGGAGCCGGGCGAAAGCCGTGTGGTGAAATTTGAAATCACCACACCAATGCTTGCCTTTGTTCAAAAGAATTTGAAATGGGGCACGGAAAAAGGCGAATTCGAAATCCATATTGCCGCCAATGCGCAAGTGGAGAATGGGGCGGTTTTTGAATTGGTTTAGTCAAACTTGAACTTAATGAAAAATTGCAACGATGAATTACAGTTTGATGACCTGCAGAAACCCATCCAATTTGCCTTTGATTTCACACAAACAAATAAATTCCCAAAACACTAATTGCACTCATAGCAATTATCCAAAGCCAAGAGCGCAGCCATGAACCCATGGCATACGCAGGGAAATAGAGCACGCGCGCAACAAGCCAAATAATGGAACAAGCGGCGGTCAATTCACTATTTTTATGATTTATTTCAACAAAAATCAAAATCACTGCCATGAATGGAAATGTTTCCATATAATTGCGGAAAGCACGTTCAAGTCGTGCGCCGATTTGAGAAATGGGTTTTGACTCATCACGATTGCCAAACGCCCATTTTAAGCCACGCTCAAAATCCGAAACCAATGCAAAACCACCCAAATGCAGAAGACCTAATACAATTGAGAGGAGCAAAACGCTCATTTCTGTCGAAAAATTATTGATAGAAAATCCCATGAAGCATCCAATCGCAACCAATAATCAATAAGCGCATTCCTCATAGACTTTGTCAATATTACCCGCCCATTCGCCTTTGAATTTGGCGATTAATCTAAGGGCTTTGGTAATTCCTGATTGCGCGACTTCGTCTAATTCACTTAGGAAGCCAGTTTCATTGTCGCCGGCGGCATTTAATGCGCCGCGTGCATTTAGGCCCGAACGTGCAATTGCAAGGACATCTTTGGCAATATCCTGGGCGCGCCTTCCTGCTATTTTGGCATCAAGGCCCAATAATGGAACAGAGCGCCGCAGACCCTCTATTTCGGCATAATCCCAATTTTTCACCAAGTCTAAACAGGCATCAAGAGCAGCTTCATCATAAAGCATACCGACAAATAAAGCAGGCAAGGCACAAAGGCGCGACCATGGCCCAGAATCCGCACCACGCATTTCAAGATAGGATTTAAGGCGAACCTCTGGGAAAAGTGTTGTCAAATGATCTTCCCAATCGGATTGGGTAGGCAATTGGCCTTCAAAACCTTTTAATTTACCCGCCATAAAGTCACGAAACGAAAGGCCGGAAACATCATGATAAACGCCATCGCGCTTCACAAAATACATCGGCACATCAAGGGCATAATTGGCATAGGCCTCAAAATTAAAGCCTTCGTCCAAAACGAATTTCAATATTCCAGTTCTATCCGGGTCGGTATCGGTCCAAACATGGGCGCGATAAGATTGATAGCCATTCAAACGCCCCTCGGCAAATGGCGAATTGGCAAACAAAGCGGTTGCGATGGGTTGTAATGCCATGGAGGCCTTAAATTTGCGCGCCATATCGGCCTCTGACGAATAATCAAGATTGACTTGAACGGTGCAAGAGCGGAACATCATTTGCCGCCCCAAACGCCCAACCCTTTGCATATATTCTTTCATAATATTATAGCGGCCCTTTGGCATCATGGGCACGTCTTCAAGTCGGGTTTTGGGCTGAAAACCAAGGCCAAGAAAGCCAATATTCAAGGGGTCTGCTGCACGGCGCACACATTTCAAATGATGCGCGATTTCCTTGCAAGTTTCATGGATAGTTTGCAATGGCGCGCCCGAAAGTTCAAACTGCCCACCGGGCTCAAGCGTGATTGAACCGCCATGCGCCTCAAGACCGATAATGTTTTTCCCTTCCATAATCGGTTTCCAATCGGTGCCTTCTTTCATACCGTTCAAAAGCGCTTGAATCCCGTTTTCACCTTGATATGGAACCGGAAGGTTTGTGCCTTTATAAAAGCCAAATTTCTCGTGTTCGGTGCCAATGCGCCAATCGGATTTTGGTTTCATGCCTTTTTGAAATGTAATCAAAAGGTCGTCGAATTTTTCAATGGGGGAGTATTTATCGGTTTTTGCCATATTGTTTCTCGCTATGCCCCCATATATTGCGCCTGTGACGGTTTCACAATGGCGAAGATTGTATTGAGGTCATACTTTTTTCGAATACCAATCGCCCCAATGGCTTTGAATTAGCGCAAGAGCGGTAATAGCGGCAGTATCGGCGCGCAAAATACGAGAACCTAAAGAAATGGCTATAACCTTCGGATTTTCTAATAGTTTTTGGCGCTCACGCTCACTAAAACCGCCTTCTGGACCAATGAGTAAGCCGAGGGATTTCATTTGGTTATTATTTATCTCGGTCGGCGATGTGCCACCACCTGCCTCGTCTGCAAACAATATTGTGTCGCCTTCAAAATTATTGATTGCATCGAATAGATTTTTAGCATCGGCAATTTGCGGAATATTTAGGCCTTCACATTGTTCGGCGGCCTCAATTGCATTGGCGCGATATTTTTCGATATTTGCGTTACGAACGATTGTGCGCTCGCAAATCACCGGTGCAATATATTTGACCCCAATTTCGGTTGCTTTTTCGACAATATTGTCATTGCGATGACCTTTTATTGGCGAGAACAAAAGCGTTAATTCTGGTAATTCGGTTTGTTGGCGCGTGTAACCGTCGCATTCCAAAGCCGCGGATTTCTTGCCAATATTGGTAATTTTCGCACGATATTCGCCGTCACGACCGTTAAAAACCAATACTTCATCGCCAACGGATTTCCTTAAGACATGGCTTAGATAATGGGTTTGCGCACGATCAATTTCAAACTTGATACCAATGGAAAGGTCGTTTTCAACAAAAATTCGTGGACTATCGCGCATTTGGTTTAAATAGTCGAATTACAGGAAAAAACAATGTTTTTCGCCAATGACTTTTACGCCTTTTGAAACTAAAGCGGCACAATGTTTATGTTAGATGCAAATTCGTCGCGCGCCACAATTGAAGAGGCGGCAATCACTTTGGAAAACCTTGGCGGGTTTGGTGCGGTTGCCTGGTTTGAGACTGAGCGGCGGCAATACCGCCTCGAGGCCTATACAGAGGACGAAGATATTGCGAAATCCGGCATTGCCGCTTTGGCAATTATTGTTCCGGAATTATCTGCAAAATACGCGCTTTTACCGCAAAATGACTGGATAAAAATGTCTTTAGAAGGTCTACCGCCGGTAAAGGCAGGAATATTTCGAATTTGCGGCACGCACGATAAATTAAAGCACAAAACCGGAAAATGCGAAATAATTATCGATGCCGGCGAAGCCTTTGGCACGGGTCATCATGGAACAACAATGGGCTGCATGCTTGCGCTTGATAAAATGTTGAAACGCAATAAGCGCCCGAAAACTGTTTTGGATGTTGGCACAGGGTCTGGTGTATTGGCAATTGCCGCCGCGAAATTCGGGGCCTATGCAATGGGCACGGAAATCGACGCCCGCGCCGCCGAAGTCGCCATTGAAAACCTTAAAGTCAATGATGTTGCACCACGCGTGAAAATAATGGTCGCAAATGGCATTCGTCGCCCAACAATAAGGCGCGACGGTGGTTATGATTTGGTTTTTGCCAATATTCTAATGAAACCGTTGGTAAAACTATCGCGCGACCTATGCCAAAGCGTAAAGCCCGGCGGTCATTTGGTCTTGTCGGGTCTCTTAAGCACGCAAGAACCGACAATCAAAGGGGTTTTTGAACAAAGAGGAATGGTTTTAGTGGACAGATATCGCCAAGATGTTTGGTCTGCGCTCACTTATAAGCGCATCAAGCGTTAATCTCATATTTGCTTCTGTCATAATGAAGAGACTGGCAAAAATCCTTTAGAAGGATTTGGTAGTCATTGCCGTCAATTTCTCCATATTCAAGGCTTGGAAAGCGAAAATTCCAAAATGAAATTATATGGGAAACAATACCCATCATTGTGCCCAATTCTAAGAATAATTTGGGACTGGAAAGCAGGAATTTGCGGAATGCCGTTGCGTGCGCTTTTTCGACTAAATCACTAAAGGCACGGTCATATAATTGCACCAAATTACGGCATTCAAGGGCGACTTTTCTAATACCCGCAGCCATTTCTTCGCGATATTCATTGATCGCGCGCTTTGTTTCTAAATCGGCATTTCCGGTTATGCGAATTTTCTCAAGACTATTTAAAATGCGTGGAATTTTGTCAAAAATCTCACCCATTTGCCATTTGAAATATAAAAAGCCGCGCCATGCGAAAATGCCGTCCGAAAATTCGCCGCCTTCCAAACCAAGTGCAACACGCAAAGGTTCAAGATGTTCGTCGGCGTCGTTCGACATAATAAATCCAACCATTTTTTGCACCAAATTGGTCGAAGTTTGTGCCTCATTTGTGAATGCAACCTCCACCAATCGTGCAATTTCGCTTGATGCAAAATGATACATTAATTCAATATCATGGGGCGCAATCGCGAAATAACAATCTGCGGCATTGAAATCGGCACGGCGCAATAATTCGCGTAATAAAAACGGATCAAGTGAAGGTGATTTATCAAGAATTCTTAGAATTTCCAAATCATGCGCTAATTCATCAGCCTCTATGCCTGTGGCTTTTGAAAGGATTTCTTTGAAATTCTTTTGATTAATAAAGAAGGATTGACCACCCAAATTTAAAGAATCGCCGACCAATGGAAAAATTATTTTGGTTGCCATTTTTTGGCGGCGCGCCATTAAATATTCTTCATCACTGCGCAATCTGTGCTTTACAAAAAGTGCGCGATTAAGTTTTGGCGAATTGAAAATCGGGAAATCTGCATAGTCATAATCGTCTTTGTGATTTTCCCAAACCCGCAAAAGATTTAATACGCGTGCGGTCGATCCATATTTGTGTAAAATTTCTAAAGACCGCACACCCGACATTAAATTACCCCCGCGTAATTAATACATCTAATGCGATAAAAACTGGTTAATTAAACTGTCTTTTGATAAATATTCGCAATTGAGGTGAAAATGTTTGATTCCACAAAAGAATTTCAGAGTTTTGAAATTGTCGGCGGCAAAAACTATGGCAGAAAAAATGTTCCTCTTTTGCGTGAAAAATTACGCGAATTGGGATTAGATGGCTATTTGGTGCCCCACGAAGACGAGTGGCAGAATGAGTATTTGCCGGCATGTAATGAAAGATTGATGGAAATCAGTGGGTTTTCCGGCTCTGCTGGTTTTGCAATAATTATGCTTGAAAGCGCGCATATTTTCGTGGACGGTCGCTATACTCTGCAAGTGCGCAATCAAACAGATAGTGAAGTTTTCACTTATCATAGCTTGACCGATGAACCACCATTTTCATGGTTAGAGGCAAATGCGAAAAATGGCCAAAAAATTGCCTATGATGCACGTCTCTTTGCCAAAGATGCAATTATTCCGTTTAAGAACGCGGCTGCAAATGCAGGTGCAAACTTAATCGACCATAGTGAAAATCTGATTGACGCTATTTGGGTCAATCGTCCACCTGCCCCAATGGCAATTGCCTTTGCCCAAAATGAAGAATTTACGGGGGAAAATTCGGCGTCAAAACTTGCGAAAATCGCTGAAAAACTTGAACAGAACGGTCTCGACAGTTTTGTTTTGACTTCGCCAATGGCGATTGCTTGGGCCTTTAATATTCGCGGTGGCGACGTTTCGCGCACTCCTCTGACTTTGGCAAATGCCATCGTAAATCAAGACGCGACTTCGCGCTTATTTATTGAAAGTGCTAAGGTTACGCCAGATTTGGTGCGCCATCTTGGCAATGGTGTCGAAGTTTCGGACGCGTCGGAATTTGAAACTGCACTTGCCAATCTATCTGGTAGGAAAATTGGTTTGGATGCAAAAACTTCTTCGGCATTTGTTTTTGATTTACTTTCCAAAAACAATGTTCAAATTGTCGAAGATAATGATCCAACAATCATTCCACGAGCCGCCAAAAATAATATTGAAATTGAAAATATGCAAAAGGCCCATATTATTGACGGCGTGGCGATGGCGCGGTTTTTGGCATGGTTTGACAAAACCGCGCCTAATGGTGACCTTGACGAAATCACCGCATGCAAAAAACTTGAAGAGTTTCGTCGCCTTTCACCTGATTTGAAAGACCTGTCATTTGATTCAATTTCAGGAGCCATGGGTAATGCTGCGTCACCGCATTATCGGGTAAATTCTGAAAGCAATACAAAAATCGAACTAAATTCATTGTTTCTAATCGATTCCGGCGGTCAATATAATTATGGCACGACGGACATAACCCGAACCATAAGTGTCGGCGAAATTAACGCCGAAATGAAAGATAGATTCACAAGGGTATTAAAAGGTCATATCGCATTATCGCAAATCAAATTCCCACCAAATACACCAGGTTGCATGCTTGATACTTTGGCGCGCGCCGCTTTGTGGGACGGCGGTTTTGATTATGACCATGGCACGGGCCACGGCGTAGGCGCGTATTTAAGTGTCCATGAAGGGCCGCAAAGAATTGCCAAAATCCTTAATAATCAACCCCTTCTTGCAGGTATGGTTTTGTCCAATGAGCCTGGGTTTTACAAGGCCGATGAATACGGCATTCGCATTGAAAACCTGCAATATGTCACAAAAGCCGAAATTCCGGAGGGTGGTGAAAGGGCGATGCATCGGTTTGAAACCTTAACCCTTGCCCCGATTGACACACGCGCAATTGATTTCGGCCTTTTGACCAAATCCGAAATTTCATGGCTAAACGCCTATCACGCGAGGGTTTTTAGGACCATTGGGCCATATTTGAATGACGACGATAGAGAATGGCTGAAGAATGCTTGTCGTGAAGCGTAAAAGAAATATAAATTTCTAGTTCTCATACCTTGTTTTCATGGTGATTTTATCGGGCCAAATTGCGTCTTTTTGTTTTAGGTTTGGAAATTGCGCAATACCTTCTTCGAAAAGGCGTTTAGAATTATCATTTATCGCGCTTTCAAGTCGCGTCATGAATTCTTCTTTGGAAAGCCCTGGTTCGATTGGGTCAAGGATTTCATTTACCGCTACCCCCGGTTCTTTTATAAAGTCTTCACACGACCAAAATAGCCCCAAATTGGTGGCAACCGGAACAACCGGCCAACCTGTAGCTTGATAGAATTTATACGCCCCGGGTTTATAACTCGCGCGGTCATGGATTTTCACCATTCCACCTTCGGGATAAATCAATATGTTGCGTCCTTCTGCAGCATGGGTGACAAAATGTCGTGTGATACGGCGTCCGCGTTTGTGACCACCTTGGAAATCTACAACCATTGCGCCAGCCTTTTTCAAAATGCCTTTGACGAAAAAATACTTCTCGATGAATGCGCCAACCACAAAGGCAATATCGCCAAATTTCGCGACCATGGCGATGCCATCTGCCCAAGCCTGATGTTTAGAGGCCAAAATAAACGGGCCATCAGGAAGTTTTTCCATGCCACGAAAAACAATCTTAACACCGCCAATATGTTCGAGCGCCCAAGTGACCAGGCGGCAATAAAATGCGACGCCATTACGAACTTGCTTGACGCTTAGTAGTGGGCTGATTGCAAAAAGCGATAGACCAATTACGACCCCTGAAACCCAATAGACAATAAAAAACAAAGTCGATCGTATCATTCCCACCCCAATTGTGAATTATTTGTAACAAAATTATTTGTAACTCTTGGGGCAAACATTAGATTTTGTCAAACTCATAAATTGTCGAAAATTCCCCTACAATTCATTTGCGACTTTATGAAAACCAAACGATTTTGCAATTTTACGATGGGTTTCGTCGATTTCGCCGCTTAGGTAAAAACTGCTCTTAACCGCGCCAATACTCCTTCCCAAACTTAAAACCTCTCCTAGGCGTCGTGCGATTGCATTACCTGAATCTATCCAATTTATCGTTCGGGAAATTGACTCTGCCATTGGGGTTCTCAAGAAAGGATAATGCGTGCAAGCGAGAACAATAGTATCAATATCTTCGCCGCCATTTTGCGTCATTAATCCGTCTATTGCGTCCCTCACCGCATTTTCGTCCAATTGATTTGTCAGAAGGAATTCTTCGGCGGCATTCGCAAGTTTTGGCGGGCCATATCTAATAACGCGGCAGCCTTGGGCAAAATCTTCAATCAATTGGTCAAAATATGCCGTACCAATCGTGCGCGGGGTTGCCAAAACGCCAATAGTTTTGGTCTTAGAAATAAGACACGCAGGTTTTATGGCAGGCACGACGCCAATAATGGGAATATTACTAATTTGACGAATTCGATATAGCGCGATTGTGGACGCAGTATTACAGGCAATTATGGCGGCTTTGGCACCACTTTTTTCTATTCCCTTGACTACAATCGTTGGAATTCTATCCAAAAGTTCCAAATCGCTTTTTGCCCCATAAGGGAAAAACGCATTGTCCGCCAAATAATCAATCTCGACATCAAGGTTTAGGCGCGAAATCTCATTCAGTATTGAAAGCCCACCCAAGCCCGAATCGAAAACCAATATTTTTTGACGCATTTCTATTCACATAGAGCAATTTCAAAAAAATAAAATCAGTAACAATTTTCCATTACTCGATTACGCCGTGCGGCTTTAGAAATTATATTCAAAAATTACATTAAATTACTGCATTAACTACGAATATTAACCAAGACTTAAGCAAATTTGTTGATTGTTGGTTAAATCTTTTTCCACGGGAGCCTCGGGCAATGGCAATTCGTCTTAACGCGCTAAAAACAACTGAACTTTCACCTCGTATCGTCGTATTTGGTGTCGGCGGCGCCGGTGGTAATGCTGTAAACAATATGATCGATGATAGTTTGCAAGGCGTCGATTTCGTCGTTGCAAATACCGATTCTCAGGCTTTGGCGCGTTCTAAGGCAGAGCGTCGCATTCAAATCGGTCTTAACACCACCCAAGGCTTGGGCGCTGGCGCTAATCCGCAAATCGGTATGGCTGCTGCAGAAGAAAGCCAAAATGAGATTGTTGAACAATTGGGCGATGCCCATATGGTTTTCATCACTGCGGGCATGGGTGGCGGAACCGGAACCGGCGCTGCACCAACTATTGCCAAAATTGCGCGTGAAATGGGAATTTTAACTGTCGCTGTTGTCACTAAGCCTTTCGATTTCGAAGGCCCGCGCCGCATGAATATGGCGGAGCAAGGATTGGCTGAACTTCATAAATCTGTCGATACTTTGATTGTCATTCCAAACCAAAATCTTTTCCGTGTCGCAAATGATAAAACCACTTTCCAAGCCGCATTCCAAATGGCTGACAAAGTTCTGCATTCGG
Organism: Hyphomonadaceae bacterium; assembly: GCA_041917055.1. Lineage (GTDB taxonomy): Bacteria > Pseudomonadota > Alphaproteobacteria > Caulobacterales > Aquidulcibacteraceae > Pseudaquidulcibacter. The sequence continues at coordinate 76,737 of JAYRYJ010000012.1, forward strand.
GCGTTCGCGGCGTAACAGATTTGATGATTATGCCTGGCCTAATCAATCTTGACTTTGCCGATGTTAAATCAGTTATGTCGGGAATGGGCAAAGCCATGATGGGAACCGGCGAAGCATCAGGCGAAAATCGTGCTGTTATGGCTGCGAATGCCGCTATTAATAATCCGCTTTTGGAAGATGTCTCTTTGAAAGGTGCAAAAGCCGTTCTTATTAATATTACCGGCGGCTATGACATGACGCTTTATGAATTTGATGAAGCGGCAAACACCGTAAAAGCCGAAGTTGACTCAAACGCCAATATTATTGTCGGCTCAACTTTTGATGAAAGCCTTGAAGGTGTTATTCGCGTTTCTGTAGTTGCATCAGGAATTGAAAGTTCAAGTGTCGAACAGCCAATTCCTTCAATCGCGACACCACCAGTGAAAGCTGCAACTCCGTCAATTCAAACTGTGCGCATTACCACTCCGAATATTCCAAAACCGATTGAGACAATTGCGCCACAACCGCAATACCAGGCTCCGATTGCCGCACAACCGCAAATGCAACCCCAAACCCAACCACAAGCGCAATACGACAATCATTATGACCATGGCGCACATGAGCGTATGGTTCATCACGCAAATTTGGAACAAGCTGCAAATCGCACTCAACAGCAGCCTGTATATCAACAAGCAAGACAAGAAGCACCGCGTCAACAGGCACACGAGCCAAATCATGCCGCTCGCCCAAGTGCTGACAGCCTTTGGGGTATTTTCGGCAAACCAAAACCACGCAATATTATGGGCGAAGAAGTAAGAGCTGAAGAAATTGAATCAAATCATTTCGTAACTGAAATGGATGATGATTTATCAATTCCTGCATTTCTTCGTCGCCAAGCGAATTAGAATTAGAAGCATGCACTCCCAAATAAACCCGCAACTTCAAGGTTGCGGGTTTTTTGTGTCTTGTCAAAACAAACAGAGCGGTGATAATTCAAGTGAGACAAGAATGGGAAAATATGACTGAAACTCTTAAACCGATAAATCCCCAAAACGTCCCGCCACGCGCCAAACGTTCAATCTATCCTGAACCATTTGCTACTAAAATTGGGCTGCGCGACAAACGAATTCTTGGTGACTTGTTTGGTATCAGCAATTTCGGTGTTAATTTTACAACACTTGCGCCGATGGCGCAGAGTGCGTTGAAACACGCCCATACGACACAGGACGAATTTATTTATATCATTGAGGGAAATCCGACGCTCTATATAGGTTGCGAAGAATTCACCCTTAGTGCAGGTGAAGTTTTCGGTTTTGCAAAAGGCGGCGCAGCACATCATTTGGTAAATAATACAGATAAAACAGTTACTTATCTTGAAATAGGTGACCGCGCGCCAAATGATATTTGCGCCTATCCCGATGATGATTTGAAGGCGCAAGCGGACGAAAACGGCAAGTGGCAATTCACGCATAAAGACGGAACGCCATATTAATTGTTTCAATTTCTGTCACAATTCGCAACATTCATTGTTTTGCCCTAGCCAAATTTATATTGCAAATCCATGATGTGGTTTCGCGCGTGCAGCATTTATTCATATTCGCGCTGCTAAACTGGCAAATAAAGCAATAATTGCTAAAAAGAATGGATTTGAAAGTGCAATATAACGTGGTTTCACAATTGCAAAAAACATTAAAAGGCAAAACCTCAAGCATTGGGGTTGGTCTGCATTCTGGCAAACGTGCAAAACTTACTATTTGCCCGGCGCCGATTGATACTGGCTATGTTTTTATTCGCACTGATATGCCTGCTGCTATTGCGCGCGTTAAGGCCTTTGCTGATTTCGTGACCGCCACCCAATTGGGCACAACCATCACAAATGCGCATGGCGTAAGTGTTGCAACTATTGAACATATTCTCGCGGCTTTGAACGGCATGGGCATTGATAATGCGATTATTGAAATCGATGGCCCCGAAGTTCCTATTCTTGACGGTTCGTCTGAACCATTTGTTGAAATGATTTCCTCTGTCGGCCTTCGCACTCAAGCTGCACCCCGCCGTCAAATTGAAGTTTTGCAAACTATTGAAGTTAAAGACGGCAGTAAATTCGCGCGCCTTGAACCTTATGACGGGTTTTCGGTTGAGGTTGAAATTCACTTTGCCGCTAAAATCATTGGTCATCAGCGCGGTAAATTCGAAATCGCGGGTTCAGGCTTCGCCGATGATTTGGCACGCGCGCGCACTTTCGGCTTTTTGCATCAAATTGATGAAATGCGTGCCAAAGGGCTTGGCCTTGGTGGTTCAATCGACAATGCAATTGTTATTGACGGCGATGAAGTGCTTAATGAAAACGGTTTGCGTTTCGACGACGAATTTGCACGCCACAAGGCCCTTGATGCTGTTGGCGACCTTGCTTTGGCAGGCGCACCATTGAAAGCGCGCTATGTATCACGCTTGGGCGGTCACGCATTAAATGTTGCCTTGGTAAAAGCGCTTTTAGCAAACCCAGATGCATGGCGCTGGTCCGTTGCCCCATTGAATGTAGAATTGATGGCAGCGGCGGGGATTTAGCGCCTTCCATTAAAAATCCGACATTATTGTGCAATTTGTGACAATCGGGCTTTCTAATTTTCAAATCTGCTTGTAAACAGTTCGCGCATCATAAATGGCGTTTAAATGACTTATAAAAAATTCAAATCTTCATTGTCAGTATTTGCGGTTTCGGCGCTTCTGGCGGTTACGGCGTGCCAATCGTCTCAACTTGGCAAAACTACTGCCCCCGTCTATATCGAACGCCCGGTCGAGGCGCTTTATAATGAGGCACGCTTCAAATTAGACAAAAAAGACTATGCCGAGGCTGTTTTGGGCTTCGAAGAAGTTGATCGTCAACACCCATCTTCTGAATGGGCGCGCCGCGCGATTTTAATGTCGGCCTATGCCAATTATGCGCAAAATAAATACGAGGAGGCAATCGCCGCCTCAATGCGTTATATTCAAATGTATCAAGGTTCGGAAGATAATTCGGCCTACGCCTATTATTTGATTGCGATTTGCTATTTTGAACAAATCGTTGATGTCGGTCGCGATCAAAGAATGACCGAACTCGCTTTGGCCTCTCTTTATGAAGTGACACAAAGATATCCAAAATCGGTTTATGCCAAAGATGCGCGCCTAAAAATGGATATGACACGCGACCAATTGGCCGGTAAGGAAATGGAAATCGGTCGATTTTATTTAAATGAATCCCAGCCATTGGCGGCAATTGGGCGTTTTAAGCGCGTGATTGATATTTACCAAACAACTTCCCACGTCCCCGAAGCCCTTCATCGTTTGATTGAAGCATATTTGACTTTGGGCATTGTCGATGAAGCCAATCGCATTGGCTCTGTTTTGGGTTATAATTACCCAGGCTCCGAATGGTATGAAAAAAGCTATAAATTGCTAACTTCAAAAGGCTTAGAACCTAAAGACAAGCCAAAAAAATGGCAATTGTTCAAAGCCAAAACTCCAAAAGCCGAAAAACCAAAAAAGGGCAGCGCTTTAAAGCCTGAAGGCGTTTAGCCTTTCGCGCTATCCTTAAATAACGCTTTGGCGACGAAGCGCTATCGCATCTGCGGTAGAGCATATAATTTGACGGCGTGTAATACGAGGGATTTATCCAAAAACTGCTTCACACAATCCGTGAAAGTCTCTAATAAAAACTATGCTTAAAGAAATCTCGATTCGTGATGTTGTCTTGATTGAAACTCTGGATTTAGAGCTGCAAAGCGGGTTTATTGCCCTAACTGGGGAAACCGGCGCGGGTAAATCAATTCTAATCGATGCTTTGGGCCTGGCACTTGGCGAACGCGCTGATAAGGGTTTGGTTCGCAATGGTTCGCAACGCGCAATCGCGGGCGCGACATTTGATATTTCGCAAAATGAACTGGCAAAATTCATTCTCAATGAAAGTGACATTGAGTTTGAGAATGATGAATTAGTATTGCGCCGATCGGTCGGCATAGATGGCAAAAGTCGCGCTTTTGCCAATGATGTGCCTGTCTCCTTGGCAGTAGTGCGAAAACTGACCGCCGCATTATTGGAAATCCACGGTCAACATTCGGCAATCGGCTTAATGGATATTTCAAAGCATATTGAAATGCTCGATATCTATCTTTGTGCCCATGATGGCGATTTTTTAGAAAAACAAAAAGCGCTTGCCCACACATATTATTTATTCAAAGAAAAAGAAAAAGCCTTTGACGAAGCACAAAAGGCCTTAGGGAAATCGGGGGCGGAGCGCGATTATTTAGCCCATGTTTTGGTCGAAATTGAACGCCTCGCACCAATTGTCGGCGAAGACAAGGAATTAGACGAAAAACGCCGCTTTTTAATGGGTTCGGAGCGCATTGTTTCCGCCATTAAAGAAGCGGATGATTTAATCCAAAATGGCAAAGTTGAGACCATACTTGGCAATGCCGCGCGCGCTTTATCTAAAATTGGCCGTATAGAAGGTGATGCGGCGGCGAAATTAAATAATTTATTGGAAAGTGCCGCTATTTCTTTGGAAAAGTCACAAACCGAACTTTCTGAATGTTTGGGGTTTTTACAATCAGCAGGGCACAATATTGAACTTGACCCAAAGGAATTAGAGCATATCGAAGAACGCCTCTTTGCCCTTCGGGGAATGGCGCGCAAACATAATGTCGGCGTTGAACAATTGCCGGCACTGTTGATTGAAACAAAGGCAAAATTAGAGGCGATTGATAATTCCGATATTCATTTCCAAAAAGCCAAAAATGAACTTAGTGCGGCGCTAAAAGAATACCAAAAACGTGCCAATGAAATGAGCGAGGCGCGAAATAAAGGCGCGAAACAACTTGAAGCCGCGATTATGGCTGAATTACCACCGCTAAAACTCGAAAAAATGAAATTCCGATGCGCCATCGAAAGCGATTTGGAAAGAATTTCGGTTTCGGGCTTTGACAAAGTGCGGTTTGAAATCGCGCCCAATCCCGGCGCGGGTTTTGCCGCTTTGGACGCCATTGCATCGGGCGGGGAATTGTCACGCCTTTCTTTGGCGCTAAAACTTGTTCTAAGCGAAGGAAACGGCACTTTGGCGCTGGTTTTTGATGAAGTGGATCAAGGAATAGGCGGCGCGACCGCCGACGCCGTTGGCAAGCGCCTTCGTAGTTTGGCAAAAAATGCCCAAGTTATTTGCGTTACCCACTCACCCCAAGTTGCCGCGCGCGCGCATTTCCATTTGCGTATTGAAAAGATTGAAAAAGACGGTCAAACTAAAACCAATGTCCGCCCTTTGAAGGAAAGCGAAAGAGAAACCGAAATCGCGCGCATGTTGTCAGGTGAAGACATAACTACTGAAGCCAAAATGGCGGCGATTTCCCTTCTAAAACAAGGGCAATCGGAATGAGCAAATCGCGCGACATTGCCATCGACGCACTTACAATTGACGAGGCGCGCGCGGAATTATCGGCTTTGGCGGAGGAAATCGCGTTTCATCGCAATGCATATTACCAAGACGATGCACCAATCATAAGTGATGCCGAATTTGACGCTTTGGAACGGCGCAATGCCCTTATTGAACAGCGTTTTCCCAAATTAATCCTTGCCAATTCGCCTTCAAAATCCGTGGGTGCGAAGGCAAGCGTTAAGTTCAAAAAATACAGCCATTCCGTGCCAATGTTATCGCTTGATAATGCTTTCACCGACAATGATATTCATGATTTTTTCGCTCGCGCACGGCGATTTTTGAATTTTGACGCTGAGCAAAGCCTTGAATTCACTGCGGAACCGAAAATCGACGGGCTTTCATTATCCATCACCTATGAAAATGGCATTTTGAAAACCGCCGCAACCCGTGGTGACGGTAAAGAGGGCGAAGATGTAACCGCAAACGTCCTACAAATTCCCGATATTCCAAATCAATTGGCAACAAATACCCCCCCTGCCCGCATAGAAATTCGCGGCGAAGTCTATATGTCGGATGCGGGTTTTGCAGCGCTTAACCAAAAACAAATGGAAACAGGTGCGCAGATTTATGCCAATGCACGCAATGCGGCGGCGGGTTCGTTGCGCCAATTAGATCCCGCGATTACCAAATCCCGCCCCTTAAATTTCTTTGCTTATGCGATTGGTGAAGCCATTGGTTTTGCGCCCGAAACCCAATGGCAATTGATTGAGATTTTCCGCGATTGGGGCTTTAAGACCAATCCATTAATGCGAAAATGCGCCACGCCCGATGATGCCCTTCAATATTATGCTGAAATGGGCGAAAAGCGCGAAACCATTGGCTATGACATTGACGGTATTGTCTATAAAATCAATGATATTGTTCTTCAAAACCGCCTTGGAATTGTTACACGTTTTCCGCGTTGGGCGATTGCGCATAAATTCCCGCCAAAGCCATCAAAGACCATTCTCGAGGCCATTGATATTCAAATCGGGCGCACTGGCGTTTTAACGCCTGTCGCGCGCTTAAAACCTGTGGCGGTTGGCGGGGTTATGGTGTCAAATGCCACCTTACATAATGAAGATTATATCAAAGAACTTGATCTGCGCATCAATGACTGGGTTTGGGTGCAACGCGCGGGCGATGTTATTCCGCAAATAACAGGCGTAATTAAAGAATTGCGACCCAGCAATGCGCAGGTTTTTGAGTTCCCACATGTTTGTGAATGCCCGCTTAAAACCAAAATCCACCGCATTACGGATACAGTTTCCGGCGAGGCCGAAGTTGCACAAAGATGTTCGGGCGAATATGATTGCCCATTCCAAAAACAGAGGCATTTGGAACATTTTGTTTCGCGCACCGCCTTTGACATTGACGGCCTTGGCCCACGCCAAATTGAGATTTTCATACAAAACAATCTGATTGCCGAACCCGCCGATATTTTCAAACTACATGAAAAGCGCGATGCAATTGCCAAAATTGAAGGTTTTGGCGACACATCTATTAACAATTTAATCCAAGCAATTGAAAATAGGCGTGAAATAGCATTGGAACGGTTTTTATTTTCGCTAGGTATCCGCCACATTGGGCAAACGACCGCCGGGCTTTTAGCGCGCCATTTTGAGAGTTTTGAAAATTTTCGCGCCGCGATTAAAGATGCAACAATTGGTGCTCCAAATGATGCCTATCTAAAACTAAGCACGATTTCAGGAATTGGCGATATTGCGCGCGAAAAATTGTTTGAGGCCGTGATAGAGGGCGAAGGTCTTTTTGGTGATAATCGCGTTGATAAGTCCCGCATCGCAAAAAAAACTATGGAGGCGTTGAAAGCACATTTTGCCGACCAGCAGGAGATTGAAAGCCTCGTGATTTCCGCTTTTCATGGTCGTCCAAAGCCATCATATCTTGAAATTGCCGCTCTTGACGGTATGGGCACAGTCGCGCTTGACGCCCTAATCGAATTTTTCACCACACCGCGCGCACTTGAGGGTTTGGAGAATTTATTATCGCAAGTAAAAATCCAAAACGCCGAACGCGCGGCATCGGATTCAAATGTGTCAGGCAAAATCGTGGTTTTCACCGGAACTTTGGAAACCATGTCACGCGAAGAGGCAAAGGCACAGGCCACAAGATTAGGCGCAAAAGTTTCGGGTTCAGTATCAGCCAAAACCGATTATGTTATTGCGGGAGCAGAGGCCGGCTCAAAACTCACAAAGGCGCAGGCCTTAGGCGTAAAAGTATTAAGTGAGGCGGAATGGAATGCACTAATCGGTAACATTTAAAAATGCGCATCCAGTTTTGCATATGCCGAGAGACCAAACACCCAATTACGCCATAATGGGTTTCAAACAATATTTATTAAACCCGACCAATTTTTTTGGCAGCGGTTTATTGTCGTTTAGGAAATGTGTTTTTTTCACTAAGAAGTCGCAATACCCTTACTTTCGAGTTGCAAACAGTAAATAAATTGTTAACAATAATGATTATCAAATAATACCGACAGCAATAAATATCAGGGATTCCAATGACAACTATTCAATATTCCTCCAACGACGTGTTGGTAAATACGAACACTACAGGCACGCAATCGAACCAGTCGATCACGGTTCTTAGTGATGGCAGCTATATAATTTGTTGGCAAAGTTTCGCGCAAGACGGATCGAACTTTGGGATTTACGCACAAAGATTTGATGCAGCTGGCAATAAGATCGGCAGTGAAACTCGGATAAATACAACTACTACCGACCACCAATTGGTGCCTGCAATTACCGCACTAAACGATGGCGGATACGTTATTTGTTGGGCAAGTAATTCGCAGGACGGATCTAATTATGGGGTCTATGCCCAAAAATATGACGCATCAGGTACGAAAGTCGGCGGTGAAACCCTTGTCAATACTTACACTTTAAGTGACCAGAATAGTCCTTCTATCACCGCGCTTACCGGCGGTGGCTATGTAATTTCTTGGGTAAGTACCGGTCAAGATGGTAGCCAGACTGGAATTTACGCGCAAAGATACAATTCATTGGGCGAAGCTGTTGGCACCGAAACCCTCGTTAATACAACGACATCTGATTATCAAGCCGGCGTCTATTCCGCCGCTTTAACTGATGGTGGCTATGTTATAGTTTGGCACAGTTTTGCGCAAGATGGCGTATCATATGGCATTTATGCCCAAAGGTTTGATGCTTCGGGGGCAACTGTAGGCGGCGAAACCCTAATAAACACTGAAACTTTAGACAGTCAGAACACGCCTACAATTACGGGTTTGACCGATGGTGGCTATGTCATTGCTTGGCAGAGCAACGGTCAAGACGGTAGCGCTTATGGCATTTATGCGCAGAGATATGATGCAGCGGGTGCCAAAGTTGGCGGTGAAACCCTTGTAAATACCTATACGACTAATGAACAATCCCAACCGGCCATTACGTCCTTAAGTAATGGCGGCTATGTAATTGTATGGCGAAGCAATGGGCAAGATGGCAACCAATTTGGCATTTATGCGCAAAAATTTGACGCGGCAAGCAATAAGGTTGGCAACGAATTTTTGGTAAATCAATACATACCTAGTTCGCAAGTAACCCCAAAAGTGAAAGAATTGACCGATGGATCATTGCTCTTCACCTGGTCTGGCTATGGGAGCACCGATACAGGTGGTGTTTATGCCCGCCGCTTTTTCTCTGGTGATTACACCGGGAATACATCGGCGGTGGATACTATTACGGGCACAAGTGGCGATGATATTATTGCGGTTACTGGCTCACTTATCGCTAATGACGTAATTGATGCCCTTGGCGGCAATGATACATTGCAAATAAGCGGCAATGTCAATTTTACAACTTTTACGGCAACGAATTTTGAAGCCGTCAAATTGGATAATAATGAAAATACAATCACAATCACTGCGGCAAAAACGGTCGGGATAACAAGTTATAACGGCGGCGGCGGTAATGACACGATTTTTGTGAATGACGCAGCTTTTGATCTTACTGGAAAAACCTTTACTAGCATTGAAACCATAATATCAAACATCATTGGCGGCACTAATTTCACCACAAATAATTACGCTTCTGCTTTGCTCGTCAAAGGTGGCACCTATGGCGCCAAATTAAATTATACTGGCGGCGCCCTAAGCAAGGCCCAATTTGGCGCACTTTTCGCAAATGGCGTTACAAGTGTGCAAATTGGTTCAAATTTTTATTATCCCGACGGTGGCCTTATTAACTCTACCTCCGAGGCGCTAGTAAATACTTATACAAGCAATCAGCAAAACACACCGACTGTGGCCAAATTGAAAGATGGTAGCTATGTAATCGCTTGGCAAAGTCTTGCTCAAGATTCTCATAATTATGGCATTTTTGCGCAAAGGTATGATTCTACTGGGGCAAAAGTTGGTTCAGAAACCCAAATAAATACTTATATCACATATGATCAGGCCCAACCTTCAATAACTGGCCTAGTTGATGGCGGTTATATAATTTGCTGGCATAGCGCGAGCCAAGACGGCAATGGTTGGGGTATTTATGCGCAAAGGTATGATTATTCAGGTGTAGCTCAAGGCGCCGAAACGCGAATAAATACTACTACTGTTAACGATCAAGCCTACCCCGCTATTACTGCATTGGCTAGCGGTGGCTATGTTATTACTTGGTATAGCAACGGCCAAGATGGGTCAGGATACGGGATTTACTCCCAAAGATATGATGCTTTTGGTGTCGCCCAAGGCAGCGAAACCCTCGTCAATACTTATACGACATCCTACCAGATTAATCCTACCGTCGCAGCGCTTGACGGAGGTGGCTATGTTATAGTTTGGCAAAGCGATGGCCAAGATGGAGCATCCTATGGGATTTATGCTCAAAGATTTGACGCATTGGGTGTGCCAGTAGAATTTGACACCCGTATTAATACCTACACCGGCGACAGTCAATCCGAACCCACTGTCACCGCGCTTAGTGATGGCGGCTATATTATCGCATGGCAAAGTTTAGCCCAAGATGGGTCTGGCTATGGCATTTATGCCCAAAGATATGATTCCGAAGGTTCGGCATTGGGCCCCGAAACCCTCGTCAATACCTATACAACCAACAATCAATATCAGCCTGCAATCTCCAGACTAAGTGATGGCGGTTATGTGATTTGTTGGGCTAGCTTCACCCAAGACTTCGGAACCACCGGTGTCTATGCGCAAAAATTTGATGCGTCAGGCACAAAAGTCGGCGGTGAATATCTAATCAATAGCTATTCGACCAGCAGCCAACAAATGCCCGCGATTGCCGGGCTTAATGATGGGCGCTTCATAATTACTTGGCAAAGCAACGGTCAAGACGGTTCAGGTGACGGCATATATTCTAAAATAATGACTATTGATGTTTTCAACCATGCGCCCACGGCGGCAAACCCGCTTACGCATGCTGATATTTTTGAAGACAATGCTTTCACTTTTGCTGCTGACGATATTCTTGCCAATTTCAGTGATTCTGACGGTGATACCTTTAGCATTTCAAATATTAGTTCGACTAGTGGATTGGTCACTAATAATGGCGATGGAACCTATACATTCACGCCCACCGCCAATTATTTTGGCAATTCGACAATCACTTTCACCGTTAGTGATGGCATGTTTAGCGTCAATAGCGACATGAATTTTGCCATTCAGGCGGTCAATGATGCGCCAATTTTGTCTAGTTCTCAGGCCGTGCTTGCTGATGGCGCTGATGATGCGCCTTATGTCTTCACGCTTGCTGATTTGTTAACTGGCTATAGCGACCCCGATGGTGACACTCTAAGCGTAAATAATGTAATCAGCTTTGACGGCCCTGTTCTTCCTTTCGCCCCTGGAGTTTACCATTTCCTCCCCATGGGTGGTATGAACGGGCAAGTCACAATTTACTATCAAGTGACCGACGGAAATGCCGACCCAATCAATGCGCAACTTACATTCAACATCAATCATACACCCATCATTACCAACATAAATGTTTATAATGATATTCATAGTGACATTGTTCTCAATGTTGATTTATCGGGCGCGACCGCTGGTTCTACGTCGGGACCCGATGAAAACGGAAATTATTCCGCCGATGGTGTATTGACCCCACTTCAAAGCGTCCAAACTAATGAAACTTCTGTGGATACAGTTGTCGATCAAAATACAGGCGACATAACCAAAACCCATTATATCGACCGAACATATACGACATATACAAGTGTCAATGCGACAGGCAGCGATTTTGGCGACACTTTAATTGGTTTAGATGGTAATGATACACTTCGCGGCGGCGGCGGCGGCGATAGCCTTGATGGCGGCGCGGGTGCAGATACGATGTATGGCGGCGCAGGCGACGATGGCTATACCGTTGATAATGTTGGCGATATTGTCATTGAAGATAGTGTCTCTGGCGTTGATGACGGCGGGAATGACACAGTATATTCGCAGTTTGGCTTTACGCTTGGTGCTTTTATCGAAAATCTTCATCTAACTGGTTCGGACAATTTCGATGCAACAGGCAATGACCTAGATAATTATATTTGGGGTAATTCGGGAAGCAATACTCTTGATGGCAAAGCCGGCGCGGATACGATGATGGGCGGCGCGGGCAATGACACTTATTGGGTCGATAATGCTAGTGATATTGTCGATGAATCGGATGGCGAAGGCAGTGATTTGGGCGGGCTTGATGTCGTCCAATCGTCGGTTGATTACACACTTGGTGATTATGTTGAAAATCTATACTCGGTTTCGACATCCAATCTCACCCTTACTGGGAATGCGCTTGCCAATAATATTCTTGGCAATGATGGTGCCGATACTCTGTACGGCATGGGTGACGCTGACATCCTAAACGGCGGGCTGGGGAATGACACCTTATATGGCGGGGAAGGAAATGATAGCCTTACGGGCGGTAGAGGCAATGACACCATGTATGGCGGTGATGGCGATGACACATACTATATTGATGACGTTGGCGATATTGTGTCAGAGCGAACCATAAATGGCGTGGATACTGGCGGGCTTGACGAAATCTATACGACCGTAAATCACCAGTTAGATTTCTTTTTCGAAAACATGTATGCGGCGGGCGGTAACAATCTTACGCTTACTGGTAATACTATTGGCAATGAAATCTGGGGATTTGCCCACTCGAATTCCAATGAAACATTAAACGGCCTTGGCGGCAATGACACGCTGAAAGGCTTCGGCGGCAATGATATTTTAAAAGGCGGCACTGGAGCTGATGAAATGTATGGTGGCGCGGGTGATGATACATATTACGTTGGCGATATTGGCGATATTGTCTCGGAATCTGACGCAGGGTCGGATACAGGCGGTGTTGATCGGGTTATTTCGAGCATTGGCTACACTTTGGGCGATTATGTTGAAAACCTATATTTAACGGGCACTGGCTCTATTAATGGAACCGGCAATGATATTGACAATGCGATTAACGGCAATGCAGGTGTGAATATTCTTAGTGGTCTAGGTGGGGCGGATACGTTAAATGGCATGGCTGGTGCCGATACTATGTATGGCGGTGCTGGCAATGATGTTTATAACGTCGATAATGTCGGTGATGTTGTATCCGAAGAAACTGTTGCGGGTGTTGATGACGGCGGGACTGATTTGGTCAATTCAATTGTAAGCTATACTTTGGGTGCGTTTGTCGAGCAATTGAAACTCAAGGGCAATAGCAATATCAATGGTACAGGTAATAGTCTAGCGAATTTGATTATTGGCAATAACGGGAATAATACCCTTAATGGCATGTCAGGCGCGGATACAATGTATGGCGGCCTGGGCGACGATACTTATGTCATTGATGAAAGCGGCGACCGCATAAAAGAGATGGAAGATCAAGGAATAGATACGGTGATTTCGTCAATTAGTACGACACTTGCCGCGAATATTGAGAATTTGACCCTTACCACAAGTGGCGATCTTAAAGGTAATGGTAATAGTCTTGCGAATACTATTCGTGGGAATATTGGGAATAACACTCTAAATGGCATGGCTGGCGCTGATACTATGTATGGCGGTGCGGGGAATGACCTTTATTATGTCGATGATTTTGGTGACATTGCCTCTGAACAGTCTGTGGCAGGTGTTGATGATGGCGGAACCGATAAAGTTATGGCGGGTGTTGATTATACACTTGGCTCCTTTATTGAGAACCTTTCACTTACCGGCACATCCAATATTAATGGCACGGGCAATAGTCTCGCTAATGTCATTTACGGCAATGACGGTAATAACACCATAAATGGCGCGGGCGGCAATGATGTTCTTCGTGCTGGATTGGGCGACGATACTTATTTCTTTGATGGTAATTTCGGGATTGATGTGATTACCGACACTGGGGGTGCAGCGGATAGAATTCAATTCGGCGCGGGTATTGATACTTCGAAAATAATCTATGAAACCATTGGCAACGACCGTTATATCGGCATTTCCGACGGCACAACCCGCACAGCTTCAAAGGTTGCAAACCGCATCAGGATTATTGGCGGCGCATCTGGCATTGGCACTATTGAAAGCATTGTGGATTTTTCGGGCACCGCCCTCTCCTCTGTCATAAATAGGCCATCATCCCTATCCATGACCCAAACCGCCGCCGAAAAGATTGATATAACAACACCACAAACACAGGGTGCGGCAAACAAAGACGCCAATCTCCTAATCCAGGCCATAACCCAATGGACCAAACCCACCTCAATGGCCATGCCGGACATCATTTCAATCGAAGACGCAAGCACAGGCAAAAACCTAACCACCCCAACCCCAACAACCAAACTAAAACCAACAGGAATGCAATCTTTTTGGGTTTAGGTTGGGGCTATGCGCGACGCTCAATCGTTCCACCCTACACAATCCGCGCCTGCCATTACCATAAATTGTGTTAGCTTTTGGTATGGGTTGTATGGCTTTTGAGTTTGGGGGTTTTTTGACGGGGCGTAAAGCGAATCATGTCGTTTTGACATGAAAACCGATTTTAATTCATATCATGTCCCCATTTTCTGCAATAAGCGTTAAAACATTTAATGCCAATTTAGTAAGCCTTCCAAAGGATGTGCTTAAAATCCTACATAGAACGTCAAGTTATGACGAAATAAATGACGTAATATCTAACGCTACGTCTGTTGAAGAAATTACTAAAGCACTGAATTCTATGTCGGAAAGATTGAAGAAGTTAAAGACCAAGGAAGACGTTGATAAATTTTATCCAAGGGCCAAAAAATGACAAAATATTTCAACTTGAGATTTTGGGACGACTAAAGGTGTTTATATATAGATGAAAGGCGTGGCAATTTAATTGCCAAGACTGAAGATTTAATAGCAAACAGCAATGACCCAAATTTTTCGATAAGTGTAAAGTGGATTCCTAAGAGAGAGGACGCTGGCGAACTGTTTGCAGACATAACATTTACAACCGTCTTATTTTTTTCAATTTCCCAAAAGGCTCTTGATTTGCTTAATCCTTTAATCAAGGATGACATATTTATCGTTAAGCTGAAAAGCCCTGAAAATCATTATCGCGGAATAGCTTTAAAAAACGAAATAGAATGCTTTTCTGAAGAAGATTCGGAATATGTATATTTGCAGTCTGCCCCTTCAATAAAGGCAAGAGTTGAACGGCTTGCTTTGTTTGGTTCGCGAATTCCTAATTTGGAAATTTTTTGGATGAAACGCCCTTGGCTCGTTGGTCCGACTATTTTGTCACGCATCATAGTATCGGAAAATTTCAAGAATATAGTAGAAAAGAGCGAGCTGAGCGGTGTTTTCTTTGATGAGGTGATACTTGTATAGAATCCAGTAAAACAAAAACGGTGACATTGCGTAATTGAGAAAAGAGAAAGCAATTGAAATTAGGAGAAAAAAGCGAAAATGGTGATTTGCAAGAGGCTTCTTACAACGAATGCAAAGATTGGTTATTGGATGACAGCCGCTTGCAAGAACTTGTCAACGAGGGTTGGATTTTAGAGGATGATGAAATCTGGCGAAATAGGGTTATTGAAGGCTTGAAACGAATGTATCCGAACAGAACTCTATCTCCACTGCTACGTCGCGAAGACTGCGACGACAGGCTTTGTGCAACCATGAATGATTCAATGCGAAACGAAATTCCAGTGATTCTAATCCATGATTACGCTTCAGAAGGTTGGGAAAACCATGGAATTTGGAACTCAATTGAAGACTGGTTTTCAAACAAAATCAATTGGAAACGTTGGTCAATGAATGGCTAATGAGAGTGCCAATTCCAGTACGGAGGTAACTAAATGCAAATACCAAATCTTAAGTCCACTGAGAATATCAAAGCACTATGGGAAAAAGCCACAAACTTATACAGCGATATTCCGTATAGCTTTGGGAGGAGTTCTCTCACTTTTCTAGCGAATTATATTGGAATGAGCCCTGAAGCGGTGTTAGCGCAGAACAAAGAACGTGGCATAACATATCTTAAAACCTTGGTACAAAGGTTAACCCGGCGAGACTTTTGCGATCAAATTGATGAAGGCAAATATGAGGACTTCGAATTTATTCAAAGATATAGAGAAGTAAGTACCACATCTGAAAATAGGGGTTTGGCGAAAGGCTTACTGTTTAATTTTGATATTGCGGGTCTGAAGTCAAGCGATATTAAAATCATTAGGGAGAGACCGGATCTCCAATTATTAAACGCGAGAAGCGGCCTTAACAAGAGGCACATAATTGCGCTTGGACTTTCAAGGTTTCGAGTGTTTGGCGATGTAATTCGATGTGACTTTATAGACCCCCAAAGTTGCATAAGTGGCGGTGTTCAAATCTCTGGCAGTGACAGAAGGCGACTTAAACATTATCAAAATTCATTCTTTTTTGTTGATAAAGACCGCTATGAACAAAACCCTGAATCTTGGGGCTTGAAATTCCACAATTATTGTTTTGATTTCAGTTTTGAGCTCAATGCTCCTCTGTTACGCAGCTGTGAAGAATTTATCGTTTTAAACGGCGGCAAAATCACCACATTTCAAGACGCAGTGGAGACACAAAACTGCTCGAGGTTAGCGGAGATAAAATTATTCAAATTTATTTGGGAAGAACTCAAAAATATCGGGCAATCCGATTTCTGAAAACGAATACGCTCCGAAACCACAATTGATAAACTGTCACTAAATTCGAAATTTCTCCCCAAGATTTATTTCATACAAATTGCCTTCTCAAACCCTAAAACGGTGACAAAGGAAAGCGAACTGTTAATTATGACAGAGAAGGCAAAGTGATTTCTACTTATTATGATGCCATGGGTTTGCCAAACGTAATATATTCACAAAATGTGGCCGGAACATATACCGACATAAAGTCAGTTTATTACGATTCAATGGGTCATAAAACTTATGACGGGATTAGGGATTATTCTACATCATTCTATAAGAATTCTAAATCATGGGTATATGACGCAGCAGACAGGGCCAAAGAGGAATGGACGCATTATTCCTTTACCAAAAACCCTGCAAGTGGTGGGGTTCTATGCTGGACCTGTGATTCAGTGCGTATGTTCTATGAATATGATGCCAATGGTAATCGCACCAAAATGTATGATGACATGCAGGGTTCAAGATTTACGACGGAATATGCATATGACGCCCTAAACCGCATGACAGGTGTGACGTTTAATGGTGGTTCTGCGCAATATACATATGACACATTGGGAAGAAGAACCAAGACTGCCTATGGCAATGGGACATATACTGAATATTCGTATGAGGTTGATAGTGATCTTGATTGGATGCGCCATGTATTTAATGGTGGCGCCACGGCGACTGCTGCGAATGACAATTGGGTCGGTGTGGATTATGGCTATGATAAGACGCACATGCTTACTGCCAAGGGTGTTACTGATAGCCGCATAATGGCAGGGTTACCGAATGTTGGAACTTATGGTGCGGCGAATAATCTAAATCAGGTATCTGTTGTTCCCGGAAGGGGTGCGATGACATGGTCTGATGCCGGCAATCTTAATAATGATGGCAAGGGTACGACCTATGTTCATAATGCTCTTCAGCAGCTTATAAAGGCCACGAAGGCAGATGGCACTACCTATGACTTTAGGTATGATGGCGATGGCTTGATGGTTGAGGCGGTTAAGAATGCCACGGGCATTAATGATGTTTTTCAATTCATTGGTGGTCTAAAGACACGGTATGTTACAAGTGCAACCGAAGAGGTGGCGGAGCTTGATGGCAATCGTGTGGTTACAAAGCGGTTTATTGCGGGCCCCGCCATTGATGAAAGAGTGGCACAGATAGATGCCAATAATGCGGTTAAATATATTCATGGTGATAGGCAAAACAGTGTAATTGCCCTAACCAATGCCACGGGCAATCCAATCCTTCGCAGGGCATATGGCGAATATGGCGAAACCGATGCCACACAAATGGCACAAGAGGGTCATCCGTTTGGTTACACCGGGCGAAGGTGGTTCACCGACCTTGGCCTATATTATTACCGCGCAAGATGGTATGACCCAGACCTCGGCACCTTCCTCGAAACCGACCCAATCGGCGAATTAGATTACATCAATCTATATTCCTACGTCGGCCTAAACCCACTTAATGCTACTGACCCGAGTGGGATGTGCCCAGTGTGTATCAGCGCTGGTGTTGGAGCAGGTGTATCGGCAGCAGTCGAAGCGACTGGTCAACTAATAGAAAGCGGAAAGGTAAATGACTGGGGTGCCGTAGGAAACGAAGCGGCAATCGGCGCAGCGGCAGGCTTAGTAGGATTCGGCGCAGGAAAGTTTGTAGCGAGTGCTATTCCTAAAGGTGTAATTGTAGGCGCTAGTTCATCGGGAGCACAAGATGCAATAAAGCAAACTACAAAAGGCAACGGAAGTTTCGATGCCAAACAATCTGCAGCTGCCGTGACAACTGGGGCAATTTTCGGAGGTTTAGGTTCGAAGGCTGCAAATGAAGCCAAAAAGGCAGCACAAAAGGCTTACTCAAATAGCGCGCCAAATGGTTTTAAGAAAGGGTCTTTGGCAAATAAGCTAGCTCAAAATGGTGTAATTACAAAGCCGCCTCACTCAAAAGTTGGTAATAATTCGGCTGCCGCTGTTGGAACAGCATTGACTGCCTCCCCTGACGCAGTCAACAGAGTGAAGGAGAGCAAATGTAACACGTGGTTCGGATTAATAAAATGTTGAAATTGCCACGAAACAGTTTTAATAAAATAAATTCATACAGTGTCATGTCTATTGCACTGGGATTTCTAGCAGTCAAAATTCCGGAACTGGTCACTGGACAAAATATCGGAATACTTTTCGGATTAAATTTTGCGGTAGTTGTAATTGGTTTCCCGATATGGCTCAATAATCGAGAACCATCATCCGTAAATTCGCTTCTAGAAATTTGGAAATCATTCTTAAAAATTAATTTGGAATTGGTTCAATTGGTAACTCCATTCTCGCTGGGGTATTCAATTGGGATGCTGATACTAATTTTATCGACAAATGCTGACATAACTGTTCAAAGACTTACATTAATTTCAATTGGGTTATTTCTTGGAATTCACGTTTTAATTTCTCTTTTGTTTTTCATTGAAGCAGCCATTGCACTTATAATAGGCAAAATTAAGTAACTCTTATGCGATTATATAAATACAAAAAGCTAAAAACAGAACACGTTCGAGGTAAAAAAGGAAATGGTCTACGGGCCTCGGCCTTTATTACTATCGCGCAAGATGGTATGGCTCAGAGCTCGGCACCTTCCTCGAAACCGACCCAATCGGTAGCCTCGATTACATCAATCTCTATTCCTACGTCGGCCTAAACCCACTCAATGCCACTGATCCATCAGGAGAAAATGGGGTAACAAAACTCGTGAAATTTGCTGCCAATGGCGGCAATGTTGCTCAAACTGTTGCGGGAATAGCAGAAGATGTTGCAACACTAAGAAGTCCAACATCCACACCATTTCAAAAACTCGGCGCAGCAGTTAGTCTCGCTAGTGAATTTGCGCCGGTAAGTGTTGGAGACGTAAAGGACGCAGTTAAAGCAGCCGACAAGGCAGGCGAAGCACTTAAGTCACTAAAATCATCTACCAAAATCGGCGATAAGGTAAAAACACCTGATAATTCAAAAGATAGCTTCAACTCGCTCAAGAATGGACAAGGAGAAGTAGACAAAAAGACGGGTATTATTTTCCAAAAAAGCAATACCAACCATTCACAAAGCCCGGGCGGTGAGTGGAAAGCGGGCACAAAAAAAGGCCAGCCACCAACTAAAGGAAATAAAGATACAATAACAGGTGGCAAAGATGGCGGTTGTTTGATAAAGAAAGATAGGTGTTAAATGTTTAAAACGAGACGTGAACTTTTTGAAGATGCAAGGAAGCGCTGGCCTGAGAGCGTCGTGATTTCGGAGCAGCAACCGCGCATTAAACATTGCGTTTTCACAGAGCCAGATACGAATGACATTTATTGGGAAATTAAGAAATCTATAGATATTAATGACAATTGGGGGCAGGTTTCAGCTTGGTCTTTCCATCAGGCTGTCGATGTATTGGGTCGTCGGCTGTATAAAAAGGGTGAACGTGTCCTCAAATTTAAGGATGTTTCATTTAAGCGCTTCAATCAAAAGATGTTGGGGAATTTGGCTGAATGCGTGGTTTTGGCTGGAAGCGTATTTGAGGACGAATGGAAAGAAGAGCGGGAAATTTATTTGCAATTACCTCTTGGTTGACAATTAAGGTAACAAATTATCAATTTCCTAAATTCGGTGGACGGTTCATTTTTAAAAACTGCTAATTCATCGCATTCAAAAGCTTCCGTTGGTTTCGCCCCTTCCAGCCCCCACCCAGCTCCCCGCTTGTCAAAACCCTAAATTGTGTTAGCTTTTGATATGGGTTGTTTGGCTTTTGAGTTTGAGGAATTTGCTGCAACAGCAGCGAATGACAATTGGGTTGGTGTGGATTATGGCTATGATAAGACGCACATGCTTACTGCCAAGGGTGTTACTGATAGCCGCATAATGGCAGGGTTACCGAATGTTGGAACTTATGGTG
>JAYRYJ010000013.1:0-54044 GCA_041917055.1 Hyphomonadaceae bacterium
GGGGGCGAATTGCTTATGCATTAAGCCCTGAACGCGGATTTTTTGCCCCGCCCGAAGTAAAAAACCTCAAAAAATTCCTAGAGGCGGGATACAAAACCCTTGATGATGAAGCGAAAAAGCAAGTGATAAGCGACACAAATGCAATATGTTCCGCCTATGCCACTTGTAATGCAATTTCAGACGCAGATATTATGAAATTGCAGACGTTCGATTTCAATTAGAGCGGAAATAGTTCAAGTGGAACAGGAATGGCGCAGGGATTTTGCGGCGTGACTGCGAGTTTTTTCGCTGATAATATTGGAATATTTTCAAGAAAAAACTCGCTGTCACTACGCAAAAGAACAAGCCAGTCCGATTCCACTTGAACAATTTCCGCTCTAACCCCCATAATCAAACATTGAACGTGCTGCACGGTGGAATGCTAATCGTGCGGTGTATTCTTTGGGGTCTTTCTTATTGACCACTGCCCCATCAAACTCGGTCAACCAATCCGCCATTCTTGTAAGGAAAAAGCGCATCGCCGCGCCAAGGCAAAGAATTGGCATTGCGTCGCGTTCTTTATCCGTCAATGGGCGAATGCTTTCATAGCCCGCGATCAAAGCGCGACCTTTGGTAAGGTCAAATTCGCGCCCTAAAGGCAAAAAGCACCAGGCATTAAGCATTATTGCCAGATCATAAGCCAATGAATCCGTGGCGGCGAAATAAAAATCAATAAGGCCGGAAACATCATTGCCGATAAACATCACATTATCGGGGAATAAATCGGCGTGAATAAAACCGTGGGGAATATCCAAAGGCCATTTTGCGTCAATTTGCGCCAAATCCTCGGCGATTAAGGCACCAAGTTCGGTTTCAAAATCCCCTGCCCTTTCCGCAATTTTTTCCCACATTGCGCGCCACGCATCATGGCCTAGATTATTGGCGCGTTTTATGCCCAAATCCGCATTCGCCAAATGCAATTGCGCAAGTGCGCGACCCGCGCTTTTCACTTGTTCGGCATTTGGGGTTTTGGGCGAAACACCTTTTAGAAAAGTGCATAATGCGCATTTTTTACCGGCTATTTCATAAACCAAATTACCGGATTCTGTGTGAATTGGCAGTGCGGTTTTAAGCCCTGCCTGCGCCGCATGTTCGGTTGCGCCCAAAAAAAACGGCAATTCCGAAACGTCGGTCATGGCCTCATAAATTGTTAAGACATAACGATTATCATTTGTTTCTATTAAGAAATTGGAATTTTGCACACCCTCGGCAATTCCCTTAAATAATGTGATTTCCGACAGGCCAAAGGCCATTCGAATTTCTTCAATCTGTTCGTCGCTTAAATGAGTATAGACCGCCATACTTTCTTTTTGCCGCAATTTGCACTAAGCCACAAGCCGCAATGCCATTTTTTGACCTTAACCAATTGTCGCAATTTCTAAACGCGCCTGAAAACAAAAAGGGCGCGCTTTTGGGTATTGATAATGGCGAAAAAAACATTGGCCTTGCGGTTTCCGACCTAACACGCACCATTGCAAGTCCGTTTAAGACCGTCAAAAAACGCAAATTTGGTGAAACCGCCGCCGAAATTTTCGCAGGCTTTGATGAAAAAGAATGTATTGCCATAATTATGGGCCACCCACTCAATCTTGATGGCTCTTCAGGGCCAAGTGCCCAAGCGGCACGCGCATTTGCGCGCAATCTTTTGAATTTTCGCGATGTGCCGATTATGCTTTATGACGAAAGGCTTTCGACAAGCGCAGTGCAAAAACAAATGATTGAAGCCGACATAAGCCGTAAAAAACGCGCATTAATGGTTGATAGTGCGGCGGCAAGCTTTGTATTACAGGGCGTATTGGACTCAATATGAAAACCCCCGACGCCATTAAAACCTCAATAATCGATTATGCACCCAATGCCTTGCGCCCCTATTTGCAATTGTCGCGCTTTGATAGGCCGATTGGCTTTTGGCT
Source organism: Hyphomonadaceae bacterium (assembly GCA_041917055.1). Lineage (GTDB taxonomy): Bacteria > Pseudomonadota > Alphaproteobacteria > Caulobacterales > Aquidulcibacteraceae > Pseudaquidulcibacter. The sequence goes on from JAYRYJ010000013.1 coordinate 1,953, forward strand.
TCTGGCACTGCCCTGTTTTATGGGTCAGGCTTTAGGGCGCATTGGCGAATTTTTTTCACTCTATGATTTGAAGCTCGCGGTTTTGTGGATAATCGGTTCAATCGCCATGCGCGGCGCTGGTTGCACCATTAATGACATTGCGGACAAGGATTTTGATGCCAAGGTCGAACGCACCAAAAATCGCCCCCTTGCCTGCGGTGCTTTAAGCACGAAACAGGCATATTTATGGCTTGGTTTGCAATTATTTATAGGGCTTTTGGTGCTTTTGGCATTGCCAAGACAGGCACAAATTGTGGCGCTTTTTTCCATTCCAATGTTCATAATATACCCCTTTATGAAACGCATAACGTTTTGGCCCCAGGCATGGTTGGGTCTGACTTTCAATTGGGGTATTTTGGTTGGCTTTGCCGCCGTAGAGCCGTTGAATTTCGGGGCGTTTCTATTGTTTTTCGCCGCAGCGTTTTGGACCTTGGGCTATGACACAATCTATGCGATGAGCGACGTGCAAGATGATGCAATTGTCGGTGTTAAATCCACCGCCTTAAAATTTGGCGATGAAGCGCCCGAAAATGTCAAAAATTTCTATCGCGCCGCAATCGGCCTTATATTTTTGGCGGTTTTTGCCGAAACAGAAATAGATTGGTCTTTATTGGCAATTTTACCGATTGGTGCGCTGGTTTATCGGGATTTAATGAAACAGGTTCGCGCCCTTGAACAGGGTGAAAGCGATTATACGAAACTATTCCGCGCCAATAAAAATGTCGGGATCTTGATGATTTTGGCTTTGGTTTGCGTGGTCTTGGTAAAATTTGGTTTGGGCTTCATTCCATAATCACCCGCACCGGTGCGTCAAACAAATGCAATAAAACTTCAAGTTTTTCCGACCGTTCGGCATTTTCATTCAAAGCAATCAATCGCGCTTCATCACGCGCCATTTGAAATAATTCGCGGTGCAATGCCAAATCGGCAAATTTGAATTCCGGTAATCCGGTTTGTTTTAGCCCAAGCATGTCACCCGCCCCGCGCAATTCAAAATCTTTTTCGGCAATAACAAAACCATCATTGGTTTCGCGCAGGGTTTCAATGCGGGTTTTGGCATTGTCGCCCAATGGCGCTTTATAAACTAAGAAGCAATAAGATTGCCGCTCGCCGCGCCCAACACGCCCGCGCAATTGGTGAAGCTGTGCCAGGCCAAATCTTTCGGCGTGTTCAATCACCATGATTGATGCCTCTTTAACGTCAATCCCGACTTCAATGACCGAAGTTGCGACCAAAATTTGCGCTTCACCCGTTTGAAAGCGCGAAAGTGCCAGGTCTTTTTGCGCATTTGGCATTTGCCCGTGAATTATTTCGACTTTTAATCCAAAGCGCTTTTTCAAATCGGCAAATCTGTCATTCACTGCCGTTAAATCCAAAACCTCACTTTCTTCAACCAATGGACAGACCCAATAGACACGATCATCATTTTTTATGGCGCGCCCAATTGAGGAAATAACTTCTTCAATGCGTTTCAAATCAAAGGCAAGAGTTTGAATTGGTTTGCGATTTTTGGGTTTTTCGTCCAAAATCGACATATCCATATCGCCATAATTGGCAATTGCCAAAGTGCGCGGGATTGGCGTTGCCGACATATTCAAAACATGCGGCATTTGCCCTTTTTGTTTCAAAGCACGGCGCGCATTAACGCCAAATCTATGCTGTTCGTCGATAATTACAAAACCCAAATTATGAAATTCGACCAAATCCTGAAACAGCGCATGGGTGCCGACAATCACATGCGCCGCGCCATTTTTGATTTTTTCAAGGATTTCGCTGCGGGTTTTGCCTTTATCGCGACCGGTAAGTGCGATGGTGTCAATTCCCAATGGTGCCAAAATGCTTTTCACATTTTGTAAATGTTGACGCGCCAAAACCTCGGTCGGGGCCATTAAAGCTGTTTGCACGCCATTTTTGGCACAAATATAAGCCCCAAATGCCGCCACAAGGGTCTTGCCTGCCCCAACATCACCTTGCAAAAGGCGCGACATTGGCAATTCATTGCAAAAATCTTTGACCAAATCCGAAAATGCGCGCAATTGCGCATTTGTAGGTTCATAGGGCAGCGAGCTTATGAATTGGTTTTGCCATTCATTTTCAAACCTCAAAGGCGTGCGTTTAAGGGCGGCGCGTTCCTTATATGCCTGTGCCAATATTAATTGCCGAGCCAATAATTCGTCATAGGCCAATCTTTGATGGGAAGCCGAATTTATTTTAAGCGCTTCCTCAGTGTCGGGATTGTGCAATTCCATCAATGCCGAATGAAAATCAGGCAATTTATGGCGTGTGACAATGCCATTATCCAGCCATTCGGGATAATTGATGGTCAATGCGGCGGCCTGTTTACAGATGCTTGCCAATAATTTTTGCGATAGGCCCGCAGTATTGCCATACACTGCCTCAAACGCGACATTGGCGGCTGCATCATCTAAATCCAAAATCCGGCTGGGGTGATTGATTTGCTTTTCATAAAAGCGCTCTTGCACTTCGCCACTAATAATACGGTGCGCCCCAATCGGCAGGCGCGCTTTTAAGTATCGCGGATTGGGGTTGAAAAATACCAAAGTTAAAAATCCGGTTTCGTCAGAAACCCGCACTCGATATGGGCGGTTTTTATAGGCTTCTTCATGTGCATCGACCGTCACGACATAATTCGCCATTTGCCCGATCAAAGCATCAGCAATTTTGCAATTATGGCGCCTATCAATGACCCGAAACGGTAAGTGAAACGCCGCATCACGCACCAATTCCCCACCAATTGCTTTTTCAATTAAGGGTAAAGTCTTTGGCCCTACGCCTTTAAGGCGCGAAATAGGTTGAAAAAGCGGGTTAAGAATTTGCGGACGCATCTAATTTTCGACTTCTAGTTGACTTGAAAACTAATATTAGTAGTTAATAATAGAAATTCAAACTTATTTGTTCCGGACTTTTGTTATGAAAATCAAAGTTAATAAATCAGGTCTTAAGTATGTTCTTTTCGTGTTAATTTTGACTTCGAGAAATATCGCAAATTCGGAACCAACCCAGACAATCACATTGGAAGAAATAAAGCGCGCTGATGCTGACTTTGAAAAAGTGACCAAATCGCAATTGTTACCTTGGAACGAGAGTTACAGCCTGAATTCAGAAATGGGTGTTATGATTCAGCCTCATAATATTGGTGTAGGCGATGTAATAATTCGATTTCAATATACTTATAAATACGCGTTGAAATTAGAGGCTGACATTCAAAGCAAGGGACTTTGGGGCAAGACAAAAACAATTATTCAAAAAGGTGCATTAGGTTATAAATTGGTTGGCGCAAGTTTAGGCTCAAATCAAAATGCCGGTGCGAACCTTGGCGATACTTACTGCTTTCTTCCTAATAATGCTGATCCTGACAATAAAGGCGCATGTGTTATTGTTTCTTCGGAACAAAAAGGCTTGATAGGCGCAAAACCGTTTTATTTTGGAAGAGGTGGAATAAAGGAGGAATTCTCACTGCTCACCACATTGGTTTTTAGCGAAATCGCTGAAAACGCGAATTCAAATTATACAGTCGAATATCGCGTGAAGCGCATCGATTCCAATGATTGCGTGATTGAAGTATTAATAAATGGCATTTGGGTTGAGGATTTAGTGAGATCAACAACACTTAAGTCCGAGAACTTTGTTCCAACAGAATACGGATATTTTCGAATTTCCAAAGATACTGAAAATGGTAAATTAAAACTGGAATTGACTTCATTAGTCGGTTCTTGAACGCAATTTCCGCCAGTGCGCAAGTTTTTCGATTATTCGGCTTTCCGCACCAACATCTTTGGGGTGGAAAACTTCGGGTTGGCCCATTTTATCCGGAAAGCCTGATAGACCTGAAACGCCACCCTTCACATCATGGTCATAGACATATTTTTCGCCATATCCCAAGTCTTTCATTAATCCGGTCGGCGCATTCAAAAAGTGTTTGGGCGGTGGTTCGTTTTGGGTGCGCTTTGCCAAATCCATTGCCTCACCAAATGCCATATAAACCGCATTTGACTTGGGCGCGCAAGCAAGATGAGTAACCGCTTGGGCCAGTGCCAATTCGCCTTCCGGGCTTCCCAATCTTTCATAAGTATTGGCGGCGGCAATTGTCATGGCAAGGGCATTGGGTTCGGCGAGGCCAATATCTTCTGATGCCATTCTTATCAAACGGCGCGCAATAAAACGCGGGTCTTCACCACCCATAAGCATTCTCGCAAGCCAATAAAGCGATGCATCAGGGTCAGACGCGCGCACCGATTTATGCAAAGCCGAAATCAGATTATAATGCTCATCTTTATTTTTATCATAATTCGCCGCGCGCTTTTGCGCGAATTTCATGACAAAATCGGCGTCGATTGAAGAGCGGTTTAGGGCAAGCATTTCACCCAAAATATTCAATAAATAACGCCCATCGCCGTCACAAAGCGAAATAAGCGCAGATTTTGCGCCATCTTCAAGCGCATTCTCACGCCCTGAATACATAAGGCCACGCGCCAATAATTCGTGCAAATCCGCTTCACCAAGTTTTTCCAAAACAAAAACCCGCGCGCGCGATAAAACCGCATTATTGAGTTCAAAACTTGGATTTTCGGTGGTCGCGCCGACCAAGGTCACAAGACCACTTTCTACATAGGGCAGAAAGCCATCTTGTTGGGCGCGATTAAAACGATGAATTTCATCGACAAACAAAAGCGTGCGCTTTCCCATTTTTTGAAAAGTTTGCGCGGTTTCAAACGCTTTTTTTAATTCTGCGACGCCTGAAAAAACGGCGGAAATCGGCAAAAATTCATATCCCGCCTCTTTGGCCAAAAGCCGCGCAATTGTGGTTTTGCCAACCCCCGGCGGCCCCCACAAAATCATACTAGCAAGGCGCCCGACTTTCACCATTTCGTGAATTGGGCCGTCGGTTCCCAATAATTTTTCCTGTCCCAAAACTTCGGACAGGGATTTCGGGCGTAAAACCTCACTCAAAGGGCGATTATCGGCCTTAATTGTTTGAGTTTGGTTTTCGCCGAATAAATCACTCAAAGATAAATGACACCTGTTCTGGAGCGGCCTTCGCGGATTATTGTTACTTCACCTTGGGTTTTTTTTCCCAATTTGGCCTCTAATTCGCCGATATTACTAATGGCGTCTCCATTTATGTCAATGATTATGTCGCCGCGTTGGAAACCTGATTTTTGTGCCAGCGAATTATCGTCAACATTCAAAACCACGACGCCTTTTGAAAATGCGTCAAGACCCAAATTATCGGCTAAATATGGCGTAATATCCGCCAAAGTCGCGCCGCCAAAACTATTTTGACCATTTAGTTTCTTTTGCGTCGGATTATCACCAGGTATTGCGGTCAAAACCCCTTCGCCTGACATTAATTTGCCGTCGCGATAGAAATCGAATTTCACTTTTTGCTTGGGTGCAATGGTTGCCGCCAAGTATCTTAGACCGCTTTCGTCGCTTACTTCAGTGCCATTGAAATTGACAATTACATCGCCGCGCTTAATACCCGCAGATGCCGCAGCACTTTCTTTATTAACCTCGGTCACAATTACTCCCGAAGGTTTTGGCAATTTCATGGTTTGTGCAAGTTCGGCGGTAACATTTTGCCCCTTAACACCGGCCCATGCACGAATAATTTTGCCTTCATTCAATGCACCTTCAACAACACGGCGCACCATTTCCGACGGTATAGCAAAGCCAACCCCCGCCGACGAACCACTTTGCGAGAAAATGGCGGTATTAACGCCGACCAAATTACCAAACATATCAACCAATGCACCGCCCGAATTGCCGGGGTTAATTGAGGCATCAGTTTGAATAAAAAAGGAATAATCGGTAATACCAACATCGGTGCGCGCAAGGGCGGAGATTATGCCACCCGTGACGGTCTGCCCGACGCCGAATGGATTGCCAATCGCCAAAACCTGATCGCCAACTTGGGCTTTAGAAGTATCAGCAAAATTCAAGAATGGCAATTTTTGACCGCCAGTATCAATTTTCAAAACCGCCAAATCGGAACGCGCGTCTGCAACCAAAATTTTTGCCGGAAATTCGCGCTTATCACTTAAAATAACCATTAATTCGGTGGCATTTTGCACAACGTGATTATTGGTAACAATCACGCCATCTTCGCGAACAACAACGCCCGAACCTTGAGATTGGGAGGCCTTATCAGGGATTTTGAAAGCACCCCAAAACGGGTCAATCCCCACCCTGCCCTTTTGAATAGAGCGGGCATAGACATTCACCACCGCACCTGAAGATTTTTTTACAACAGGGGCATAGGACGCCTGTGCATCTGTTTTTGTGACTGGAACAAAGCGATTAGAATTATCGGCAATTTGCACATTTTGCGTATTTTCAATCGGCGCATCTTTATGTGTCACTTTATCGACCAAATCGGGCCCATAAGCAACCGCACCCGCGCCAAGTGCCGCCACGGCAAGAAGTTTCAACATATTACCCAATGCTCCTGATTTTTGTGCCATTTCGCGATTTCCGTTTCGCCCAACATCAAATACTTCGCCGCCCCAAAATCAAGGGGCGGCGAATGAATTTTCAGCAATGATTATTTCTCAAGTTCGATCTGAACATTAAGGGAAACATTCATTGTCACTTCCCCAGGTGCAACGGGTGTTTCGACCGCATCGACCTTTGCCATAGCCATTTCGCGATAAATTGGCATTGGCGGTTGATAACCACCGGATTCATTGATGGAAATCACGCGTTTCACTTTCATCCCTGCGATATTTGCATAAAGTGCCGCGCGATCCATGGCTTTTTTCATTGCTTCGGCACGGGCTTTATCTAATGCTTTATCAGGGTCTTCAATTTGGAAATTCGGACCATTCACAGAATTAATACCTTGCGCCACCAAAGCATCAAGCACTGAACCGACCTTGGTCAAATCGCGGATTTTAATGATGAGAGTGTTGGAAACCGAATAGCTTTTGATTTGTGGCGGTTTTTTCTCAATATAGACATATTCGGGGTTAAGGTTTACGCCCGAGGTTTGCATATCTTTGTCGGCAATGCCCGCCGCCTTTAATGCCGCAAATGCTCCAGACATTTGGCGCGCATTATCCTGCATCGCAAATTTTGCTGATTTATTCTGCGTAATAACGCTTGCGGTAATCACGGCAATATCAGGGACTTGCTTTAATTCAGCGGAAGTATTGATGTTTATTGTGCTTGGTGTCGGCGCGGGGCAGGTTTCAGCTTTTGCGCTTAAAGCAGAAAATGCCAAGCAAGCAGCGGCGGAAATTGCAAAATATTTAACTGAATTTTTCATCTAAAACTCCTTTTAAGAGGAAATCATTATGGAACTTCGAATATGAACGAAACCCGAATGAATCGTGCGTAAATTTTGCGCCCAAAATATGGCATTGGCAATTCTCTAAATCGACGCATTGCAATTAAACTCACATTGCCACTTGTAACCCTATGAAAAGACAATTATTTAGGCCGAAACGCTTTGCAATATCTTTTGTAATAGGTTTCATGGGTCTTTAGCTCAGTTGGTTAGAGCCGGCCGCTCATAACGGTCTGGTCGTAGGTTCGAGTCCTACAAGACCCACCATTTTCCCAAAAGAAATAACGGCTTTTCCAAACCCCGAACCTACGATTTATTTAATTGCGCTACGGCTAAAACCTTCGCTTGATGGTTCGAGTCCTACAAGACCCACCATTCTTAAAAAAATTTGCTGAAGGCAAATTTTGCTCTTCGTTTTTACGCAAAAGTCTACAACTTTTGCTAACTCATCGCAGCACTTTACTGCATCATTTTTTAGAAACTAAGCCAAAGTGTCGTTTAGAGCAATACGCAGGCGCTACCTAATTCTTAATTCTTAATTCGTAATTCTTAATTCCTATTTCCCTCACACCTCCCCCTTGCTTAAATTCTGGCTTTATAGTAAGTGGCGCGCTTCCGTTTGACATTGGGTTATTAGCGATGCGGAAATTTCGGGTCTTGCACCTTGAAATTCCTAGTGTATCCCTTTGTTTTTATTAAATTTAGATTAGGAGAAGTCGGATGACCGGCATTGTAATCAGTGTGGAAGTTCGCGAACAAACCGGCACAGGTAGCGCGCGTGCGGTTCGTCGTGAAGGTAAAGTTCCAGGTATTTTGTATGGTGGCACGCTTGGCCCCGTTGCAATTGCAGCAAAACAGAATGAGCTTTTGAAAGCCATTCGTTCGGGCAAATTCATTGCTCACATGGTTGATTTGGAATATGGCGGCGAACACCAACCGGTTATTCCAAAAGCAATTCAATGGGATGTTGTAACCGATATGCCGGTTCACTTTGACCTTTATCGCGTTGACGAAAATTCAGTTGTTACGGTTGATGTTCCGCTTCATTTCAAAAACAATGAAACTTGCCCTGGCATGAAACGCGGCGGCGTTTTGAACGTTGTAAGCCACACTGTGAAACTTGACGTTCCTGCAAGCATGATTCCTGATGAAATCGTGGTTGATTTGGCCGGTGCTGACCTTGGTCATATTTTCCATATTTCGGATGCAAGAATGCCGGAAGGTGCGCGTCCACACAATCGTGCGGAAAACTTCACCATCGCGTCAATCATTTCACGCGGCGGCGCACAAGAAGCAGCAGAAGAAACCCCTGCTGAGGCGTAATTGCACTTCAAAAACTAATTTAAAGGCCCTGCTATGCGGGGCCTTTTTGTTTTGCCCTATTCCCATTGTGCCAAACACTTGACCGATAAGGCAAAGCACTTTTTAGAAAACCCATAAAACTTGGTGAGAAATGGCGCAGGCTGCGAAAAATCTTTTTGGAAATGATATAGAGCCAATCAAGGCACAAAACCCGATGGATAAAGCGAGTTCAGATTATGGCGCGTCATCAATTGAAGTTTTGGAAGGTCTTGAGCCGGTTCGAAAACGCCCCGGTATGTATATTGGCGGTACGGATTCGCGCGCACTTCACCACCTTTTCGCCGAAGTTCTTGACAATTCCATGGACGAGGCCGTTGCGGGCCATGCGACCCGCATAGAAGTTTCTTTAGAGGCCGATGGCTCTTTGATCGTTATTGATAATGGTCGCGGCATTCCGACCGACCCGCACCCCAAATATCACGGCAAAAGCGCGCTTGAAGTGGTTTTGACGGTTCTTCACGCAGGCGGCAAATTTTCGGATAAAGCGTATCAAACATCCGGTGGTTTGCATGGTGTTGGTGTTTCGGTTGTAAATGCACTTTCGGATTATTTGCGGGTCGAAGTGGCGCGCGAACGTAAGCTCTATGCCATGGAGTTTTCGCGCGGCAAACCGACAACCGAATTACTGGAATTAGGTGCGGTTCAAAATCGTCGTGGCACTTTAACCCGCTTTCACCCCGATGCCGAGATTTTTGGCGAGCATTTACAATTTGACGCCGCGCGCATCTATTCAATGGCGCGTTCAAAGGCCTATTTGTTCGCGGGTGTTGAAATTCGTTTTAAATGCGCACCCGAAAAAATCAAACCTGGCGCAAATACGCCGACTGAGGAAATATTTTGTTTTCCCAATGGCTTGGCGGATTATCTTAAGACAGTTGTCGAAAACGCACCAACCGTAACCAACACACCATTTTTCGGAAAAACCGACAAAGCACAAGGGCATGGTTCGGTTGAATGGGCCGTCGCATGGGGCGCGCGTGGCTTTGGCGATCATGATTCATTCATGCGTTCATATTGTAATACCGTCCCTACGCCAGAAGGCGGCACACATGAAGCAGGTTTGCGCGCGGCAATTACCAAAGGGCTTAAAGCCTATGGCGAATTGGTGAATGACAAAAAGGCGGCGATAATCACATCAGACGACGTATTCGATAGCGCCGCCGCTTTGATTTCGGTTTTCATCAAAGAGCCAGAATTTGTGGGCCAAACTAAAGACCGCTTGGCAACGACCGAAGCCGCAAGAATTGTTGAAAACGCCGTGCGCGATAAATTTGACCATTGGCTTGCGGGTTCACCAAAAGAGGCGCGTGCATTGCTTGATTGGTCAATCCAACGCGCCGATGAACGCCTTAAACGCCGCAAAGAAAAAGAAGTTGCGCGTGCGTCTGCGACCCGCAAGCTGCGCCTTCCCGGCAAACTTGCTGATTGTTCAAAACAAGACGCCGAAGGCACTGAGTTGTTTATTGTTGAAGGTGACTCAGCGGGTGGCTCGGCAAAACAAGCACGCAATCGCATGACACAAGCGATTTTGCCATTGCGTGGCAAAATCCTAAATATTGCGTCTGCCGGCACGGATAAACTTGCCCAAAACCAAGAATTAAACGATTTGGCCTTGGCACTTGGTGTTGGCATGGGTTCGAAATTTATTCTTGATGATTTGCGCTATGAAAAAATCATTATTATGACCGATGCGGACGTGGACGGGGCGCATATTGCGGCCCTTCTTGCGACTTTCTTTTATCGCTCTATGCCGAAATTGGTGGAAAGTGGGCGGCTTTATTTGGCATTACCGCCACTTTATCGCCTATCGCATGGTTCAAAATATCATTATGCGCGCGATGATGCCCATAAAGAAGAATTATTGAAAACCGAGTTTCGCGCAAATGCCAAGGTCGAGATTTCACGTTTTAAAGGCTTGGGCGAAATGATGCCCGCGCAATTAAAAGAAACCACAATGAACCCCGCAACACGCACTTTGGCGCGTGTTTATATTCCTGACGATGAAGAAACAACGATTGCCGATTTGGTTGAGACTTTGATGGGTAAAAAAGCCGAATTGCGCTATCATTGGATAACAGCAAACGCAAAATATGCCGAGGAATTGGATTTATAGTCTGCGCCCTGCCTGCGCCAAAATGACGTTTTGATTCAATATCAAAAGGGCGTATATAAGCCCTTCATAAATTCCTAATATTGGAGGGTGTAATGAAAACCAAATCTCTTGCTATTGCTGCTTTAATTGCTTTCGCTGTTTCAAGCTTTGCCGTCGCGGGTGCCGAAACCGGACAATGGAAACGCAAGAAAAGCGATGTGGTTTCGGTAACTGTGGTTGACGGCGCACTTTATTGCAAAATCACTTCAGGATCCAAAGTTGGTTTTGAAATGTGCCATGGCATGAAAAACGTTGGCGGCGATGTCTGGAAAGGCAAAACCATGAAACACCCTTCTATGCCAGGCTTTATGACTTTTAACGGCACGGTTACAGTGACCGGTGACAAATTAGAAATCAAAGGCTGTGCAGTAGGCAATGGAATGTGTGACAAGGAAACCTGGACACGGATTCAATAATAACACAGCAAATTATTTGACTTTTCAACACGCTTCGTGCATTGCGCCTTTATTGCTGCATTGCAGCATTGAGGGCGCGTGAATAGCATTCAATATAATAATATTGCTAAAGCCCTGTTTTATCACTCGAGAGCTTTTCCACGCACGGCACTCTTACAAATGTAAGAAGGTCTAAGGTCACTTATTGAAAAGTGTTGGCCTAGGGTCGCTTTGCGTTTAGAAAATAGAAAAATGAACTTCGAAACAATGGGTTTTGAGGGCGCGATATTGAATGCGCTAAAAACCAAAAACTACACCTCCCCCACCCCTATTCAGGCGCAGGCTATACCACTAATTCAAACAGGCCGCGATTTGCTTGGCCTTGCGCAGACTGGAACCGGAAAAACTGCGGCTTTTGCATTGCCGATTATTGATCGCATTTTGAAAATGAATTGCGAACCGGTTCGTCGTGGCACTTATGCCCTTATTCTTGCGCCGACGCGCGAATTGGTGGCACAAATCGCTGATAGTTTTGCGCAATATTCGCAAGGCACAGGCCTGCGCATTGTCCGTATTTTGGGTGGCGCGTCACACAAATCTCAAGTCGCCAATATGCTTAAAGGTTCGCATATTCTTATTGCAACCCCGGGGCGTTTGATTGACCATATTGATAATAATTCGCTTCGTTTGAAAGACTGTAAGACTTGGGTTTTGGACGAAGTTGACCAAATGCTTGATTTGGGCTTCATTTCGCCAATTCGCCATATTTCCAAAAAAATGCCGCAAGATAGGCAAAACTTGTTCTTTTCCGCGACCTATCCCAAAGAAATCGCGCGCTTTGCCGAGGAATTATTGAATAATCCTAACCGTGTTGAAGTTGCGCCGCAATCAAGCACTGCCGAACGAGTCGAGCAAGAAATTATTATGATTGAAGCGTCCAAAAAACGCTCACTCATGAGTGATTTGCTTGCGAATGATGAATTATCGAAAATTATGATTTTCACAAGAACACGTCATGGGGCCGATAAATTGGCGCGCCATTTGAACCATATTAATGTGAAAAATGCGGTGATTCATGGCGATAAGCGCCAAAATGCACGCATGAAATCGCTTGATGATTTCAAATCCGGCAAAGTTCGCGCAATTGTCGCCACCGATGTCGCCGCGCGTGGCATTGACATCAAAGGCGTAAGCCATGTCATCAATTATGATATGCCAACCACGCCCGAAGCATACGTTCACCGTATTGGCAGGACCGCGCGCGCCGAAGCAAGCGGTAAATCAATTTCAATTTGCACCCAAGAAGAACATAATCTTTTACGTCAGATTGAAAGATTGATTTCGCAAACAATTCCAAAAACTGACAGACGGCACGACCAAAGCCTTTTGCAAGATAAATTATTGCCTGTCCCCGCCCCTGTCGCCCACGGCCCTGATCCTGAACGTGCGCAAAAACGCGACCGTCTTGAAAAAAGTGACAGAAATCCAAAATTTGGCAAAAAGCCAAAAGCGCCAAAGCCACAAGAAGATTTCTCAATCGGCTTTGAAATGGAAAATGCGATTGCAGGGCTTACAGGTGAGCCAAAACCTAAAAAGCCAAAGCGCGACGATACCCCGCGCCAACTCGCAATGCGCAAAGGCCGCCACAGCAGCCGTTTTGAAAGAGACGAGCCACGCGCCGAAAAACGCGAACGCCCGGCTTTTGAAGGTCGCCGTGAACGCCCTGAATTTGAAGGCCGTCGTGAGCGTCCGGCTTTTGAAGGCCGTCGCGATGACCGTCGTGAACGTCCCGCTTTTGGTGAGAAGCGCCCATTCAATCGTGAGCGCCCAGCATTTGAGGGCAAACGCGACCGCCCTGTTTCTGAAGGTCGTCGTGAACGTCCAGCATTTGGTGAAAAGCGTGATTTTTCCAAATCTGACGATCGCGCGAAACCACGCGGTTTCGGCAAACCTGGTGAAAAGCGCAGTTTTGAAAATCGCGAAGGCGCGCGTTCAAGCGAAAGACGTTTTGATAATCGCCGCCCCGAAGGTCGTGGCAATGATAAACCACGCGGCGAATCTCAATACCATGAAGCACCGCGTCGTGATGGCCCAAAGGGCGATTTCAAAATTATGCGCCGTTCACGCGGATAATTGCAAACCACCATTGACCCGCCCCACACCCTTGCCTATTCCAATTTTCGGAGACGAATGATGAGCGATTGGTTTTTGGGTGTGATTGGCGGGTCGGGGCTTTATGAAATTGACAGCTTTGACGGTAAATGGATAAAAATCGATACACCATTTGGCGCGCCATCTGACAATATTTTGGTTGGCGAATTAGAAGGCATAAAAATCGCCTTTCTTCCGCGCCATGGTCGTGGTCATAGGTTTTCACCCAGCACGATAAACTATCGCGCCAATATTTACGCGCTTAAATCCTTGGGCGTAACCGATATTCTTTCGGTTTCGGCGGTTGGCTCGTTGAAACTGGAATATGAACCCGGGCATTTTGTTTTCGCTGACCAATTTATTGATCGCACATTTCAACGCGAAAAATCTTTTTTTGGTACGGGTCTTGTGGCTCATGTTTCAATGGCACACCCTATTTGCCCGCGCATTCAAGAATTGGCGCAAAACTCAGCGATAATTGCCGGCGCAACCACCCATAGAAACGGAACTTATATGGTTATGGAAGGGCCGCAATTTTCTTCGAAAGCTGAAAGCGAATTATACCGTTCATGGAATTGCGAAATTATCGGCATGACGAATATGCCTGAGGCAAAATTGGCGCGCGAAGCACAAATTCCTTACGCAACTATGGCAATGGTTACTGATTATGATTGTTGGAACGAGGACCACGACCATGTTGATGTTTCATCTGTAATTCGCGTCCTTCATCAAAATGCCGAAACTGCAAAAGCGACCATTTACAATCTTGCTGTTGCCCTTGGTTCTATGGAACGAACGCCATCGCCGATTGATACTTGCCTTGAAGGTGCATTGATAACTGCGCCCCACGCGCGTGACAAAGAAATGATAGAAAAGTTAAGTGCAATTTTGAAACTGCAATAGCGCAAGATTCGGAGCGTTTTTTCCTTCCTGTTTAGTAAACCAAGCCAAGGAGAAAAAAATGTTTCAATTTCACAATCTTGAATATGCCGAATTTGCCAATTATTTTGACAAGAACGATACGCCAAATAATAACGCTATATTGACGATTGCTAATGCCAATCCCGGCTTTCCATGTCGCGTTTCTTTGGATTTTGCACCGATTGGCACAAAAATGCTGTTGATTAATTTCAACCATCACCAAGCAAATAGTCCCTATGCATCAAAATACGCGATTTTTGTTGCGCAAAATGCGAAGGCCGCAAATCTTGAGCCAAATGAATTGCCGCCCTTTTTCAAAAGAAATTCTCCAATTGCGTTTCGTGGTTTCGATAAAAATGGCTTTTTGAAAATTGCCGAAATTGCAATGGCACCCGAAAGTGCGCCATTGATTGAACGTATATTTGAAAATCCGGAAATTGAGTATATTCATGCCCATTTTGCGGCTTATGGCTGTTTTGCAGCAAAAATTACGAGAGCTTGAATGTCGGAAAAACTTATTGAGATTGCACGATATATTGCCGAAAACTGCGATCAAAAGCTCGCGCTTTCATTTTTGGCACGCCGCGCTTTTCTTTCGCCGACCCATTTTCAAAAGAAGTTCAAAAATTATTTTGGTGTATCACCGAAAGAGTTTCAAACTTTTTGCCGCAAGAAACAATTCCGCAATGAATTAAAGAATTCAAATAATATTCTCGAAGCAATCTATTCAGCAGGATTCGGAAGCGTTTCACGGGTTTATGGCATCAATGATAAATTGGGAATGGAACCGAAAAAATACAAATCGGGTGGTATTAACGAGGTGATTTTTTATGCAATCGCAGAAGCTAAAGATTTCTCTATCCTAATGGCGGCAAGCGCCAAAGGCGTTTGTGCAGTTGAAATCGGAGGTGACGAAAATACCTTGCTTAATTCGATAAAAAACGAATTCCCTAAAGCATTGTTTGAAAAAGCCAAAAATACCGACCAATTATTGCTTTGGGTCGAATTACTGAAAAATTATATTGATAAAATCGGCCCTAGGCCCGAAATTCCTTTGGATATTCGCGGCACTTTGTTTGAACAAAAAGTGTGGAATTTTCTATTAAGCCACGACAAAAATAATACTACTTATTCCAAAATCGCTGCGCAATTAGACTTGCCAAATTCAGCGCGCGCGGTGGCAAATGCGGTTGCAAAAAACAAAATCGCAATTCTTATTCCGTGCCACAAAGTCCTTCGTGCCGATGGCGGTTTGGGCGGTTATAAATGGGGCACCGAATTAAAAGAAACTTTGCTCGCGGCGGGCCTCTAACCCTCCGCCTCGCGCTCAAATGCTGCACTACCACCAAGTTTGGAGCTTAAATGTCCAAGCACGCTTAAGACAACAACAGCGATGACAGTCGCAAGTATTGCGTAGGTATAAAGCCCCGCCAAACTGTCACCGAGATTCATTAGCTTCAAAGTCGCCTTTATCGCTTCATTCCAGGCAAGTGCCGCGACAAGGCCAAGCGAAGCAGAAGCGAGGGCAATCATGGTTTGTAAAAATGCTTTAGGATCTTTCATATTTTTCTCCATAATGACGCAATTTTATGCGCATAGTTGCAATATTGTCAAAAATTTGCGACGCGCATTAAAAAATTGCAATAAAGTCTTGCACATCACCCTAAAGGGTGGCAGCTTGGTAAGCTATTGATACGCAAATCAATTCGTAAAGTGCGGCAAAGAAAGATGCCGCGCTCCAATTTGGGGGATAAAATGAAAATAAGCAAAACCGCTTTATTATATAGCCTTTCAGCAAGCGCCGTCGCACTAATGATTGCCAGCGCACCCGCAATGGCACAAGACAAAAAAGATTCGGGCGAAGTCGTAATTATTACCGGTTCGAGTATTAAGAGGAAGGTTCTAACAAATGCACTTCCTTTGCAAATCGTGACCAAGGAAGATATCGAAAAAGAAGGCATCACCAATGCCGAACAATTATCAATGTTCTTGTCAACAAGTTCGACTGGTGCCGACAATTTGGCTTCTAATGCGGACGTTGTTTCCGGTGCACAACGTGGATTGAATGGCGTTTCCGCTGCTAACCTTCGTGGTCAAGGTTCAACCGGAACATTGGTTCTATTTAACGGTCGTCGTATTGCTGCAAACGGTCTTTCCGGATCGGTTGTTGACCTTAACCAAATTCCAATGTCCGCGATTGAACGCGTCGATGTGTTAAAAGATGGTGCATCGGCAATTTACGGTACCGACGCAATTGGCGGCGTAATTAACTATATTACTAAGAAAAATTATCAAGGTCTTACGGCGAACGCATTTACTGATATTACCGAGGCCGGTGGCGGCAATATTACACGCTATTCTTTGACTGGCGGTTTTGGTGACCTTGATACGCAGAACTTCAATATTATGGCTAGCTTGTCATATACAGACAATAAAGTTCTTGATGGCAAAGACCGCGATTGGATTAATGGTTTCCAACCAAACCGCGGCCTTTCTATTGATACGCGCGGCACTCCATTTGCAACAATTTTTGCTGCAAATGCCTCAACTGTCGTTCCAAATGGAACTTTGTGGGGTGGAACCGGCACAAATGCCAGTGGACCGAGCCAGGGGTCGCCCTTTATACCGGGTAGCACAACTGTTCGCGCAAATGGTGGTGTGAATATTTTGGATTTGCCAGGCGGTGCCGGATGTAATTCGCGCGATGGTATGGAAGCATACGATAGTGCTTTGTGGAACAATCCAGCTTCGCAATTTGCCTGCGCATGGGATACTGGTCGTGCTGTTGTTATTCAACAGCCAATTACGCGTCAGAATTTCCTCACAAAAGGCATTTATAAATTTGGTGAACACGAATTATCAGCTGAAATTATGCTTTCTGAATCAGAGGCTGCGAAGAGATTCTCTAATCCGCAGTTTTCGTCGTCATCTTCAGTTGCTAATCCGAACTCAAATTCAAATTTCTTCTATCCTTTGAATTCGACTACGCAAGCCACTTATGATAGTATTTTCAATGCTTTGAAGGCGGTTTCTGCGGATTGGGCGTCCTTTTTGACTCCACGTTACGGTTTGCCAATTGCTTATCGTTGGCGCTGTGATGTTTGCGGACAACGCGAAATCACAACTACTTCAAAAACAGGCCGTTATTTCCTAGGCCTAGATGGTCCACTTGCCAATGATTGGAATTATCGTTTGGGTGCTTCAACTGCTTGGAGTGAGTCTTCCTCCATTTTAGGAAGCGGCTATTATTATCGCCATACAACCACACCAAACGGCACTGGCGCAGGATTGATTGGCAAAACAGGCATTGTCGATGTACTTAACTCTGGTATTGTCAATGTGTTCCTACCAGCAGGCCAACAGCAAAGCTCTGCTGCTATGGCTGCTTTGGAAAGTGCTTCGGCAAAAGGCGCAAAACTTTATGGTGGTCGTTATACTGTGGGTCAAATTGATGGTTCAATCTCCGGCCCATTATGGACTTTGCCTGGCGGCACCATGTATGCAGCTGCTGGATTTGAACTTCGTGAAGAAGAATATAAGTTCAATGGCGACGAACGCGCTATTCAGCCGGAAATTTTCCTTGCGCCGTTTGATAACCAAAATGCTTTATCGGCAAAAAGTCGAAACGTGAATGCGCTTTATCTTGAGGTAATGCTTCCATTGATAGAAAATATGGAATTGACCTTGGCGGCACGTCGCGACGAATATTCCGGTTTCGGCCCAACCACTAATCCGAAAATTTCGTTTAAATACAAACCTATCCAACCATTGTTAATTCGTGGTTCTTATAATACTGGATTTAGGGTTCCGTCATTCAACCAAATTTTCAATGGGGTGGCACAATCAACTTTTGTTTCCAATACATTATCTGATCCTGCAAAATGCCCTGGTGGCGTGCAAAATCCAGCCGTCGTTGGTTGCGAAGCAATTCACCCCGAACTTTTGTCAGGTGGCAATTTAGAATTGCAACCTGAAAAAGCCGAACAATATTCAACCGGCTTAGTATGGGAATTTAATAGCAATTATTCCGTCAATCTTGATTGGTGGCATATTGAACGTTCAAATACAATTTTCAACTTCCTATCTGATTTTGGCGTTGCGCGAATGGCCGCAAATTATAACTTATTTACCGATCGTTTCATCCGCGATTCGTCAGGTAATATAGTTGTGATTGATGGTCGCTATGGCAATGCGGGTGGTTCCATCACAGAAGGATTGGAAATTGGTGCGCGTGGTCGCGGTTCTATATGGGGCGGAACATGGTCTGCTTCAATGGACGGAACTTATCTTTTGACCAAAAAGTCACGCGCCCTTGATAGCGCGCCTTGGGGACCTTCTGAAATTGGCGTGTTCACTCTCGCTGGCGATCTAGGCATCAAGTGGAAACACAATATCAATGTCAGCTTCCGCAAAGGCGATTGGAGTGCTTCATTGTCTCAAATCTTCCGTCTTGGATATACAAATGGTAAATTACCTGGTGTTGCTGCCGGAACTGTGACACCTCCTGATTTGGTTGTTGAGACCGATGATTATATCGTTCACAATGCCTTGGTGACCTATCGCGGTTTCAAAAACTTCTCTATTAGCGGCGGCGTAAGAAATATTTTTGATGTTGATCCTCCATTTGCTATCACTTACGATTCAAATGGCGGTTCAGGCGGCAATTGGGAACCACGTGTTGCCGATCCTCGCGGCCGTTCTTACACCTTGTCAGTTGAATATAAATTCTAATCGGAATTACAAATTCAAAACAAAAGGCGGGGTTTTATACCCCGCCTTTTTTGTTGCGCCATAAGTCTTTGCTTCTAAATCGGCATTCTAGCAATTTCTTGATAGGCCTGAATTGCTTGGTCGCGAAATGCTATCATGGTTTCCATTTGCACTTCGGCGGCGGAAATTGCGGTCACTACATCGACCAATTCGGCCTTTCCTATTGCGGCCTGTGCGCCCATTGCCTCGGCGGCTTTTGAGGTTTCGATGGTTTGGGTTAGATTATTGGCAAGGATTGCCGAAAAATTCGGGGTTTCGGCAACTTTCGGCCCATTTTGGATTGGCGCGACATTTCCGGCAATTCCATAGGCTTTAGAGGCTAATAAAGCTGTTGCATTCATTTAAGGATTCTCCTTATCTTTTTAATAAATCGATGGTTTTTACCATCATTGAACGTGCGCTTTCGATAATGTTCAAATTGGCTTCATAGGCGCGCTGTGCCTCGCGCATATCCATGGCTTCAAGCAATGAATTGACATTCGGCATTTTCACCATGCCGTTTTGGTCTGCACCCGGGTGTGTCGGGTCATATTTCAATTTGAATTCAGAATTATCGAGTGCGGCTTTCGTCATTTTGACATGTTTTATTCCGGTTTCTCTATCCAAAACCTGCCCGAAAGTCGGGATTTGTCTTTGGTAAGGATTGCCACCCGCAAATGTCGAGGTGGAATTGGCATTGGCAATATTTTCGGCAATGATTTTCATGCGCGCTGTTTGTGCGCGAATGCCCGATGCCGCTATTGATAATGCGTTATTAATCTCACTCATAATTAACCACCCGGTTTACGCGCCGCAAGACGCATTAATTGCAATCCTTTTTGATAAAGCCCCAATGCAATGTCATAATTCATGCGTGTATCGGCGACCTTTATCATTTGTTCTTCTAAGACCACTGCATTGCCATCCATTGTCACCTCACTATCGGGCTTTTTGATGGCATTGCTGGAAATCATTTCTGTTTTCGCGCTGATGTGCCCCGCATTTGTGGTCGCAAGCGACACATTACTAACAGGATTAATTCCAACCCCGCCAAAGGAATTAGGAATCATGCGTGATACTGATTGATTGAATGCATCTTGGTCCATATCTTTCGGCACAAATTTTGGTGTCGAGGCATTGGCGACATTGTCGGCAAGGATTTTCTGCCTGTCGTTTAAAAAATTCAATCGCGTTTTCAATAGCGAAAAATATGGCGCATCAATTAGGCTCAAGAGCTTCTCTCCTTTCGCCATTATTGCCTTTTATGGTTAAGGAGCGTTTAACGCGTGAAAAGCATTTTTCACACTCTGTTAACTTTTACTTAAGCGAAACAGACCCAAATCTTACCATGGATTCGCTTCAAATTATTCGTGCAATTGCGGCACTTTTTGTGACTATCGGCATATTAATGGCGATTGCATGGGCAATTAAGCGCTTTGGCCTTTTGAATGGGCAGATGCTTAATTCGCAAACCAAGCGCATCAAAATAAATGAAACCCTTTGGCTCGACGGCGGCAAATCACGCCTTATGCTCATTGAATTTGACGAGACCGAAAGCCTTATTATGGTCGGCCCCAATGGCACTACCTTGATAGAGAAAAAGCCAAAACCCCCGGAAAATGCAAAATGAAAAAACGCGAATTGACAAAATCCGAAGCATTAATCCATCTCAAGAAATGGGGATTTATCTTTATTTTATCGTTTGTTTTCACGATCATGGGAACAATTAGCGCATTCGCGCAATCGATAAATGTCAATTTGGGTGATGGGCAAGGTTTGACTGAGCGCGTTATTCAAACCATTGCACTTTTGACCGTTCTTTCGCTTGCGCCAAGTTTTGTGATTATGACGACCAGTTTTGTGCGCATTGTTGTGGTTCTGTCGCTTTTGCGAACCGCAATGGGCTTGCAACAATCGCCACCCAATGCGGTTATTATTTCTTTAGCCTTGTTTTTAACCGCTTTTGTTATGGCTCCGACCTTTGAACGGGCATGGAATGGCGGAATTGCACCATTGACCAAAAAAGAAATGACATTGGAACAGGCATGGCCCAATGCCACCGCACCGCTAAAAACTTTCATGCTCGCACAAACTCGTGAGGCGGATTTGGGTCTTTTTGTAAAGCTCGCAAAAATTCAAAAGCCGCAAAATGCGACAGAATTGCCAATGCGAATTGTCACGCCGTCTTTTATGATTTCTGAATTACGCCGCGCATTTGAAATTGGGTTTTTGTTATTTGTGCCGTTCTTAATCATTGATTTGGTGGTTTCTTCAATACTAATGGCAATGGGTATGATGATGTTACCACCAGCTGTGGTTTCATTGCCATTCAAACTAATTTTCTTTGTTTTGGTTGATGGTTGGCGATTGGTTTCCGAAAGCCTAGTGCAAAGTTTTAAAATGCCATTCTAAAAAAACCGTCTTTTCTTTGAGCAAAACAATAATACCTTAACCAAATTCATTTATCTATGTCGCCAAGGAATTAAAAATGGCGGCTAATCAACCGATTATTGTTAAGAAAGTCAAAAAAGTTGCCGGCGGACACCATGGTGGCGCCTGGAAAGTTGCTTATGCCGACTTTGTGACCGCAATGATGGCGTTTTTCCTTCTGATGTGGTTGATTAATACCACTTCGCCCGAGCAAAAACGCGGTATTGCCGACTATTTCGCCCCCGCAAGCCTTTCCGCAACCACTTCGGGCGCAGGTGGAATTTTGGCAGGGACAGCTTTGGGCGAAAGTGGCGCATTGCAGCAAGGCGCAACCCCCATGGTCGATGCCCCTTCCACCCCGACAGAATCAAGCGATGGCGAAGGTGGTCAAGCATCAAATGCGCAAATGAGCGCCGAGGAATTGGCAGAGGCGCAAAAAGAAGCGTCAGACTTTGAGGCCGCCGAATTATCAATTCGCCAAGCCTTGCAAGACCTTCCCGAATTGGCGGAATTATCGCATAATGTGATTGTGGACCAAACCCCAGAAGGCCTAAGAATTCAATTGGTGGATCAAGAAGGCCGCCCAATGTTTAACCCGGCCTCTGCGGAACCGACTGAATCTGCAAAATTGCTTTTGCGTGCTGCGGCCCGCGTTACACTTCAATTACCTAATCAGATTATTATTACAGGGCATACCGATGCCGCACCAAATCCCGATTCCAATAATTCAAATTGGGAATTATCAGCCGCGCGAGCCAATGCAGCGCGTAAAGTATTAATGAATGCGGGCCTTCCTGAGGCGCGAATTGCGCAAATTACGGGCAAAGCCGGCCTTGACCCATTATTCCCTGATGATCCATATCAAGCCGCGAACCGCAGAATTGCCGTAATCCTAAAACGCGCCGCCCCGCCTTTACCGTCAAACGGTGGATTTTAGGGCTTAAATTATTCTTCCGAGTTTTGGAACTCTTAACCTCATT
This sequence comes from Hyphomonadaceae bacterium, assembly GCA_041917055.1. Lineage (GTDB taxonomy): Bacteria > Pseudomonadota > Alphaproteobacteria > Caulobacterales > Aquidulcibacteraceae > Pseudaquidulcibacter. The sequence continues at coordinate 24,441 of JAYRYJ010000013.1, forward strand.
GACAAATTGCGCTCACCATTTCATTCTGAAACTAGGTGGAAGATGAGTTCGGATAGATTTGATAAAATTCGTGAATATTCGACGCAGAAAAATCTCCGTTTCTATTTAACCGCGCCGCAAACCTGCCCCTATCTTCCTAATCGCCATGAAAGAAAGATTTTCACGACCTTAAACGAGGCTGATGGCGATATTATCAATGAAGCATTGACCCAAGCGGGCTTTAGGAGGTCGCAAAATATTTCTTATCGTCCCGCATGTGATATGTGTGCATCTTGTGTTTCAATACGGGTTTTGGCGCAGGAATTTGATTTGAAAAAGTGGCGGCGTGCATTGAAATGCGACGAGTTTCTGTATTCCGAAATCGCGTATCCCGAAGCCAATGAGGAAAGATTTGAACTAATCAAACAATATTTAGAAAACCGCCATTCAGGGGAAGGAATGTCGGATATGAATGGTGACGATTTCATCGCCATGCTTGAAGAATGCACCCAAACCACGCGTATTATTGACTATCGACTTAAAAATGATTGCGAATTTGGTGTGCGCGGCGAATTAATGGCGTCAATACTTGTCGATTTATTGGAAGAAGGGCGGTCCTTGGTCTATTCTTTTTATTCGCCTAAATTATTGCCTTTTTCAATTGGCTCATATTTGGTTTTAGACCAAATTCGTAGTGTAAAACAATTGGGGCAATCTCATACCTATCTTGGATATTGGATTAAGGGTTCCAAAAAAATGGAATATAAAACTCGCTTCAAGCCCTTTGAGCATTTAGGGCCACAGGGATGGTCACGCGCCGAATTACCGTAATTCATTCAAAAAAATCGCGCACAAATTCTTGATTTATTTCGCTATTTTCATCGAATTCAAACTCGGTATCATTTTCGAGACTTTGCGAAGGTTTCGGAACTTCAAAATCCTTTGGCAAATTGGCACTTAAAAGTCCCTGTGCTTGTAATTCGCTTTTGCCCGGCAAATCATCAAGACTAGAGAGATTGAATTGCGCCAAAAAATCAGGGGTCGTGCGATAAGTTAATGGCTTCCCTGGACTTCTGCGGCGCGCCCCCGGCCTTACCCACTTAATTTCCATCAGTAAATCAAGCGTGCCACGCGAAAGGGAAACGCCGCGAATATCTTCGATTTCAGCACGCGTGCATGGTTGGTGATAAGCAATAATTGACAAGGTTTCGAGGGCTGCGCGCGAAAGTTTTTTCGGCTCTTCCTTACGATCCTCAAGAATATGTGCCAAATCCGGTGAGGTTTGAAAGCGCCAGCCACCTGCAACCTCAACCAAATTAACACCGCGACCGGTATAATGGCGTTTAAGACGTGAAAGTGCCGACCCAATATCATGGTTTTCACCAATAATTGCCACAATCTCATTCGCTTTCAATGGGTGGGGATTTGCGAATAATAGTGCCTCAACCATTCTTTCGGTTTCGCTTAGGTTTTGCGTGAGGCTATCCGCAGTTTCGACCAAATCCAATTGTGGCTTTTGGCGCGCCAAAGCACGAACTGCTTTAGCAATTTCAAATTCATCAGGAATTTGCGCCATTTTTGACCCCGCGTTTCACAAACACATTATCATAATTTGCCAATTGACGAATGGAAATTTCACCTTGCTTTACCATTTCCAGCCCTGCGGACAAAAGGCTCGCGTATTGGGATTTGGCGCTTGGCATATCGCCTCTTATTTCGCTTTTTCGCGGTGCAAATCTGCCGATTTCATGCCAATTATCATCTTTCGGCACTTTGGTTTTTAATGATGCGCGCGCGTCTTCTAAGGAATAGACAGGCCAAGGCTGAACTTTATGAACTTTGGCTTTTACTTTGTTTCTTTGCCTTCCATAGGCCTGTAATAGATCAATAATATCGGCCTCATAAATATCTATTTCTTCTGATAGGGCCTCATCATTCAGTCCGCGTGAAAACGTGTCAATTTTCGCTTGTGGTCGTTTAAACAGGTCTTCATATGCAATGCGCATTGCGTTAAGTCGTTTTAGGCGCCATGCCAAATGGCTTGATAGCAATTCGGGCGAAATTTTTTCTTCGTTCTTGTCGCGCCTTGGCAATAATAGTTTAGATTTCAAATATAGAAGCCAAGCCGCCATCACCAAATAGTCCGACGCCAATTCAATATGGTCGCGTTTCGCCTTAGAGACGAAATCAACATATTGATCGACCAATTTTAATACCGAAATTCGTAATAAATCGACTTTTTGGGTGCGCGCCAAATCCAAAAGGACGTTTAATGGCCCACCATAGCCGTCTATATCAATGATGAATGAATAGGCACTATCGTCGTCGAATTGCGGATTTTGAGCATCAATTTCGGCGGGCGTGACCATTGAAAATCACAGTCTTTCAGTCGGATCAGCGGCAATTGCGAGTTTTGACATATCTTCAATGCCTGTCAATTGCGCAAATTCGTGCCAAACTTCTTTTACGTCAAATTCGTTCAAAGGCATTTGGGTTTTCGCTTGGGCTGCATTGGCGCGTTCCAATGCTTTACCCGTCAATTCGCCGCAAGCATCAGTGAATGCAATTCTTTCGTCAAGCGGCGCATTGCAAAGCATTGCGACATCACAACCCGCCGCAATTGATGCTTTGGCTTTTTCAGGATTTGTGCCCTTTAACGCCTTCATTGACACGTCATCAGTCATAAGAAGGCCGTCAAAGCCAATTTTATGTCGAATAATTTCGTGAATAATTTTCTGCGACAAGGTTGCACATTCACTATCCAAAATCGGATATTTAACATGCGCAGTCATCGCCATTTCAGCATCTTTTAAATGGTGAAATGCCGCAAAATCGAGGTCCAATTCCGCAATTGTAGCATCAATAATCGGCAATTCATGGTGCGAATCGGCAAGGGCGCGACCATGGCCGGGAATATGCTTAATCACACCCGCAACACCATTATCATTAAGCCCGTCAAGCGCCGCCTTCCCCAATTCGCCAATAATTGACGGGTTTGAAGACATTGCCCTGTCACCAATAACTGAATGCGCGCCTTCGATACCCAAATCGAGGCACGGGGCGCAATCGGCATTTATTCCGACTTTCCGCAATTCATAGGAAATAAGAAAATGATGCAAATATACCGCGCGAATTGCGGCATTTTTGTCATTTTCATATAATCGACCATAAATTTCATTCGGCGGGAATTGCGGCCAAATCGGAGGCTTTAGGCGTTGCACCCTTCCCCCTTCTTGATCTAGAAAAATAAGGCAATCGCGACCCAATGCGTCGCGAATTTCATTGGTCAAAGCATAAATCTGCTGAGGCGATACACACGAACGACCAAATAGAATTAGTGCCCATGGTTGCGCTTCCGCCAAAAACACGCGCTCATCTTGGCTTAATTCTGTCGATGCTACATCGATGATTGCGGCTTTTACCATATTAAAACTTTATTCCGAGGATTATAATTAATTTGCCGGAATGCAATTTGCACCCGCCGCTTTTGCCTTAGCACAGAATTCAAGCGCTTGGTCACGGGTCTTAAATCCGGTCGCCTTTACACGATACCATGTGCCTTTTGCGCCCAAATCAGCGGGAACAATCACTGCCGCACCACTCATGCCATTGGCGCGATATTCTGCCAGGGCTTTTTCCGCGCCAGCTTTGGTCGGGAATGACCCTAATTGCGCAGAAACACCAGTAGTTTTGACAGGTGTTGTCGGTGTGGTTGTAGTTTTTGGAATTGTCTGAGCCGATGATGCGACAGGTGGTGTCGCAGGCTTAACAGCAGGTGCAGGCGTTACCGTTTGAGGTGCTGGTTTTGGTGTCGTAGCAACAGTTTTTGCAGCAGGAACAGGCGCAGAAGACGGCTTTGCAGCCGGAGTTGCGGTTTGCGCAGGTTTCAAGACGGGCTGTTCAGCCCCGCCCATAGCCTCGATTTCCAATGGTGGGGGTTGATTGCCTTCGGTGGCGGCATAGACACCTTTATCAATGTCTTCAGTCGTATAACCTGTTTGATTAATTGGGGTTTCTTTATAAGTATCGGTTTGCGCCGAAATTAATGGGGCATCTTCTGGTTTAGTCTTATTTCCGGTGAAATATACCCACAAAATCGCACCAAAAACCAAGAATAACAATACAATAGCGGCAAGGATAATCGGGCCACGCGCCATCGAGCCTTCTTCGCCACGCGCGTCGAAAGTCTCAAAAGCGTCGCCATCGTCGAAATCATCATAATCATCATTATATCTGTTATTCATCGCAAACTCCGGAATCACTAATATTTATAATGAATTTTTTTGAATAGTCAGCAAATTGTCACATTGAGTAGCAGGTTTTATAAGAATCTATCTATGTTAAACAGTCTGCGATGCTCATCAATGGCGAATTCGTCTGTCATTCCCGCGATATAGTCGCAAACATGGCGCGCCAATTTATCGGTTTGGGTTTTGTCAATCGCTTGCCATAGAGGTGGTAGGGTTTCAGGTTCATTGAAGAACACCTGAAACAATTCGGCAATTATGCGCCGTGCCTGTGAACGCGCGCGATTCACTTTCCAATTGCGATACATTCGCGCAAATAGGAATTTACGCAGTGCCGCGGCCTTTATCAACATCTCTTCGGAAAATGCGACCAAAGGCACATTCAGATTTCTCACATCATCGGCACTTTGAGGCTTATGGATTTTTAACCTGCGGTTGGTTTCCTCAACTAAATCAGTGACCCAAGCGCCAATCAAGCGTCTAATAGCTTCGGCGCGCAATCTTTGTGGTGAGATTTGCGGATAATCGCGCAATACACTTAAAAAGACTTCGCCAACCCATGGCACTTCGTCTGAAACATCATCGATTGTGAAAATTTGCGCATGAAGACCATCGTCCAAATCATGGTTATTATAGGCGATATCATCTGAAACCGCCGCAACTTGCGCCTCTAAAGAGGCATAAGAAGTAAGCAATAAATCAAACCCTTTATTGATGGATTGCCAAACTGGTTTGAGGCTCGAAATTTCGTCATAGCTTTTTATTAAAGGCCCATTATGTTTAACCGTGCCTTCTAAAGTTTCCCAAGTTAGGTTTAGGCCGTCAAAGTTCGGATAAATCTGCTCCATCTTGGTGACGACGCGAATGGTTTGCGCATTATGGTCAAAACCGCCCCATTCTTTTATCGCTTCATCAAGAACTTCTTCGCCGGTATGACCAAATGGCGGGTGGCCTAAATCGTGTGAAAGTGCACAAGCCTCGGCCAAATCCTCATTAATCTTCAAACGTCTTGCGACCGAGCGCGCGATTTGTGCAACTTCTAAGGAATGGGTTAGGCGCGTGCGGAAATGGTCGCCTTCGTGGGCCACAAAAACCTGAGTTTTGCCTTTAAGTCGGCGAAATGAGCTTGAATGAATAATGCGGTCGCGATCGCGTTCAAATGGCGTGCGAAAAGCGCTTTCTGGCTCTTTAAAACGGCGACCACGCGATTGATTTGGGTCGCTTGCGAAACTTGCGAGATTGGAAATATCGAATTTAGCCATGAATTACGTCCGTTTGCGGTCTGTTGAAAAAATACCTTTGAATTTGTAAATTCAGACCTATATTATGAATTGATAATAAATCGCAATTTATTACTATTTCTTTTCCTTCTATAGCATTTACGGACAAAATACCAATGGCAGACGCGAAAACCCGTTTAAAACCAGCGAATTTCACAGTATCGGAGGGTGCGATTAAACAAATTGCCGAAATTCTTGCGAAAGAGACTGGTCACAAAATGTTTCGGATTGCCGTGAATGGCGGCGGTTGTTCGGGCTTTCAATATGAATTTGAAATTACGGACAAAACCACGCCGAATGATGTTTATTTTGGCGATGATAATTCGCGTGTCGTGATTGATGATTTATCTCTAAGTTTTCTTGATAATGCCTCATTGGATTGGTGCGAGGAATTGATAGGTTCATCATTCAAAATCAAAAACCCCAATGCCCGTACCTCTTGCGGCTGTGGTATGAGTTTTTCGGTATGATTAAAATCTGCACCTATAATGTTAATTCGATAAATGCACGGCTTAATAATGTCCTCGCATTCTTGCAAAATGCCAAGCCCGATATTGCCTGCCTACAAGAATTGAAATGTGAGGAACACAAATTCCCGCGCGATGAAATCGAGGCATTGGGTTATAATGTTCTTTTGGTCGGGCAAAAATCTTATAATGGCGTAGCGGTTTTGTCGAAACTGCCGATTGAATTAGAGAAAGACTGGATAGAAGACGCAGAAAATGCGCAGGCGCGATATTTGGAAGTTTTGGTTTCATTGCCGAATAACCGGTCTTTGCGCGTCATTTGCGTCTATTGCCCCAATGGGAACCCGCTTCATAGCGAAAAATACGATTACAAACTCGATTGGATGGATAAATTAAAATCGCGCGCCATTGAATTATTGGCGCTTGAGGAAAGATTCCTGATTGGTGGTGATTGGAATATTATTGCGCGGCCCGAAGATTGCCACGACCCTAGGGCCTGGGAAAATGACGCGCTATTTTATCCAAAATCACGCGAAAAATGGCACGAATTGGTCAATTTAGGCCTAATTGATGCCTTTATGGCGCTTGATGGGCGCGAACATCAATATAGTTTTTGGGATTATCAAGGCGGCGCTTGGCCCCGCAATTTAGGCATTCGCATTGATAATTTTCTCTTAAGCCCGCAAGCGGCGGATTTGTTAAAATCTTTCAAAACCCACCGCGACGAACGCGAATTTCCCAAAGCCTCAGACCATGTTCCCGTCAGTATTGATTTGGCTTTGTGACGGCTGTTGGTGGTAAATATAAGCACCAACACAAATGAATGCGAGATTGAGGAAACCCGATACCGCACCTGAAATCAATTGGAGCATAATATTTCCGATCTTTAAGAGATCCTGAAGACTATTGGCGTTTGCGACAAAAAATGCGTCGGGCAAAATAGCGTTTAATATGATGGAAATTATTCGCGTTACAATTATCGACATAATCATTAAAATCACGCCGGACAAAACATAGGCGCCGACAAACGACCAAAACTCATGTTTTGTATATTGAAATGAGGATTTCAGACCCATCTCATTATTGGCAATCGCAAACACGCCGAATTGACCGCAACGCCCATAAATGAAAATTAGACCTAGAACCATGATTACAAGACTTATCACGCTCAAGATTCCGGCTTTACCATCGCCTTGGGCTAAAATTAGACCCAAAATGCTCAAGAAAATGATGGTAACAAACACAAAGAGCGCAAAAATTGCCGCCAGACCAAGATTTCCAAAAATCAGATTTTTTTCGTCCTGCCCAAATTGCAATAAAGTATCCTTATTTAGAACAGTTTTTCGAAGTGCCATGGCCTGCACAATTGAACCAACTATTAATCCAAATAGCGCGAACATAAGGAACATGGGAACATTAATTAAAGCGAGTGCTTCGGCCAAATCTTTCTCATTCGGCTCCCGTCCGGTTGCAGCGATGGAATTCATAAAATTGGAATACTCAAAAACGCCGGATGATGCGACCAAGATAGAAACAATCACAGAAAAAACCGCGAAAATCGCCATAAAGCGCAAAGTGAAGGCCGTATTCGCGCGCGCAAAACTAAAAACTGACAATGCCGCGTCGGAAGGTGAGAATTTTGCCGCCATAAATACTACTCTTTTATTTTGATTGAGATTATACGTTTGCGCCGCGCATGGCAATGACGGGCAACAGAGGTAGTGATGGGAAAAGTTAAAATTATCGGCGGCGGTTTAGCGGGTTCGGAGGCCGCATGGCAGGCAGCAAACCTTGGAATAGAAGTCGAATTATATGAAATGCGGCCTATAAGAATGACCGATGCGCATCATTCCGAAAATTTTGCCGAAATGGTTTGTTCGAATTCTTTTCGCTCAGATGATAGCGACCATAATGCCGTCGGCCTTATTCATCATGAAATGCGGCAATTAAATTCCTTGATTATGGCCTGTGCCGAGGAAAACAAAGTTCCCGCAGGTTCGGCATTGGCGGTTGACCGCGAAGGGTTTGCGCAATCCGTAACCCAAAAAATACAAACGCACCCCAATATTAAGATTATTCGCCAAGAAATTGAAAATATTGATGAATTGGGCGATGCTCTGTCAATTATCGCCACCGGCCCATTAACATCACAATCATTGGCAAATTCAATTCTTTCAAAAAGTGGCGAAGACGAATTATCATTTTTTGATGCAATTGCGCCCATCATTCATAAGGATTCCATAGATTTTTCCAAAGCATGGTTTCAATCACGATATGATAAAATCGGCCCTGAAGGTGATGGCGCCGATTATATTAATCTTGGCATGGAAAAATCCGAATATTACGATTTTATTGACGCGGTAATTGCGGGTGAAAAGGCCGACATAAAGCAATGGGAAGGCACACCATATTTTGAAGGCTGCCTGCCAATTGAAGTGATGGCGGAGCGTGGGCGTGATACTTTGCGGTTTGGGCCTTTAAAACCCGTGGGCCTAACCAATCCCCATACCGGAAATCGCCCCTATGCCGTCGTGCAATTACGCCAAGATAATAAATTAGGCACGCTTTACAATATGGTTGGGTTTCAAACCAAATTGAAACACGGTGCACAAGTTGAAATTTTTCGCAAAATCCCCGGGCTTGAAAATGCGCAATTTGCGCGCTTGGGCGGAATTCATCGCAATACTTTCCTTAATTCACCGAAATTATTGGACGGGCAATTGCGTTTTAAACCGCGCCCCAATATTCGTTTTGCGGGTCAAATTACTGGCTGTGAGGGCTATGTCGAAAGCGCCGCGCTTGGGCTTTTGGCGGGGCGGTTTGCCGCGTTTGAAACCAATGGCGAAATCCTTGAACCACCTCCTTTGACGACTGCACTGGGCGCAATTCATAATCACGTCACAATCGGACATTTTTCTGGCAAAAAAGGCACTTTTCAGCCCATGAATGTAAATTTCGGCCTCTTTCCCGAACTCGATTCTGAGAGATTGGCAGAAGCCATGAAAACCAAAGGCAAAGAACGCGAAAAAGCAAAAAAATACCAAATGTCACAAAGAGCAAAAGCGGATTTAGTCGATTGGATTGGACGTTATTTTTGAGGCGAAAAACCAAATTGCCAAATATTTGGCGCACCCGCACCTAAACTGACTTCCTTTATCACATCAAACCCCAAATCCGCATAAAATTTCAAATTTCGTGGGTTTGAGGTTTGAAGGAAAACCGTTTCAAAATCGGCGCAGATTGATTTTACCATGGCTTTTCCTAAGCCTTGGCCTTGCGACGCTTCATCTATTCCTAAATACCATAAATAGGCGTGCGGTTTTTTGAATTGATCATTACTGACGGCGATTTCCATTTTTAACAAACGCCAAAGTTTTATTGGACCGACGATTGCAAATAAGTCAGGCAAAAATGATAAGGCTGTCAAAAAATCTGCCTTTAAATTGCCAGGCGGCTTACGGACAATCGCCACCCCCTTCCCGTCATTTATTACGCGAACCATAAGGCACATTTTTTCGCGATTGCGCATTAGTTTTTCAAATGCACAGGCAAGATTTTGCGTGAAATCTTTACGGCAAAGCCAATTGAAAAGAACGTCATTTTCAAATGCGCGCGCCAATGTGAGAGCCGCAGCTTTAATTTCATTTACGTTAATGTCGCGAATGAGCGTCGAAGTTTGCATAATTCATACTATGCAAAAAGCGAATTAATGTGAAGTCTCGCCTTCTTCGGTTTGCGATTGGCGCTCATATTCATTTATCATTGTGTCGAGGCCGTTTTGGATAGTTTCAGTATCAAGTTCCGGCTTAATTGCCTGCATAATTTTCGGATTTTCACGGGCAAATTTCAAAGTTTGTAATTTTGTGTCTTTTGGAATAACCGCATTTGCAGCTTCCACAAAGCTGTTGGGTTTGCCATTTGTGGCGGAATCAAGAAATTTCACCAATCCGACCAGACCAAAGCCGAAAAGTAAAAACCGAATTGCAAATGTCCGAATAGTCGAATTTCCGCGCATATTTACCCCGAATTGGCGGCATTTTACACGTATTTTTTAAATTTCACTTTTACTAAAAAGATGCAATTTTATCGATTAGAGCGTCAGGACTCCAAGTGGAACAGGAATGGCGCAGGGAATTTGTGGCATGGCGTTGAGTTTTTTCGCTGATAATATTGGAATATTTTCAAGAAAAAACTAAAAGCCATGACGCAAAAGAACAAGCCAGTCCGATTCCAATTGAAATTCTGACGCTCTAGGTATTGAATTTTATGGCAACGCCGCGCTGCTTGAAATAACTTTGCATCAGTTTTCGGCCTTGGCGATTATTTTGCGCAAGTTTTGACGGTTCAAAAACTACTTCTTTCACACCCGCGTCTTTCATTGCCGCCTTTAAATCTTTGATTACATTATCCAAATCGGCATTATCATTTCTTAGGGATTCATAGACCGCTTCTATTTGTTTTTCGACACTCATAATCAATCCTTATAATTTTTATCGCGCAATAAACGACCTTGTTTGACTTTCCATTCGCGATCGGCAGTTGAATCACGCTTATCATGCGCTTTTTTACCTTTTGCGAGCGCAAGTTCAAGTTTCGCCAAACCGTGGGAAAAATATAATTTTGTGGGAACCAAAGTTCGCCCTTCGCGCTCAATCGCGCCGATTAATTTATTGATTTCGCGGGTTCTTAACAATAATTTCCGCGCACGACGTGGTTCGTGGTTAAAGCGCGATGCGGGGCCATATTCGGGAATATAGGAATTTATTAGCCAAATGCCGCCATTTTCATTGCTTGCGTAAGATTCAGCAATATTGGCGCGACCCTGTCTTAGAGATTTTACTTCTGTTCCTTTTAGGACAATTCCGGCCTCAAACACGTCTTCTATCTCGAAATCAAAACGCGCACGACGATTTTCGGCAATTAGTTTTTTTGCCGCTTCGCGCGCTTTTTGCTTTTCGTTTTGTGCCACTTCTAAAGTCCCGCGCTTTTCATCGCCTCGCGCAATGTCTTTTTGGACGCATCTGATAATTCAACCAGCGGCAGGCGCACGTCAGGCTCGCAAAGCCCCAATTCCGCCATAACAAATTTGGCAGGGACAGGGTTTGGTTCAATAAATAAAGCGCGTTGAAGATTATCAACTTTGGCATTCAATTCGCGCGCTTTTGCAAAGTCACCCGCTTTCAAAAATGCCTGAATTTGCGAAACTTCTTTGGGCATTACATTCGATAGAACCGAAACCACGCCTTTTGCACCATAGGCGGCAAAACCAATCGCATGATTATCATCACCCGCTAAAACATTGAAATCGGATTTGCACGCCGCCAAATGGAGTGCAGTACGCGATGGGTCGCCGGTCGAATCTTTCAAAGCCACAATATTTTTGTGTTTCGCAATTTCGGCCATCGTTGCGGGCAGAATATCGACATTAGTGCGACCCGGTATATTATAAACTACAATCGGCAAATCGACGGCATCACACAATGCTTTGAAATGCGCAATCATGCCTGCTTGATTTGGCTTATTATAATATGGCGCAACGATAAGTGCGCCATCACAGCCCAAGTCTTTCGCAACTTTCATATGGGTAATCGCCGCCACAGTGTCATTAGAGCCGCAACCGGCAATTACCGGAACCTTGCCTTTGGCAACTTCGACCGCCAATTCAAAAACGCGCCAGTGTTCTTTATCATTCAAAGTCGCGCTTTCACCGGTTGTGCCAACGGGAACAATGCCGCTAATGCCATTGTCAATTTGGCGCTCGACCAGCGATTGAAACGCCTTTTCATCGACTTCACCATTTTTAAAGGGTGTAATAAGTGCCGTGATCGCGCCGTCAAAGTTTGAAAATGTCTGTGTCATATCGGTCTATTGGCATTTTTGCGCATTTGTTTCAACAAAATTGCGCAATTATTCGTCATTTTCAACGCCAACCCTTTGCGCTAGGGCCGCAGCCATGAATGCGTCTAAATCGCCGTCCAAAACGCCCTGTGTGTCCGAAGTTTCAACATTGGTGCGCAAGTCTTTCACCATTTGATATGGTTGCAAAACATAAGAGCGGATTTGATGGCCCCATCCAATATCTGTTTTGGTATCTTCCAAAGCTTGTGACGCTGCTTCGCGTTTTTGCAATTCCAATTCATAAAGGCGTGCGCGCAACATTTTCCAAGCAATATCGCGGTTTTTATGTTGGGATCTATCTTGTTGTGAGGAGGCGACAATTCCTGTTGGAATATGCGTCAATCGCACAGCGGAATCGGTTTTATTGACGTGCTGACCGCCTGCGCCCGATGCGCGATAAGTATCGACGCGCACATCTTTTTCATCAATTTGCACCTCAATATTATCGTCAATCACTGGATAGACCCAGACAGAGGCGAAACTTGTATGGCGGCGTGCGTTGGAATCGAATGGCGATATGCGGACCAATCGGTGAACGCCTGCCTCAGTCTTAAGCCAACCATATGAATTTAACCCTTTAATCAGGAGAGTTGAAGATTTTATCCCCGCTTCTTCGCCTTGGTTCTCGTCAATTTCGTCGCATTCCAATTCATGCGCATTGGCCCAACGCATATACATGCGCCTTAACATTGCAGCCCAATCACAACTTTCAGTGCCACCTGCGCCGGAATTGATTTCGATATAGCAATCATTGGCATCGGCCTCACCGGACAAAAGCGCATTTAATTCCGCGATTTCAGCGCGATGTTTGGCATTTTTTAGCGCGGTTTCGGCCTCTTCGACCATTTGAGCATCATTTTCCATTTCCGCTAATTCTATAAGTTCAATATTGTCACTCAATTCTTTTTCAAGAATTGTGATTTCCGACATTGAATTTTCGAGCTTGTTTTTTTCGCGCATAAGGTTTTGCGCGTTTTGCGGATTATCCCAAAAATCGGCGGCGTGTGACAATGCTTCCAATTCGTCAAAGCGTCTTTGCGCCATGTCCCAATTCAGCCTTTTCCGCAAAAGGGCAATGGATTTTTTGATTTCTTGGGTCAAAGCCTCGGTTTCGGCTTTCATTTTGTGCTCCAAAATAAAATCGCGGGTTCTCACCCGCGATTTAGTAAATTTTCTTAATTCAGCGCTTTTTCTTGACAGGTTCGTCGGTAATGACTTCTTCGTCGCCCACAGTTTGTTTCGCGCCCGCTTTTAATAAATCCGAAGTCGATTTGATTGAACCACCAGATTGAAGCTTGGCGATAATTGCCAATCTCTCTTGTGCGCCAACTTCGCGTAGAACTTCTTCAGATGGTGCGAATTGTTGAATTGGTTTATTCGCCATAAATCTGACCATAAATTCGCGGAAAATCGGTGCGGCGACTTTGCCCCCTGCTGCACCATTATATATGGTCTTAGGCGTGTCATAACCGACAAAAACGCCCGTTGCATATGACGGCGTAAAGCCAACAAACCATGCGTCTTTATAATCATTAGTAGTTCCCGTCTTACCACCGACCGGATGCGTGAATTGTGCCGAACGGCCCGTACCATTTGTGACAACTTCACGCAAAATGGTGGTCATTTCCCATGCGGTTCTTGGCGAAATTACTTGTGAGCCCCATGGCTCCAATAATGGTGGTGGAACATTGGGGTCAAATGGTGCCTCGCACCCTGCGCAAGTGCGTCTGTCCGAACGCCATACGGTCTTGCCGCGAGAATCTTGCAATCTGTCAAAGAAAACCGGCGGCACATAACGACCATTATTTGAAAATACAGTATAGCCAGAAGTTAGGCGCAAGACCGTGGTTTCACCCGCACCCAATGCCATGGTCAAATCATTCGGCAAATCGTCATAAACGCCGAAACGGCGCGCATAATCAGCAACCCTACGCATTCCGATGCGGCGCGCAATTCGCACCGTCACCGTATTACGCGATAATACCAATGCTTGTCGCAAAGTAATAATACCATAAAAACGTCTATCGGCGTTTTCAGGGCCCCAGCCGCCACCGGAAATTTTCGAATCCGAAATTTTAGTATCAGGAGTCATACCTTGTTCAAGGGCGGCGGCATATATGATTGGTTTAAAAGTTGAACCGGGTTGGCGACGCGCCTGTGTCGCGCGATTGAAGCCCGAATCATCAGCATCATAACCACCCGCCATTGCCACAACCGCGCCGGTATGAGTGTTCAGGGTAACAATCGCCCCTTGCAAGTTTTCTGCACGCACCAATTGATTGGTTTTAGCGTCAAGCGCGCGAACCCATACCAATTGCCCATCTGCCAATGGTTTTTGAGAACGCGCGGCCCAATCCTTATCGCCTTGTGGAATAATGCTGGTTTTACCGTTTTGGAGGCCATAAATTTGCCCGCTATCCATAACCACGGCAAGAACCGCACCGGGCGCAGGTTTCCAAAATTTAGCATTTGCGATTTTTGAATGCCATTTTTCATCAGGCGTAATCATGCCAACCGCACCTTTGAAACCGCGTTCGCGATTTGGGGCAACTCTATTCAGTCCGATTTGGAGAGCAGCGCGCGCCATTTTTTGCGCCTCTAAATCAACCGTGGTGCGCACAACAAAACCCTTGGAATAAGGCGCATCTTTGCCAAAGCGTTTTATCAAGTCGCGGCGCACTTCTTCGACAAATTCGCCTGCCTCTGGGTCTGTCCAAGAGCCTTGTGGCGCAGGTTTATAATCTAAAGGTTCTTGTTGCGCGATTTTGCCTTGTTGCGGGGTGATAAAGCCATTGGCGACCATGCGCGAAATAACCCAATTGCGGCGTTCCAAAGCGCGATCGGCGTGTTTTAGCGGGTTATAATTATTGGGTGCTTTAGGCAATGTGCCAAGATAGGCGGCTTGGGCAATTGAAATATCGCGCACGCTTTTATGAAAATAAGTTTGTGACGACGCCTCAACGCCATAAGACCTAAACCCTAGAAAAATCTGATTGAGATAAATTTCCATAATTTGGTCTTTGGTCAAAACCTCTTCAATACGAACTGCGACAAGGGCTTCTTGAATTTTTGCGATGATTTTCTTTAGCCCATGCTCATTCTTTTCCTCAGCCAAAAGAACATTGTCTGCGACCTGTTGAGTGATAGTTGACGCACCTTGCATACGGCGCCCCTCACCTAAAGAGGCGAAATTATAGACAATGGCGCGCGCTATACCCATTGGATCTATGCCTTTATGGGAATAAAAATCCTTATCCTCTGCCGCCATAAAAGCCGCGATTACGTGATTTGGAATCTGCTCAATTGGCAAAAAAGTTCGCGTTTCGCGCGCAAAAAGGCCAATTTGCCGACCGTCTGCGGAATAAATTTTACTTGAAATTGCTGGTTGAAATGCAGCGAGCTTATTGTAGTCAGGCAGGGTTTTTAATGCCATTGACATCAAAACAACCACAATCGCGATGCCCATTGCGATACAGGCCATAGTAATAACAGCAAAGAGTTTTAAAAAAAATCGCATATTCCCTGACCGAAGCGGTATCTTTCGTCGCCACAATTTCCCTTATATGGCGATAAAATGCCTTATGCCAATCTTTTGTTTTTCGCAAAAGCATAAAACGCACATCGTGTTAATTTTCGGCAATAATCTAATTTGAAAATTACTTTCCTTTGGCGCCTTTTAAAATTATTTGTTGCGTATCGAAATATTCGAAAATTGCTTTGGAAACACCCTGCATTTGCTTTTTTCTAAAACCGTCATCAATCAGACGCGCCTGATCATTTGGATCGGTTATGAAACCCATTTCAAACAGGACCGCAGGAACAGTTGGGGATAATAATACAAAAAACCCTGCACTGCGATGCGAAGAAGAAGTCAAAGGCCCGACGGTTTTGACGTGTTTGATTACCATTTCAGCGAAGCCCGCACTTTGGTTTTTGGTGTCTCTTTGTGTCAAATCGCGGAGAATTTCGCTGACAATATTATCTTTGGTGGCATTTGTCGGAACAATTGCCCAATTTTCGCGATCCAGAAGTTTGCGTGACCTTTCCCCGCCGCTTTCTGACAGAGTATATACTGTCGCGCCTTGTGCTTTGGAACCGGCTGCTGCGGCATCGGCATGGAGCGAAATAAACAAATCAGCGCGAATATCACGCGCAATTATTATTCTCTTTTCTAAAGACAAAAATTCGTCAGTATTCCGGGTAAGAACAACTTGAAACCGTTTGTCCTTTTCTAAATATTCCGCCAATTGCAACGCACTTTTAAGAGTGACATTTTTTTCATAAACGCCTTTAGTAAAACCCAAAGCACCAGGGTCATGCCCCCCGTGCCCGGCATCTATCACAATCACAAATTTTCCTTTCGCAAGCTTGGGTGCAAAAGGTGACGGAACAGGAAGCATTTTTACGGCTTTTTTCGGTGCATTTGCCGAAAAGGCGTTCAAATCTGTGCCTGCAAGTTCAATTTTTAAGTTTTTCGAACCACTAACACCTGAATAATTTTGCGATAATATTTTTACGGGGCCGGATAGATCCAAAACCAATCGCGATTCTGTGTCGGACTTTTGTGCGAATCTAATCTTATTAACTACGCCTTTGCCCGAGATTTCACCCGCCTGCCCGCGCCCCATAGCCCATTCTAATTTTTTGAAATCAATTACCAAACGCGGCGACGGGTTTGTCAAAGCAAAGACCTTATAATCTATCGCTTTATCCATGCGCATATTTAAAACTATGCCATTTGCCCCTTGCTCCAACTTAATGCTGAAAACGCGACCGTTTGAATTTGCCTGTACCGAATTTTGCGCAAATGCATATTTGCTTGAGCCAATAGAGGCCATTATTATTGGGAAAAATGCTAAAAACAATAGATTTAGAAATCGTCTCAACGGCATTATTCTTCCAATTATGTTTGGTCTTTAAAACAGAATTCTTTGGTTTATGCTTAATAAAGATTAAGAAAACCTGATAATCGAATTTTCATTAATTTTCAAATTTGCCCAAAATTGGGCAATTAATGTTAAAAATCCTTCAAGCAGTGTCGGTAATTTCATTAAGCAGCAATCCACTATTGATATTTTAACATTTTCGCCTTAATCCGAATATATTCGCCGAAGAAGCAAGACTATGTGAGGCGAGAAATGTGCCCTGTTTTGGGCGCTGGTTTGGAATTTTTGATTTCAAACTCTTTTTTGATTTAAGGCGCAATTATGATGTGCATGGCGACGGAATATAGATTTACGGTAAAGGTTTTCTGTAAAACCTTGTCCTTAATCCTCGCCCGCGTGAGAAAAGCCGCATTTTCTGTAACATCAAAATTGCCACAAAATTCATATTTGAAACCATTTTTTATAAAGAATTATATGGGGAATATGCGCGCATATCGGCGCTTTGCATCGCCAAACTGCGCCCCCCCGGGAGTTATTTTTAATGACAAAAACAATGTTAATAGATGCTGCGCACACGGAAGAGACCCGTGTCGTAGTAGTAGCCGGACAGGAAATTGAAGATTTTGACGTAGAAACTAAGGCAAAACAACAATTAAGAGGTAATATATATCTTGCCAAAGTAACGCGCGTCGAACCATCGCTTCAGGCCTGTTTTGTAGATTTCGGTAATATTCGCCATGGATTTTTGGCGTTTTCAGAGGTTCACCCTGATTATTATCAAATCCCTATCGCCGATCGCGAGGCTTTATTGGCCGAAGAGGCGATGCATGTCCCCGACGAATTAGCAGATGATGAGGAAGAAGCATCACGTCAAAGGCGCGCGCAAAATCGCAAATATAAAATCCAAGACGTTTTGAAACGTCGCCAAATCATGCTTGTGCAGCCGGTTAAAGAAGTACGCGGAAATAAAGGCGCGGCCTTGACCACATATTTATCCCTCGCTGGTCGATATTGCGTATTAATGCCAAACACTCCACGCGGCGGTGGTATTTCACGCAAAATTTCGGCGGCAGGCGATAGAAAACGTCTAAAATCAATTGTTTCAAGTCTTGAAGTGCCAAAAGGCATGGGCCTTATAATCCGCACAGCAGGCGCAAAAAGAAACAAAACCGAAATCAAGCGCGATTATGAATACCTATTGCGCCTTTGGGACGATATTCGCACCCGCACATTAGAATCAGTTGCGCCATGCCTAATCCATGAGGAAGAAAGCCTTGTAAAGCGCGCCATTCGCGATCTTTATAATAAGGATGTTGGCTCAATCATTATTGAAGGTGAACATGCCTATAAAGAGGCCAAGGAATTCGTGAAAATGCTAATTCCTAGCCATGCGCGCAAAGTCCACCAATATAAAAATTCAACACCTTTATTCTCGCGTCTTGGTATTGATTCTAAACTTGCCGATATACATTCCGGCGTGGTGCAATTAAAATCCGGCGGCTATGTCGTTATAAATCAGACAGAGGCTTTGGTTGCAATCGACGTAAACTCCGGCAAATCGACGCGCGAACGTTCTATTGAACAAACCGCACTAAAAACCAATCTTGAAGCCGCCACCGAAATTGCGCGCCAAATGCGAATGCGCGACCTTGCGGGTCTTATCGTTATCGATTTTATCGATATGGAAGAGCAAAGAAACGACCGTTTGGTCGAAAAACGCATGAAAGATGCTTTAAGGCTTGATCGCGCGCGCGTTCAAATGGGCAAGATTTCGCCTTTCGGCCTTATGGAAATTTCACGCCAAAGACGCCG
This sequence comes from Hyphomonadaceae bacterium, assembly GCA_041917055.1. Taxonomy (GTDB): domain Bacteria; phylum Pseudomonadota; class Alphaproteobacteria; order Caulobacterales; family Aquidulcibacteraceae; genus Pseudaquidulcibacter. Next base: position 43,010 of record JAYRYJ010000013.1, read on the forward strand.
CGCCGGTATTTTGGAAGGTTCAAGTCACACTTGCCCGCATTGCGCAGGTTTTGGACGCGTTCGTTCGCCTTCATCAGTCGCAACACAAATTATTCGCGAAATAGAATCGCAAAGTGGCGGTCGTCGTGGCTGTGAAATTGATGTCACAACTGATTTAAGCTCGGCAAGTTATCTTTTGAATGAAAAGCGCCGTCACTTGGCGCAATTGGAAAGCGCGCGCGGTATAATTGTGCGCGTTATTGCCGATAATTCCATTGCCAATGCCCAATATGTCATTGAATTTGTGAATCACGGTGAAGAAATTGACGAGCCGGATTTCAATTATTCCTATATTAAAGAAATCGAAAATTCCCACCCTGACGAAATTGAAGAATTAGAAGGCGTGGAAACCGAAGATGATACTGATGATGAAACAGAAACCGTTTCGGTTTCGCGCAATAAGCGCCGTCGTCAAAAACGCCGTTCGCGCCGCAATGAAAACACTATTGTTGAAACGCAAAATGATTCAGATGTTGTAACTTCTGACGAAACCGAAGAAGCGTCAGAAAATACTGAAGAAGCTAATGAAGAAAAAAGCGAAGAGAATACTAATCGTAACCGCCGCCGCCGTGGCCGTCGATTATTAAGAAATCGCCGCGACAGAAAACCATATCAAGAGCGTAAAGGCGAAGCCCCAGACGCACCTTTGGGCGAGACTGTGGCGACCGCCGAAGAAACTATTTTGGTTGAACCTGTTGCTGTCGAAAGCCAAACCGACGAAGTAGCCGAAACTAAACCGAAAAAACGCCCGTCGCGCGCCAAAAAGCCAAAAGCCGAAAAAACTGACGAAAGTGCTTCTATTGCTGAAAAAGTGACAGTCAGCGAAAATGCACCGCAATCAAGTGAAGCTGTATCAGAGCCTTCGAAAGAAAATCCAAAAACACCTAAACCGCGTAAAACCGGATGGTGGGCGCGTAATGCGTCAAAACTTTTTGGATCAGAAAGCGAATCAAATGAGGGCGAATCTTAGTTTAGTTTTTTCAGTAATTTTTCTTGCATCTTGTTCCGATATTTCTGGTCGTCCGCAAGGTGCCCCGCCTTTAAAACGGGTCGCCTTTGTTGACGTCCAAAAATATTTGGGAACTTGGTATGAAATCGCGCGTTATCCAAATTCATTTGAAAAAAACTGCGAAAATGTGACCGCGCAATATTCGATGCTTGAAGGCGGCAAGATTGGCGTTTTAAATACTTGTTTTGATAAAAATACAGGCAAAAAGCGTGATGCAAAGGCAAAAGCCAGCGTAATTGAGGGCACAAATAATGCGGCCTTGGCGGTGAATTTTGCGCCCGTGCCTTTGCCTAAAGGACAAGGCAATTACCATATATTGCATATTGACGCCGATTACTCGATTGCTTTGGTTGGCGCGCCAAGCGGCAAATATTTGTGGCTTTTGTCGCGCACACCGAAAATAGATGATAATAAATTGGCAGTTTTGTTGAATGTCGCAAAGGAAAATCAATTTGATGTTTCCAAACTGGAATATGTCAGTCAAAAATAGTTTTTGCCGTCAAACCGCCTTAATCAGCCTTCATCAGTTTCATTAAGTATTTGTGATTTTCAATTTTGAATAATTTCGCTTACAATGAATCATTGAGAGTTTCGCGCGCGTGTTTGACAGATTTTTATTTAGGCTTGTTTCGGTTTTGGTAGCAGTTTGCGCCATAATTTTGGGCGCGCCACAAAAGGCAAGCGCCCAATCGCTTATTCGTGACGCAGAAATCGAACGGGTTATTCGGGATTATTCAGACCCGATTTTCACCGCCGCAGGTCTTAATCCCAAAGACATTCAAATTTATCTTGTAAGCGACAAAAGCCTCAATGCCTTTGTGACCGATGGGCAAAAAATGTTTTTGCATACCGGAATTATCCTCGAGGCCAAAACACCAAATCAATTAAAAGGCGTTATTGCGCACGAAACCGGCCATATAGCGGGTGGGCATTTGGCGCGCTCTGTTGAGGCGGAACGCGCGGCAATGGTACCTGCCTTTGTGTCTATGGCACTTGGGGTTTTGGCAATTGCGGCGGGCGCGCCAGATGCGGGTGCGGCTTTGATGGCAAGTTCGCAACAATTCGCAATATTGAACTTTTTTGTCTATACGCGCATTCAAGAAGCCAGTGCGGATCAAGCAGCATTTGAATATATGAAAGCCACAAATCAATCGCCGCAGGGATTGGTCGATTTCTTTGAAAAATTCCGTTATATGGAAATAATGAGTGAAGCGCGGCGCGAGCCTTATTTCCGCTCTCACCCTTTATCAAGTGATAGGATTTCATCATTAGAAACCCGCATGAAGCGTGATAAATATGAATTTACGCCGGATAGCGAAGAAGACATAAAAAAACTGCGCATTATCCAGGCCAAGATTTTTGCCTTTGTGTATCCATCGAGCCTGACATATTCAAAATATTCCGCCAAGGATCAAAGCGAAGAGGCATTATACGCGCGCGCAATCGCGTTTTATCGTGCACCGGATTTAGAATTTGCAACTTCGACGGTTGAAAAACTCTTGGTAATGGCGCCAAATAATCCATATTATCAAGAACTTATGGGGCAAATCTATTTTGAAAACCAAAAATCTGATAAAGCCGCGCCATTTTATAAGCGCGCCGTTGAACTTGCACCAGAAGAATCACTTTTGCGTGTCGGTTATGCACGAACCTTGATAAATTTGGGCAGTCCTGATGATTTTGTCGAAGCCGAAAAACAATTGAAAGTCGCGATAAGGCTAGAAAATGAAAATGCATTTGCCTGGAACCAATTGGCTATCGTTGCAGATAGGCAGGGAAAACCGGGCCTTGCACGACTTGCGACCGCCGAAGAGGCTTTTGCCTTGGGGGATTATTTCCGCGCCAATAAATTTTCGCAAGTTGCAATGAAAAACCTTGAAAAATCGACACCAAATTGGCAAAGGGCCGCCGATATTCGCGCCGTTACCGACGAAATCGTCGTAAAACAAATGAAAAAAGGCAAACCTTATTAAAAATTAACTAATCCCGAAGAGTTTCGGTCCTAAAATCGAATCTGATTCGGGAGTTTTGAATGGATAGAAAGATGATGATAGGTTCGGCATTTATGCTTTTGGCTTTGACCGCTTGTGGCGACGACAAAAAAGACGCGCGCGCGCCAGATAGCCGCGAAGTTAGTGCCACCAAAAGCGATAGCGAAAAATCTGCTGAGGTTCTAAAATCCCTTACCAAAGAACAGCAAGAGGCAGTAAAAATCCTAATCCGTGATACTTTGGTTTCCAATCCCAAAATCCTTCTAGATGCGCAAATGGCGTTCGAGGCACAAGCGCAAAGGGAACAAAATGATTTAGCGTCCAAAGCCTTTGTAAAAATGAAAGATGAGGCCAATGTGCTTTCTTTTGGTCCGAAAGATGCCAAAGTTACGGTAATCGAATTTTTTGACTATAAATGCGGTTTTTGCCACGCCGCCAATCCCTTTATGCAAAAAACCATGGAAAAGCATAAGGATGTTCGCTTTATTTTCAAAGAACTACCAATTTTAAGCCAAAATTCTATTGTCGCAGCTAAAGCCGCGATTGCATCCAATTCGCAGGGCAAATATTTGGCTTTCCACCGCGCTTTATTGTCCGCAAAAGGTGATTTGGGTTTTGACCAAATTATGTCAGTCGCCGCTTCTGTCGGTCTTGATACTAAAAAACTTGAAGCCGATATGAAATCGGAAAGTGTTCAAAAACTTTTGGACGAAACTAAAAAACAGGCGGAAGAATTGCAAATTTCCGGCACGCCGACTTTCCTAATCAATGGCAAATTAATCGGTGGCTTTAGCCCAACCGACGTAGAATCCACAATCGGCGCCGAAAAAAGCGGCGCGAAAGCGACGGATTAACCGCCCAACAGCACGTTTTTTGCCTGCCAGCAAAGCGATTTATTCTAAATCGCAAGACCACTCCGCCCTTCGCGCACCTCCCCTTCTTCAAGGGGAGGGGTAATTCTAAATCAAACCTGCCAATGGACTTGATGGGTCGGCATAGGATTTTTTGCCCATTCGCCCTGCAAGGTAAGATTCGCGGCCTGCAATAATGGCATGTTTCATTGCGCTTGCCATCAAGACCGGGTTTTTTGCTTCGGCAATGGCGGTATTCATCAAAACCCCATCAACGCCTAATTCCATGGCGATTGTCGCGTCGGACGCGGTGCCGACACCTGCATCAACCAGAACCGGAACCCGCGCCTGTTCGACAATAAGGCGGATATTCACGCGATTTTGTATGCCAAGGCCCGAACCGATGGGCGCGCCCAATGGCATAATCGCGCATGCACCCGCATCTTCTAATTTGCGGGCATAGACCGGGTCATCGGTGCAATATACCATAACATCAAACCCTTCGGCGATAAGGACTTTGGTCGCTTTTAAGGTCTCTTCCATATCGGGAAATAGTGTTTTTTGGTCAGAAAGAACTTCTAATTTTACAAGTTTCCAACCGCCCGCCTCGCGCGCCAAACGCAATGTGCGCAATGCGTCGTCAGAAGTGAAACAGCCCGCAGTATTGGGTAGGAAATGATATTCTTTTGGGCTAATAAAATCGGTCAAAAGAGGTTGCGATTTATCGGTAAGATTAACGCGGCGCACCGCGACAGTAACAATCTCTGCACCTGACGCCTTTAAAGCATTCGCGTTTTCTTCATAGGATTTGTATTTTCCGGTGCCGATAATAAGGCGCGAATTTAATTCAATTCCCGCCACTTTCCATTTATCATTTGCCATTTTTACCCCTATCCGCCACCGACGAATTGCACAATTTCCAATTTATCGTCTGTTTGCAAAAAAGTTTCCGACCATAATGAGCGCGGCACAATTTCACGATTTTTCTCAATCGCAACATTGCGCGGTTCAATTTCCAATTTTGCCAATAGATCAAAAAGATTGGTTTGCGATTGAACCTCTATGGTTTCGCCATTCAAAATTATGTTGATAGTTTCTTGCATAGTCTTACGTTTGCTATATTTAGGCTGTCACAATTTTTCAATCAATTAATGAAGTCTTTGAATTATGAAACCAATTATTTATGTAATCAATGGGCCGAACATCAATCTTTTGGGAATGCGCGAACCGCATATTTATGGCACTAAGACCATAAAGGATTTGCAGGAGTTTTGTGACGATTGCGCACAAAAACACGGTTTTGAATTAGATTTTCGCCAATCAAACCATGAGGGCGAGATTATTGATTGGCTTCAAGAAGCGCGCACCAAGGCCAATGCATTAATTATTAATGGCGCCGCCTTCACCCACACTTCGGTTGCCATTCACGACGCATTAAAAGCATTAGAGATTTATAAAGTTGAAGTGCATATTTCAAACCCACATTCACGCGAAGAATTTCGCAAAACTTCATTTGTCTCACCAGCTGTAAATGGCGTAATTGCGGGATTTGGCTTTGATTCTTATAGAATGGCTTTTGAAGCCTGTGCTAAATCTCTCGATACCGCGAAGTGACCCAATCCAAATTGCCCTTAGGGAAACTTTGTCGCACAAGAAAACTTGTATTGCGTATCGTTTGCGTCTAATGACGCATTTTGGTTAAATCGTAGCAGGAAAAAACCGCTTCGAATGGGGGACATTGGAATGCCGAATAACGGCTTTGATACTAAACTCGTAAAAGACCTCGCGAAAATTCTTAAAGATTCCGAACTTACTGAAATTGAAATCGATCATGACGGCACAAAAATTCGTGTTACGCGCAATTTGACTGTCGCTGCACCAGTAACTTATGCTGCACCACCGCCTGTTCAGTTTGCTGAAGCACCAAAAGCAGCGGTTGCGCCTGCAGCAGTTGAAAAGCCTGCGGTCGAAACCGTTAATCTGGCAAATAATGTAACTTCGCCAATGGTTGGCACTGCATATTTATCGCCAGAACCAGGCGCGCGCCCATTTGTCAATGTTGGCGATACAGTGAAAGAAGGTCAGCAATTGATGATTATTGAGGCGATGAAAACCCTTAATCCAGTGAATGCACCGCGCGGCGGAACTGTTACTGCGATTTTGGTTGCCGATGCCCAGCCCGTCGAATTCGGCGAACCACTTTGCACCATAGAATAGAGGTCTATCCCTAGTGTTTGACAAGGTTCTGATAGCAAATCGCGGCGAAATCGCCCTTCGCATTCACCGCGCATGTAAAGAAATGGGCATTTCCACGGTCGCGGTTCATTCAACAGCAGATGCCGAGGCAATGCATGTTCGTTTGGCTGATGAAAGTGTGTGTATCGGCCCACCGCAATCGGCAAAATCTTATTTGAATATTCCGGCAATTATTAGCGCGTGCGAAATTACAGGCGCACAAGCCATACACCCTGGTTACGGCTTTTTGTCTGAAAATGCGCGTTTTGCCGAAATTGTTGAGGCGCATGGCCTTACTTTTATTGGCCCTAAGCCCGAACATATCAAAATCATGGGCGATAAAATCGCCGCTAAAAACGCAGTAAAAGAGGCGGGGATTCCGGTTGTTCCAGGTTCAGACGGCGCGGTCGATACCGACGAAAAAGCCCTAAAAATTGCGCGCGAAATCGGTTTTCCGGTTTTGGTAAAAGCATCAGCTGGCGGCGGTGGGCGCGGCATGAAAATCGCACAAAATGAAGAAGATTTGTCGGTCGCCCTTTCAACTGCGCGCTCCGAAGCCAAAGGCGCATTTGGTGACGATACTGTCTATCTTGAAAAATACCTAACTTTGCCGCGCCATATTGAAATTCAAGTGATAGCAGATAGCCACGGCAATGTGGTTCATTTAGGCGAACGCGATTGTTCGCTACAACGACGCCACCAAAAAGTTTGGGAGGAGGCCCCATCACCTGCGCTTAATGCGTCTGAACGCAAAGAAATAGGTGAGATTGTTGTCAATGCCATCAAAAAACTTGGTTATTTAGGCGTTGGCACGATTGAATTTCTTTATGAAGATGGAAAATTCTATTTCATCGAAATGAATACTCGCCTTCAAGTCGAACATCCGGTTACTGAAGCCATCACCGATATTGATTTGGTGCGCGAACAAATTCGTATTGCGGCAGGCTTCCCTATTTCCTTCACCCAAGAAGACATTGTCTTTAATGGTGTTGCCATTGAATGTCGCATTAATGCCGAAGATCCTGAAACCTTTACCCCCTGCCCCGGCACTATTGCCAATTATCATGCGCCGGGTGGTCTTGGTGTGCGCATGGATTCGGCGATTTATGACGGTTATCGGGTTCCGCCATATTATGATAGTTTGCTTGGAAAATTGATTGTGCGTGGTAAAAATCGCCCGGAATGCCTTATGCGCTTAAAGCGCGCTTTAAGTGAAATGGTAATCGGGGGCACAAAAACCACAACACCACTTTTCCTAAAACTTTTGCAAAATCGCGATATTATTGACGGCAATTACAATATCCATTGGCTTGAAAAATGGATGGACGAAAATAATCGCCCTATTGATTAATAATTTGCGCCCTGCCAAAAACATCTTTTGATTTTGGTGTTAATTTGCATAGCATTTTGGAATCTGCACAAATTTTGGAACTTTATCGCAATGGCGTGTTTCCCATGGCAGATAGTCGTGATGACGAAAGATTATTCGTAATCGACCCGGAAATTCGCGGTGTTTTTGACCTCAATAATTTTCATATTCCAAAACGCTTGAAGCGTATTGTCGCCACAACGCCTTATCAAATAAGTGCCAATCATTGTTTTGATTTAGTAATTAAGGAATGCGCCAAAGAAACCGCAAACCGAAAAGCAACTTGGATTAATGACGAAATAATCCGTCTCTATTCTGCATTGAATGCCGAAGGTCATGCGCATTCAATTGAAGTTTGGGAAGATGATGATTTGATTGGCGGTCTTTATGGCGTTTCATTGGGCGGGGCGTTTTTTGGCGAGAGTATGTTTTCGACCAGGCCCAACGCCTCCAAAATCGCATTGGTTCATTTGGTTGCGGCACTAAAATACGCCGATTTTCAGCTTTTGGACGCGCAATATCATAATAATCATTTGGCGCAATTCGGGCTTAAAGAAATCCCACGCTTTGAATTTCATGAATTATTGAAAGACGCGCTTAGGATAGAACGTCATTTTCCCACCGAAAATTTCACGCCCAAAACTATTGCGTCTTCACTTCCGGTTGAGGCGCAGGCGCAGCAGGGGGCGGCGCAATCGGTTCCGGCGCAGGGGTATCAATCGGCGCAGGCGCATCTTGCTTCGGCGCATCAGATTGGGAAGGACTGTCTTTCTTCTGGTCGCTTTTGCTTGCAATTACTGGCTTAGGCGCGCTTGCGGCGGCACCGCCATCACATGACAATAAAGTCAAATCATATACGGGGTGGTCAATCGCCGTCACATTAGGGCTTGATGCAATCATCCAGCCTTTGCGCACTTTGCGTGGCCCCTGCAATTCTTTCATTTTGCTACGATCTCTTTGTGCGAGAACGGCAATTTGTTGAAGCTGTGGCGCGCCTTTATCAATGACCTCAACATAGGCCCACGATTCGTCTGCCTCTGTCGGTGCGGAACGATAACACGCGCTTAGACTAACTGTCAGATTTTCATAATTGAGGGTTTGCCCGACATTCAAACGGAAAGTCATATGCGCGCCCGAATTTCGGTTCAAACCATACAAAAGGACATTTGTCCCCGCTAATTCCTGTACCCGATTGATTTTCCCGCCAACGCCAGCAGCGCCACCATTTGGAAATAATAGATCAATTGGAATAGTCGGAACATCGGCACCGACCAAACGTGGCATTATTTCACCATTTGATTTCGGCGCACTATCATTTTGAATGATATTTTCCAATGCCGTGCGATCTTGTTCATCGACACCACCCTCAATAGTCGGGCCTTTTTCACCTCCCGAACCTTCTAAAACGACGTCAGGCGCATCGGGTTCGGCAATTTGACCCAATTCAGGGTCAATACCACCCTCGACCTTAGGGGCCTTTTCCTGCTCTTTGACAGGGTTTGGCGCGGGTTCGGGTTCCGAAACTTTCGGTGCAGAATCAGGCGGTACCGCTTGGGCAATCGAACGCGTAACCTCAATCGAAAACGCCAATCCCAAAACCAAAACAGATGGCAAAATCAGGCGTTTGAGTTTAAGCATTAAGGCCTCCAAGATTCGTAATTCTTGGTTTCTTCTTTGTTTGTGCCTTTAATATTAGCGATTGAATTTTTTGGGCGATAAGCGAAAATAGTGCCCGTCAAATTAGGGCGATGTGGCTTTTCCCAATCCATAGTTTTAAATGGAACTTTGGTTGGCGGTTCGTCAAAAGTATAATGCAACCAACCATGCCAATCGACAGGCACGCGCGATGGTTCCGCATAGCCTTTATAAAGAACATAGCGGCGTTTGCGCCCCTCTATGGTTGCATTTGGTTCTTCATAATAAGTATTGCCAAATTCATCAGTACCAACTTTTTTTGCACGACGATTTACATCAAAAAGCGCGCCTAATGTCGCGCCATTCCACCAAGTGAAAATCTTTTTAAGCATTTGAAAAACCTTTAAGTGCTTTTTTCTTTACCGAAATTTGCCGCAAATACAAGTTACATAAATGTTGAATTTAGGGCTAATTATTAAGGTCAGGCTTAATTGATTGCCTGCCTATTAAGCGCGTGATTAATAGCAAGAAGAAGGCCGCAGGCCGCAGGGGTATTGGAATACCTAAAGGATTTCTGACGCTGTAATTGTGAAATTACAATGAAATGTTGTAGATTGTTTTAACAAAGCGCTATGGTTGGGGAAGGTCTTTATGAGCAAATATGCCATAAAGACCTTCCCCAACAATATCCCATCCTAAGTAAATACAGCAATTGCCTTTTGAAATTCCACATACACAGCGATAAAACCATGCGACACAATCGGAAATTCAGTGCACAATACGTGTGATTCGCGTCAAAGAATGCGGCGCATAGGTGCAAATATGGGCAAGGTTTGGATTGAGGAGCAAAATTTTCGTTTATTGGCGCAAAAATTAGCGCAGCACGAAGAAAATTGCGCGCTTTCCCCGCCAATAATTGCCAAACGTGAATATGCAATTTTTGACGATGGGACGCCGATTTTTTGCTTTGCCCCAATTGAATGGCAATTGGATTCGATAAAGTTTGCGACGCAGTTTCTTGATTTGGCCTCGAATTCTGATCTATTGGATTTTGTCATTGGCAGTATTAATACTTTGCTGCAAGTATCTGATGATAAAGCGCAATTGCCGATTGCTACTTTGTCAAATGCGATAGCGAAACAAAGGATTATTCCAAATTCTAAGTTTTTGTTTCCGCCTGATACCGATCCACAACCTATGGAAAGCGAAATTGCTTTTGACGATATCAATGCCCTGCGTCGCGAAAAGGACAATCAGTTTCGCCGTGCCGCGATTATTGCGGGTAATTATTCAATTGAAACCGCAGTTCTTGACATAGAAAATGCCATTTCGCGCGCAATTGGTGAAGGTCGCTTTGACCCACGCTCCAACACTTTATTGGCGCGCGCCGTTGGGCGGTCTTTCGCGCGCGGCGTACCCACCGGCATTGTCAAAAGAATCATTGATAATGCAATTAATCAAAAACCTAACCATTTTAATTTCGCAATCGATGACAGCATTTTGCGACCACCAATTTTACAATATGCGACAATCGCCGATGCAAAACCCCATTCGATTGATCTAATTGATACCAATTGCGCCATTAGTTTCAAAGATTGTGAATATAATTCATTATTCACTATCAATGCCGCAAATTATGTTTCGCGCGGCAATTTTAAGATTGACGAATTTGTAGCCGAAGTTTTCGCCTTTATGTCGCTTTTCGCCAATCAAAAATTGACAATAGGAATAAGCGGGCTTGCGGCTGCGTGTCATGCCACTGGCAAAGTGTATAATGCACAAAATGCCGCCGAAATGCTTGCTCAATTAAGCCAGGGTATCGAAGATGCAGCATGTGGTCGTGAATTTGTTTTAATTGCTGATATTGATGAGAACTCAAATACTTTATTGGCAACCGAGAGCGTCG
>JAYRYJ010000014.1:0-50017 GCA_041917055.1 Hyphomonadaceae bacterium
AAACCCACCTCAATGGCCATGCCGGACATCATTTCAATCGAAGACGCAAGCACAGGCAAAAACCTAACCACCCCAACCCCAACAACCAAACTAAAACCAACAGGAATGCAATCTTTTTGGGTTTAGGGCAGAGCATTAAGAATAAATCGCCACCGAACTTTAGGTTCGGTGGCGATTTATTACGACGACACAAAAAAAGGCGGGAAACCCGCCCAATTCGTAATTTGTAATTCCTAATTTACGACAGCGCCGCGTCTATTGCATTTGCAACAGTCGCAATGTCCGCCATTCCGTCCACCTCGGTGATAATTCCGCGATCTGAATAATATGGCAATAAAGGAGCAGTTTGGGCATTGTAGGCCTCAAGGCGTTTTACGAAGGTTTCGGGATTATCATCCGCCCTGCCCTGTTCTTCAAAACGTTTGGTAACGCGTGCCAAAAGCGCGGTATCGTCAACCACTAAGCGTATGACTTTATCGATTTTTTGCCCTTTGGCCTGCAAAAGCGCGTCTAATGCTTCTGCCTGCGCAACGGTTCTTGGGAAACCGTCATAAATGAAACCTGCTGCATTGGGGTTTAATTCCAATTGTTCGGCAATAAGCGCGATTACAATTTCGTCGGTCACCAATTGACCAGAATCCATAATATGGGCGACTTTATTGCCAAGTTCCGAACCCGATGCCCGTGCAGCGCGCAACATATCGCCGGTTGAAAGCTGAATAAAGCCGCGTTCAGAAACCAAACGTTTCGCCTGCGTCCCTTTACCTGCGGCTGGTGGCCCAAAAAGTATAAGATTCATAATATTCCCCCCCATTTTGGGCATAAAGCATTTATAAGGTTTTTCTAATACACTGAAAAGCCTTTAATGCTTTTTACCAAATACTATTTCCGCTTGCCCTTCAATTTAGACTTTTTGGCAAGTCCCTCATATTGGTGCGCAAGCATGTGCGATTGGATTTGCCCCACAGTATCAATAGTAACAGAAACCACAATTAGAATAGACGTGCCACCCAAATAGAATTGCTGTCCGGTCATGGAAAACACAATTTCAGGCGCCACGCAGACAATTACCAAGAATGCAGCACCAATTACAGTCAAGCGCGTCAATACTTTGTCAAGATATTCTTCGGTTTTTTTGCCGGGGCGAATGCCGGGTAAGAAGCCGCCATATTTACGCAAATTATCTGCTGTTTCTTCGGTATTGAAGACAATCGAAGTATAGAAAATCGCGAAGAAAACAATCAAAAGCGCGTAAAGTATCAAGAACGCAGGCTTACCATGACCCATTGCAGCAGCGGCATTCCTAAGGCCCTCTTGCGCAATCAAAACCCATTGCGGTGCGTTTTCACCCGTGGTGCTCGAACCCAAAAAGCTAAGAACAGTAGCAGGTAACAAAAGCAAAGAGGACGCAAAAATCGGCGGAATAACACCCGAGGTATTAAGTTTCAAAGGCAAAAACGATGTATCACCTTGATAAATTTTATTGCCAACTTGGCGCTTCGGATATTGTATAACCACGCGGCGCTGTGAACGTTCTATGTAAACGATGAATACAACCGCCGCCGCCAAAACCGCAACCAAGGCGAATATTGCAAAACCGGAAATCGAGCCATTTTGTGCCAAAGTCAAAGAGCGGTAAATGGTTGTCGGAATCTCGGCAACGATACCCGCAAAAATGATTAGCGAAACGCCATTGCCAATACCACGCGCGGTTATCTGTTCACCGAGCCACATTAGAAACAAAGTGCCGCCGGTCAAAGTGACGATGGTCGAAACTTCAAACAAAAGACCGGGATTTATGACAACGCCTTGCGAACCTTCAAGGCCCTTAGCAATACCGAAAGATTGCACAATCGCAAGCAAAACGGTCAAATAGCGTGTATATTGATTGATTTGTTGACGACCACTTTCGCCTTCTTTTTTTAATTGTTCCAAACGACCAGGGAAAGAAGACAAAAGCTGAATAATAATTGATGCCGAAATGTATGGCATTACGTTCAAGGCAAAAATCGCAAGACGTTCAACCGCACCGCCAGAGAATGTGTTAAACATTCCCAAAATGCCGCCTTGCGCACTTTTAAAGGCTTGAGCAAATGCCGCAATATCAATCCCTGGCAAAGGTAAAAACGTGCCAAGACGATAAATCAATAAAGCACCCAAAGTGAACCAAATACGTGATTGGAGGTCCTTTGCCTTTGCAAAAGATCCAAAATTCATATTGGCTGCTAATTGCTCTGCCGCTGATGCCATTTTTATTCTCTCTATTTTTGCAAATCACTTATTAAAGTGAAATTTAATAAGATTCAAATGTTCGGGGTGTGTTTAAATCAATAAATTTGGGTATCTAATCACATCCGGAAAATTCAAAGTCTCCAAATGAACAATAGCCCCTATATGGGGCTATTGTCATAAACTGGAAGGGTTTAAGCTGCTTCTTTTTTGCCAGTCAGTGTTACCGACCCGCCCGCTTTCTCGATGGCTTTGATTGCTGTCTCGGACGCGCCGCTAACAGTCAATTTAATCGGCGATTTGATTTCGCCTTTACCAAGAATGCGAACACCGTCTTTAACACGGCGAATAACGCGTGCTTCAACCAATTGGGTTTCCGAAACTTCGGAACCTGCCTGAAGTTTGCCGGCTTGAATAGCAGTTTCAAGATCAGACAAATTAACCCATACATGGGTTTTGGCATTAAGTTTGTTAAAACCACGTTTCGGCATACGCATATGGATAGGCATTTGACCGCCTTCGAAACCATTAATGCTTACACCACGGCGTGATTTTTGACCCTTTACACCGCGACCGCAGGTTTTGCCTTTGCCCGAACCGACGCCACGACCAACGCGCATACGGCGGGTTACTGCGCCTTCATTATCATTGAGTTCATTCAAATTCATTGTTGTTTCGCGCTTTATTAAGCACGCTCCTCAATAATTTGTACCAAGTGGGCAACTTTACGAACCATGCCGCGCACAGCAGCAGTATCTTCAAGTTCACGCACTTTGTTCAAACGGTTAAGACCCAAACCTTTCAAAGTGTCCCTTTGGTCGGTTGTACGGCGAATTGGCGAACCGGTTTGTTTGATTACGATAGTAGCCATAATTAACCCTCCGCACCTTCGATTGCCGAAGCACCGTCTTTACGACGAGACAGGACATCAGCCACTTTCAGAGAGCGTTTTTGCGCCACTTGACGTGGAGAAACCTGTTCACCCAATGCTTGGAAAGTTGCGCGCACCATATTGTATGGGTTTGAAGAACCAAGCGATTTCGCAACAACGTCACGAATACCAAGGACCTCAAATACTGCACGCATCGGACCACCGGCGATAAGACCAGTACCAGGAGGAGCCGAGCGAAGAACAACCTTACCAGCGCCGTGGCGACCCGCGCCATTGTGATGCAAAGTACGGCCTTCACGCAAAGGCACTCTAATCATTTTCTTTTTCGCTTCATCGGTAGCTTTACGAATTGCTTCAGGAACCTCGCGCGCTTTACCATGACCAAAGCCTGCACGGCCTTTCTCATCGCCAACCACTACAAGAGCTGCAAAACCGAAGTTTTTACCGCCTTTAACCACTTTCGCAACGCGATTAATCGCAACCAAACGATCGACGATTTCGCTTTCGCGTTCTTCTTTATTTTCACGTTCAGGACGACGTGCCATTTTACACTCCTTAGAACTGAAGGCCGGCAGCACGGGCTGCATCGGCAAGCGCTTTTACGCGCCCATGAAACAAATACGAACCACGGTCGAACATTACTTCTTTGACGCCTTTTTCAAGTGCGCGTTTGGCGACCAATTCACCAACCAAAGTAGCAAGTTCGGTTTTCGCACCGTCTTTAGTGCGAATATCCGCTTCAAGCGAAGAAGCCGATGCCAAAGTAATACCTTTGAGATCGTCTATAATTTGTGCCGAAATATTTTTCGACGAACGAAAAACTGAAAGACGCAAACGACCATTGCCAACTTTTTTCAAGCGAGCGCGGTTGCGCATTGCACGTTTTTCTTGGGCTGAGAGAATTTTTTTCATTATTTCTTCTTGCCTTCTTTACGACGCACAGTTTCACCAGCATAACGAACACCTTTGCCTTTATAAGGTTCAGGCGGACGGAATGCGCGAATTTCTGCTGCGATTTGCCCTAATTGTTGCTTGTCAATACCGCCGATTTTAATCTCAGTCGGTCTTGTGCTTGCGAATGTAACACCTTCAGGCGCAACATAAACGATTGGGTGGGAATAGCCCAAAGACAATTCCAAATCGCGACCTTTCATTGCGGCGCGATAACCGACACCAACAAGTTCAAGTTCGCGTTCAAAGCCTTTTGTAACGCCTTCAACCATGTTTGAAATCATTGAACGGGTCATACCCCACAAAGATCTATGCAAACGATTGTTTTCGTCTTTTGGTGTTACAATTGCTTCGGCACCTTCGATTTTAACATCGACACCGTCATTAACTTCAAATTTCAATTCGCCCTTTGGTCCTTTAACAACCAAAGTTTGACCATTCAAAGTCAAAGTCGCACCGTTTGTAGGAACAGGTTTTTTACCAATACGTGACATATCGACCCCTTCCCTAGTAAACGTGGCACAAGATTTCGCCGCCGACATTCTCAACACGCGCTTGGGCATCGCTCAAAACACCTTTAGGGGTGGAAAGAATTGCGATACCAAGGCCGTTGCGAACCAATGGCAAATCTTTGACAGATGAATAAACACGACGACCCGGTTTCGAAATACGAGTGATTTTTTCAATCACAGGGGCGCCATCGGAATATTTAAGCTCAATTTCAAGCTCGGCATGATTGCCGTTTTGAACTTCAGAATAGCTACGAATATAGCCTTCTTTAATCAAAACGTCCAAAACATTGGCACGCAATTTAGAAGATGGCGAATTAACTTTCGCTTTGCCGCGCATTTGCGCGTTTCTGATGCGTGTAATCATATCGCCGATAGGATCATTAATATTCATAATCCACTCCTTACCAGCTTGATTTCAACATGCCCGGAACAAGGCCAGCGTTTGATAATTCACGCAAAGCAATACGGGACATTTTAAGTTTACGGTAAAAACCGCGCGGACGACCAGTTACTTCGCAACGATTGCGCACACGATTTGGCGCAGAATTGCGAGGCAAAGCAGCAAGCTTCAAACGAGCGGCAAAGCGCTCATCCATTGCGGCATTTTCATCATTAGCAACTGCAGCAAGGCGCGCACGCTTTGCGGCAAATTTTTTAACCAAAGCCTTACGGCGGTTATTTCTGTTTACAGAACCCATTTTTGCCATGGCTTAATTCCTGAAAGGTAGGTTAAACTCGCGCAATAAAGCCTTAGCTTCATCATTGGTGCGAGCGGTTGTACAAATAATGATATCCATGCCCCAAGTATTATCAACTTGATCATAATTGATTTCAGGGAATACCAAATGCTCTTTAAGACCCATGGCATAATTGCCATTGCCGTCAAATGATTTGCCATTTAGGCCGCGGAAGTCGCGAACGCGTGGCAAAGCAATTGTTACAAGGCGGTCAAGAAATTCATACATACGGTCTTTGCGCAAAGTAACTTTGCAGCCCAAAGCCATACCTTCACGAACTTTAAAGCCTGCGATTGATTTGCGCGCTTTAGTAGTAACAGGTTTTTGACCAGAAATAAGTGTCAAAGCATTGACAGCAGATTGCATTTTTTTGCTATCGCCAACCGCTTCACCAACACCCATATTGATAACAATTTTATCAAGTTGAGGGATCTGCATATCATTTGAATATGAAAATGCTTCCTTCATTTTGGCGCGGATTTCTTCGCGGTATTGAGTTTTCAAACGAGGTTCGTAATTATTTGACATCGCCGATTACCTCACCTGATTTTTTCGCAAAACGAACTTTTTTGCCATCGACCATTTTGAAACCGATTTTTGTAGGTTTACCATCAGTCGGGTCAGCATAAGCAACATTTGAAATCGCGATTGGCGCTTCAAAAGTTTTGATGCCTGCTTCTTGGGTTTGGGTTTGTTTTTGGTGTTTTTTGACAATATTAACACCTTGAACAACCAAACGGCCCGCTTCCGGCAAAACTTTAATAACTTCGCCGTTTTTGCCTTTATCTTTGCCGGCAAGAACAACAACTTTATCGCCTTTTTTAATCTTAGCAGCCATTATAACACCTCCGGAGCCAATGAGATGATTTTCATGTGATTTTTGGCACGCAATTCACGCGGAACAGGTCCGAAAATACGTGTGCCAATCGGCTCACCGGCTTGGTTTACAAGCACAGCTGCGTTCTGGTCAAAGCGAATGACCGAACCATCTTTACGTTTAATGTCTTTAGAAACGCGAACCACAACGGCTTTACGTACGTCGCCTTTTTTAACGCGACCACGCGGAATAGCTTCTTTTATAGAAACTACAATTGTATCACCAACGCTTGCATAACGGCGCTTGGAACCACCAAGAACCTTGATACACATAACGCGGCGAGCGCCGGAATTATCCGCGACATCCAAATTTGATTGCATTTGAATCATCGTTTATTTCCTTCTATCGATCCGTATCAAAACATAGTCAAAGATTATGCTTTGACGTGACCAACCACTTCCCACCTTTTCAATTTTGACTTAGGCGGGCATTCTTGGATTGCAACCGTTTCACCGATTTTATGCGTATTTGCCTCATCATGGGCATGATAACGTTTAGTACGGCGGACGATTTTTTTCAAAAGCGGGTGCAAAAAGGTTCTTTCGACATTCACAACGATTGTCTTGTCACCTTTATCGCTAACTACGATACCCTGCAAAATACGTTTAGGCATTCGTAACTCCTACACTTCTGCTTTCGCTGACTTCTCATTGATCATGGTTTTGACCAATGCGATGTCTTTACGAACTTGATTAATGCGATGGGTCTTTTCTAATTGACCGGTCGCACGTTGAAAACGAAGATTGAATTGCTCTTTTTTAAGTTTTAGCAATTCATCTTTTAATTGATCTGCGCTAAGCGCTCTGGCGTCTTGGCTTTTCATATCTAAAATCCTTATGCCATACCGAAATCAGCGCGAGTGATGATTTTGCACTGAATAGGAAGTTTCGCAGCACCAAGGCGCAAAGCTTCGTTGGCAATGTCATCAGCAACACCGTCAATCTCGAAAAGAATACGGCCGGGCTTTACGCGCGCTGCCCAATATTCGGGCGAACCTTTACCGGAACCCATGCGCACCTCAGCAGGTTTTTGAGAAACAGGAACGTCAGGGAAAATACGAATCCATACTTTACCTTGGCGTTTCATTTGGCGAGTGATTGCACGGCGGCATGCTTCAATCTGGCGTGCAGTGATACGTTCCGGTTCAAGTGCCTTAAGGCCGAATGAACCGAAATTCAAAGTCGCGCCTTTTGTGGCAACACCGTGAATACGGCCTTTGAACTGTTTGCGGAATTTTGTACGTTTAGGTGATAACATTTTCTACCCCTTAAACCGCTTCTTGTTCTTGTTTACGATTACGACGTGGGCCGCGATCTTCGCGTTCACGACGCGGACGATCGTCTTCACGACGCGGACGCGCTTCATTTGAATGCTCTGCAAGACGTTTATCTTGTGCCATTGGGTCACGTTCGAAAACTTCACCTTTGAAGATCCAAACTTTAACGCCAATGATACCATAAGCAGTCAATGCTTCTGCAGTTGCATAATCAACGTCACCACGCATAGTGTGCAATGGAACGCGACCTTCACGATACCATTCAGTACGCGCAATCTCCGCACCGCCCAAACGACCGGAAACGTTAACACGAATACCCAATGCACCAAGGCGCATAGCAGATTGCATAACGCGTTTCATGGCGCGACGGAAAGCAACACGACGCTCAAGCTGTTGAGCAACACTTTCAGCGACCAATTGCGCATCGATTTCAGGCTTGCGGACTTCAACCAAGTTCAAGAAAACTTCACCGCCGCCGATTTTTTTGGCAAGTTGGTTACGAAGTTTTGCAATCTCTTCGCCTTTTTTACCGATAATAACGCCCGGACGAGCAGCATAAACAGTAACGCGGCATTTTTTGTGCGGACGCTCGATAACGATTTTCGAAACGCCTGCTTGCTTAAGAGATTTCTTGAGGAAAGCGCGGATTGCAAGGTCTTCATGAAGAAGACGCGAATAATCAGCAGTGCCCGCATACCAGCGAGATTCCCAAGTGCGGTTGATATTCAAACGCAAACCAATTGGATTAACCTTCTGACCCATTAGGCGGCTCCCTCAGTTTGGCGAACAATGATTGTAAGATTTGAAAACGGCTTTAGAATGCGTGATGAACGACCGCGACCACGAGTGTGCATACGTTTCATAACCAAACCTTTGCCAACAAATGCCTGTGAAACAACCAAAGCATCAATATCAAGATTATGGTTGTTTTCGGCATTCGCAACAGCGGATTGCAAGCATTTGCGAACGTCTAAAGCGATACGTTTTGGCGAAAATTGCAATTCAGCCAATGCCTTATCAACTTTCAAACCACGAATTGATTGAGCCACAAGGTTCAATTTTTGCGGGCTGACACGAAGATTGTTTGATTTTGCAATCGCGCAATCATCAGCCACAGGACGAGGAGTTTTATCTTTAGACATAACTATTTCCTCTTCGCTTTTTTGTCTGCACCGTGACCATAATAAGTGCGGGTCGGTGCAAATTCACCAAGTTTGTGGCCAACCATTTCCTCTGAAATCGCAACAGGAACGAATTTGTTACCATTGTGAACTTGGAAAGTTAGACCGACAAATTGTGGCAAAACTGTTGAGCGACGTGACCAAGTTTTGATCGCTTCGCGACGCGGCGAATTGGCTGCCTTCTCAGCTTTGCCAAGGAGGTAACCATCTACAAATGGACCTTTCCATACTGAACGTGGCATGTCTTAAGCCTTCTTCTGATGACGACGACGGACAATCAAACGGTCAGTCGACTTATTATTACGGGTTTTAGGACCACGGGTTTTAAGGCCCCAAGGTGTAGTTGGGTGACGACCACCGGAAGTGCGGCCCTCACCACCACCGTGTGGGTGGTCAACCGGGTTCATTGCAACACCGCGAACTGATGGGCGAACGCCCTTCCAACGATTGCGGCCTGCTTTACCGAGGTTTTCATTCATTTTATCGGGGTTTGAAACCGCGCCGATGCTTGCCATGCAACCATCAGGAACCAAACGAAGTTCGCCTGAAGAAAGGCGAATTTGTGCATAACCTTGGTCACGACCAACAAGCTGCACATAGCAACCAGCTGAACGTGCGATTTGCGCACCCTTCATAGGTTTCATTTCGATATTGTGAATGATTGTACCAACCGGAATTGATTTAAGCGGCATAGCATTACCAGGCTTAACGTCAACTTTTTCACCCGCGATGACAGTATCGCCAACATTTAAGCGTTGTGGCGCGATAATATAAGACAAGGTTTCGTCTTCATATTTAATCAAAGCGATGAAAGCAGTACGGTTGGGGTCATATTCCAAACGCTCAACAGTAGCAGGCATATCCCACTTGCGGCGCTTGAAATCGATGATGCGATAAGTTCTTTTGTGACCGCCACCTTTACGGAATGCGGTAACGCGGCCCAAATTGTTACGACCGCCGGACTTTGTAAGACCTTCTGTCAAAGATTTGACAGGTTTGCCTTTGAATAGATCCTTACGATCAACAATCACCAATTGGCGACGGCCTTCGGAAGTTGGTTTAAAGGTCTTTAGTGCCATAGTTCCCTACTCCTACAGACCGGTTGAAATATCGATTGTGTCACCCTCATTGAGTGTCACGATGGCTTTTTTGAAATCAGACTGTTTGCCTAATTGCCCACGGAAGCGTTTAGTTTTGCCCTCAACACGAATTGTGTTGACTGCGGTAACTTTCACTTTGAACAATGCCTCAACAGCGGCTTTGATTTCAGTTTTGTTTGCGCTCAAAGGAACTTTGAAGACAACTTGATTGTTTTCAGACAATAGAGTTGCTTTCTCAGTGATAACCGGCGCAAGGATTGTGTCGTAATGACGTGCTTCGATTGCCATGATTACGCCTCCTTATCCGCTTTTTTAGCGCGTGGCTTTTTTGCCTTTGGCTCTTCAGCTACTTCAGCTACAGTCTCAACAACCGCCGCTTTAGCATTGAGTTTACCTGCAAATCTTGCATTCACTGCTTCGATTGCATCTTTAGTAAGAACCAAGGTTTTGCGTTTCAAAATGCTTTCAACGTTAATGCCTTGCGAAGGAAGAACATCAAGATTGATAATATTGCGGGCTGCCAATGCAAAGTTTGCATCAAGTTCAGCGCCACCGATAACCAAAGCATTTTCAAGACCAAGTTTTGCAAGACCCGCTTTCAATTCTTTGGTTTTTGGATTTGCAAGATTTGCATTTTCCAAAACCACCAAAGAACCCGCTTGAGCTTTTGCAGACAATGCCATGCGAAGACCCAATGCGCGGAATTTCTTGTTCAATGAATGCTCATAAGAACGCGGATGCGGACCATGTGCAACACCACCACCAACGAAAATCGGCGCGTTTTTCGAACCGTGACGTGCACCGCCCGAACCTTTTTGCTTGCCGAATTTTGAGTGAGTGCGCGATACTTCACCACGGTTTTGCGTGTCATGAGTGCCTGCGCGGCGTTTTGCCTGTTGCCAACGCACCATACGATATAAAACGTCTGCGCGTGGGGTTAGGCCGAAAATAGCTGCATCAAGTTCGATAGAACCTGCTTTTGAGCCATCAAGTTTCAATACGTCGAGTTTCATTATGCTTGACCCTCTTCGTTGGTTTCAACCGCTTCAACAGGTGCAACATCGGCAACCGGTTCAGCAGCAGTAACAGCAGCAGTTTTAATCGCAGCAGGCTTAGGAGCTTCAGCAGGAAGCGCCTTTTTAACTGCGTCGCGAACTTCTACCCAAGTACCTTCGGCACCAGGGGTTGCGCCAACCACAAGGATTAGGCCACGCTCTGCATCTGTTCTAAGGATTTCAAGGTTTTGGACAGTCACGCGTTCAGTACCATAATGACCGGCCATTTTTTTGCCTTTGAAGACTTTACCCGGGTCTTGGCGTTGACCGGTTGAACCGTGTGAACGGTGAGACACCGAAACACCGTGTGTTGCGCGCAAACCGCCAAAGTTCCAACGCTTCATAGCGCCGGTGAAACCATGACCGATTGTAATAGCGGCAACGTCAACTTTTTGCCCAGTTACGAAGTGTTCAGCAGAAATTTCTGCACCAACTTCAACCAAATTATCTTCAGAGACGCGGAATTCTTTCAATTTTGCCTTAGGCTCAACATTCGCTTTGGCAAAGTGACCACGTTGTGGTTTTTTGGTATTTTTGGCCTTACGCGTGCCTGCACCAAGCTGGAGCGCTGTATAGCCATCTTTTTCCATTGTGCGCTGTGCAACCACTTGGCAGCCTTCAAGCGCAAGAACGGTGACAGGAACGTGTGCGCCATCGGCTGCAAACACCCGCGTCATACCAATTTTTTTAGCAATAACACCTGTACGCATGTTACACCTTAAATCTTAATCTCGACGTCAACACCGGCAGCAAGGTCAAGCTTCATAAGAGCATCAACAGTCTGTGGAGTTGGGTCAACAATATCAAGGACGCGTTTGTGCGTGCGGATTTCAAACTGCTCGCGCGATTTTTTATCAACGTGTGGCGAACGGTTTACGGTAAAACGCTCGATGCGGGTAGGCAATGGAATTGGCCCACGCACTTGTGCACCGGTGCGTTTTGCGGTCGAAATGATCTCTTTAGCACTTGTATCAAGTGCGCGGTGATCAAACGCCTTTAATTTGATGCGAATGGTCTGTTGCGCCATTTTCACCCTCTTTTGTGCAAGCCCCAATGGCCCGCCTTCAAACACCAAAAAGACGATGCAATATGTTGCCATATTGCCCCGTCTCGCGAAACTCTAATGCTTTTCCATTGAAACCAACTTTTCAGTTGGCGACAATGCAAAAACCGCGCAAACCCGAAAGTCGCACGGCCCAACTGAAAGCATTCATAAGTAAACAGGTGCAAACAAACCCGCCCGAAGGCACTTAAAACTGTTTGCTGGCAAAATGCCAAAAGGGTCATTATCGGCGACCCAAACCCTAGTTTGCTCTATGAACGCGTCTGAATTGTCAAACAACCCACAGCCAGTTCAAGCAAGATGGGTGGGCTATACATATGTGATTCAAAAAGGTCAAGCCCAAAGCTGCAATCAAAACTCCAACCTACCTTGAATTTGCTAGTCGCGTCTAATGCAATTGAAAAAGTTAACTGTCGAAGGGTCAAATTTCTAGTTAGAGCTAAGTGATCTTTGCAATGTTCAGAGTATAAATGCAACAACCGATATTGTCGCAGCCCAAAATACCAATGAATCAAGATCATAAAGCTGAAGACAACTTAAGCTGCACAAATCCTAGAGACTTGATTTTAGTATGAAAGCGCTCAAGAGTGCTAGGAAATTCTTAAACTCTGTCAGTTTCAGAGAACTCATTTAGTATTAAGTCCGTCATAGGTTTAGATTTAAGAGCCTGTTTATCTTCAATCTTTGCGCCCGATCGGTCGATAATGTTGCAAGCGATCTTGAAGATAGCCTGACACTTTTTTTCGTCCATTAGCTTCTTTATTATTGGCTCACAAAATGATTCAGTTTTTCTACGGCTATTCAGCGGTGGAGTTGAATTTGCAGTCGCAATTTTAAGAAACAACATGAGCAGATAGAACTTAACTTTTTTGAAACGTTTCTCTATCGCTCCACTTGAAAACAAAATATCAAGTTTGTAATATGCCAACCCTGCCATATAATATGTGCCATACTGGTGGTCTGAATCGCATAAGCCCGACCCCTCTTGCGTCATCAACTTAGTCAAGGTACCGAAATACGTGGTAACTAAATGAGGGTTTTGTCTGAACATAGCTGAAAAAGACTTTACTTGGTTCGCAATAGAAATTATTTTCCGTTTAGTTACAGTAACGTCGGATGTATATTGCTTGGCTCGTCTTTCATACTTGAGCCCAACTTCATTAACTCTAGCGTTATAATATTGCTCAAGACCTTTTTGAAAGTCCGACATGGCTGAAAGTTGTTCTTTCTTAATGGCCGTTTGATTGTTCGTAGAAACAGTTATTTGTGAAAGAACGTCTTTATTTTTAGTCACAATTAGCCTGATTGGTATATAAATGTCATCAATCCCTACGACATCGCGATTTTCAAACAACACGTTACTTGTCTGGCATCCATTAACAATCTGATAGTCTGTTATAGTTACAGCATCCCTTGAAGTATGGATTGAGTCAGCAACGATGGTTACACCATTGTTTAGCACACTGAAACGGTCCGGGAATTCACTTCGAAGGGTTTTCGATATTTCAGAATTAACGGGTGTGTTCGGCCCCTGAAAGTCCCTTACATTTTCATCGAAAACGCTAATCAAATTATCATTTTCATCTAGAATTAGTTTTTTAAATTCTGAGTATTGCAAAACTCCATAATATGCTTCTTCGACCCCATTTATGTTCGGCAATAAAGTCTTGTTTGGAAAATGGAAACTAGCGCTAACCTGGTTTTTGGACTTTCGATAAAGTGCCACAATCTCTTTAGCGCCCAATATTTCGGAATCTATCTTATCAAATAGATTTAAACCAATTAGCGACTTTCTATGGGTTTTTACCAGTCCAGACAAATCATTTTTGTCCGGTAAATTACCTGTGTAAACATAATAGTACTTTAGAATTGGGTTTTTTCGGAATTTACTTGCCAAATTGAACAAATATGAGACTAGTTCTGCCGCGTTCTTAATTTCATCATTTCGTCTCAAAGTCGGGTTTTCAGAAAAAAAATCCGAGACTCCGTTATAGAACTTGAGCACTTCACCACTGTCATAGTTAGTGGTAGTTTTTGCCTGAATAAAAATCAACGTGGCGTCTAGATAGCCATTATTTTCCAAAAATGCATCGATATCATCCTGATTGTCTACAAGGTGACCATTAACAATAATCGCTAAGCCGTCTATTCCGCAGTCATAGCCCCCGCCGGTCCAAATATCTGAATATTCAAAAGTCTTATTGTACTGATTTGAAAGTATAGAATAGTTGCAAAAATGCTCAAAGGCCACTTCGTCGATCAATTCGGAAATTTCAAATGTTTCTTTGAATTCTGTTAACAGACTTTTCGTTACCCTATCCATTTCACCACCTTAAAATAGTATTGAAAACCAAGTCACAGCAGGAGTCAATACAATTTAATTTAGCTGAAATCAAAAATATACTTCTTAAATTGCCTTTCGGAACAATTTCATAATTTGAACCTCATATTATAGTAATAAGGTGTAGGAATTTAAGTCTGCGAACCTTGGACTGGAGAGTATTTTCAAATCTTTGTAACGCCTCTTTGTGGCATATTGCCGCTTATTGGGAAGTCCATCTCTTTGAGCACAACGTCAATTCCAACGCCCGTTTCAGGATTCGCCTTATAATTCTCATAAGCGGGAACGACTTCCCGCAATATCCATTCCTCAATCACTTCGTCGCGCTCTTGCAAAGCGCGAAGGCCTGCGCGTACCACTTCGGAGGCGGAGGCATATTTGCCGCTTGCGACTTGCTTGTCGATTTAGTTCGAATGTTCGCTTGGAAGGCTTATGGTGCGTTTTGATTGTGCGGACGGCATGGCATTCTCCTATCGGTATGAAATTATCATACTTTTCGAGAAATCAAAAGGTCAATCTGCCTTCAACAATGTCTAGAAATTGACGCATTCAAAATCAAACAAAGCGTTTCAATTAAATGAATTGAACTTTTTCAATCCGCATCCAAAGCAATCGCCTTACTATTCCACCATTTAATCTTTGGGGTGCGAAATAGTTTTGGTGAAGTTACTGGTATAGGTGGAATTGAGGCGGAAATCTTAGCGTTTGATAGCAATTGATAGCATTTCTATTGGTATGAGCGCCGAAATTTTCGCAAATATGGGAATTAAGGCATTCTATCCAATTGATTTTTTATGATTTTGTCGGAAATGATGTCAAATGAAGACATTTTCAATCGCAAAAATCTTGATTTAATAATTTGCTTTTTTCGCACCCCTTCCACCGCGCTTAGCGCGGTCCCCCTTCCCCGCAAGCGGGGCAGGAGATAGTCCTTCCCCTTCCCTTGCCTCGCTAATTCCGCTATTCGTTCCGATATGAGAAAAGCACCAAAATTTGCCGATTGTGAGACTATTGAAGCACGCAAGAGGAATATGCGTAATCAGCCGACAAAGGCCGAACATAAGATTTGGTCCATGATTAAGGATAAAGCGCTTGGGGTTAAATTCCTTCGGCAGGAGCGAATTAAGAAGTCGCGTAATGATATTGGTTATTTCGCGGATTATGTTTGTTACGAACGTGATTTAATTATCGAGGTCGATAATCCGACAAATCAGGATCGCGCAAAAGATTCCGAAAGAAACGAATATTTTGAACTTAACGGCTTTGAAGTTTTGCGGTTTAAGGAAAAAGATGTTTTGGGCAATCCGAATGCTTGTCTTGCTTTGATTAAAAAGGCTGTTGCAAAGGTGGAATAAGGCGCACCCCACCCACCGCGCTTTGCGCGGTCCCCCCTCCCCGCAAGCGGGGCGGGATTGATTGATTAGTGGTGGAAAACACCCATTGGGAGTGCGCCAACAATTGCCGCCGAAAGCATAGTTGCCAAAAATCCGGGGATAAGTGATTTCCAGGCAAGGTTCAAAATTTCTTCGCGTCTTTCGGGCATTAGCGCGGTCATGCCGCCGGTCATAATACCGATTGAGCCAACATTGGCAAAACCGCACAATGCATAGGTCATAATCATTCTTGTGCGTTCGCTCATGGCGTTTTGTGGAATTGCACCAAGATCAATATAGGCCACAAATTCGGTAAGAAATAGTTTGGTTCCCAAAAGGCCGCCGGCGGTTCCGGCCTCTTTCCAATCAATCCCCATTATCCAAGCAAGTGGGGAGAAAATAAATCCAAAAATGCGCTGTAAAGTTAATGGCGCGCCCGCGACATCGGGAAAAATAGAAAGGATATTATTGACGATTGCCACAAACGCCACAAACACTAAAAGATAGGCCGCGACATTAATAATAACCATCAGACCGTCTTGCACCCCATGGGTAAGTGCGTCCATTGTTGAGTGATAGGTAAGGTTAGAGGAATGGTCAAACCCTTCCCCATGCGCATGCAAGGCGTCGGGAATCATGATTTTGGCAACCAAAATGCCCGCAGGGGCGGTAATGACGGAAGCCACCAAAACATGCCCTGCCGCATTCGGCAAAACCGGCGCCAAAAGCATGGCATAGGCAATCATAGTTGAACCCGCCACCGTCGAAAGGCCAACAACCATCATCATAAAAAGCTCGGACCGTGTTAATTTATCGAGATAGCCTTTAATCACAATCGGACTTTCAACCATTCCCATAAAAATATTGGCGGCGGTTGCAAGGGCGGAAGCCCCGCCAATATTCATTGATTTTTCAAATATATAGCCAAAACCACGAGTTACCCATTGAAGGACTTTCCAATGCCACAAAACCGCAGACAAAGCCGAAATCACCAAAATCAAAGGCAAAACCTGAAATGCAAATAAAAACGGCGGCGGGGCATCCGGTTTCGCCACCAAATAGGGCATATCACCGCCACCCAAATATCCGAAAATAAACTTGGTGCCTTCGACAGTTGCGGCATTCAGGCCGTCAACAACGCCGTTAATAGCGTTCAAAACTGCTTGCGATTGCGGAATGCCAAACAAAACAGCAACCAAAACCGCCTGTATCGAAACCGCGCCAATAACAAGGCGAAGGGGGAATTGTTTGCGGTTCTCGCTCATCAACCAACAAACACCAATTATAAGGAATGCGCCGATTATTGCGCGAAAATTATCAATGCCCCACATATACGCCTCTTTTTGCAATGTGATATTTTGGGTTTAGTATTTGGGCAAGCAAAATAAACATGAAAACGAATTTTGTCGCTTGAATGATACAAATTTGCGCTTAGATTTAATCAAAGACTCAATAAGGGGGCAAAAATGGCTTCAGACGTAATCGATTTCCAAATTTATGGTGAAGAAATGCAATTTGTCGAGGTTGAACTCGACCCTGGTGAAAGCGCAATCGCCGAAGCTGGTATGATGATGTATAAAGACCCTTGGGTTGATATGGATGCGGTGTTTGGTGACGGTTCGAGCAAAAACTCCGATGTGTGGGGTGCTTTATTGGGCGCGGGCAAACGCCTATTGACAGGCGAAAGCCTTTTCACCACCGTTTTCACTCACAAAGGCACAGGCAAGGCAAAAGTGGCATTTGCCGCACCTTATGCAGGGCACATCTTACCGTTAAAACTATCCGATTTCGGCGGGCGCTTAATTTGCCAAAAAGACAGTTTTTTGGCGGCTGCCAAAGGCGTATCTTTGGGCATTTTCTTTCAACGCAAAATCCTTACCGGTCTGTTTGGCGGTGAAGGTTTTATTATGCAAAAACTTGAAGGCGATGGTTTGGTTTTTGTTCATGCGGGTGGATGTTTAATTCGCAAGGATCTTCAGCCCGGCGAAGTAATCCATGTTGATACCGGTTGCGTCGCGGCCTTCACCGATGGAGTAGATTTTGACGTAGTCCGCGCGGGTTCGATTAAGAGCATGATTTTTGGTGGCGAAGGCGTTTTCTTTGCGCAATTAAAAGGCCCTGGCACGGTTTGGATTCAATCCTTGCCATTCTCCCGCCTTGCAGGCCGTATGTTGGCTGCTGCACCGCAAATGGGTGGTTCGCGCGGTGAAGGTTCGATATTGGGGCAATTGGGTGGAATTTTGGACGGTGACAATGGTTAAACCATGCCAAATTTCGGCGACTGTACAAGCGGTGATTGGCGGCGTTTGCGTCGCCATGCTAGCGGCGTCGCATCATATGGCGCTTGATGAAATCCGAAAAGTTTCGGTGCATGAAGCCGCAATAATGGGGATTTTTCAGGCGCTTTTGGCGCTTGTAACCTTCATTCTGTTGCCAAGATTAAGGATTTTCGGGCGCTTGGTTATGGCATCGTGCCTGTTCGGGCAATTGCTATTCACTTTGCCGATTTTCTTCATGGGTTTTGGGCATTTAAGCCATACACCAACTGCGCCATTCGGTGGAACTTTATTCATATTGGCATGGTTTTTCATGGCAATCGGCATATTCACCGCTAAAGAAAATACCAATGATTAGATTGAAAGGGCGCGAAATTTTGGAATTATGGGGAAGCGATGCCAGTTTCTTTCTCAATAACCTCCTTACCAATTCTATTAATGCAAACACCCAACATATTCCGGTATATGCCGCGCTTTTGGGGCCGCAGGGCAAGTTTCTATTCGATTTGTTCATTATCGAAACTGAAGGAAGTCATTATTTCATAGAAACCAATCATGCAAACGAATTGGAGGCCAAACTCAAACTATACCGAATGCGTTGGCCCATTGAAATGAAATTGCGCCCCGATTTGGCTGTTTTCTCGCACAATGACGACAAATCGCCCATGGCTTTCCAAGACCCGCGTAATCCAAATTTGGGCTTTCGTGTTTTTGCCCCAATTGAAACCCTAACCGATGGCGAGTTTATTGAATATGAAAACAAGCGCCTAGAATTGGGTATTCCCGATCCATCACGTGATTTGATCAGAGATTCTGATTTTGCCCTCGAAGGTCTTTTGGACGAAATGGGGGCGATAGACTTTCAAAAAGGTTGTTTCATTGGCCAAGAAATGACAAGTCGCATGAAACGGCGCGGCACTTTGAAACAAAAACTTGTAAAAATCAAAATTGAAGGCGAAAGCCCACTGTTTGATACCCCAATTATGGCAAATGAAACCGAAATCGGACGCCTAAGAACCAATAATGGACAAATCGGCCTTGCATTAATGCGCATCGACCGTGCAAAAATCGCCATTGAAAATAACATAAAAATGCTTGCGAATGGCGCGCAAATCCTTATAGACGCGACGGCATTCAAGGAATGACCAGCTAAGGAATAATGATGAGTAATTTTCCGGAAAGTCTGATTTCGTCCTATAAAAAATTCAAATCGCGTATTTTCGACCCTAATGCCAAACATTATCAAGATTTGGCTGATACCGGGCAAAGCCCTGATACAATGATTATTTCGTGTTGCGATTCCCGCGTTGACCCCGAAACGATTTTCAATAAAGGCCCGGGCGAATTATTCGTTGTCCGAAATGTTGCCAATCTTGTTCCACCTTTTGAGACACAAGGGTCATATCACGGGGTTTCGGCAGCAATTGAATTTGCCGCGTTAAATCTTCGTGTCAAAGAAATTGTTATTTTGGGCCATTCAAAATGTGGCGGCATAAATGCCGCACTAGATGCAAGTGCGACGGTACAGACTGAAGCTAATTTTATCTCTAAATGGATGTCGATTCTTGATGGACCAAAACAAAAAGTTCAAGAAAAATGCGCCCATTGCGACCATGATATGCAACAATATGAATTGGAAAAAGACGGAATAATTCATTCGCTTGAAAATCTTCGCACTTTTCCATGTATAAAAATTCTTGAAGAAAAAGGCCGCCTCGCCCTTCACGGCGCGCATTATGACATAAGCACAGGCGAATTGCGGGTTTATGACGAAAAATTG
This sequence comes from Hyphomonadaceae bacterium, assembly GCA_041917055.1. Taxonomy (GTDB): domain Bacteria; phylum Pseudomonadota; class Alphaproteobacteria; order Caulobacterales; family Aquidulcibacteraceae; genus Pseudaquidulcibacter. The sequence continues at coordinate 19,644 of JAYRYJ010000014.1, forward strand.
AATTTATTTGTCGGCGTTTGACTATTCTTGCACGGGCTTTGCCGCAATTTTCCCGCCGCAAATTGGTTCTTTGACGCCCGTTGTATCAGGAAAAGACAAAGGCAATCCAAGTTTTGCGCGCACAGCAAGATAGGCAAAACATTGCGCTTCCATCGCATCGCCGCTTAGACCGATTTCATCGGCATTTATGGTGGCAATTCCTGCACGATTTCTGATTTCGCGCACTATATTTGGGTTATGACGCCCTCCACCCGCCAGAACCAAGAGCTTGGGCGGGGTTTCAAACAGTTTTATTGCCGCCGCAACACTTTCACCGACCAAAGCGCACAATGTTGCCGCACCGTCTTCAAGCGACAGCCCTGACACCAATTTTGCGCTGAAATCATATCTATCGAGGGATTTGGGATAAGGTGCAGTGAAGAACTTTTGCGCCATTATGTCTCTTAGAACCTGTTCATTACATTTACCCGCACCGGCGATTTTGCCGTCTTGGTCATAAGTACCCAAACCATGTGCTTCAATTAACTCATTGAGCGGGCCATTGGCAGGGCCGCAATCAAAGGCTTTGACATCATTTCCACCAGACCAATAAGTAATATTGGCAACACCACCAAGGTTTAGAATTGCACAAGGCGGAACGATTCCTGCAAATTCCAAGGCCGCCGCATGAAAAATCGGCGCAAGTGGTGCCCCTTGCCCACCATGGGCCATATCATTAGTACGAAAATCATAGGCGACCTCAATCCCACAATATTGTGCCAGTTTCGGACCATCTAAAATCTGCAATGTGCGACCGTTTTCGCCATTTATCGGCGGGCGATGTATCAAAGTTAGTCCATGCGCACCGATAATATCGATATCAGTTTCGTCAAAATCTGTCTTCATTAATAGGCTTTGAATCGCCATAAAATAGACTTGAGTAAGTTTGTCCTTTGCTTCCTCAATAATTTTGGGCGGCTCGCCGTCAAAATTCCATTCCAATGCCGCTTTTATTGCTTTGGCGAAAAGCTCACGTTCGGAATCGGAATATGGGGCAAAGGTGTAGCCGCCAAGAGCGTGAATTTTTTCGCCATCAGTGCCAATCATGGCAACATCGACATTTCCGTCCAAAGCGGTGCCTGTCATAAGTCCGATTGCGATATATCCCTGCTTTTTTTGTGAATCCATGGTTTGAAAACTAAGTCCAATATTATAATGGGGTCTTCTTAAATATATTTCAGGCCAATTAAAATGTCTTTGCTCACTAATGATTATGTTCCCAAATCTCAATTCATCAATCTAATGATGGAACGCGGGCATTATTATCAAGCATCAGACCTTGAAGGGCTTGATAAAATCGCGCTAGAAACTGAAAAAGGCAAACGCGATTTAATCGCTTATATTGGTTTTGATTGTACGGCACCAAGCCTTCACGCTGGTTCTTTGACTCAAATCATGATTTTGCGCCGTTTTCAACAATGCGGCGGCACCCCCATTACTTTGATGGGTTCGGGCACAACACGCATTGGCGACCCATCCGATAAGAATGAAGCGCGACCAATCTTAACACCTCAAAAAATTGCCGAAAATAAAGCCGGTATTCAAAAAGTTTTTGAGAATTACCTCGATTTTTCTAAGGCGAAAATGGTCGATAATATTGATTGGCTAGAGGGGATTTCATGGCTTGAAATGCTTGCAGAAATCGGGCGTCATTTCACTATCAATAAAATGATTGCTCTTGATATTGTAAAACGTCGCCTAGATCAGGAATTACCGATTACATTTTTGGAATTTAATTATATGCTTTTGCAAGCCTATGATTTTCTTGAATTGTCGCGCCGTCACGATTGTATATTACAAATGGGCGGCTCTGACCAATGGGGCAATATTATTCAAGGTGTCGAATTATGCCGCCGCGTAGATGGGCGCGAAGTTTTTGGATTTACGCAGCCGCTTTTGATGAATGCGTCTGGGCAAAAAATGGGAAAAACAGCCTCAGGAGCGGTATGGCTTGATAAGGATTTATTGCCAGTTTTTGATTTTTGGCAATATTGGCGCAATGTTGAAGATGCCGATGTCGGAAAATTATTGCGCCTCTTCACTGAATTGCCAATCGATGAAGTCAAAAGATTGGAGGCATTGGCGGGTGCGGAAATTAATGACGCCAAAATCATTTTGGCAACCGAAATTACGGCAATGTTACATGGTCGCGAGGAAGCAGAAATTGCGCAATTGGCGGCTAAATCCCAATTTGGCGGCGGCGGTGAAGCCGAAGGTATTCCGGAAATTACCCTCAATCCTGCCGAGTTTTCGTCCATTGCAGCATTATTTGTCGCCGCCGGGCTTTGCGAAAGCAATGGCGAAGCCAAGCGACTTGCGAAAGGCGGTGGCTTGAAAATTAATGATGGCAATTTTGGCGAAATCACTGCACCAATTGCACCAAATCTAATCAAGGATGGCAGCGTAAAACTATCACTTGGCAAAAAGCGCCATATTCGCATTATTTTTGAGGTGTAAAATGAGTGATTTGAAAATTGGTGATAAAGCACCCGATTTTGATCTTCCTAGAGATGGTAGTGGAAATATCAGTCTTTCAAATTTGGAGGGTAAAAAAGTGATTGTCTATTTTTATCCGAAAGATGACACTTCGGGCTGCACAAATGAAGCGCAGCAATTCAGCGCCTTGGTTGCCGATTTCGAAGCGGCAAATACTATTGTTCTTGGAATTTCAAAAGATAGCGTCAAAAGCCACGATAAATTTAAGACAAAATACGGCCTTGAAATCACTTTATTAAGCGATGAAGAATTGATTGCCGCCAATGCCTATGGCGTTTGGGTCGAAAAATCCATGTATGGACGCAAATATATGGGTCTTGAACGTGCGACCTATCTTATTGATGAAAGCGGCATTATCTCAAAAATTTGGCGCAAGGTTAAAGTTACGGGGCACGCCTCAGAAGTTCTCGCGGCCTGCCAATAGAATAACTGCACATTTAATTTTGATAGCGCATACTTGTGCTTGCCTGTTTAAGCAAAAACAAGGATAAAAGCGCCTTACGCTCATAGCGAAAGAGGAATAAAATGTTTGGAAAAAAGAAAAACGTCCAAGAAGAAGAAGCAACAATCGTGACGAATGCCCCGCCTGTAAATGTTCAAATTCCAAGCACATCGAAACTAAGTGCCTCGGTAATCGCGGCGCAAACTATAATCAGTGGGTCGATAAATTCAAATGGCGATTTGAATATTGACGGTTCGGTTAAAGGCGACGTGAAATGCGCCAATCTTTCAATCGGCTCACAAGGCGAAATTATCGGAAATATCACTGCCGAAAAAGCAACGATTCGCGGCTTTGTGCAGGGCAATGTTACGGCGCGCACCATCTTGCTTGCTGGCTCAGGCAATATTGAAGGCGATTTGACGCATTCGGTTTTGATTATCGAAGAAGGCGGCACTTTTGAAGGCCGTTCAAAACGAATTGCCGATCCACTTGGTTCTCAAACACCTGCTATTGAAGCCCCGAAATCAGCAACAGAAAATCACAGTGAAGGCGAAAGCAGCTTAGCGGCTGAAATTGGCGATGCATTTAAGCATTAAGCGATTTTAAGCTAATAATTGCATCTTTTTGTTTGCCTAGACCTGTAAAATCACATTAGTATCGGTTTGTTTGGATTGAATAAAATCCGAATTAAAGAATATTGAGAGTATTGATTTTGAGAATTGTTTTTGGCCTTTGCCTCGCCGCTCTGTTGTTTAATCCTCAGACATTAAGTGCCCAAGAATCCGCGACGCAAAACCCGCCCGCTGAAACCGTTCAATTTCCGCCAAGTGAAAAAGTCGATTTTGGCGCAATTACCACGCCCATTGTTCCAAAAACTGATTCTGAAGCATTGGCTTTGGCTTTGAAGTCCGCAAAAAAGTCAGACTATGGCGAATTTCGCCGCATTTTGGGAATGGTTCAAAAAGAAAATATTCGCGACGCGATTTTATGGCGTGCTTCTATGGCTGCCCCTGATTTATTGTCTAAAACGGAAATATTGGACGTTCTAAATCGCATGGGCGATTTTCCCGATATTCGCGACCTAAGAATAAAAGTCGAGAAAAACCTGAATGAGTATCCGCTTTCTGACAAAGAAAAAATCGACTTTCTGGCGCGCGATGATTTATATTTAAAAACCGGTGGCCCAATAAGCGGCGAAGGGCAAATGGCATTGGCGAAATTATATTTCGATGCCGGTCAAATTGATAAAGCTAAGCCATTGGTGGCGAAAGCCTTTGCGAATAATATTTTTGATTCCGCATTACAAAACAATTATTTGCAAAAATTTTCGACAATCATTGACACTCAAACAATAGATGCACGCGCCGATTTGCTTTTGTGGCTTAATAAACAAAGCCTGGTCAAACCGCTTTTGCCTCTATTGTCGCCACAAATGCGCATAAATGCCAATATTCGTATGGGTCTTGCGAATGATGAAGGCGCAATTATTTCGGGCAAAGCGCTTGATGATCGCGGCGTCACTTATGAACGTGTCAAAACACTTCGTAAGCAAGATAAGGATGCCCAAGCGCTTGACTTGCTTCTGACCATTAATGCCCAAGGCCTTCCCGATGCGGCATTGGATTTATTATGGGAAGAAAGAAGAAGACTATTCTTAGAGGCCGTTAAAACAAAACGCTATTCTGACGCCTATCAAATTGTTTCCACGCACAATATGACAAATGGCGGAAAACAAAGTGATGCCGAACTTATGGCGGGGTGGATCGCTTTGCGCCTTATCAATGACCCCAAAAAGGCACTTAATCACTTTTTGATTGCCAAGGATTTGGTTATTACGCCCGCGTTTAAAGCCAAGGCAAATTATTGGCTTGGTCGAACTTATGAAGCGCTCAATGACCCAACAAATTCCCGTGATTATTTTGATAAAGCGGCAGCATATCCCACTTATTTTTACGGGCAATTGGCGGCGGCGCGCCTCGCGAAGGCTGCCAACCAAACCGCTTTATTAAACCTGCCGCCTGAAATTGTGCCGACATCTGACGATTTCGCCAAAGTGAATCAAATGCGAATGGTAGATATTGCTAATTCATTCTTTGAAATCGGCGAACGCGAGGCTTTTGGCAAATTTGTTATGCGCCAGGATGATTTCCTAAAAACCAATACCGAACACCAAACTCTTGCTGAGATTGCGCGAGGCAAGGGCGAATATGTGGTTGCAATGCGGGTCGCGAAATCCGGAATGATTAAGGGCCTCCTCGCGACCGAAGCGGCATTTCCGACCATAAAAGTTCCAAAGACAGATTATCCACAGGCCGAACTGGCATTTACTCACGCTATTATTCGCCAGGAAACTGAGTTTAATCCTAGTGCGAAATCCAAGGTCGGTGCGATGGGCCTTATGCAATTCATGCCCGCAACCGCGGCGGCACAGGCGCGGAAATTGGGAATTCCACACCAAACTTATTGGTTGGTTACAAAGCCAGAACACAGTTTAATTTTAGGTTCGACCCATTTGGCAGATTTAACCGAAAAATTCTATGGTTCTTATATATTGGCAATTGTTGGCTATAATGCGGGGCCAAATAGGTCACAGCAATGGATTGATACTTATGGCGAGATCCGTGGCTCGACACCGGATGATGTAATCGATTGGGTTGAAAAAATCCCATTTACTGAAACCCGAGACTATGTCCAAAAAGTTTTGGAAAATCTTCAAGTGTATCGCACACGCCTTTATGGCGATAATGCGGGAATTCAAATTCTTGAAGATTTAGTGCGCGGCACAAAACCGCCGCCGGCCTTCAAAGTCGTTATTCCTGATTCTGTTTACGATTATGTTCCACCACCTGAGGCGCCAAAACCTGAACCGGTGCTTGAACCTGCACCAAATTGAGAGTGATTTGCTTTAACCCCTGTTAATTTATGTTTTGATACATTATATCACTTTACATGATTTTGGAATTTCGAAATTTCGGGCTTGCCATTGCCGGGCAGGCCCTCTTCACTGGCCTAAATGCGCGGCTTGAAAATGCGCAGACTCTTGCGGTTTTGGGCTGCAATGGTGTCGGCAAGTCAAGTTTTTTGAAAGCAATTGCGGGCGTAATTCCGCATGATAAAAATGCCATTTATTCAGATAATATAGCCCTTTCCTATTTGCCGCAAACCATTGAAATTCGTCGCGAAGTTCCAATTCTCGTGTCCGAATATTTAGAATTGGCAAAAATCATTAATCCAACAATTGGACGCGATGAAATCAAGGCATCTTTGGCACGATTTGAAATCGAGGATTTAGCAAATAAGCCTATGGGAGGCATTTCCGGCGGGCAATTAATCCTTGTAAATTTGGCACGCATAGATTTGGAAGGCCGAGAACTAATATTGCTCGACGAGCCATTTGCATCGCTTGACGCAAAAAAAGCCGAAATCCTCTTGAAAGTCATTAATGTTTGGAAATCACAAAGGAAAATGGTGATTGTGACTATCCATGATGAAAATATCGCGAAGGGTTTTGATCATTTCCTAACGCTAAGCGACGGTATTCCATTGTGGGAGAACAAAAATCCACACCATAGCCACAATTGTCAATTCGCACATCGTGACCAAATTAGCGATAATTTAGTGCAAACCAATGCAGCTTGACGAAACACTTTTGCGCAACGCAATTGCATCGCTTGCTTTAGTGATTGCAGCCGCTCCGATTGGGCGGTTTTTGGTCTTGCGCCGCATGAGCCTTGTCGGGGATGCCATCGGACACTCATTATTGCCGGGTGCGGTTTTGGGTGCAATGGTTTCAAATTCTCAGTCTTGGGCAATTGCGATTGGCGCTGCGGTTTCGGGGGCATTATTATTCGCAATTGCGTCACGGCTTCCGAAAATATTGAAACTTGGTGAAGACACGGTATTTGCGATTTTTTATCTTTCCGCACTCTCAATCGGTGTTTTGCTTGCCGCCAAAAGCAATGGCGAAATCCATATTGAGGAAATGTTATTCGGAAATGCCAATAATACTAATTGGTTTATTTGTGGGTTTGCGGTTTGTATTTCAATTATTAGTTTGGTGGCAATTAAACTAATATATCGCCCATTATTGCTTGAAACTATTGAACCAAATAATCCGATTTATGAAAAATCGACTTTAATGGCGCGCAGTATTTTTTATGTACTTTTGACCCTTTTGATTGTCGCCGCATTTCAAATTTTCGGTGCATTATTGGCAATCGGGATAATCGTTTTACCGGCAATAGCATCGGGATTTTGGTCAAATAAATTGATATCGCAAATATTTATCGCCGCGATTATTGGCATTGTTACAATGCTATTTGGCAATTTGATCTTCAAATTTTCCGGTCTCAATCAATCGGCAGTATCGATTTTGATTTTGTCGGTTTTCACTCTTGTCTCTGCTTTCGCCCTTGGGAAAAGATAATTATTGCCCGACATAAGCATAGGCTTTTATTCCTGAAACCAAGGTGACGAGAATTCTTGAATATTCTTCGACTTCATAATTGTCGGCAACACCCAATTCTTCGTCGGAAAGATCGAATACCGTGCCATTAACTTCGTCGGAAGCATCACCCGTATATACCATTATTTTATGAACCGCCTTACCGCTCTTTGAAATGACGTCAAAATCGGCAATTTCAAGATCCTTTAATTTGTAACCAGCGATTGCACCCGCATTTCCGTCAAGAAGCCTGCCAAAAGACGCAATTTGCACATTTTCTTGCTGCAAAGTTCCATAAGAGAAAAGTTTCGCCATTTCTACCCTCCAACAATTTGAAAATTGCACGTAAGTCTCAGGCTGAAAATCTATCTGTATTAGAATGTCACAAAAAAGCGCGATTTTGCAAAAAAAATGGTCGAAAATCTAAGAGATTGTCTATTTCTTTGCCATTTCTACATAAGAAAACACAATCAAGGCCTGTGCCAAAATATAAGTTATCATGATTGAAAATCCGGCATTCGCGAAAGGCGAAACAAATTTATTGATAGCAATCATGGAATCTGAGGCGATAAAAAGAACGATACCAATGAAAAGAACCGAGAATTGCCAAATCGGAAGCGATTTAAAACACATCATCGCACTAAAATAGAGCGCGCAAAGTGCCAAAGTATAGAATTGTATTGGCAACAGGTAAGAAGCGGCATTTTTCGAGACTAGATTCAATAGAAATATCGCCCAAACCAACATCGGAACAAAAGCCAAGAAATGCCAAATTGAAAACCTCAATGGCTTTGCGGTCTTGATATTCAAAGCGACATAAAAAATATGAGCAGTCAAAAATGCCACCAAACCAAAAATGAAAAATTGTGCCGCATATTTTTGTTGAACCAATAAAACGTCACCAAACCACGAAAACACCAAAGCCAATACCAAAAGCCAATTCTTTTTCGATTGCGCTAAAGCGATGATAATCAAAAGCGGCATAAGCGCATATTTGGAAATATCCGCCAATTCGTCACGATTAATTACAATCTGAAAAAGGTGAAACGCCGAAACAAAGGCATATATTGCCCAAAGCATTCCAAATTTGAGTTTAGGCAAAAAATTCACTTATTTCGCGCCCCCACTAAGCGTGAGAATATCATTCCAGGTCGCAATATAATCTTTCAATTTTGTTTTATCCGAAGTTACGCGCATTTTAAAAAACCAATCGCCTGATGGATAAATCCAGACCGAAGTAGTTTTGTCGCTACCATTTATATTGATGTCATAGGCGGCGTATTTAGTAGAAAGCAAATAAGGGCTTTGGGCATAATCAATTTTCGCTTTTGAATTTATGAAATCACTGCTTGGAATTTCATAAGGAATTGCGCCATCAAAACGGTATTCAATCGCGATTTTTGCCGCAACCAACTGATCCTCTATTCCCGAATTTTTCGCATAGGCATATAAGGTTTTGGAGTAACCATAACCTTCAATATTACAAGAATAATCCTTAATTATGCCCGCATTGTCAGTCGAAAATGCCTTTAAATACAATTCTTCATCCGGGTTAAAATCGCACACTAAACCACTTGGCAAATGGGTAATTCGACCAATTACCCATTCGGTTTTGCCTTCTTTTCCATTTATTATTTGGAACTGAAAATTCGCCGCGCCATTTTCGCCAATTTCAGCGAGCGCGACGTCGTATTTAAGATTTAATTCCTCAATATCGTCAGATATTGGACGGGCATTAGAAAAACCGGGCGATAACACGCCCAAGATTAATATTATGCCTGCAATAAATCTCAACCTGCCCTCACCAATGCATCATAAGACGTCAATAAATCCTCGCAGATGCGACCAGGTTGATAATTTATTCCCGCAATCTCTTTAACCGGCGTGACTTCTGCCGCCGTTCCAGTGATGAAACATTCCGAAAAATTGGCCAATTCATCAGGCATAATTGTGCGTTCAACTAATTCATAGCCCTTTTCACGCGCAAGTTTTATAACTGTCTGGCGCGTAATGCCATTCAAGAAGCAATCCGGTGTTGGCGTGTGAATTGCGCCGTCTTGAACAAAGAAAATATTTGCGCCCGTCGCCTCGGCAACATGACCGCGCCAATCCAACATCAAAGCATCAGCATAACCTTGTGCCTCTGCGACGTGTTTGGAATCGGTGCAAATCATATAAAGACCGGCTGCTTTCGCCTCGCACGGTGCGGTTTTAGGGTCGGGTCTGCGCCATTTCGCATGGGCGAGCCTAATACCTTGCATTTTATCGGCAAAATAATTGCCCCAGTGCCAAACCGCGATTGCGGCTCGAATGGTATTTGATTGTGCCGAAACCCCCATCATTTCTGAACCACGCCACATTAAGGGCCTTACATAGCAATCTTCAAATCCATTCTTTTCCATCGCCTCTTTTTTCGCAGATTCGATTTCATCGACGCTAAAACGTGGTTTCATTCCCAAAATTTCGGCGCTTCTCATAAGTCTTTCTGTGTGGCGCACGCTTTCAAATACTTTGCCATTATAAGCGCGCTCGCCTTCAAAAACGCATGAGCCATAGTGCAAACCATGGGTCAGTATATGGACTTTCGCCTCGCGCCATGGAACAAATGACCCATCCATCCATATCCAGCCATCGCGATCATCATAAGGAACAAAACTCATAATCTTACCTATTTTCGTATAATTTGTGTATTTCTACTATTGAACCTTTTGTCAAATTTACGCAATATTTTTGCTTTGGAACTTTTGATTTAATGGCAGCTAAGCACCCATATCGCATTAATACAAATGAGAATAAGAATGCGACAATTCCGCATTCAGAGAATTATTCCTTCCTCTATTTACGTGAAGAAGAATTGCATTTCGGTTTGTGCGCCATGTTTGAGGCTATCGCAGCACTAAAAGCGATCGGCGAATCGCAACGGCAAAAAGCAAATTTATCATGGGCCGATGCCCAAGCATTGATTATGATATCCGCAAAGCCCGACACTGTTCTAAGTCTTGCGTCCCGCCTTAATGTCACCAAACAAGCATTTACCAAAACCCTTCGCATTTTAGAATCAAACCAATATGTTGTTCGAAAGCAAGATAGGGTGGATAAGAGGCGCAATTTGATTGCCATTTCCGAAAGCGGCACAAATTGTCTTTTGAAACTTACTCATGATATGAAAATCGCAATTGCCCGTGCAAGGCGAAATGCGGGTGCCGAAGCGGTTTATGGATCAGACCAAGTTTTATGGTCTATTATAGAAGATGAAAATAGAAAGAATTCGAAATGACCAATCTGATTGCCAATCTTTTGATTGTTGATGACGACGATAGAATTCGCCAATTATTGACTAAATATCTGAAAGCCCAAGGATTTTCGGTCACAAACGCAAAAGATGCGATTGAGGCGAGAAAATTGGTTGATTTGATTGAGTTTGATCTAATTGTACTTGACGTGATGATGCCGGGGGAAAGCGGTATTGAATTAACTCGCGCATTGCGCCTAGAACGTGAAACACCCATTATCCTCTTGACCGCATTGGGTGAGGCCAAAAACCGCATTGAGGGACTAGGTGCGGGTGCCGATGATTATTTGCCCAAACCCTTTGAACCTGATGAATTGGTTTTGCGCATCAAAAACGTTCTAAAAAGGGCTAAGCCACGCAATATTAGTGACGAATTGGTTTTCGGCGATTGCGTCTTTGATATGAAGCGCGAAGAGTTGAAAAGAAATGGCGAAATGGTTCGCCTTACCGAAACCGAACGGGCATTAATGCGCGAATTAAGCGCGCGTATCGGCGCGACAATTACCCGCGAAGAATTAGCACGAAAAGCCGGGGTTAATGCCGACCGCTCGATTGACGTTCAGGTCACACGACTTCGTCGAAAATTAGAACCAAATTCCGGCGAACCACAGTTTTTACAGACTATTCGCGGTCAGGGTTATAGGTTGGCCCCTGATACTTGATAGGTTTTATGCTTCACTGCTTGCATTAGTTGCACCAAGATATATTATCAAAAAATGTCCTCGCCAAAGCGCAAATTTCGTGCGTTTCAGATTTCTTTGTCAAAAATTTCGCCCAAAGGTCTCTTTGCGCGCTCGCTTCTGATTATTGTTTTGCCGATTGCCTTGATGCAAATCCTTGTGACTTATGTCTTTTTTGATTTACATTGGGGGCAGGTTTCTAAGTTTCTTTCCGAAGGTGCTGCAGGCGATGTTGCCTATATCACCCAAAATTATCTCAAGAATCCAAGCCGTGAAAACCTTGAGACACTTCGTGAAGAAGCGCAATCAAATTTGCGCTTGTCGGTGGCATTACAAGAAAATGCGCAACTACCTAAGTTTCAGCGTAAAGCAAAAATTCCGGCGCTCGATAGGACTTTGAATGCTGCGCTACAGGCCAATTTAAAAACCGAATATTGGTTTGATACTGTCCGCTATCCCGATTATGTCGATATTAGGGTTAAAATCCCAAATGGCGTATTACGTTTCCTTGCATATCGCGACCGCGTTTTTGCTTCAACCGGTGGGATTTTCTTTTTATGGCTGGTTGGTGCGTCTGTATTATTAGCAACGGTTTCAGTGCTTTTTATTCGCAACCAAGTGCGCCCAATAGAGAGACTGGCAAATGCGGCGGAAAGTTTTGGTCGTGGCGAAAGTGTTGAATTAAAACTCGCAGGTTCGCGCGAAATTCGTCGTGCTTCTCAAGCATTCCTCGATATGCGGGCAAGGATTGCGCGCCATATTGAACAAAGAACCAATATTTTGGCAGGGGTGTCCCACGATTTGCGCACCCCCCTCACCCGCTTAAAGCTTGAACTTGCAATGATGCAAGATTCCGAAGAATTGCAGGCCGCAAAATCAGATCTGAAATTGATGGAGGAAATGCTCGATGAGTATCTTGATTTTGCGCGTGGACAATGGGCCGAAGGGACAGAGGAAATTGATTTAGCGCAAATCGCCAATCGGGTTTTTGAGAAGTTTTCGCGCAATAATGAAAATTTGAAAAGTCTTCCTTGTGATAAGGAATTGAAAATTTCCGGTCGTGCATTGTCGCTTGAAAGATTATTGGCAAATTTACTCGAAAATGCGCTTTTTTATGGCAAAAATGCCCAAATTTCTTGTGAAAAGGACGATAAATGTGCCTATGTCCTTATTGACGATGACGGCCCCGGCCTAAGTGAAACAGACCGTGATAAAGTGCTAAACCCATTCACGAGATTGGATAATTCCCGCAATCAAAACAAAAAAGGTGTGGGATTAGGTCTTTCTATCGCCCGTGATATTGCCCATTCTCATGGTGGCGAAATATTTCTTGAGGCAAGCCCAATGGGCGGTTTGCGCGCCAAATTAAGATTGCCTTTATTATGATTTCGAAAGTTCTTTGGCTCTTTCAAAGGCCGCAATAATTGCCTTTTCCAACAGATATTCTATGCCTTGCTCTTTCATCAAGACTTCAAGTGCGGCTTGGGTTGTGCCATTTGGACTGGTAACATTTTTACGCAAAACCGCCGGTGTCTCATTTGATTTAAGCATTAATTGTGCCGCACCATTTATGGTCGAAAGCGCCAATTTATGGGCGATCTGTGCCTCAAGACCAATTTTTTCGCCGGCCTTTGCCATCGCCTCGGCAAGTAAAAAGACATAGGCAGGACCCGAACCCGAAACCGCCGTCACCATATCGATTTCACTTTCGTTGTGGAGGCGAACAATTTCCCCTAACGGCGCCAATAATTCATTGGCAATTGCATAATCACTTTCAAGGCAAAATTCATTGCCGAACAAGCCACTAATACCTTCACCAATCTGTCCAGGGGTATTTGGCATGACACGGAAAATTCGTTTCGCACCAAGGGCCGAAAGCGACGCCACATTTATCCCCGCCATAATCGAGACAATCAAAGTGTCAGAATGGCAGAATCCCGAGATTTCGGAAACAATTTCCTTAAAAGTCTGTGGCTTTATACCAATAAACAAAATATCGCATTTTTCTGGCGTTCTAGGATTAACCAAAACCCGATTTTCTTGCAAAACTTCCAGAAAATCACACTCAAATTTCGGGTCAATTATTGAGATTGGATAAGGTAAGCCATTATTGAGCCAGCCTTTTAAAATGGCTTGCCCCATTTTCCCTGCGCCCAGAAGCGTCAGGGTTTTCACTTAGGCTTCACCACGAGTTTCAAACAATGCGGCCTGTGCAGCCTCAGTAGGTGATTTGCCGGCCCAAATAATGAAATTAAGCGCCGGATAAAACTTTTCACACGCCTCGACACCAGCCGCCATTAATGCCGCAATTTCTTGGGGTTCTGGTTCGCTGCGTCCAATCAAAGGAATAGCGTGGCGCCAAATAATATTATCGCTTTGCGAATTAACTTCAAAATGACCAATCCAAAGTGTCTCATTCAAAATGGCAATTAAAGAATTGACTTCATTACGTTTTACAGACGGGACTTTTTGCTCAAAAATATAGGAAAGAGTGCATGAAACGCCGTCGTCACGCATGAAAAAATGACCGTGAATATCGGTATAGGTTGTTGAAGCTGTGAAATGAATCTCAGTGTCGGCGCGTTCAAAGGCAAGGTTTTGGGATACCAAAACCGCCTCAGCGCTATCAAGGCTTTGACCGATTTCATAGATTTCTTCAAAATTATACATTTTTATTGCCCCGGTTCTATTTTTGGTGCGTCTCAAGAATCAATCCCGAACACACAGTTTGACATTGATTTGCTTAGAGTTGCAAGCTGGCATGCATATCCAAGTAATTATCAGACCAATTACTTATTATCGCTATTTTTCGTTGATTTTGCTTTGGTTTGCGCGCCTTGCGCCATCAAAGCATCAAGTTTTTCCTCAAGTGCGGCAATTCGCGCCAGCGCAATATCATATTCATCGCGGCGCACCAAATCCATATCGGCGACAAAACGTTCAAATTGAGAATGGAAAAAATTGCGGGCTTCCTCAGTCATACCCTGCGCGACCCCTGCGGCACTATTGGCGAGTTTGGCAAGGTCGTCAAAAAACGGATTATTTGTTTGCATAAAATTCCTCTAAACCAAAAAGGCGAAAATATCTACAAAATATAGCCGTGAATGCGAGCTTAATTCTTTGTGTTTTGTTAAGGATAAGTATTTGGTATCCGCCGTAATTACCGACCGCCTTTTTGCTTCCATTAACTCAAAGAGTGTCCGTAACTTTTTGTAAATGCGGTGGTTCATCGGGGTTGAAGCCTCTTAGAATGGATAATTGACACGCCATTTTATAGAATGCGCTTATCATTAGAATTGGTTGCAATTCCGGCCTTGTATCTATTGTTTCTAAAGGTTCAAAACACACGCCATTAAGCGCCGCCGACTTTGCAACAAAAACTTTCGCGCCGATTTCACAAAATTCGTCAGCGACATTTATCAAATCATATCCGGCACTGTCCGAGGTTGCAAACCCAAGAATTGGGAAATTTTTTTTGATAATGGCTTTTGGCCCATGTTTAACTTCGGCGGACGAAAACGCCTCTGCATGAAGGCCGCAGGTCTCTTTGAATTTTAGCGCGGCTTCTTGGGCGATTGAAAGCGAATAGCCACGACCCAACACAAATAAACTATTGGCATTTTTAAGACATTCATTCACCTTGAACCAATCCAAAGCAAATGCGTTTTCGATTTGCGCTGGCAGATTCTTAATCTGTGCCAACATTTCACTATCTTCGCCCCAATGGGCGACCAAAATCGCACTGGCAACCAAGGATGCAATAAAGGATTTGGTGGCTGCAACCGAAATTTCCTTTCCTGCTTTGAGGCCGAAAGAAAAATCCGCCATTTCAAAAAGTGGGCTGTTTTCATCATTCACAAAAGCAATGATTTTTGCACCCGATTTCTTATAGGCTTCAACACTTGCCAATAAATCAGACGATTTTCCAGATTGAGAAATTACAATACAAACCGCCCGCGATTCCTGTAATTTTGAGGAAAATAAGGAGGAGGTAGAAGGCGCCGCCGAAACCGTCGGAATGCCGATTTTGGTTTCAATCAAATATTTGGCATAGGTTGCGGCATGATCCGAAGATCCGCGACCGATTGTGACAATATGATTTGGCTTAAACTCACGCAAAAATGACGCAAGATTCTTCAATCCATCCGAATTTTCTTTTATAAAGACCTTGACTTGCGTACCGGCGCTTTTTGCCTCCGAATACATTTTGGATTTTAGCCATTTAGCTTCTTTGAATGGATCCCTGATGGTGTGCGAAAATCCGTCCGGCGCGCCGTGTGCCAATAAAAGTGCGCCCGATAAAGCATCGGACTTGGGTTTAGTCAATAATGACGCTGTCCAAGGCGCAAGCCAAGGGCGTAATCTTTGCGCCATGCCACCGAAAAGGCAGATTTTTGGCGCACCTAATTCGTGCAAGCGCGCAATTATCCGCCCCAAATCAATGGCAATATTGGTCGCAAGTTGCACCGCCACCGCATCACCATTTTCGGCATAGTCAAGAACCATGGGCGCAAGTGCGCCATAATCTTTAGGCTTGGCAGTATTGACCCATTTAACAATATCAACCGGATGTCCACCGAATTTGCGCATCATAGCTTCGGTCAATTCAGATGAAGGGTCGATTTTGTCATAGGCCGCAAGGCTGGTGCGCAGGGCCGAACGCCCTAATGCAGCAGCAGAGCCTTCATCACTAAGTTCAAAGCCCCATCCGCCGATTGAATGTGGGCGACCGTCTATAAGGGCATAGCCTATGCTTCCGGTGCCACTGATAAGGATTGCGCCGTTTTCGCCACCAAAAGCACCTAAACACGCGATATGCGCGTCGGACGTTAAATGCAAAGCCCCGAATTTTGGCGCAAATTGCGAAAATTGTTCAATATCTTCTAGACTTGAAATCCCCGCTAAACCCATGCCGACCGAAGTATTGCTTAAAACTTCTTCGCCTAATCCTGCCTGTTTCAAGCACAGCGAAATCGCAGAATTTATTTGCTTCCAGGCATTATCAATTCCAAGGCGGATATTCGTAGGTCCGCTTTCGCCGCTACCGATATTTTTTCCATCAGAATTATTTAGGCGAGCGCGACAATTCGTGCCGCCGCCGTCTATGCCAATATAATACGCAAATTTAGGTTTTTTCGCCATAATCCATTATTTCCGATGTAGCGGACCTTTTTCACCCGCAAAATTCGCGAAAAACAAAATATAGAGATATGCAGGTATCATCAAAGCCGCAAAAACCGTTTGAAAATTCGTATCATTTTTCAAAACCGCGAATAATTGTGGCAAAGCCGCCCCGCCGACAATACCCATAATCAAAACCGCCGAGCCCAATTCGGTGCGCTTTCCTAGACCCATAATACCAAGCGGAAAAATGGCGGGCCACATCATTGCATTGGCAACACCAAGTGCCGCAACAAAACCGACCGACACATTGCCTTTGGTCAAAAATGCACCAATGACCAAAACAATCCCGGCAATGGCGGAAAGTGCGAGATATTTTTCTTGGGAACAATATTTTGGGATAATCAAAAGTCCCATGACATAGCCCAAAAGCATTCCTGCCAATGTGAATGAGGTGAAGTATTTGGCCTGATCTAATGGAATGCCGAATGCCTGACCATAAGTGCCAATGGCGTCACCCGCCATAACCTCAACCCCAACATAGGCGAAAATTGCCAAAAACCCTAAAGCGATTTGTAAATAGGCTTTGGAATCGGATTTTGATTTTTGGTTTTCTGCGCTTTCAATATTCTGTTCATCGCCAACTTCCGGCAATGGTGATTTTAGGACGAAAAACGCCAAACCTGCCAATAATACCGCCATAATCAAATATGGCGCATAAATTCTTTGGGCAAAATTATCGAGAATGGCGGATTTTTGGGCCAAATCCACGGCATCGGCATATTGTTTTTCAAAACCGTCTAGACCACTTAGAATAAATTTTCCAATCACAATCGGTGCGAGAATTCCCGCGATTTTGTTGCAGATACCCATGAAAGCGATACGACTAGCCGCACTTTCAATTGGGCCAAGAATTGAGATATAGGGGTTTGATGCGGTTTGTAATAGCGACAGACCGGCACCGATAGTAAAAAGCCCGGTCAAAGCGCCCGCGAAAACCCGCATGGTAGTGAATTGACCAAAAACTGCCGCCCCGACTGCCATTACCAAAAGCCCCAAGGCCATGCCCTTTTTCATACCCGTGCGCCGCAGAATTCCGGCGGCAGGAATTGAAAGGAAGAAATAGGAAATATAAAACACGCTGGGCACCAAAAATGCCATTGTGTCATCAACCCTAAAGGCCAATTTCACAAAGCTGATTAATGGGCCATTTAACCAAGTTACAAAGCCGAAAATAAAAAACATCCCGCCGATAATCAGCATAGGAACGAAAACAGAGGAATTAGGAGCTGGCGTGCCAGTCTGTGATTGCGAATTTGTCATTTTATAAGTCCAATTGCATACCAATGATGGTTAGAAACTGACTAAGAATCATCAAACTGTCAATCGCTTTTTCTCAAACCGTGCAAAAAACGAGTATTAATCACACAATTCAGCGACAACATCATAGGCATCACCGCGATAATAACACTTGGTAAATTCGACAGCACGCCCATCTGCAAGGAAACCACGTCTTTCGATGAAAAGACCGGCTTCCCCCGGTTTCACACCTAAAAGTGCAGCGTTATTGGCATCAAACGAAATTGCGCGCATTCTTTGCAAAGCGCGCATCGGCCTAAATCCTTTAATGCTTAGAGCATCATAAAGTGAGTTTTGGATTGATTCGATATCATCAATGCAAAAGGCGGGAATCACGGCATATTCAAGCGCCATAGTGGAATTATCAGCATAACGAACACGATTAAGACGATAAATGCGCGAACCCGGCGAAAGCCCAAGCGCCAAAGCCTCTTCGGGATTAACTGTTGCAATTGTTTTGGAGAGCCATTCGCTTCTTGGCACGCTCCCGCGCGAAATCATATCTTCTGAAAAAGAGGACAGTCGCGAAAAACTCTTTTCCAGTCGTGAAGCGACAAATGTTCCCGCCCCGCGTTTTCGTTTCAAAAGCCCTTCGTCAATAAGGCCATCAATCGCTTTACGCACTGTTACACGCGAAACATCTAATTGCTCTGCTAAGTCTCTTTCAGCGGGAATAGCGTCCTCAAAATGGAATTTATTGTTATAAATTGCGTTTTTTATCGCCTTTTGCACCTGAATGTAACGCGGTGAACGATCATCAAATACTAAGGGTGAAAATGCAACCGACATATCCATTTTGTTTGCCTTTAAAGGTAACTTGGGTTTTTTCCGCAATTTGGTATTAAATACATTTGCATCAATTGTTGCGACAATACCAGTCTATATTATTGTTTTTACGGTGTTTTTAGTTGCCTTTCTAGCAAAACAACTTAATACCAATGATTTGGTATTACATTATTGGTATTATCGTGTCAATTCGCCTTTTACCAATTATTTTCGTTTTTGACGCTTTAATCCTAACTAATCAGATTTCAATTACTTAATCGCTTTTTCGGCTATACAAAAGGGTTTTCCCGAAGTCGCTAATGCAAATTAATACCAAATTCCTTATTCTATTCTCGAAATCAATAGTAATTGTGTTTGGGCAAAAACATACAGACGAAAGTAGATTGGTCTCATATTGGTTTGGAAAGGGGATTGACGATTCGGAAATTCCTATGTTAGTAATAAGTTTGGAAACGTTACCGAAGTGACACCCGTAATTATTGCTTAATACGTTTTTCAAATTTTTGGTAAGATTCAAGCGAATTCACCAATTTGGGGGAAGAAAATGATGAATAGAATATACAATCGTTCAAACAGACTAAGAACTGCATCAATCGGTGCACTCGCAATCGCCTGCTCTTTAAGCATGGTGACACCATCTTTTGCTCAGGAAGATAAAACCGACAAAAAAGATGAGGAAGTTGTAATCGTTACCGGCATTAGACAAGCAACTGCTAAGTCGATCGATAAAAAGAAAAATGCGACTAGCGTGGTTGAAGTTGTCACCGCCGAAGACGTTGGCAAACTACCTGGCCTAAGTATCGCCGAATCATTGGCGAGATTACCTGGTCTTGCGGCGCAAAGGGTCGATGGGCGCGCTCAAAACCTATCAATCCGTGGATTTGCACCACGTTTCGCCGTCACGCTTTTGAATGGCAATGAAATGGCATCTTCGGGTGACGATCGCTCGTTTGAATATGATCAGTTCCCCGGCGAATTGGTAAATTCCGCGACTGTTTACAAGACTCCTGATGCTTCATTGGGGTCAAACGGTCTTTCTGGAACCATCGATATTCAAACAATTCGCCCACTGAGCATTAAGGGGCGCAAAATTAATTTAAGCGTTAAATCAGACACCAATTCTTTTGGTAAATTGGTTCCTGGAAGCTCCAATTCTGGTATGCGCTTCAATGGTTCTTATATAAACCAATTCATGGACGGCAAACTTGGCATAGCACTTGGCTATGCACATTTAGATTCGCCAAATCAGAAAAAATATTTCAACCCATGGGATTATGGTGACGGAAACGCGCTTTGGGTTCTTGATAATGCTTATAATCCCGTAGCTTTCAAAACTTTTAGTGGCTTTGAAGCTGGGGTTGCTTCAACCCAAACTGTTCGCGACGGTTTCTTGGGCGTAATCGATTTTCGTCCAAATGACGAATTTCGGTCAACTTTGAATTTATTCAAAACCAAGTTCGAACAAGACATGAATGGTCGTGAATTTGCCGGCGTGGTCGCCAATTGGGGTCTGGGAGACCCTAAAACCACATTAGTAAGCGGCGAAACTGTCCGAGTAGTGGACATTGTTCCCAATTTGGTTATGCGGAAAAATAGTCGCGATGATGATATCTCATCTATGAATTGGGCGAATGAATTAAATTTAGGTAAATGGCGCTTAAGGGGCGATTTTAGTGTATCTAAATCAGAACGCCAAGAAGTAGTCTCCGAGGCTTATGCCGTTAGCGAAACACCGACCACAATGACAATTACATTGCCAACCGGTTTCGATAGTTTCGGTAAAATTAGCACTTCCCAAGATTTTTCAAATGCGTCTGGTCTGAGACTAACAGACATGTGGGCTTGGGGTGGCGGATATGGTGCTTATGAGTCCACTGCTAGTGTTGACGACGATTTTCTAGGTTTGAGACTTTCAGGCAATCGTGAACTTTCTTGGGGACCTGTTGAATCTCTGGATCTAGGTTTGCTGTTCTCTGAACGCACTAAGGATGTAAATGTTGTTGGGCAATGGCATACATTGAACGGATTGACCACATGCCACTCATGGATGGGCTGTCGTCCAATACCAGCGGGCATTGTTCAAGGCACCGCAGATCTAAGTTTTGTCGGTGTGGGCAATATGCTTAGCTTTGACGTAAGAGAAGCCATAAATAGTGGCGTTTTCACACCATTGCCACCATCTTCACGTGACCCACGTTGGAACTGGGATGTGAATGAGCAGGTCACAACTTATTATGCCAAAGCCAATTTCCGTGGTAATATGATGGTTCCTGTAAGGGGCAATTTTGGGGTCCAAGTGGTTCATTCGGATCAAAGTTCCCACGGTCTTTATGTTGATGCCGTTGGCGCTCGTAACCCAATTGCAGGCGGTACAAATTACACTGACGTCTTACCAAGCCTAAATCTGATTGCGGAACTGAGCAAAAAAACCCAATTGCGTTTTGGTTTGGCTAAGCAAATGGCTCGTCCTGCTATGGTTGACTTGCGTGCCGGCAAAAATGCCGCAGTATCCGCAAGCACACGTTTATGGTCAGGTAGTGGCGGCAACCCAGATCTGGAGCCTTGGCGTGCCAATGCAATTGACCTTTCTTTGGAAAGCTATTTTGGGAAAGCCACATATTTGGCAGTCGCTGCCTATTATAAAGATGTTACGAGTGGTGTAATTACAAAGTCTGTTCAATATGATTTCACCGGCTTTGCAAATCCAACAGGAGTTATACCAACCAGTAATATCGGAACAATGACAACACCAACTAATGTATCTGGTGGCTTTGTAAAAGGTATAGAATTCTCTGGCGCCCTTGAAGGTTCTTTAATTAGCCCAGTGCTTGATGGCTTTGGTGTGATTGGTTCGTGGTCTTTAGCTGATAGTAACCTTCCTGGAACGACCGCAACTGGCGAGCCACTTCCAACATCGCTTGAGGGTCTTTCAGGCGAAGTCGGCAGTTTGACTTTCTATTATGAAAAATACGGCTTCCAAGCTCGTATCGGCACAAGATACCGTTCTGAGTTTAACGCACTTCGTCACAATGCCTTTAAATTTGTAATGGATTCCATTCGCCCTGAAGCAATAACTGACGTTCAATTGGGTTACACTTTTGATAGCGGCCCGTTAAACGGACTTGGTATATTGCTTCAAGTAATGAATGTTACTAATCAACCTTATGTCGTTACCCAAACGGTTGATAATAGCACAATCCTCAAAGAATATCATGAGTTTGGAACCCAATATATCTTTGGCTTAAGCTACAAATTCTGATAATTAAAATCGAGACCCGCGCTAAAACGCGGGTCTTTTTCTATTGATTTGCCCGCAGAATTTCTTCCTCCTAGCTTCAATTCTGCGTGGCAAATCATTATTTTTTGCGAGGTTTGAAATGGCGAAAAATATTAATCTTTGGCTTGTGAATATTGCCATTGTTTTTGCGACTGTTTTTGGCTTATTCTCGCTTTCAAGATCAAATGCTTCGGGTGACAATAGTCTCCCATTAGAAATTACTTGGCAATTGACGCATTATTCCACTGATAGTCAAAGTGGAGATACTTTTACAAATTCCGAATTTATTATCAAAAATATTTCTAATAAGACTATCGAATTAAAGCCATTTTGGGTGATGTTCAATTGCATGGCAGGTGTGGTTGAGGGTGAAAAAAACGGTACTGAAACAAGCCATATCAATGGCACATTTTATAAGGTTTCACCTTCAAACAACACCATTAAGATTTCGGCGCACGGCGAATATAAAATCCCATTGCTTCATCGTGACCTTTTACAAACCATTTCAAAAGCACCACAAGGGCCGTTTTTAGTCTATAAATCCAACCCCGAAAAGTCACATATTTTCGCCAAATCGAGCCTCATACCACTTATGCGCGCGCAAAATTTTGATGGCGCGCCAAAATGGTTTTCGACCGCGAAACCACTCGCAAAGACCTTTGAAGAAAATGCCGAAATTCAGAATATTGAATTGGCGAAACTCCCGCCCGTCTATCCAATACCGTCCTTCTATAAATATGGTGATGGCAAACTGCTATTAAGCGGAAAACCGCAAATTTTTGCCGATGCAAACCTTGCCACTCTATCAAAATATGCGAAATCGCTTTTTAATGGGAAGCCAATCAAAACCCAATTGCGCCTGTCGCTTTCCAATGATTTTGAAACTAAATCGCCAGAAGGATATAGCGTCAAAATTTCGAAAAATGGAATCGAAATTAAAGGGCGAACCAAAGCGGGAGTATTTTACGGCCTAAAATCACTCGAACAGATAATCACGCAAAATACCAAAGACGGTGTCACCGCCCTTCCCTATCTTGAAATAATTGATGCGCCACGTTTTGAATATCGCGGCCTATTGATTGACATTGCGCGCAATTACAAACCGGTCGAAAAATTACACCAAACCCTTGAGATAATGGCGGATTTGAAACTCAACAAATTGCACTTGCACCTAAGCGATGATGAAGGTTGGCGCGTTGAAATTAAGGCTATCCCTGAATTAACTAAAATCGGTGCGAAACGCGGCCATTCGAATGATGTTAAGACCATGCTTTCCCCTGCCTACGGATCGGGCGCGAAGGTCATTACAAATGGCGGTTCGGGATTTTATTCTCAATCACAATATGTCGCACTTTTGAAACACGCCGCCGAACTTAATATCGAAATTATTCCTGAAATTGAAATGCCGGGCCATGCGCGCGCCGCTGTTAAAGCCATGGAGGCGCGCTATAATCTATTGAAAAACAAAGACAAAACCGCTGCCACCAAATATTTGCTTTCCGATTTAGAGGATAAATCCAAATATCGTTCGGCTCAATTATATTCTGATAATGTCATCAATCCGGCCCTTGATTCAACTTATGCCTTTGCCGAAGCAGTGATTGGCGAATTTGCGGCAATGCATAAAAAGGCGGGTGTTCCTTTAAGGCGCATTCATTTGGGTGCCGATGAATTGGGTACTGGCGCGTGGGAAAAATCGCCAGCCGTTGCCGCTTTAATGGCAAAACTGAATACCAATGATACCGCCGATGTTTGGAATTATTTCTATGGACGAATGAATGAAATAGCAGCCAAAAATGGTGCAAAAATCGCCGGCTGGGAAGAATTGGGAATGCGTAAAATGCCGAAAGGTTCAAACCCGCGCATTATTCCTAATTCGCATTTTAAAGACAAAAATTTCCTATTATTCATTTGGAATAATCTAGAAGGTTCTGAAGATTGGGCCTATCAATTGGCAAATATGGGTTATGAAGTGGTTTTGGCGCCGGTCACCAATTTCTATTTTGACATGATGCATGAAAGAGATGGTCGCGAACCAGGGCATGATTGGTCGCGCGCAATAGGTATGCGCGAAGTTTTCGAATTCGACCCTTATAAAATGACTTCGGGAATTAATGGCGCACAGACACTAAATGAAAATGCCAAGGTCAATATTAAGGGCATTGAGGCGACAATGTTCTCCGAAACAATGATGAATGATAATCTCCATGATTATTTACTTTTCCCGCGCATTTTCGGCCTTTCTGAACGCGCGTGGTCACAGGCCCCTGAGTGGCAAATGGGCGGCAATAATCAAAACGCCGATTGGTCACGCTTTGTCGGGCAAATGAGTAAGCAATTCCTATCGCAAGTTTCAGGAAAGTATAAAGGCTTGAATTATCGCATTCCTTCTGTCGGCGCGATTGCGACCGCAGACGGGGTGAAAGTCAATCATCAGTACGGCTTTGATATTTATTATACCGTCAATGGCAAAGCCCCGACCCAAAAATCAAAAAAAGCTAATGGCTTGATTAAAGAAAAGGGTCTGCTTAAAATCGCCGCGATTGCGCCCAATGGCAAATCGGGACCCGTCATAGAAATTGAGAATAAATAGGTTTGTTATGAAAAAATCAGGGATAATTGCGTTTTGTTTTTCAATAGTTTTCGCCTGTGTTGGTGGCGCTATGGCTCTTGCCGAAGACAGGCCGGATTTTGCCAATTTTGCGGCATTTCGCGACAAAAACCTTGCCTTAATGGCTGAAGAGCCGAAAAACCCCAATCGTGTGGTATTTATGGGCGATTCCATCACCCAATATTGGGACACAAAAGAAAGCAATCTTTTTGCCAATCCAAATTTCGTAAATCGTGGCATAAGCGGACAGACAACGCCGCAAATGCTTTTGCGCTTTCGCCCTGATGTCGTGGCGTTAAAGCCAAAGGCAGTCATAATTCTTGCCGGAACCAATGATATTGCGGGTAATACCGGCCCTGCGACGCCGCAAATGATTATGGATAATTTGAAATCAATGGTCGAAATTGCGCGCGCCAATAAAATTCGCCCAATCCTTTGCACTTTGGTGCCCGCCAATCGCTACTATTGGAATGAAGCGATAAAACCGGTTGAACCAATTGCCGAATTAAACACTTTAATTCGCGCCTATGCCAAGGCACAGAAAATCACTTTGATTGATTATTTCACGCCCATGGTGGATACCCAATTGGGCCTTAAAAAAGAATATGGCGACGATGGTGTTCACCCAAATTCCAAAGGTTATTTGATTATGAATGACTTGGTCGCCAAGGCCCTCAAAAAGAAAGCCAAATAATGCAAACCCGCTATTTAAGCCTTGATGTAATGCGTGGTGCGACTTTGGCATTGATGATTATTGTCAATATGTCTTTGAGTGGTGAAGCCGCTTTTTCGCAATTATTGCACGCAGTTTGGCATGGTTTCACATTGACTGACGCCGTTTTTCCGACCTTTTTATTCTGTGTCGGTGCATCGATGGCAATAAATTTTGAGAAATCTAACGCGATGGACGAAAAATCGTTTTGGTTAAAAACCCTGAAACGTTCGGCTTTGATTTTTCTTTGCGGTTTTGTGGTATCGAATTTCCCGTTTGTTCGTTTGATTGATGGCGACATCACCATGATTGCGCCCGAAAACTGGCGTATTTTGGGGGTTTTGCAACGGATTGCTTTGTGTTTTTTATTGGCAATGGCACTTCTGCGTTACGCGGGATTAAGGGCCGCAATTGTAGTCTGTGCAGTGGTTTTGGTCGCAAATTGGCTATTATTCACCACTTTCGGCGACTTATCTTTAGAAAACAATGTCGCACGAAAAGTCGATTACGCCATAATGGGGGCAAGCCATTTATATAAAGGTGAAGGTATTCCTTTTGATCCCGAAGGGATTGTTGGAACCCTGCCATCTATGGTCAATATTATAGGCGGTTTTGCAGCGACCTATTATTTGCGCGCCGCACCAAAACTCAAAACCGCCTTGAAATACATGATTGCGGCCGGAATCGCGTTTTCACTTTTTGGCATTTTTTGGAATAATTTTTTCCCAATAAACAAAAAAATTTGGACCTCATCTTATGTGGTTCTAATGATTGGGATTGATTTGATAATTCTGTCCACCCTCGCCTATTTAATTGACCTAAAGGGTTTCAAAATCGGAACTGATTTCTTTTCGGTGTTTGGCAAAAACACATTGTTTCTTTATTTCTTTGCCGAAATTCTTATGGGTGTATTTTGGTCTTTGAAAATTGGCGAAAGCGAAGTCATGTTCTGGCTTTATGACAATGTCTTCGCCCTAATTCCCGGTAAATTCGGAAATTTGGCCTATGCAATTGTCTTTATGCTCGGTGTTTGGTTAGTTGGGCTTTGGCTTGATAAAAAGAAAATCTACATACGAGTATAAATTTCTAAATTTCGCCACACCCGCGTCCAATTCCCGCCTTTTTTTCGTTTGAAAGTCGCTAAAGGAGGGACAGATGAAAAAACTTTTACCAATTATTTTGGCAATTTGCGCAATATCCACAAATGCAAATGCCAAAGACGGCTATTATGTCGGACTTGAATATCAAGATGGTTCGAATAATAAGCATGAAATAAAGGCAATTAACGCGACAATCGGCTATCGTGTTTTCGATTATTTCGCGATTGAATCAAGTGCGGGCCTTGGACTTGCCGGCCCAAAAAATGCGCCGAATAATGATTATTATGATAATGGCATAAATTCATTAGGGTTTGATGCCGTCGCCTATTTGCCAATCAAAAATGATTTCGCAGTGGGTGCAAGTGTCGGATATTTCTTTTCGAACCCCGTGATTTACAAACGACACCGCCCACATAACAAAGATTATTTCGAGCAATTTTTTATGTCCAGTTCAACCTGGGGTCTTCGCGCCCAAGTTCCATTGGCAAGTGGAATGATGCTTGTCGGGCAATACAAAGCTTTCAACAATTATGAAGATTTCAATGCCTTTAGTATAGGGCTGCATATTCCTTACTAAAAAAAGCTGCCTTTTAGCCAAGATTTGACTTCAAGGAATGTTGTCCAAATATTTTTAAAAAATTTGGTATTAAGCTGCATGGCCATTATTTAATTAAGGCCAATTAATTCACAAAATATTTTGGGCTCAATTATCGCCAAAACTATAACTAACCCTTAGCCCGACAATATTTGCATCTTTAATATCGCCATCTCCGGCTGGATTTTTAACAAACTGATAGTCGCCTTGCACAGTAACGCGTGGTCCGATTGGCAAGCTATATGTGATTTCGTAAGTGGTTTCCGTGTCTTTTGGATTTGCCAAAAGCGCCTTTGCAGCGTTTGAAAGCTGTGCATTTGCCAAAGATACACCAAACACATGCTCCTTAAAGCCAAGCACGTCATTGGCAACTAAGCCGGCACCAAGGTAATTTTCAATTGAATTGAGTTTTTCCTTAGCGGTGCCGTATCGCACAAAGCCCGATATTTTTCCTTCGGGATTAAGCTCAGCTGTTGAATAAAAGCCGCCGTTTTTACCTGTGCTGATAGCATCAAGGGAATCCACTTTGGCACTATAGCCAAATCCGCCAACCACCAAACGAAGCAGAGGGCTTTTCCATTCTGCCTCACCGACGAAAAGCGCGCCTTGCTCTTTATTTAGGGTTAAATCTATATGATTTAGCTTATCAATTTTGGCAGGAAGGGCATCAAATGCGCCGCTTCTTAATCTTAGATTTTCACTCAAGCGTAATTGCCCTGTCACCGCCAATCCAGAAGAAGGGAAAATTGAAGGGCCTACTAAACCGGTTTGTGAGAAAGTAGGTATTATGCCATGCGAAGGATTAAGGAAAATTCCTGAAACCCCGGGTGCATCAAAGACACTATTTAAATCAAGAATGCCGACACGAATAAGGCCGGCGCTTTCGCCGTCCAATTCCGCGCCCATTCCAAGTTCAAGCCAAAGATTAGCAAGAAAAAGCCCGCCATAGCCGGTCTCAACATTGGATATTCCTTGCAAATCACCTACATGATTGGAGCTAAACTCAGCTCCATTTACATAGAAACCGCCAATTTTACCGCGAAGTTTCAAGGCACCAATATTATTTTCATAGCCACCTTCAATAAAAAGTCCGTCAAGATAGGCCGTTCCTTCTTTAATCCCGCCGTCATAATTATTCATATAATCAGCAATATAGACACCGCCAAAACTAAATGGGCCATCTTTTTCGCCTGCGTAAACAGAAATTGGCATGGAAGTGGCAATCAATAAAGTCGCGATTGAAAACGTGTTTCTCATTGACATGTTCCTAAGCTGCTTTGATTTGTGTGAAAAACTCATTGGCCTCTTTTTGTAAATCATCGGCCCGTTTTGCTACCTCTTGTGCTGCAATACTCACAGATCGAGAGGCGTCTGCCGCTTCTTTCGCCGAAACGCTTAAAGTATACACATCTTCCGTTGCGCATCTTGTGCCATCTGATGCTTGCGCAGCATTTTGGGCGATAAGCGACGTCGCATGTGTCTGTTCATTTACCGCTTCAGACGACGATCGTGTTAATTCGTGCATCTGCTCGACCATTTTGATTACTTGATTTACCGAATTGGTCACATGATTTGAAACCATTGAAACGCGCTCAATTCTAGCTGCAATATCTTGGGTCGCCGCCGCTGTTTGCGATGCAAGCCCCTTCACTTCCGATGCAACGACTGCAAAACCTTTCCCTGCTTCACCGGCGCGTGCGGCTTCAATCGTTGCGTTTAGTGCCAATAAATTGGTTTGCTCGGAAACATTTGTAATAAGTGCCAAAA
Source organism: Hyphomonadaceae bacterium (assembly GCA_041917055.1). Taxonomy (GTDB): domain Bacteria; phylum Pseudomonadota; class Alphaproteobacteria; order Caulobacterales; family Aquidulcibacteraceae; genus Pseudaquidulcibacter. The sequence goes on from JAYRYJ010000014.1 coordinate 48,365, forward strand.
CCTCAGAAATTTCATTCACCGCATCGGCAAGCTCTTTGATAGACGTTTGCGTGTTTTTTCCAACTTCTGCGGCGTTGCCTGCTAAATCTTCTGAACGCTGCATTTGTTCAGATATTTGGTCGACCGTCGCGCTTAATTGGGTAGTGGCCGACGCAATGGAATTAACGCCTTCGCTTACGCCGGAAGACGCATGGGCTGCATTATTGGTCAATGCCTCTGTCTGCGCCGCCATCGCGCCCATTTGGGTCGCATTGGCCTGCAATTCCTGCGATGTAGATGACAAAGTCGTCAAAGCCACAGTAATCGCACTTGCAAATTGATCTGTTAATTCTTCAATTCTTTCGGCACGTTTTTGCCGTTCATAGGCCCTACCTGCCTCACTTTGTTCGAGTTTTTGACGCTCAATCGAGTTCTGCCTGAATGTGCTCATGGCGGCGGCCAGGGCGCCAATTTCCCCGCCTGAATCAGCATGCGGCGGATTAATGTCAAGCCTGCCATTCGCCAATGCAGTCATGGCGTCAGTAAGGTCTGTCAAAGGCTTAACAATGAATTTTTTTGATGCATTGATAACAACGAAAGAAAGTATAAGCGCGCCAATAATTGCAATTGCAACCAAAACAATCGCAAGCCTGGCCTGATTTTGCGCCGCCACCGCATCACGTTCAATGCCTTCTTCAACCAAGCCACTCATTTTTTCCATCGCGTCTTCAAGCGTTGAAAAATGCTTCATGAAATTTGGAACTTCGGCACTTACCGCCGCAGGATTTGAAACTATCGCATCACCGACCATAGTCGCGCCATTTAAATATGCCTTCAAAGGTGCTTCGACAGCAGCAATAGCCTGCTGTTCATTTGGCCTCTTGATTTGCTGCTTGGCCTCTAAAAATGCGGCTTCAAAGATTTTGACATGTTCTTTTATATCCGCTTGAACTTCTTGCGGCGTTGCGATTTGTGAATCCTTATTAGTAGCCAATAAAGCATTTAATACGTCGCCGCGCAAAGCATCATGCATCATATCCGCGGTCATTAGGTTGCGCATTATTGTAGTTCCACGCGCGCTATTGGTCTGACCAGCATTGAATGATATCGACACCCAAAGCCCGATTAAACCCAAGACCAATGCTAACGATATGAATAGCGCACCGGTAATATTGGCTTTTCCGCCAATCGTCCTAAAGTCAAACATACAGCCTCCACCGCACAATTATTGCGAATTAATCGCATTCTTTGCTTATTAGGGTTAATTTTCGCTAAACTACGCTGCGGTAACCTCTTTTGTTTGAGGCAACTGGGATTATGGGCCAATAAAAAAGCCGCCTTTTTGAGGCGGCTTTTTAATTCTTTATGATTGAAAATTATTCTTCAACCAAAACCGGACCAGAATCTTGGCCTTTGGCATCAGTGTCGCGGTCAACAAATTCGATGACAGCAACAGCGGCATTATCGCCATAACGGAAGCCAGCCTTCATAATACGAAGATAGCCGCCATTGCGCGAAGCATAGCGCGGCGCAAGAACGTCGAACAATTTCTTTGCTTGGGTTTCATCACCCATGCGCGAAACCACCAAACGACGGTTCGAAAGTCCGCCCTTTTTAGCCAAAGTAACCAAACGCTCTACAACAGGGCGAAGTTCTTTTGCTTTAGGCAGGGTT
>JAYRYJ010000015.1:0-38351 GCA_041917055.1 Hyphomonadaceae bacterium
TTTTGCCTTTTTCTTGGCTCTATGATTTTGCGACCCAAAACCGCCTAAAAAAAGGAGAAAATTTTGGTTTGAGTGCCAAAACTATATCAATCGGCAATATTTCATTAGGCGGAACCGGAAAAACCCCTTTGGCACGATTTATTGGAAAACACCTTAGCAATGACCAAAGAATAGCAATTGTTTCACGCGGTTATGGCGGTGAATTAATCGGGCCAATCAAAGTTTCCCCCGAAACCCATAATGCCAAAGAGGTCGGCGATGAGCCATTAATGCTGTCTAAGGATTTACCGGTATTTATCGGCAAAGATAGGAAATCAGCGGCATTATTGGCGATTGAAAATGGTGCGCATACCATTGTTCTTGATGATTTTCATCAAAATAACGCGCTAAAAAAAGATATTGCGATTGTCGTAATTGACGGCGCGGTTGGTTTTGGCAATGGCCTAATATGTCCCGCGGGTCCATTGCGCGAAAAACCAAAAGCCGGATTAGGGCGCGCCGATATTGTGGTTTGGATTGGCGACAAGGGTAAATTATCTCAATGCAATATCGCGCCCGAAATCCCAATATTTTTCGCGAATATCAGACCAATAAAAAAGGAATTAAGCGGCAAATATCTGGCTTTTTGTGGCATCGGCAGGCCGGAAAAGTTTCTTGATAGTTTGGTCGAAATCGGTGCCAAACCCATCGACCTTATCCCCTTCCCCGATCATCATTTCTTCAGCAATCAAGAAATTAAGGATTTAATCGGGCGCGCCGATAGTGAGGGCGCAAAATTAATCACAACTGAAAAAGATTTCGTGCGAATTGATAAAGATTTGCGTAAAAATATCGAAGTCTTGGAAATTGAAATCACATTTGAAGACGAAAACGGGTTTTTGGCGACACTTCAAAAATCCATCAAATTGAAATAGTATTAGAAAATGAAAGAAAATTTTTTCACCAAAATATTCCAAGGAATCGAAATTCTCGCCTTTAATTCATATTGGAATAATTTTTCCAAAATGGATTTGGACAAAGCCTCCCAACAATGCGCGAATTTCACGCGTAGATTTGGGCCTTTAACAGGCGCGCATAAAACCGCGAAAAACAATCTTCACCTTGCGTTTCCCAATTTTTCAGATGCAGAAATCAAGGAAATTCTTGACGCAATGTGGGATAATTTGGGTCGAATTGCAGGGGAAATGCCACATCTTGGAAAACTTGGCTATTTCACCGAAAACTCGCGGGTTGAGGTCAAGGGTCTTGAAATCCTTGACCGCTATTTAGAAAATGGTAAAGGCGCGGTTTTCGCATCGGGGCATTTTGCAAATTGGGAAATAATGCCCGCCGTCATTGTGCAAAGGGGCGTGAATTGCGAAGTCACTTATCGCGCGCTTAATAATAAAAAAATTGATGAGGCCGTCCGCGCGGCACGCGCCGCCTATGGCGTAACGCTTTTCGCACCAAAAGGGCGTGAAGGAGGAATGCGCTTGATGCGCATCCTTGCAAAAGGTGGGTCTATCGCCATGATGAACGACCAAAAATATGATACGGGCGTGTCCTCACCTTTGTTTGGGCATAATTGCATGACCAATGATGCCGCCGTTCGCCTCGCCCATCGTTTCAAAATCCCGATACAAACCATGAGTTTGAAGCGCACACAAGGCGCGAATTTCATAACCGAATTACAAGAACCAATCATGCTTGATTTTGCCAAACCTATTGAAGAAATTGTGCAATCAGGTGTCGATACAATTAATCAATTCTTGGAAAACAAGATCAAAGAAGCCCCCGAACAATGGTTTTGGGTTCACAGGCGTTGGCCCAAACAGGCCTGGCGCGATGCAGGAATTATTTAGGCGATTCTAGTATAGGTTCCGGCGCTTTCTCACTTTGCACTTCTGGCTCGACAGGGTTCAAATCAATATTCGGCATTGGTTTTGTCATTAATTGCGGGTCTAATTGGCGATTGTGCCAACGCAAGGACCAATGCAAATGTGGGCCATTGGCACGTCCGGTTGCACCGACTTCGCCGATTTTTTGGCCTTTTTTGACGCGTTTTCCTTTCGCGACCGATACTTTGGATAAATGCATATAATAGCTTATAAGGCCTTGGCCATGGTCAATACCGACTAATCCACCCTCTATATAAAATCCTAATTTAGCTATGACAATTTTGCCTTCGGCGGGGGCGAAAACCGGTGTCCCGACTTTTGCGCCATAATCGACGCCATAATGCGGTTGCCCTTTGGTTCCGTTAAGACTTCTGACAGCGCCCCAGCTTGAAGTTGTGCGAACATTTGCCAATGGATAGCGAAAAACTTCCAAAAATCCGCGCGAAATTTCGTCCAAAGACGCCCAAGCCGCATTTTTTATGATTTTTTCATCGGCGATTCGTTTTTCAACAGATTTTGGCGGGGTCACTTTGTTCGCAGGCAGGCCGTAAACCTCTGTCACTTTATAATTGCGGGTTTTGATTTCAAAAGTTTTTTCCAAAACTCGACCGTCGGGAGTTGTGATTTTTATGATTGCGGGTGATTTTTCATCGCGGTCAAAACCAATAATAAAATCACCCTCGGCATTGGCGTTAAATTTCGCTTCCATATATTCGATTTGTGAAAATGGAATGGTTTTGCCGATTATTGCGCCTGATTGTTTGAATTGCCCTTTCAATTCTAAAAGAATTTCGTTTTCGGGCGGTTTTGTCGGTTCGACCAATTGAAATGGCGTCAAATCACTTGCATGGGCATTTGACGAAATGGCAAATGCGGCAAAAGCAATTGTGACGAAACGATGAATATTGCGCATTCTGCGATTATTAATTTAGTTTAATCTTGGCGCAAGCGGAAACTTAGTGGTTTTGTGAGAAATTTGGACGCTAGAATTATTAGCTCAAAACGCGGATCTTGGATTTAGGATTTGATTTGGGTCGATTGAGGATTTTATGGCGCGCATTAGGTTTAAATGCGCCCGTGGCTCGTGCGCCAAAAATTCGGATTTTCGCGCAATGCCAATTCCGTGTTCCGCCGAAATTGAACCATTAAGATTTATCGCCAATACATTGATTGCATTATTTATTTTTGGCACAAACTCTTGAAACTCTAAATCATTCATATCAATCGGTCGTGCGACATCATAATGAATATTTCCATCTGAAATATGCCCGAAAGCGTGAATTCGAATATTGGGGCAGACTTCATTTGCGGCAATTTCGGCGTGTCTAAAAAACTCGGGAATTTTGGAAATCGGCACACTTATGTCATGTTTTGCCGCTTTGCCTTCCGGCTTTTGCGCAGCGCTCATGCCTTCACGCAGATTCCAAAAACTATCGGCCTGATGTGTTGACTGCGCTATTACGCAATCCTCGATAATTTCATTTTCCAATAAAGTGCCCAAAACACTTTCGATTTTCTCAGAAATTTCAGTTTCTTGGGACGTAAATTCAAGCAGGGCAATATAGGGATATTCGTTTGAAAAAGGGTTTTTGGCATTTGGCAGGTTTTTTATGCCAATTTTGAGTGCGGCGGCATTGATAATTTCAAACGCACTCAAAAAATTGCAATTCGCTTCAATCTCATGCAAAGCCTTAATCGCATTTTCGATTTTCGAAAGTGCTATCATGGCGACGGTCTGTGATTTCGGCAAAGCAACAAGTTTCAAACAGGCTTTGGTAATTATCCCAAGGCTACCTTCGGCACCAATGAATAATTGTTTTAAATCATAACCGGTATTGTCTTTGCGCAGAGGCTTCAATTCGCTGTATATTTCGCCATTCGGCAAAACTGCCTCAAGGCCCATAATAAGATTGCGCATCATGCCATATTTACGAACATGAACCCCGCCGGCATTAGTCGAAATAAGACCGCCAATGGTTGCCGATGCCGATGATGCAAGTTTCAATGGGAACATTTTCCCCGCTTCATTCGCCGCCACCACCACCATATCAAGGGTCGCCCCACTTTCGACAATAATACAATCATCATCAGGGTTTATTTCAATGACCCGATTGAGCCTCTTGGTGCTTAATAAAACCTCCCCCATTGGGATTTGTGCGCCCACAAGGCCGGTATTGCCGCCTTGGGTCACGATTTTGATATTATTGGCATTGGCAATGCGCATAATTTCTTGAATTTGCCCACTATTTTCGGGGACAAGCATTAAGGGTGACGAACCAAAATACCGATCGCGCCATTCGCGCAAATGTGGCGCGATTATTTCATTGTCAGTGACAATGCAGTGCGGTGGAAGAAAATTGAAAAACTCTTTCACTTATCACCACGCGGTGTGAACGGATGATAATTGCTTTCTATCACGCTCAATCGGGGCATTTTTGGCTTTACCGATAAAGACGACGCCAACCAATTTCTCATTTTCTTTCAGGCCAAGGGTTTTCGCAAATTCGGCATCATAGCTAACCCATTCGCTCAACCATGTCGCCGCATAACCATAAGAATTTGACGCCAAAATCAGATTATAAGCCAATGCCCCGCCCGACATTTCCTGTTCCCATTGCGGGACTTTTGGGTGCGGAATTGGGCTTGAAACCACAAATACCACCGAATGGGCGCGCAAAAAACGTGCTTTTTCGACATTAAAATGATCCATATCAATATCGGGCTTTTGCGATTTTAGGATTTCGGCGGCTTTTTTACCAAGTTCGGCACGTTTATCGCCGCGCAGAGAAATTAAACGCCATGGCGCAATTTTGCCATGGTCGGGAACGCGAATCGCGAGCGATAATATCGCCTCAAATTCATCGTCACTTGGCCCCAAATCGGCATCAAATTCCACAATTTTATTCGAACGGCGATTAAGTAAGACCGAGCGCAAATCCGAATTAGACGGTATTGGCAAAACATCATTTTCATGCGGCAAATTTAATTTATTTTCCATATTTCTAATATAAAAGATTCATGCCAATTTATAAAGAAGCAAAGTGGTTTTTATCATTATGCTTGCATTTATTGAAACCATGCCTATTTTATTGAAACCATGAATAATATCGCAAGTTCAAATCTCAAAATCGTCAATCCCAGCAGTGTCTGGGAAAAATTGCGCGCCGCCGCAATTGAGGCATCTGTTCAAGAGCCAAGCATCGCGAGCCTTTTGCACGCCACGATTTTGAACCATAAGGATTTGTCACAGGCTTTGGCCTATCAATTATCGCAAAAATTGGGCGGTGCAGATTTTAATGCATTACAATTACGCGAAATTTGCGCGGAAGCCTATCGCAATGACCCCAAACTGGTCGAACGCGCTGAAATTGATATTGAGGCGGTTATGGACCGTGACCCCGCCTGCATCTCTTATTTGCAACCATTCCTTTATTTCAAAGGCTATCAGGCATTGCAGGCCTATCGTGTTGCACATTTCCTTTGGAAAAATAACCGCAAATTATTGGCATTCCACCTGCAAAGCCGCATTAGTGAATTGTTTCAAGTTGATATCCACCCAGCTGCTATTATCGGGCATGGGGTATTTATTGACCATGCAACCGGAATAGTGATTGGCGAAACCGCACGCGTTGGCAATAATGTTTCTATTCTTCACAATGTCACTTTGGGCGGCACCGGCAAACAGGGCGGCGATCGCCACCCCAAAATTCGCGATGGGGTATTAATCGGCGCGGGTGCAAAGGTTCTTGGCAATATCGAAGTGGGCGAAAACGCGCGTGTCGCGGCGGGTTCATTGGTGCTTAAACCTGTTAATCCCGGTTGCACAGTTGCGGGCATTCCTGCAAAAACCGTTGGTTGTTCAATGAAAGATTGCTGTGCAAAAACCATGGACCAAGTTTTTGACATGGATATTGCGAGTTTTGACCCTGGTCTGTAATTAAGGCCATGGTCTGAATTGACATTGGCTGGTCACCCCTCTATTTCGCCACGCAATGACTATTTCGATGATTAAGAAGATTACCAAAAAAGCCTGCAATGCGGGGTTTGTTGGTATGGCTGCTTAATTTTTGAAGGTCATCTCGAAACAAACCCCGCCAAGGCGGGGTTTTTTTATGCCCCGCTGTCGGCCTAAATGGAGAAAAACATGAATAATCCACCAAATATCGGAATTGTCGGCGCAACAGGTCTTGTCGGCGAAATGATGCGCGAAATTTTGTTTGAACGCAATTTCCCTTTCAATCAATTGCGCCTTTTTGCTTCCGCACGTTCTGCAGGCAATGCTGTAAAATGCGGCGATAAGGATATTGTGGTCGAAGATGCTGCGACAGCGGATTTTGCGGGCTTAGATATTGTATTCTTTTCAGCGGGTGGCTCAACCTCAAAAGAACTTGCGCCCAAAGTTGCAGCAGCGGGGGCGATTGTTATTGATAATTCATCTGCATGGCGCGATGATACTGATGTCCCTTTGGTGGTTGCCGAAGTTAATCCACACACTTTGCGCAATATTCCAAAGGGAATTATTGCCAATCCAAATTGCACCACAATGGCGGCAATGCCGGTTCTTAAACCACTTCATGCCTTTGCAGGCTTAAAACGATTGGTCGTAAGCACTTATCAAGCGGTTTCGGGCGGGGGTGTTGCGGGCTGTAATGAACTCGAAACCCAGATTCACGCCACTTCCCAAGATTGCGCCAGGCTTGCACGTGATGGTGCAGCTTTGGAATTTCCTAATGTGCAAAAATGGGCGGTTCCGATTGCCTTTAATGTCGTGCCTTTGAATTATGTTTTAGGTGATGATGGCTTTACCGAAGAAGAAACCAAATTGCGAAATGAAAGCCGCAGGATTTTGGAAATTCCTAATTTGCCGGTATGCGGCACTTGTGTTCGCGTTCCGGTTTTTAGCGGGCATTCATTGTCAATCAATGCCGAATTTGAAAATGACATCAGTGCACAAAAGGCCACAGAAATTTTGGCAAATGCCGAAGGCGTTCAATTGGTCGATGTTCCAAACCCACTTGACGCCACGGGCAAAGACCCTGTCTTCGTCGGTCGCATTCGCAAAGACCCAAGCGTCGAAAATGGCCTTGTGCTTTTCCTATCGAATGACAATCTCCGCAAAGGCGCGGCATTAAATGCGGTGCAGATTGCTGAGGTTTTGTTGAGGCAGTAATTAATTTTTCTGCCCTCCCCATGTAGGAGGGTAGAAAGCCTTTGATTTTTCGGGTTAGAGGAAAATCTTCTTAGAGGTCACAATAAACACCATTTGCGGCGACTTCCACTTTAAATACTTGCCAATATCAAACTGAATTGAAACCTGGTGTTGAGTTTGGCATAAGAAACTATTTTAGAATTGATGGTTAGCGCTATGATTGAAACAGACGATCCTTCTGGTAATAGTTTAGAAAATGATAAACTCACTTTGAAAGGATCTCTCAAAGATGCGGCGACACCTTATCAAGATTTAGTCGCTTCTATAAGGCCGAACGCGGTTGCGGAAGCATTGAGCCACCACAGACAAATGTTAGAGTTTATGAGGCCGAATGCTATTGCGGAAGCACTTAGCCACCACAGACAAATGATAGAGTTTATTAGGCCAAACGCTATTGCGGAAGCACTTAGCCACCACAGAAAAATGATGGAGTTTATCAGGCCGAACGCTATTGCGGAAGCACTGAGCCACCACAGACAAATGATGGAGTTTATCAGGCCGAACGCTATTGCAGAAGCCATGCGCTCCCACTTCCATTTGGCTGAGATTTTGAGGCCGCCGTCCACAGAGGAAAAATTTCTCAATCTACAAATTCCAGAGCTTACAGGCTCAAGAATTTTACTTGAGCAAATCGCTAGCCAGCAGAAATCTCTTTCAAAAATGACATTTCTGGCAGCAACTAGCTTAGAAAACGTTCAGGTCACTTCTTTTGCAAAACTTCAAGTTTTTCGAGAACTCGGGAATATCGCAAACCTCATTCGACTAACAAATTCTTTCGAAGCTGATGCAGCTTCTATTCTTAGAACCGAATTGGGCGATTGGCGAGGTGAAGAAAATTCTACCAACCAACCGAAGTCCGATTCCAATTGTCCATCCATATATCTGGAACGAGGCTTCAGTCCTGAAATCTCCCGTTCCTCCTCAATAGTTGTGGGCGGCATACTGGATATTGTTGGAATCAAATTTGAATTGGTGTCCATTGAAAATTCAAGACTCACTGAAACCTCAAACTTGATACTCCCTTCGCAACTAAACGAAAGAGAAATTGCGAGAAAAAAATTAGACGACTTTGAGTTCAAGGTAAGAAATTTCATCGAGTCTAGAATGACATCCGAATTTGGCACAAATTGGGTTAGTTCAAATCTACCCCCTCAAATGAGGGATTCTTGGACTGAAAAATTGGAAAAACATAGAAAAGGAAACGCTTCGAATTTCAGACTAATCGATTTTGCGGACTTTACCGATTATTCAAGGATAATCACCAATCGCAAAAACTTTCCCGCATTCGCCGCATTTTTCCACCGTATCGAAAATATTCGAGAGTCCTTTAATCGTTTAGAACCTTGTCGCCTTGCATTGTGTCATGGACGAGATATGTCCACTGAAGAATATACGTTCTTTTGTACTGAAATTGCGCGCATAGAATGGCAAATAGGAAAATTATATTTAGCTTAGTCTTGGTTAGCTGTACTTGCAACCGCTGCCAAACCCGCATTATTATTGCTTATGGTAATTTTGAACGACACCACACCAAAAGGAAACACCCCCGAATTTTCGGTTTCTGAACTTTCTGGCGCAATTAAGCGTGCGCTTGAGGGTGGGTTTTCGCATGTTCGGGTGCGCGCGGAATGTTCGCGCATTACGGTGGCAAAATCGGGGCATGTCTATCTTGATTTAAAGGACGATAGCGCGGTTTTATCGGCAATTATTTGGTCAGGGACGGCGCGCAATCTTAATACTCAGCCTAAAGAAGGCATGGAAATTATCGCCACTGGGCGCATAACCACTTTTGCGGGCCAATCAAAATATCAATTAATAATCGAACGCCTTGAACCAGCAGGAATTGGCGCAATTCTGGCAAAGCTAGAGGAAACTAAAAAGCGCCTTGCTGCAGAAGGGCTTTTTGATGCCGCGCGCAAAAAGCCAATTCCATTTTTGCCGCAAACCATCGGTATTATTACTTCGCCGACAGGGGCAGTAATTCGCGATATTTTGCACCGTTTAACTGACCGTTTCCCGCGCCATGTCCTATTATGGCGGGTTTTGGTGCAAGGCGACAAAGCGGCGGGACAAGTGGTTGAGGCAATAAAAGGTTTCAATGCAATTGACGGTAAAATCGTGCCGCGCCCCGATGTAATAATTGTTGCGCGTGGCGGTGGTTCGATTGAGGATTTATGGGCCTTTAATGAGGAAATTGTGGTGCGCGCAGTTGCGGCGTCTGACATTCCCATAATTTCGGCAATCGGGCACGAAACCGATACGACTTTGATTGATTATGCCGCCGATTTACGTGCCCCGACACCGACGGGTGCCGCGGAAATGGCGGTTCCCGTGCGTTCTGAATTATTGGCCCGCGTCGCAAATATTGATTTACGCCTAAATTCGGCGATTATTGGGCGTGTAGAAAATTCGCGTCTGGCGATAAATGGCGCGAAATTGCCAAAACCGCAAAACCTTTTGTCTTTGCAAAGGCAAAGAATGGATTTGATTGATTTGCGCCTTGCCCCCGCTTTAGGAAATAGGCTCAAAAATTCGCAATTGGGTTTGGAACGTATTAAAGCCAAATTCGGTGCGAAACTCCTTAATTCCGGTATAGAATTGAATATGCAAAAACTTGCCGCGCTTTCAAAACGCCTTGAAAGCGCCTTTAAGAATAAATTAGATAAAGAAAAGGCCGCAAATTTGCAAAATAGCGCCCTTTTGCAATCGAAATTTGCCGCATTGCAAAGCGCAATTTCGAATGGCTTGCACAAATATGAATTGAAAATTGAAAGCCTTGGGCGGCTTTTGTCTTCCTTGAGTTATGAACGCACACTCGAACGTGGTTTCGCAATTGTCTTTGATGAAAAAGGCAATATTATCAAAGAAAAAGAGGCTGCAATTTCGACACAAGAAATAAAAATTCGCCTAAACAATGGCGATTTTTATGCCAAACCGCTCAAGGACAGCACAAAGCAGAGCGATTTATTCAATTAAACGGGGTTTTGGCTTGCAAAACTTTAATATTTCGAGTTTATACACCAAGACTTAACCAATTTTCGCAATTTTGGTATTTTTTGAGTGGAAAATTGACAATACGCAAAGAAAAAAACACGTTTTCAAAGCGCGGCAATGGTTCGCGCGCGAAGAAGTATTGCGTATTGGCCGCCGTATTGACCGCGCCCGTTTTCCTAAATTCTTGCGACGGTGCAATCGCTCATTCAGTTGGCAATGAGGCCGAAGTTAAACAATTTATCGTTCCGCTCGAAATTTATGGTTTTGCAATGCAATCGGGAACGATTGTTGGGAAAACCGTTCCATTTTCCAAAATTGATGCCGGTGGCATTGCAACTGCTGCGGACAAGGATGGTGATTTCGTTTTTGGTTTTGACCGCGACGCGCCAAAAACCGTGACTTTGGTAGTGACAACGCCCGATGGTCACAGTGTTTCTAAAATTTTCAACCCCGAAAAGCGTGATTATAAAGTTTCGGAAGTGAATGGCCTGCCACCCGCAACAATTAACCCACCGCCTGAGGCACAGGCGACAATCGAACGCGATTCCGCTTTAAAACAGAAAGCATTTTCGTCACTTTCCGAAGACCCGAAAGGCTTTCTGCAACCCTTTATTTGGCCCTTGCAATCCGTACGCGTGACATCGCCGTGGGGTGCGCAAAGAAGCCTAAATGGGAATTTGCAACGTCCGCATTATGGCATTGATTTGGGTGCTGCTGAAGGCACGAATGTTTATGCTCCCGCAACCGGTCGCGTTGTTTTGGCGCAATCCGGAATGCATTTTGAAGGCGGCATGATTAGTATTGACCATGGGCAGGGCTTGATAACCAATTACCTCCATTTATCAAAAATCGTGGTGCGCCCGGGTGATGTTTTGTTACAAGGCCAAAAAATCGGTGAAGTCGGTAAAGAAGGCCGCGCAAATGGCCCACATCTATGCTGGCGAATGCGCTGGAAAGGCCGCCAACTTGACCCAAGCCTTATGGTTAAAAACGTTTTTGAAAATAAGATTGGCGCTAATTAGGGTTTATTAGTCGCGTTTGGTATCCGCCTTGCTATGAAAACTCCAATTTATGTCCGAATAAGGTGATATATCTTGATCGAAAATCGGTCAATTTGCATTTTCGTCAAACAATCCTATATTAACTTGTTCGCATTATGATTTTGTCATCATGGTGTAACCGTATTTCACAAAACAAAAATAAAAATGTGAGGAATAATGAAAATCAATTCTATTTGTGTGTATTGCTCTGCCTCTAATAAAGCAGAGAAGAAATATTTTGACCTTGCTGAAAACCTTGGCAAATTGATTGCTGGTTCTGGTCGGCGTTTGGTTTATGGCGGCGGAAATGTCGGCCTTATGGGCGCATCAAGCCGTGCGGCGTTTGAAAGTGGCGGAAAGGTTTTGGGCGTAATGCCGCATTTCCTAACCAAATGGGAATTGCCGCACCCCGAAATCGAAACCATTATGGTTGACACAATGCATGAACGCAAATGGCTTTTATTTGCCGAATCGGACGCATTTGCGGTTTTGCCGGGCGGCATTGGCACGCTTGAAGAAGTTATTGAAACCCTTTCTTGGCACCGTCTTGAACTTCACAAAAAGCCGATTGTTTTTATCGACAAAGAATTTTGGCAGCCATTAATTGATATGATGGAAAAAATTCTTGAAAAAGGACTTGTTCCGGAAAATTTCAAGGATTCATATCGCGTTGTCGATACCGCCGAAGAAGTCATTCCTAATATGGAAGACATGCTTTGGAAAGCGAATGAGCATTAAGCCATTCGCTTTTTGGCCTTTTCCGCACCAATAATCGCAAACATTGCCGCCATATCCGGCCCATGGGTTTGACCGGTTAAAGCAAGGCGTAATGGCATGAATAATTCTTTGCCTTTTGCGCCGGTCTTTTCTTTGACGGCGGCGGTGAATATTCCCCAACTTTCGGAATTATATTCGCCGATTTCAAGGCAAGAGGCGGCGGTATTGATAAATTCGCGGTTTTCAATAATCGGCGTAATTTCGCCAAAGGCCACATCGTGCCAGATTTTGACATCTGATAATTGGGAAAGATTTCCACGTATGACATTCCAAAAATCCGCGCCATCATCACACGCCAATTCCAATAATTGCGCTTTGACTTCTTCATATTCGCTTACATGAAGCAATTGGGAATTAAGGCGCGCGACATCATCAGGTGAAAAGCGCGCAGGCGCACGACCAATTTTTTCAAACCCGAAAGTTTCGATTAATTCAGGGATTGATTTCTTGGCCTCAACCGCATCGGAAGTGCCGATTTTTGCCAATAATGACAATATCGCCATTGGCGCAATACCGTCTTCACGCATGGATTCAATTGATAAAGAGCCAAGGCGCTTTGAAAGCCCCTCCCCGTCCTTGCCAACTAAAAGCGGGAAATGCCCGAATTCGGGGCGCGTGCCGCTTAGTGCTTCAAAAATCTCAATTTGCGCGCCGGTATTGGTTACATGATCCTCACCGCGAATGACATGGGTAATTCCCAAATCGACGTCATCAACCACACTTGGCAAAGTATATAAATATGCGCCATCTTCACGAATAAGCACGGGGTCGGACATTGACGCCGTATCAACGGTTTGTGTGCCACGCACCAAATCATTCCAAACCACGCGATTGCCCGAAAGTTTGAAACGATAATGCGGTTTGCGCCCTTCGGCCTCAAACGCTTTTTTCTCGTCTTCGGTTAATTTTAATGCGCCGCGATCATAAATCGGCGGCTTTCCCATTGTGGTTAGGATTTTGCGCTTAACATCAAGCTCGGTCGCTGTTTCATAACAGGCGTATAAAAGCCCTTTGGCGATTAGATCATCGCGCGCTTTATCATAAACTGCAAAGCGTTTAGATTGATATTCCAATTCGTCCCAATTGATACCAAGCCATTGTAAATCGGCCATAATACCGTTTTCAAACTCTTTGGTAGAGCGCACAAAATCGGTGTCATCAATGCGCAAAAGGAATTTTCCGCCATTTTTTTTGGCGAACATATAATTCATCAATGCGACGCGAATATTGCCAACGTGAAGTTTTCCGGTCGGCGAAGGGGCAAATCTTACTTTCATGGCTTTCGCATAAACCAAATTGTTAAAAATCGCAAAAATAGTGAAAGATTATTTGCAGAAAGGGCTTTGATATTCGTGCACCACTATAACTCTTCCCCTATTGCGATAGGGGAAGTACCCCGCAGGGGGGATGGGGTGAAGCGGTAGAAGAACCGACAAACATCGCAAATAGCCCGACCGTCTTCACCCCATCGACACGCTTCCGCTGCGCTACAGCGCGCCACTTCCCCTATTCAATAGGGGAAGAGTTAATTTTTTGAATCTTTGCTAGTGAACATTTTCCCTCTTTACAAATTCAAAGAACATAGATAGAACGTTCCCCATAGGTTCACGTTTCGTTGAGGAATCAGTCCTATGATTGCAAAACTAGGTGAAAAATTGGACAGGGGGTTTTGATGCTTACGGCAAAACAACACGAATTATTATTATTCATTGATGCGCGCCTCAAAAAAGATGGTGTATCGCCTTCTTTTGATGAAATGAAGGATGCGCTTAATCTTGCCTCTAAATCCGGTATTCACCGTTTAATTTCGGCCCTTGAAGAACGCGGGTTTTTGCGTCGTTTACCGCACCGTGCGCGCGCACTTGAAGTTGTCAAATTACCTAGTGCAAATAATGTCACACATGGTAATTTTGAAAATCGCAATTTTGAAAATCGCACGCCTTCGCGGCCTGATGTGCCAATGGCTGCCAATAATAATATCCCGATTTTGGGGCGCATTGCGGCGGGTGTGCCAATTGCGGCGATTCAAAATGAAATCGGCACGGTTTCTGCACCCGATGCTTTAAATCCGGTTTTGCATTATGCCCTTGAGGTGCGCGGTGATTCTATGATTGAGGCCGGCATTTTAGAAGGTGATATTGTAATCCTTCGCCGCACCGACACTGCCGAAACCGGCGATATTGTCGTTGCACTAATTGAAGATGAAGAAGCGACATTAAAACGCATTCGTAAGCGTGGAAAATCAATCGCTCTTGAGGCTGCAAACCCACGCTATGAAACCCGAATTTTTGGGCCTGACCAAATTAAGGTTCAAGGCGTTCTTGTCTCGCTTTATCGTCGTTATTGATTGATAATTGGGAATTTTTGCGCCATGGTGCGGTGCTTTCGCGCCCGATTTTCAAAATCGGCATATTGTTTATGCGATAGATTTTCGCACCAATTGGCGCATTATTTCCTAGTGAATATGTCTGTGCCCCAAATGTTATGGACAAAAGGCTGTTTTGCGCAGTTTTTGCATTCGGGTTTTCCGGCGGGTTTTCCGGCGATAGCGCAATGAAATGCACCTCGAAATCGCCATCATTAATTGCGCATGGGTTGGCGCGTTTTCCCGCAATTGCCAAAAGTCGCGCTTTTTCTTCGGAACTTAGTTTCACGGCATTTAACAAAAGCCGCGCCTCATATCCTGCATTTGCGCCAAAACACAATTTTGCGTCTTTTCCTTTTGAAGGCGGTCGCAAAATCGCTTTGCCATAGGCTGAAATATATAGTGCAGGTTTGGGGTTTGTGACCCAAACACCGAAACCTAAAACCAAAGGAATTATAGCTAAATTGCGCATTTTTCCGACCAAAATACAATACCAAATAATTGCAAAACTGGTCGTAAAAAAACAAAATGGTGAAAACTCCCCCAAATTGAAATTTGCTTGCGGCAAAGACGCAAAAAAAGCCGCAATTCTAAGCAATATTTCGCTACCCCACGCGGCTATATTAAGAAAAATCTCACCAAAGCCTAATGCCGAAAAAATCGCACCCAAAGCCGCAAATGGCGCAATCAAAAAATCACTAATCGGTGCAGCTGCAAGGTTTGCCACAAGTCCATAAGTATTTGTGCTTTCAAAACTAAAAAGCGACATGGGAATTGTTGCAGTTCCGGCACAAAGACTGGTAAGACCTGCAGCAATCGGCCAAAAAGCAATTTTCTCAATTAAAGTTTTTGGGCGCATATCGCGATTTTTGTCGAACCATTCCCATAATGCGACCAAGGCCATGGTTGCAAAAAAACTCATTTGAAAGCCGGCATCAATTGCCTGTTCCGGCATAATTGCCAATAAAACCAATGCCGAAATCGCCAAAGCGCGCATACTTATCGCTCGTCGGTCAAAAATTAGGCCAAAAAACGCAACACCCGCCATGATTAAAGCGCGCAAAGCAGGCGGCTCGGCGCCCGTCAAAAAAGTGTAAAATGCCAATATTGCCATTGTGAAAATAGCGGCAATTTTTCGAGTATCGGAATAAAGCGCCAAATTGGGCACGCAAACCAAAATCTTACGCAGAGGAAAAAAGACAATCGCCGCCAAAAGCCCGACATGAAGGCCGGAAACGGAAACAATATGCCCCAGCCCCGAAACTTGCAAAGCATTATTTTCGGATTGGGATAAATAAGACCGATTCCCGGTCATTAAAGCGGCCAAAAGCCCACGCCCACCGCCGATTTCGCCATTAGTAATATTAAAGGCGGCGGCATTACGCCATTGGATTAGAAGATTGATTATGGAAGGCCGAATGCGTGTGACTTCACTTTTGCTTATGAGTGGATCATTTTGGCACGCCCCAACCGTACCGATTTTAGAAAACCATAGTTTCATTGCAAAATCATATTCATCAGGCAAAATCTGACCCGACGGCGGTGCCAAAAAGCCATCGCACGTCAATATTGCCCCGGTCGAAAGTGGGTCAATTGTTTCGACATTAAGGCGAATATAAAAGGGCGTTTGCATGGCACTTAAACCCTTTATCGAATGGGCTTTCAATAAAACTCGCCATTTTCCAAAATTGGTGCGATTGATATTTTTAATCTCACCGGATATTTGCGAATAAATGCCTTTCGCTGGAATAATCGGCGCGCTCACGAGTTGCGATTTATAATTAATCAAAAAAACGCCAAAAACGAAACAAACAAAAATCGAAAAAATGGTCGCAATAACCGCGAGAAAGCCACTGTCGCGAACAATTGAAACGCGCCAAATCGCAATATTAACTATACAAAGCGCAAGGCAAATTGCGCCGATAATGCGAAAATCATAGGCCAAAAAATGCTCAATACCGACAATTATCCCTATCGCGAGCAAAAAAGGTGCGAATAAAACAAAACGCCGATCCAAGGCGTTTTGCTTTATGCTTTCCTTCAATTGAACCAAAAGGTTTTGCATGCGCGCGTCCCTATCTTTGATAATCATAATGACATTGCAGCAAATTACAAATTCGGCTGAAAAAAAGCGCGCATTGCGGAAAATATTAGTATAAACGCCGATTATGGATAATAAGATCGTCACAAGATTTGCCCCCTCCCCCACCGGATATTTGCATATTGGCGGGGCACGGACTGCTTTGTTTAATTATTTATTTGCGCGTCGCATGGGCGGAAAGTTCCTTTTAAGAATTGAAGATACAGACCGCGAACGTTCGACCGCGCCCGCAGTTGATGCCATTATTAACGGGCTTGATTGGTTGGGCCTTAGGCATGATGGTGAAATCGTTTTTCAATCTGCGCGGGCCGAACGCCATGCCGAAATCGCGCATGAATTGTTAAGACGCGGCAAAGCCTTCAAATGCTATATGACCGAAGCCGAAAGCAATGAAGCGCGCGAGGCTGCAATGCAAAGTCACGGTGCTTTGCGTTCGATTTATCGTGATGCCACAATTGAAAAAGACGCCCCATATGTAATTCGCATTCGCGCACCTGACGATGATGCAGAAATTATTGTTGATGACGCGGTTCAAGGCAAAGTAATTACACGCGGCAAACAAATCGATGATTTCGTTCTTTTGCGCACCGACGGCACACCAACTTATATGCTTGCGGTCGTTGTCGATGATTTTGACATGGGCGTCACCCATATTATTCGTGGTGATGACCATTTAACCAATGCCGCACGGCAAAGTGCGATAATTGACGCAATGGAATGGCAAAAGCCGAATTATGCGCATATTCCATTAATTCATGGCGAAGATGGCAAGAAATTATCAAAACGTCACGGCGCTTTGGCGGTCGGTGAATATGCCAATATGGGCTATTTGCCTCAGGCCATGAATTCATACCTCCTTCGCCTCGGTTGGGCAAAGGGCGATTTGGATATCGTTGAACTTAATGAGGCCGAAAAGATTTTTGACCTCGAAGGTTTGGGGAAAAGCCCTTCACGCCTTGATTTCGCAAAACTTGCCCAAGTTAATGCACATTTTATGAAATTGGAAAATGACGCGAAACTATTGGATTTAACGATTCCGTTTTTGGGGAATACGGAAAGCGAAGATATAAAAGCGGTTTTAGAGCGCGGCATTCCAATCCTAAAACATCGTGCAAAAACTCTCATTGAATTAGCACAATCTTTTGAATTTGCCCTTCAAAAAAGCCCAATTAATTATGAAGAAAAAGCGGCGAATCTGATTAAGAATGACGAATTGAATGTGATAAATTCGTCATTGCAGTGCTTTAAAGATGTCAATGATTGGCAAAGCGACAAAATAAAACAATCGCTTTCTGATTTGGCGGCACAAAAAGGCGTTGGAATGGGAAAAATAGGCCCAATTATTCGCGCCGCGGTTACAGGTGGCAAACTCGCGCCCGATTTGGCGGACGCATTGTATATTTTGGGCAAGAATGAGACTTTAGTAAGACTTGAAAGCGTGAATAATTAATGCTTTTGAAAGCCTTCGATTATATTTTTGAGACACAATAAGGGGAAAAAATAATGCAATCTAATGTAAAGGCAAATGGTATTGCCACCCTCGAAGTAAATGGCAAGAAAATTGAGATGCCGATTTTTTCCGGAACCCATGGTCCCGATGTTATTGATATTCGCAAATTATATGCCCAGACCGGAATGTTCACTTATGACCCGGGCTTTACATCAACTGCATCTTGCGAAAGCCAAATCACTTTTATTGACGGCGATGAAGGTATTTTGTTGCATCGCGGTTATCCGATTGACCAATTGGCCGAAAAATCAAGCTTTTTGGAAGTTTGCTATTTGCTTATGAATGGCGCATTGCCTTCGCAAGACGAATTTTCAAAATTCTCAAATACAATCACTCGCCACACAATGCTTCATGCGCAGTTTGACCGCTTTTTTGAAGGTTATCGCCGTGACGCGCACCCAATGGCGGTTATGGTTGGCACAACCGGCGCATTGTCTGCATTCTATCACGATAGTCTTGACATCGAAGATGAGATGCAACGCACAATCACGCAACACCGTTTGATTGCCAAAATTCCGACAATTGCGGCACGCGCCTATAAATATTGGATAGGCCAACCATTCATTAGCCCGCAAAATAGCCTTGATTATGCGTCAAACTTCCTTCGTATGTGCTTTGCTGTCCCTGCTGAGGAATATGAGGTAAATCCGGTCCTTGCGAAAGCAATGGATAAGATTTTCATTCTTCATGCCGATCATGAACAGAATGCATCGACTTCAACTGTTCGTCTTGCTGGTTCATCGGGTGCAAATCCGTTTGCATGTATCGCAGCAGGGATTGCATCTTTATGGGGCCCTGCCCATGGCGGCGCAAATGAGGCGGCATTGAATATGCTTACTCAAATCGGGCACGTTAGAAATATTCCCGATTTCATTGAAAAAGTGAAAAACAAAGATTCCGGTGTGCGCCTTATGGGCTTTGGTCACCGTGTCTATAAAAACTATGACCCGCGTGCCAAAGTTATGCAGAAAGCCTGCCACGAAGTCTTACAGGCCGTTGGCATTGATGACCCGCTTTTGGACGTCGCAGTTGAGTTAGAGCGTATTGCTTTGTCTGACCCATATTTTGTTGAGCGTAAATTATATCCGAATATTGATTTCTATTCGGGCATCACACTGAAAGCCATGGGCTTCCCTGTCGAAATGTTCACCGTTCTGTTTGCCCTTGCGCGCACAGTTGGTTGGATTTCACAATGGAATGAGATGAATGAAGACACCGCGCAAAAAATCGGTCGTCCGCGTCAAATCTATACCGGTGCGGCAAAACGCGATTTCACACCGATTAGTGAAAGATAAGCAAAAATAGTGTGGTGGCTTTAAGCCATGAACTCATAAATTAGCGGCTTGTGGCGGCATTTTTAGCGTCGAATTAGATTTGGCGTCACAATAATTTGTTGTTCTCAGTCATGAAGAGTAATGGCTTGAGAAGGTCTTTATTGGCAGATCTGCCATAAAGACCTAAATTGATTGTGTTTGGTCAAATCACAAATTCTAGTTTTCGGCCTATTTCATAGCCAAAATACTAACTCAAACCACTAATTAATGAGTATTTGACCTATGCCGCCACTGACATTTGTTTTGGTTCTCTATCGCCATAAAGCGCATTAATAATTGTCTGCACTTCATTGCAGGCAACAACGATTGAATTCAGACAATTTTGAATTTCTTCGGTTCCCGTGAAATTCATGGCATTTGACGAAAGATGCGCAACTTTGCCCGCGCCAATACCAGCGGCAATTACACTCAATTCTTCAGCGGCACGAGAGAAATTATCGCCATTGTCCAAAGTCGCCGCAGTAAATAATTCACCAATTTTTCGCGGCCAAAGGTCAGAAAAATCATGCAAAATTCCTTCAAGCGACGAACGTCCTGCAATGCGCGCATAATTTTCCAATACTTCAACATCAATTGTTTTTGGTGCAATACGCTTGGCGGTTTTTAGATGCGCCTCGGCGGCATTAATTTCAGTTTCAATTTCTTCGGTTAGTGCGCGCGCCAATTCCTCTAAATCGACCGGCTTTGCCAAAACCCTATTCATGCCCGCCGCGATACACGCTTCAATCTCTTCGTCTTCCGAACGACCAGTCAGGCCGATAATCCTAGTGGCTTGATTTGGATTTACAGAATTACGGATAATGCGCGCCGCATTGATGCCGTCTAATCGTTCCATTGTGACATCAAGCAAAATCACATCGAAATTGTCTTTGGTCGCTTCGACCACAGCTTCATCGCCATCGGTAGTGATGGTTACTTCAAATCCGGCAATACCAAGAAAATGCGTAACCATTTTACGCATGCCCAAATTATCTTCGGCATAAAGAACACGCATCTATCCTACCCTTTTTTTGGCGCGATGAATTTGTCAATGTTAATGCAAATAACTTAACTTTAATTTTAATAAACCTGCGACAAAAACGCCTTTATGCAGCGATTTATTGGGTTTTTACACGGTGTTTTTGGTGCATTTCTAATTATAGTTGCTTTTTCCCGATTCTTTTCAAACATTCGTGTGGCATCAATATTTTTATGAATGCAATTTCCTGTCAAAAACGAATCAAAAGTGCCTTATTATATTGCTTTTCACTTAGATATGAAGTTTTAGATATTTAAATTACGGAGCGCAAAAGCGATATGAGCGAATTTGATGAAACTTCATCAAAACAAAAAAACAAAGTCTTTTCAGATTTTGAATTAGAATCTGCGGATAATCCGCAAAAGATTCCGCCTGCGGTTCATAAAGATACCAGCCCAACTAATAATGAATCATTGCGTTTTGAAACTAATGAAGAAGAAGTTTTGGTAAAGCGCCGCAAAAAGCCAAAACAACAAAAATCATATATATTTTTCACTTCGCTTCTGACCGCAATAATTTGGGTTGCAGGTTCGCTTTTCTATTTGATGGATCAACAGGCTTTGGGCCAAACGACTTTTGACCAAGTCGGAATGATTTTGCGCATTTTAGGACCTGCGGCGTTTTCATTATTAATGGGCCTTCTGGGTGAGGCATTAGTAAGATCCGGGCGTGAAGCGCGGATTTTTTCGGTTACCGCTAAAAAATTGCTTGAAGTTCCGGACGGGGTTGAAGACGGTTCAATGTCGCGCCTGCGTTTGGTGCGCGATGAAATCGATAGATTGGAACGCGCACTTGATATGGTCAATATCAAACTGGGCGGCATTGACGATAAAATATCCCAAAAGGCACGCGAATTAGTGGCGGTTTCTGCCAGTGCCAAAGAGGGCGCAGACAATTTGGTTTCAAGCCTTGAGGGTGAAAGAAGCCGATTGGCGGCAATTCTTGACGGGCTTTCCGAATTATCGAAAACTACGGTGAACACCACCCAACTTGCAACCCAATCAATAAATGACAATGCCGGCATTCTGAATAAAGCCGCCGAAGGATTGGTTGAGCGTTCAAATTTTGCCAGCTCACAGGCCGCACTTGCCGCCAATAAATTAGAAGAAGCAATGGCGAAAACCCTTGGCGTTGTTACAAACCTTGATGAAGCCTCATTACGCGGTGAACAGGCTTTGGCGCGCGCCCATGAATTATTGGTTTTGGCGCGGGTTCGATCTGATGATGCCGTTGGCGGGGTTTCAAATGCGATTGAGTTTCTTCATGCCGCCGCGCAAAATGCCGCCGAAACTGCGCAAAAAGTGTCGCAATTAGTTACGACCGAAACCCAAAATTCGCGTGCTTTAAGCATCAAAACCATAGAAGACGTTCGCGCAATCGCCGAAGATAGCGCAAACCAAATCATGCAGGGCCTTAGAGCTGAGGCGGAAAACGCCCGCCTCAAAGCAAAAGAAGCAGTGGAGAGTTTTGATCAAACCAATAATGCCATTCGCGTACTGACCGAAGATGCGGCGCATCGTGCAGCGGCGCAATTTGAAAATATTCGTCAAGATACTTTTGAAATCACTGCCAATGCCGATAAATTGGTCGAGAAAAGCGTTTCAAATGCCAAAGAACTTATTGATGCATCTGCGTCCATTCTCGACGATACGGGCGCGCGGATTAAGGCGCGATTTAGCGAATTGGCAAATACATCAATCGACCAAGCGCGCGCTATTGAAGACATTATCAATCATTTGAATGACAAACTCGCACAATTGCCAAAAGAGGCCGATGAGCGAGCAAAAGCTATTGAAATTGCCCTTGAGCAGACTTTGCAAAACCTAAGTCAAGCGGGTTCAAAAGCCGCCGAAGAAGTGAGAAGCCTTGATGATGCGTTCCAAACACGCTTACGCGCGTCATATAATGCATTGGGCGATGTTGTTGGTAAATTGGGTTCAATTCCGGGGATTTCACCTGGTGTGGAAATGCCACGCCGTGAAATCGAAAAGAAGGAAGAACCAGTCGAAGTTCTGCCCGATCCGCGCAAAATTATTAATAGTGAACCAAGCGAAGAAATTGCGATACCTAAACCTGATATTTCAAAGCAAAAGCCAATTGAAAATAGACCCGAACCGATTGCCGAAGAACCTTATGTCATTCCGGTAGTGGAGCCGCCAAAACCGACTGTCACACCCGTAGTTTTTGACCATAAGCCGATTTTTGATTCAGTTTTATCACCGCGCATTCCGGTTCGTTCCGCCCCGATTGTCAATACACAAGCGCCGCCAAGCAATCCCAAACCGGAATTAAATTTGCGCGGCACAATTGGCGATTCAAACCCCGAACCCAAACCAAAAGTCGAAGAAAAGCCGAAAGAGGTTTTCCCAAACATTTCTGTCAACACCAAACCGGAAACCGAAAATCGCAATCCTCATACAGCTCATGAGACGCATGATTATGAAAACCCATTCGGTGATTTCAAATCGCGCAATAATCAGGCAAATTTCTCACCAAATAATTGGACATGGCGCGACGTTCTGAAATCATTGGACGATACAAATGATAAAAAGAGCGAGGATCTAACGGAAAAAATTCTGCGCGAACACAATTTGAAAAATACGCTTAACGATGTTGTGCTTGACCGTTTTGCCCAGAATTATCTTCATGATTTTGAAAAAGCGCGCAATCAAATTAAAATGGCCTTACCGAGCCAAATTGCTGCTTTACGCCGTCAAATGTCTGAAAATAAAGAATTGCGCGCAAACCTTGTGAAATTTGTCGAAACTCGCCGCGAGACAATTAAGCATTCGCGGGTTAAGGGCGATGATTTGCGTGTTTATTTGTTCGCTGATGCCGCATTATCGGCCTGATTTTTGCCAATCTCTGAAACCGACCATTTTAAGACCGCATTCGCAATCGATTGTGTGGCATTCACCAAGGCCAAAGCCGGAACGGAAACTTCGCCTCTCGATGCAGGTGCGGTTGCGTAAAACACCTTTGATACAATGGGCTTTTTTGAATTATAATCGACAATACGCGCAGTTAATTCAACCCGTGCCTCGCCGGGATTAAAACTATTCGGCTCTTTAACTTCGAAACGTCCGACATCAAGAATAAGCATATAATCGGCGCGCACCGTATAATCGCGCGAAATCGCTTTGAATGCACCAGACTTATCAAAAGTCTCAACAAATAAGTTTTGAATGGCCTTAGGAACATTAGCATCAAGTTCAACACCATCAATATAGGCCAAAGCACCATTTGCCAAAATAACCGGAACTTCGGCATTATTCAAAGTCGGGGCAGTATTGGGTTGAAGCAAAATAAGGCTTGCCTGGACCGGATTTACGACGGCGATTTGTTCATTCGCACGAAATGGAATAATAATTGGCGGCTTAGCAGGCTTAGGTAAAAGCGAAATGCAACCATTAAGCGCCAAAGCAGAACCCAATAAAACTGAACTTATTAAGCGCCGTCGCATTCTATTTCTTCCATTTCACTTTATTATTAGCAGGCTTGCTTAAAAGCGCGGTCGGGCTTTTGTTTGCTTCTTTCAATAATTGATCGAGGCTTTGGCTCGCGCCTTGGATTTTCATGGCGGCATCATTCACAATCGGTAAAGTTTCGGTAGAACCAGAAGCAAAAAACACATCAACTGTGCGCGCCGCACTTGATACGTCATCGGCGGCGACTTTGATGCTTTTGGTGGCATCATTCAATGATTTATTGGTTTCATCAAAATCTTTTAAAGTCGATTGCGCTTTTATCATGGTTGAATTGGTATTATTGGTCAATTTATGAAGGTCTTTTACCAAAACATCCGAAGTCGCAAGAATTGAATTAGTTTTGCCACTTATGGCCTTGGTTTCTTCTAACAGACCCTTGCCTAATTCATTATAGGTTTGGGCAGTGGTATTAATGTTTTCAGAACTCGATTTTCCAATTTCGCCAACCAAAACCGCGAGTTTTTTAACCTCGTCACCGGCATCTTTAATCGACTTAGAGGCTTCATTGGCATTGTCCAATAATTGCCCTTCACGGGTTGCCAATTCAGTGGCGCGTTTTGTATTTGCCAAAGTTGCCGCAAAATTCGCAAGGTTTTGATCATCGAGCAATAATTTAAGGCGACTCAAAGCCTCCATAGAAGTGTCAAGAACGCCCTGCCCGCCCGCAAATAATTTGTCTAATTGCCCGCCTTGAGTTTTAATAACCGGGCGTGGTTGGTCTTTTAAGCGTTTTAGAATTGGCGAATTTGGCCCGCCTGCAAGGATTTGAATATAATTCAAGCCGGTTAGGCCCGATGGTTCCAATTGCGCGATTGAATCTATTTTCACAGGCGTTTCGGAAAGCACACGAATGCGCGCTACCACCAAACCTGAATTTTCGGTATCGAGGTTTAAGTGTGTAACTTCGCCGACATTAATGCCGTTAAATTTAACTTCACCACCAATTTCAAGGCCGCGAACCGGGCCGCGAAATTTCACGTCATAGGCGGTATAGGATTTATCTAAGCCGGCATTGGCAATCCAAACCGTAAATATCGCCGCCATTATCAATGACAGGACAGTAAAAGCCCCAATCAGAATATAATTTGCGCGCGTTTCCATAAATTCAGCCTAAAACAAACCTTTCAATATAGTGTTAAATTAAAGTGATTCTGATGCGTAACAATGATTTAGCGATATGACAGCTCAAAAATCCCAACCGCGCGCCGTGTCATAGATTTCCCAATCCTTGGCACGATTATTGGCCCAAGTGTATTGACGCTTTGCATATTGGCGGGTCGCAATGATTGCTAATTCAATTGCCGATTCTAAATCAATCCCACCGTCAAAATAATCCAATAAATGTGGAATACCCAGTGCCTTAAGCGCCGGAAGCTCTCTCGATAATCCTTGTTTCCAAAGATTTTCCACTTCTTCGATACCGCCGTTTTTCATCATGGCACGAAATCTCTTAGCAATTTTATTATGGACGATTTCTCGTGGCGGTAAAACCTTGAAGCCACGCCATTTATTAGCGGCAAGAATTGCGGTTTGCGGCATTGATTGCCATTCACTTAATGGCTTTTTGGTCGCTTCAAACACTTCAATGGCGCGCGCAATTCTTTGGGCATCATTGGGTTTGATTGCAAGGGCCGACGCGCCATCAATTTTTTTCAAATATTCATATGCAACGCCAATATCATTTTGCACAAAATCGCGCGCTTTTTGGCGAATTTCGGGGGCAATTGGCGGAATATCAATCAATCCTTGGGTCAATGCATGTGCATAAAGCCCGGTTCCACCGACAAAAACGAGGGGCTTGCCCTTGGTCTTCGCTTTCTCAACAATATGTGCAACTTCAGCAACATATTCGCCTGTCGAAAAAATATGAGACGGTTTGATAAAGCCGAATAAATGGTGCGTAATTCCCGCCATTTCATCCTGATTAGGTGCAGCACTTATGATGGAAATGCCGTCATAGACCTGCATAGAATCCATATTGACAATTTCAGCACCTATTTTTTCAGCCAATCGCAGGCTTAAAGCGGTTTTTCCCGACGCAGTAGGGCCAAATATTAAGTAAAAATCACTCATTTGCTCTTGGCTATATCAATAAATGTGTGTAATAGCCACCGCCCCAGAGCAATGGTCGTTCAAAATGAATCGTTATTGCGTAGGATTTTTGGTTCGCGGCTTTGAGATTTTTCGCAGATAATACTGGCGTATTCTCAAGAAAAAACTCAAAGATGGCGAAACAAAAGGACACGCAAGAACGGTTCATTTTGGATGACCATTGCTCTGCAATATAAGAAAAAGCTAAAATGTCGGATCAGAATAATATTGTCATAGTCTCCCATGATGACGCAGGAAATCTTGCCAATGCATTGAATTTAGTGCGCAAACTTGATGCATCTATTTCAATTCACGAAATCGCGCGTAATAAAGCAATACATATTAAGCATTCCTTGGGTGATGCCGCCTTAAACGCGATTTGTGAGAAATTTGATGAAATGGGGCTCGATTATTCCCTATTGCCCCCTTCCCCCAAAAAACTCTTCATTGCGGATATGGATTCGACAATTATTTCGTGCGAGTGCCTTGATGAATTAGCTGATTTTGCTGGTGTCAAAGCCCAAGTTGCCGAAATTACCGAACGCGCCATGGCCGGTGAAATCGATTTCGAAGGCGCATTAAAAAAACGCGTTGCGATGTTAAAAGGCCTCTCAAAA
The DNA here is from genome assembly GCA_041917055.1 of Hyphomonadaceae bacterium. GTDB lineage: Bacteria > Pseudomonadota > Alphaproteobacteria > Caulobacterales > Aquidulcibacteraceae > Pseudaquidulcibacter. The sequence goes on from JAYRYJ010000015.1 coordinate 26,422, forward strand.
AGCGCATTGCAAGCCTGTTTTGACGAAAGAGTTCAATTGAATAAAGGCGCAAAAGAATTAATCGCGCGCTTAAAAAATGAAGGCATTTATTGCGCCTTGGTTTCAGGCGGTTTCAAATTCTTCACCTCACGCGTCGCTAAAAATGCGGGATTTGACGAGGAAAACGCCAATGAATTCATTTATGAAAATGATGAATTAAGCGGCGAAGTCGTGATGCCAATTCTTGGGAAAGAGGCCAAACTCGGAAGATTGCATGATTTATGCGTGAAAATGGGCATTGATGAGAGTGACGCAATCGCAATCGGTGACGGCGCAAATGATTTAATGATGATAGAAGCCGCAGGACTTGGCATTGCCTATATGGCAAAACCAATAGTCGCTGCACGCGCCAAAGCGCGAATTAATTCAGGAAATTTGGAAAGTGTGGCGCTATTTTGCGGTTTGGCGTGACAATTGACATTGGATAATTTTTTTTCTACTGCTCTCCTTCATTCCGATGGTAAACAAATAATTAATTTTCGAATTTTTGTATTAACTCGATTTGAATCTTAACTCGAATTAAACCGTTTTGAAATTAATTTGAGTGATTCGCAATTTAGCATTGGTGAAGGTTCTGTGATGGTAGCGGTTAGTTTTGGCATTTTGACATTCCTTCTCTTGCTAGGAATAGCGTTGACTTATGTTACCGTAAGAATCGCTTTTACTGAATCGCAAGGGTATAGGGAGCTACAGTCTCTGCTTGCAAAAAGTGATTTCGATGTTTTTGGTGGTTTGGTTAGGAGCGTATCTGGTAACATTCGCCATTCGCCAAATGGAGACAAGCATTTTTTGATTCAGGCCGGTTTGAAACTTCATAAGAAAGATGACACTTTGCATCCTCAGTTTAGAATTTCAGATGAAGCCGTCAGGAGCTTGCTTGAACCAAAAAGATGAAAAAACAAATAGTCTATAAAGGTTGGATTCCAGTAATTTCTGGAAATTTGTCATTTAACGAAATTGGAAACACTCGACAAGTCAAGCGTTTCAAAAAAGTAAACATAACCGACAACACCAGCAAAGTTCAAACTATAGCTATGTTTGGGGATAGGAAGCTAAATGATGGTTGGTTTCCAAATTGGATTTTGAGATTATTTCAACAAACCACGACGTTTAGAACGGGGATGGTTTGCTTTTCCAAAGGAAATTCCCTTCAAAAGCGTTCTGAGCTCGATGGATTAGCATTTTTTGTACGTACTGGGAGCGTAGAACAAAATATTTTCGACTTCATTAACAGTAATTATGGCTCGCCAACTGCAATGGTTGATTTTTTCGCAAGGACTAAGAATTCGGTAGGTATAATCAAATCTGCAAAGATAAATATAAAACGGACTGGCGAATGCACCATCACTTTTGATGCCGAAGAAGAAATTACGGAGTTTGTGGCGCAACAATTTTATTTCTTTATCAAAGATGCTTGCCATCATCACTATCATCACAATCCAAGCTCCGACTCAATTACCAAAGCTTACAGAATAAGCGAAGACCACGAGAACGAGTGGAAAATGGAGACGCTATTTTCCTTGCATCGATCGATTGTGGCATATCGAAGATACAGAAATGACAAAATGTTGAGGGACGCAATCGGGATTTCGTCTTATGCAAGTACTTTCGAAAAAATATTCCTAAAAGACCATATCATCGGCACAGGTGCCCAAGGATCCAAAAGCGACGAAGGTGAGACAAAAATTAACGAGTATTGTGCCGATCAATCTGTAAATTCATTAAGTGTATTGCTTGAAGAATTAAACGACAAGCGATCTGAATTCGCAAGTATTGTGACATTGGTCACTTCCGTTACTCTTGCCGTGCTGGCGATAATTGTGACTTTGAAACAAATCGAAGAATTCAAAAATATCCCTTTTGGAAATGGAATTGCGCTGCTTGGAGAATATGCAATAAAGAACCCAATACTAACTTCAATACTTGCAGGGGCATCAATGGTGGCTGCCCAGACTGTATTTGTTTCACCTTCTCCGCTAGTTCGATGGTTTATCGAAAAATTGTATGTTGTTTACGCGCGGCTTCAATTTTTGAATAAGTGGATCCTATTGATTGTGTTTTTCGTCTTGACATGCACTGTATATTATTATGCATTTGAAATCGCTTTTTCACTTACAAAAAAGTAGCGTTTTCCGGCTTCTGCCGCAAAACAACCATAACCATCGTAAAACTTATAAATAATAGTAAAAACCACGAACCCATTTTTTGCAAAGACACTAAATGCCATTGATTTTGCATTTGCGGGTAAATCCATGTTTTTGTGAATGTTCCAATATTCTCGGCAACCCACATGAAAAAAGATGAAAAAATCGCGGCCATTAATAAAGGCATTGTATAAATTTTTTCAAAGGGCCGAAACCTAATTTGGGTTCTAAAATATAGAATTCCCAAAGCTGCAAAAATTAAATATCTAAGATCCCAAAAATAATGATGGCTGAAGAAATTGACATAAATCGCAATTGAAACCGCGATGGTGTGCCAAGTTTTCGGATAATTGATGAATTCCATTTCAAAAATACGAATTGCGCGCACCATAAATGAACCGACGGTTCCATACATAAAGCCCGTGAATAAAGGCACACCCATAATTCTAAAAAAAGCATCCTCGGGATATTGCCATGATCCGACATGGGTCTTGAAAACCTCCATCATTGTGCCAACAAAATGATAGAGCAAAATGACTTTCAATTCTTCGAAACTCTCTAAACGCGTCAGTAGCATCAGGGTTTGAATAATAATTGCGCTGATAAAAAGAAAATCGTAGCGATTGAATTGCCATTCATTGCGCCAAATAAAAGACGAAATAATTAAAAGGCACAGAAACACTGCTGCAAACAGGCACGCCCATGCCATTTTGAGGCCGAACATAATGAAATCGCGTAAAACGGGCGGCAAAGGCAAAACCAGCCCACGAATAAACCTGCGCGCCGGTTGTAAAAACGGTGCAAGCGGGTGATTCATTATTTTGGAATTTTCGTATTAACCCGCGACATGAATTTCATTTCATCAATCAAGGCGCGGTCGTGTGTGCCTTCGCAGATTAAGTCATAATCATCAAAGCATTTGACATTAAACGAAACCTTTCGCCCCTCAATTGCCGATACTTCAATCTCGCAGCGGACGTGCAATCCAATCGGTGTGGCGGCGATATGGGTGAAATTCACCAAAGTCCCGACTGATTTTTGTCCTTCTTCATAAAATGGAGTCAATAATTTTATGGCGGTCTCTTCAATAAAACCAACCATCATCGCGGTCGCGAAAACCGGCGGCATATCGCCAAAAGCAGGAAATTTATCGCCGCAGCCAGGAACGGTATATTGAACGCCGATTTCAAGTTGCGCACTATATTTAGTACCGATTTCAAGCATTGCCATTTTTAGCCTTTCGGTGCTTCTTCACCCGGTGCAGGTTTGGATGGGCCCCAACGCACACCGGACGGCATAATTTGGTCATCAGCAGTTGGTGCCTTTGGAACCGAAATCGCGCCAATATTAATCACCGGACACGATGGCGGTGGGCAAACCCAAATCTCAACGCGGCGATTTTTTATTCGACCCGCTTCATACGCATTCGCGCCAACCGGCATTTTGTCGCCATAGGCCTTTATGATTGCCGGATTTATTCCTAAGCCTGCCAATTTTGTGGCAACCATTTCGGCGCGCGATTGCGCAAGGCCAAGATTTGTTGGTTCAGCGCCGACATTATCAGCAAAGCCCAAAAGCGCGACGCGTTTGGAATCAATACCCTCTTTTTGCATATAGGCTGCAAAGCGGTTCAAATCAGCAAAAGCTTTATTATCGAGTTCATTTGTGCCCTGATGAAAACGAAAATCAAAATTCATGCGACGCGCAATATTGGAAAAATCGACATATTCGGAAGGTGCGCCCTGTGGCGGCTTAATTGCTAATGCTTCAGGTATTTGCGCGCCAAGACCTATACGTTTGACGATTTCCTGACCTGCAGGCGAAACTACATAATCGGCAAAATCAATAAGGTTTTGATTTCCATTAGTGCCGCCAACATATAAATAAACCCGTTCCGTAAATGGATAGCTTTCAGTTGCGATATTAAATGGATTGGGCGCAAAAATCCCAGCATTTCTTTCATTCACGGATATTTCTTTGACATTGCCTGCGCCGCTGCCTGCATGGGCAAAACCGATTGCATCGCCGTCACGTCCGACCGCACCGACAACATCGTCAGGATTGTCATAGGTTTTCGCAGTTTCAATCATTTCGCGATCGCCCAATAGTTTTGCCAATTGGCCAAGGTCGCGGTCTGCACCTTGATTTTCGAGTCTTATATTTATTGCGCCGTCTTCTTTATCGGAAATTTCACTCCAATCAGTGATTTCACCGGAAAGTATGCGTCCCAAAGTCTCACCATTAATATTATCTACGGCGTTTGACGGATTTACGAATATATATGAAACATCATGACCGACAATGCGTTCGCTCATGGGGGAAAACATATCGCCATAGGCCGACAATCTATCTGCTTCCGAGGCATCAATTTGGCGCGAGGCAATAACGCCATCGACACGGTTTTGAATCATCGCATCAAAGCCGCCTTTGGCAGAACCTAAAGCGATAACAACTCGTTGCCTTTTTCCATTTTTTGAGCCGGAAATTGTGACAATTTCTTTTTCAAAACTCTGCGAAACGCCGGAATAGCCGCGCGCACGCATCCAAGCAGATACCAATTCAGGGAATAATTTTTCGCCATTGCGCTTATTGCCGGCAAGGCGGAAAACAACGTCATTTTTCTTTGGTTTTCCTGGCAAAAAGTCCCCGACAACGGGAACAAGGCCTTCTGAAAGTGATTGTTTCGAACGTGATTGGGTTTGGAAAGACCAGACTTGGTATAAAAGAGCGCCAATTCCAATAACAATGATTGCGGTCAAGAACACCATTAACCAGCCCAAAAAGCCGATTTGCCCAAAACGGCGGCGGCGGCGTTTTGGTTTTTTCACATCGTCTTCGGCATCTTCGGCAATGATTGATTCCCAATTCTTTTTGCCGCCATCGTTTGAATCTTGTGTCATGCGCTTTCCAAAATCAATATCGTAATAGGATTATACTATTCGCCTATTTTGCGAAAGCCTCAATCGCAATGATGGTGCACGCAGCTTTATTAGCGCAACATCTTATACAATTCGCGATTATTGCGTTTGATTCTGACGAAAACTACTTGGTTTTTGGCCTTTGCGGTCTCTATTAAAGCTTTGGCATTAGTGGGACTATTTGGTGTAATGCCGCCAATATCCAAAATAATATCACCATTGTAAAAAATGCCATAGGCTTTTGAATATTCGTCAATCGATTGGATAATGATGGCATTTTTTGCACCAATCGTCATGTTTTCTTTGGCATTTGCCATTCTAAGACTTAGGCCCGCGACTTTTTGCGCCGTGTTTTCGCCACTTGGATTATTTGCCATTAATGACGGCGGTGTGCCAATCTTAATATTTGCAAAAATTCTTTGTTTGCCGCGCCAACCTTCAAGGCGAATTATGGAGCCGATTTTGCCGTTTGCGATAATATTCGCCAAATGACGTGGGTCATTGATGTTAATCCCTGCCGCCTGAAAATATCTGTCATTTGGTCTAAGGCCAGCGACTTTGGCGGGGCCGTCTTGTGCGACTTGGGTAATAATAACGCCCCCACCCTCATTGGCATTGGCGGGGCGCGCTTTAAAACCGGCATAGCCGCGAATTACATAACCGTGCTTAATCAAATCATTGGCGACGCGCATCACAATATTTGATGGCACAGCAAAGCCAACGCCGACATTGCCACCTGCAATATCATCGCTAACAATGGCGGTATTTACGCCGATTATATTGCCGAATTGGTCAAATAATGGCCCGCCCGAATTGCCGTGATTTATTGCGGCGTCGGTTTGTAGAAAATTGTCAAAACGCCCGGTCTTTAGGTCACGATTGCGACCCGAAATTACGCCAACTGAAAAAGAATTACCAAGGCCAAACGGACTGCCGATGGCTATAGCCCAATCGCCGATTTCAACTTTATCGCTGTCAGCAAAAAATAATGGGGAAAGAATTTCTTTGGAATCAATTTTTAAGATTGCAATATCGGTTTCTTCGTCGCGCCCGATTAGTCTGGCTTTAAAAGTTTTTCCCGCTGAGTTTACGATTTCAAAATCCGAACCCATTTCAACGACGTGATTATTAGTAACAATATAATTGTCTTTGATCGCAAAACCGGAGCCGGTGCTTATTTGTGCATTATTGTCTTTGAAAAATGCGTATTTATTTTTGAAATTGGCGTTGGCGACGCGCACACTTACGACCGATGGCATTAATTTTTTTGCCAATTGCGAAAAACCTGCCTTTGCCGGCGGCGTGGCGTTTTCGGCGAACGCTATGGTGCCTAAGCTGTTTGACGTCAACAGCACCAACGCCCAAAACCAAGCAACAAAAAATTTTCTAGAATCAATTTTCATAGGCTTAAGAATAGTCAAAAAAGTGAATTTGCAGTGAATTATCGGTAATTACAGGTGATTTTTTTAATGTTTCGACTTATTTTTGCCGAAATAAGTTCTAATGACGGCGAGAAGATTAAAATCTGATTTTGCGACGGGTAGTTTTTTGACCAATCAAATGCGAAAAATCAAAATCTTAAGAATAATAAGCGCGATAGCATTTTCGCTGGGGTTTTTCGCGCATTCTGATTTGGCCTATGCTGAGACCGATGTCTTAGCCAATAAATATTTCCTTGATACAAACCTTCCAACCCATGCCGACGGAATGCAAAGGTTTGAACCATCAAATTTTCTGGCTTTAGGTGGAATGAATGCATTTGATATGATTCAAATCATTATTGAATTGAACAAAATCGATGCTGAATCCGCTTTGGTAATGTGGAATGGCGACTTTTTCAAAAATGATGAAGAATTAAGCGATGAAATCCTAAAAAACACGCAGGCCAATGAAATCAAATTTGTCGAAATTTTTGATGGTGAAGGCGATAAAACCCAAGAAAAAACCAATAAAATCATTAATCTAATTACAAAAGTTTATTCGGTTAAGACCGACGATGAAAAAACTGTTGCAATAAATCCCGTTCAAAAATCCAAACCAATTGAAAATAGAACGGTTTTTAATAGCAAACTTGAATTCGATTCACAGAAATATTCAGACAAAGCCAAAATCGCGACCAATTTCGACGAACAGGGGAAATTGGAAAATGCACAGGTAAATTTCGGCGAAACTTATAGCAAACAATTAGCAACTTCGCTTTTCGCCAATCAAGAATTTTTTGGCAAAGATTTTTTCCTTGAGGCAAAATTCAAAAAGAAAGAAACCTCAAGAATTGAGCGAAAAACCGCAATTATAGGCACGGGTGATCAAGATTCGGCACTTGAAAAAACCGGTGAAGAAGAAATCCTGGCTTTGAATTCCACCCTAAAATCGAATTTTTTAGGATATAATACCATCGCCAGTTTTTCATCAATGGCATCCTTAACAAGCGAAAATTCGGATCAATTTTATGATAATGGCACCGAACGCGGGGTTTATGAAACCTATGGCGCCACTTTGCAATTTGAAAAAGAAAATACCATCATAAGCGCGGGCGCTGAAACCAAAGCCTTAAGCGAAACCCAATCGCAATCATCAAACGCAGAGCTTGAAGTGCGCTTGGTGCAATCACGCGCCTTTGCCAAAATGGTCAAAGTTTGGGATTTAATCGATAATCTTGCACTTTCGAGTGAAATTGGCGGTGCGCTTTATAATATAGAATCGCCATTTGCCATGGATGAAAAAGGCAATATTTTTGCCCTAACATCGCGAATTATTGCAACTTATGAAAACCCTGAAGCCGGAAAAATAAGCGCCAAGTTTGAAATGGTGCCGGGTGAATATTATCGCAATAATGTCGGATTTGTTTTTCCAATGAGTGGCAATCTAGCAAATGATTTTGCCCCGCAATCGAGCCAGAATTTGGAACTTAATTATGACAAAAGTTTAGGAACTATCGGCAATCTGCGTCTCGTTTATGAAAGCCGCAACATTCAAAATCAAATTAGAAGCATTCAAATTTTCGGTGACGACAATACATCAAATTGGGCCAATGGCGATTTTGGTAATGCCTATTATCAAAAAATCGGCGCTAATTATGATGTGACTTTGCCATTCATTCCAAATGGGAAAATCAATTCGGATATTAGATTTGAAAGCGAAAACAGCCCAAAAGCATTTGCTGATAATCAAACTCTTTATGGTCTGACTAAAAAACAAAACTATAAAGTGGATTTTAGTGCCAACCTAGGCAATTCCAAAAATATTTGGGGCGCAAGTTTCGAAAAAAACGCATGGCAATATTACGGAATAAATAATTCCGACATAAAAATGTCAAAGGCCGCCAATCTTGGGGTATTTATGAATTTCGACTATGGCAAATCAGGTGCAATTCGCGCAGAAGTTAATTCGGCGATTAATTCGAATAATAAAACAACATTTAGCGATAAGAACGGCAATATTTATTCTCCGCTTGATTTCTCAAATACAGACAAACCAAAAATTCGCTTGATTTACATGAAGAAAATGTAATGTTTTCACATTAACTTTCCGTCACAATTAATTTTTGGTCATTTGCAATATTATATCTTGCAAAATATTCGCATTATTGCATTTTAGTTCCCAGAGGGATCGGGAAATGAAAAATTCAATTGCAATGCAACGCGGAAAATATGTTTTGCTTGGTGCGACCTGCCTTGGTGTGGCATCATTGTTCGGGGGTTTCGCAATTGCGGCAAATTCCACAACAACTGAAGTGGTTGAATTGGTACAAAACCCAAAACCAGGCGTCAGGGTATTTTCGCCCGATTATTTCAAACCGTTCAATCCGACCAATGCCGCCGATATGGTTTCGAAAATCCCGGGTTTCAATATTCAAAACGGTGATGATATTCGTGGCCTTGCCGATTCCGAAGGCAATGTTCTGATTGACGGTTCGCGCCCTTCCCTCAAAGGCCAAGATTTATATTCCTATCTAAGCGCCATTCCAATTGCATCTGTCAAAAATATTGAGGTTTTGGAGGGCGCAGGTCTTGGCAATTTAGGTGGAAAACATACAATTCTCGTCAATGTCATAAGAAATGATGATGCGAAGCCAAGCGGCAATTTCACATTTGAAATTGATTCGTGGGGTCAAATAGTCAAACCAAGAATTTCAGGAAAATATAATTGGCAATCCAAAGGTTTCAAATATGCCGCTAGCATTTCAAGCGGAACTTTTCAAAAAGAACGTCGCGTCGGGTCTGAATATCTATTAGATGGCAATGGCAGTTTAATAGAACACGGCCCGAATAATGATCTACAAGACGCGCGCGGCAATGAAGCAAGCATAACAATTGATGGAAATATCAAAGACATCAAAACCAATTTCTCCTTTTCCTATGATGACAATAAGTTCGATAGTGATAGAAATTATTTTGCCTATCTTCCCAATGGAAGTGCACCAATTCGCGAAGATTCATTTATAGAATATTCATCATCCCGAACTTTCAGTCTGGGTGCAAGTGCGCAAAAAACCATAGGCAAATTTGACACGAAACTGAATTTTTCGGCCAAAGACCGTAGCGATGACGGGAAATATTCCTTTGGCCAAATTTTCCCAAATACTACGCCCAGTTACGGCCTATTTGCGCCGGATTCAAAATCTTTTGAGGCCGTCGCTCAATTGAGTTTTTCGCGAAAATTTCCGAAACATGCATTCAGTTTTGGCGGCGAAACCGGTTATAATAAATTAGATTCCCAATCTGATTTTTATACCGGCGACGGCGTTAATTACCACAAAGTTGCTGGATCCCATACCGATACAATAGTATCCGAAATTCGTTCTGAGGCTTTTGTAGCTGACAATTACACTATTTCGCCAAAATTAAGTCTGGACGCGAAACTACGAACCGAATGGTCAACAATTAAGCAATCCGGTGACAATGAGCGCGAACGCAGTTTTACTTATCTAAAAGGCCGTTTGGCGCTTACTTACAAACCTTATGACGATTTGAAAATCAAAGCAGGCATTGAGCGCAAATTAGGGCAATTGGATTTCAATGATTTTGCTTTCCAAGCGTCTTTGGCAGAAGGCAATAATACCACATCAAACGACCATTTGCGCCCGAATATCAATGATAATATTGATTTAGAAATTGAAAAAACTTGGGGCGAGAATACCAATTTCACTTTGTCATTGGGCACGTCGCAAATTCACCATGCAATAACTTTAATTCCGGTGGTTGAAAACGGAATTGTTGTCGGTGAGACCGTCGGCAATGTTGACGATGCAAAGCGAACTTATCTTGGGGTTTCAACCAAAATCCCACTTAATAATATTATGAAGGGCTTGGAATTCAATGTGGATTATAACACTACAAAGTCTGAAATTATCGACCCTTTCACGAATTTGAAACGCGAATATTATTCCAATGGTGACCAAAATCTGCAAACCAATTTGATTTTAAATCTTGAGAAACAAAAACAAGAATACGGAATCTTCTATTTCCGCGGCGAAAGAAATGTCGATTACCGCATGGATAGCCAATATTTTTGGCCGGCAATCAATTATTGGGGCGTTTGGGCCGAGTGGAAGAATATTAAAAACTATGAAATCATGTTGGAAATCGATGTTCCAAATGGTTTCACCGTAAAACGTTATCGTACTCAATACGAAGTTTCGCGCGCTGATGGGATGGTCGATACCTATCAATACAAAGAACGCGAAATCAGCCCAAGGATCCAATTCAGAGTTAGACGCTTGATTTAGTACCAACTCCTTCCCTTGAGGGCTAGTAGATTCACACAATTATTTAGTCAGTCGAACCGTTTTTTGTTTTTTGTTTTATTTTCTTTTTGCAGAAACTGAGTTTCTGGCACAAAAGAAAATTCGATTGTGTTTGCCCAAAAATGATCCTCAAGGCACGCTGCGCTCTTTGGCCTTGACCCTCATTTTCGGGCGCAGCTCTTAATCTAACACTTTGAAATAATGTAGTAATTATTTTGAGTTTCACGAATGTGCGGTTTGGGCTTGTCAAGTCCTTCACCGTTAGGCGCGCGTAGCGCGGGACTTTACAAGTCCAAACCGCACACGCACAATTGCTATGTCTTTTGCGCCCGAAACAACGTTTCGGCAAAAGAAAATAAAACAAAAAACAAACAAAAGGCGATGTTTCAAGGGTAATTGTCGTTAATGAGGAGGCAATTTGCAGGAATCTCAGTCAATTACGCCATAAATCAGGCCATTCTCCAGAGATGTGTGAATATTCTAGCCCCCAAGGGAAGGTGGCGCTTTAGCGCCGGAAGGGTGGGCGATTTGGCACAAATCGCTTTGGCGACAGCCAAACCTCATTCTCCGCCCACGCCAATTTTGCTTGCGCAAGCGATTTCTAATGAAATCGCGACACCCTTCAGTCACCTACGCTACGCTACGGTGCCAGCTTCCCTCAAGGGAAGCAGTTAGAGTCCACTATCCAACAGGTCTTTATTAGAATTATTGTTTCGGTTTGCTAATTCATTCAATTATGCGAAAAAATGATAGCATTTGATAGCAATTTGGCTGTTTTAATAGTAAAGCCCTACTTAAATTATCACTTTTCACCCTGCGCCAATTTCATTAATATTGGGGACGATAGTGCGAAAACGATCCCGATAATCACAGTCCAAAAGCCCAATTGCCCAAAAACCGAAATATAGGTTTTCAATGCCGCCTCAGGGTCAAGGACTTGACCGGCAACAGTCTCTACAGAGGCCATTTTCGCGATTTTTGCCGCAACAAATTGCGCCCAGGCGGTTGCCAAAAACCATGTCGCCATAAGGGTTGAAATAAGGCGCGCAGGCGCAAGTTTGGTCATCCATGAAAGGCCGACAG
>JAYRYJ010000016.1:0-25118 GCA_041917055.1 Hyphomonadaceae bacterium
ATTACGCCATTGCATATAGACTTAACCGCTAATCGCGTTCTTGACGAATTAAAAAAAGAATTCCTATTTTTGGGGGAATAAATTGCAAAATAAAGAGCAACGCGCACAATTAATTCTTGCCCTTCGGCAACAGGGAATTACGGATGCGCGGGTTCTTTCGGTAATGGAAACCACACCGCGCGAAATTTTCGTCGGCGATGAGTTTAAAACCAAAGCCTGGGAAAATCAGGCACTGCCTATTCAATACGGGCAAACAATTTCCCAACCCTTTGTTGTCGGTGCAATGACCGCCGCCCTTGAATTAACGGGTAAAGAAAAAGTTTTGGAAATCGGCACGGGTTCGGGCTATCAATCCGCCATTCTCTCCAAATTATGCCGCAGGCTTTATACAATCGAACGCTATCGCCCATTATTGCGTGTTGCGCAATCGCGATTTGAACAATTGCGCCTGTCGAATATTATTTCAAAATGCGCCGATGGTGCTTTTGGCTGGCCCGAACAGGGGCCGTTTGATGCAATTATCTCGACCTGTGCATGCCCTTCAAGGCCTGACGAATTGTTAAAGCAATTGAAGCCCGGCGGCGTTTTAGTCGCGCCGGTCGGTCAAGGCAGCGTACAGGAATTATTACGCTATCGCCTGCGCGAAGACGGGGTTTTTGAAGAAGAAGAATTAATGGATGTAAGATTCGTGCCCCTTCTTCCGGGGGTCAGTGGTTAGGTCTTAACTCCTTCCCTCAAGGGAGGGTGGCGCGAATGCGCCGGAAGGGTGGGCGATAGTGTAACTATCGCTTTGGCGTAAGCCAAACCTCACTTTCAGCCCACGCCAATTTTGCTTACGCAAGCGATTTCTAAGGAAATCACGACACCCTTCACCCGCTTCGCGGGAGCTTCCCTCGAGGGAAGCAGTTATCGTCGGGCAACAAAAAACCGCAGGTTTGAGTCCTGCGGTGATTAAAAGTTGTTACAAATAAAGTGGCTCCCCGAGCAGGGATCGAACCACCCCGTCAATGCGTAGCAAATTGACGGGCAACAAAAAACCGCAGGTTTGAGTCCTGCGGTGATTAAAAGTTTTTACAAATAAAGTGGCTCCCCGAGCAGGGCTCGAACCTGCGACCCAGCGATTAACAGTCGCTTGCTCTACCGACTGAGCTATCGAGGAATACCGTTCGCGCTTGATAGATAATCAAAAAACAAATGGCAAGTGTGCGTTACACAAAAATATCACAAACAAATGCAATCCCAAAAAAAAACGAGGAACCGAAAGTTCCCCGCTTGGAAGTGTTGGGTATGGTGGGGTGTCTAAAAGAAAAGACACGATTCTTATTACGGCCTTAAGGTTAACGAACCCTTAATGAAATATTCGAATGGAATAAAAAATAACCAATTTTATAAAGATTCGAACAACTATTTCCCACCTATGGGACGAGTCGATAGCTAAGTTTTATGTTACCGTTACGACCACCATTGAAAGACAAACAATAAGTGCCGGCAGGGATATTAAGATTCGCGAGCGGCATCATTTTAGATGTGCTGCCATTTGGGTTTTTGTGATAATAATAAATATCATTTGACTGTGAAGGACATGCACCTGATGAAATCTGAAAACCGCCGTCATTAACGGGCATCCCAGTATAGCAACCATTGCCTTGATTGAATTCGTCAATATCGAAATCGCTTGCAGTTTTTCCGGACGGAACGCTAAAAGTCCGCAAAATTGGGTCACAAGACGAATTCACGCCCGCGCCGACGCTTAATTTCGAATCTGCTTTAGCTGTTAAGCCTGCAGGAGCCACAGTTTGTAATGAAAAACCAATCACCGAAAGACCGATAATAATCAAAAGCGCCTTTTTCATAATAACCTCCATTGTTATTGCAAGGTTCTTATATTTAGCACTTTTGACGCGGCAGTAACACGGGATTGCGTCAAAACGCCCGTGAACAAATCATGCCCTTTTTGAGAATTATTTACCGCAATTAATCGTCGCGGTGAATTCTTTCCATTCTCTCGTGGCGCTCTTGTGCTTCTAACGAAAGTGTCGCAATTGGGCGCGCGATTAAGCGACCTAAAGCAATCGGTTCGCCGGTTTCTTCGCAATAGCCATATTCACCGTCATTGATGCGTTTTAAGGCTTCATCAATTTTGGCAATCAATTTGCGTTGGCGATCGCGGGTTCGCAATTCAATGCTTTTTTCTGTTTCCGACGATGCACGATCAATCGAATCCGGCAAGGAAATGGAATCAATCTGCAATTGCGAAATTGTTTGGCTGCTCTCTGCGAGTATATCGGATTTCCATTTTTCGAGTTTGACCCTGAAAAATTGCAATTGGCGGTCGTTCATAAACGGCTCGTCGTCAGTGGGGATATAATTTCCCAAACTATCAGCTAGTTTTTGAATATCGACTTTTTGAGAAGGTTTAACCAGTTCGTTTACCGCACTATTCACTTTCGCCTCCTTGGTTGTTTTGAAATGAATCACAAACCAACCTATTTTTGCACCCTATAAACTTAGGCCTGAGTTATTTCAAACCTGTTATGCTGTAATTCATGTCATTTCATGCCTATGCTGAATAATACATGAATTGCGCAAGATTCTTCTGCTTCCACGTGTGTTTACGGGGCTAATAATTAGTTTTTTTGGCGAAATTGTGAAAGAAAATCTGCTTATACAGCGCGTTCGAGTTTTGCGAGCTCGACTTCGGCACGCAATTCAATATCGTTTAGAAGATTCTGCAATGGCGCGTCATTTTCTAATTCTTCGCGCGACTTCATGGCATTGCGCAATTGCAACAAATGATTGGGCGAAACCCTGCCTTCCAAAGTTGCAAGGCGTAATTCTTCCAATTGATCCAGGATTGATTCCGCACGTCGTGTTTGGCGTTTGCGCTTTTCGACTTCGTCCTGCGGGATTGATTGTAATGCCAATAATGAACCAAGGTTCGCAATAGTGGTCGGTGTATTCGCCCTTGTCATCGCACTAGTATTAGCATTCTCCTGCATAGGAATTGTAAACCCAGGCGCAGCGGCTTTTGCCGCTTTTTGGTGCAATGCATTTATACTGGTGGATGATGGCGCTTCGATTTTCATGGCAATTACAGCGCAAAAATGAAGGATTATGGTTAAATATTGCTTAAGAAACTGAAAAACCTTTGCCTATTTGATTATGAAATTTTTGCCTATATCGGGCAATTTTTCCACTTCAGCTAATTATTTTTCCCCTATCAATTCAATAACTTATCTAGAATTACCTTGGCACGCTTTGTGCATATTAATTATCGATGAAAACTAAACATAAAACTGCGGCAAAAAATGCATATCTCTTCATTTTGGGATTAATGATTTTTTGCGCCCATATTTTCGCCCCTGCCCCGACATTTGCGCAATCGCGTATCAAGGATTTGGTCTATGTGGAAGGCGTGCGGGATAACCAATTGGTTGGCTATGGCATTGTTGTCGGGCTCCAAGGAACCGGCGACGGTTTGCGCAATTCGCCTTTCACCAAACAGACCATTGAAGCGATGTTGGAGCGCATGGGCGTTAATGTGCGTGACCAGGCGTTACAGACCAAAAATGTCGCTGCCGTTATGGTTACAGCCTCCCTACCCCCATTTTCGACACAAGGTTCGCGCCTTGATGTTACGGTTTCGGCAATGGGTGATGCCAAAAGTCTTTCAGGCGGCACTTTGATTGTTACCCCATTAATGGGCGCAGACGGTCAAGTCTATGCCGTTGCCCAAGGCCAAATCACAATTGGCGGGTTTGAAGCATCAGGTAAAACGGGTTCGTCAATCGGGCGCGGCGTCACCACAAACGGGCGTATTCCTTCAGGTGCTTTGGTAGAGCGTGAATTGCAGTTTGATATTGCGAAAATGACCGAAATTCGTTTGGCACTTCGCAACCCCGATTTCACTACTGCGCGCCGTATTGCCGGTGCGATAAATGAAAACGTCGGTGTGATGGTTGCAAGTGTTGATAATCCTTCAACAATCGTTTTGGCAAAACCAATCGGCTATCCCGGCGATATGGTTTCATTAATCACACGCGTTGAAAAACTGAATGTTCAGCCCGATGCAATCGCAAAAATCGTTGTTGATGAATCATCAGGCATAGTGGTTATGGGTGAAAATGTGCGGGTTTCGACTGTTGCAGTGGCGCAAGGTAACCTTACAATTTCGGTACAAGAAGACCCATTCGTGTCACAACCCAATCCATTTTCCAAAGGTGAAACTGTCGCCGGAACAAAATCAAGTGTCAAAGTGGAAGAAGATGACGGCGATTTGATTGTGGTCAAAGGCGGCGTGGCATTAAAAGATTTAGTTGCAGGCCTTAATTCCTTAGGTGTCAATCCGCGCGATTTAATCCAAATCCTACAAGCCCTAAAAGCCGCAGGTGCTTTACAAGCTGAAATCGAGGTGATGTGATGAATATTTCACCAAACATAATTGCGCAAACCATCGGCAGCCTCGGACATGGCAGCATAAATAATGCCGACAAAGTCGCGGCAGAATTTGAAAAAATGGTATTGTCACAGCTTTTGTCATTCGCTGACACCGATAATGATATGTCGGACCAAATGTTCGGTGGCGGTGCAGGCGAACGCGCCTTTAAACCATTTCTTTATGACGAATATGCAAATGCAATGAATACAGCAGGCGGCATTGGCATTGCCGCCGCAGTGAAAGCAGAGATTATCAAAATTCAGGAATTGGCACAAAAGGGGCAATAAATGGCACTGGTTGCGGATAATGCGAGTGATTTATTGGATCAATTGGTTCTATTGACCAAACGCCTTGCGGCAATTGCCGACGAACAATCACATTTATTTGAAACTAATAATACGGAAGCCTTGGCGGCATTAAATGATGAGGCAGGGCGCCTTGCCGCGACCTATGCCATGGAATCACAACGCATTGCCCAAAACCCGCAAATCCTTGAGGCCGCAGACGCCCATTTAAAAGAGGCATTAAAGGCCGAAACCAAAAAATTCCGCGAAATACTCGCAAAACACGAAATGGCAATCGAACGCGGCAAAATCCTTGCCGAAGGATTGGTGCGCGCCATTGCCGAGGAAGCCGCACTTTCAAGGCCAACCCCACAAGCATATTCACCCTCATTAAGGGGAATAGAAGGCCCAAGACGTGATACCTCTGCAATTGCCTTAGATAGACGGGCATAAAACCTATCAATTCGACAATTTTGCGCTTGTTTAAAAAACAATGTTTGGTAAGTCATTCCAAACTATGTGAGGATTTATCGTGAAGAAATTTCTGTCAATTTTGTTTTTTGTCTTCCTAATTTCGCCTGTCATGACTGTTGCGCAGGATGAAAATCTTTATGTCAAAAAGAATTATGTGATTGCACTATCTACAAAGGATTATGCTGGCGCCAAAGCATTCGCAACCAAGGCCGCAAAAGCGCTAAATTACAAACTCGATTTGCGTGACTTGAAACCCCATATCACAAGCGGCCTAACTTGGACTAAACATGAGTGTGAAGAGGGAAATGGGTGGGATTATCCATGTTATGTAGCGCGCGGTCGCGTTGGCAATGAAACATATGTAAGCGTTGAATGGAGCAATGCCATAGAAGGATTTGCCCCAGGCTATTATATAGTAATTCTATATTCCGGCGATAAAACACAGGCAAAATCCGTGCTTCAAAAAGCCAAAAAGTATTACAAGGACGCTTATGTCAAAGAAGCGCGCGTCTATATGGGTTGCATGCATTAGAGCATGTAATGGCGGATTTAATTCTTAATTCGCACAACTTCCGCCGCATCAATTCCCATCGCCATTAAGGCAGTGGCAACAATGCCGCGCGCATTTAGGCCCGCTTCTTCATATTGTAATTCGGGCTTATTATGGTCTTGGAAAATGTCAGGCAGGTGCATAGTTCTGACTTTTATGCCATTATCCAGTAGGGCGGCGCTTGCCATATATTGCAGAACAAAAGCGCCAAAACCACCCATTGCGCCTTCTTCGATTGTTATCAAAACCTCGTGATTTTTTGCAAGGCGGGCGATTAAATCTGTATCCAATGGTTTTGCAAAGCGTGCATCGGCGACAGTTGTGGAAAGACCCAAAGCACCCAATTTCGCCGCCGCGATTTTCGCTTCTTCAAGGCGTGTGCCGAATGAAAGAATGGCGATTTTTGTGCCTTCTTGAATAATGCGACCTTTACCGATTTCCAAAGGCGTTAGCGTTTCGGGAATATCAACACCAACGCCATCACCGCGTGGATACCTGAATGCGCTTGGGGCATCGTCGATCATTTGTGCGGTCTTGGTCATTAAAGCAAGTTCGGCCTCATCAGCAGCTGCCATCAAAACCATATTCGGTAAAGCACCCATAAAGCCAATGTCAAATGAACCCGCATGGGTTGCGCCATCGGCGCCGACAAGCCCCGCCCTATCCATTGCAAATCTTACAGGAAGGTTTTGCAAAGCAACATCATGAACAACTTGGTCATAGCCACGTTGCAAGAAAGTTGAATAAATCGCACAAAACGGTTTCATTCCATCAGCAGCCATACCGGCGGCGAAGGTGACGGCGTGTTGTTCTGCAATGCCGACATCAAACATCTTTGTCGGATGGTGACGCGCAAAAATATCCATGCCAGTGCCGGACGGCATTGCAGCGGTAATGCCGATAATACGCTCATCTTCATAGCCAAGTTTGGAAAGGGTTTCGCCAAAAACCTTGGTATATGATGGCGCATTGGACAAAGGTTTTGCTTGCTTTCCGGTTATTACATCAAATTTCTGCACGCCATGATATTTATCGGCGGCATTTTCCGCAGGCGCATAGCCCTTACCCTTTTGAGTGACGGCATGAATTAGAACCGGTTTATTTTTAATATTTTTGGCATTTTTGAGAACGTCGAGCAGGGTTTCCATATCATGGCCATCAATCGGGCCGACATAATAAAAGCCAAGTTCTTCAAATAACGTGCCGCCGGTTGCCATGCCACGCGCAAATTCTTCAGCTTTTTTGGCGGCCGATTGCATTGGCTTTGGAAAAACACTCGCGACTTGTTTGCCGACTTTGCGAATAGTTTGATAACCGCCGCCCGACACCAATTTGGCCAAATAATTCGACATTGAACCAACCGGCGGTGCAATCGACATGTCATTATCATTTAGGATAACAATCAATTGCCCGGTGGTTTCGGCGGCCTTATTCATTGCTTCATATGCCATGCCAGCAGTTATCGAACCGTCGCCAATTACCGCAATAACATAATTATCGTCGCCTTTAGCATCGCGCGAAGCGCAAAAGCCCAAAGCAGCAGAAATAGAGGTTGAGGCGTGCGCAGTGCCGAAAGGGTCATATTCGCTTTCCGAGCGTTTGGTAAAACCCGATAAGCCGCCGCCTTGGCGTAAAGTGCGAATTCTATCGCGGCGACCAGTAAGGATTTTATGGGGATAGGCCTGATGCCCAACGTCCCAAATCAGAATGTCTTTCGGCGTATCAAAGACATGATGCAAAGCCACAGTCAGTTCAACAACACCAAGGCCCGCGCCCAAATGCCCACCGGTTTGCGAAACCGCATCAATCATTTCATGGCGCACTTCATCGGCCAATGCCACTAATTGATTGGTGCTAAGCGGTTTCATATCTTTGGGGCAGGAAATATTGTCCAAAATCGGGGTCGGTTGCATTCAGTTTTGCCTTGTTTCTATTTTATCGACCAAATCAATAAGGTTTTGCGCTTTTGCGCCAAACATTCTTAAATGTGCCTTTGCCTGTTCACAGAGGATTTTGGCATGGGCGCGTGCCTTTTCAATCCCCATTAGGCTTACAAAAGTGGCTTTTCCGTGGCCATCATCTTTTTTCACTGATTTTCCGACAGTTTTCTCGTCACCTGTGGCATCAAGAATATCGTCAGTGATTTGGAATAAAAGCCCGAAATCATGCGCATAATTGCAAATTGCATGTGTCGCCTCATTACTCGCACGCCCTAAAATCGCGCCGCTTTCACACGCAAAATGGAAAAGACCACCGGTTTTTAAACGCTGCATACGCGTAACTGCGGCAATGTCATTGCCAAGATTATCGGCGAACATATCCATCATTTGCCCGCCGACCATGCCGCGCGCACCCGCCGCCTGTGCAAGTTTTGAAACCAAAGCAATCCGTAAATGGGGGTCAGTATGTGTTTGCTCGTCAGACAGGATTTCAAACGCGAAAGTCAATAATGCGTCGCCAGTCAAAATCGCGATAGCTTCATTATAGGCTTTATGCACTGTCGGTTGTCCGCGCCTTAAATCATCATTATCCATGCCGGGTAAATCATCATGCACCAATGAATAACAATGAAGGCATTCAATAGCTGCACCGACGCGCAAAAGACTTCTTTCATCAACATCAAATAATAGGCCGCATTCACGCACCAAAAATGATCTAAGACATTTGCCGCCGCCCAAAACCGCATAGCGCATCGCACTCATAAGTTCGGATTCGGGACCTTGAATGCGCGGCAATAAAGCGTCTAGCACGACACTTATGCGGTCGGCATTTTCATTTAGCAAAATGTCCAGATTTTGCGACATTAATTATTGCCTTCAAAATTTTCAGTAGAAATGCCGTTTTCCGATTGCACAATCTGTTCGACCCGCATTTGCGCCGCCTTTAATTTTTGTTCGCAATATGCTTTTAATGCAGAACCACGCTCAAACAATTTAATCGAATCCTCAAGGCCCGCCTGCCCGCTTTCAAGGCTTTGAGTTAGGGTTTCAAGCTCTTTTAATGCGGCTTCAAAACTAAGATTTTCGATTGAATTTGTGTCTTTTTCGGTCATTTAAGCGCCCACGGTTTCTGCCATTGCCCCAAAATGCATTAAACCGTCAAGCAACCAAGAGCAATACGAAAGCGCAATAGTCCGAGCGCAATTATTTGCGCTTTTGGTATATTCTGTATGACCAATGACCATCGCCGCCGTCTTCAATGCATTCATAGCCTTTGGCAATTAAATATGGACGTATCATGCGATTAAACCAGCCATGGGCGAAAACGGCTATATTCGTGTGTTTCTTTGCAGTATCGTCCAATAAATCGGCGGCTTTGGAAGCACGAACCTTGGCCTCTTCATGGCTTTCTTCGCCGTAATGGCAGCCGACATACCAAGTGCAGCGCGCAATAAAACCCCAGATTTTTGGCTTGAATTTAATAATGGCCGGAATTGGCGGCGGCGGTAAAGGTGCTTCGACAAAAATTTCGTTGGTTTCGATTGCTTTATCACCCGCCACAGCCTGCGCAGTCTCCAAAGCGCGCGGCAAAGGGCTTGAAAGGATTTTGTCAAATCTTGTGATTGAATTTGTGAGTTTTTTGGGGATTTTTTGTTTGGGCGCAAGTCCACCCTCGTCATAGGCACGCCACCATTGGCGATAACCTTCCGCCGAGAGCCACACTTTACGACTCAAAGCTGGTTTTCCGTGCCGTCCAATCAAGATGCGCAAATAATTATTTTCGTCAGAATTTTCCACAGAATTTTCAAAAGTCCCCAAATTGCCTTTTTCGGTCGATATATTATTCACAGAGTTCATCTTCTATAATTCTAACCCCGTGTGGAATTAACTCGAAAACTGGAAACACAATCCGTAAAACCGAATTATGTTAAACTAAATCGTGATTATGATAGTTTTAATACGTATTGCGGCAAACCTTCAGTAAGGATTTTATCTGACAAATTTATTAAGCACAAGTGCGAATTGAACCGCTGTGTCCCCTTATCAATCATTGCCAGTATTACTTCCCTTAGGAATTGTAATAATTTCCTTCAAATGCGAACCTAAATCCCAAGTGCCGATGTAATCTCACGCAATTCATTTCGCGCTGCGACATGGCTCATGGACATTTGAATTCCCAAGTTTTTATCTTCAACATCAAGTAAGGACAGGCCGTTTGGAAATAATTCGCGGTAAATCACGCGCTCCGATAGGCCAGGAATAATCACAAAACCTAATCGCTTTGATAATAAATGCAATGCGTCGCCGACTTTGCGTTTATTACGTGCCTCAAAATTTGAAAGGCGGTTGCGAAGAACAAACCATTGCAAATGAGATTTGTGTTGCAGCGCTTTATTTTTGCGCGCCTCCCAAATTTGATTCGCATAGAAATTAAGCCCTATGATTTCACCGCTTACGGCGTCAATTTTCGCTAAGAGGTCAAAATCGACAAAACTGTCATTCATGGGCGTTACAATAATATCCGCCAATCCATGCGCGATTCTTGAAATTTCAGTATCCCCGCCCGGTGTGTCAATAATGATAAAATCAAATTCTTTCGCCGCCTTCTCAATTATTTCTTTCACCAATAATGCATTATCCTTGCAAGACTGCGTTTCAATGATCTCTGGAAATAATAATTCGATTTGTTTTTGCCGCGACCATGATGCGCGGTTTTCCCAAAATCGCGTAAAGCTCTTTTGTCGAATATCGAGGTCAATAATTGCGGTTTTCTTGCCTTTTTTGAGGCAATGCAACGCTAAATGGACACAAACTGTCGATTTGCCCGCGCCACCTTTTTCATTACCGACTAATATTATTTGTCCCAAAATCGCCTCGATAGAATCAAAGGAGATGACTAAATTAAATCTATCTCGATAGGAATAGCTAAACTCACATCAAGAGAATTAGGGTCAGACCTCATTAATTAACGAAGTGTGACCGATGTTTTGGCTAAGATATGGCGTGAAAACAAGGATTTTGTGATGTGAGCATCACAAAACTCCTTTTTTCGCGTCAGATCGACGCCAAAACTCGGCCCGAAGGGTGGGGGTCTTTTGGCCTTACAGCGGCACTGTAAACCTTTTGGAATATTCCAATATTCTTGCGGTTTCCAGCACCACTGTAAGGCCAAAATCCCTCCCATCACACTCCGTTAATTAATGAGGTCTGACCCTAATGTGCTTTCTTTTTGATTTTCTTTTTAGGTGCGATTTTAGTCTCGGGCTTTTCTGATTTTTCGAAATTATCAAAAGCCGGATTTTCTTCTAATGCGATTGATGTTCCGCCATCATCATTCATAACATTTGAAGTCAGGGCAAATGGCCTATATTGTTCTTCTTTGGCAAATTTCGCACCGGGCCATATCGGGCGTTTTTTGAATGATTTTTCGCCAAGGGCTTCATCAATTTCGGGTTCGGCATATTCAGATTTATATTGTGGCGGTGATGACATCGCGTCCATTTTTCGCGCTAAGTCCATCAATTCGGGTTTTAACGAAATGGCCCATTCGGGGTCTTCTTTTGATGCACGGTCAAGGCCGTTAGCAACTTTTCCCAATACTTCATTGAATGGCACATTTTTGCGATCATAATCGACCCAAGGCAAATAATCGGCGATTGCTTGAGGCACATCTTCCTTAATTGCGGTTTTTGTATCTTCGTAAATCGCGCGCCATGGCCCCCTTTGGCGATTTGGATTTTTTGGACTTTCAGGCTTTTTGAAATAATCCCAAACTGTTTTGGCTTTTGGTTTATTGGCTATTGGTGCATTTTGCGGCGTCTTTTGTGGCGTTTTATCAAGCGCGATTACATTCATCGGCACCCGATAATAAGTCATGCGCAATGGCCCCTTATTTGGTGCGACGGCATAGACGGTATTTTCGTCTTTTTTTGGCGCGACATATTCCGTTTTAGGCGCAATTGGGATCTGCGCATCTATTTGCGCTTGATATTGAATTGAATATTGCGCGGGCTTGTAAGTTTGCGGCGCCGGATTATCCAGCACCAAGATTTTATCAGGCACAATTTGCGTTTTTGGTGCAAGATTCGGTAAAGCATCAAATGCCTCTAAAGATTGCGCTATTGCGACGCTATCTGTACCCAAAAATGAAACAAAAAGTGCCGCGCACCAATAATTCTTATAATTCATACGCCTTTATAGACTGAAACGGTAAATTACGATTTAATTTGTTCGTAATTTTTTAAAGTGTTCCATTCGGCTTTAATCATGTCCGACGTTTTGCGTGAACCATCGGGTGTCCAACCTGGTGCGCCAAAGGTGAAACCCCACGCGTCTTTCAATGATTTAGCTTTGGCAATATCTTTGAAAATTCCGACCCATTCATGCACCGCAATGCGCAAAGGATTGAAAGTGCCAAGATTTGAAACAATGCCATATTTTGGTTTTTCAATTTCGGGAACAAAAGTGCCAAATATTCTGTCCCAAATAATCAAAACCCCGCCATAATTTCTATCTAAATATTGAGGGTTTGTGGCATGATGAACCCGATGATGACTTGGGGTATTGAAAACCAATTCAAACCATTTTGGCATTTTATCAATGGCCTCGGTATGAAACCAGAATTGATAAACCAGGCTAAAGCCTTGAAACATTACAATTATCGCGGGATGAATGCCGATAAATGCCAATGGCAACCAAAAAATAAATCCGCCAGAAATATTCCCCGTCCAAGTCTGCCTTAAAGCGGTTGATAAATTATAATGTTGTGACGAATGGTGAATAATGTGAGAGGCCCAAAAATAGCGGCTTTCATGGCCAATTCTGTGCGCCCAATAATAAGTCAGGTCTTCGAGAAAGAAGCACAGCACAAAGACCAAAGGCCCCGTTCCTAAATCAAAAATTCGATGTTGATAAGCGAAAACCGAAATTGCAAACACTAATCCAGCAAATAAGAGCGACATTATCTGATTGCCAAGCCCCATAAAAAGGCTCGCCATCGTGTCTTTAGTTTCATAGCTTACAGATTTGGATCTAGTTGCATAAATGAGTTCCAAAACCACCAAAAGGCCGAAAAATGGTACTGCCCACTCAACAGGGTCGGGCAGGTTTAGTTCAGGCAAGTTTTGCATTTATGGCCTCCAAAATTTCGGTGTCAAATTTGGCGGTGAAAGGTGCAAGCGTGAAATCATGCAAATTAAAATTCACAAAGCCGAAATCATGTTCAATTCTTATCGGCGGCAATTTTCGCACCAAAAATTCATCGCCTATTGATTTGCCGACATAAAGAGCACCCGATTTTGACAATCCTAATCCGACACGGGCGTCTTGGGATAAGGCCAATAAATCGGAATCATATCCAAAATCGGTTTGTTTCACAGCATTTTCAAAGTCTGATTGCGTGAATTGCCGCGATTGATTTTGTCGCAATAAATACGAAACCGCACCAATCGCCGACACAATGCCGACACCAAGGGCGAGTGAACCCAGATTTGCCATTTCCAACCTTTATTATTTTAGCTTTGCCAATACTTCACCAAGTTTCACCTGAGAATGCAATGCGGCATTAAGTATCGATATTTCACCATTCATTTGCGCACATAAGGAGTGTTCCATTTTCATGGCTTCAAGCACAATAATGATTTGACCTTTTTCGACTTTATCGCCGGCTTTTGCATTTATTGCCACGATTTTACCGGGCAGATTGGCGACAATTTCGTCCGAATGCGCGATGGTATTTTCTAATCCTTCAAAACGCGGGACTTGATATTCATAGCGTTCGCCATCGATAAACAAATCAATTTGGAACTCGCTCAACTTAATAGCAAAATTTTCAGACGCGTTTATGCGATCAAAATGGTGTAAATTCCCGGTTTCATTGTCTATTTTATAATGGCTTTTGAAGAGTTCAATTTCGCCTAGATTGGCAATTTTGACTTTGATTTTCTGCCCCTCGTCAAATATCTCAATGTCTTGAGTTTCGTTTTCCGATTTAAGGCGCAATTTGCATCGCGCTTCAGCATTCACACGAAACCCTTTGAAATGTGCGAAACTTGAGGTTTTTGAT
This sequence comes from Hyphomonadaceae bacterium, assembly GCA_041917055.1. Taxonomy (GTDB): domain Bacteria; phylum Pseudomonadota; class Alphaproteobacteria; order Caulobacterales; family Aquidulcibacteraceae; genus Pseudaquidulcibacter. Next base: position 13,751 of record JAYRYJ010000016.1, read on the forward strand.
TTTGAACCGAATAAATAAAGCGCGCCCGACGCAATCGCGATTTTTTGCAAATTATTGGCGGTTTCGCGTTGTAATCCTTCTTGATTGTCGTCGATTATTGCTGTGTAAAGATTGGCATTTTGGAAATCTTCCAAACGCAAAATGCGATTTACAAACCCGCCATTATTGGCAAAGCCACGATAATTGGCGGCACTTATACGCGATTGCAAATCATCTATCGCGCTTTCGCGCGTATAGCCCCAACAAATTATTTTCTCGACCAATGAATCGTAATTTGAAGGAATGAAATCGCCGTTTTCAAAACCTTCATCTATCCTATCGCCATAGCCTGCGATTTCATCGCGGTAATAAATGCCACTTGACGGCATGAAATTATTATTCGGATCTTCGGCAACAATTCGCGCCTCAATTGCGTGACCATTCATATGGATTTCTTTTTGGGAAAGTGGCAATTCCTCACCCGCCGCCACGCGCAATTGCCATTCAACCAAATCTAAATCGGTAATCGCTTCGGTAACCGGATGTTCCACTTGAAGCCTTGTATTCATTTCCAGAAACCAGAAACTATCAATTGTCGGTGGGCGTGAGCCATCGACAATGAATTCAATGGTCCCCGCCCCTTGGTAATTAACGGCAGCCGCAAGTTTGACCGCCGCATTATACATTGCCGCGCGCACTTCGTCTGATAAATTTGGCGCAGGTGCTTCTTCAATAAGTTTTTGACGACGGCGTTGCACTGAACAATCACGTTCGAATAAATGAACCACATTGCCATGATTATCGCCAAAAACCTGCACCTCAATATGGCGCGGCTTTAGAACCAATTTTTCAAGCATCACCCTATCATCATTGAATGCCGATTTTGCTTCTCGCTTGGCACTTTCCAAAAGGGTTTTGAAATCTTCCAGCCTGTCAACTTGGCGAATGCCACGACCGCCGCCGCCTGCAATAGCCTTAATCAGAATCGGAAAACCGATCTCCATTGCTGCATTGCCAAGGGTTTCCAAATCCTGTCTTTCACCCATAAAGCCGGGCAAAATCGGAACACCGGCTTCTCGCGCAATTTTCTTGGCGCTGTCTTTTAGACCCATGGCCTCAATACTTTCAGGGCTTGCGCCAATAAAAGTGATATTATTATCGCGGCACGCGCGCGCGAAATCGGGGTTTTCAGACAAAAAACCGTAGCCTGGGTGAATTGCCTCCGCCCCTGTCGCAATTGCGGCGGAAATGATTTTCTCAATGTTTAAATATGTCGTCGCCGCATCTATTCCATGTAAGGGATAGGCAATATCGGCAAGGCGTGTGAATCGCGCCCCCTCATCTATATCGGAATAAACGGCAATGGTCTTGATACCCAATTTCTTACAAGTTTTGATTATCCGACACGCGATCTCACCGCGATTATTGATAAGGACGCTTTTAAACATTTTCTTCCCTGATTACTTATTTGCCCAAGCGGGCTTTCTTTTTTCTAAAAACGCTGCCAAACCTTCTTTTCCATCATCTGACGCCCGCGCATCGGCAATCATTTTGGCAGTTTCTTTCATCAAATGATGGTCAATCGGTTTGTTCTTGACTTTTTCTATCAATTCTTTGGTTTTGGCAATGGCATTCGGCGAGGCACAAAAAGCCAAATCCGCCATACGTTCTTCACGTTTTGCGAAATCGGCCTCATCAAGGGCGATTTCATTAATTAAGCCAATTTCTTTGGCGTAATGGGAATCAAATGGCATTGCCGACGTAAACAAAGCGCGCGCATTTTTGACCCCAATCGCCTCAATAACATAAGGGGAAATTGTTGCGGGAATTAAGCCAATGCGGGTTTCGGAGAAGCAGAAATGGCTTTTTTCGGTTGCAATCGCATAATCGCACGCCGCCACCAAACCAAGGCCACCGCCATAGGCGCCACCTTCTACCAAGGCCACGGTGAATTGCGGCAATTCATAAAGGCGATTAAGCATCAAAGCCAATTCAAACGCGTCTTTTTCATTATCTTCTTCGTCATGGCGTGATTGGCGTTCCATCCATTCTAAATCGGCACCTGCGCAAAAATGATGGCCCGCACCACGAATAAAGACAATACGAATATTATCTTGAGAACGCAAAGTTTCAAAAGTTTCGGACAAAGCAGCAATCATCAATTCGTCAAATGCATTGCGCTTTTCCGGGCGATTCAAGGTGACAAAGGCCACGCCTTCTTCTGTTACGTTTAATAGAACCAATCCGTCACTCATAATATTCTCCAAATAATTTCGCCCATATTACGCCTGTTTTGAATTGAGAAAAGTGAAATTTATGCGGCATTTGTATCAGGTCCAAGAATCAATATCCAGAATATTTGAAAGTTGAAACAAAGCTTTGTCGCGAGTTATGAGGGTCTTGTTTTTTGACGAGGCGCAAGCTGCAATCATCAGATCTGCAAATCCCAAATTAAACTTATTTTCATCAGAAATAACGCGTAATTTCGCGAATTCCAGAGCGGCGTGACGATCAAATTCAATTACCTCCATCCCATCAAGAAAAGTTCCAATTTGGCTCTCAAGCCTTTGAGACCTTTTTCTCCTTGCCCCATAATACAATTCTGCAATTGTGACCGTCGAAACAGAAAATTTAGCAATTTTCGCATGGATTGAGAAATTTCGCCTAATCGATAAATCGACACCGCTAATCGCATAAGAAATAATGTTTGTATCTAATAAGAGCGACACTATTCGTTCCAATCTTCAAAAACTGGTCTTGGGCCTGAACGGTCGCGTTCAAAATCCTTCATAAAGTCTTTGGATTCGGGGATTTTGTCGCATTCCGCGAAAAATTTTTCCCAATCCATTTTGGGAATAATTTTGACGATTCCTGAAATTTCATCTTTTTCAATCATCACTTCATCCGTATCAAAGCGAAATTCCTTTGGGATTCGCACCGCTTGGGAACGACCGGACATGAATACTTTTGTGGTTTTGCGCATAATTTCACCATTGATATATACCAATGATATATATCATATAATTTTGAAGATTCAATTACATTCTGAAAACGCCAAAACGTTGGTCTTTTAATGGCGCATTGGCGATTGCAGACAATGAAAGTGCCAAAACTTTGCGCGTGTCTTTGGGGTCGATAATACCATCGTCCCATAGTCTTGCGGTGGAATAATATGGGCTGCCCTCGGTTTCATATTTATCGCGGATTGGCGTTTTGAATGCTTCTTCATCTTCCTTAGACCATTCGACACCCTTGGCGTCAAAATTGTCCCGTTTAACTGTTGCCAAAACACTTGCGGCCTGTTCGCCACCCATTACAGAGGTGCGCGCATTGGGCCATAAATAAAGGAAACGCGGCGAATAAGCGCGCCCGCACATTGCATAATTGCCCGCGCCATAAGAGCCACCAATTACGACTGTGATTTTTGGCACATTAGCAGTGGCAACTGCGGTAACAAGTTTTGCCCCGTCTTTGGCAATTCCACCGGCCTCATAATCGCGCCCGACCATAAAACCTGAGATGTTTTGAAGGAATAAAAGCGGCACTTTTCGCTGACACGCCAGTTCAATGAAATGCGCGCCTTTTAATGCGCTTTGCGAAAACAAAATGCCATTATTGGCAAGAATTGCGACCGGCCAGCCGTCAATATGGGCGAAGCCGCAAACAAGGGTTTCGCCATAAAGTGGCTTAAACTCATGAAATTCCGAACCATCGACAATGCGCCCAATAATTTCACGAATATCAAACGGAGTGCGGACATCGGTAGGAATAACTGAATATAGCTCATTAATATTCAAAATCGGTTCGGCGCTTGCTTGTCGTTTAATATGATAATTATGGGTTTGGCTTAAAGTGCCAACACAAGACCGCGCAATTTCCAAAGCGTGGTGATCATTCATTGCATAATGATCGGCAACGCCCGATTTGCGCGCATGAACATCGGCTCCACCTAGATCTTCTGCACTCACCGTCTCCCCAGTCGCGGCTTTCACTAATGGTGGGCCACCAAGAAAAATTGTGCCCTGGTTTTTAACAATAATACTTTCATCCGACATAGCAGGGACATAGGCACCGCCCGCAGTGCACGAACCCATAACGGCGGCGATTTGGGCAATTCCCAGCGCACTCATATTGGCCTGATTATAGAAAATGCGACCGAAATGTTCCTTGTCGGGAAAAACTTCTGCTTGGTGCGGGAGGTTTGCCCCGCCCGAATCCACCAAATATAGACACGGCAGATTGTTTTCTTTTGCTATTTCTTGTGCCCGCAAATGTTTCTTGACGGTCATGGGGAAATATGTGCCACCCTTAACAGTCGCGTCATTGCAAATTATCATAACTTCACGACCGCAAACCATGCCAATGCCACATATTAGGCCCGCGCCGTGCACATCGCCTTCATACATTTCATTTGCTGCCAATGGCGAGATTTCAAGGAAGGCTGTACCGACATCAAGCAATTGCTCAACCCGTTCACGCGGTAATAATTTGCCGCGCGAAACGTGCTTTTCCCGCGCCTCAGATGTGCCGCCCAAAGCCGCATTTGCGGTTTTTTCTTTCAATTCTGCGACAAGACGCAGCATATTTGCGCGGTTTTCAAGCGATTGTGCCGAAGAAATATCTATCGAAGTTTTGATTAAAGCCATGACTAAGCTTTAATCGGTTTTATTACTTTGACAAGCGAAATCTCACCATTTCACAATTGGTGGCATTGATGACAAAATGCTTTCGACATTGCCACCGGTTTTTAGGCCGAAAGTCGTACCGCGATCGTATAATAGATTGAATTCAACATAGCGCCCGCGACGCACCAATTGCTCCTCGCGCTCCATTGCATTCCAATCTTCATTCATACGGTTTTCGACAATTTTTGGGTAAATGTCCAAAAATGCGCGACCGACTTCTTGGGTGAAGGCGAAATCATTGTCCCAATTTCCGGATTGCAAATGGTCATAAAATATGCCGCCTATGCCGCGTGGTTCATTGCGATGGGGCAAAAAGAAATATTCATCACACCACTTTTTGAATTTGGCATGATAATCAGGCGAATACGCGTCGCACGCTTTTTTCATTGCAGCGTGAAAATCAATGGCATCGGGAAATTCTTGGTTTCTTTGGAAATTCAAAGTCGGTGTTAAATCGGCACCACCGCCAAACCAGCATTCAGTCGTCACGATCATTCGCGTATTCATATGAACGGCTGGCACGCGCGGATTGGTCATATGCGCAATTAATGAAATACCCGAAGCCCAAAAACGCGGGTCTTTATCAGCACCCTTAATGTTTTTCGCAAATTCCGGCGAAAATTCGCCTTTTACGGTTGAAACATGCACGCCGACTTTTTCAAAAAGCCGACCATGCATCATGCTCATAACCCCGCCGCCGCCATTTTCGGAATTTCTTTTCCAAGGGCTTCTTTGAAACTTCCCGATTTTATCGCCATAAAGTCTTGGGTCTGCATTAAGCTCCAATTCTTCAAACCGCGCACAAATTTGACCGCGCAAATCCTCAAACCAAGCTCTTGCTTTTTGTTTTTTATCTTCAAATGAATCTGACATTGGCGGATGATATTGGGAATTAAAAGCTAATACAAGGCTGGAATAACCGCTTCCCTTAAGGGAAGCGCCCGCGAAACGGGTGAAGGGTTATTGGTTTCGCAAGAAACCACTCACGCTAACGATCCTTTTGCACCAATTTTGCCTTGCGGCGAAGCTAAATTTCAATCCGCCCCATCCACCGCGCTTTGCGCGGTCCCCCTTCCCCGTGAACGGGGAAGGATTAAGAATCACTTTCGCTTATTTCATTATATTCGCATTTTCTTAGGTGCGGCGAATTGGCACTCTTTGAAATCGCCGATACAAAGCGACTTGGGTGTGTTACTCGCATTTGCCTGTTTTATAAGGGTTTTTGCATATACACGCGCCAAGGACGCAAAATTCCCCTATTCAAAATGCTGTAAAATAAGACAAAAGTTTTGACCAAATGCGGTCTAGGCGCTTGAAACTATTGAAATTGGCGGCTAATCGACTTGTTCATGGATTATGGGGCGAAATGCCTCTATTATCCTTTGACTATAATTCCGTTGCTGATTTTTTCATACCCTGTGGGAGGGCGGCAATCAGTAACCATAAGAGGAGTGTTAAGGAATTGTCTTCTGGCTCTGAAACAACTGCCCATGACGGGCATCCGACAAGGCGGGATATGCTTCATGTCGCGACCGGCGCAATTGCGGCGGGTGGTGCGGCAATGGTTGCATGGCCTTTGGTTCACCAAATGAACCCTGCCGCTGATACTTTGGCGATGTCATCAATCGAATTTGACCTTGCAAGCGTCCCTGAGGGTTCGCAAGTTAAAGTTATGTATCGCGGCGCGCCGCTTTTCATTCGTCACCGCACTGCTGCTGAAATCGCACAGGCGAAAAAAGATGATGCTGCGACCCTTCGTGATAAACAGGCCGATGCCGATCGCGTAAAACAGGCCGACGGCAAACCCGGCAAAGAAGAATTCCTCATAATGGAAGCCAGCTGCACACACGCGGGTTGTATTCCGGTTGGCGTTACCGAAGCGGGTTATCTTGGTGCATTTGGTGGTTGGTTCTGCCCTTGCCACGGTTCGCATTATGATACTGCGGGCCGTATTCGTCAGGGTCCTGCGCCTAAGAACCTTATTGTTCCGCCTTATGTTTATTTGTCCGACACTGTCGTAAAGATTGGGGTATAGATTATGAGCGGCCCATCTAAATATGTTCCGCAAAGCGGTTTTGAAAAATGGCTCGATCGTCGTTTGCCATTAATCCGTTTTGCTTATGACACTATGATTGACTTCCCTACTCCGAAAAACCTCAATTATTGGTGGACTTTCGGCGGTATTTTGGCGGTTTTCCTTGTCATTCAAATTATCACCGGCATCGTTTTGGTTATGCATTATGTGCCGCATGTCGATCATGCTTTTAAATCAATTGCCCATATTATGCGTGATGTGAATTATGGCTGGTTGATACGCAATCTTCACATGGTTGGCGCTTCATTCTTCTTTTTCGCCGTTTATATCCACATTTTCCGTGGTCTATATTACGGTTCATATAAAGAGCCTCGTGAAGTACTTTGGGGTCTTGGCGTTATTATCTATCTTTTGATGATGGCAACCGGCTTTATTGGTTATGTTCTTCCTTGGGGTCAGATGTCATTTTGGGGTGCCAAAGTTATCACCTCTTTGATTGGTGCAATTCCGGTTATTGGTGATGATATTGTGACTTGGCTTTGGGGTGGTTTCTCGGTTGGTCAGCCAACATTAAACCGCTTCTTATCATTGCACTATTTATTGCCGTTTATGATTGCGGGTGTGGTTGCGCTTCACGTTTGGGCCTTGCACGTTCCGGGCAATAACAACCCAACCGGTGTCGAAGTTAAGGACGTTGAAAAAGAAACCCTTCCGTTCCATCCATATTACACCGTGAAAGATGCTTTCGCGATTGTGATTTTCTTGATGGTTTATGCGGCATTTGTTTTCTTTGCCCCTGATGCTTTGGGTCATACCGACAATTATATTCCGGCAAATCCACAAGTAACGCCCGCGCACATTGTTCCTGAATGGTATTATCTTCCATTCTATGCAATTTTGCGCGCAATTGATTTTGATATTCTTATCATTCCGGCAAAACTAGGTGGCTTGCTTGCGATGTTGGGTGCGATTTTGGTTTGGTTTATCCTGCCGATTTTGGACACTTCAAAAATCAAATCCATGCGCTATCGCCCATTGGCAAAGATTTTCTTTGGCCTTTGGATTTTGAACTTCTTTGTTCTTGGTCTTTGCGGCGCAATGCCTGCAGAAGCACCTTGGACTTATATTTCAAAAGTCGGCGTGCTTTATTATTTCGCTTATTTCCTTGTAATCTTGCCTTGGCTTGGTGTGGTTGAAAAACCAAAAACTCCGCCTGCTTCGATTGCAGATTCAGTTAACGCAGCACATTAAGGGGAATGATTATGCGTAAAATTTTACTTTCTACCATTCTTTCCCTTGGTTTGGTTTCGGGCGCTGCCCTTGCATCAGGCGGCGGTGAAGCGCCACATATTATGAGTGCGGGCGGTTCTTATAATGGCATTTTCGGCAAATTTGACCGTGCGCAATTGCAACGCGGCTTTCAAATTTATAAAGAGGTTTGCGCCTCTTGCCACTCTATGAACCAATTGGCATATCGCCATTTGGGTCAAGAATATGGCCCTTATTATGACGCGAAATTCAAAAACCCTGCGGACAATCCTGTCGTTAAGGCAATTGCCAAAGGCTATAAGTTCAAAGATGTCGATGCTTCGGGCAATGACATTGAGCGTGACGGCCTTCCATCTGACTATTTCGCAAAACCATTTGAAACCGATGCACAAGCAAAGGCTGCTAATGGTGGCGCTTTACCGCCCGATTTGTCGGTAATGGCAAAGGCCCGTCATGGCGGTGCAGATTATATTTATTCGCTTATGATGGGTTATAATCGGCCTGTGCCACACGGCGTTCACGTTCCTGAGGGCAAAGTCTATAACCCTTATATGGCAGGTGGAATTATCGGTATGCCACAGCAATTGACCGATGATCGCGTTACTTATGCTGATACGCCTGAAAATAAAGGCGTTAAAGCAAGCGCTGATCAAGAGTCTAAAGATATTGCTGCATTTTTGGCATGGGCATCCGACCCTTATCAAACAACCCGCAAATCCGCTGGTATTGGCGTGATGATTTTCCTTTTCATCTTGGCAATTTTCACTTTCTTGTCATATCAAGCGATTTGGAAAGATAAGCATTAATCGGTTTAACCCATTGATTCATAAATGCCCCGAACCAAGTTCGGGGCATTTTCCATTTTAGCTTGTGGAATCTCTTTTACTAATTTATTTAAGATTATTAAGGGAATTCAAAAATGAAAACCAATCAAATTAACCGAGGCCATGAGCGACGGCTTCTATATTTTGAAAATAAATCCGCGCAAATTGATGGCGAATGGGCGCGAATAGGCTATGGCGAATTTTCGAAAAGTGGGAAATCTATCTATTATCGTGGTCGAGAGTTACGTAAAATAAAACGTGGCGGCTTTTCCGGCAATTATCTCGATATTGCAACAAATGAAGAATATTGGGTCTCAGGCGTGAAGAAACTTGGGAATAATTCGCATAGGTGTTATCCTCTAGATCCCACTGTCGACGAAGATGCACTAGAGGATTACAAATTGACTAGAGGCGAGTAAACAGTTGTTTTCCAACTAATTAATTTTGGACAAAGTTCTTCGACCATATCTTAATAATGAAAGCTACAGGCAAATCTCCCACCCTATATATATTCTCTGGCCTTCCAGGCACAGGCAAGACGACTATTGCGCGGGAATTGGCGCGGGTTCTGAGGGCTGCTTATTTTCGGGTTGATAGCGCGGAAATCGCCTTGAAAAACTCTAGTCTCAAAATCTCGCCCGCCGAAGATGCGGGTTATGAGATCGGCTATGCGATGGCGATTGATAATCTCAAAAACGGATTGGATTTTGTTGCTGATTGCGTCAATCCCATTCAAGAAACCCGCGAAGCATGGCGAAAAGCGGCGCAAACTGCCAAAGCAAAATACATCGATATTGAAATCATATGTTCCAATCCGAAAATCCACAAAGCGCGACTTTTGGCGCGGAATGCGCAATGCCCCGAACTTAATCTACCCAATTGGGACGAGGTTTCAAACCACCATTATGAGGCATGGGATAATTCTATTATTGTTATTGATACAGCAATTCTTAATGTGAAAGAGGCACTTACCAAGATTTTGGAATTGCGATAGAAATGCAATAAGGGAGAAATAAATTGCCAAAGAGCAAGGTTTTACAGATTGCATTTTTTGCTTGTGCACCATTCGCATTCCCAAATATTTCGTATTCTGAGACACTCCAAAATTCAAAACCTGTCTCGGTTGGTGAGGTTTTTTATATGCGCGCAATGGGCATTGAATATTCAAAACACTATTCGCAGGTTCTACACCCCCAAGCGCTCGCGGCCTATGAAAATGCCGCCAATCTCGGTTCTGATAAGGCCATGATACGCCTTGCGACTTCAAGCAAAGCCGCAGGTGACTTAGCAAAAACAAAATACTGGTATGAAAAAGCCGAAGCCGCAGGAAATTTAAGCGCCGCCATAAATCTTGGTCAAATCTATATCAAAGACGGTGATTGCGCGCGCGGTTTACCGCTTATAGAGAAAGCTAAAAACGCCAATAGTTTTGATGCCAAAAGATTTTTAGGGCGGGTTCTCTATGAAAAAACCTGTCCTAACGTTTCAAACGAAATTGTTCTAAAAATCAATGAAGAATTGTCAAATTCCAATTTGATGGTCGCCACATTTCGGCTGGCCAAAATTCATTATAGTGGCGAATTGGCGCCAAAAAACCTGCCTCGCGCTTGGGCCTATGCCAAAATCGCAAGTCTTAGTCGAAATCAGGATTTTGGCGATGAGAAATTTCTTGTATCCGACGCAAGTGCGCTTTTTTCCACAATTGACGCGGAAATAAAAATCGCAAATCTTGAGGCAGCGGCATGGAGTGAATTAAAAACAATCTGTGAAAATGGCGTGCCTTGCATAAGCATTCTTTTGACAGATTTACCAAAAGACCTGAAAATTAAAATCCCATATCCGCCCGCACCAATGGCACCACCGCCGCCGGTTGCGATTTCGGGCTATAATTCCATGGCTATGGAATATAATAAAAGCATTTCAAACGACCAATATAAAGCCATGAATGAGGCGCACAATACGGCCTCTGCCGCCGAGCGTGAATATCGCAAAACCAACAAATTTAATATTAAATTTGGCGATTTGCGGCAATTATATATGAAACCCGTTGAATTAGGAAATCCACTTTCAATGCGTGCGATTTCAAAACTTTATTTTGAAGAAAACAATATAAAACTAGGGCGCGAATGGCTCGAAAAAGCCGCTCAAAACGGTTCATATCTTGCGCAATGGGAATGGGCGAATTTTCTTATTGAGGATAAAAAAGATTGCCCGTTAATTGCCAAATATCTCGAAAACGCGTGGCGCGTGGCGCAACCGCAATATTATAATATGGCAGTGGGCAAATTATATAATGGCGAAGTTTGCGCCGATTTTCGTAATGATGTCAAAGCCATAAACTATTACGCCCGTTCGGCAAACATTGGAAATGTTGCTGCAATGATCAAATTGTCCGAAATTTATTCGCGCAAAGAATCCATCGAATATGATTTCAACAAAGCCATTACATGGGGGCGAATTGCTTATGCATTAAGCCCTGAACGCGGATTTTTTGCCCCGCCCGAAGTAAAAAACCTCAAAAAATTCCTAGAGGCGGGATACAAAACCCTTGATGATGAAGCGAAAAAGCAAGTGAT
>JAYRYJ010000017.1:0-22132 GCA_041917055.1 Hyphomonadaceae bacterium
TCAGGGCGCGTACGCGGATAATCTGTCTGTTGGGTCTCCCAAGTTACGAGACCGTTTTTGACATAGATTTTCCATGAACAAGAGCCGGTGCAATTCACACCGTGCGTAGAGCGCACAACCCTATCGTGCTGCCAGCGCGCGCGATAGGCTTTTTCCCAACCGCGACTTTCGTCTGTTTTGACGCCATGATTATTGGCGAAATTTTGAGTGCGGCGTTTGAAGAAACTAAGTTTGTCCAAGAAATGAGACATTGAATTGTCCTTTAATTTCAATCTGTTATGAATTATGGATTTTGCACATATGCGTTTTTGCGAAGGTAGAAGAACCAATTAATAATAATGCAAACCACATAGAAAATCGCAAAGCCGTAAAGGGCGTTTTCAGGGGTTGCGGCCTTAATCTGTTCGCCGAAAATCTGCGGGATTAAGAATGCACCATAGGCGGCGATTGCCGAAGTCCAACCTAGTACCGGACCTGCTTGTTCTTTATTGAAAACAATGGCGACGGTCCTAAAGGTCGAACCATTGCCGATGCCGGTTGCCAAAAACAAAACAAGGAACAAAACCAGAAATGGCATAAAATATTGTTCAGGCGTGGTTGACGCATAAGCCGCCTTCATAAAATAGGCCACACCAATTGCACAACCAACCATTACAAAGGATATAATCTGTGTGACCAAAGCCCCACCGACTTTGTCGGAAATCCAACCACCGACAGGGCGAATAAGTGCGCCGATAAACGGTGCCATCCAAGCATACATTAATGCCGAAGGCCCGTTGGGATTGGCAGTAGTATGGACCATTACACCATTCACCATCTCATGCTTGAATCCAAAAATGACTTCGATTGACAAGGCCAAGGCGGCGGAAAAACCAATGAAAGACCCGAATGTCATTGTGTAAATTATGGTCATGGCCCAAGTATGCTTATTGTTGAAAATCGCATACTGGCGTTTTAGGTTTTCTTTATATTGCGCGCCCATCGGCACAATCATCAAAAGCCCCAATGTGGCAATAATCACCATAGGAATTACCAACCATTTAGAAAGCGCCATTCCGCCCGCTTTGGCAGATAACATAAGCCAAAAGCCGATTGCCGAAGTCACAAGGCCGATGCCAAGCATAACCAAGATTTTCGCAAAAGAACCGATAGGGGATCCAAGTTTAGGTGTCACATGGGAAGCCTTGATATTATTCATTCCAAACCAAGTGAGGATCGAAAGCGGGATTAAGAATACAAGCCAAATGAAGCCCGCATTATGGATATAAGTTTCAGCTCCCGCCGGAATTTTGCCAAAGAGCCAACCCGACGCCTTTTTCAAAACCATCGGTGCGCCGCCGAAAATCGACATTGTCATTACCAATGGGATTAAAATCTGCATGGTGGTGACGCCGAAATTTCCAAGACCCGCATTCAGACCAAGTGCTAGACCTTGATCTTTCTTTGGGAAAAAGAAGGAAATATTTGACATGGACGATGCGAAATTACCGCCCCCGAAACCGGATAAAAGTGCCAAAAATTGATAGACAATCAAAGGCGTATCCTTATTTTGCAAAGCAAGTCCGGTTCCAATAGCCGGTATCATCAAAAGCGTGGTTGTAAGGAACAAAGTATTGCGCCCACCCGCTATACGAATGAGGAAAGAAGAAGGGATACGCAAAGTCGCCCCGGCCAATCCGCCCATTGCTGCGAGAGTGAATAATTCAGGCTTGGTAAAGGGAAAGCCCAGATTGAGCATTTGCACGGTCACAATTGACCAATACATCCAAACCGCAAAGCCGCATAAAAGAGCGGGAATTGAAATCCAAAGATTGCGGTTTGCAATTGCCTTTCCTTCGGTGACCCAGAAGTTTTCGTCTTCCGGATCCCATTGTTCTAAATCTTTAGCCATATTACGGCCTCCTTATTAGTTTGAAACACTGCCCAATTCAGGGAGATATTGGTTTTTGGTAAGTTCAGGGTGAGATTGATGTTCCATCCAGCGCACGGTTACATGCATCCAGATAAGTGCGATTGAGACCAAAACGAACAAAAGCATGAAGCATGATGTCCAAACATTGGTAAGTTCGTTCAAGAAGCCGAAAGCAAGCGGCAAAATAAACCCACCCAAGCCACCGATTAGGCCGACAATACCCGCAACCGAACCGACGTTTGTTGGGTAATAAACCGGAATATGCTTATAAACCGCCGCTTTGCCGAATGACATAAATAGGCCGAGTATGAAGACGATTATTGTAAATTGGGTGAAATTAAGCCCCAAATGAAGTTGGATATCGCCTTTGATTCCGTGAATTGTGAAATCAGTTGCCGGATATGAAAGAATGAAGCAGCAAATAATACTGACTATGAAAGTGAGATACATTACTGCGCGCGCGCCGAACCTGTCTGAAAGATAACCGCCGATTGCGCGAAATGCTGAAGCCGCCACCGAAAAGCTCGCCGCCAGCATACCGGCTTTTTTGATGTCTAAATCATAAACGGCAACATAATAACGTGGCAGCCAAAGAGCCAAGCCGACAAAAGCGCCGAATACAAAGAAATAATAAAGCGAAAAGCGCCACACCCTAAGTTCTTTTAAGGGTTCCATTGCCATTGCGGTGGTTTTTGCTTTTTCACCTTTTTTGCGTCGTTCAATTAATTCCGGCTCATCAGAAGTTAAGAACCAGAATAAGACACACATCACAACAAGGGCAGCGGCCCAAACCTTTGCCACCATTTCCCAGCCGAACGCGACCATAACAAATGGAGCACCGAATTTGGTAACTGCGGCACCAATATTCCCCATGCCAAAAATGCCAAGTGCAGTTCCCGCCTGTTCTTTGGGATACCATTTAGAAATGTAAGAAATACCGACCACGAAACTGCCGCCGGAAATCCCAACACCCAATGCCGCCAAAAGCATCATATTATAGGTTTCGGCGTAGGATAAAAGGAAAGTCGAAATCGCCGCAGATATCATAACCATTGCGAACATTGGCCTGCCGCCAATTTGGTCGGCCCAAATGCCAAAGTTTAGCCTTACAAAAGAACCGGTAAGAACCGGCAACCCGATTAAAAGGCTGAATTGGGTTTCAGAAAGCCCCAAATCTTTTTTGATTTTTACGCCAATAATCGCGAAAATGGTCCAAACTGCAAAACAGATTGTGAATGCTATGGTAGTTGCCGATAAGGCAAGGGTTTGTTTTATTTTGCTTACTTTAGAAAAGTCTGTCATTTTGCCCCTCCGTTTGCGCCTTTATAATTTGAGGAGGATTTGCTCACTTGACCTAAGTCAATTGCTTGGTGTGACATTGTGTCTTCGAGAACGCAAAAATAGTTTTTGTTTGATTGATTGCCGTCAATTACTAAATCTTATCATGCATTCATGATTGCTTGGTCGAACGAAAAAGCTCTCCGCTTGCCCAATTAAGTTCGGCAAATTATGAAGTCTATCGCTTCATAAAACTCTATCGAGGGATCGTGACTTTCGTCACCCCTCAGTTTCGCCCGCTTTAATTAAGCGGCACGATCCCTCGATTTTGCGCATTCTAAACATCCTACCTCTTGCAATTAATTGCCGCATTGCGATATGCATGTTAAATAATGCGTGAGGCTATTGAGATATTATGTGATTTGGTTCACGAAATGCAGCTCGAGCGAGGTCTGGCGTCATGCTATTTGGGCGCCGGCGATATAGAAATTGCCGAGCGTCTTGAAAATCAATTTAATGCCGTTGACGAACTTTATTTAAAACTCTCTGGTCTTAGGATTAAGCATCGCAGCCACTTTGAACCATTCCAAAACGCCGTAAAATATCTTCCCTCAAAAAGAAAACATATTGTTTCCAGAGGTTTAACTGCGACTGACGCAATACAATTTTATTCTCGCGATATTATTTCACCGGCTATCGAAATAATCCAAGAGCTTGCCATTCTAGATAAAGAAAATTGTCCTAATCAAACAACTTCCCTTATTAATTTCCTTCAATGGAAAGAGCGCGTCGGTTTGGAACGCGCACTTGGCGCCCAAATTGTTAGTCTAGGGGAAGAGGCCGCGCCCGAAATAAATTCTAGAATCAACTATCTGATTGATGAGCAGCGTGCCTATGAAAGAGTGTTTTTGGCTTTGACCGACGATTATTGCCGAAATGCAGTCAAAAATCTTGAAAGCAATAATGAGGTTTTCCAAAGGATTGAAAATATTAATGCCAATCTTTCAGTAGGTAAAAAATCAGGCATTTTTGGACATATATCATCTTTTGAATGGTTCACACTTTTTAGTGCAAAAATGGATCTATTGCATGGTATTGGAAAATCTATTGCCGCGAGTTTGAACGCCCCACATGCCAAGACAGATAAAAGCGAAATCGAAGAATTAACAAATCCTTCAAATCCAGATCAGACCATTCTTGAAAAACCTATTTTGGAAAAATATGACTTTATCGCAAAATTGCCATTGTTTCAGGGCCTAACTGAAAGTGAATTAAAATATTTGCTTAGGCATTCACGTGTCTCGAATTTTTCAAAAGGTAATCTGATTTTCATTGAAGGCGAGAGTGTTAGCCGATTTTACATTATACTTGATGGCTGGGTAAAACTTTTCAAGGGCGACAAGGAGGGGCAAGAATCTATTTTGAAAATGGTCAATTATGGTGAATCGCTTTTGGAAAGCGCAATTCTGCATAATTCTGTATTTCCGGTTAGTGCCCAGGCGATTGAGAATGTTTCATTATTGTCTATACCGTCAACATTAATACGCGAAGAAATGCAAAATAATAAAACCCTCGCAATAAATATGTTGGCTAAAATTGCCGATCGGTCTCAGGAATTGATAAACCAGTTTGAACAATTGACTTTAAAGACTGTCACCCAGCGAGTGGGCGGATTCCTACTAAAATTATATTTGGAAAATGGAGAAAAAACCGATTCCTTCAAGCTTCCGTATGACAAATCTCTTATTGCAGGTTATCTTGGCATGAAGCCAGAGACACTTTCACGCACACTCCAAAATTTTCGAAAAAATGGAATTTATTCTGAACAAAACAATGTAAGTATGAAAAATGCGCTAAAATTATGTGATTATTGCGAAGCCGAATTAGCAAACAAGTGCAAGCGCAATCGAACAAAAGTTTGCAAAAACACAATTTGATATGAACCCAACTGAATTCACACCGAAAAAACCCAAATACCCAAATTGCGCTGAATCATGAATTTAATATTCTCAAGAGGAAAGACTTCGATTTTGCGAAGGATGGGGAATATCGAGATTTGGTGGTTGGAGTTTATTTATCAATTCCAAATTTAATGTTCGGGCATTTTAAAACATTTGAATTTCAATAATTCTTAGCCGAAATGTTGCCCCCGCTTTACCAAAGGGTTACTTTTGAAATGCGCACGTTGGGCGTTTTTGTAAATTAAGTTATCGCGCTTACTCATTGATTTTGTTGCTCTTTGGTAACTGCACAATTCTAAGTTTATCATTGGGTTTTTAGGATTGGTTAATAAAATTTAGGGTTAATCGGGGGAATAAATAGATATAAATCTGAGCGGTTTGTGAATTATCGGGGGCGTAATGAAAGGCGGATTAAAGCGGCTTGGCCATGAAGAATTGCGAAAAGCCTTTATTGCGCATAGGAAATTTCTTAGGAAAGAAGCGGGCGGTGTGCGCCTGATACTCAAATTTACATTGATGAAATCGCTTGATTTGAGCGAAATGGATTTCACAGATGCGATCTTGACCGGCTGCAATTTTGAAAACTCGCGCATTCAAAACACGAAATTTATTAAGGCTGATTTAGACGGTTGTATTTTTGACAAAGTGCACGCGGCGGGTGCGAATTTTTCAAATTCGTCGCTGCGTGGAACAAAATTTCGTGAGGCCGATTTAACAGGTGTTTGTTTCAAAGCTGCGGATTTCCGCCACACCGCGATTGCGCGATCGCACGATAAAGAAACTTGGAAATTGCATAATGACAATAATGGTAAATTGAAAATCGCAACAGATTTTTCCAATTCATTGTTGGAAAACGCAAATCTTTCGGACATTAATGGCGAGGGCGCAGTTTTCGCCAATTGTTTTCTATCCGGTGCAAAATTCGATGGCGCAAATTTGCGCGAATGTGATTTAAGCAATAGTGTTTTGCATGAAGCAAGTTTCAAAGGCGCATTATTAGAAGGCGCCAATCTGAAAAACTCTTTGATTTCTAAAGAGTGCTTCGATGCCTTGGGCGGTGCAAATTCGGAGATAGAAGAAATTCGCATTATGGCGAAAGCTCAGCACGAAAAAACCGAAGACATTATTGAAACCATGGCTCTAAAGCACCAAGAATGGTGGGATACAAAGGGACGCAAAGGGCGCCATGCCAATTTTGAAGACCTTGATATTTCCCATTTGAAAAGGTTTTTTGGAGGAATGCGCCTGACTGCATTAAAAGCAAACTCGTGCAATGCAAACGGCGTATTTTTTGCCCAAGCGCAATTGCAGGGTGCCTCATTCAAAGGTGCCGACTTGAGAAGCGCAAATTTCATCGGTTGTGATTTACGTGGCGCGAATTTCACAGGCGCGAACCTCGTGGGGGCAGATTTTCGAGGTGCAAATCTTTCGGTATTGGGTATTCGCGAAGATCTAAAACGCTTTGCCGATTTTTCGAAGGCTGATTTAGAAAACTGCAAATTTGCCAAGGCAAACCTAATCGGTGCCATTTTCAAAGACGCCAAGACCAAAGGTACGGCATTTGGCGGCGCAACTATCTGATTTTAGTATCTAAATATTAACGAAAATCGCTAAAAATGAAATTAAATCAATGTAAAAGCGCGCGATTTTAAGTTTAATTTTTTAGGTTAATTTCTAGAGGGAAATCATTTGGCAAATCTTATCAAAATTTCAAACGAAATGCTGTCGGATATGCTGCGAATGCATGCGCTTTTCCTTGAGAACAATCCAAAAGGTCAAAAACTTACTTTAAAGCAAATCGATTTCGGTGATATGGATTTGTCATTGCGCGATTTGCGTGGTGTTGAAATTCGCGATTCTAGTTTCCGTAACACTCGGCTCAATAAAACTGATTTGACCAATGCAAATCTTGATAATTGTGATTTCAGCGGCGCAAATATGCGCAATATTATCCTCTTCCGTGCCAGTATGCGCGGTGCAAAATTGGACGGTGCTGACATTTCCCAATCCTTAATGAATGAGGCAGATCTTAGGGAGGCAAGCGTTCTTGCTAAAGACAAAAATACCGGCGAAATTTCAATTCGTTATATTTCCAAACGCACAGAAGCAATCGGTACAAATTTTGAAGGTTCGTCTTTGGAAAATGCGCGTTTGAATTGCGTGAATGCCAAATCCGCCAATTTTTTGGAATGTTCGGTGAGGGGGGCGATTTTGCGCGATGCCAATCTCGAAAGTGCCAATATGAAGGGCGCAATTCTTGAGGCGGTCGATTTTTCAGGTGCAGTTTTAAAAGGCGCAAAATTTCAAGATAGTGTAATGACACGCGCAATTTTCGCGAATAGCTTTCCGGATAAAGACGCGACGGAAGGCGCAATTTTTACGCCCGATTCTACCACAATCGCTGGCTCAGCCAAACTTATGGAAATGGCAGATTTGCACGAAGAATGGTGGGAGACAATGGGCAAATCCGGAAAAGGCGCCGATTTTTGCGGCAAAGATGTTCGTCCTTTGGTGACTTCCTTTAGTCACAAAAAACTAACGGCGTTAAAAGCAAAAAACTTGCAAGCCGCGGGTGTCTCCTTTGTTGGCACACAATTGCAGGGCGCAGATTTTCGGAATGCTGACTTGCGTGGTGTCTGTTTCCGTGAGGCGGATTTGCGCGGCGCTGATTTCTCCGATTGTAAATTAATGCGTGCCGATTTTACAAAGGCGAATTTGCAAAATCTGGAATTAAGTGCAGGCAAAATTCGCGAAACGAAATTCTCGGGTGCGAATCTTCGTTATGCCAATTTCACTGGTGCTTTGATTAATCGCGAAAACCTCAGTGATGCTGATACAAGAGGCGTGAATTTTGGTGCCGCAAAACCTCACTAATCCCAATAAACTTGACGCCTGCGTCACTGTTTAATGGATTGACAAGCTAAATAAATTTGCCACTATTTTTCGCAAATATTGTTGAAATGCCAATCGCAACAATATCAATGCAATTTTTGGGACAAATACAAATTGGCGCACTTAAATATATGTTTTTTAAAGACTTTTATTTTGGTGAAGTGCAAATTTAAGTTTTTCTTGATTTTTTGGAACTCGCATTGTGAAAGAATGGCGAAGTTATAGGGGAAAAATATGCTTCAAATCAGACGAAAATCGTCAAAATTGGCATTGGGCGCATCATTATTTGCGCTTGGTGTTTCTGCCTTTGCAACAAATGTAATGGCGCAAGAAGAAAAAAAAGAACAAGAGGTAATTATCGTTACGGCAACTGGTCGCGCTAAAGCGGTGCAGGATATTCCAGTTGCGCTTACTGCGGTTACCGCACAAACAATCCAATCGGCGGGCATCACCGATGTTCGCAATTTGCAACAGGTTGCGCCGGCTTATAAATTGCAAACTGGCCAGTCAAACGCATCTTCGGCGCAAATCCAAATTCGTGGTATCGGTACAGGTTCAGACAATCCGGGCTATGAAGGTGCGGTTGCCGTATTTGTTGATGGCGTTTATCGTAACCGTTCGGGCGTAGCCTTAACCGATTTGCCAAAAGTTGACCGCATTGAGATTTTGCGTGGCCCACAGGGCACTTTGTTCGGTCGCAACACTTCAGCTGGTGCAGTTTCTATTACAACCGCTGCGCCGAAATTTGAGCCAAATACTTATGGCAAGTTGGAATTCGGCAATTTCGGCCTTATCAGCGCCAATGCCGGATATTCCAATAAATTGACTGAAAACACTGCATGGCGTGTTGAAGTTGGCGGCACTGTTCGTGACGGTCTTTTGTATGAAGTGAATACAAAAACCGACGTCAATGACCGCAATCGTTGGTATGCGCGCGCGCAGACCCTAACTGAATTCGGTGATAACGGTCGTTTGCGCTTGATCGCCGATATTGCGGCTACTGACGAAGTTTGCTGTTCTGCTGTTCGCGTGAAAAGCGGTTCTTTCGCACCTGCAATTCAGACAATTGCCGGTCTAAGCGGCTTGGTTGGCATTCCGCCAATTAACGAAAAAGCGGCACAAATCGCCAATACACCGGGTCGTGCTTTAACTGAAAAAGTGGACGATAAAGGTCTTTCTGCCGAAGTTAATTACAATTTCCCAATTGGTAAATTCACTTCGATTACTGCATTCCGTAAATGGGATTTGTTGCGTGGCCAAGACGTCGATTTCTCTGGCCTCGATCGCGCATATCGTGACAATTATACTTTGGGATTTGACACTTTAACCCAAGAATTCCGCCTAAATGGTAAAGCCGGAAAACTCGATTGGTTGGTCGGTGCATTCTATATGAATGAAAAAACCGATTTCAATGATTCGATTAAATACGGTAAAGACGCGGGTCGCTATGTCGATGCAATCGCATCAGGCGTTGTCGTTCCTTGGAGTACTTCAAATGGCCCTGCGAACCCTTGTACGGGTTCGACATCTTATGTTGTTGCGCCGGGTTCAACCATTTATGGCACTTTGGGCGGCACTAATAGCGTCTTGTCACAGGCACTTTGCCCGACTTTGGTTGGTCAGTTCATGGCTGCCGGCATGCCGCTTGCCACTGCTATTGCAAATGCACAGGCGATTTCGACTGCCTATGGCAATGCCGTTCGCGCTTCTGCTCCGGTCGCCGGAACGGGTCAGCAAAAAGAATATTCGGCGGTTGATACCAACAGCTTTGCTATCTTCACCCACAATATTTTTGAATTGACCGAAACCGACAAAATCACTGTTGGTTTGCGCTATAATACTGAAAAGAAAGAAGTTAATTCTGATTTCCAATCTAATGCAGCAACTTGTGCTGTATTGCAAAACACCACAAATTTGGGTGGCGGTGTGACTTTCGCTGCATTGACTGCTGGTTTGCAACAAACAGCTGCTGGTGCGATTTTGGGTCTATTGTGTAATCCGGTTTTCAATACTGTCGCCAACGGCCAATATACTGCCGAAAATGACGAAGATGCCGTTAGTGGTACTTTGTCTTATGCGCATAATTTCTCAAAAGACCTTATGGTTTATGGTACTTATTCGCGTGGTTATAAATCCGGCGGTTTCAATTATGACCGTTCGGCATTTAATATTACCCCTGCATCAACCACTAAGCCAAGTGTGAATGATTGGCGCGTTAAACCTGAATTCACTGACAATTATGAATTGGGCTGGAAATGGGCGGGCCTTCCTGGTCGCACTACTTTGAACGGCGCGGTTTTCTTTGAAACTATCACCGATTATCAAATGAATGCTTGGACGGGCTTCAATTTCCGTTCATTCAATGTTGATAAAATGGTTTCTAAAGGGGTTGAACTTGACCTTGTGTCTCGTCCGATTGAAGGTCTTACTTTGACCGGCGGCGCCTTGATCAATGATGCTTATTATGACACCAATGTTGTGCTTCCAAACACTACCGCGGTTGTTATCACCAAAGGCCAACAATTGGCGACTGCACCACGTCGTTCTTTGACTGCGTCTTTGAATTACCGCATGCCTATCGCCGGAACTTCGCTTGCATGGCAGGTATATGTTGACGGAATGTATAATTCTAAAACTCCTGTTCAAACCCTGTTTGGTGATGCGAAAACCGTTCAAGATGAATATGCTGTCTTTAATGCGCGCCTAGGCCTAGGCAGTGCGAAAGGCACTTGGAGTGTTGAACTTTGGGGTCGCAATATTACCGATGAACTTTACCACAATTATGCTTTGGGTATTCCTGAACAAACCGGTGAATATGCGGTATATAAAACCGAACCAAAAATGTATGGCGTAACTCTACGCGCTAATTTCTAATTTTTGGAAATTTTTCAAAGAGGGCTGCGGCAATGTCGCAGCCCTTTTTTATTTGAATCACATTTGCTATTAGGCGCGAATGAATGAAGAAAAACATAGAAATTCGTGCCTTGTTTTGTTTTCCGGCGGTCAAGATTCGACTGCTTGCCTTGCTTGGGCATTGGAAAGATTTGAATATGTCGAAACCATTGGTTTCGATTACGGGCAAAGACATTCGATTGAACTGAAACAGCGCTTGATTGTTCTTGATGAAATCAAGAAGGCATTTCCGCAATGGTCCATGAAAATAGGTCCTGACTATTTATTGAACCTTTCCGTGTTGGGCGAAATCTCACAAACCTCACTAACGCGCGATGCCGAGATTGATTTCAATGAAAATGGTTTACCCAATACATTTGTTCCGGCGCGAAATTTATTATTCCTAAATTTCGCGGGCGCGATCGGATATAGGCGCAATATATTCGACCTGGTTGGCGGAATGTGCGAAACCGATTTTTCGGGTTACCCGGATTGTAGGCGCAATACTTTGAATGCAGTTGAAAGCTCGTTGTCACTGGGCACCGACAAGACATATCTTATCCACACACCATTAATGTATATTGATAAGGCTCAAACCTGGGAAATGATTAGTGATTTGGGCGGTGAAAAGCTAATAAATATTGCGATTGAACATTCCCATACTTGCTATTTAGGTAATCGCGAAGCCCGCCATGACTGGGGTTATGGTTGTGGCAAATGCCCCGCTTGTGAATTAAGGCAGGCAGGTTTCGAGAAATGGCAAAACAATGGCAAATAGGATTTCAATGGTAACATTCTTAGTTAAGGATTACGATGAAGCTATTGATTATTTTACAAAAAATCTTGGCTTCTTACTTATAAAAAATGAAGAATTAAATGCACAAAAGCGCTGGGTCGTAGTTGGAAATGACGATGGCTTTCGCCTGCTTTTGGCAAAGGCGAATGGTGCCTCAAAAGAGATGATTGGAGATCAATTCGGTGGTCGGGTCGGGTTTTTTCTAGAAACCGACGATTTCGACAATGCGTATAAAAACTTCACTGAAAAAGGCGTGAATTTCCTAGAAAATGTTCGTTGCGAACCCTATGGAAAAGTCGTCCAATTCGCGGATTTATACGGAAATAAATGGGATTTGATTTCCGCCCAAGAGGATATTTAATGACTTATAGCGTCAAAGAAATATTCTATACATTGCAAGGCGAGGGGTTGCATACCGGGCGTGCGGCGGTATTTTTGCGTTTTTCCGGTTGCAATCTTTGGAATGGCCTCGAACGGGATCGTGTATCCTCCATTTGCAAATTTTGCGACACCGATTTTATCGGAACAGACGGCGAAAACGGGGGGAAATTTGAATCTGCACAGGAACTGGCATCCGTTGCAAAATCGATTTGGGGTGGGGCAGGCGGGACACCCTATATTGTCTGCACCGGCGGCGAACCATTGTTGCAATTGGATAAACAAATCATCGACGCCCTCCATGCATTAGGGTTTGAAATAGCAATCGAAACCAATGGCACTATAATCTCACCGGACGGAATTGACCATATTTGTGTTAGCCCAAAAGCGAACGCAAAAATAATTCAAACCAGCGGCGCAGAATTGAAACTTGTTTATCCACAATCGGAAAATTCGCCTGAGGATTTTGAAGGTTTGGCTTTCAAACATTTCTATTTGCAACCAAAATTTGACCAAGATTATCAGCAAAACCTGACAAAATGCATTGATTATTGTCGCACAAACCCTAAATGGCGGCTTTCTTTGCAAACCCATAAAATAATTGGCATTCCATGACACGCTGTCTTTTAACCAAAACCGTAACCTTTGACGCCGCCCACCATTTGTATCAGGGGCCGGAAGACCATATTTATCGCCGCCTTCATGGTCATTCGTTCAAACTTGAGGTCAGTGTTGAAGATGAACCTGGTGCGGATACTAAATGGGTGCGCGATTTTGCAGAACTGGCGGCGGCAATCGAAGAAGTGCGATTGCAATTAGATCACAGGTTTTTGAACGAAATCGAAGGTTTGGAAATTTCCACGCTTGAAAATATCTGTCTTTGGGTTGCTAATAAATTGCGCCCAAAATTGCCAAATTTGAAACGCGTAGCGGTTTCGCGCCCAAGCCTAGGTGAGTGTTGCACTATGGAAATCGCATAGATTGTGCTATCTATACGATTTTGTATATATAACTATAAGAATTTATTGAGTTCTATTGCATAATTTGGCACATCAATTGCCAATTGCAAATCAATCTTAATTCTAATTGCACCTTTTTGGGGCAAAATGATTGGTTTAGAACATGAATAATTCATACCCGTCTCAAATAAATCCACTAACCGGATTGCGGTTTTTCGCTGCATTCTGGCTTTTGCTTTATTTTTTCCAAAATAGATTGGATATGCCAAACGGTTTAGAAATTGCGTTTGTGAGAAACGGTTATTTGGGTGTCGATTTATTCTTCATTCTATCAGGCTTTGTTTTGGCGCATGTTTATGGCTCGCAATTAGAGGCCGAAAACTATTCCCATTCCTCGTTCCTATGGGCGCGTTTGGCGCGGGTTTACCCTTTGCATTTTGTGACCTTGTTCATGATGCTTGGAATATTTGCTATTGGCGTTTTTTCCGGCGCAAATTTCGATTCGCGCGCATTTGCAATTGAACATATTCCTTATCACTTTACTTTGACCCATGCTTGGGGCCTTGTAGATGGGGATTCATGGAATTTTCCGTCTTGGTCAATTTCGTCGGAATGGTTTGCTTATTTGTCGTTTCCACTAATGTTTTTGATTGGTTCGCAATTCAAAAAATCGCCAATCTATGGTGTTTGTTTTTCAGCCCTAAGTTTCTTTATCTTCTTTGCGATTGCAGCAATGCGAAATACTGAATTGACCAATATGACATGGGAAGGCGGCGTATTTCGCATTTTGCCTTCATTTTTGGGTGGCATTTCGCTTTGGTTTTTGGGGCAAAAATATGATTTAGGAAAGAAATGGGCGCGTATTGGGGTCTTTGGCTCACTCGGCGCGCTACTTATTGTGACTTCAATTGGTTATTTCCCTTGGGCGATTTGGCCGGTTTTGATGGCTTTGGTCTATTTTTTAGCCGAAACTTCAAAAACACCTGATGGGGAAATGATAAGTACTGAAACCTGGGTCTATTTGGGCGAAATTAGTTTTGCAATGTATATGGTGCATTTGCCGATTGATATTATTTATTACCGCGTATTGGACAAGTTTCTGAATCTAGACGGGTTTGCGGTTACATTTTTCGCAATGCTTGGCGCGATAATCATAACAATTGGTGCGGCGGCAATTTTGCACGAAACCATCGAAAAACCAATGCGCAATTATTTGCGCAAAATTTCGAATTTCAAAAAGCCAAAGAAGAATGAGATTTTACCAATTGAATTTATCAGTTTTGGCCTATTGGGTAATTCGAAATAATTTCAATTTGGTTTTGCGAATCTAAGGCCAAAATCAAGAGCCTTTTGTCGCCATTTTGGTCAATTATAACATTCGCATTTTGATTTTCGATCATTGTTTCGATTATTCTTGAATTTGGAAATATTTTTCCAATGAAATCGCGAATACTTTGCGCCTTTGTCTCGCGTTGTAATTCGCTAAAGCGTCGTCTTGGGCCTTCGGAAATTACACGCATTGCGCCGCGAAAAAGATTGATTTCACTTTCTGAAAACCGCGCCCGCACCAAAGGATTGCGAAGGGTTTCTAACATATTTTCGCGTCTATCGATCGGCCAGAAAAAACCACACTCATCAAGCTCTTTGACCAAAAAATCATACATATTGTCAAAAAATTTCCGCTCCGCGACTTCTGCATTTTCGATTTTCCAACCGTCAGGCATTATATCGCCGTCACGCACCGCCCAAAGATAGGAAAACACCGCCACAGATTGCGCCAAATTCAGGCTTGGGAATTTGAAATCAGTGGGATAGGTCACAATATAATCCGCCGAAATCAAATCCATTTGTTCAAGCCCGACACGTTCCGAACCAAAAAGAACAACCGGCTTTTGCCCTTTCGCCAAGGCATCTGTGGCGATTTTAACTGCCGCCTGCGGCGAAATAAGTGGCTTATCCAATTGGCGTGGTGTGCCCGAAGTTGCGAAAACTACATTCTTTTCGGCAATTGCCTCATTTGTAGATTGGAAAATTTTGGCCATATCCAAAATCCAAGTTGCGCCCGATGAAACCGCAATTGCCTTTTCATTGGGCCAACCATCACGCGGATTAACTATCAATAATTCCTCAAGCCCAAAATTCGCCATTGCCCGCGCCGCCGCCCCAATATTCTCCCCCATTTGCGGATTAATAAGCGCAATAGCAGGCGCAGGCGAAGGCGCCGGAAGCGCAGCACGCTCGGCATTGGAGAGGATTGGTTTTGGCTTGGTCATGGGCGACTTATAGATATTTAGCTAAGAAATGAAAACGGATTTTGCGCATGTGTTAGGCAATATTAATAATTTTGTCCGCCAACATAGACTAATTCTATTTTTCGTGCATAAGTAGTTTTCGCCGATATTGACAATGATAAATTTGGGTGATCGAAATGGAAAATGAAAACACTGACACAGTGCAAAATGATGCAAGTTCAACTAGCAAACAGCCAGAATTCTATTTGATTTCAGCAAACAAGTTTTGGATTCTCAATATTTTGACGCTGGGGTGTTTCTCTATTGTTTGGTTTTACATGCAGTGGCATCGACAAAATAAAGCAGGGCGAGAAAAAGTTCAGCCGTTTTGGCGGTCTGTTTTTGCGATCTTTTTTTATCATTCGCTGACTAATCGAATAAAGACCCAAACGGAAATTGCCGAGGTCTCCGAGAAATGGAATGGCGGACTTGTTGCCACTTTAGTTGTTGTCTCAATGCTAACTGAGCGAATCTTGGACAGAATTGAAACGCACATGGAGGAATTGGGGCAATATCCGCGATTAATTTCGGTTTTGGGTTGGGGCGTTTTCGCCGCGCTATTTTTCCTAATCTGGAATATTCAGTCAAAAATAAATATCGGATATGGTGACCCAGCCGGCGCTTCTAATTCAAAGATAACAACTATAAATATTCTTTGGATAATCGGTTTTTGGGTGGTTCTTGTAACAATAGCAACAATTTGGGCGCTTGGCACGGGTGATATTTAAGTGCACGATTATTCAATAACAGAGCAAGTTGCAAATCCGCCGTTTCACGTCATGACAATAAAGAAATTCGCCATCATGACTATTGTCACTTTCGGTTTTTGTGATTGGTATTGGTTTTTTGCAAACTGGTCAAAAATTAAAAGATATGAGAATTGTCTTTTTAGCGTCCGTTTGAATTTTATTAAGGGGTCGAATATGAATAAACTAAAAACTATAATTTTATTATTTTCAGGCTTATTGTGCATGTCCTCACCCGCGTTTGCACAAAATGTCAGTTCATACGTGCCCGAAACGATTGTTAAGGCTCTCAATGACGCAGGTTATCAGTCAAAACTCACTAAATCCGATGATGGGAATCCGGAGATTGAAACCGCTGTATCGGGAAACGATTTCATCATTGCGTTTACCGCCTGTGAAAGTGGGAAAAAATGCAAATATCTCGAAATCATAACAGTAGCTTCCTGCGAGGATATGAAAGACGCATGTGCGGCGGCCGTAGAAATTTGGCAAAAGGACGAGAATCTTTCGGGTGCTCGGTTTGAAGCCGATTTGGGTGCCATTATCGTTTATTATTATATGATTTTGGGGAAAGAAGGCGTTTCGAAAGAATCTTTGATCGCAACAATCGAATATGTCAGTGATGACATGAATTTACTTAGCCAATCGGCACATGATTTGAAGAAGAAATAGAATTTCGACCCGTAAAATTAAAGATGCAAAAATGCAAACTCTACACTCGGGGCTTTGAATAGAGCCCAAAATGCAGCATCGCAGAATTCATTTTTTGGTTCGACCAAAAAGCGCTACACGCATAAAACACGAAGGATTTAATCGAAATGATGAGTGCGGAGATTGATGAAATTACTTTCGTGAATCCGACGCCTTTTTTATTCTCTCGAAAAGTCCTATTTTAAAATACAACTGCAAATCTTGGTTTGTTGTCGGGTTGCAAGGCGAGTTTTTGCTATATTCTTGCCATAAACAATCGTGACCGATGTTATGTCAAATAACGGCAGTTAATTCAAAAGTCGCACATTAAAAACCGACTTTTATGCTGGATTTTATTCGTTTTGGCGCTAAACAGGGGCAATAATTATGCATTTGGGAAAGGCCTGAATAATGTCTAAAATTAAAGTTGCTAACCCTGTCGTCGATCTTGATGGCGACGAAATGACCCGCATCATTTGGCAAATGATCAAGGATTATTTGATTTTGCCATACCTCGATTTGGAAATTGATTATTACGACCTTTCGGTTGAAAACCGCGATGCGACGAATGACCAAGTGACAATTGACGCCGCCGAAGCCATTAAGCGCCACAATGTCGGCATTAAATGCGCAACCATCACACCAGATGAAGCACGCGTTGAAGAATTCAAATTGAAAAAAATGTGGAAATCACCAAACGGCACAATCCGCAATATTTTGGGCGGCGTTGTTTTCCGCGAGCCGATTATTTGCCAAAACGTGCCGCGCCTTGTTCCGGGTTGGACTTCGCCAATCGTTGTCGGTCGTCATGCTTTTGGGGAT
This sequence comes from Hyphomonadaceae bacterium, assembly GCA_041917055.1. Lineage (GTDB taxonomy): Bacteria > Pseudomonadota > Alphaproteobacteria > Caulobacterales > Aquidulcibacteraceae > Pseudaquidulcibacter. The sequence goes on from JAYRYJ010000017.1 coordinate 17,618, forward strand.
CAATATAAAGCAACTGATTTCAAAGTGCCATCTGCCGGTAAAATGACCATCAAATTCGTTCCTGATGATGGCGGCGAAGTGATTGAACATGAAGTTTTCCATTACCCTGGCGCAGGCGTTGCGATGGGCATGTATAATCTTGATGAATCAATTCGCGAATTTGCGCGTGCTTCAATGAATTATGGCCTATTGCGTGGTTGGCCGGTTTATTTGTCAACCAAAAACACCATTCTTAAAGCATACGATGGTCGCTTCAAAGATATTTTCCAAGAAGTTTATGACACTGAATTTAAAGACAAATTCAAAGCGGCAAACATTGTTTATGAACACCGTCTAATTGATGATTTGGTTGCATCAGCAATGAAATGGTCCGGTAAATTTGTTTGGGCATGCAAAAACTATGACGGCGACGTCCAATCAGACATGGTGGCACAAGGCTTTGGTTCTTTGGGTCTTATGACTTCTGTTCTGATGACGCCTGATGGCAAAACCATTGAGGCCGAAGCAGCACACGGCACAGTTACCCGCCATTATCGCCAACACCAAAAAGGTGAGAGCACTTCAACCAATTCAATTGCGTCAATCTTTGCTTGGACCCGTGGCCTTGCGCATCGTGCGAAATTGGACGGCAATGAAGAATTGGCGAAATTCTCTGCCACTTTGGAAAAAGTTGTGGTTGATACTGTTGAAAGCGGCTTCATGACCAAAGACTTGGCACTCTTGGTTGGTGACGAGCAATCTTGGTTGACCACCGAAGGTTTCCTCAAGAAAGTTGCCGAAAATTTTGAAGCGGCAATGGCGGCTTAATTGAATTAAGAATTAAGAATTATTTTTGATAGGGCGCACTTTCGAGTGCGCCTTTTTCAATTCTGCGGCAGTGTGACACATTGAAAGGCGAATGAATTAATAATTTCCCTCCCAAAATTGTGGTATAATGCATTTGAAGGAGGCGAAAATGAAAAACGTCTTCGTTACAGTGTGTTGTGCAGCAATATTAGGTCTCGGAATCAATTCGATTTCTCTAAATTGTGCGGCGACCAAGCCGATTGCGAAAGTCGCACCAAAATCACAAACAATCAAAGCGAGCGAGGTTAAATTTGTACCGCGATCAGCATCTGATGCGGATAAAATGACGTTGCTGAAAACCGTATTGCCAAATGCGAAACTCGAAGCATTAGGTGTGCCGATAAAACTTGATGTCGTGCAACCATCTGTCGATAGTGTCGCGGGTTTGGATTTCTTGAATGTCCGCATTGTCGGAACTTCCGGCAATCACGCCTCTGTTGATTATCATACAAAAAACCAGGCTGGTGGCGAAATCGTTATTTGGTTCAAGCCATTGGCAAATAAGACATATCTTATTGGATGCAATGTCTATGGCAGGGGTGATTTCTATATGAATGCCGGCGCACAAGGTGAAACCAAAAAGCACCTTGAAGGCGACGGAATCATTATGTCGGTCGTAAAACCAAATCCTGAATTTGTGAAACAATTCGTAAGCCTTGGCGCAGGAAAAACTTCTTATCTCGCGAATTGGCTTTTCTATGGCTGCGAAATCACACCGGTGAATATGTGATAATAGCGACCGCATGCCGCGCATGAACTTATAACTCGCGGAAGATTTAATAACCATATTATTAATATGGAAATGAGTCCGTTTATGGAGGAAACCATGACTTCAAACTTCTCAAAACTCGCTCTACTAATCGGCGCTGCGGCAATCTTTATTGCGCCGGTGGCGAATAGTGGGCCGAAAATACCAAACCCGCAGATAAATGCACCTGAGTTCAAATTAGTGCCACCAACCGCAAATGTTGTGAAAATTGACCTGTTGAAAAAACAAGGCTTAACAGCGACAGAGGCCGATTTTCAACCACCTATGAAAGTGTCAATTCTCAATATGGGAAAAGAAGGTGAATACGGCATTAATTTCAAAAATATCCAATATGTTTCAAGTTATCAGAAAACCGCATTGGTTAGAGCTTATTCACAAAACAACCCAAATAACACAGGCCAAGTCGAGATTTGGTTCAAGGCAAAGCCCAACAAAACCTATATGCTCGATTGCGCTGTTATTGGCGGAACATCTTATATCGCAAGGGTAGGGGCGAGCACGACCCAACAAACACCGATATCAAACCGAATTTATGTAATAGTGCCGCCACGAAGCGTTAATATTACCCAAATTGTGTATCTGACTGCGCTAGCAACTTATTCATATTGGACCTTCCAAGATTGCGAAATAACCCAGATTGGGAATTAGGGGGCAGCGATGAAAATACTATCATTTACATTAGCTATTGCTCTTGCCTTCACACCGGCAGCAGCTAGACCACAAAAACCTGCGATTAAAACCAAACAATCGGTTCAAATTCTAGATTTGAATTCGGGTATTGCGGCAACAAATAAGCCATTGGCATTGCCGCAGAGCTTTGAAGTGTCATTAAGTTCAAAAATGTATGCTTTGAAACGCATTGGACTGAATATACCCGAAAGCACGGTTAAAAGTATCAATAATGACTTATGGATTTCGCCGTCAAAACCCTTGGGTGAAAAGTTTGGAATGAATCTTATTGACGTCAAAAGCGTATCGACAATTACCGATATCGCCGAAATTTATGACACAAAAACCTACGCAGGAACGGGAATCGCAGGAAGTGCCTTTCTTTGGTATGAGGTCTCTAAAGGCTCAGCGGCTTTAATTTCATGCCGTGTAATGTCAGTTGACCTTTTGGCGGTATCATACGGCGATGGAAATCCACAAGGACAGGCGGGTGCGAGCATGTTGGTAACACCACAGAATGGAATTGCAACTTTTGCCGTCCCGACTTCCAAATATTCTGGCGCGACGCGCGAATATATTATGATAAATTTTGACAAATCGATTTCTGGCGCTTGGCAATTAGGCAGATGCAATTTCCAATTCCTGCCGTAAGGGGCGCGCAATAATGCAGCTTTGGGGCGCATGTATGTCACAACGCCCCTTGCAAGTTACGCAAAACTTTGGCATAGGCCGTGACCTGCACCCGAGACTATGTTCCCGGGTGCTTTGTGTGTTTGGTATAGGGGTGTAGCTCAGCTGGTAGAGCATCGGTCTCCAAAACCGAGGGTCGTGGGTTCGAGTCCCTCCGCCCCTGCCATTCGCACACAAGGGGTTGAATTGAAATTTTTTTGACCCATTTTAATGCAAGATAATTCATTGGTTTTGATATGAGTGAAACACAGACTAAAGACGCTCCGGCAAAAAAGACTTCGATGGTTCAATTCGCCAATGAAGTGCGTGCAGAGGCGCGCAAAGTTACATGGGCAACGCGCGGTGAAACCGTAACTTCATCAATTATGGTGTTTATTATGGTTATTATCGCGGCGGCCTTTTTCTATCTTGCAGATGTGATTTTGAGATCGGGTGTCGGCGCACTTTTGAATTTTGCCGGAACACTTGGTAATTAAGGCGGGTAATTAAGGGTTTGTCTGATGTCTGATAAAGCAAGATGGTATATAGTTCACGCCTATTCAAATTTCGAAAAGAAAGTGGCTGAATCGATTAAAGAAGGCGCTTCATTGAAAGGGCTTTCGGACAAAATCGAGCAGGTTCTTGTTCCATGTGAAGAAGTCACCGAAGTTGTGCGCGGTAAAAAGCGTGTTTCAGAACGTCGTTTTTTCCCGGGCTATGTTCTGGTGAAAATGGAACTTAATGACGATACTTATCACCTTATTAAAGAAACCCCGAAAGTGACGGGCTTTTTGGGTTCAAACCATGGCAAACGCCCGGTTCCGGTTTCGCAAAAAGAAGTTGATGCCATTATCGGTCAAGTTGAAGAAGGCGTCACTCGTCCTAAGGCACAGGTTTCATTTGAAATCGGCGAAAAAGTTCGCGTTACCGATGGGCCATTCCAATCATTTGAAGGCGCGGTTGAAGAAGTTGATAGCGTTAAAGAGCGCCTTAAAGTCGCGGTTTCAATTTTTGGTCGCCCGACACCTGTTGAATTGGAATATAACCAAGTTCAAAAGATCGTTTAATTTATCGCTGCTTTGTTCTTTTGCAATTTTTGATCATTTGCATTAGTGAGCCGCGATGAGCCCCGAAAAGTTGTAGACTTTTCGGATAAGGCAAAGAGCCAAATTTGCCCTCGGCAAATTTGATATTGGATGTGGTAGAGGAAATAAAGTCCAATTATCCTCGCACCACTAAACTCAAACCGCCCTTAATTGGGTTATGGAGTGAAACATGGCAAAGAAAGTACTCGGGCAGATTAAGCTCGAGATTATGGCGGGTGAAGCAAAACCTGCACCACCGATTGGTCCTGCATTGGGTCAACGCGGTTTGAACATCATGGAATTCTGCAAGGGTTTTAACGCAAAAACCCAAGAAATGGAAAAAGGCACACCATGCCCGACCGTGATTACCTATTACCAAGATAAAAGCTTCACTTTTGAGATTAAGACTGCACCTGCTTCTTATTACCTCAAAAAAGCTGCAGCAAAGCCTAAAGGCGCAACTAAACCAGGCCGCGA
>JAYRYJ010000018.1:0-21964 GCA_041917055.1 Hyphomonadaceae bacterium
GACTAATCAGGTTTTTTGCCTCCAACTGGGCGGGTGCTTTCGGGCCCCGCCCATTTTTTATTGTGTAATTTCAATGCGCATAGGACTTGCAAATTAAAACCAAGTCTTTATTCACCATTTCGTAATTCGTAATTCGTAATTCGTAATTCGTAATTATTTGGACAGGTGGCCGAGTGGTTTAAGGCAGCGGTCTTGAAAACCGCCGAAGGTGGAAGTCTTCCGTGGGTTCGAATCCCACCCTGTCCGCCATTTTCATCATTCTAGATATTTTGTTATCAAGCACGAACCCACGATTTTATTTAGCATTCCGCTTCGCTTCATTGGTGGTTTGAATCCCACCCTGTCCGCCATTATTTATGATTTTCCAATATTGTTGTTTTCCGCGAGCCTAATTTTTTGTTAGCGCAAATCTGCGTCGCTATTTGCCTAAAATAATGCCGCTTGAGAGAAACCTACTTCAAAAACCTTGGCGTATCCTCAATAGGTGGCATTTCGCCTGGTTTGGCGCGCATCCAATTGTAGAGCGGCTTTAAGGGAATTATCCAAACTATACCCGCGATCGCGAAAAACGTGATTCTTACCCAAATTGACCGTCCCAAAAACGCGTTTCCAATTCCGGCAATCAATGCGGCATAAAAAATCAAAAATGAAATGGTGATTAAAAGGCCAATCATGCGGCGATTGCGTAATTTCATGGAATTCCCATAGCAAAATCCCATGCCGAGTATCAAGAAATTTGTGCCGTGCACTATCCGACTATATTAAAGCAGTCACAATGTGCACGGCGCCTTCAAGTTTTACGCTTTGGCAATCTAAAAAGGGCTCCAAGGCTTTAGACAGGCGATTAAAGGCAATTTCTCTGTCGCGTTCCGTTAATTGCGTAATTGACCGTGATGCAGGGCCGACTTTTGCCAATAACCCGCACGCACCCTCTATCCCTTCATTCTCCGCCAAAGTCATTTTTTCTTTTATTGATTTGATAGACCAATTGCTAAATCCACTTTCCCGCAAAATATTTTCTAATCGTGCAATATCAGCCAAGGCAAATGGGCCGGGCGCATTGGGATTATTGGCTGATATTGCTTCCGCAATTCCTTTTAGAGCGTCTTTCGGGACTTTTACCCATTCATTGTCTTCAGGGCTTTGCCAGACCATGAAAACCAATTTCGCATTTGGTCCAAGCAATTTGCGGATATGTCGAAAGCCTTCCGACGGATTTTCGAAAAACATCATTCCAAAGCGCGAAACTGCAATATCGAATTTATGTTCGGCCTCATAATCCAAAATATCTGCCTCAATGAAAACTGCATTTTTCGGGGCATTTTCATTTGCGAGGTGCAATAATGGCGCTGAAAGGTCAATTCCCGTAACCGATTCTGCCTCGAAAGCGAGGGTTTTTGCAACATCCCCCGCGCCACAACCTATATCGAGGATTTTTTTCCCTTGTACATCCCCAACCTCGGCAATGAATTGCTTTGTCAAGCCACAAAACATTGTCTCGAGCGCGGCATGATTATCGCGCCATTTTTGACCGACTTCGCCATTCCAATATTCTAATTGTTGATTATTCAATGGGATAGGGATTCCGCAAGTTTTTGAGTTGCCACATAATCAACTTTGCCCGTGCCCAAAATTGGAATTTCAGCGTGAAACAAAACTTTTTTCGGCAAAGCCAATTCATTCACGCCATGTTCCTTGAACCATTTTTGCAAATCAGCACGATTGGCATGTTCGTTATCGCTTAAAAGCAGAACTTGTTCGCCTTTTTTCGGATCATTGACTGAAATCGCGACATTGAGATTATCGGGCCATAATGCCTGTGCATAGCCTTCAACCGCACCCAAAGATACCATTTCGCCACCAATTTTGGCAAAACGTTTCAAGCGGCCTTTTATACGGACTATCCCTTCGCCATCAATAGACACAATGTCACCCGTATCATGCCAACCGCCCGGTAAAGCCTGTATCACACCAGGTTCGTCAACGCGCATATAGCCGCGCATAACATTTGGGCCGCGCACATAAAGCCTCCCGCCGCCGTCAATACCTGGAACGGATTCTAATTTCCATTCCATGCCCGGCATTAATTTACCAACTGTGCCGGGGCGATTTTTGTCACCCAATTGATTTACCGCAACAACTGGTGAGGCCTCAGTCGCGCCATAGCCTTCGATAATCGGCACACCGCATTTGGCATTTAATGCGTCATGGGTTTCAGGTTTCACTCTTTCAGCACCGCAAACTACGAATAATAATGTATCTAAATCACCATCATCGGCGGTTCTAATATATTGATTGATAAAAGTATCGGTCGCGAAAAGAATGTTCGAACCAGTCTCCTTTATCAATTTAACAATATTTTTTGCCTGAAGCGGGGAGGGGAACAGAAAAGATTTCATCCCTGTAAACAACGGCAACAATACGCCGCCCGTAAGGCCAAAACTATGAAATATCGGTAAAGGATTGAAAACCACATATGTTTTCAATAATTCGATATAGGCATTTACTTGCTCAACATTAGAAATAAGATTCGCGTGGCTTAATGCAACACCTTTTGGGGCACCTTCCGTGCCGGAGGTGAACAAAAGAACCGCCACCTCATCAGGATCAGTATTGGGTGTAACAAGTGTTGGAATTTTGCTTTCAACAAGACCGCGCACTTTATCGACATTAGAGATTTTCGCACGCAAGTCATCTAAATAGATGATTTTGTGATTTTTCTCCAATTCCTCAATCAATGGCTCAAGTTTCGCTTGGGAAATAAATCGTTTTGCGGTTACGATGGTTGAAATCTTGGCGGCCTCACACGCGCTTCTTATATTGCGCGCGCCGGCAGTGAAATTCAACATCGCGACAGTGCGCCCGAATGCACTTAGTCCGAAAAATGCAACAACCCCTCCAACAGCGCTCGGCATCATTAGGCCGACAGTTTCCTTTGGCTCGGTGACTTTTTCTAATTTTCGCCCTAAAATCATAGCGCTAAGAATAAGACGGTCATAGTCAATTGGAGTGCGATCCGCATCTTCAAGTGCGATTTTTTTGCCGCCAAATTTTGTTCGAGAATCACACAATTTCGCAAAAAGCGAGGTTCTGGTTTTTTTTAAGTCAAAGCCTTGTCTTGGCATTTATCCTACCCGTGTCTTTTTTTCGGGATTTTAGCCATGTAACTTTTTTTTGCAAACTGTTTCAACAATTTTGGCTCAAATATCGGGTTTGCAATTGTACCCTTAGCCGCAATTTCATTAATTTTCAGAAAGAAAGCCCTCAAAATACCATGAATTGCAATGAAATTCTTGCAAGCGCGCAGATTTCCGCTAGCGTAAACAAAAAATTCGGGGCAATTATGATAAGAAATACGATTAAATTCATCACACCTTTGGCATTTTGCGTTTTAGGTTTTAATGCTGAGGCACAGGCTTTGCGGCAAACCAAGGGCGATTTTTATGACGCCTTTCGCCAATTAGACCCCGAAGAATTGCCAACTCCAAATGATTATCGTGCCGCAAATGGCGGTCCTGGTCATAAATATTGGCAACAAAAAGTCGATTATAAAATCGATGTCGCGCTCGATGAAGCCACGAAATCCCTCAATGGCGTTGAAAAAATAAAATACAAGAATAATTCGCCGGATAGTTTGAATTATTTGTGGCTATTGCTTGATCAAAATATTTATAAGCAAAATTCAATTGCGCAATTATCACAAACTTCGGGTGATGATGAAAAAATTTCATTCGCCGAAGCAAAACGCCTTATTAAGTCAAAGGAGTGGGAAGGGGGCTTTACCATCCTTTCGGTAAAATCCTCTGATGGAAAAGACCTTCAACATTCCACAACTGATAGTCTTTTGCGAATCGAATTGGCAAAGCCACTTAAACCCGGCGAAGAGACCGAATTCACTTTGTCATGGACAAACCCAATTGCTGATCAAAGAACATTTGGCGGTCGTTCCGGCTATGAATGCTTCACCAAAGAGGGCGAAGACGGAAATTGTATTTTCGAGGCGGCACAATGGTTCCCACGCCTTGCAGTATATTCCGATTACGAAGGTTGGCACAATAAGGCATTTGTCGGTGCGGGTGAATTCACACTCGAATTCGGCGATTATGATGTGAATATAACGGTTCCATCTGATTTCATTATCGCCTCGACAGGTGAATTAAAGAATGAAAAAAATGTCTTAAACGCAGCGCAAATTTCGCGTCTCAATCAAGCGAAGAAATCTTTCGATAAGCCATTATTCATAGTAACTCCCGAAGAAGCGAAAGCAGCACAGGCGAAAAAGGCCAATTCGACAAAAACCTGGCAGTTTTCGGCGAAAAATGTCCGTGACTTTGCATGGGCGGGTTCACGCAAATTTATTTGGGACGCAATGGGCGTCAAGCAAAATGGCGGCAATGATGTATTAGCCATGAGCTATTACCCGATTGAAGCTGAACCATTATGGTCAAATTATTCAACCCAATCGATTGCTCATACTATAAATGTCTATGGTCGCATGAGTTTTCCATATCCGTATCCGGTTGCGCAATCGGTAAATGGCCCAGTTGGTGGCATGGAATATCCCATGATTACTTTCAATGGCCCGCGTCCGGTCAAGGATAAAAAAGGCAATTTAACTTATACCGAGCGCGCAAAATACGGCCTTATTTCAGTCGTTATCCATGAAATAGGCCATATTTGGTTTCCAATGAGCGTAAATTCAGATGAAAGACAATGGACATGGATGGATGAAGGACTAAACACTTTCCTTCAATATGTCACCGAACAAGAATGGTCGAAAAACTACCCGTCGCGCCGCGGTGATCCACGTGATATTGCCGAATACATGCTTTCTACCAATCAAGTCCCGATTATGACAAATTCAGAAAGTGTTTTGCAATTTGGCAATAATGCTTATGGAAAACCGGCGACAGCATTGGTAATTTTGCGCGAAACTATTATGGGGCGCGAAAAATTCGATCGTGCATTCAAAGAATATTCTAATACATGGAAATTTAAACGCCCGACACCCGCTGATTTTTTCCGTATCATGGAGGAAAGTTCGGGCATTGATTTGGATTGGTTCTGGCGCGGTTGGTTCTATTCCACTGACCATGTTGATATTGGTTTGAAATCGGTAACAGAGGCCTCTCTTGAAACCCAAGACCCTGAAATAGAAGCAAAACTGAAAATCGCAAAGCGCGATGAAATGCCAATCGAATTAGGCGCAAAAAATGTCGAAAATGTTGAAAAAGTCGTCGATAAACACCCTGAATTGAAAGATTATTACGATAAAACCGATCCGTTGGCTGCTACCAAATCAGAAATCAAATCGGCGGCGGAGAACCGTGAAAAATTGGCGACTGATGAGAAAGCATTATTGGGAGCCAAAGAGAAATTTTATAATGTAAAACTAGAAAATATCGGCGGCTTGGTGATGCCGGTTATTTTGAAATTCACTTTTGACGATAATCAAAGTGAAACCGTTCGCATTCCGGCAGAAGTTTGGCGCAGGTCACCAAAATCAGTGAATTGGACCTATGTTTCGCCCAAAAAAGTGATTTCTGTTGAAATTGACCCATTGCACGAAACCGCTGATGCTAATCGCAATAATAATTATTTCCCACAAAAAATCGAACCTACACGTTTGCAATTATTCAAAGATAAAGACCCGAAAAATCAAATGAAAGAAGATGATTTGATGGTCACACCAAATTCTTTGGAAACTTTGCCAATGAAAAAGGATTAGAATTGCGGTTTTTGGCCTTAATTTTTGCGTTATTCATTTGTGCGCCAAATCAGAGTTTGGCGCACAAAATGAATAATGCTTTGACCATTATCGATGTTAATGATGCGGCGACCGAACTTGAAATAACTCATAGGCTTTATGCCCATGATTTGGAACAGGCCTTTGGCCTGAATGCCGCGAATTTGGACTATTTTGAAAGTGCCGAAGGCAGCCAAAAACTCGATAAATATTTGCGCGAGAATTTTAAGATTCAATACAAAACGGCACCAATCGATTTGGTTTTTGTAGGCGCGCAGACCGATTTTGACATGGTTTATGGCTATTATACAGCCAGATTTGACGCCCAAAAACCAATAGTCCTCAATTCCGAAATTCTATTTGAATATAATGAAAACCAGAGCAATCTTGTGAATATTCATTTTAACGGCGCAACTAAGAGCTATAATTTCACACACAATAAAGCTGATATTATTACTAAAATTGACAAAGCCGCTTGGTAATTTGTGTCAAAATGATTATTAAGGCGCATGGTTCGATTAATTGATAATACTGAGACTTTTCGCCACCCAGAAAAACGCAATCGCCCTGACAATCCAATTCAAAGAAAACCGGATTGGATAAGGGTTAAAGCGCCGGGAAGCGGTGAATATAAAAAGACATTGGAACTTGTGCAAACCAATCGCCTTCATACAGTTTGCGAAGAAGCGGCCTGCCCGAATTTAGGTGAATGCTGGTCAAAAAAACACGCAACCATGATGATTTTGGGCGACACTTGCACCCGCGCTTGCGCCTTTTGCAATGTTAAGACTGGAAAACCGTCTGCACTTGATACTGACGAACCAAAACGCGTTGCCGAAGCGGTCGCAAAAATGGGACTTAGTCACGTTGTAATAACTTCAGTTGATCGTGATGACCTGCCAGATGGTGGCGCAAAACAATTTGCCGATACGATTTTTGAAATCCGCAAATCTGCGCCAAAAACCACAATTGAAATCCTAACCCCTGATTTTTTGCGTAAAGATGGGGCATTGGAAACTGTGATTGATGCGGCCCCTGATGTATTCAATCACAATCTTGAAACCGTGCCACGCCTTTATTTGTCAATTCGTCCTGGTGCGCGTTATTTTGCTTCCTTACGGCTTTTAAACAAAGTCAAAGAGCGAAATCCGCAAATGTTCACCAAATCCGGCCTTATGGTTGGCCTAGGTGAAAGCAAAGAAGAAGTCATGCAAGTGATGGACGATATGATAAATGCCGGAATTGATTTCATAACCATTGGTCAATATTTGCAACCTACCAAAAAACACGCAAAAATAGAGAAATTTTGGACGCCCGACGAGTTTAAAGCATTGGAAACTATCGCTTATTCCAAAGGATTTCTAATGGTATCCTCGTCGCCTTTGACACGCTCCAGTCATCACGCCGGCGATGATTTCGCGCGCCTTCGCGAAAACCGCATGAATTCAAAAGGTGCATAATTTATGCTTCTAATTGATGTCAAAAAGACAACTCCCTATAAATCGCACGAATTAATTAGTTTGATCGGCGACGTGCCGAATTATGGCTCCTTTATACCTTGGGTAAAGGCGGTGAAAGTTTGGGACAAAATAAATAACAATGAATTCAAAGCCGAACTCTTAGTTGGTTACAAAGCATTCCGAATTCCTTTCGCCACCCAAGTTAAAATTGATAAAGCGCAAAAAATTATCACCACCGATTTGTTCAAAAAGCCATCAAAGGGCTTGTTTGATTTATCAAATCAGATGAAATCACTTAATTGTAAATGGGTTTTAAGTGATAATGAAAATGGTTGCGATATTCATCTAAGAATCGAATTTGATTTCAAAGACGCAATCATAAGCGCAATTGCAAAGGCCAATTTAGATAAAGCGCAAAATCGCTTAGTATCAATATTTTTAAACGAGGCAGACAGAAGATTTGCCCGCATTTAATTAGGGGCAAATGAATGCAAAGCAGCACTTTGGAAGCAAAACCGCAAAATAATTTGCGAATAGCGGAATTAATCTATCCGATTGGGATTTTCCTTTCCGCTTTTTTGATGTTCAATTTGCAGCCAATGTTCGCGAAAATGCTTACACCCATGATGGGTGGTTCGGCGTCGGTTTGGAATACTGCATTGGTATTTTATCAAACTATGCTTTTGCTTGGCTATCTTTATGCGCATTTATTGAATAGGTTTTTTAGCAGGAATTGGCAGATTGCAATTCACGGCGCTTTATTAGGGCTAAGCCTTTTCTTTTTACCGATTCATATTTCGCCATTGTCAGGTGCACCTAATTTTCAAGCGCCTATTTTATGGACTTTGGGCGCACTTGGATTTTCAATCGGCCTACCTATTTTCGCAATTTCCGCGACCGCGCCATTGGTTCAGTCTTGGCATGCGCGCTTTGAATCTGACTCTAATCCTTACGCGCTATATGCGGCATCAAACCTTGGTAGTTTTATCGCTTTATTGCTTTACCCAACATTGGTTGAGACTTTTGTTGGCGTGAAATTACAAGCCGTCGCTTGGGGGGTTCTATTCGCAATTCTTGCCTTGGTATTGGTTTGGGGCGCAAACCTGCCGCCGGAAAAGGTCCAAAAATTACACCATGATGAGACAATAAAGATTTCTTGGCGTGAAAGGGCGATTTGGCTGTTTTATGCTTTGGTACCATCCGGCCTTTTGGTCGCGGTTACAACCGAGATTGTTACCGATGTCGCTTCCGTTCCATTTTTATGGCTTCCGCCTTTGGCATTATATCTTTTGACTTTTGTAATCGCCTTTTCGAAACACGCTCCTTTAATTGCCGATGGTTCGGTATTTATGAAACTATTGATGGTGTTTTTGATAGCTATTCTTATTGCAACCAACACAGATAGTGGAATTTTGGGAATTTTCTTTCATCTTGGAACATTCTTTTTGATTGTTTTGGGGTGTCACCTGGAACTGGTCAAAAGATTACCGCCGCAAGAGCATTTGACGGAATTCTATTTCTTCATGTCATTGGGCGGCGCTATCGGCGGGCTATTGGCGGCAATGCTTGCACCGAATGTTTTCACGACAACAATAGAATATCAGATTTTATTGGTTGCGGCACTTTTAATTGCGCCAATCAGCCTATCAAATGCCCGTAACGGTTTGGTTTTGTTGGTGGTAATTTTCATTTTCTCGATGTGGTTTTCAGGGCGCGATTTATTCGGTGTCATGCTCGATTCCAAATTCCCCATAAAATCCGATACATATTTTTGGCAAAATGTCTTACTATCAGTTGAAGATGACAAAGCCGCGATGATTTTGACGATTGCGATGCTTTTGATTGCGATATTTTCCTATAAGAACACCATTGTCGTGATTGCGGCGGGTATCATGAGCTTGATTTTGCCGGCCCTTGACCGCGATTACCAAGACATTCGTTATCAAGGACGCAATTTCTTTGGCCTCATTAAATTGGAAGATTCCGGGCAAGCGCCCGACGGCTGGCGGTTTTTGTCACACGGCACAACACTTCACGGTGTGATGAGTTTGGATAAATCTTTAAATAAAACGCCAATGTCCTATTATTGGCGCGAAACTCCAATCGGTTCTATTTTTGAGGATTTAACCAATAAAAAGCCCAATATGAATGCCGGCGTTATTGGCTTGGGAATGGGGTCAACCATGTGTTACGCTAAGCCCGGGCAAGATTGGCGGATTTTTGAAATAAACCCTATGGTTATCAATATATCCATGAATGAAAACCTTGTTGGATTTGTTCCAAGATGCGCACCACAAGCGAGGATTTTTGAGGGCGACGCGCGCATTGAAATGGTGAAACAGCCCGATAATTGGTTTGATATTCTTTTGGTCGATGCTTTTTCGTCTGATTCAATTCCTACACATCTTCTAACCAAAGAGGCCATTGCCCTAGTGATGCAAAAAATGAAACCGGACGGAATCATGATTGTTCATATTTCAAACCGCAATCTGGAACTCAAGAACATAGTCGCTGAGGCCGCCTTTGCAAATGGTTTTGCGGCTATGCATGGCGTAAGAAGCGGTGACCCTAAAAAACCCAATCGCGACACAGGCGTTAGTGCCGTGGCAATCGCGCGAAATAACGCAATATTAGCGCAATACCAAGACCCAATGTGGAAACATTTAGGAAAACCAAAAGAAATTAGGCCATGGACAGATGATCATACAAATATCATTCGGTCGGTTTTAGAACATTAGGCCATGAACTAATTAATTAACGGCCTGCGGCGGCAATTTGGGGTAGTATTAGTTGTGCAATTTAACGAATTTATTGCTGATTGTTGAGATGAAGTGCCATGGCTTGGGAAGGTCTTTATGGGCAAGTTTGCCATAAAGACCTTTGATAATTGTGTTTGCGCGAGAATGAAAGTAAAGGGCCGCTTGCGCTTGAACCCTTGACTATCATTCTCGCGCGATTGGTTGTTAAACCTTAGTAGCATAAACTTTTTGTGTCCTATGCTCAAAACTGGGGGTCAAGGGGTTTAAGCGAAGCGCCCCCTTGACGCCCTGTTTTGAGCTAACACAATTGATCTAGGTCTTTATGGCAAGCATTCCCATAAAGACCTTCCCCAACAATTGCACTTAATGGCTGAAAACAAAAACCTATTGTAACTCTACACTTAGAGCGCGCGCTCAAATAATGTGAGGGCCATTTTTGCGGCTTCTATCCTTATGGCTTCGCGCCCGATATTGCCGAATTTCATTTCAAATTGGCGCGATAAATGGCCGGTTTTGGCGAGGCTAAAATGCACAAGACCAACCGGCTTTTCATCTGTTCCCCCGCCTGGACCCGCAATTCCGGTTATTGACACCGCAATTTGTGCGCGTGAGTTTTTTAGCGCCCCGCTCGCCATAGCGCTTGCCACTTGGGACGAAACCGCGCCATATTGATTTATTATTTCCAAAGGAACGCCCAACATATCGAATTTTGAAATATTGGAATAAGTAACAAACCCACGGTCAAAAACATTTGAAGCACCGGAAATAGAGGTTAAAAGTGCCGACACCAATCCGCCAGTGCAGCTCTCAGCGACACAAAGCGTCGCTTGGCGGCGGATTGCATTTTGAATAAGATTGGCGGCTTGCTCCCGCAATTCATCGTCAAACATATTAAGCCCTCATTTCGACCGCCGCGATTGCATAGGCGGCGATGCCTTCTTTACGTCCGGTGAAACCCATTTTCTCGGTAGTTGTTGCCTTAATATTTACCTGATTCAGCGCAATTCCAAGCGTTTTTGCCGTATTATTGGCAAGAATCTCGCGATGCGGTCCAATTTTTGGCGCTTCGCAAACCAAAGTTAAGTCGATATTATTAATTGTGCCGCCCTTTTCTTTTATTTTCGTGACGGCATATTCAACAAAAATCCGCGAATCTGCATTCTTCCATTTTGCCTCACTTGGGGGGAATGCGATGCCAATATCGCCGTCACCAATTGCGCCTAATAAAGCATCGACCAAGGCATGCCAGGCGACATCGGCGTCTGAATGACCTTCAAGACCCTGATTATGGGGAATTTTATGTCCACAAATTGTTACAAATTCGCCGTCTGAGAATCGATGCGCGTCATAGCCCATGCCGGTCCTTGTCATCTTCTTTTGCCCATCAATGAGAAATGCCAATCTTTCAAAATCTTGCGGATAAGTTATTTTGCCAAATTTTTCGTCGCCCGTGATGGCACGAATTTTTAAGCCCGCCCCAACACCAATTTCGACATCATCAAGATAATTTCGTCCCAAATCCCGATTATCAAAGGCCGAAAAATACTTTCGCGCACGAAATGCCTGCGGGGTTTGCGCACGATAGGAATTATTGCGGTCAATGGATTGAATAGCAATGCCGTCATCATCGCATTTCCAAGCCGCATCGGACATTATGAGCGATGGAAAACAACCGTCATATTCATTCAGTGTCTCAAGAATTAAATCAATCAATTCACGATTTATCCCGGGGCGCGCGGCATCATGGATTAATATATTGTCCGGCGCGAAAGTTTTGGCAATTTCCAAACAATTTCCCACACTTTCGGAGCGTGTCGCGCCACCCGTGGTCATTATTATCTTGTCGCCTTTTGGCTTAAATTCGCTATTTGTCGCAATTATTATTTTTGAAATTGCCGGATGCGTTTGAAAAACCTCTATTGAATGTTCAATCATTGGCTTGCCGCGAAAATCCATGAATTGTTTCGGCTGTGCGGTTTGCGCGCGCGCGCCAACCCCGCCCGCAACAATAATCGCAATAGAATGATTTGAATTCAAAACCATTGTTTCGACTTAGAAAATATTCTAAAATTTATCAATAGTTCGAATGGATTGCAGGCGACATCCGTTATAACAATTATTGCGCGCATCTGCCTAATTAATAGGCACTTTTGATACGCAAGTTACTAAATGCTTGAAACCAATTTGATATTTGCATAATACTTGTGCATGATATATGATATTTTGTCGAATTCAGGTGTTTTTTGAGCGATTTTAGTTTCAGTTTTGAAGGATTTCCTTTGCCAATCATGCTGGTTGGTACTGAAGGCGATATTAAATATGCAAATGGCAATGCACAGGATTTATTCGGCGTTTCCCTAAAAACCATGCAAAAAAACACAATTTTTGATTTGGTAAGGCCGCAATCAAAAATTCGTGCGATATTTGATAGAATTAAGACCTCGGGAATCGATACTTTTTTCGGCGAAATAAATTTCATCTCCCCAAATTTGAACGAAGTCACAAGCGAATTGATTGTCGCGCGGCGCGAAGCGCAAAACGAATTATTAATGGTTTTATGGCCGCGTTCAAACGCCGCCGAAATAATTGCCAGGCGAAATGAGCGGGAGAAAGATAGATCAATAGGGCAAATCGGGCGTGCATTGGCCCATGAAGTCAAAAATCCTTTATTAGGCATTCGCGGCGCGGCGCAATTATTGATGCTTGATGCCAAGCCGGCCCAAAAGCCGTTGGCGAAACTAATAATTGATGAAACCGACCGTGTTCACCGTCTGATTGATAGGGTTGAAAGCCTTGGCCTTGATGAAGCGATTGCCACCGAATCGCTAAATATTCACTTGATACTTGATAAAGTTATTCAATCAGCGCGAAATGGCTTTGCGGCAAATTTGAATATTGCGCGTGAGTATGACGTCTCATTGCCAAATGTGAAAGGCGAGGCGGATCGATTAACCCAGATATTTCTAAATCTCGCGAAAAATGCCGCTGAAGCTGCCAATGAAAAAGGCGCGGCGGGGCGCATTATTTTTTCAACCCGATATCGACACGGTCATAAATATATTGACGAAAATAACCGCACTTTTAGCCTCCCGATTGAAGTTGCGGTTACAGATAATGGTTTTGGCATAAATAGTGAATTACGCGACATAATTTTTGACCCATTCGTTACCACAAAGTCCGAAGGTTCGGGCCTTGGTTTGGCGCTGGTCCGCAAAATGGTGGTCGCATTGGGCGGTATAATAGAAATGTCATCAGAACCGGGCAAAACAAGTTTTAAAGTTAGATTGCCGGTAATCGAAGAAATAAACCCTAAGGAAAACCAATATGATTGGATCGATTGAATATTCACAAGCCAATAGTGGCGCATCGCGCAATAAGGGCGGCACAATTCTGATTGCTGATGACGATGCGTCAATCCGCACGGTTTTGTCACAGGCCTTAGCGCGCGCCGGTTTTCAGGTGCGTTCAACTTCAAATGCATCAACCTTATGGAAATGGGTGAAAGACCAAGAGGGCGATTTGGTTTTAACCGATGTAATGATGCCAGACGGAAGCGTTTTTGATTTTCTGCCACGCATTAGAATGGAGCGCCCAAAACTGCCGATTATTGTTATGAGCGCTCAAAACACATTGCTAACCGCAATTTCAGCAGCAGAGCAGGGCGCATATGAATACCTCCCCAAGCCGTTTGATCTTGATAAAATGATAGAATTAATCAAGCGCGCAATGGCGCCGGTCGCAGAACATCGCGCAATTGTCCAAAAGCGCAAAGCCCAAATGGACGAGGCTTTGCCATTAATTGGTCGTTCTCAAAATATGCAAGACGTTTATCGCACACTTTCACGTGTTGCGCCGTCTGATGTGAATGTATTGATTGAAGGTGAAATAGGCGTGGGCAAAAAATTGACCGCGCGCACAATCCATGATTATTCACCCCGCAAAAATGGCCCATACCGTATTTTTAACGTCGCGGGATATACCGACTCCTCGAGCCTAGACGCGTTATTTTTAGGGCAGGGCCTTGATGGCGGCGGCATGATTAATGAATTGATTGACGGCACCTTGTTCCTTGAAGGAATTGATGACGCACCATTTAATACTCAATCACGACTTTTCGCCATTCTAAGCAATATGGGCGATAGCGCGCCGCGAATTATTGCCTCAACTACAAAAAACCTTGCACAAAAAGTCGCAGTCGGCGAGTTTCGAGAAGACCTCTATTATCTCCTTAATGTCGTGAGCATAAAAATCCCTCCTTTGAGAGAAAGGAAAAGTGATATTGGTGATTTGGCGCGCCTATTCATTTCTCGGGTCGTGAAAAATGGGGTAAATGACAAAATTCTTGAAAAAGGTGCAATCGAAGAATTAGAGGCATGGAATTGGCCCGGAAACGTACGCGAATTGGAGAATTTTATTAAGAGATTGTGCCTTCTAAATCCTGATGGTGTAATAAATGCGCAAACTGTCGTCGCTGCATTAGTAAATTTCAAAGCTGACGAAGAATTGAGCACCACAAATAGTGAGGAAGATTTGTCGGCATCAGCGAGAAATGCTTTCACAACTATTTTCGCTCGTGCCAAAGCAGAAGGTGGCCTGCCACGCGATTTACATTCTTATGCAATTCGTTCGGTCGAAAAACCGCTCTTGGAATTGGCTTTAAAAGAAACCAAGGGAAATCAGATTAAAGCCGCCGAAATCCTTGGACTAAATCGCAATACTTTGCGCAAACGGCTAACCGAAATGGGGATTCATTAATCCATATAGACCTTATATGTGTCATTTTTGCAATTAGAGCGGAAATACTTCAAGTGGAACAGGAATAGCGCAGGGATTTTGTGGCGTGACAGAGAGTTTTTTCGCCGATAATATTGGAATATTCTCAAGAAAAAACTCGCTGTCACGACGCAAAAGAACAAGCTAATCCGATTCCAATTGAAGTATTTCCGCTCTAATGTTGCGTAAGGGTGACATTTGTGCCATTAATGCAACGTGAAGATTCAGACATTTACTGACAGTTTCAAAAAAACGTTGCGCGATACCTCCCGTATCGTATTCGGTTTTTCGCAAGAAAGCGCGTCACAATACCCAACAAACTTAGGTTCAATCAGTCGGCGTACCGCAATAATCTTGTATCTAATCGCTTTGGCTGCGACCTTTATTGCATTATATGTCTCAGTTTCAGGGTCATTTGCGACCAATGAATCTGAATTGAAAATCATCGCGCTATTGGGCGCGAATTTTCTTCTGATTTGCTATATCGCTTATTTGGTTTTGGTTCGTTTTCGAAACCTAATCAATACACCGTCACATACCGGAATTGGGTCAAAGATCCATGTCCGTTATGTAAGACTTTTCATTTTGGCAGCAGCGATACCTGCAATCATTGTCGCGATATTTTCGGTTTTGACAATCGGGCGTGGTGTCCAATCATGGCTGTCCGGGCAGGTGAAAGAGGCGATTAACGCCACTGCAAATTTTGGCAATGAATATTTGCGCCGTGTATCAGATTCGGTAGAGGCCGAAATCGTCGCAATGGCAAGTGATTTAGAGGCCGCAGCACCACAATTTAACAAAGATAGACAGAATTTTGATAAATATCTTATTTCACAAGCGGAAAGACGCGGTTTCGTTGCGGTTCGCTTAATACGCGCTAATGGCGAAGTGGTGTCAAAAGCGGAACGCCCTTCAAATTCGCCGAAATATAAAGCACCCGATAATGACGACATTGCCACCGCAAATGCTGGCGTGATTGATATTAATATCGAAGAAAATTTGGAGGTAATTGCACTCTATCGGCTCAACGGTCTGTCGGGCCTATATATTCATGCCATAAGACTTCCGAACCCCGAACAATACGCGCTTATCAAACAGGCAGATACGGTCATTAGTGCGTATCGCTCAATTGAGGCACGCCAAGCGCAGGTTTTGGCGGTCTTCGCTTTGGGCTATTTTGAAACTGTTTTGATAATCATTATAGGTGCGGGCTGGCTTGGTCTTGAAACCGCGACTTCAATTTCACGACCTATCGCGCGACTTGCAGACGGCGCACAAAAAGTGCGGGAAGGGGACTATAATACAAGAATAATACCCGAATTTAAAGTGCAGGAATTAACCGCCCTAACCAATACATTCAATCTTATGATTGAGGAATTAGCAAACCAAAAACTAGCGCTTGAAAATTCAAAAGAAGAAGCCTTGGCGCGTTCGGCTTTTATTCAAGCAGTGCTAGAAGGTGTTTCTGCTGGTGTCGTTAGCCTTGATAAAAATTTCAAAGTCATGGCGGCAAATGGCTCGGCGGCAAAACTTTTGGGTGTTACACCAAGCGAGCTATTATCAATAGGTCTTTTGGAAATTGCGCGGGAATTCCAAGGTGTCTTAAACAATTTAAAGCCAAAAACAATTGCTAAGGCGCATATTGAACGCAAATTGGAAAACGCCAATAATATTTTCGACGTAAGGGCGACTTTTGCTGGTGATGACATAATCGTAACTTTTGACGAAGTTTCGAGTCTAATTTCAGCACAAAGACAGGCAGCATGGAAAGACGTCGCGCGCCGAATTGCCCATGAAATAAAAAACCCTTTGACTCCAATTCAATTGTCTGCGGAACGGATTTCGCGCAAATTTTCACGCCAGATTGACGAGGATAAAGACACTTTCGATAATTTGACGAAAACAATCATTCGCCAAGTTACAGATATCGGGCGAATGGTTGATGAGTTTTCGTCTTTCGCACGAATGCCGACACCAAAATTTGCAATGGATGATATTTGCGAGATCGTGCGGCAAACCGTATTTTCGCAAAAAATTGCCCACCCCGATATTGAATATATTATTGACGCGCCACCGGAAGCTATTGAAATTTCGATGGATTCACGAATGATTTCGCAAGCTGTCCTGAATATTTTGAAAAATGCCGCTGAATCTATTCACACGCGTCAATCCAAGAATGAAATCGGGTTTTCTGCGGTCATAAGAACTGAAATCGAAGTTTCGCCTGACACATTAATAATAAAAATCATAGATAATGGCATCGGATTTCCGCGCCATGGTCGCGAGAGATTACTTGAACCCTATATTACAACGCGCGAAAAAGGCACTGGCCTAGGGCTTGCTATCGTTTCGCGCATTTTTGAAGAACACGGCGGCGGCCTATTATTGAAAGATCGCGAAGACAATGAACAAGGGGCGTTGGTCGAATTATCGGTTTCGCTAAAGAACAGAGGTGAAAAAAATGGCGTTTGAAGTATTGGTTGTTGACGACGAAGCCGATATTCGTGAAATTGTCGGCGGCATTCTCGAAGATGAAGGTTATATCGTAAGGCACGCGTCTAATTCTGATGCTGCACTTGATAGTTTCTCGTCACGACGTCCGGATTTGGTTCTACTTGATGTTTGGTTACAAGGCTCGAAACTCGATGGTTTAGAAGTGCTTTCCATTATTCAAGGCATCGATAATACTATCCCGGTTGTCCTTATTTCCGGACACGGCACAATTGAAACCGCTGTAAGTGCACTAAAACGAGGGGCCTATGATTTCATCGAAAAGCCGTTCAAGACCGAATTGCTCTTGATCGTTATTCAAAGGGCTTTGGAAATCGCCAAACTGCGTGCGGAAAATGCCAAGCTTCGAGATCGCAATATTGAAAGCGACGAATTATTGGGCACAAGCCAAGCAATCAATCAATTAAAAATCGCGATTGAAAAAGTTGCGCCAATGAATTCGCGTATTCTTATTTCCGGCCCTTCGGGAAGTGGCAAGGAATTGGTTGCCAAAATGGTGCACGAAAAATCCGCGCGCTCAAAAGGGCCATATGTCGCGATTTCTGCATCATCAATTGCACCGCACATAATGGAAAGTGAGTTATTCGGGCAAGAAACCCCCGATGGTCGCCCAACAAAAATTGGCGTGTTTGAACGCGCACATAATGGCACACTATTTTTAGACGAAATCGCCGACATGCCCTATGAAACTCAGACCAAAATCCTCCGTGTCTTGGTTGAACAGAAATTTAGGCGCGTTGGCGGCTCGACACCGATTAGCGTTGATGTGAGGGTAATAAGTTCAACCGCGCGCGATTTAAAAAGCCTAATTCTCGGTGGTAAATTCCGTGAAGATCTATTCCATCGCCTGAATGTCGTGCCGCTTCGCGTTCCTAGTCTTTCTGAAAGACGCGATGATGTGCCTTTATTGGTTGAATATTTCCTTGAAAGAATTTCAAAAGCAAATGGCCTTTCCAAGCGCGAATTTAGTTTTGAGGCAATGGCGGCATTACAGGCATCTTCATGGCCGGGAAATGTTCGCGAATTACGCAACCTTATTGAGCGCGTCTTAATTTTGGTTTCCGACAAGGGCACCGAAAAAATTGGTATTGAAGCAATAAGTTCGGACGGCGCAAGCATTGGTGAATTAGCCGAAAGAACCGGCCTTCATCATTTAGTATCATTGCCACTTCGCGAGGCACGCGAATTATTTGAGCGCGAATATTTGACCGCACAAATTGCGCGCTTTGGCGGAAATATTTCAAAAACCGCCGGCTTTATAGGAATGGAACGTTCGGCATTACATAGAAAACTAAAAACTTTGGGTGTTGAAGGCGTTAGATCGGGGGACATCGATGTCTGATATCGCCTATGTTAATGGCGCATTTGTCGCCCACCAAAACGCACAAATTTCGATTGACGATCGCGGCCTACAATTCGGTGATGCCGTCTATGAAGTTTGGGCTGTCAAATCAGGTAATTTATTGGATAGTGACGGACATTTCGAAAGGCTTTGGCGTTCGTTAGGCGAGATGCAAATTGATTTTCACATGTCTAGAAAATCTTTGGAAATAATAATCCGAGAAATGATAAGACGCAATCGCTTGGTAAATGGTATTGTCTATTTACAAATTTCGCGCGGAACCGCTTTGCGCGACCACCCATTCCCGAAAAACGCGACTGCAAATATCATTATTACCACCCGCGCCAAAGACTTTGATGCCCTAAATCGAAAAGCAGCAAAAGGGCTTAATATCAAAACCCAAAGCGACAATAGATGGGGCAGGGTCGATATTAAAACCATCAATTTATTACCCAATGTACT
This sequence comes from Hyphomonadaceae bacterium, assembly GCA_041917055.1. Lineage (GTDB taxonomy): Bacteria > Pseudomonadota > Alphaproteobacteria > Caulobacterales > Aquidulcibacteraceae > Pseudaquidulcibacter. Next base: position 19,054 of record JAYRYJ010000018.1, read on the forward strand.
TGCGAAACAAAGCGCTTTGGACGAAGGTTTTGACGATGTTTGGTTCATAGATGATGACGGGTATATTACCGAGGGTTCGGCACAAAATGCTTGGATAATCACAAAATCGCACGAATTTGTGACACGCGATATTTCAAATGCTATTCTTTCTGGAATTACCCGCAAGTCAATTGCCAAAATAATCCAAGAAAAAGGCTTTACTTTAGTAGAACGAAAATTCACTTTGGCAGAAGTATTGGAGGCCAAAGAAGCCTTTGTAACTTCGGCAACATCCTTTGTAACACCTGTCGTTTCAATCAATGGTGCGACAATTGGTAATGGGGTTTCTGGCGAATTTGCACATCAATTGCGCCTTGAATATTTGGCATAATGTGCATAAATGTGAAAATAGTGTCATGGGGCAAGTCGCCTCATTGCATTTGATTTGAAAACAGTCCACAATGTCACAATCCAGAGTAGTTTGCGCAATAGAACGGATAATAATATGTCAAACGATAAAAAACAAAATCTGCAAGATGCCTTTTTGAATGCAGTTCGCAAATCACGCACGCCACTTATGATTTACTTAATCAATGGCGTCAAACTGCAAGGTGTTGTCACTTGGTTTGACAATTTCTGTCTTTTGCTGCGCCGTGAAGGGCAAATTCAATTAGTCTATAAACACGCAATTTCCACCATTGCACCGGGCGGACCTGTTGCCCTATTCGACAATGATGGCCCTGAATCTGAGGATTAACATTGTTTGAAACAAAGGCCCCGAAACTTCGGGCTTTGGTAATCCACCCATTAAAGTCGGACTCCGATAATAGGCGCGTGCCAGAAATGCGCTTAGAGGAGGCGTGCGGCCTTGCGCTTGCGCTCGACTTGGAAGTCTTGCATTCTTCTATTGAAAATATTCGTGAAATTCGCCCCTCGACACTTTTCGGCAAGGGCAAAATTGACCAATTTAAACAATGGGTCGAGCAGTTTGAACTAGATTTAATCATTATTGATGACGCTATTTCCCCGGTTCAGCAAAGAAACCTCGAAAAGCAATTGAATGTCAAAATTATTGACCGCACCGGCTTAATTTTGGAGATTTTTTCTTTGCGCGCGCGAACAAAAGAAGGGAAATTACAGGTCGAATTGGCGCGACTGTCTTATGAAAAATCCCGCCTAGTTAAAACCTGGACGCATTTGGAACGGCAAAGAGGCGGAACCGGAAAAACAGGTGGACCTGGCGAAAGGCAAATTGAAATTGACCGTCGCCTCATCAATAAGAATATTGACCGCCTCAAACGCGAAATTGAAGAAGTTCGGCGCACGCGCTCTTTGCAAAGGGGAGGGCGCGAAAAAGTGCCTTTCCCGATTGTCGCTTTGGTTGGCTATACAAATGCCGGAAAATCGACTTTATTCAATACAATTACCAAGGCGAATGTCCTAGCTAAAGACATGCTTTTCGCCACTTTGGACACTGTTTCGCGCGCATTTCGTATTCCAGGCGGCAGCGCTATAATTCTCTCTGACACTGTTGGTTTTATCACCGATTTGCCGCATGAGCTAATCGCGGCCTTTAGGGCGACACTTGAGGAAGTGGCGGAGGCCGATATTTTGCTTCACATTCGCGATATTTCATCGCCTGAAACAATGGCGCAAAAGCAAGATGTCGATGAAATCCTCGATACTATTTTGGGGGAAAGAGAATTGGTTCCCGCGATTATTGAAGTTTGGAATAAGTTCGACCTTGTTGCGGAAAACGACAGAGAAGCACTCGAAATCGATGCTGAGAATTATTTTCGCCAACACGGAACCAAATGCGTCCCTGTTAGCGCAATTGAGGGAACAGGCCTTAGTGAATTATTTGATGCAATTGAAAAAGAGCTAAAACTTGATACTAAAACCGGATTTATTGAACTTTTGCCAATGCACGGAAAATTGCGCGCCTGGCTATATGAGCGCGGTGCGGTAAAATCCGAAAAAATCTTGGACAATGGCAATCAAATTCTTGAAATTGCAATAAACCGAAATCAACACGCGCAATTATTGGCGCAATTCGGCAATATTAAAGAAGTTGCTTTAGCCTCTTTCGTTTAATTTTGCCTCTATCCAAAGTGCTTCCATTTCTTCAAGATTTGAATCATGGATATCACGCCCTTTCGCATTTAACGCATTTTCAATAGCCCTAAATCGTCGTTCAAATTTGGAATTTGCACCCATTAAGGCTTTTTCAGGATCGATATGGCATTTGCGCGCAAGATTTACCAAAACAAAAAGACAATCGCCTATTTCTTCTTCAATATGGGTTGTGTCGCTTTCATTTATCGCCTCGGAAGTTTCCTTTAATTCTTCATCTAACTTTGCAAAGACATCATTGGTATGGCCCCAATCAAAACCAACACGCGCCGCGCGCTTCGATAATTTCAATGCACGTGTTAGGGCAGGGAGGTTTAGTGCGACCCCCGCGAGCACGCTCTTATCTTCTGAGATTTTTTGCGCACGCTCTTTGGATTTTAGCTTTTCCCAATTATCAAGAACTTGTGAGGCATTGGCAAACTCATTTTCGCCAAATACATGGGGGTGGCGCGCAATCATTTTTTCATTCAAAGAATGCGCAACATCGGCGAAATCAAACATTTCATTTTCTTCGGCCATGCGCGAATGAAATGCCACTTGGAATAATAAATCGCCTAATTCTTCCTTTAAGCCACTGAAATCGCGGCGATTTATGGCATCTTGAACTTCATATGCTTCTTCTATTGTATAAGGCGCGATTGTGTCAAAATCTTGCTCAATATCCCAGGGACATCCGGTGTCCTTATTACGCAATTGCGCCATTATTTCGATTTGTTTTGATATCGCATCAAAAAGGCGTGAATTCTCAGACATTAACGCCCCGATTTGTTAATTCCGCCTGTATTTCATCGACCCGCTT
>JAYRYJ010000019.1:0-18844 GCA_041917055.1 Hyphomonadaceae bacterium
CCATCATATTGCGGATTGGCAATTGCCTCAGCCGCCTGTTTTTCGATAATAACGGTCTTGAAACCATGCAAAGACGCCATTGCGGCGAAGGAAAGCCCGGCGGGCCCCGCGCCATTAATCACAAAATCATAAGTCATATTGAAAACCTCAAAGCCCTATTAGCGCGTATTTGGAATACTCACCATGTGGCGAAATGCCAGTATACAGATTATGGGAAATCATCAAATTGATTTTAATCAAATGTGTTGAGCAATTTTCGTCCAATGCTATAAATCCTTATGGCGAGAATAATTATTATTTTTGGGATATTGTTTGCGGTTTTGGGCTTTGCCCTGAATTGGCTGCAATTTCGGCTGTTGGCGCGCGATATTAGAACCGAAATGATTATTGCCATAATTGCCGTAATTTTTGTGGCAATTGGCATTTGGCTGGGCCTTAGTTTTCGTCGGAAACCACAGGCGGAATTTGCGCGCAATGACAAAGCAATCGAAACCCTTGGCCTAAGTGCGCGCGAATTAGAAGTTTTGCAACAATTGGCAAATGGCGCGCCCAATAAGATAATTGCCCGCAAATTGGAAATCTCCCCCAATACGGTCAAAACACATATTTCACGACTTATAGAAAAATTGGGCGCGCAAAACCGCACAGAGGCGATTGCGAAAGCGCGCGAGATTTCCATCCTTCCATAATTCATGCGAAAAAAGGGTGAAAAGCCCAAAATCACCCATTTGGGTCATTGAAATTGCCCTAATTTGTGGAAAACTCACGAAAAATTTAGGGAGCAAAAAATGCAAAATCTTATTTTGAAAAATGGCCTTATTGCCGGCGTAGTTACAATTTCAATTATGCTAATCGGCATGGCCTCGGGCATTCATGGTGGCGCACTGGGAATGGCATTGGGCTTTGGCTCAATGATATTGTCATTCTGTTTGATTTTTATTGCCGTGAAACAATATCGCGAAGAAATGGGCGGCGTTTTGAAATTCACACCCGCCTTCATAATTGGCATAGGCATAAGTTTCATTGCCTCAATAATTTATGCGGCGGGGTGGGAGGCCTATTTGTTTTCAACCCATTACACATTCATGGATGAATATGTAAAAACCACACTTGAAGCAAAGCGCGCAGCAGGCGCAAGCCCCGAAGAAATCGCCAAAACCACCGCCCAAATGGCCGAGTATGTCGAAGCCTATAAACACCCAATTTCGCGCTTTACTATAACCATGACCGAAATCTTCCCTGTTGGATTTATAATGTCACTATTGGCAGCTATAACAATGCGTGGGAAAAAGGTGGCATAGGAATCAGTGCTATTTGTTTGCTTCATTTGAAAGAATTACTTGAAACCTAAAATCAAATCGCAATACTTGTCGCTGTTACTTTAAATGGCGGCAAGTATGATTGAAATTGAATCAAATGGAAGAATTTATCGTTTTCCGGTTGGAACACCGCAAGAAGAAATTGCCAAAACCATTCGTGCGAGTGAGGGAAGTGATTTTGACGAAGTGCCTCGCCCTAATCCTATTGGGCCATTCATGTTGGGCATTATTTCTTTATTGGTTTTATTGACTGTTGGAGGGTATTTTGCACTTGGCAAATTTGGCAAATCCGAACCAAAGCCGGTCGAAAAGTCCGAAATCGGTGAATTGCCCGAATATGCCTATACCGCAACCCCGCAACCGGATTTGAGAAAGGCGATAGTAACCACCCAAATCCGCGCGGAGGCGAAAATTGATGCCCAATTGATTTCGCAATTTTCTCAAGGCGCAGTTGCCGAAATTGTTGGCGAACAAACAATTGCCGGCGTTACTTGGGCGCGGCTAAGATTGCCAAAAGATAAATCGAAATATGGTTGGATTATTGCCGATAATTTGGCACCTCTAAAATCCGACAAAGAGGAAAATACCAATTTAAGTATTGAAAAGCCTATTATTGTTCAAACTGTGCCAACACCCAATCAAACTGACAATAGCAATGCAAGCTCGGCGGTTCTGACACCACAAGAATTGGACGCCGCCAAAAATGCGGAAAATATTAAAGCAATTCCAAGAAAATTATTTGGTCGTTGTCGCCTTAAAATTCTGGGCCGAACCTATATTGACGGAAAATGTAATATTTCCATCGAACAAGACGGCACTTTCAGCATTTATAAATCCTTTGGCGACGGCGCATTTTTTGCACAAGTCAATAAGGACGGAAATGTAGGTCATGCCTTTTGGAATGGCAATAAATCATCAATCCGCGCGACAGAATCCTTGGGTGAAGTTTTACAATACGGCGCATGTTGGAAAAACGCCAATGTCGAAGTATGTGCCTGGAAAGATTAGTTTCCATCAAAAAAGGTGCTTGCCGCTTTGATGAATATTGACAAAGCGGCGATGCCCTCATTTGGTTAAATCTTGCGTCAGTCTTTATCAGAGATTTCGTAAGTGATTTCTTTGAAATATGCATGTGCCCCCGCGCCACTGGAAGAAAGCGCGCCATAGGCATTTGCATATCCTTGGAAAATTATTCGATATTCTCCGGCGGAGTTTAGATTGATGTTTTTATCAATATTTCCAACACTATCAGCGGAATCCGAGTAAAATAGAACCGCTGCAAAACTCCAAACACTGACTTCTTTGGCATAAAGTTCAGAGCCGCGCGGACCAATCACTTTTACAAAAGCGCGCGCATCTGATCCTGCTGCGCCGATCGTACCAAAGGCATTTGAAAAAACATCCAGCGTGATATTTTCAAAATGCAGTTTTCCCTTTTTACCGGCTGGCACATCGATTGCGGCCTCGATTTGCACCATATTTTGGCATCCCCCTGCAACAGTTGCGATAGTGGTTGTGGTCACGCCAAAGCGCGCGCTTGAAAATTGAATATTGGCATCACCGCAGGCCTTGGTAATTCGGTTTTCAAAGTCTTCAATCAATATTTCAAATTTTTCTACGCTTGGGCTTGAATTGCTCGAAAGTGGTTCGTTTGGCTCGGAATTGTTTGAATTATTGGCGGGCTTAACCAAAAAATTCATGCCTTTGCCCACAGTAAAAGAATATTTGGGTGAAATCGCATTCATTCTTTTGGCATAGGCGCCCATATCGACACCCGCAGCTTTTAAGGTTTGCTCATAAGGTCCTTGATATTTCGATTTGTATTTCGAGATTGCGGCTTTTTTGGCGTCGCCATCTGGCATTTTATTGATTGCGTCAAATTCGGCCTGCATTTGCGCTTTTAGCTTAGGGTTTTTGTTTAGGCCAATCAGAATTTTTGAATTCATTTCTTCATGAATTGATTTTAATTGCGAAATTTCAGTTGTCGATAATTTCGTCAATGGCACTTCGGTTAAAGCGAAAGATTTAATCGGCTTTTTAAGTGCTAAAGGCTTAATGTCGGCAAAGGCATTGGTTGCAAAAAGGGCAATTGTCGAAATTGCAAATAGGGATTTAATATTCATTTTTCTCTCCATGAAGGGTCAGCAGACTTTTTGATATTTTGTGAAAGGTTTATTATTGTCGGGCACGATTTTATTGTTCACGAACCTAAAATGCATGAATTGATCGCCGGTTTTTGAAAGCGTTAAACGAAGGAACAAATTGCCTTTCGTATCTTCATAAACCGCGAAAGTGCCACTATCATTTTCGCTTGAACCATTTGAACCACCAAGACCGGGCACATTCATGGTCACAAGGCTTTCCGATGAAAGCGAGACAAAATTCGGCGCGCAAAAACTAAGTTTTGCAGTCTCACTTATGCCGCCCGAAGAACCGCCGTTATATGAAGAAACATAGACCCAGGAATATCCAAGCAGTTTGCTTTTCATATTAATGTTTTGCCGCAACTTGACCCCGCCGAAATCTTCAAATTTTTGGGTGTTCTTTTCGGCGCGTGCGGCATTCACAATAAAAAGTGTGGCACTAAGTGCCGCTATTGATAAAAGATTTTTTATTTTTCGCATTTGAATTCCTATTTCGAAGGCATTGCGAATTAATTTCAATTGTGCGAATTTTGGAATATTGCATCTTGTTGCAAACTGTTGCTTTTAGGTGTTGCGAGCGCGTGGAATGACGAAAAATGATGAAAAAATAAACGGTTGGAAGTCAATCGGCGCCTTTTTCGGAAAGGACCGTACAACCGCAATGCGTTGGGCACAGTCGCGCGGCCTTCCGGTTCATAAAATCCCGGGTGGCAAAACTTCGACGGTTTTTGCTTATAAATCAGAGCTTTCAGAATGGGCAAAATCGCATTCCGATGAAATTGAAGAAATCCCGATAACAAAATCGCCGCAAGAAATTTTGAGCCAAAAGCTGAAAATCAATTTCAAGCCAATCATAATAATCGCAATTTTCTTGGCATTGATAAGCGGCGCAATTTTTTGGCTTAAAATGCAAAAATCGGAACAAGTATTATTGCCGAAAGATCCACAAATGACCGCCGCCTATCTTCAGGCACGAAATGATTGGGCCAAGAGGACGCCCCAAAGCATTGAAAAATCAATTGTAACTTTAGAAGAAATAACCAAAAGCGATGCGCAATTTGCCCCGGCGTTTGCCGCCCTTGCCGAAGCCTATATTCTTGCACGCGAATTTTCCGGAATGAGCGATGAAATTGCATTTTCCAAAGCCGACAGGGCCGCAAAAACCGCAATTGAATTAAGCCCTAATATTGACGCCGCGCACCGCGTAAACGGCTTTATTGCCTATTGGTGGCATGCGGATGCGCGAACCGCGATTAAGGAATTTAGGAATGCGCTTAGGCTTTCCCCAAATATTGCACAAACCCATTTTTGGTATGGCAATATTCTTTCGGACCTTGGGCAACATGGCGAAGCATTGAAAGAATTAAATATTGCGCGGTCTTTGGAACCCGGTTCAAATGCGATTGAGACCGATTATGCATGGGCATTGTTTGCGGCAGGAAAAACAAATGAAGCTGAAGAAATTCTTTTGCGCCTTAACAACAATGGTGAAAAATCTGCGGTTGTTTATGATTGTCTTAGTAACATCTATCTTGAGAAAAAGGATTTCGCGAAATTCAGCGAATATTTCGCACTTTTCGCCAATGCCAAGACAGATAAAAGGGCAATAGAGCAGGCGGACCTGTTAAAAAGCGCCGAAAAAAATGGTGTGGCTGCCTTGAAATCACAGGTTTTGGCAAACGCCGTTTTCGATGTCGAAAATATCCCAAATCGCGACCATTCCTTCTCGGCATTTGTCGCTATGCAAATTGAAGACAGGGTAAGATTAATCGAAATTCTAAAAACCGCCGCCAATAAAAAAGAAAAATGGGGCGCCGCCGCCTATGTCGGGAGAATTGAAAAAAACTATGCGAATGATGCAGAGATTATGGGGCTTGTCGGGCGATTGAAAATGAAACAATAATCCGTCACGCCGCCTTCAATGCTGCAACATATTGCGTGTGTGTGATGTTGGAATTAATTAAATCTCTACTTCCCCAGCTTAAGCATACGCGCCCCATTGATTTCGAGAACAAATCCAATGCAGCGCGGGCATGCAAGCAAATGCCATTTGAAAATCAAAGAACAATACAAATCTTTCAAAGCCAAAGAAATCTATCCAACGCCAATCTTCTTGACTTAAATTGGTATTCAACAGCCGCCACAGTCATATTGTTACTACAAATTACGACATTTGGGGCAAATGACGGTAAATGACGGTATTTTTAGGTGTTTGAGAGAGTGAATATTGCTTAAGCGACGGATTTTATTGGGGAATTCGAAAAAGGCGCTTATCAATCGCAAACAACAAAAAATCCCACCTAAATTGGTGGGATTTCTAATTTCTAAGCTTTAGGGTGCGGTTTGAACCCCTATGTCACGCTTCCGCCTTCGCCAAGGCTACGGCGGACAAGTCGCGCGGGCCCACCTTCCCCGCGGGCGGGGAAGGATTAGGGGAAAGGATTAAGCCAAAGACGGCTCTATCTCTTTACAAGCAGCAATTAGACCCTCTACCGCTGCAACTGATTTGCCCATCATTTCTTTTTCAGATGCATCCATTGGGAAATCGACGATTTTTTCAACGCCACCGGCGCCAATTACCGCAGGAACGCCAACATAAAGGCCGTTTAAGCCATAAGTGCCTTGGTTATAGGCCGCAACAGGAAGAACGCGTTTTTTGTCTGAAAGATAAGATTTCGCCATAACAATTGCTGATTCCGCAGGTGCATAATAAGCAGAACCGGTTTTCAAAAGTGCAACAATTTCGCCGCCGCCTTTGCGGGTGCGTTCAACGATTGCGTCCAATTTCTCTTGAGAAATTTCGCCTTTTTCGACCAAAACCGGAAGCGGCAAACCGCCAACGGTTGAATAACGAACCATTGGAACCATGTCATCGCCATGGCCACCAAGGGTCCATGCGTGAATGTCTTCGATGGAAACGTCAAAATGCTCCGCGAGGAAATAATTGAAACGTGCAGAATCAAGAACGCCCGCCATGCCGCAAACCATATTATGCGGAAGACCCGAAAATTCGCGAAGTGCCCAAACCATCGCATCAAGCGGGTTGGTGATACAGATAACGAATGCATTCGGTGCATATTGCTTAATGCCTTCGCCAACGGCTTTCATAACTTTGAGGTTAATTCCAAGAAGGTCATCACGGCTCATACCCGGTTTACGGGGAACACCTGCGGTAACAATGCAAACATCAGCGCCCGCGATATCTTCATATGAATTTGCGCCTTTTAATTTTACGTCTTTGTCAAAAGTTGTCGCTGCTTCTGCCAAATCAAGGGCTTTGCCTTGTGGTGTGCCTTCTGCGATGTCAAACAAAATAACGTCGCCCAATTCTTCACGTGCACAGATGTGGGCCAATGTGCCGCCAATCATACCCGCGCCGATAAGTGCTATTTTCTTCCGTGCCATTTTTCAAACCCCTTTTAAATGAAACTTTTGCGCTGCAATATACTTATGCGCAAAGATTTGCAACGATGGATAGCCCAAAGTCTAAACATCCGTTTCTTTCGCGAAATTGCATTAATTTAACTTTAAAATCGCTGAAAATAGGGTAGAGTTGCCGCAATGGAGACTAATATGTTTGCTAATTCTTTGATTGCTTTACTAGCGCTTTTTGGTGCTATGGATGATGCGAAACCAGCCCAAACACCCGTTGCCGAAGATAAATTTGCGGACCGTGAAGAAGCGCGCATCGCCTTTGTCTCGCAATTGGATCATTTCCAGGTGAAACGCGAAAACAAAGAAGATATTCTATATCTTTCCACTGGGTTTGGGGTTTGGTATCGCGCGCCATTAATGTGCACCGGTTTTGGTGACCCAAGATATGCCATCGGCATTATTCCGGTTGATACGCAAATGGGGATTGATAGGTTTTCAAGATTCAAATTTTATGGCGGTGGCAATAATCGTGACGATTTTCCATGTTCGATCTCGAGTCTGAAACTTTTAACGCCGCAAGAGACGGTTGAATATAGTTTGGAAAGTCAAAAATCGGTCGATAAGCGCCTTGCGAAAGAAAAAGAAAAAGCCAATAAATCTAAGCCTTGATTTTTGACGCTCTATATATTTAATACCCAAACTACGGTTAATTAATACCTTTGTTTAATTGACTTTTTGCCTTCGCACCTGCACAAAAATCTAACAAGCGGGAGGAAAAATTATGGGTAAAGTTGCACTGGTAACAGGCGGAACGCGCGGCATTGGTGCTGCAATTTCGGTTTCTTTGAAAAACGCGGGCTATAATGTGGTTGCGTCTTATGCCGGAAATGATGAGGCGGCAAATGCGTTTAAGGCTGAAAACGGCATTGATGTCATAAAGTTTGACGTCGCCGATTATGATGCATCTGCGGCGGCAATTGCTCAAGTCATTGAGGCGTATGGCCCGATAGAGGTCTTGGTCAATAATGCCGGCATCACGCGTGATGGCTTCTTTCACAAAATGAAGCCTGAACAATGGAAAGCGGTAATTGCTACCGATTTGGACAGCCTTTTCAATTGCACACGTCCGGTTATTGAAGGAATGCGCGAACGTGGTTTTGGTCGTATTATCAATATTTCATCAATCAATGGTCAAAAGGGCCAAGCAGGACAGGTGAATTATTCCGCCGCCAAAGCCGGTGTTATCGGCTTCACCAAGGCATTGGCCCAAGAGGGTGCGAACAAAGGCATTACCGTCAATTGTATCGCACCGGGTTATATTGCCACCGATATGGTAACTGCAATTGCCCCAGAAGTTTTGGCAAAAATCGTCGGACAAATCCCAACCGGAAGATTGGGTGAGGCCGAAGAAATCGGGCGTTTGGTTGTTTATTTGGCCTCCGACACCGGTTTCATAAATGGCGCAACAATTTCGATTAATGGTACACAATATTTGTGTGGATAGGAAAGTGCTGTAAACTTCAATTGGATTTGGAACGACGAAAGAGAACAAGTCAGTCCGGTTCCAATTGATGTTTTGCCGCTTTAATAATCGTCTGATTTTCTTATTGGCGCCCAATAATCACTTCCGCTGTCTTTGTCTCTTAGAACGACAAAGCCGTAAATGACCTGAATGTCTTTACGGCATTCAGGATAAAGGTCTTTGAATTTCGGTTTTGGCTTCCCAAGGCTCAAAGCGGTTTTTACTTCGCGACCAAAGCCAATGTTCGGAAGGCTCGATGCTATTCTAATATTCGTTGCTTTGCCGTCATTGCCGACATCATAATATGCCACTGCGGTTCCAAATTCGTAATTTACAACCTCATTTTCCGGAAAAATGACGTTATAATCTACTAATGGTTCGCGAGGGCAAGAGATTTTTTTGCCATAAGAGTTAGAAATGATCTTTCCAACTTTTTCTTTTGCGTCGGCTAATTCAGATTTTTCATCAAATTTCAGGTTTGCTTCATTACTATTGCCAAACGATAATAACAAATATGACCAAGCAATCAAATCATTCTGGTTCGAATCTTCAACCGAATCGGCTTTTCCATAAATCTCTGAGGCACTGGAAAAATCATTCATGGCGTCTTGGAATTCTTTTGCGTCCCATCTACCTTCGACGACAATTGCACGCTTTCCCCTATTCTCAATAAGTTTGATGAAATTGGACTTGCCGCGCAGGAAATAGGCGAAAAACCCTGCTTTACGATAGGATTGGCTTTCTTTCGGATATATGGAATTTATTTGCTCTATTGCCATTGTCGAGTGAGAAATGGCGCTTTCATAGTCGTTGGTATCAAAATAATAATTCGACAGCAAAGTCTCCGCGCGATATAAAAAATCATCGCCACGATTTTTTGTTTCTAAGTCTTGAACGGCATTGTTCAAGATTTTGACTGCGTTTAGTTTTGAAGTTTTGTCGTTTGCATTTGCAAATTTCGCGAGACCTAAAATTAAAGTCATTTCGGCGGCATCAGCCTTTGCTTGGGTTTTATTCGCGGCCTGCAAATTGGCAATTGCAATTTCAATTGGCTCTAGCGCCAAAGCATCCTTGTATTGAGCAACGCGAAATTGTGCCAAATCAAATCCAATTTTGGCAATATATGGGCTTGTAGCGGGGAAATTTGTGCGCGCTTCTTTAAATGCGGCAGCTGCGGTAATCTCTGCACCCGCTAAATCACCTTTACTTAGCAAGTTTTCATATTCGTCCATCAATTCAAACGGATCAGCATTTGAAGGCAATGGAATTGAAAAAATCAACAAAGCGACTAAACTAAACAAAACCCTCATAATGAATGCTCCAAGTGTGCTTCATAATCGTTGAAAACCTTGGCAAATTCAAGCCAAGATTGCATTCGTATCAATCACTAAGGTGACTTTGAGGAGGGTAAATTTGAGATCGGCAAAATTATGCTTTAAGCGGGTTTTTTCACTTGATGCGCGCCTATCCTATTCAAAACCGTGAACAGCAAATCTTAGGTCAAACACAAAACCTTTTTCGCAATGGCTTGGCATTGAAGTCGAAATTGTGAAATTTTTCTTGGCCTTTAAGTCGGCAATAATATATTCAACGGCTTTTTCAGGAATTGTTGAGGCTAAGACATCGAATTTTCTGATTTCATTGTTCTTGTCAAAAGCGATCCTCGCGACCATTGAACCAAATCCATAGCGATTGTGCATATCGCCGACCCCAATGCCCTTAGTAAAAGAACGAAAGCTCTTACGACATTCATAATTTCCTTGGGTGTCGAGTTTATTCCTTAATTCGATGTTTTGCTCTATTATGGAATTGATTATGTTTTCGTTCATAATCTTAAAACCGTTTGTTTTAACAGTGCCGTAATATGACGCCAATGCCCCTTGCCAAGCGAGCAATTTATAGAATTGTCCGTCGTCAATAGATTTTGGCTTGCCGTAATATTTCATGGCATTATGAGAATTGATAAGGGCATCGATCAGATAAGAGAAATCCGCAAAATCGCGACCCGAATTTATGCCCATTCTGAATCCGGTTTTTGGGTTTTTTCCGTCGTAACCGAACAAGGCATAATTTGATTGAAATACAGCAACCGATTTTGCGTAAAGCGCGCGCGACATGAATGGATTGGTTTTTGTCTCGCCAAATAATCTTTCAGCCTCGTTCAAAGCTTTGTCGGCGTAAAGGGATTGGGCAGATAAATCTTTTCTTTCGCGCGAAAACTCATTCAAAAATAAATAGGCATTCAAAAAATAAACATCAGATCTTTCTTGTGTTTCCAAGGATTTGAGCGCTTTTTTCAATAGGTCTGCGGCACGATTTTCCTCTTCAGAGTTTTTTGCAACACTTGAAAGCGCAAGACCGTTAATAAGATTTATGGAATGTGTATCAGCAGTTTTCAAAAGTTCAGGCTTTGCAATCAATGCAGCTTGAACTTTTTCGATAGTATCCAAGGATTCTTGGGCCATGTTTTGCAATAATAATACGTCTGCGAGATCGAATGAAATCGCGAGAGATTTAGGGCTATAAATACCAAAATCTTTGTTTGCAGTCTCCAAAGCAATTCGGATCTTTGCCTCGGCACTTTTTAGATTCCCGGTTTCAATATCACTTAAATAAGCGGAAATTTGTGAATTTGTGTCGGCAAAAGAGAAATGCGAACTAAAAAGAGGCGTTAAACCCAGAAAGAAATATAAAAATATTTTGATTAGTTTCATGGCACAAGGTTTTGAGACAAGTGTTAAACTCTATAGTTATTATTTAATGATGCGGATAAGCGCGAGCCTATCCTTGATACATGCTGTTGGAATTGAATTTATATTATCCGAATCGGGCACATACTTTATGTCCTCAATGAATTTCTTGACGCTTTCGGTTAAGTGATTACCTGGTATAATTAGTGGAACACGGACATTTGTGATTTTCCGATTTTCGTCTAAATCATAAAATCCAATTGCCGCGCCATAGGTGAAATCTTTTGCATATTCCGACGGGACATCAATAGAAGTTGAAATTCGACCGAAAGGACTACATAAAATACTATGGTCAGAGTAAGTGTCCATTACTGCCTTTGAGGGTTGGATAATTGGTCTTAGCCGTAATTTTTCCAAATCATTTAGCAATTGTGGCGATTTTGAACGAAAATAACCATCAATTGCCAAGTCCCAAACCACAGTTTGCATATATTCAATATCGGTTGCGGATTTTTGTTTGCCATAGACAACGCGCGCTTTTCGTAAGTCATTCACACTCTCGATCCAAAATTTGACCGAGGAGGGTTTTTTCCAATTGATTTTTGGGCTTGGGCGATCAACGCCATATCGAAAAATTGCGATTCCGCGATCGCGATAAAATGGGTATAATATTGTGTTATAATCGTCTTGCTTCTCGATAAAATCATTGATCACAATATTGGAATATTCAATAATCTTCGCGTCATTTTTGCTAATAACTGCGTGATTTAATAGGGCGTGATAAGCGTCAAAAATATCCTTATATGAATGGGCACTTAATTCAATTTCAGAAAGATACTTTTCCAATTTATGATATGAATTTTCTGTGTTTGTTTTTTGTGCTGTCTTAGTCAAATTTGAAACTTCGCACATATAATGCATCGGCGTTGGCGCAGGTGGACACTCAATAAGCAAAGTGTTCGACATAAAGTTAGGTGGACTATTTCCGCGTGTTTTACTTGGCGTCGCAGATAAATTTAAAGGCAAAAATAATAAAAATACTGCCGAAACTGCAAATTTTAGTGAATATTTCATTTGATTCCAAGTCTATCTTGGAAGAGTTGTAGCAAACACCTCTGAAGTTTCAAGTAAAGATTGCAACAGGCGCAAATTCGCAAATTTGCTTTTCCATTCTATTTCTGGAAATCGAAAATCCAAATAAGAAAGCGCGCAGGCAATTGCGATTACGCCGATGTTAAATTCAAGTTCCTTGGTGTCGGGCAGGGATTTATCGGCAAATTCCATGGCGCGATGGAGGTTTTCACCCCATCTTTGCAGCCAATGCGGTGATTGCTCATCAACGGGGCGCGAAAGTTCAAGGCGGATTTTCACCGCCATTTCGCAAATTCCGTCACCCAAAGCCTCAAGACGCAGGGATTTTAATTTATCAGAGCCATAAATATCAAAATCTTCGTGCATTTCATTCAGATGCGCACAAATTACCGGCGAATTAATTACGCCGGTTCCGTCATCAAGCACCAAGCATGGAACTTGGGAAATTGGGTTGAAATCCTTTAGGCTCTTGGCGTCCCCAAGCGGCAAAGTCGAAATTTCTTGGGTTTTGTCCAAAAGACCTTTTAACCGCAAAACAATTCGGCATTTGCGCGCAAAAGGCGAGGCGTCGGAATAAAATAATTGCATGGAATCAGAGTAGCCTAAAATTACGTTACGTGCACTTTAATTCTTTTCTCAAAATGCTAAAGTTGATTTTTTAGGGAGAGTTTTATGAGTTTGGAAAAAATTACCGAAGGTTTGGCGGCAAAAGCAGGCGCAGCGCCTGCCTTGGATAGTTCGGTAAAATTCGATTTCGGTGCCGACGGCATTATTTTCGTCGATGGCTATAATGGCAATGCTGTTTCCAATGATAATAATGACGCCGATTGCACAATCGAAGTTTCAATGGCGGATTTCATTGAAATGGTTGAGGGTCGCCTAAATGCAATGAATGCCTTTATGGGTGGAAAATTGAAAGTTTTGGGCGACATGTCGGTCGCAATGAAATTGCAGTCTCTATTGGCATAATCAAATGGATTTGGTGCGCGATTCTTTAGTTGATGAATTAAAGAATATCGAAATTGCCTATATTGAAGGGCCGCCGAAAACGGGTGAAACCGCACCCGCCAAAATTCGTGCGGCCTTTATTCCAAGAAAAGCGCGCACCAAATCACGCGGCAGTTTTTTATTAAGCCCGGGGCGCACCGAATATATCGAAAAATATGCGCGCACTATTTTGGAACTAACATCGCGCGGCTATAATGTCATGACGGTCGATCACCGTGGACAGGGAATGTCCGATAGAATGGGGCGTCATAATCAAAGCGGCGACATTGATGATTTCGCCAATATGACCACTCATTTTGCCAATGCCTTCACGCATTTTGCCGATAAAATGACACCACCGCATTATCTAATATCGCATTCAATGGGTGGCATGATTGCGCTTGATTTATTATTGAAAAACCTAGTGCCTAGCATTGAAAAAGCGGTTTTCAATGCACCGATGTTTTGGTTAAGTCCTTTTCCGGCTTTTCGCGCAATGGTGCAATCTTTATGCGCGATTGGTTTAGCGGGCCATGCCGCACCAACTTTACGCGATAGATGGCGACCATGGGAATTTGCAACCAATGATGTGACTTCGGATAGCGCAAATTTCGCACGTAATAATGCATTAATGCTCAAAGATGCGCGCTTGCAATTGGGCGGCGCGACCAATAATTGGATTAAAAGCGCATTCAAAATGATGTCGCAATTCACAAACTCCGCGGTAAAAGAACTAAAAATCCCAATGTTAATGATAATCGCGGGAAATGAAAATATCGTCGATAATGAGGCAATTTATCGAATTGGCAATGCCATTCCCAATTGCACACTCAAATGCATTGATGGCGCAATGCACGAAATTTTAGTCGAAAAAGAAGAATACCGCCAAGTATGGTGGCAATATTTTGATGAGTTTATGACGTCTTGAGCGTTCGGTGCTCTATTCCGCCTTCTTGCTGATTTTAAACTCAATTCGGCGATTCTTGGCATCGGCCTCGGCAGAGTTGGACGTATCTTTCGGCATAGTTTCGCCATAGCCCTTTATTGACAATTGATCTTTCACAACGCCTTTGCCGAACAAATAATCAGCAACGGCTTGAGCGCGGTTTTCAGATAAGGTTTGATTGGCATAATCATCGCCCTTAGTGTCAGTGTGACCGCCAATCTCAACCCGATAATCAACGCAGCGGCGTGCAATTTCCGCCAATGCCGCCAAAAGATTTTGGGAATCTGATTTAATAATGGCGCTTCCTGAATTGAAATTAATTGTGTGAGACGATAGCAAAGTGTCATAGGCGCTTTGACATTCTTTCTCTTGCGGTTTTTCTGAAAGACCGGATAAAGCGTCCGGCAATTCATCGAATTTTTCGCCATTTATAGTAATGGCATTTTCAAAAACAAAAGGACCTGCGTGTTCCCCTTTTGCTTTCGCAAGGACCTCGTTGCGACCGACGGCAAAAGCCTCATTGCGTTCCGCTTGGTTTTTTGCATCACCCGAAATTGTGATAGTATTCTTAGCATTTTCGGCTTTTGCAAAGGCGAAACCAGAGGCGCCCATTTTATCAGTCGCGATTTTTGCCCAATCAAGAATTTCTTTTGAATGTGCTGCGGGCTTTTCGCCCATTGAATTGCCAATAACCAGACCAACAATCGCAACACCCATGATACTGGCTAGACCGACAACACCAATTGCTATTGCACGTTTCTTCTTATTTTTCGCGTCTGACATAATTCGTCCCATTTTTATGCCATGTCTTTAATACTCTATTGCTTTTTATCAAGAGAGTTTCATCTAAATCCTGCAAAATGCTTTGATTTTTGCCATTTCTTAGATAGAAGGCGCAATCATGAGCAAAAGTGACAAAAACCAAGAAATTCGCCCAATTGCCCGTCAAGTTCGCGGCTTTATGGATAATCGCGCCGATTTTATCGAAAGACGCACCGCACTTTTGCATTCCGTACTTTCAACCTATAAATTATGGGGCTTTGAGGAGCTTGAGACCGGCGCAATGGAATTTGCCGATTGTCTTGGTAAATTCCTTCCCGATGCCGACCGCCCGAATGAAGGCGTATTTGCTTTGCAAGATGATGACGAACAATGGTTGTCATTGCGTTATGATCTAACCGCACCATTGGCGCGTTTCGTGGCGCAAAATTTTGATACTTTGCCAAAGCCGTTTCGCCGTTGTGCCTTTGGCCCAGTGTGGCGCAATGAAAAGCCGGGCCCGGGTCGTTACCGCGAATTTTGGCAATGCGACGCCGATATTGTTGGTTCAGCTTTGCCACAGGCAGATGCGGAGATGATTGCAATGCTCGCGAATGCCCTCGAAAACGCGGGTATTGAGCGCAAATCTTATATTGTCAAAATTTCAAACCGCAAATTACTTGACGCTTTACAGCTTTCAATCGGAATTGATGACGAAGGTAAGCGCCTAACAATTCTTCGCGCTATTGATAAATTGGATCGATTGGGCACGGATGGTGTCGCGGCTTTATTGGGCGCGGGTCGCAAAGACGCGTCTGGCGATTTCACCAAGGGTGCAGGGCTTAATGATACCCAAATCAAAAAAGTAATTGATTTCACACAAAGTAAAAAAGCCACGCGCGCCGAAAGCCTTGATGCTTTGTCTGTCATAATCGGTGATAATGAATTGGGTGCAGAAGGCATTCTGGAATTGCGCGCGATAGACGAAACTTTATGCGCTTTGGGAATTGGCGCCGAAATGGCGGAATTTGACCCTGCCGTGGTTCGCGGCCTTGAATATTATACCGGCACGGTATTTGAAGCGGAATTCCTTAAAGAAACCATTGACGAAAATGGCAACAATGTCCGTTTCGGTTCAATTGGCGGCGGCGGTCGTTATGATGACTTAGTGATGCGTTTTCGCGGTGAACGGGTTCCCGCCACTGGTTTTTCAATCGGGGTTTCACGCCTTATGGCGGCACTCGAATGCGCGGGTTCAATGGCTCCGCCGCTCGATGGTCCGGTAATTATTGCGGTGATGGATAAGGACCAAATCGCGGGTTATTTCCAAATGGCATCAGAATTACGCAATGCCGGAATTAAATCTGAAGTTTATTTGGGATCATCAGGCATGAAGGCGCAAATGAAATATGCCGACAGAAAAAATGCCCCCTTGGTAATTCTCGAAGGTTCAAATGAACGTGAAAACGGTATTGTGACCATAAAAGATTTGAAATTAGGTGCGCAAATGGCGTCACAAATTTCCAGTAATGAAGAATGGCGTTCTGCGCGTCCGGCACAATTCGAAGCCAAACGTTCCGAACTTGTTGCGCGCATCAAAGAGGCATTAAAGGCACAAAATGACTGAGGCCGAAAAAATTGAATTGCTGTCCAAAAAGCTCGCTGAGTTTGGTGGGGCCTGGCGCGATTTGCCAATTCTTATGCCGGCCGAAACTATTCTTGAGATGACGGGTGAGGCATTGCGCCCAAGATTATATTTCACCCAAAGTCCCGACGGGCGTGAATTGTGCCTTCGCCCTGATTTAACAATCCCTGCGGCAATTCAGTTTATTGAGAATGCTGAAATCGGCGCGCAAAAATATTTGTGTTCCGGAAAAGTGTTTCGTGCCGACGGAAGCGGCAATATTAATGCCCATGAAATCAATCAATTGGGTATTGAATATTTTGGTGATGAAGACCTATTGAATGCCGAATATTCGGTTTTGAAATCTGTTTATGAAGCCTGCAAAAGCGTGTCAGAAGCACCTTTTTATTTTGAATTTTCGGACGCTTCATTAATCGCAAAAATCATTCAATCGGCACAGATTGATAAAGTCTGGAAAGGCTATTTGCTTGATGTGGCAGGCGAAATAAATGAATTAACCAAACGCCTTGATTTTGCGGTTTTGAATGAAAAGCCAGCACCAAGCGCCCTTGCCAAATCAATGATTGAGATTTCGGAGAATGAGGCGATTGAATCGGTCGAAGAAATTTTGGGTATCGCCAAATTAAAAACCCATAATTCGCGCAATGCCAAAGATATAGCCCAAAGAATGCGCCAAAAAGCCAAACGCGCCCTTGCACCGCCTTTGGATTCTCAGTTTGCAAAGGCTTTGAAAGCAATAATAAATGTCAAAAATCGCCCTTTAATGGCAATTTCACAAATAACGCAATTAGCGGAAAGAATTGGCATTGATTTAGGCGATTGGGAAAATTCGCAATTGGAAAAATTTGCGAAATTGTTTCAAGCTTCCAAAGAAATCTATGAAAACGGTGTTTTCGTTGGCGCAAAAGCCGGGCGGTTTGAGTATTATGACGGCTTCACTTTTGATATTCATTTCAAAGATAATGAAGACATGCCATTTGTTTCGGGTGGTCGCTATGATGGTTTAATTTCAGTCCTAAGCAATGGGCAAAAAGCCTCGCGCGCTATTGGGGCGGTAATTCGGGCCAAAAGGATTTGAAAATGGAAAAAATAATTTTCGCCCTTCCGTCAAAAGGCCGCCTCAAAGAACAGTGCGAGGAATGGTTGAAAAAGCGCGGCCTGATTTTGAAACAATCAGGTGGGGATCGCGGTTATCAAGCGGCATTTGAAAACCATGACGAAATTGATGTGCGCCTAATGTCATCATCTGAAATCGCAAAATCGCTTTTGGCGGGTGAGATTCATGCAGGTATTACCGGCGAAGACCTAATTCGTGAAAGTGCCGCCAATTCGCATGATTTAGTCGATTTGAAAGCTAAATTAGGCTTTGGTCGCGCTGATGTTGTCGTAGGCGTTCCTGATGGCTGGATTGATGTGGAAAATATGCGCGATTTGGGTGAGGTTTCGCAAGAATTGCGCAAAAAAGAAGGCCGCCGCCTAAAAATCGCGACAAAATTCACCCGCCTTACGACCGACTTTTTCAATTCCCACGGTATTAAAGACTATCGCATTGTCTATTCCGGCGGCGCGACTGAGGGCGCACCGGCGAATGGCATTGCCGAAGCAATTGTTGATATTACAACAACAGGATCAACCCTAATCGCCAATAATCTTAAAATGCTCGAAGACGGTTTGATATTGAAGTCTCAAGCATGTTTATTTGTTTCAAAAGCGCAAGATACTAATAAAACCGAATTTTTAACCAAATTATTTGGGGATTGAAAATCGCGCAAAGCAATTTAATAAGAATAATTGTTTTGTGAAAAGCAATTGAATTATGCAAGAACTCGAAAACGCCGGTCAAAATCTCGAAAAATCCATTCAGGGCTTTAATCAGTCTTTGCATCGCCTTGAAGAATCGCTTGCGGGTGCAGTTGCCGAAGTGGCGGAACTTGCGCGCCGCACCGGATTTGAAGACGGCAAAAATTCTGTCGAGGCACAAATCTCAAATGACAGAAGCGATTTGATAATCCGCGAAGAATTGGAAAAATCAAAAGATCGCGAAAAAGAATTGACCCATGCCATTACTGAAGCAAGGTCGGCATTAAATCTTTCAATTACTGAAATCAAAACCGTTTTAGGGCATATTTAGGCAGGGCGCGAATTTGGCAAATATTCAAATTGACATTAATGGTCGCCAATACGGAATAGGTTGTGACGATGGTCAAGAAGAACACGTCACTCGCCTTGCGCGCCATTTTGATTATCATATTCGCAAATTAACCGCGAGTGTCGGGCAAATCGGGGATCAAAAACTATTCCTTATGGGCGCTTTGCTTTTGGCCGATGAAAGCCATGAATTGCGCCTAAAACTTGACGCGACCGA
>JAYRYJ010000020.1:0-17684 GCA_041917055.1 Hyphomonadaceae bacterium
CGGTGAAGCTCTTTTTAATCTCGTCCATAGATAACCTCTCCCCAGTGAGGAATTCAAATAACCCGTTTCTGATAGAACCCCCCCGATAGTTTTGCAACCCGAAAGGTTCTATGATGTTAGTATTAGGCAATATGACGCGTGCCTCGCACCTTCTCTCAAATCAGGTATGTCCAAAAACCTAATTTCTTTTGGAGCCGCTCGAGATAGACAGGCGGAAGTGGCAATTATTTGAGTTAGGTAATATAGGTTAAAATCATGACAAAATGCCTTTACCTTCATGGAATGCCTGGTGGCGCAGAAGAAGCCGGATTATTCTTGAAAGACATGTCGGGAATAGAATTTATTTGTATAAATCGCGCCTCGGACGGCCTTGAAACCAGCGAAGAAATTGAAGCGGCACTTTTGGAGCGAATTGATAATGCGGCAGCGGGTGAAGATTTCCACTTGTTCGCGTTTTCAATTGGTGCTTTTTGGGCCTTGAGGATTGCGCCGCATTTGGGCAAAAGTGTTAAATCATTGCGCCTTTTTTCTCCTGCGCTGCCACTTGATACGATTTCAAATGGCGTAAAAATCGCAGGTAGCGAAATTTTTGAAACTGCACGCGATGCGCCGTTTCTGTTTTCCATTATGACGTATTTTCAAAGATTTTTGAGCCTTTATTCCAAAGGCATATTGGTAAAGCTATTCACCTCAAAAATGGATGAAAGCGATAAAATTCTATTTTCAAACCCCAGAAATTTGCGACTTTTCGAACGAACAATCTGCGATACTTTCACAAACCATTCCAAGCAATATATGTCTGAAATTAGGGCATTTGCTATAACATCGCGCTTTGATCTGGAGACCCCGAATTATCACAAAATCCATGTCTATCATGGCAAAAGCGACATTTGGTCAAGGCTAGATCAATCGTTTGATTTTTTCGGCGTGCTTGACAATGGCTTGGGAAATATTCTTATTCACGAAATTGAAAATGCCGGCCATTATTCAGCCCTAGTTAAAGGTATTCAAACCGCTTTGGACGAAATTCGCACTTCAATCGCGTCCCAATAATTTACCATCAAATCAATGCCACTAAAACCCAAAAAGGCGCGCACGCCGGTGGGGGAGGTTACGTTTATTTCGGTTAAGCGTCCGGCAATAACATCAATACCGACGAATAATAAATTGCGCTCTTTCAATGTTGGGCCAATGCGTGCGCAAATTGCCAAATCTGCCGCCGATAATTCGGTGGCGGCGGCGGAACCACCCGCTGCGAGGTTTGAACGAATATCGTTGCCTTTTGGAATGCGATTAATGACACCAACAGGTTCGCCATCAATGAGGAAAATTCGTTTATCGCCTGCAAAAACTTCTTTCACAAAGGCCTGCACCATTAATGGTTCATTTGATGCGGCAAAGAAAAGGTCAAGAAGCGCGCCCAAATTGCCATCATCTGGCTTAATACGAAATACACTTGCGCCTGCATTACCGAAAAGAGGTTTAATAACGATATCATTGTGTTTGGTGCGGAAATTCTCAATTGCCTTGCGATTTTTGGTCACCAAAGTTGGTGGCATAATATCGGGGAATTGAAGCGGAAGGATTTTTTCCGGGCTATTAATAACCCAAAATGGGTCGTTTATTACCAAAGTATCATTCTTGACCAAATCCAACCAATGCGCTGCCGAAATATAGGCCATATCAAATGGCGGGTCTTGGCGCATGTGAATTACGTCTAAATCTGTTTTGAGATTAAGAACTTTTTCTTCACCCAATTCATAATGATTGCCAATTTCACGACGCACTTTTAATGGTTTGGCAAAGGCAAAAACTTCACCTTCTTCGTAGAAAACATGTTCGGTTTGAAAAATCCAAATTTCATGCCCGCGCTTTTGCGCCTGTTCGATCATGGCAAATGAAGTATCGCCATTAATATTAATTCCCTCAATCGGGTCCATTTGAAATGCGGTGCGGATTTTCGTCATTTAGGTCATAGACTCATTATTAAGTGGTTTGAGACGCATTTAGGCATTTAGCCAATATTATGCAACATTGTACCGTTTTTCTTTAACCATGCGCGATGGGTTTTGAAATTCGGCATTAATCTTTCGCATTCGCGCCAGAATTTAACGCTATGGTTCATTTCTTTCAAATGCGCGATTTCATGCGCGATTACATAATGAAAAACATCGGGCGGCGCCAAAACCAAACGCCAACATAAAGAAATAACACCATCATGCGAACAAGAACCCCAACGTGATTTTGTATCCGTGATGCGGATTTTTGAAAATCGCTTTTCCATTTTCGGCTCAAGGATTTTCAGGTGGGTATTTGCCGCCTCAAGCGCCAACTTTTTAAGCGCAGATTTGGTTTTTTCGGCGAAATTTTCGGGCTTCGACGGGATAATAAGAGTTTGCGCCTCTGCAATCCCTCCCCGCTCGCGGGGAGGGGGGGGCGCGTGTAACGCGGTGGGTGGGGACGGATTACGAACCAAAACCATTTTCGTGCGCAATGGCGCAATTTCAAGGCGAGTTTTAATTCCAAAAATCGGAATACAACCACCCGCAATAAATTCAATTTTCTGACTTTGCTTTGCCAATTGGTTTTCAATCCAACCCTCAGTATCGCGCACAAATCGCAATGCAACAGAGGCCGCGCAATTAATCGGCATTGTCACCAAAACCGCATTCGTGCCTTTTTCAATGCGAAGTTTAAGTCGGCGTGATTGCGCCATAGGCTTAAATTTGACTAAAACCTCACGCCCGCTTGAAAGCGCAATAATTTGTGGCGATGGCGGTGGTTTCGGGGCAAAAAGGGATTTAAGAATCTTCACACCTCTTTATCGCAAACCATAATTACTTGCGCAAGAACCATTGACGAAATCAAAAACTAATATAATTTGTTATAACAAATTAGAAATTCAGGGGGCAAGAATGAACGCGCCAATTCGTAATTATAATAAAGCCGAACTTCAAAAGAAAGATATGGATCACCACCTTCCGGCACAGGCCGATTATGGGCATATTGTCGATATTGGTGGGTCGCGCATAATCACGCGCGCCGAAGGTTGTAATTTTTACGATATTGACGGCAAAGAATATCTTGATGGTATGGCGGGCCTATGGTGCGTTGGTGTTGGTTATGGGCGTAAGGAACTCGCGGACACTGCATATCACCAAATGCTTGAATTGCCTTATTATAATTCGTTTTTCAAAACCGCGAATGTGCCTTCAATCGAACTTGCACATAAATTGGCAAGTATCGCCGGCGGCAAATTAAAGCATGTTTTCTTTAATTCATCGGGCTCTGAAGCGGTTGATACAATGTTCCGCATGGTTCGCTATTATTGGAAAATAATGGAACAGCCAAAACGCAATATTTTTATTGCGCGCACAAATGGTTATCACGGTTCGACAACTTTGGGCGCATCTTTGGGCGGTATGAGCGCAATGCATAATATTTGCGACGCACCAATTAATGGTATTGAGCACATTATGCAACCATATAAATTTGGCCTTGGTTTTGACGAAACCGAAGAAGAATTTTGTAATCGCGCGGTTAAAGAACTTGAAGACAAAATCAATGAAGTCGGTGCGCAAAATGTTGCGGCCTTTGTTGCCGAACCAATCCAAGGCGCAGGTGGCGTTATTATTCCGCCAAACGGCTATTGGAAAAAAATTGAAGCAATTTGCAAAAAACACGGCATTCTTTTGGTTTGTGACGAAGTTATTTGTGGTTATGGCCGCACCGGCGAATGGTTTGGTCACCAATCTTATGGCGTAACACCCGATATAATCACAACCGCAAAGCAGCTTTCGTCTGGCTATATGCCGATTTCGGCGACCATTGTTTCCGAAGATATTGTTCATGTTTTGCGCGAAAAGGGCGGTGATTTTGTGCATGGCTATACTTATTCGGGGCACCCTGTGGCGTGCGCCGTTGCCCTCAAAAACCTTGAAATTATTGAAGATGAAGGCCTTATTGCCAAGGTCAAAAATGAAACCGGCCCATATCTGAAAGAGGCTTTGGCACGGTTAAACGACCACGAACTTGTGGGCGAAACTCGCTCATACGGGCTTTTGGGTGCAGTTGAAATCGTCGCCAAAAAAGGCACAAATGAAAGATGGGGCGGCAAAGAAGGCAAAGCCGGCCCAATAGTGCGCGACAATTGTATCAAAAACGGCCTAATGGTTCGCGGCATCCGCGATTCCATCGTAATGTGCCCACCAATGATAATAGAAAAAGCCCAAATCGACTTTATGGTCGCAACAATTCGCAAGTCATTGGATGAGAGTTTGGGGGAATTGAGGGGGATATAAATCCTTCCCTGTTTACGGGCAAAGGGAACCGCGCGACTTGTCCGCCGTAGCCTCGGTGGAGGCGGAAGCGCGGTAGATGGGGTAAATTGTTTTGTGGAAGTCTATATTTACTTGATACAATTATGCCCTTAGAAAATTCATTGTAATGCTTGCCTCTGACGTAATCTTCCGCCCACTTCGCCCCGGAGATATAGGGCATATAATTCGTGCCCAGGCACTTTTGTATTGGAATGAATATCAATGGAATATTGAGTTCGAAGGCTTGCTTGCGCGAATTATGGGTGAATATATTGAAAAGTTTGACCCCGCGCTTGATGATGCCTGGGTTGCCGAAATGAATTGTGAAATTGTCGGTTCAATTTTTTTGGTGCGTTCCGGCGTTCCCAAACTTGCCAAACTGCGGCTCTTATATGTTGAAGAAAAGGCGCGGGGGCACAAAATCGGTTATCGCCTTATTGAAATGTGTATCAATCGGGCACGCGAATTAGGTTATGAAAAAATGACCCTTTGGACCAATTCAATCCTGCCCAAGGCGCGAAGTCTTTATGAGGCGTTTGGATCTAAACTCATTGATGAAAATCGCGAAACTGCTTTCGGGCATGATTTAGTTTTCCAAAATTGGGATTTGGAATTGTAGGCGCTCGCCAAATCGCCTAATCATAAAATGAAAAGAGAATAAAATGAACCTTGCCCCTTTACTTCGCCCATTTGAATGCAAGAGCATTAAAGCCAAAAACCGTGTTGTTATGGCGCCAATGACGCGCTCTAAATCCCCAAATGGCATACCAACTGACGATGTCGCGACATATTATGAGCGCCGCGCAAAAGGCGATATTGGCTTAATAATTACCGAAGGCACGGTTATTGACCGCCCGGCATCAAAAATGATGGCGGATATTCCCAATTTTTTTGGTGATGCATTGCCGGCTTGGAAAAATGTGGTTGATAAGGTTCACGCAGCGGGCGGGCAAATTGCGCCGCAAATCTGGCATGTCGGCAATGTCGGAATGTATAAAGGCTGGGAACCGACACCAATTGATAGCCCATCGGGTTATATAAAGCCAGAAGAAAAAAATGCCGAACCTATGAGTGAGGAAGCAATTGCCGACACAATCGCAAAATTCGCGCAATCTGCAAAGGCCGCGAAAGATTTGGGTTTTGATGCAATCGAACTTCACGGTGCGCATGGCTATTTGATAGATCAATTCTTTTGGAAGGAATTGAATAAACGCACCGATAATTGGGGCGGCGCGACCATTAAAGAACGCAACGCCTTTGCCGAAGGCGTTATTAAGGCGTGTCGCGCGGCGGTGGGTGATGATTTCGCCATAATCATTCGAATTTCGCAATGGAAACAACAAGATTATAATGCGCGCATTGCGCAAACGCCCGAAGAGATGACGGAATGGTTGGGTGGTTTGGTTGATGCAGGTGCCGATATTCTCCATTGTTCGCAGCGCCGCTTTTGGATTCCCGAATTTGAAGGTTCGGACCTGAACTTTGCAGGTTGGGCCAAGAAACTTACAGGCGCACCAACAATTTCAGTTGGTTCGGTCGGTCTTTCTTCTGAATTTTTGGGTGCTTTCCGTGGTGAAGGTTCGGAAATCTCATCAATCGAAGGCGTTTTAGAGCGTATGGAACGCGACGAATTTGATATGATTGCCGTGGGCCGCGCCTTAATCACCGACCCCGAATGGTTCGCAAAAATCCGCGACGGTCGCGAAAATGAACTCCGCGCCTTCAACCGCCACGATTTAGCGAGCCTAACTTAAATCCTTCCCCGTTCACGGTGGAGGGGGCGCATGGCACTTCTCCTTCCCCGTTCGCGGGGAAGGTGGCGGCGAAGCCGAAGGAAGGGGCGCGACCAACGGGAGCGTGCGCCATCGCGACTCTAATTAATAGTTTTGATTCGCCCATGTCCGGCAAAACGCCACATTGATTTCTTTGAAATCTGTGCGAAAATTTTCGCATGGAAACCCACGAATTACTTGCGCCCTGTGGCCTAAATTGCGCGCTTTGCATGTCTTATCAACGCACAAAAAAGCCGTGCTCTGGTTGTCGTGGTGGGTGCGAAAACAAAACCCAATCTTGCCTTAATTGCGCAATTAAAAACTGCGCGGAATTGATTGGTGGCGGGTTCAATTATTGCATTGAATGCCCAAAATTCCCATGCCCAAAAATCAAAAACCTCGAAAAACGCTATTCCAAAAAATACCACACCAGTCCGATTGGAAATTTACGCAAAGCGAAGGAAATCGGTGCGGTGGCCTTTATTGTGGGCAATTTGAAAGACTGGACTTGCCCAAATTGCGGCCAGTTTTTGTGCGTTCATAAGGATGTTTGTGAGGGTTGTGGGATGGCGCGATTTGAAGATTAGTTGTCGTCCTTACCAAGAAGACCCTTCGCTTCATTTTCACCAAGGTTCAATTTTGAAGGTGCTTTTTTAATCCGCTTTTCAACTACTTTTATCGGCTCTGCGGCAGGGATGTTTTCGGGGAGAATGCCACCAATTCTTTTTATTGCCTCTCTGACTTCTTTTCCAACATCTTCGTGGGCTTGGATTGCACGGCTTTGATTCTTGATATTTTCACGAGCAAGTTTGTCGCGCGTTTGTGTCATTCGAAATTGATTTGCAGCAAGTTCCGTTGTGTCCATTCTGTCCATCAAATTTTCCTTAAGGGGAATGTGTTTTCTTGCTTTGATTTGGTCTGCACCGCGACCACCATAAAGACCTTTGTAACCCGCATCATGAAAAACACCGAACATTTTGTTTTCGACACCGGCACTGCGCGCCGCCCCTGACAGCGCCTTAAATTCCTCTGCGGTTTGTTTGCGCATTTCGAGGCGCTCCATATCTTCAGCAAATTCTTGGGAGAGTTCTTGTCGCCGCGTCTGAACAGCAAAATATTGCTGTGCAGCAGCTATTTCAGGTTTTCTAGCGTCGCCATTTTGGGCAATCAAATAGCACGCAAAGCGCGACAATTGATAATCAATTTGTTCCCTAATAGCGCCGCTTCCTATTTCGACCATTTTGCCGACCTCGGCAAAATGGTTTGACGGATTATTCCCAGAGTTTTCACATGAAATAATTGCCCGTTTAATTGCGTCTTCAAATCTCCGCCATTGAGAATAGCCAAGATGCATTTGCAAATCCCGCGCGCTCCAATATTCGGCTTCATGGCTATTAGTTTTTTTAAGTTTTTCAAAAGAGGATCTGGCGGAAATTAGTTCATTCATGTCACTCATTCCATCGCAAAGACAAATATTCACGTTTTGTTCTAGTGTAATTTTGTCTTTCATGCAAGAGTTAAATGAAATTTTCTAACCCAATCGATTATTCAAAATATCAATCAATTCGACCGCAGAATTTGAAATCACCGTTCCTGGTGGAAAGACGCTTGCGGCGCCCATTTGTTTTAATACTGGAATATCATCGGGTGGAATAACGCCACCAACTACAATGACAATATCCGAACGCCCCAGTTTGCCAAGTTCGGCGCGTAATTCCGGCACAAGGGTTAAATGCCCCGCCGCAAGGCTTGATGCCCCAACGACATGAACGTTTTCGGCTGCCGCCATTTGTGCGGCCTCTGCAGGGGTTTGGAACAATGGGCCAAGCACGACCTCAAAACCCAAATCGGCATAGGCGGTGGCAATGACTTTTTGCCCCCTGTCATGCCCATCTTGGCCCATTTTTGCGACCATGACTTTTGGTGCGCGACCATATTTTTCGGTAAAGGCCACGACTTTGGCTTTGGCATTTTCGAAATTGGTTTCGTGCGGCCCCATAATATCGGCATAAACGCCTTTTGGCATTTTTGGTTGCGCCTCATGGCGACCATAGATTTTTTCCAAAGCAAAAGAGATTTCGCCAACAGTGGCCTTGGCGCGCGCGGCATCAATCGAAAGCGCCAATAGATTGCCGTTTCCAGTTTTTGCTGCTTCGGTCAAAGCATCAAGGCATTTTGCAACTTCGGCCTCATCACGCATTGCGCGAAGCTGTTTTAATTTTTCAAGCTGTGCCATTCTAACGGCGGTATTATCGACTTTAAGAACCGGAAGTTCGTCTTCGGTTTCGGGCTGATAGACATTAACGCCCACAACAATCTGTTGCCCGCTATCAATACGTGCTTGGGTGCGGGCCGCAGATTCTTCGATGCGAAGTTTGGGAATCCCTGCCTCAATCGCCTTTGCCATACCGCCAAGGCCTTCGATTTCTTCGATATGTTTCCAGGCCTTTTCGGCAAGTTGCTGGGTCAATGATTCAACATAATAAGAACCGCCCCATGGGTCGATTGGCGTGGTTGCGCCCGATTCTTTTTGTAATAGGATTTGAGTATCGCGCGCGATTTTTGCCGAAAAATCGGTCGGTAATGCAATTGCTTCATCAAGCGAATTTGTGTGCAAGGATTGGGTATGCCCGTTTGCCGCCGCCATGGCCTCAATCGCGGTGCGGGTGACATTATTATAAACGTCTTGTGCGGTTAGTGACCAACCCGAAGTTTGCGAATGCGTGCGCAAAGCCATAGACTTAGGGTTTTTCGCGCCCATATTTTTGACGATTTTCGCCCAAAGGCCGCGTGCCGCGCGCATTTTGGCAATTTCCATAAAGAAATTCATGCCAATCGCCCAAAAGAAGGAAAGGCGCGGGGCGAAAGTGTCAATATCCATTCCGGCTTCGACACCTGCGCGCAAATATTCCATGCCGTCTGCCAAAGTATAAGCAAGCTCAAGGTCCGCAGATGCCCCCGCCTCTTGCATATGATAGCCGGAAATTGAAATCGAATTGAATTTCTGCATATTTTTTGATGTATATTCAAAAATATCAGCAATAATTTTCATGCTTGGCAATGGCGGGTAAATATAAGTATTGCGCACCATGAATTCTTTAAGAATATCATTTTGGATTGTGCCGGTTAGTTTTTCAGGCGGAACACCTTGTTCTTCGCCCGCCACCACAAAAAGCGCAAGAATTGGCAAAACCGCACCATTCATGGTCATTGAAACCGACATTTGATCCAAAGGAATGCCGTCAAATAATTGGCGCATATCAAGGATTGAATCGATTGCAACACCCGCCATACCGACATCACCCGCTACTCGTGGGTGATCTGAATCATACCCCCTATGAGTTGCCAAATCGAAGGCAATGGAAAGACCTTTTTGACCTTGTGCCAGATTTCGTTTGTAGAAGGCATTAGATTCTTCGGCGGTCGAAAAACCCGCATATTGGCGAATGGTCCATGGTTGTTTGACATACATTGTCGGATAAGGGCCACGAATGAAAGGCACGAGGCCGGGAAGGGTGTTGGTATATTCACTTCCCGCAATATCGGCGGAACTATATTCTGGTTTCAGAATAATGCCTTCTGGGGTGGTGAAACCTTGGGAATGGGTGTCGGATGGATGCTCGAGTTTTGCCGAGACAGCGAGGCTCGCTTCGCTCGCGCCCCCTCCACCGCGTTTCACGCGGTCCCCCTCCCCCGTGACCGGGGGAGGATTGATGGCGCTGGCGACATAACCATTGTCTATGGCTTTGGAAAGGCCGCCCATTTCCTCAATTTCTTTGACAATTTCCCATGCTTGATCGGCGATTTCGGCGGTTAAGGCCTCAATGGCATAGGAACCCTTGCCGGGATCGTTCACGCGCGCGAGATGGCTTTCTTGCGCCAAAATGGTTTGAATATTTCTTGCAATACGACGGGTGAAATCGCTTTCGTTTTCGGTATCAAAACAGATGGTCGAGATAATATTCGCCCCACCTAATGCCGCACCGACACAGGCATTGGTGATGCGCAAAATATTGGTATGCGGATATTCGGTTTCAAGCATGTTTGCGCTGGTAATGGCCTGCAAATCAATTTCAGTGGCAATGCCATGATTGGTGCAAACTTTGGCCCAAAGCACTTTAAGCGCGCGCACTTTTGCGGCCTCTAATAAGGTTTCTTGATTTACGCCGATTTTGAACAATAACGCTTTATTGATTGAGTTTGCGTCAATTCCTGCCGCAATGCCTTCGCGCAAATATTCAAGGCCGGAGGCGATTGCGATTGCAACTTGAAGGGCGCGACTTGCGCCAATTTCCAAAAGCCAATTTGATGAAGATAAAAAGAATTTCGCCTTAGGTGTTTTTGATGCTTTTGTTTGGTAAAATTCCAATGCCTGTGCCATTGAATAGGCACGATATCCCATCATTTTCAGGCCATTGGGATTAAGATTATAAAGCAACAAATCATCAGCCCCGCCAATTTCAGCAAGTTTTTCGGCGTATTCAATGCCTTTTTCATAGGCGATTAGGCCGACAGCGGCGATTTTTGTGTCAATTCCTTGAATTGCGGTTTTAAGGTCAAAATTTTCACTGATTTCAAATTCAATTGAATTTGTTCCGCCTTCTAAATCTTTTAATGCTTGGGAATTGGCATCATTCGCGCTTTCTGTACTTATTCTTTGGCGAATATCCCAAGCGCCATAAGTTTCAGTCGCGCTTTTGGCGGGGTTTGCTTCTTGGCTTTGTGCCACGAACAAAGGGTGAAGCGCGATTTTATCGCTGCTTTCTTTTTCCAAAACTGCGAAATCTTCGCCCTTTAGCGATTTTATCGCTTCTTGCTTCCAATCGTCAAAAGAATAGGATTTGTGCGCTTCATTCGGCGCGAATACATTATTTTCGCTCATGCTTTCAAATGACGAAACGGCACAACGAAATCAAGCCACTTTTTGCCGCAGTGCAATAGTAAATTGGTATTAATTTGATACTGATTGAGAATAATAAATATAGCCTATATGGCATTTAAGCGCTGGGGAGCTGATGTCTTGAGTTTTTCCTTGAGTTTTTGCCGCATAGCCTATATTCTTACGGCGAAGGGTTGAATTAATGATCGCGAGCCAGAAAATTACAATCGACATACCAATTGAATTAAAGAGTCTTTTGGACAAAAAAATAGAATTGGGCCATTTTGAATCGATTAGCGATTTTGTGCAACATGCTGCAAATGAATATCTTGCTTTAGAGTTTGATATTGCAACCCAAAAAAAGATTCTCGAAGGTATTGCCACTGCTGAATGCAATGAAAAGGCAGTGCATCCAATTTCTGTTGCTTTCGATAGATTGGACAAAATTCACTTGGATAGAATTAATTCTGCCGCATGAAATCGTTTGAAGTGAAATTAACCGATGAAGCCCTAAGCGACGTCGAAGACCTCTATAATTATATTGCTGATGAATTGCTAAATCCGGACGCTGCATATCGTATTATGCGCAAAATCCTTGATGCCTGCGCCAAATTGGATATTTTTCCAGAACGTGGAGTTACACGCCAGTTTTTAGGCGAAAATTATAGAATTTTGCCAATCGACCGCCAATTTACAATTATTTATTCAATAAGCGAACCGAATGTAATAATTAAGCGCATCTTTTATGGGAAACGTGATTTTTGAGAAAATTAATCGCAGAAATCTATTTTTTAAATACCCATTCTACTAGATTTTTCGCGTCAACAACTTTGAAAAGCTTAATTGTCACTTCGCCACTTGGATTTTCGGTGGCAGATGAAAAAGCTGCAAACAGGTCGCTTTTGGAAACTTTTTCGATTTCGAAAGCTGGACGCCTAAAATACCAAAGCACGCTATTTTGGTTCAAAATCGCACTGAATGGCGTCACGCCATTTCTTTCGAATCTCAACGACAACTTTGGTTGTCCAATACCTCTGATATTTGTATGCACGTCGGAATAATAACTCACATCAGAAAGGAAAATGAAAGCAGCAGCAGCATTCGGGTCTGTGCCCTTTTCGACAAATCTTTGCTTCAGCGCTTCATGTTCTTGATTTGAAAGCATGTTCCCGTCCAAAAATTAGCCCAAACTGTGATTCAAGCTGGCTTCGTAAGTGAGATCGACAAATTTTGCGCCATTTCTAGAGAAAATTTCGCCGAAATTCCAAAAAGAGCCTTTGCCGTCATTAATTGTCCAAGAATGACCTTAACCTTCTCGACCTTGATGGATGTTTTAATTTCCGCAATGCCTTGGCCTCAATCTGCCTAATACGTTCACGCGTTACGCTGAATTGTTGGCCTACTTCTTCCAAAGTGTGGTCGGTATTCATGCCAATGCCGAAACGCATACGCAAGACGCGTTCTTCGCGTGGTGTAAGTGATGCCAAAACATGGGTTACGTTTTCGCGCAAATTAGCCTGAATTGCCGCATCAACCGGAAGGATTGTATTCTTATCTTCGATGAAATCACCAAGATGTGAATCTTCTTCGTCACCAACCGGGGTTTCCAAAGAAATAGGTTCTTTGGCGATTTTCATAACTTTGCGAACTTTTTCCAAAGGCAAAGACAATTTGGTTGCCAATTCTTCGGGCGTTGGTTCCCGGCCAATTTCATGCAACATTTGGCGTGACGTGCGCACCAATTTATTTATGGTTTCAATCATGTGAACCGGAATACGAATTGTGCGCGCCTGGTCCGCGATTGAGCGTGTAATAGCTTGGCGTATCCACCAAGTTGCATAGGTCGAGAATTTATAGCCACGACGATATTCAAATTTATCAACCGCTTTCATAAGGCCGATATTACCTTCTTGAATTAAATCAAGGAATTGAAGGCCGCGATTGGTATATTTTTTGGCAATTGAAATAACCAAACGTAAATTAGCTTCGACCATTTCTTTTTTGGCGATGCGGGCCTCTCGTTCGCCTTTTTGCACGCGTTTTACGATTTCGCGGAATTCATCGATCGGAACACCGGATTCAGATGCAAGTTCGCGAATTTCGTCGCGCACTTCTTCGGCCTTATCTTTGTATTCAACCGCAAATCTTTCCCAAGAGCGCGATTTTTGGAATACTTTTTCAAGCCAAGATGGATCCATTTCATGGCCCGAATGCTCTTTAATAAAATCACCGCGATTAACGCCGCAGCTTTCAGCAAGGCGCATAAGGCGTGCTTCTGAAGCGATAAGGCGCTTATTGATTGTGTAAAGCTGCTCAACCAATGCCTCAATACGCGCATTATTGAGTTTTAGAGCCTTCAATTCCTCAATAATTTTATTTTGCAATTCTTCCATTGCCGCTTCTTCTTCGGGCTTAAGTTTTTTGCCCGAGATTTTGGCAAATACGTAGCGGTCTTTAAGGCCACGGAAATCGTCAAAATGGCTTGCAACTTCGTCGAGGATTTTCATAATCCCGTCGCGCAATTCACTTTCCATTGCGGACATTGATAAAGCGCCTTGGTCTTCCTCTTCTGCCTCTTCGCGCGCGCGTTGACGGCGGCGCTCTAATTCAACTTCATCGACGTCTTCACCATAGGATTGAAGTGGTGTTTCTTCTTCCTCTTCTTCTTCCTCGACTTCCGCTTCAAGGACATTGCCGGCGTTTTCGGCGCCATAAGTCGCTTCAAGATCGATGATTTCGCGCAATAAAACTCGGCCCGATTGCAATTCGTCGCGCCACACCATAATTGCTTCAAAAGTAAGCGGGCTTTCGCAAAGACCGCGTATCATGGCGTCGCGTCCGGCCTCAATACGTTTTGCAATCGCAATTTCGCCTTCGCGCGATAATAGTTCAACCGCACCCATTTCGCGCAAATACATGCGAACTGGATCATCAGTTCTATCTTGGCCTTCTTTGGTATTTCCGGTTTGGGTAACAACGACGCCGGTGGTTTGGCTTATGGTTGCGACTTCGGTGCGCTCTTCTTGTTCTTCTTCGTGTTCGACAATATTAATGCCTTTTTCTTGAAGATTTGATTGCAATTCATCAATCTGCTCCGAAGTATATTCTTCGGCAGTCGTGAATTTTATCAATTCATCATTGGTAACAAAGCCTTTTTTCTCTGCGGCCTTGATGAATTTTTTTACCGCAGCATCATTGAAATCCAAAAGCGGGGCTTCATTGGTTTCTTTTTCTTCGCTTGTTTCAATTTCGGCTTTTTTTTCTGCCATAAAGCTGCACTCCGCAATTTGGATATACCAATAATAAATCGCGCCTCAGTTTTAACTGATTCGCTAATAAAACTGTGAAGGTGCTAATTAATTATCTTCAGTGCCCGCGCTTTTTATGCGCCGCCTTTCACTAACTAATTGCCCCAATCTTAGAAAAGCCTCATCCTCTAAAGACGCGGCCTTGCTTTGAATTTCTTTTGCATCAGTGCTTAAAGCACTTAATGCAACGTATTTTTCAATGGCATTTCGCCATTTTTCTTTCGCCTCATTAATCTCTATGCCAAGTTTTGCATAGGGATTTAGCTTTTGACGCGAAATATATTCCAGTTCGGCAAGTGCCGAATTTTGAATAGGTTTTTGAATTGTTTCCTGTAAATGGTGTCTAAGGCTAACAAAATCAATAGTTCCTGATGAATGAAAAACGTCTAAAATCCCATGTAGCAAAGAGTCAAGCCCTTCATGTTTGGTTTCAAGCATCGCGAGTGCCTCTTGACCGTCTTCTAGCAGTTCTGGGCGCAAAATCGGTGCGCCAATAATGTCATAAAGCAATCTTGGCGGCTTTTTGAGGCTTTCTTTGATTTTTGATTTGACGGAATTGATTAATTCCGGCGTCGGTGCGGTGGAGTTTTTCTTGCCAATAAAGCGCGGCGCGGCGAAATTCCCCGCATTTTGACGACCGAATTTCTCATCAATATAGTCTTTTATCGCGATTTTGACTTCGGCCTTCAAATCCTCATCAGTAATTTCATTCGCAAGATTTCTAAGGCGAGAGCGCAAAAGTGCTTTGGCTTCCGGCGTATTTATGTTTGTCGTGTTTTCGAATTCATCGTCAAACATGAAGCGTGTGAAATCTTTTGCGCTTTCGATAATCTCAAATAATTTCTGTTTGCCATTGGTTTTAAGAATATCATCGGGGTCTTGACCCTCTGGCAAGATTGCAAAGCCGATGGTGCGATTTACATTTATCAAAGGCAAAGCGCGTTCAAGTGCGCGGCGCGCCGCTTTTTTACCGGCACTATCACCATCAAAACAAATAATCGGCTTTTGTTTGGCGCGCCATGCGATTTTCAATTGGTCTTCGGTAAGTGCCGTTCCCATTGGCGCAACGGCGGCAAAGCCCGCTTTTTCAAGGGCGATAACATCCATATAGCCTTCGGCAATCACCAAGGGTGCGGATTTGGAATTGGCACGCGCTTTGTGAAAACGATAAAGATTGAAAGATTTTGAAAACACCAGGCTTTCAGGTCCATTCAAATATTTGGGCATTATGTCATCGGACAATGCGCGTGCGCCGAATGAAATGGTTTTCCCATTGGCGTCTTCTATCGCGAACATTAAACGATTGCGATATAGATCATAAGTGTCCTTATTATCGTCCGCTTGACGCAGAAGCCCGGCATCCAAAAGCTCTGGGATTGTAAATCCTTGGGCGGTTAGGCGCTCTTTAAGATAGGTTCTTGAATTTGGTGAATATCCAAGGCCGAATTCGACCCAATCAGTCTTAACTAGTCCGCGTTTTTGCAAATAATTGCGCGCAATCTTGCCCTCATCTTTTGATAAATTGTCTTCAAAAATTTTGCGTGCTGCGGCAAGTGCCAATAAAGCCCTTTGGCTTTTGGAATAATTTTCCTTCGATACAGGGCTTTCTTTGGGGATTTCAATTCCGGCGATAGTGGCAAGTTTCTCGACCGCTTCACCAAAGCCAAGATTTTCGGTTTCCATTACAAAATCAAAGGCATTGCCCGAAACGCCGCAACCGAAACAATGATAAATGCCCTTGCTTTCGAGTGCGTGAAAAGACGGGGTTTTTTCGCCGTGAAATGGGCAACAGGCCCAAAAATCACCGCGCGACGGGTTTGATTTCTTTTTGTCCCATACGACCTTGCGCCCGACGACATCAATAATTGATGTGCGCGCCAAAACCTGATCCAAAAACCCCCGCTCAAACCTACTCATGGCCCCTTTTATACGATTAGGTGTCTTAACACCAAAAAATATGCAGTTGAATTATGACCTAATGTTTCAAATATCTCTTATTGCCGCTTCCATTTATGCAATAGACACCGCCCCTGGGGCCAATACATCGTTTTTGTAAAACACAGGCGCAATTGCCGTCCGAACCGGAAATTTTCGGCTTAAAAAAGGCGCTTCCGTCGTTTGCGTGTTGTTTGTAATAGTTTAGACCTTTTTCGCCTTTTTTCGGGATTTTTGATTTTGTGAAATCTCCCTGTTTACGGTGGCAATGATACTCACCGGTTGCATGTTTTATGTGGCACCCATGCGCATCAAGCCCACCACCATGCGCGACGGCACTTCCATGCAAAAGCATAGAATATAAAAATGCCAATACAATCAAAAGCCGCATTTAAAAAATCTAGTCACAAGTAATTTATTGTCAATATAAATCACTTAAATCCAAGGGAATAGCTTAAAGTGGTATGACTCTGCTAAATCGACAAGCGAGGACAAGAAACGAAAACGGGGGTATGATGCGAACCCCTTCCTTTCTTCAACGAAAACGGTTTTAATTCGTATTATGACCACGGTTTGCCCCGTTTTGGAAACGAATTGGAACTTATGATGATACTAAGACAGTTTGGAGTTAGAATTGAGACAATTATTTAGGATTAGCACTAATTTGTCACCATCAGAGAGGGGGTTTGAAATTTACTCTGATTTTGAAAATTGTGAATTGGACTGTATCCCAAGTTATATCAATTATTTGCAACATGAAAATGCGTTGGTTGATGTTGCGTTACGGGCTTTCGCCTTGTCTGGTGTCAGTGAAATAAAATTGACCGACGTTGAAAACACTGAAAGCCTTTCAGAAGTAAAGTCGTCAAAGCGATTAAGTATTATGCAGATAGTGCATTTAATGCGCCTATTTATTCAGGAAAGAGGGTGGGGGAGGTTTGTCTCAGACAAAAAGATTATAATTTGCACCGGATGGGACTTGAACCTGTATATTTTGTTAGATTTGAAACGAAATATATCGTGTGCTGAGTTTTGCGCAGATAAAATTTTAAAGTGCGAAGAAATAACAAACACAGAATTAGATGACAAAGACTTTTACCGATTTTAGTTATTTTCGATTCAAGAGAAACTTTATATAATTAATATTTCGGTGACATTGCGTAATTGAGATATGATGCGTTTTGTTGTTCATATGAAGAGCCTTTTTGGGCTTTTGAACAGACGAAAGGAACGTAATTCGGGGACATAATTCGCGCGGTTTCGGTGATAATTTATCAATTACCTAAATTATTTATGCGGTTCATTTTCCAAGGCTGCTAATGCGTCGCATTCGCAAAATATCACATAAACCTCAACCCAATCCTCACTTGCCAAAACCCTAAATTGTGTTAGCTTTTGATATGGGTTGTTTGGCTTTTGAGTTTGGGGGTGTTTATGACGGGGCGTGAAGCGAATTATGTCGTTTTGACAA
>JAYRYJ010000021.1:0-17270 GCA_041917055.1 Hyphomonadaceae bacterium
AGAACTAATGCCGCACCTTTTTCGCCGTCTTCAATTGCCCAAACTTCGCATAATGTGTGTTCATCATGCTTCATTGTCATTTCAATCGGGCCGATGGCGCCGATTTTGAGATTTTTGAATTGACCAAGGTCTTTTTCGGCAACTATGGATTTAATGGCAACACCTGAACTAACTTTGGTGATGCGCTCAAAAGCGGGGTTTGTGCCGATGATTTGTGCGTCCTGCAAATCGCGCTTATTGAGGCGTGCAATACCAAATGGCGCACCTTTGATTAAAGTATTGAGATTAGCTTTTGAAACACTTGGATCGGTTTGGATTTTCTCAATATTAGGTTCAATCGGAATTGGCGGGACAATCAATGGCTCTTCAATTGTTTCGACAATTTCCTTTTTTGGCGGGGTCGCAAGTGGCATGCAACGGACCAAGGAATCGGGCCCTAAAGGCGTTACTTGCAAAGTAAATTCGCTATTTTTCTCGGTGATTGAACGGTTGCGTTTAATCGCTTTTAACAAACGAAACAGAATTTCCGGCTCTGTCTTTTCAAAAATATCGGCAAAGTTTCCGTCCTTAATCGAAATGCGCCATTCGGGATTCGCGAATTTTAGATCGGCATTTTTGTTGAAAATTGCAGCCGGCTCATGAAAACTCGATAATAATTGCACCGAGAATTTGGCGTTTGGAATTTCTGCGGAAAATATTGGAAGTATGCTCATTTATGCGGCCCTTGCTTGGGAATTGTTTTGAATTGATTTGCGCTTATTTGCCATATTCAAAATCATACCGATGATTTTTGCCACAGCTTCGTAATATTCGACGGGAATTACTTCATCGACTTCAACATTTTTATAAAGTGCGCGCGCTAATGGCGGGTCTTCGATGATTGGAATATTGTGTTCACCAGCAACTTCGCGAATTTTTAGTGCCACTCTATCTGTGCCTTTGGCAAGACAGATGGGGGCGGCGGTCACACCTGCCTCATATTGTAGTGCAACTGCAAAGTGGGTGGGGTTGGTGATAATTACCGAGGCTTTCGGAACGTTTTGAATCATACGTTTTTTAGCGCGCTCCATGCGGATTTGTTTTAGTTTTCCCGCAATCATTGGGTCGCCTTCGGTTTGTTTGTATTCTTCTTTCATTTCGTGTTTTGACATCTTATTGCGCTTCATGAAATTCATGCGTTGCACGAAGTAATCGGCCCCCGCGAAAATACCCAAAACTACTAATAAATTCATCAATAATTCTTTTAAAATCGCGCCCAAAACCCCGCCAAAAGCAATGGGTTCAAGACTTTGCAGGTTTTCAACACCCTTAATGTGTTTGGAAATTACATTATAAGCGACAATGCCAAGAATAATCACTTTCAAAAGAATTTTGGCGAATTGGATTAATGCCTCTTTGCCAAAAAGACGCTTAAAGCCAGCAATCGGACTTATTTTATCGGGCTTTGGCATGATTTTATCGGTCGCCATCAAAAGGCCGGTTTGCCCAGCATGGCCCAAAATTGCCGCAACGCTCAAAGCGCCCATCAAAGCGAACATCGCCAAACCTACATGCCAAAAAATATCAAGAGTGAGGTGTTGCAATGAACCACCATCAACCGGAATTTCATGCGATTTTTCGATGAAATTCTGGGAATAGACCATTAGTTCGCGCGAAATCCGACCGCCCATATTCAATAATATCATGGCGCCGACCGCCAAAATCAAAAGCCCCGCAACATCGGCGGATTTAACGACATCACCCTTTTTGCGCGCTTCTTCTAATTTGCGCGGCGTGGGGTCAAATATTTTTTGGCTTTCGTCCTCTTCCATCAGTTTAGTGACCTCGCGGCCTTTGTGATTTCTTCAAGCCAAAGCATCATGCCGCCGCCGATTGACAGCATAAATAAGAAAATCCCGAATAATACCTGTATCGGTTGGGTAATGAAAAACACCTGAATAGCAGGGGCGGCACGGTTTATAAGACCCAAAGCCACATTATATACAATCCCAAAAATCAAAAGCGGTGCGCAAAATTGAATTGCGATTTGGAAGGCTTTGGAAAAACTTGCAATCATCCATTTTGCACCAATATTGGCCGGGAATGTGCCATTTGGAATAAAATCTTGATAGGAATTCAGCGCGCCCATTATGAAGAAATGATGGACATTAGTTTGCAAAACAATGACCGCACCAATTAGTGCCAAAAAAGACGCGAAAATACTATCTTGTGTGCCTTGTGCAGGGTCCAATGTCATTGCAAATGCAAGGCCGGTTTGCAAACCGACAATCGCACCAGCTGTCGCTAATGCCGAATAAATAACGCGCGTTGAAAATCCGATTGCCATACCGATTAGAACCTCGATCCCAATCATTTGCGCGAGGCGGGCATTATCGGGCGGAATAGGTGGCAAATTTGTCGCGACCAATGGTGCAATCGAAAATGCGATAAAAAGAGCCAAAAGCAAACGAACCCGCGCCGGAATTGACGTGTCGCCTATACCTGGCGCCAGCATCAAAAACGCGCCGATGCGCGCGAAAACCAAACCGATTGACCAAATCTGTGCCGGAATGAATTCCATTAGCTACCAGTCCCGAATGCCGAAATGCGCCCCATTATTTCAACAAAAAAATCACTCAAAAGCCCGCCCATTAAAGGCAGAAAAATCAATAAAGCCGCAAAAATTGCCAAGATTTTGGGAACGAAAACAAGTGTCATTTCCTGAACCTGGGTCAATGCCTGCAAAAGTCCAATAACAACGCCAACCACAAGGCCAATAAGCATGACAGGTGCGCTCATGGCGATAACAACCCAAACCGCACTTCTTGCAACATCAAGGACCTGATTGGGTTCCATTCTAAAACTCTCGAGATTGCGCGTTTTGCGCAATTAAGTTTTAGTAAATTTATGGTTAAGAATTGGTAAAAACTGGCGATTTCGCTTCACAAATCGTCATAAAAGTTCCAAACAACATTTCTATTAAGGACTCCATTTGGGACAGGATAAATGATTTTCAAAAAATCGAATAGTTTCAACGTTTTATTAGACACTGAACTTTCAAGACGTTCTTTCATTATAGGCAGCGCAATTGCATTTCCCGCTTTGAATTTAGTGGCAAATTCTGCAAATGCCGGCGAATTGGCATTTATTCCGGTTGCCGAAAATCAAAATGACACAGTAACAGTTCCCGAAAATTATGAATGGCACAAATTATGTTCGTGGGGCGACCCACTTTTTGAAGATATTGAAGACGCAAAAGTTCAAGCGGGCGCACCATTCAATTTCACGCGTTCAGAACAAGAACAAAGGTTCGGGACAAACAATGATATGTTCGCGCTTTTCCCGCGCCAATACCAATACCCTTGGACAAAGACCGCAAAAGATTGGATAATTTGTTCAAATAATGAATCCGTCCAATCCAAACTTGTCACCAAAAACCTATTCCCGCATCCGCAAGAAGCCGAGGCCATGTATGCCGCAATTGGCGTATCAATTGCCGAAGCGCAGCATGATGAAACGACTGGCGAATGGCGCATAATCAAAAATAAAACCAAAGGCGCCGGCCTTAATCGCCGTATAACTCCATTTACCGAAATGGTGTTCGACGGCCCCGCAAAAGACCATAAAAGAATCCAAGAAGCCGCTGTATTATCAAATATTTATGAAGCAGCCCTAGGAAACCGTGCGAAAGACAAAGACGGCGTTTTATGTGGCACTATGCAAAATTGCGCGGGCGGTTTTACGCCATGGGGAACTTATCTTACTGCCGAAGAAAACATCGATAATATGTTTTTTGTTTCCGACGAAAAATCACCTAAACTTAAAAAAGCGCGACAAAATCCCGCCTATATGTTTGAAGAAAAATCATATTGGTTCGGCAATAGATTCAAATTTGGTGGGCCGGATCAATTTGATTTATCGCGTTCGCCATTTGCCCCCGCGCTGTATGGTTGGGTGGTTGAAATTGACCCTTATGACCCGAATTGGACGCCGCGCAAAAGAACGGCTTTAGGGCGCAAAAAAAATGAATGCGCGACTTGTGTTCTCTCAAAATCCAAAAATGCCGTGGTTTATATGGGCGATGACCAAAACAATGAATTTGTCTATAAATTCGTTTCAAATG
The DNA here is from genome assembly GCA_041917055.1 of Hyphomonadaceae bacterium. Taxonomy (GTDB): domain Bacteria; phylum Pseudomonadota; class Alphaproteobacteria; order Caulobacterales; family Aquidulcibacteraceae; genus Pseudaquidulcibacter. The sequence continues at coordinate 4,103 of JAYRYJ010000021.1, forward strand.
GCAAATTTGACACTAAGAACCGTATTAAAAACCGTGACCTACTTTCAAATGGTAAATTATATGCCGCGCGTTTTGAAGCCGATGGTTCCGGCGCTTGGCTTGAACTAAACCTTTCCAATGCCAATAAAGCGCCAAAGGACAAATCGGCATTGGCCTTTGACGATTTGGGCGACGTCATGGTGCGCGCACGCGAGGCCGCAAGACGCATGGGCGCAACCCAAATGGACAGGCCCGAAGACGTCGAAAGCCCAACCGATGGCACATTCATGGGGCGCGGGCAGGTCTATGTCGTTTGCACCGGAAACCAATCAAAAGAAGGCATTGACGGCAATATCGCCAATCCACGCCGCAAAAATGCCGAAGGCAAAAATGAACTCAATTATACGGGTCACATAATTCGAATAAATGAAGCCGCGAACGACCATGCCGCGACCAAATTCAATTGGGAAACCTTCATTATGGGCGGCGATCATAGCGCCGAAAACGTTACTATAAATCGAATCACACAGGAAAAAGAGGCCGCCAATCTTTCATCTTGGAAAGACGGCAAACAAATCACCAAAGGCGATAGGTTTGCAATGCCCGATAATATCACTTTCGATATGGCGGGAAATGCATTTTTCACCACCGATGGCACGCCCGAAAATTTCCGCTGTAATGATGGCATTTATGCCGTCGCCACTTCGGGCACACATGAGCGGGTGGTTAAACGCTTTTTGACCGGCCCTATTGGTTGCGAATTAACCGGCCCATTATTATCGCCCGATAATCGCACTTTCTTCTGTGGCCTTCAACATATTGGTTCGGATGATATTGACGGTAATTCATTCAAAGGCATCGGAAAACCGCCATCAACCTTCCCCAATGACACCTGGCCCCGCGACACAATTATTTATGTAAGGCGCAAAGATGGCGGAATTATTGGGGGATAAATGCAATTTTCAAGGAATAACGGTTAAGTTTCTTGTTTAAGGGCCACAATAAACCTGCATTTCGAAATTTGCTACTTAATTTGGAATGGAAGCGACGAACCGCTCGAGATAAACAGTTTCTTTGAAAATAAATTAATTGTATTTTTTTGGTCGCAAATTAATGTGGCTAATTTTCAACGAAAATTTCCTTAAAATGAAAAAGTTTTTCCTATTAATTGCCTTTACACTGATTTCCTTCACCACCCCCGCTTTGGCAAAGGCTAAGAAGGTTTTGTTTATTGGCAATTCCTTTACCTATGGCGCGACCGCGAGTGCGCAGTTTTATCGTTCTGAGAGTATTACAGATCTTAATAAAGACGGAATTGGTGGTGTTCCGGCAATTTTTAAGGCACTGGGGAAAGAGGCGGGGTTTGATTTTGCGGTTTTTGCGGAGACTGTGCCGGGCGCAGGTCTTGATTTGCATTATGATACCAAACTGCCGCTAATTGCCAAAAAATGGGATATTGTGATTATGCATACTTATTCGACTTTGGATAAGGATATGCCATCAAATCCTGATAAATTGGTGAAATATTCGGCACTTTTGGCGAATATTATGCGCGCTAAAAATCCCAAGGTCCGCTTGTTTCTTACCGCAACTTGGTCGCGCGCGGATTTGGTTTATAAAAACGAAAAATCCCCTTGGTTTAATACGCCGATCGAAAAAATGGGCAAAGATATTGATACGGCCTATAATCTTGCGCAAAGCAATTCCAAATTTGAAAATGTCCTTCCAGTGGGGGAGGCGTGGAATTTGGCGATTTCAAAGGGTTATGCCGATGATAATCCTTTTAACGGCCTCGAATTCGGGAAGTTTGATTTATGGGGTTGGGATCAATACCACGCTTCAAACTATGGCTATTATTTACACGCGCTCGTCGATTTTGCGTTTGTTGCCGACTTTGATGTTCGAAAATTAGGCGAAAAAGAAATAGTGGCGCGCGAATTGGGAATTGCGCCATGGCAAGCCAAGCAATTGCAAGAAATTGCCATGGAAATTTTTGAAAGCCATTATGCAAGTGACCATAATTTATAAAAATCGCCAAAATTGCATTTAACTGTAAAAAAATATTTTCCGCTAAGTCTTTGTTTTTGTTTTGTTCCGTTTATCGCATGGCGCGGATTGCGGCGAAAAAATCGAAAAATTTGCCTTTCAAACGCCAACATCGGACGTATATGCAAAATGTTCCGCTTGTGTTCTCGAACAAAACGTGTATATTGCCCTCATGGTTCGCTTTTAGATATTTGTGAAAAAATTGAACCACAAAATGGAATCGTGACAAAAGGGGTAAAATCATGGCACAATCTAGCCTGCGCTTAGTGGATAAAAACGAAATGGATAAAGAAAAAGCTCTTGAATCGGCACTGGCGCAGATTGAACGCGCCTTTGGTAAAGGTTCGATTATGCGAATGGGGGAAAATAACCCCGTTGTTGAAATTGAATCTGTCTCTACCGGTTCTTTATCTTTGGATATTGCCCTTGGTATTGGCGGTTTGCCTCGCGGTCGTATTATTGAAATTTATGGCCCTGAATCTTCGGGTAAAACCACTCTCGCGCTTCATTGTATTGCAGAGGCACAGAAAAATGGCGGCGTTTGTGCTTTTGTTGATGCCGAGCACGCACTAGATCCGGTTTATGCGCGTAAACTTGGTGTTGATTTGGGCGATTTGTTGATTTCACAGCCCGATACCGGTGAGCAGGCGCTTGAAATTACCGATACTTTGGTGCGTTCCGGCGCGGTTGATGTCTTGGTGGTCGATTCGGTTGCTGCTTTGACACCAAAAGCGGAAATTGAGGGTGATATGGGTGATAGCTTACCTGGCCTTCAAGCGCGTTTGATGTCACAGGCTTTGCGTAAATTAACTGCTTCAATTGCGCGTTCCAATACTTTGGTGATTTTTATCAATCAAATCCGTATGAAAATTGGCGTTATGTTTGGTTCGCCTGAAACCACAACCGGTGGCAATGCTTTGAAATTCTATGCCTCTGTCCGCCTTGATATTCGCCGCATTGGTCAGATTAAAGAAAAAGAAGACGTAATCGGCAATCAAACACGTGTGAAAGTTGTTAAAAACAAGGTCGCACCACCATTCAAACAAGTTGAATTTGATATTCTTTATGGTGAGGGTATTTCAAAAGTCGGCGAATTAATCGATTTGGGTGTTAAGGCCGGAATCGTTGAAAAATCGGGTTCTTGGTATTCTTATGATAGCCAAAGAATTGGACAAGGTCGTGAAAATGCGCGCCTTTTCCTTAAGGCAAACCCCGATCTTGCCAATGATATTGAAGAGAAAATTCGCAAAAATTCGGGCCTCATTGCCGATGCCTTGGCGGGCGAAAAAGGCGATTTCGGAGACGATTTATAATCGTTTCGCTTAATAAATGCCATAATTTAAGAGTTTTAACCAAAGCGCGGTTAAAAACCCGCCCCCGGCTCTGCCCCGCCGGGGGCAAATCTTTGCCAAAAACCTGCCTATCGGACTTGCTTAAAATGCCTGCGTAATTATAGGCTAGAGCGTCAGGACTTCAAGTGGAACAGGAATGGCGCAGGGATTTTGTGGCATGGCTTTGAGTTTTTTCGCTGATAATATTGGAATATTTTCAAGAAAAAACTCAAAGCCATGACGCAAAAGAACAAGCCAGTCCGATTCCAATTGAAGTTCTGACGCTCTAATCACATAAGATTTGACAGGTTATAAAATGGCTTCGGTAAACGATATTCGTAAAACATTTTTGGATTATTTCGCTGCAAATGGGCATAATATTTGCGCCTCATCACCGCTTGTTCCGCAAAATGATCCGACTTTGATGTTTACAAATGCCGGAATGGTGCCGTTTAAGAATATTTTTACGGGCCAAGAAACTGCGCCAAACCCGCCAAGGGCTGTATCATCGCAAAAATGCGTGAGAGCCGGGGGCAAACACAACGACCTCGATAATGTCGGCTATACCGCGCGCCACCATACATTCTTTGAAATGTTGGGTAATTTTTCATTCGGCGATTATTTCAAGGATGACGCCATTAAATTCGCTTGGGACCTAATAACAAAAGAATACGGCCTTGATAAAAATCGTCTGATGGTCACAGTCTATCACACAGATGATGAGGCAGCAGAAATTTGGAAGAAAGTCGCGGGATTTTCCGATGAAAAAATTATTCGCATTCCAACTTCCGACAATTTCTGGTCAATGGGTGACACCGGTCCTTGCGGCCCATGTTCGGAAATATTTTATGACCATGGCGATCATATTTGGGGCGGCCCGCCGGGTTCGGAAGAACAAGACGGCGACAGATTTATCGAAATCTGGAATTTGGTTTTCATGCAATTTGAAAAACATGCCGATGGTTCGCAAACCAGTCTTCCAAAACCGTCAATTGATACTGGTATGGGTTTGGAACGTATTTCGGCGGTTTTGCAAAATGTGCATGACAATTATGATATTGACTTATTCAAAACCCTAATCCGTGCTTCCGAAGAATTGACTTCTACCAAAGCCGAGGGCGAACGACAGCCAAGCCACAGGGTAATTGCCGACCACTTACGCGCCAGTTCTTTCCTAATTGCCGATGGGGTAACCCCATCAAACGAGGGCAGGGGCTATGTATTGCGCCGCATCATGCGCCGCGCCATGCGCCATGCACATATTTTGGGTGCGCGTGATCCTTTGCTTCACCGCCTTGTGCCAACATTGGTCAATGAAATGGGCGGCGCATACCCCGAATTAAGACGGGCCGAAGCCTTCATAACTGCTACTCTTGAACAAGAAGAGACCCGCTTTAAAAGAACATTGGGCCGTGGCCTTGCGCTTTTGGCGGACGCGTCTGAGGGTTTACAAAAAGGTGACAGCTTAAAAGGCGAAACCGCATTCAATCTTTATGACACCTATGGCTTTCCGGTCGATTTGACCCAAGATATTTTGCGCGCGCGCGGCATTGGCGTCGATATGGCGGGTTTTGACGCCTCAATGGCAAAACAAAAAGAGGAAGCGCGCAAAAATTGGGCGGGTTCGGGCCAAGCCGCGACAGAAACCATTTGGTTCGAACTTCAAGACGAATTGGGCAGCAGCGAATTTTTGGGCTATTCCAACACAGAAGCTAGCGCCAATGTAACTGCAATAGTATCAGAAGGCGCAAAAACCGACAAAATCGCAACAGGGGCGAAAGCTGAAATCATTTTCAATCAAACCCCATTCTATGGCGAAAGCGGCGGTCAGGTTGGAGATAGCGGAACAATTATTTTCGAGAATGGCGCGATTTTTGAAGTTTCCGACACACAAAAACGCGCAGGCGGCCTATTCTGCCACGTCGGCGAAGTGAAATCGGGTGAAATCGCCATCGGTAACTCTGCGACTTTGAAAATCGACATTGCGCGCCGCAATGAAATTCGCGCCAATCACTCGGCAACGCACCTGTTACACAAGGCGCTCCACCAAGTTTTGGGCGCGCATGTCGCGCAAAAAGGTTCAGAAGTTTCAAATGCGCGCCTACGCTTTGACTTTGCGCATGGCGCATCAATGTCGCGTGAGGAAATTGATAGGGTTGACGGTTTGGTCAATCAGATCATTCGCCAAAATACCGAAGTTTCAACCAAAATCATGACGCCGGAAGACGCAATCAATGAAGGCGCAATGGCGCTTTTCGGTGAAAAATATGGCGCCGAAGTGCGGGTTTTGGCAATGGGGCAGGATTTGGAAAACACTAAAAAGCCATATTCGGTCGAACTTTGCGGCGGCACGCATGTTGCGCGCACTGGCGATATTGGCACATTTGCCATTGTGTCAGAAGGCGCAGTCGCGGCAGGAATAAGACGTATCGAGGCCATGACGGGCAATGCAGCAATCGACTATCTAAAATCTCAAGGTGCACTGGCGCGCGCTGCCGCTGAACCTTTGAAATCCCCATTAAATGAATTGCCGGCCCGTGTTGATGCGCTTTTGGCGGATAAAAAACGCCTTGAAAAAGAGCTTGCCGAAACCAAACAAAAATTGGCCTTGGGCGGCGGTGGCGGCGAAAGCGCGATTGAAGAAATAAATGGCATAAAAGTCGATGCACGTATCCTTGAAGGTGTCGGCGCAAAAGACTTACGCCCAATGGTAAATGAAGCCCAGCAAAAAATCGGCACCGGAATTGTTGCCTATATAGCGAAATCCGAAGGCAAAGCGGCAATTGCCATCGCGTGTGTCGGTGTCGGCATCAGTGCGGTTGATTTGGTCAAAGCAGCAGTGCTTGCAATGGGCGGTCAAGGCGGCGGCGGCAAACCCGACTTCGCCCAAGGCGGTGCGCCAACCGACGAACACTGCGATGCGGGCATAAAGGCGGTAAAGTCGGGAATATAATATTTAAGTATTTGCCTTAATTTACACGCATTTAATGTGCATTTGCTTGCTAAAGATTGTTGCGGGCTTTATTAGATTGATATGAAGTTTAGATTTAAGAAAAATGCTGCCTTAATTGCGCTTTCATTCAGTATTGTCGGTGCTTTCAGCGCGCCATGTGCCAATGCCAAAGAGGCCCTGCCAATAGTAATTACGCGTGGTTTTTCGGACGAATTATCGGCGAATTTAATCGGCAAATATGCCATACAAATCGGTGATTTGAAATTAACAGCCATGTCCTATGAACAGGCATGGCGCAAAAAACCGTCTAATCAAGAAAATTTTGAAGCGGCGGTGCGCGCGCATCTTGTCACCGGAAATTACGAAAAAGCCCTAAAAATCTCGCAATCTGCAAATTCAAAAACTACATCAAATGAAAGCAATTTGGTACTTGCCAATGATGCCTTTGGTAAAAAGAATTTTGCAAAGGCGATTAAGTTCTTAGAAAATCGCACCGATGGTGCCGCCGATGGCCCATATGCACAACAATTATTGGCATGGTCGATTTTGGGCAGTGGCGATTATGAAAAAGCCTTAGAAAAATCGGCTGAAGTATCGGGAAATCGCAATTTAGAAAAGGCGATTTATTATTCGCGCGCCCTAATTTATGATTTTGCCGGTGACAAACAAAAAGCAGCAGATGCCTATGAAATCGCTTATGCTTCAGGATCGCGGGTCTCTTTGGGGCTTGTGTCTTATGCTGAATTTTTGGTCAAAAACAATGATAGAAGCAAGGCGCTGGAAATTTTGGAAGACGTAGGTCAAAGCCATGCCGCAAACGAATTCTTATTTGAAACCCAAACTCAGATAAAAGCCGGTAAATTTCCACCAATGGCGAAGCCAAACCTAACCAAAACCGCCGCGCGCGCTTTGGGCATTATTGGATTGGCAATGTCGGAAGATTTGCGCAATGGTTCGCCTTTGGGTTCATTGGCAATGGCATCGAATCTTGACCGCGAATTATGGCAATTGAAACTAAATTCGGGTGCAATGCTTGTCGGTTTGGGAATGAAAGAAGAAGGTCTCGAAACCCTAGGGTCAATCCCTACCGACACAGTTTTTGGCGACCAGGCGCAGGCTTTAATGGCAAATTTGATGTTTCGTGACGACCCAAAACAAGCCTTGCAAATCGCTAAAGATTTAGTCAAAGCGCGCCCTAGTTTTTCAAATAAAGTCACTTTGGCCTCAATGCTTTTGGGAACCGAAAATTTTCAAGAAGCCCATAATCTTTATTCTGAATTACTAAAAGAATTCCCGAACAAATCGGCGCAAGAAGCTAATGTAAACCAATGGCAATTATTATTTGGGCGTGCAAATTCTGCGCTTGCGATTAATAAATCTAAAGAGGCGATAAAAGACCTACGCACTGCCTTGCTCCTTGAACCCAATAATTCAATGATTTTGAACACGCTTGGTTATACTTTAGCCGAGCAAAATCAAGACCTTGATGAAGCAATGGAACTTATTGAAAAATCACTGGAAATTAATAGTAATTCCGGCGAAACAATCGATAGTCTGGGTTGGGTAATGTTTAAAAAGGGTCAATATGAAGAGGCGATTGACCAATTGGAGGTCGCCTTTGCTCTTGCGCCAACAATCGGTGAAGTTGCCGACCATTTGGGCGATGCCTATTGGGTTACCAATAGAAAAGATGAGGCGCGCCTTGAATGGGGTAAAGCCCTAAGCCTTTATAAAAGCGCAAAGGATAAAGCAAAAGTCAAAGCGAAAATCGATAATGGGCTAAAATCGCCCGCTAAATCTGCGTCAAACACTCAATAGGTGATAAGTGGTAAGTGTTTTTGCGCCTGCCAAACTAAATCTGACGCTATTAGTCGGTAAACCTTATGAGAATGGGCAATATAAAAATTATCATCCATTGAATAGTTTGGTTGCCTTTACCCAAGGCATCGGCGACAAAATAGATATTCGTGCCAATGAGGGTTTCGAATTTAAGATAGTCGGTCGCTTTGCGCAAAATTTGTCGCTTTACGATAATTTAGTATTTGAGGCCGCGCATATTATGGCTCGCAAATTTGGTCGTAACCTTGATATCGCAATTGAACTTGAAAAAAACTTGCCAATTGCGGCGGGAATTGGCGGCGGGTCTGCCGATGCGGCGGCCCTTATTTTAGGTCTAAATAAGTTTTGGCGGCTTGGCCTTTCCAAATCTGAAATGTGCGAAATCGGTCTTGAATTGGGTGCCGATATTCCGGTTTGCATTTTGGGCGACACTATAATTATGGAATCCATTGGCAATGAATTTTCGCCTGCGCCAAAATTGCCGAATAATATTGCGATCCTTTTGGCAAACCCATTGATTGAATGTCAAACAGCGGCGGTTTTCAAGGTGTTTGATGAAATTGGCGATTTTGCGGATTTGGAACAGGTTTCCTATAAGGATTGTGAAAATTTCAATGAATTGGTCGCAATGCTTTCAAAAATGCCGAATACCTTGACTAAGGCAGCAGGCAAAATTGTGCCGCAAATCAATGTATTAATTGAAACTATTAAGTTAAAAGATGGCGCAAAATTTACGGCAATGTCGGGTTCAGGTGCGACTGTATTTGCGCTTTTTGACGACTATGAATCTGCAAATTACGCCGCCAAAGACCTTGAAACAAAATTTGGCGCGAATAATATTTGGGTCGCAACAGGACTAATCAGAAATGCAAAATGAGTTCAACCCAATTCAAACTGCCGCACTTCTGGCAATGGTGATTAGTTTCTTTTTAACGCGGTTTCTCATCAATGCGCACTTGGGCGACGCCCCGGATGATGACAGAAAAATCCACAAAACCATGACCGCAACCGCCGGCGGCATTGCAATAATTGGCGGTTTTTCGGGCGCGTTGGCATTATTATTAAACCAAACTACTTTCTTGAATTATCAATTGATATTTGAATTCACAGCTCTGGCCCTATTGGTCGGTGGTTTGGGACTGATTGACGATATTTTCGTTATCGGAGCAAAAAGAAGACTTTTTGCCTTGGCGCTACTTTGCATATTCGCCGCATTCGGTGGGCTTAGGGTCAATGTCATAGATTTTGGTTTCGGCGCAAAAATCCCATTGCACCCTATTTTGGGAATTGGCGGCGGCTTCATTTGGCTATTATTGATCGTCAATCTAAGCAATTTTATGGATGGCGCCAATGGACTGTCATTGGGTTCAACATCATTGTCCTTTATTTTCCTTGGTGCACTTTGCTATTTGCACAATGATTTAAACGGCGCTGTTTTGGGGCTTTGCCTTACTGCGTCGGGATTCGGTTTTTTGGCGTATAATGTCACAAAGGGCAATATTTTTGCCGGCGATGTCGGGTCATATTTTTATGGTATTTCATACGGACTTTTGGGGCTTTGGGCGGTTAAGATTGGGGTTTCGCCATTTTTTGTCGGGCTTTGCGCACTGCCGCTTTTGGGTGACGGGGTTTTGACAATTATGCACCGTATTCGCATTGGCGAAAATATTTTGCAACCACACCGCATTCATATTTATCAATTATTGATAGCCGCAAAAAATTCCCATGCTAAGGTTGCCTCATTCTATTGGCTGGCAACAATTTTATGCGGGATTATTGCGATTGCCATTGATAGAAATGCGATTGATTATGCAGCGATTATTTTTGCGATATTAACACTAATCGCCGCCGCCAGTTTGCATTATTTTAGAATATCAATTGACGCGATCAACCACAAAGTCCGCGAGCGCAAGTAGATTTGATTTCAAAGGCGAATTTTCAATTATCGAAAGCGCATTCTTTGCGATTTTGGCGTGAAGGCGCGCTTCTTCCAAAGTGGCATCAATGGCATTGCGATTGCGCAGAATTGTAATTGCGGTTTTCAAATCTTCGTCAGTATGTTTATGCGAAATGACTTTTTGCCAGAATGCATATTCGTCATCATTGGCGCGTTCAATACCGATAATTAATGGCAAAGTCGGTTTGCCTTCGCGGAAATCGTCACCGACCTTTTTGCCCAAATCTTGGGTAAGCCCGCCATAATCAAGCGCATCATCAGAAAGCTGAAACGCAATGCCCAATTCATGTCCATAGGTTTTGAAGGCCGCGATTTTGGCTTCATTATCGCATGAGCTGATCGCGCCGCATTCGGTGGCAGCAGAGAATAAAGCGGCGGTTTTGGCACTTATGATTTTGAAATAAGTCTCGCGCTCAAAATCCCCGCGTGAGGTCGAGGATAATTGTAAAACCTCCCCCTCGGCAATAATGCTTGAAGTGGCGGCTAGAATGTCAAGAATGCGCATAGATCCGGTCGCGACCATCATATTAAAAGCGCGCGCAAATAAAAAGTCACCGACCAAAACGCTGGCTTTGTCGCCCCAAATTGTATTGGCGGTTTTTTTGCCGCGTCTTAGATTGGATTCATCGACCACATCATCATGCAATAAAGTGGCGGAATGTATAAATTCGACTGCAGAAGCTAGTTTCACAGTTGGTTTAGAAACCGCACCGCAAATTTTCGCCGCCGCAAGGCATAATAAGGGCCGCAATCTTTTGCCACCCGCATCAACCAAATGATGGGCGATATCGGGTATCAGACCGACAGATGAAACCATGTGAGAGGCAATTTCAATCTCAGTATCATTTAATTCTTCTGACAATAATTTTGCCAAATCCTCCAAAGGATTGGCAATAATTGAAATCGCGCTTAAAGCAGATGCGGTCAAAAACTCTCTCCGGTTATTATTATTCCCCATGCACCGATTACATCTTGAAAACGCAATTGCCAATAGTATTTTTGTCGCATTTGCAATATGTTACGCATACGACGGTTCGGTGCAAACTCATTATATAAGTTTTTATGAATATAACCAGCGATTCTTTTTTAAACAATGATTTAATCATTAAACAGCCGAAAAACGGGTTTCGCTCGGGTATTGACGCTGTTCTTTTGGGTGCGGCGGCCTATTTTTGTGATTTCACCAATGTTTGTGAATTAGGAAGCGGCACCGGGGCCGCGCTTTTGACTGCACTTTACCGAAAACGTGCGGCGGGGAAGGCGGTCGCAAAGGCAACAGCAATAGAAATAGAAACCCATATTTATGAATTGTGCCGCGAAAATATCATCGCCAATAGTTTTGAAAACGCTGCGGCAATCAATATTGACGGCCTAAGACCCAATAAAGAAATAGAAAATCAATTTGATTTGGTAATTTCCAATCCACCATTTTTCGATGACGAAAGCAAAATTCGCACCCCGAGTGTGGAAAGAAACCGCGCCTATATAATCGGTGCGCCATTGGAAAAATGGTTGGTTGCAATGCTGCGCCTTTGCAAAGCCAAGGGTGAGATTTTACTTATTCACCGCGCCGATAGAATGCATGATATTTTAAACGCTTTGCAGGGGCGGGCGGGCGACATTCGAATTCTACCTATTCACCCAAAAACTGAAACTAATGCTAACCGAATTTTGGTGCGCGCCAAAAAAGCATCAAAAGCGCCGACCCAGATTATGCCTTCTTTATTCTTGCGCGATATAAATTTTCCCGATAATTATTTTTTGGAAATTGATGAAATGTGTCGTGGCGCCAATCTTAAACAATTCAAGGGGCTTTTTGAATGATGCCGCAAAAAATCCTGCCTGAAATTATGCGCCATTATCCGTGGCCCAACGAATTATCTAACAAACATACACGCGGGCGCCTCGTGGTTTTTTCTGGCGATTATTTATCGACAGGTGCGGCGCGTCTTGCTGCCAATGCGGGTGCGCGCGTCGGGGCGGGTTGGGTAAAAATCCTCGCTCCACCCAAAGCATGTGAAATTATCGCCGCGCATGAAACGTCAATCATGGCGGGTGAGTATGAAAAGGGCGCGCTTTTGCCCAATGAAATAAAAGATTATCACGCCGCAGTCATTGGCATGGCTTTAGGACAAGACGCCAAAGCCATGGCGATAATTGACCGTCTAATGAAAACTGATTTACCATTGGTTTTTGATGCCGATGCCTTGAATTTGATAAAAAATGAGGCCGATTTTTTTGACCGCATCAAAGAGCGGTCCGCGCCCGTGGTTTTCACGCCGCATGAGGCCGAATTCATGCGGCTTTTCGATTGTCAAAAAAGTCGCGATTTACGGCAAAAAGCTTTTGTCACGCTTGAAGCCGCCAAATTATCGGGCGCGCGCATTGTTCATAAGGGCGCGATAAATGTTATCGCCACACCAAAAGGCGAAACGCATTTTCTTGATGATGCGCCCGCAACCCTCGCGACCATGGGAACAGGCGATGTTTTGGCGGGCCTAATCGGTGGCCTTTTGGCGCAAAGAATTTCCCCTGTGCGCGCGTGCTGCATGGGTGTCTTCATACATTCCCGCGCCGCATATGAATTCGGCCACGGCCTTTTGGCGCAAGATTTATTGACAACAATACCAAGAGTTCTGGAATATTTCGCCCCCACGCCCGAAATTGAATTGGATGATGAAGTACCGTTTTGATCTATTCTCCCCTCAAAGGAGGGGAGGTGCCCGAAGGGCGGAGGGGTTTTGCGATTTAGAATAAATCGCTTTGCCGCAAGGCAAATAAAAACTATCCACGCCCTAAAACCCAATAACCCACACAACCCCCCAGTCTCGCATTCGCTCGACAGCCCCCCTACGATTAGGGGGGCGGCTTTTTGGGTGTGTAGTCGAGTAAGGATTTGTATCGCTGCTTCATTTGCCGCCTTGCTTTGATGCCGTGGATTTAGTAGGCGATAAGAGCAATGGATGCCCAATTGGAATCGGTCTGGCTTGTCTTTTTGCGTCGCCATCTTTGAGTTTCTCCCTTGAAATATTCCAATATTCCTGCGGAAAAAACTCAAAGCCG
>JAYRYJ010000022.1:0-11860 GCA_041917055.1 Hyphomonadaceae bacterium
CAGGGATTTTGTGGCATGGCTTTGAGTTTTTTCGCTGATAATATTGGAATATTTTCAAGAAAAAACTCAAAGCCATGACGCAAAAGAACAAGCCAGTCCGATTCCAATTGAAGTTCTGACGCTCTAAGGTCTGATTCTAACAATCGCTTGCAATTATGGCGTAACATAAAAGTCACACCATTACTCGGCATTAACCACTCTAAAAAATCCGTCAAAGAAAATTTTCACAATCCGCAATATCACATTGATTTAATGCATGTTTTTTTGACCTAACCAATTTTATTTTTACTAATTAATCGCGCGTCCTGAAATGTGGTTAATTCGAACACGCAAATCCAAACAATTGGCTTCAATCCCGATTTATTCTTGCCTATTAAAATGCGAGAATGGAAAAAGGCACGAAACAAAAAATTGGAATCTTTGGACGCTTCAAAAAAGCGCAAAGAGGCAATGTTATGGTTTCATTTGCCGTCTTGGCCGGAACGGTTTTCACCGTTGCGGGATCGGCTATGGAATTGTCGAATATTAACGCCAGCAAGGCACATTTGCAGGCTGCGAACGACGCTGCTGCTTTGATGGCGGCAAAGAAATTTTCTGAATCGAAAGTGCTTGACACTAATGAGGCAAAAAAAAGCCTTTTTACAAATATCGCACGCCGTGGCCTTGAAGACGTTTCAACAAATCTTTCGATAGAATCTATTGACGGCGTGTCTTACATTAAACTGAAAACTTCGGCGAAGTATGACACGATTTTCGCGGGCATTCTCGCACAAAACCAAATCGATGTTCACGCAGAATCATATGTCTTAACCCAGGCGAAAAAAGTCGAATTTGCATTTGTTTTGGACACAACCGGATCTTTGGCTCAAAATGGTCGTATCACCAGCTTGAAAGCGGCAATGTCAACCACATTTGATATTCTATCGACCGCCACTGGCGACGTAAAATTCGGCATTGTTCCTTTTAACACTGCCGTAAAAATTGACGCCGAAGGTGACGAAAACTGGTTCGACTGGGGAGAAGCCTCACGCCAAATAAAATGCAAAAACAATTCCACTTATACAGATTTTTGCGCTGTCGCTCAATATGCCGTCGATGCCCTTTGCTATGGCGCGTCAGATAGATTTGATTGTCATACAAAAGTCAAATTCTATCACAAAGCACCATATTATTCGAATGGTCGCAATTATTATGAAATGGTGGCCAAATCTTATGAAGGATCCGGAAGTGGTTACAAGGTATTCACGCGTTCAATAAAGTATTCTGAAAATTCATCATGTTGGGGCGGCTCTTGCTCCGGACAATTTGATAGTGATTTACAGAGCGATTTTAATGCGCAAAGCAATTTGAACCAATATAATGCCACCCCGTCGGGCATGACTTTGTCAAATATCCAATATCTTGAACAATTTGACACTACAAATGGTTTTGGTATTCCACCGGAAAACGAAACCATATATTATGCGCTGAATTCCAATTCACCGCGCGCAATCGCTTATCCTAATGATTTGAAAGACGATTGGAATGGCTGCATAATTGATAGAAATATGAATTATGACATTAGTGCCGAAAGCCCTAATCCGTCTGTCCCTGATAGTCTTTATCCAGTTAGAACCTGCGCAAACTCCCCCTATTTGCCGACAATTTTACCTCTTGGAACTGATATTGCTGTTGGGCGTGCGAAAGTTCAATCCATCACGCCAAACGGTTATACCAATATTACAATCGGCGTGCAGTGGGGAATGGAATTATTATCCCCCTCTGCCCCATTAAGTGGCGGCGTCGAATTTTTTGACAATGAAACCCGAAAAATCATGATTATCGTGACGGATGGTGAAAACACACGCAATCGTTATACTAATAACTCCTCCGAAATCGATTTTCGCACCAAACAAGCGTGTCAGGCGGCAAAAGCCAAAGGAATTGAAGTCTTCACTGTGCGCCTCGAAGAAGGTGACGAAAACCTCTTGAAAAACTGCGCATCCAGCCCCGACAATTTTTTTGATGTCAAAACAGCATCGAATTTAACAGGGGCCATGCAACAAATTATGACTAAAGTATCTAAATTGAGAATTGCGAAATAAATAAATTATTTATCTGTTTTCTTTGCCTTTTTCTGAATTGAGTGATTTTGAGCAAGTAATGATAAGTTCTATCCAAGAATAATTCTTTGCGGTTGGGAAATGTTTTTCAATAAATCAAACTTTTGAGGCTGGAACCGACAAAAAAGACCAATGAACCGGTTGTTTTGACGATAGGGTCATGGATTATGACGTTAGTGCCGATAGCCCGAACCCCACTATTCCGACATCCCTTTATCCGGCACGTGTTTGCAAAACCAGCCCACCGGTTCTTAGCATTTTGCCTTTAACCACCGACTTTGTCGCACGAGTGACCGATGGACCTGACTGCCAATTATCGAATAATTCGTTTCAACCAAAACCAATAAAACCCGATATTGGCAAAAACGAAGAAGGAATGAAGCGCCATTAATTTGGGTGAAAATGCAATAATTGCTTCCTTGCTTCCGATACTTTCTAGAAAAAATAGTCCAGAAATAATCACTATCGCTGCAACAAACAACATAAAAGCTAAGATGCTTGTGGCGAATGTAAGCGCCGATTTTGCTTCAAGTTTACGTAATAAATAATCATTTATCGCAAATGCCAGTATGCCAGCTAGCAGTCCGAAAGGCAAAGAGTCGATTTGGGAGAAGGTACACCAGACAAGTGCTAATCCGGGAAAGAAGCTCAAAGCCATCAATTTATCATCAAGATACTTACTAATGGCAGAAACTTGAAGTCCCAAAATATCAAGCTCAATAAGCGCGAGAATTAATAGCCCAATAAAATACAAAGTGGCATTTGATATTCGCATTAAAGTCACCGACATGGCATACCTCAAAAATTCCACCTAAAGTAAACTCAATTTCCTATTTCGCAATAAATTTCTCTTTCAAAGTTACCAATTCTTCCGAAATTGTCGGATGGACGGCGCAGGTTTCATCAAATTGACGTTTAGTTAGGCCATGTTTAACCGCGATTGCGATTGATTGGATAATTTCCGGCGCGTCATCACCGACAATATGGACACCGACCACCACATCATCTGAAGCCCGCACAACAAGTTTCATCATCACGCGGGTTTCGTCTTTTGAAAGCGCGATGCGCATGGGCCTGAAACGGGTTTTATAGATGTCGATTTCGCCAAACATTTCGCGCGCATCATGCTCGCTTAAACCAACGGAACCCGCTGGCGGTTGAGAAAAAACGGCACTGGCAATATTTGTGTGATCCATCTTTATCGGCAAATTGGCAAAAATAGTATTGGCAAATGCCGCCGCTTCCCTAATCGCGACAGGAGTTAAATTCACGCGATTTGTAACATCACCCACCGCATAAATGTTTTCGACATTGGTGCGTGAAAATTCATCTACCTTTATCGCACCGTTTTCGATTTCAATCCCGACATTTTCAAGACCGAGGCCATTAATATAAGGGTCGCGCCCAGTTGCAAGCATCACCTCATCGCACTCAATATGTTCCCCATCAGACAAATGAACAATTTTGCGCGTGCCCCTTTCAATTTTCACAATATTGGTATTGCAAACAACGCGAATGCCACGGCGTTTCAGACCTTCATGAACTTCAAGACGAATATCATCATCAAAGCCGCGCAAAACCGTATCACGGCGATAGACAAGGATAGTTTCGACACCCAAACCCGCAAAAATATGCGCAAATTCAACCGCAATATAACCACCGCCATTAATCACCACGGTTTTTGGTAAAGCCTCAAGGTGAAACACTTCATTTGACGAAATTGCGTGCTCAGAACCCGCAATTTCAGCGGGGATGGTCGGCGCGCCACCGGTCGCAATCAAAATATATTTCGCTTTAATTTCGCGCCCGTCGGATAATTCAATTGTATTCTTATCTTTAATAATTGCGCGGGTTTCGAAAATCGTAACACCAGCATTATTTAGATTGCGCGCATAGATTGCCGAAAGCCTTGAAACCTCATCTTGGACACTATTTCTTAGTTTCAACCAATCAAATTTTGGTGCGCCTAAATCCCAACCATATGAAGGGGCAACAATCCCCATTTCATGTGCAAATTCAGAAGCATAAACCAAAAACTTCTTAGGCACACAGCCACGAATTACACAAGTTCCGCCAATACGATATTCTTCGGCAATAGCAACCCGCGCGCCCATTTGCGCACTCATACGCGCCGCCCGCACACCACCGGAACCCGCACCAATCACAAATAAATCAAATTCCATTTTTGAACCTCACGAATGCAATAGTGCGAATGGGCGAAATAGCCAATAGAAACATCAAGTGCCACTCGACCCAAAAACCGTCATTTACCGTCATTTGCTTCCATCTAAATAGTCGCACATAAATAATTTTCCACATTACATCACAATTTTTAGTGTTGAATAGGCAACCAAAAAGTGACTTTAACTCTTCCCCTATTAAAATAGGGGAAGTGGCGCGCTGTAGCGCAGCGGAAGCGTGACGATGGGGTGAAAAGACGGTAGGGCTATTTGCGATGTTGGTTGGTACTTCCACCACTTCACCCCATCCCCCCTTCGGGGTACTTCCCCTATCGCAATAGGGGAAGAGTTAGGGGCATTCTTAACTCTTCCCCTTTGCAAAGGGGAAGTGGCGCGCTGTAGCGTAGCGGAAGCGTGACGATGGGGTGAAGACGGTCGGGCTATTTGCGATGTTTGTCGGTTCTTCCACCACTTCACCCCATCCCCCCTTCGGGGTACTTCCCCTATCGCAATAGGGGAAGAGTTAGGGGCATTCTTAACTCTTCCCCTTTGCAAAGGGGAAGTGGCGCGCTGTAGCGCAGCGGAAGCGTGACGATGGGGTGAAAAGACGGTAGGGCTATTTGCGATGTTGGCTGGTACTTCCACCACTTCACCCCATCCCCCCCTTCGGGGTACTTCCCCTATCACAATAGGGGAAGAGTTAGGGGCATTCTTAACTCTTCCCCTTTGCAAAGGGGAAGTGGCGCGCTGTAGCGCAGCGGAAGCGTGACGATGGGGTGAAGACAGTCGGGCTATTGGCAATATTGGTTGGTTCTTCCAACACTTCACCCCATCCCCCCTTCGGGGTACTTCCCCAATCGCAATAGGGGAAGAGCTAGGATTCAATCACCCTTGGTCCGCTTTGCGTTCCCAATACTATTGTGCGGTTGGTGTGTGGGAAAATTGGGAAAATTCCGTTTTCGACAACGCCAGGCACAAGGTTTAGGAGGCTCATCAAATGTTTTGGTAGTGGAATGCGTTTGCAATGGCAATCTAGGATATAATTGCCATTATCGGTCAATAATGGCTCTTTCGCGCCTTTCAAAGTGCGCAATAGAATTTCCGTGCCGTCGCAATTGGTTTCGCGTAGGCAGTCAAAGACTTTTTTGGCGGTAATCGCCACGCCAAACGGCACAATTTCGACAGGCAATGGAAAAGCGCCCAAAGTATCAACCATTTTGCTTTCATCAGCAATAACAATCATATGGTCAGAAGCATGGGCAATGATTTTTTCGCGCAATAATGCCGCCCCGCCGCCTTTAATTAAATTCATTTGCGGGTCGATTTCATCGGCGCCGTCGATGGTTAAATCAATGCGTTCGACACGTTCAATATCAATCAAAGGCACGCCAACTTCTTTGGCTAGGTTATGGGTCGCAATTGATGTCGGAACACCCTGGACCTTCAACCCTTTTTTGACTTTCTCACCCAAAAGCCTAACAAAATGCGCCGCCGTCGAACCTGTTCCCAAACCCAAAATCATGCCGTCTTTAACAAAATCAAGGGCCGCAGCAGCAGATTGGATTTTTTGTAATTCTTGCGGGCTTATCATTTCTTTTGGGCCTTTAATTTTGCGCTTTTTTCACGGAATTTGGTCGCCCAATTGTCGATATTTTTTTGATGCGCGCGTGAAACCGCTAATGCGCCTGACGGAATGTCTTGTGTGATGGTCGAACCCGATCCGGTCATGGCTTTGTCCCCTACTTTCACTGGTGCGACCAACATAGTGTCCGAACCAATTAGAACCCCCGCCCCGATTTCGGTTTTATATTTGAAATAACCATCATAATTGCAGGTGATTGTGCCCGCGCCAATATTGGTTTTTTCGCCGATTGTAACATCACCCAAATAGGTCAAATGATTGGCCTTGACACCCTTCGCCAAAACCGCATTTTTAGTTTCAACAAAATTGCCGATATGAACATCTTCGCCAATTTTTGAACCCGGGCGAATGCGCGAATATGGGCCAATAATCGCGCCTTTTTCAATTTCCCCACCCTCGATATGTGTGAAGGCACGAATATGCGCGCCGCTTTTGATTTTGACACCCAATCCAAAAACCACATTTGGTTCGATAGTCACATCATTTTCAATTTCGGTGTCATGACTAAAGAAAACTGTTTCGGGCGCAATTAAAGTTACGCCTTTAACCATCATTTCGGTGCGCTTTGCGGTTTGGAATGATTTTTCGGCCTCAGAAAGATCAAGACGCGAATTGACACCTAAAACCTCGTCTTCCGAGCCACGAACCGCAACGCATTTTTGCCCCGCCGCAACCGCCAAACCAACCACGTCCGTCAGATAATACTCGCCCTTTGCATTTGAATTTGTTACATTCTCCAAATGCGCAAAAAGGTTTTTGCAATCTCCCGCCATTACGCCCGAATTGCAAAAATCAATTGCCAATTGTTCGGGCGTCGCTTCTTTCGCTTCAACAATTTCCAATAAATCGCCATGCTCATTTTCAATCAAACGACCATAGGGCGCAGGGTTTTTGGATTGAAAGCCAAGAATTGCAACATCAGCACCGTTTTCAATGGCATCAAAGGCTTTCAAGGCGGTCTCACGCGTGATTAATGGCGTGTCGGCATAAAGAACAATGGCATTACCATCAAAACCCGCCATGGCGTCTTTGGCACATTTAACGGCATGGCCCGTGCCCATTGGTGGGTCTTGCAAGGCGTGCGCCCCCTCCCCCAATTGCGCGATGGCGGCGTTTTTTGCGTCTTGATTATGCGCACCAGTCACGACCACAATTTTTTCGCAATCCAATCCTTGGGCCAAATCAATAACCCAATCAAGCATTGATCGCCCGCCGACCTTGTGAAGGACTTTGGAAAGACTGGATTTCATGCGTGTGCCGTGGCCTGCGGCAAGAATAATGGCGGCGCGTTTGGTTTTAGTCATTAAGAATCCGTGAAATAGTGCATTCTTTTGGCCTTTGACGGCAAAAAATGCAACAATGCTTTGCAAGAAATGCACTTTGCCATTATGCGAATTGCCGCAATGAGCGCACTTTTTGAAAATTATACTATTGCCTTTGATTTAGACGGCACCTTGGTCGATACTGCGCCGGATTTAGTGCGCGCGACCAATGAAATTATGGATATTTTGGGCCTTGGGCATTGCGAATTAGGCGACATGCGCAAAATCATCGGCAAAGGCGCAAGAAATGCGGTTATAACTGCGGCGCGGCTTCGTGGTCGCGAATTGTCCGACGGCGAAATCGCCGATTTATTGCCTAAATTCCTTGAAACATATGAGGCGGGCATTGCTTTGCGCTCAAAAGTCTATGACGGTGCGCATGATGCCTTGGCATTATTGAAAGGACATGGCGCAAAATTATTGGTTTGCACCAATAAGCCTACAAAACTCGCGCAATTGGTATTGAAAGAATTGGGGATTTTGAAAGACTTCGGCGGTGTTTTCGGCCCCGAAACCACACCACGCATCAAACCTGACCCTATCCATATTACAAATTCGATCGAGAAAATTGGCGGCGATTTGAATTTTTCAATCATGGTCGGCGATAGCGAGAATGACGTAATTGCCGCGCGCGCCGCCGATATTCCGGTTGTTGTCACAACTTTCGGCTATACCGAAAAAAAGGCACCGGACCTTGGTGCCGATGCCTTTTTTAGTCATTATGATGAATTATTTGAATTATTATTGCGCTTTAAGAAGCACTAATATTATGCATCAGTTGAGATGCGACGGCGTGGCAAACCATTAATCATGTCGCTTCTGACATCGGTTCTACCGGAACGCATAGCAGGGACAAAACCCTCATCCACAAGATCCACAGTTACGTCATAACCGCGGTCGCGCCAATACTCTTGAATTTTAACTTTCAAACGACGCGCGCCTTCACTTGTGCAAAAATCGCCTTCCATTCTTTCCTCTTTTTCTAGTGTAAAAATTTAAAAACTGCAAAAAAACTGTCACGTTTGTGTGGTGTGACTGTGATGGAGCGGCTTAAACTGCAAATCGGAACAAAATACAAGCATTATTTTTATATATTTTCGTCTTAAAAATATTTTGCGAAAACGATTACGCACCTATTGACAAGCAAATTATTTCTTTTTTTGTTATAACAAATCGAAATTGTGCAAAATTTTTCCAAATTTCGCGAAATCGTAATTTATTTTGACGTTAAGGTAAGCCTATTCTGAACGGATATTCAGTTTTGCAAAGCAGTTTTAACGTGCGCATAGCCGCTATGCTTTTTTGCAACCCTATTATTTTTGGGGTTTTTACTGCTTTTTCTGATAAAGTCGGGTGAATCAGTGTCCTTAAATCTCACATTTCTGATTGGACAAATTAGTTACCCAACAGAACTCTCTGTATTTATTGGAATATGATAATCTGTATTTCCACTCAAAATAAATATTAATCGCCTCAATCCTCGAGGCATTCTCCGTCTTCATTTGCAGAAAAATAAAACTCTTGGAAATGCGGCTTTTTTTGGAAACGCTTCCTTCTCTTGCAAATAATTGCAAAATTTAGCAAATTTTTGCAATTGTTGGCAAATCAATGAAAAATTATTCGCGATGAAGGAGGTTCTCAACCAACCAATTACCAACCGGTGTCGGCTTAAAATCGTCCCAAAGACGTTCGCGGTCATAATGGTTTTCTACCCAATCCCAAAACTCGATACCGGTTTCCTTATTAGCCAGCGCAAATTTATTCCAAAAATGCCCCAAAATTCCTGTTTTTCCTGCGCTAATATGAAGGTATTTGAAGCCCAATTGTTTTCGCGCCTCATCCAATGGCGCGCCTTCAATCAAATATTTATATAAAACCGAGGCCAAACCCGCCCTATCCGCGCCCGATTTGCAATGCAAAAGAATAGGATATTTGATTTCACGAAATGCATTGACCAAATCGCGCATTATTACGGGGTCCGGTGCACCACGGCTTTCGACTTTGAAGAAAACCAAATCAAGACCTAGTTCCCGACATGCTTTTTTCTCCAAAGCTGTGAAGCTTGAATTTGTATCACCGCGCAGATTAACAATGGTTTTTATGCCTTTTTCTTTCCATACTGCCAATTGTTCTGGCGACGGCTGATTTGAGCGCCACACGCCATCCGCGATTTCATGCGCATTTTGAAAATTCTTGCGCAAAAAAGCGTGATCATTCCACCAATAATCTTTCCAGGTTTTTTTATACCCCTCCTCAGTCTCGGTGTCATAAAAAGCCAATTTTCGCCCCTGTATTTCTTTCAAAGTCAGCGCAAACATATTTCACCCTTTGGCGCGCGCCCATTTCAATGTGGAACAAGTTTCTCATTGTTGCAAGGCCGCACTCGCACTATTTATTATTTGCGACTATTGTGACTTTATGATGAAATCATTTTTCCGCACCGCATTTGTCCGCGAAATTTTGGCGCGGCTATTGTCTCTTTATATGTATTTGGTGCGGTTAACCACAGTATGGGAAATTAGGGGCGCGGAAAACCTATTTAACAATCTTGAACCAGAAAAGGGAATCGTCGCCTGCCTTTGGCATTCGCGCATTATTCTTATTCCTTCGGTTTTTGATTTGAAAATATTAAATGTCTCGATGCTATTTTCGTTATCCAAAGATGGCAATATCACAACCCGCGTCGGCGAAATAATGGGTTATGACATTATTCGCGGTTCAAGTGCGAAAAAGCGCGATGATAAAACAGAAGACAAAGGTGGCATGGCGGCATTTCGCTCAATGCTAAGTGCAATCAAAAAAGGCAATATTGTTGCGTTAACCCCTGATGGCCCTTCTGGGCCACGTCTTAAAATGTCAAATGGCGCAATTCGCACTGCGAAAACCGCAAAGGCTTTATTCATTCCGATTGCCGCATCTGTTCGCAAATCCAGGCTTGCAACTTCATGGGACAAATTATTATTGCCACCATTATTCTCAAAAGGTGTGATAATTTATGGCGCACCAATTGAGGTGAAAGCGCAAAATGATTTGGAATTTGAAGCCATGCGCTTGAAATGCGAAAACGCTTTATTGGAAATTACAAATTTGGCAGACGAAGAATGCGACGTTCAAATTGTTGCCCCAATAGATGAAAGCAACAACAATGCTTGAAATTATTCTTTATCGCATTTTTTGGTATTTGATGACGCCTTTTTTGTGGCCATTCGTCTTTATTCGCACATTACAGCACAAAGAGGATGAAACTTCACGAAAAGATAGGTTTGCCCATCGCGAAATCGCTGCCAAGACTGGTGCAAGGATTTGGCTTCATGCCGCGAGCGTTGGGGAATCTTTGATTTCTATAAATATCGCCAATCATTTGCGCGAAATTCGCCCCGATTTGCAATTTCTTTTTACTTGCCAAACCCAAACCGGTGCGCAGATTATTCAAAAACAATTGACGAAAAACGATATTTTCCGTTTTGCCCCCTTCGACCACCCATTTATTGGTGCTCGGTTTGTTCAAAAAGCCACGGTGGATTTGGCAGTTTTTATCGAGGGCGAAATTTGGCCCAATCTTTTGCATGAATTGCGCAAGAATAATATCAAAACTGCACTGATAAATTCGCGTATGACCAATAAATCGATTAGTAATTGGTTGGGTTCAAAAGGTTTGGGGCAAATGGCGTTTTCGGGTTTTGATTTCGCCCAGGCCGCCAATGCACCAACGCATGAATTTCTATCGGGATTTCGCATTCACCTAAGCCCAATTATCAATAATTTAAAATATGCCGCGCCGCCTTTGGTTTTTGACCAGTTTGAATTGGAGAATTTGAAAGCCAAAATCGGCAACAGAAAAATCTTCCTTGCTGCTTCAACCCATGAGGGCGAGGAGGAAATTATTTTCTCCGCTTTCAAATCCATTTTGGAAAAGCACGAGAATACGCTTCTGATAATTGCGCCACGTCATGTAAAACGAAGCGCGGCAATAAATGAAATCGCCAGTAATTATGGTTTTGAATGCGCATTTCGGTCGCAAAATCAAATTCCGAATATCAAACAAAGGGTATTTGTGTGGGACGTTTTGGGGCAAATGGGGCTGTTTTATAAATTAGCGGATTTTGCTTTTATTGCAGGTTCGCTTTTGCCTAAAATCGGCGGGCATAATCCAATTGAACCGGCGCAATTGGATTGCGCAATAATTACTGGTCCTTATTTTCATAATTTCACCGATGTTTTCGCAGATTTGAAATCGCGCAATGCCATGATTGAAACTGGCGCAGACGCCGAAACCATTTCAAACGCGGTCTTGAAAATATTCGACACAAGCACCAATATTGAAGACATGAAAACCAATGCCCAAAATTTTGTTGCGCAATCCAAACATTTATTGAGCGAAATCGACGATAATTTATTGCAATTATTGGGTGACAAATAAATGCGCGCCCCTGCCTTTTGGAATATTACAGAAGGGCGCGATGCGGCATTTGTTTTGCGCACGCTGCTTTTGCCTTTTTCTTGGCTCTATGATTTTGCGACCCAAAACCGCCTAAAAAAAGGAGAAAATTTTGGTTTGAGTGCCAAAACTATATCAATCGGCAATATTTCATTAGGCGGAACCGGAAAAACCCC
>JAYRYJ010000023.1:0-11154 GCA_041917055.1 Hyphomonadaceae bacterium
ATGCTTGAGCCGATTCCCGCCGCAAGCATCATTAAATCCATGATGGAATCACCCGCTACATCCTCGTCGTCTTTGCATACCCGAATTTCGGTGTCCTTAAATTCGCCGGCTTTGACGGCAAATTTTGATGATGCACGGGCATGAAGGCCGCGTTTATTGACTATTTCGACAGTTTTTTTAAGAAATTCGCCCATTTTAATTCGCCAATAATGATGAAACCACGGCAATATATTTTCGTGCCGCATCTTGGGACGCAAAGGCGGCACGCGCAATGCTTTCGGATTTTCTAACTTCGGCAAGTTTAATAAGCATTGGCAGGTTTGCCCCGGCAATTACTTCATAATTGCCTTTTTCCATTATTGAAATCGCAAGATTTGAAGGCGTGCCCCCGAACATATCGGTTAGGATAATCACGCCACTTCCGTCGTCATTTTGTTTGCAGGCCGCAAGAATTTCGCGCCGTCTTTGTTCCATATCGTCGTCAGGGCCAATTGCGATTGGTGACATATTAGTTTGTGGGCCGACAACGTGTTCGGCGGCTTTCACAAGTTCCACGGATAAATTGCCGTGGCTGACAACAACGACACCAATCATTGCAACCTTAAGCCGATTCTTTAATCCAAGAATCAATGCGATTCTTAGCCATTGCGCCCACTTGGGTTGAAACCAATTTCCCGTCTTTGAAAAGCATAAGAGTCGGAATACCGCGAACGCCAAACTTGCTAGGGGTCATTGGGTTTTCGTCAATATTGACCTTGGCAATTGTTACTTGACCCTCAAGGTCTTTGGAAATTTCGTCAAGGCTTGGTGCAATCATTTTGCACGGCCCACACCAAGCGGCCCAAAAATCCACAACAACCGGGAGGGATGAATTTAGAACATCGCTTTCAAAACTTTCGTCACTGACATTAATAAGTGCCATTTTTGCCTTCCTGATACTATGCCTAAGAGTTAGGCGGCTTTGCGGCTATGTCAAGGTCAAAACGCCTAAGTTTCACACCAAAGTCGGATTATGGCGTGCGGCAAAACTGCGCAATGCCACATTGATTTTTTCTTGCGGAATTTGGACGAGGAATGGGCCATCAGTCCATAATAGGGCGCAAATTATTGGCCTGTCGTTAAAAGTTTCTTTCAAAACCGCATAATAGGCCGCCATTTGATTAATATATTGCATCGGTGTTTCGTCAATATTTTGCGGCGGCGGACGATTGGTTTTGTAATCAAGTATCAAAACCTTATCATTATCAATCAAAATGCGGTCAATCGTGCCATTTATGATTATATCATCAGGCAGGATTGGGCTTTTGCCGATTATTGCGACTTCTGCGCGCGAATCTTCACCAAAAATTTCCGCAAAATTCGGGTGATTTATGGTTTTTGAAACCGTTTCAAGAATTTCTGCGCACTGTGCTTGATCAAATTCGCTATATTGGCTCAAAATACGGCGCGCATAATCGTCCTGCTGAGATTTCTCAATTTGCGGTAGATTTTCCAAAAGGCGGTGAATTACATTGCCGCGCAAAAAGCGGTTTTTGGTATCGCCGGAAATCGGGGAAATTGATGGCGGTTCATAATTATCGTCAATTAAAGCCGATGGTGCAATTTTACGCGGGGGCGGGTCAAAAGGTTTTGGGTTTTCTTTAATCCAATTTGGCGCAATAAATTCCCTCTCTTCAATCGCTTCGCGCCTTGCAACAATATTCCCCTCAATTTTTCCCCAAATTTTGGCGTTTGGTGCTTCAAATTCATAATTATTGACTTTTAGCACGCGGGTTTCGAAACCCTCTAATCCATCAAAAGCATTTTCAAAAATAGCATACCAAGAATCATTGGCACGCGAATTACGAAACTTATGACCACAAAGAATGAGCCTGTCCTTGGCGCGCGTCATTGCAACATATAAAAGCCTTTGATCTTCTTGGGTTTCTTTTTGTTTTTCGGC
Organism: Hyphomonadaceae bacterium; assembly: GCA_041917055.1. Taxonomy (GTDB): domain Bacteria; phylum Pseudomonadota; class Alphaproteobacteria; order Caulobacterales; family Aquidulcibacteraceae; genus Pseudaquidulcibacter. Next base: position 1,943 of record JAYRYJ010000023.1, read on the forward strand.
ATCTTTTAGTTCACTTATTTTATCGCAATTAATTTTCAAATCCGGCGTAAAAATAAAGGCATTGGCGCTTTTTGAAAAATAAATCCCCGAATTGTCACCACCCTTGGCGCGGGTTGTGTCTGGCAAAATAACAATTGGCGCTTCGCGGCCTTTTGAACCGTGAACAGTCATAACTTTGACACCGTCTTCATTGGCATCAAATTCGCGTTTGGTCGAAGGTGCACGATTTTCGATAAAATCGATAAACGCATTTATGCTAAATAAGTCATTCGATTGCGCATCAATTGCCAAATCCAATAGGATTTCAATTGGTTCTTTTGCCTCAAGACCGAAACGATTGAAAACCATATCCCAACCAGTGAAACCTTTGAAAATACGGGCGTTTAAAAGATATGATAGGGTTTCAAAAACCGGCAATGGCGTGCACTTTTGGTGAATTTTTGCAAGCAATTCATGAATTTCGCGGTGCAAAACATCTTCGCTATCATGCAATTGAGCGAAAAGATTTTGGCCTCGCTTATGGCATAATTCAAACAAGTGTTCGTCATCACGAACCAGATTGAAAAATGCACTTTTTAAAAGACATGCAAGGTTAAAATCATCTTGCGGACGGGCAATAAATTGCAAAAATGCCAAAATATCCAATATCGCAGGTTCATCTTTTAGAATTATCAAATCCGAACCCGCGACCGGAACACCTTCTTTCTTCAGGCTTTTGATAATTCGGTGAAACAGTGAATTGCGAGCTTTAACTAAAATCATAAAATCAGCGGGCTTACAGCCGCGACGCTGACCCTTTTCCCAAACTGTTTCGCCATTTATAATGCGTGCTTTTATTTCACTTGCGATAGTTTGCGCCAATTTACTTTTGGCATCATTTTCACTTTGCGCATCAAGTGGAATATCCCATGCTGCACGATTTTGTTTTGTCGCGCTGCCCTCAATAATATCCCATAATTCCACCGCAGAGGATTGACCAATGCGTGCCGAAAAATGCGATTGATTGTTTTTTTGTGCCTGTGTGAATTCATTTATGATTGCTTTTGGCGCATTTGCGGGAATTTCGGTTTCAATCTTATATTCACACGCGCCATGCCAGACCCTATCAACCATCGATAAAATCGTGCTTCCGGTGCGGAATGAAACCGAAAATTTCACTTCTTTGGCATTATTATTTTCCAAAAATTGCTGTTTCTCTTTGCGATATGCATCTGGGTCTGCACCTTGGAACGAGTAAATACTTTGCTTATCATCACCGACCACAAAACCGGTGCGCCCCATTTTGTAGGTTTCATTTTCAAGGCTTGCCAATAAAGGTCTAAGGATTTGCCATTGTTCTTCACTTGTATCTTGGCTTTCGTCAATAAGGATATGTTCAAGCCCTTGGTCAAGTTTATACATAACCCATAAAGCCCAACCCTTATCGCGGTTCAAAAGGTTTGATGCATGGAAAAGCAAATCGGCAAAATCCAAACGTCCAAGGCGGGTTTTTAAGGCATCGAAAGTTTTGCGCCATTCATATGCGGCGTGGTTTAAAATTACTGAACGCTCAATAAGGCGTGCGATTTCGACATTTTGCGCGATTTCCCAAAATTCGCCAAACGCACCAAGATTCCAGCCTTCCCCCCTCTTTGCTTCGCCAAAAAAGTCAGAAACTATCTTATCCTTGCGCGCCTCTGCACTTATTGGAACGGTTTTGAATAATTCTTTGGTGGTCGTCAGTAATAATGAAAGAATGTCATTAAACGCCAACTCATCGGCGCCATTCAATGCCAATTCAAAAGCATAAGCAAAACGATTTTCCTTTGCCTTTTCGCTCCCTGCCAAATAATCCGCGATATGGCGCAATTTCGTTTTGTCAAAACTATTGATGGCACTTTCGATTTGTTTATTTATATTGAAACAAGGAACAAGGCCGAAAGATTTTTCTAGTTGAAATTTAAGTTCATTGCCATCAAACGGCAAATTCATATTTATGGATTCACCGATTTTAAAGACCGATTTTTCGCCATAAAAACGCGAAATATTCTCATTCAATTGCGTGAATAATTCGGGTCTTTGCGCCTTTATTTCTTGCAGTGCTCTCTCTTTCAAATCTTGCGCCAATAAATCATCAGCGACATCAAAACCCGGCGCAATTCCCGCCTCAATCGGGAAGCGCTTTAGAATATCACCGCAAAAAGCATGGATTGTTTGCACCTTCAACCCGCCAGGGGTTTCAAGTGCGGCGGCAAATAATGCACGCGCTTTTGACAATTGCGCTTTATCAATCACAAGATTTTCATCAAGGTTTTGGAGAATTGATTTTAATTCTTCATCTTTGGTAATTGTCCAACGCCCAAGGGTTTCAAAAAGCCTTGTCGTCATTTCGGCGGCGGCGGCCTTTGTGTAAGTTACCGCAAGGATTTTGGCAGGGTCAGCACCGTGCAAAAGAATGCGCGCAATTCTGTCAATCAGAACCTTGGTTTTGCCTGAACCGGCATTGGCATTGGCCCAAACCCAAAAATTGGGGTTCGCCGCCGATTTTTGTTCAAGATTTGTGTATTGAATTAAAGGGTTATCACTCATTGCCTTCACCCTCATCTTCGCCATCGGCCCATTCTTTTCGCCGTGCTAGTCGGTCGTATTTATCTTCCCAGGATTGGCTAGAGTATAAAAATTCGGCGCGTGGTTTTGAAATATAGGGCATGGTTTCATCGGCGAATTTGTCGAAAAGCCCCATTAATGTCATTTCCGTATTTTCAATAATATCGGAAACTTCTAATTCTTTGTCGCCCCATAAATGAAAATCAGGCGAATTATTGCCAATTTTAATGTGACCAAAACCATTGATATTCTTGATACCAAATGGTTTTTCCTTTTCCAAAATATAAGCGCAAATCGGCATTTGCGGCGAAAACATCGATTTGATTTTGGCATTTGTTGGGATTGTTCCGGTTTTATAATCCCAAATTTCGCTATTGCCTTTCTTATCAATATCAATACGGTCGATTTTCGCAAAAACTTCATATTCGCCAGTTTTTGCCTGAAATTTGTGCGCCATTTTTTCTTCGACCAAAAGAATTGGGAAAGTTTTTGCGCGCGCTTTTTCATCTTCGACAATCATTTGAATTGTAGGTTCTAAATGCTGCATTTCATCATCGATTTCTTCTGGCGAAAAACCGTAATGCAAAAGTCTTTTGCGCATTATTTTGGATAATTCACCGTGCAAATCTTCTGGCGGATTTTTGCGCCATATTGCCAATTCCTCAAGTGCATCATGTAAAGCAGAACCACGTTCTTTGGCACTTATTTCACCGCCCAAAGGGTCAAGTGGGCGCAGACCAAGGATTTTTTCGACATAAATACGGTATGGGTCGCGAATTAGATTTTCGATTTGCGTTGCCGATAATTTTGTCGGTCGCGCATTAATTGGCGGATAGGCATATGGTATAGCATCGCGATAATTGAATGATTGTTTGGCACGAACTTTATCAATAATTTTTAGCGGATTGAAATGCGAATATTCCAAGGCTGCATCTACATTGTCATGCCCCACCGCCCCCTCTAAAAGTGTTTTTAATCGCCAAATCCAGCGTGACGGCACACTTGGTGCACCACCACGGCGTTTGGCGCGCGTCATAATCACTTCGCTATGGGCGCATAATTGCGAGAAATCGTGTGCCTGTTGGCCCAATCTTAAATCCCGTTGTTGCAATCCTAATTTGTCACGCATGGGGCGCGAAAGGAATGGGTCGATTTGTGGCTTTTGCGGCCAAACACCTTCATCAAGACCTGCAAGAATGAATTTATCAAAATGCAAAAGCCGCGCCTCTAATGGTCCCAATATCGCGAGATTAGGGTGGGTATTATTTGAGCGGATACTGATTGTCGAAGCTAATTCCAAAATGATTTCAAGCCCTTCTTCAATGCTTGAAACCTCAAATGCTTTTCCCTCATTTAAAAGATTGCCAAAGAATTGCGCGGCGGCATTTCCGGCCTCACGCGACCAAATATATTGGCTCTTTCCATTTTCATCCTTGGCAATAATTTCGCAGGCATTAAGTAGAAAGCGACAGATATTTTCAATATCAAGTTTTTCAGGCTTTAATTTTTCAATCTCTTGGTTTGCAGAAACAATCGCCTTCAAGAGTTTCAAACTCGAATTTTGATTTAATAATAAATATTTCCAATCATTCGGTTCAATCGCTTCGGCGCGCTTTAATAATTCGCCCAAATCATGCGCCTTGGTCGCGCCGCGTAACAAAGCAATATCAAGCCCCGCCGCGCCATCATGGCGAACCAAATCTAAAACCCCAAATTTTCCAAATGGGTGCGAAACCAAATTCATAAGATTAATCGGCAATGCGGAATCAATAAGAAACGCAGCGACAAAATTAATGAAACTACCCAATGGGAATTGCGATAATTTCTGTCCGCTGGAAGTATCAATATTAATGTCCCAGCGTTGCAATTTGGATGAAACGCGGCGCGCGATGTTTTTATCCGGCGTGACCAATGCGCAATTTTCTTTATTTTCCAATGCATGGCGCATCAAAAGCGCAATTGCTTCTGCCTCGATTTCGTCATTTTGCGCCTCAATCAAAGAAAGGCCGCATGTGGCTTTTTCAATTTCAGCTGAGCCCAAAGTTTTGCAGGTTTCTAGCCAATCGGCAGTCGATTCCTTTGGCGTAAGCGCCGCGTTCAAAACCTTGCGCCTTAGCAATAATTTCTCATCAATCGCATCTGAATTTGGGAAATAAGCAATCTCATCGCGATTTATGCCAATGCCTTTAAGGGTTTCAAACATAATTCTCTGCGGATGGGACGGCTCTTGAGCAATACGATCAAAATCAGTTTCCGCCATTTCCTTATCAAGGCCGGGCAGAATTACACAACCTTTTTCAAGCCCCGCAACAGTTTTCATTAATTTTCGTGTTGCGGGAATTGATCCGGTCGATCCAGCGATAAAAATCGGCGTTATTGGCGGATTTTTTTGCCAATTTTGTGCCAATGCCTCAATCGCAAGTCTTTGTTTGGTGGCAGGGTCAATAAGTCCCAATTCCTTTAAATGCGCAGGCCAAAAATCAGTGACAATTTTCAGAAATTGGCGCGAAATTTCGAAATGTTGCGCCAAATCGCTTTCTTCAACCAAAGTATCGAGTTTTGACCAATCGGGACCTTCATTGCCAATTGCAGTTAGTTCGGCGCTTTCCAATAATTCCGCCAAAGATTGGGCGGCATTTAGTGCGGCTAGTCGATTTGTGGTCCATTCAAGGTTTTCATTCATTTTGGCAATCAGATTGGCAAGAATGAATTGGCGATATAAAGGCGAAACAGTCAAAGAAGTGTCGAAATTGCCCAAATCATTTAGCGCCATTTCCTCAGGGTCAATATCACCCAAAGTGCGAATGCGGGGCAAAATTAAGGATAGTTTTGGGTTGATTTCCAAAAATTCATTAGCCAAAAACCGCGCCGCGCGCCGAGTTGGCAATAGAATTATCGTATCGGCGAAAACAATTTCGCCCATTTTGCCCAAAACATCATTCAAAAGAGTTTTGGCGAAAAGCGACAGGAAATTATTACTCGGTTCAATAGTGAAAAACCGTGGCGCGCTATATTCGAAGATTGATTTATTCTTACTCATTTAATTGCCCTGCACCAATCTAACAGCACCATATGACAATTTAGGACGTAAATTTTCAATCCGCAATCCTAAGATTTTGTTAGTGCTTTCGTTTCATACAATCGAAAAAATCCTGCGCCATTCTTAATCCGACTCAATGAACGAAGCTCAAGGCCATACACTTACCCGAAATTTTGTGAAAAAATGCGAAAACTGATGGACTTTAGGGTTGTAGCGCGGATAGATAAATAAGCGCATTTTAATGGTGCGGGTATGGTGAAGTGGTATCATGCGGGCTTCCCAAGCCTAAGGTGCGGGTTCGATTCCCGCTACCCGCTCCAATTATTGAAAATCTGCTAATGGCAAATTTGGCTCTTTGTTCGAGAGCGCAAATCTATTCCAAGGCACACGGCTTGTTTGGTTTTCAATTCATCAAATCAACACGCCGAAAGCGGCAAAATTAATTGCCGCCTTTGCGCGATTTGAAATATCTGAAGAAGTCAGAATCAGGGCTTAAGACCAAATTTGTTCCCTCGGGGAAGGCTTTGTCATATGCCTGCATCGAGCGATAAAAGGCAGCAAAATCGGCGTCTTGATTATATGAATCAGCGATGATTTTGGCGCGTTCTTTATCAGCTGCACCGCGAATTTCTTGGGCGCGTCTTTCGCCATCGGCTTTCACTTGGGCGGCGGCTTGTTCGCGTTCGGATTTCATTCTTAAGAAAACCCTTTCTTCGTTTGCCTGTGGCAATTCAGCAGCGCGGATGCGAACATCAACTATTTCCACACCCAATGCCGCAGCTTCTTTATTCAGTGCGACACGAATTTCTTCCATTAATTGGGCGCGGCGTTTGGAAATAATATCCGCTGAACTTGCGCGGCCCAAAACACGACGTAAAGCGGCCTCAAGCATCGAACCAATTCTATCGCGCGCATTAGCCTCAGTTGAGGAGGCAATATAAAATTGCAAAGGATTGACAATGCGCCAACGAACAAAGGATTTAACTTCAATACGTTCTTGGTCGGCGGCAACAATTTCGTTTTGGCCTGTTGGGGTTAAGTCCAAGACACGCCTATCATAAATTCTAACGGTTTCAACAAACGGCATTTTTAGTTTTAGACCCGCGTCTTGACCATCGATATTCACGACGCGTTTTGCCTGTCCAAGGCGCAAGACCAATGCTTGTTCATTCTGTTTTACGGTATAAAGCGAGCTAGTCGCCAAAATCGCACCGGCGCCAAGCAATACAAAAATAGCAGGATTAATACGCATTAATTGCCTCCCTCTTTGGTTGCCGCTTTATTTTGTGGCTTTAAAAGTTCGGGTGGTAATACCATCATTGATCCGTTTCCAGCGCTATTGTCAATAATGACTTTATTGGCGCGTTCATAAATTTTTTCCATGGTTTCAAGATATAGCCTTTGGCGCGTTACTTCGGGCGCTATTTTATATTCTTGATAGATTTGATTGAATTTTGCAGCTTCACCTTGCGCTTGTGGCACAACTGAATTGCGATAGGAGAGCGCTTGGTTAATGCGGGTTTCGGCCTCTTGGGATGCGGCAGCAACCTCGCGGAATGCCTGCACAACATTTGCAGGCGGTTCGGATTTACGCAAATTCACCTGGGTGATTTGAATACCAGCCGCATAAGAATCTAAGATTTTTTGCATCAAGATTTTAGTTTGATCTTCTACTTCAGCACGACCAGTGGTTAGGACTTTTTCCAAAATCGAACGTCCGACAACTTCACGCATTGCAGCTTCTGCAACGGCCGCAACAGTTTCGTCAGGGTTTCCGGTATTGGATTGACCATGGGCAACGTTAAATACGAATTGTTCGGCATTCTTCACGCGCCAAAAAACTTGGAAACTGACATTAACAATATTCTCATCACCGGTAAGCATGAGGTTTTGTTCAGCGTCTTGACCACCTTGAATATTGCCAATTGCCGATGAATTTACGCGCTGCATATTAACAATAATATGATTTTCAAATGGCGCAGGCAGGCGATAATTCAAACCATTATCTGCCTTACGAACATATTTGCCAAAGCGCGTGATTAGAGCCTGTTCACCTTGGTCAACTTTATAAATCCCGCTTGATGCCCAAAGAATTATAAAAAGCATTCCGATTAAAGTGAAAATTTTGGGACTGGCTTGGGTGTCAAAATCGGGCGTGAATCCGCCGCCATTATTGCCGCCGCCTTTGCCGGATAGCGCCGCTTTTAATTTATCTTCAATACGGCGCGCCAAATCGTCAAGGTTCTGGCTTTGCGGATCATTGCCGCGTGGCTTAGACCACGGGTCATTGGGTTTGCCCCAAGGGTTATTTTTATTGTCGCCCTCATTATTACCCCATGGGCTTTTGGGTTTATCATTTTCCTCTGACATTCAGTCTTTCTCTTTTACCATTTTTTGGTCTGTAATTTAATTTAAGAAAGATTTCGTGAATCGCTATGCCTTTAGTGCAAAAAACCGCCTAAATTCGTTCAAAAACCGCAAATTCTATTGAATATTCGTCTTTTTCGGCTCTTGGCGGCATTTCTGAAGCAGTTTTTTTGAATTTTTTGGGTGAAATTTCAGGGAAATGTGCGTCGCCATCAATTTCACAATCTACTTCCGTGACATAAAGAGTGTCGGCAATATCCATTGAATCGCGATAAATTTGCGCGCCACCGATTATGAAAACCTCATTTTGTTCTTTATTCGCGGCAATGGCAGTGGCTGCGGCAATTGCGGCATCAAGATTTGAATAAACTAAAGCCCCCGGCGCCATAAAATCCCTATCGCGGCTGATGACAATATGGGTGCGATTGGGCAATAATTTGGGCAAGGATTGAAAAGTCCGCCGCCCCATAATTATCACATGCCCTGTGGTTTTGGCCTTAAAAAATTTCAAATCGGTCGGCAAATGCCACGGCAAAGCATTGCCTTTGCCAATCACACCATTTTTGGCGCGTGCCACGATTATTGAAGTTTTGATTTTGCTGTATTGATTTTCCACCTAAGCGAATTAACATGATGCTTGGAAATTGAAAACCGAAAGACACAAAAATGCTAAATATTGTCATTACCGCCGCGAAACGCACACCGATTGGGGGATTATTGGGGGAATTATCGGGTTTTTCCGCGCCGCAATTGGGTGCACAGGCCATAAAGGCCGCAATCTCGCAGGCAAATATCGCAACTGATTCTGTCGATTGGGTTTTGATGGGCAATGTCTTGCCCGCGGGATTAGGCCAAGCCCCCGCACGCCAAGCGGCATTGGGTGCGGGACTTTCAAAATATTCACAAGCCACGACATTAAACAAGATGTGCGGTTCTGGAATGCAGGCCGTGATTATGGCGCGAAATGCGATTTTGGCGGGTGAGGCGAAAATAATAGTCGCCGGCGGCATGGAAAGCATGAGTAATGCGCCGTTTTTGATGAAAGACCATAGAAAAGGCGCAAAATACGGGCATGGTAAAATCTATGACCACATGGCGCTCGACGGTTTGGAGGATGCTTATGAAGGTTTGGCGATGGGCGTTTATGCCGACAAAATCGCTACCGAATATGGTTTCAATCGTGAGGCTCAAGATGATTATGCCTTGGAAACCTTGAAAC
>JAYRYJ010000024.1:0-10409 GCA_041917055.1 Hyphomonadaceae bacterium
TTGATTATCATATTCGCAAATTAACCGCGAGTGTCGGGCAAATCGGGGATCAAAAACTATTCCTTATGGGCGCTTTGCTTTTGGCCGATGAAAGCCATGAATTGCGCCTAAAACTTGACGCGACCGAGGCTGAATTGGCGCGCATTCGCGATATCAGAAGTGAGAATAGCGACAAACAATCCCAAGAACGCGCACATTTCGCAAACGAAATCGACCGCGCCACGCAAATTATCAATTCCGCCGCCAGTTCTTTTGAAAGCGCGCAATCGCGAATTGAAAAAGTTATTTCTGCTTTGAAGAGCTAATAAAAAACCCGCCCTTTACTAAAGGCGGGTTCCTTGAATAAATTTGTATTTCAATTAGTCCCGACTTCCCATGAAGCTAAGAAGAAATTGGAACAAATTGATAAAGTCCAAATAAAGGTTCAGTGCGCCAAAATTTGTAGCAACACTAAGTGCAGTTTGATTTCCACCTAATGCATAATAAGTGTGTTTAAGGTTTTGGGTGTCCCAAGCAGTAAGACCCGCGAAAATCAAAATGCCGACAATATTGATAATCAAAGCCAAAACCGAATTGCCAAGGAACATATTAACGATACTGGCAATAATGATACCGAACAGAGCCATAATCAAGAATGAGCCGACGCCCGAAAGGTCTTTTTTAGTGGTATAACCAAAAAGGCTCAAAGCACCAAATGCTGAAGCTGTTACAAAAAACGTTGTCGCAAGGCTTTCACCAGTATATCGAAGCGCAAGAACGCCAAGACCTGCACCAATTAAACTGACCACGCCCCAATATAAAAGACCGGCACCGGTTTTTGACGGGTTACGCATCATAAAGCCTGCGCCCAAAAGCACGACCAATGGCGAAAAAGCGACAATCATGCCAAGCATTGTATATCCGCCATTAACGGTAAACAGTAAATCGCGAACCGCAGGAACTTGGGAAGTGACATAGGCCAATGCGCCGGACCACAAAAGGCCAAGACCCATTTTATTATAGACCCCAAGCATAAAAGAACGAAGACCCTGGTCAACGGACATATCCATCGAGCCATTAACAACGCCCGTTTGATATCTTGCATTAAAATCGTCCATAGAATTTCCTTCCAAATTCGCCCCATTTTCGGAGCGCATGCCATAATATCGCAATTGTTAGTCGAATTTGCAATATAGAGTATGGACAATTTCAAAATTTTAATGTCAAAAATTCAAAAACAGGGTTCAAAATTGCAACTTTATTCATTCTCACACTCGTCGGCATCTTATCGCGTTCGCATTGCTTTGGCTTTGAAAGGGATTGAGGCTGAATTAATTCCGATGGATTTGCGCGAAGGCGCGCATTTGGATGCGAAATATTTGGAATTAAATCCGCAAAAACGTGTCCCGCTTTTAATTGATGGGAGTATTATGCTAAATCAAAGCCTTGCGATTATTGATTATTTGCAAGAAAAATTTCCGACCCCCTCAATTTATCCCGAAGATATTAAACAACGCGCATTGTGTCGTGCCTTTGCCCACACCATCACCGCTGATATTTTTCCATTGCAAAATTTGGGCGTGCGCCAAAAATTGGGGCGTGATTTCGGGCAAAGCGAAGATGAACAGGCGGTTTGGTCCGCGCATTGGATCGAGGCAGGGTTTCAAAGCCTTGAAACCAATTTGCAAAAATCCGCGCCGGCCACCCAATACTTGTTTGCAGATTATCCGACACTTGCTGATATTTGTCTTGTGCCGCAAATGAATAATGCGCGCCGCTATAAAGCGGATTTATCTAAATTCCCGCTATTGTGCGAATTTGACGCGCGCGCGCGCGTCCACCCCGCGTTTGTAAAAACTTCGCCGGAAAATGTGAAATGAAACTGACGCTTGAATCATATTTGCCATATAAATTATCGGTGACATCGAATAAGGTTTCGGCATTAATCGCCAAAGCTTATGAGGCGAAATTTGGGCTTTCTATTCCACAATGGCGATTATTGGCGGTTTTGAACCAAGAAAGCCCATTGTCACAATTGGAATTGGTAAACCGCACTTTCATGGATAAAGTTATGGTGTCGCGCACGGTTTCGTCATTATTGACGCGTGGCCTAATTGCGCGTGAGATTCAAACTTCGGATAAAAGACTTCAGGCACTTTCACTGACCAAAGATGGGCAATCCGTGGTCGATGAAATCATTCCCATTGCCAAGGATTTAGAGGCCCAAGTTCTCAAAAACTTCTCAAAAGAAGAAATTTTAACGCTCGAAGGCCTGTTAGATGCACTTTCTGCCCGCGTTGATGAAATTTGCGAATAGATAATAGTTCAATTCCCGTTTTATTTCAGCCGCTTGCCTTGCCCTTTTGCTCCATCTTTGGGGTTAAATTTCATGCAAATATTCCAATATTATCAGTGAAATTTAACCCCAAAGCTGAACCAAAATTGCGGCGGCATTCAACTAAAATTAAACGGGAATTGAACTAGTTGCAAATGAAACTAATTTCCTGTAAGCGATTTGCGGGAGATTAATTATGGCTGATTTGTTTGAAAATCCTTTGGGAACTGATGGTTTTGAATTTGTTGAATTCACGGGGCCAAACCCCGGCGAAATTTTGGCAAAAATGAAGGCTTTGGGCTTTGTAATCGCCGGAAAACACAAAACCAAAGATGTTTTACGCCTTAAACAGGGCGAAATTAATTTCATTCTCAATATGGAAACCAAGGGGCAGCCTGCTGAATTTGGTGACCTTCACGGGCAAAGTGCCAATGCTATGGCGTTTCGGGTTAAAGATGCGGCTTTCGCCCTCCAAGAAGCGGCAAAACGCGGTGCAGAAGTTGTTGAACGCAAAAAAGGGCCTTTGGAACTTGATATTCCGTGCATCAAGGGCATTGGCGGTTCTTATGTTTATCTTGTCGATCGTTATGGCGATAAGTCGATTTATGACATTGATTTTGATAATATTGAGGGCGCAGACGCGGACGAAGCCGCCCATTCTTTGGGTTTCACTTATATCGACCATTTAACGCATAATGTTTATAAGGGGGATATGGAAAAATGGGCGAATTTTTATGAAAACGTCTTTAATTTCCGCGAAATTCGCTATTTTGATATTGAAGGCAAAGTTTCGGGTCTCACCTCAAAAGCCATGACTTCGCCATGTGGGAAAATTCGTATTCCTATCAATGAATCCAAAGGCGTGCCCGGCGTAAAAGATCAAATCGCCGAATATCTTGAAAAATATAATGGCGAGGGGATACAACATATTGCATTGGGCACTGATGATATTATGAATTCAGTTGATGGTCTTCGTAAGAATGGTGTTGTGCTTCAAGATACTATCGATACTTATTATGATTTAATCGACAAACGCCTTCCGGGGCATGGTGAAGATATCGCCGAACTTCAGAAGCGCAAAATTCTAATTGATGGCGCGCCATCAGAGGGGCAGGGGCTTTTGCTGCAAATTTTCTCAAACGAAATGCTTGGGCCGATTTTCTTTGAATTTATCCAACGCAAAGGCAATGAAGGCTTCGGGGAAGGCAATTTCCGCGCTTTGTTTGAATCAATAGAATTAGACCAAATCCGCCGTGGCGTTTTGCAAGGTGCGTAACCAATCCCTCCCCGTTTACGGGGAGGGGGGACCGCGCGAAGCGCGGTGGGTGGGGCGCGATAGTAGCGAACCGTCGCCTTCAGATGAAGATCTGACGCCGCCCCCATCCACCACGCTACGCGCGGTCCCCCTTCCCCGCAAGCGGGGAAGGATAATTTTGGAGTAAAAAATGATAAGCCTCAAAAAAATCCATCATGTTGCCTATCGCTGCAAAGATACAAAAACCACGGTCGAGTTTTATAAAAAGGCTCTAAATATGGATTTCGTTTTGGCAATTGCGGAAGACAATGTTCCTTCAACCGGTGCGCCAGACCCTTATATGCATATTTTTCTTGATGCTGGTGGTGGCAATATTTTGGCTTTTTTTGAATTGCCAAACTCACCGGAAATGGGGCGCGACAATAATACGCCGGAATGGGTTCAGCACATCGCTTTTGAAGTGGCGGATGAGGCGGCTTTGTTGGATGCCAAAACCCATATTGAAGGTTTGGGTCTCGAGGTAATTGGCCCAACCAATCATGGGATTTTCAAAAGCATTTATTTCTTTGACCCGAATGGTCATAGGCTTGAATTGGCCGCTAATTGTGGCACGGCTGAACAAATGGCGGAATTAAACCGCGTCGCGCCTTTTATGCTTGAAGAATGGACGCGCACGAAAAAAGCACCGCGTCATGCCGCTTGGTTGCATGAATAGTGACATGAGACGCACCACTTATCAATTGACAGGATTGCATTTTCAAATTTGAAACTATAAATTTGCAAGGTGACTTCAATACCTGCATCCCCGAATATGCCCAAAAGGAAAAATCGACCCATGCTAATGGCTCTGGGACTTATTGCCCTTGTTGGCTCGGTTGCAGCTATTATCGCATTTTGGATTGAACCGAGACGAACAATTATTAAAGAATTGAATGTGATTACGCCACATTGGCACGGCGCATCATTTCGTATTGCTTTTGTTAGCGATATCCATATCGATGGTTTTCATGTTACGACCAAAAGAATTAAAGAGATTGTCAAAAAAACGAAGGAATTGAACCCAGATATAGTGTTTTTGGGTGGCGATTATTTGGGCGGATATTTTTCGTATAGCCATCCGCCAAATTCCAAATTTGAAAACCGAACGACACTCCAAAATATACTTCAACAAGAAGCTATTTTGTCATTGAATGATTTCGCAAATATCGCGCCCTTAGGTGCGGTGGCAATAATGGGAAACCATGATTGTTGGTGGTCATGCGAAAAAACTCGCGAGGCCTTTGCAAAAACCAAACTGGTTTTTCTCGAAAATAAGAGCTTACTTGTGAAAAATGACAAGTTTGATTTTCAGATTTGCGGACTTGAAGACACACAAACTCAAAATCCTGATTATAGGTCAGCTTGCGAAAAGGAAATTCTGTCTAAAAACCAAATTGTTCTTGCGCATAATCCGAATGAATTCAAACCGTATTTAAGTCGTGCCAAAATTCAATTTTCGGGACATTTGCATGGTGGACAAGTTCGCTTCCCGCTAATTGGCGCACCAATAACTTCCGGTCCATTCACTAAAGAGACCAAGAATGGGTTTATGATTGATAGGGACCGAGTCTTAATAGTTTCAAGCGGAATAGGAATGGTCGGGCTTCCAATCCGTTTCAATGTGCCACCGGAAATAATGCTTGTAACAATTTCCTCAGGCGAAAAATTAGAAATTAAGATGCCGAAATGAGATTGTTGTTCATTTGTTCCGCCAATAAACTCCGATCACCGACTGCCGAACAAGTATTTAGTCAGTATGAGGGGATAGAGGCACTTTCGGCGGGTACGAATAATGATGCCGACACGCCCCTTGATGAGGAATTAATCGAATGGGCGGATATTATTTTTGTAATGGAAAAACACCATCTTAACAAAATCCGCCGCAAATTTTTTTCTAAACTTAAAGACAAGCGCATCGTTACTCTCGGCATAAAAGACGAATACGAATTTATGGCTGATGGACTTATTCGACTTTTAAAAGCGAAACTTCAAAATTATCTGGTTCAAGTCTAATTTTTCGAATTGTTATTACAAAAAATTCACAGGCCGTTCATTTTCGCAGGCGTAATTCACTTTTGCTTACCAATCGGTTTTTTGTTGCAAAATATAGGATTGGGTATAGTCTCTCAAAACGCCTTCGGGGAGGTCAGAATGAAAATGTTTGCGAAAATTTCGCTTGGCAGTGCTTTAGCTTCAATCATGTTCAATGGTGTATTTGCGCAAAATGCGCCCAAGGTTCCCTTGGTTGGAAAATTTCCGATTAATGTTCAGGCAATGGCCACAAAAACTTCGATTAAACAAGACGGGCAGGGGTCTTTTTTTGCGGCATCCGACAATGCACTTAACAAAAACTCGGCGTTAAGCAGTTTTTATCTTGGCTTTTTGAATGGCGATCATAAAATTCGCGGTATCGGAATAATGCCCGATGCCGAAACCGCGCGGGCCATGTTAATTGATAATGACAGTAATGATCCGTATCACGCGGAGGCCACATGGTGGAATATCCCAGGCGCGGTTGGCGGTAGCGTGGACTTTCCACAGGATAGTCATGTTTCGAACCTTATTCCGCCCGGCCCCGCTAATTCGACATTGGTGATTGGCGGATTTGAAGCCTATCTTTCAAAGTGGACCGATTGCGATATTTGGAATTTCGGGGTCAAATTCAATCCTTCCAACGACCGCATGCTTATTGAAATGGGTTCGAATTGCAATGAAATAAAAGGGCGCAGAGGCAGTTATGTTTGGGTTCCCAATTCATATTTAGCGGGAAACAAAATTGTTACAGGTTCACAGCGTGGCAGAAATCAGGTAAGTGGAACTTTACCGCAAAGCGACAAATATTTAATTCGCGCGTTTGATTTCCAATTCAAAAATGGCGGACATCATTTATTGAATATGGGTGTAACCCTCGAACCGCCAAAAGCGTCGGTAGTACATTGGATGGACAATAATATGGACGATCCAATCCAATGGCGCGTTGATTATTCGGTTTTGAAATAGGGGGCACAAATGCAACCTTATGAAAGGTCGATGATGGTCGCGCTTTCGTTCCTTGGTCTTCTAATGGCGGGGAATGGCGCACTTGCCGAAGATTTGAAAAAAGCGCCAATTAAGCCTGGTCTATTGGTCGTACCCAAAACATCCGTTAAGGGTATTCATGCCGGTGGCGTTGATAATTTCTTTTGGGATAGTGGGCCAACCCCTAGGCCGGAAATGGCGCTTTCTACTTTCAATTTTGAATTCCTGAATGGCGATCATAAGATTCATAATATTGGAATATTGGCGTTTGATGGTTTAGGTTTCGCAAGCTTAGGGGACGCTAACGGCGGCGACCAGTTCGATTTGCTTGCCACTTATTATGACGTTGAGGGAGCAAAAGCGGCCTTTCATAATTTAGTTGACTACGGTTACCACCCGTCTGAAAAAGTTGCCCTTGCCGGGGCAATAAAAAGCGGTTTTACCTATGCGATAAATGGATTTCAATTCGCAAGACAATTTTCGGATGATTGTTCGATTGAATCGATTTTCATCTATATTGATGCCCAAAAAGACTTAAGTTCGGGATTTAAAGGATCTTGCAAACCAGATAATAAATTAGTCACTTTTTCCGCAATTCCAAATAATGCCATTGCTTCAATCGGGACAATTTCGGGAACCGGGCCGATGACTGAAAAAATTTTCGGAACTATGGCGAATTCCAAAAAAGTGGTGATACGCGGCTTCAATATTCGCTTTGATAATGGCGCGCATTTTGTGAAAAAATTCGGGATTGATTTGCAACCTTGGGCGAAAAAAAATGTAATCCTTGAAGACAATGACGGCAATGACCCAATTTCTTGGGAAATTGATTATGCGATTTTGAAATAGGGGGCGAAATTGACGAAATTAATTGCTTTTCCGATTGTAGCTTTGATTTTGGCGACTTCGGCCTTCGCGCAAAATTTTCCGTCTGGAAAAATTATCAAAAATCCTGAACTGGCTAAGCCGCCGATAAAGGCAGTCGCAACCAAAAGCGGGGAAAGTCAGTTCGAAATTGATATGGGAGGTGATTTTGATCAATCCTATGCGCTCTCGTCTTTCAAATTCTTTTTCAATAATAGCGACCATAAAATCAAATCTATTGGACTGCTTCCAAAAGACAATGGAAAGATTTTCACGAAATTCATTGATAAAGACGGTCACGACCCTTATTCAGTGCGCGCAACCTATTGGAAATTGGACGGCGTTCGCGGTGACGAAGTTTTCTTTGACACCAATTCAAAAGAATCACGAATAATCCCGCAACCGGCAGGGGAAGGCGAATTTGCTATTTCCGGCTTTTCCGTAAGCATGAATGATTTTGCCGATTGCAATATTAAAGACGTTCATGTCGGTTTCAAAAAATATCCCGAAGGAAGCAAAATGATTGTCGATTTCGGCCAAGAATGTGACAATATCAAATATATGAAGGGATCTGCGGTTTGGATTCCAAAGGCTTACATTCAAAACAAAAGATATGTTTGGGGCAATTCGCGCAAAAAGCAAGACGCACAAGGTGGGTTACCAAATGACGATAGATTCGCTTTGAATGATTTTAAAATCAGTTTCAAAAATGGAGGGCATTTCCTTCGCGGCTTTGGGGTTGAATTATTCCCTGCGGGAAACTCAAATGAGGTAATTTCTTGGCAAGATAATGATAAAGATGACCCGATTGAATGGAATGCCACAACAATTATTTTCCAAAAAGGGCTTTGGGGAGAGCGACAATGAGTAGAAAAATAAAGAATTGGCAAAAACTAATTGCTCTTTCTTCAATATCAATTTTGATTCCAAAGGCTTCCTTAGCTGAAAACAAGCCCTTGCCGATAAAGACCCCTGCTGGCGAGGCTTTGAAATATGGTGAGAAAGTTGGCGTTTACCAATCCGGACAAAACGATTTTTCCATCAATTCTGCTAAAAAACTTGACCACGAAGGCGCATTATCTTCTTTCAAGTTCTTTTTTGAAAATTCGGACCATAAAATCAATCAAATCGGGGTTGACCCGGTCCTAAATAAGGCCTTTGTCCGCTTCAAAGACAAAGACGGCAATGATCCTTATAATTTTGGCGGAATTTGGTGGAATATACCGGGTGTCCAAAAGAACAATATCAATTTCTTGCAAGGCAGCACAGGAACTGAAAAAATTACGCCAATTCCCGCAGGCTATGTTCCGGCAATTAATGGCTTTGTTTTTCACACAGCCAACGGAACTGATTGCGCTATAAAGGGCATGAATGTTGGCTTTAATAATGACGCCACCAATGCCACGGCGATTTTGGACAATGATTGTGGTCGCAATTTCTTGGGTCAATTAACTTATGTTTTAATCCCTGAATCAAAAATTGTCGGCAAATTCACAATAAGCGGAACCGGAAATAGAAAAGTGCCATTGTCAGGCCAATTACCAGCCAATTCAAAATATGTAATCCGCTCTTTCAATTTCAAATACACTGATAATTCGCACTTCTTGCGCGGTGTTGGTGTTCATTTAGACGATGTCAAAATAGGAAGAGACGCGATTACTTGGCAAGACAATAATACGGATGATCCGATTTATTGGTCAGTCGAATATTATGTTTTGAAATAGTCCGTGCACGCAGAATTGATGAATTCGTGCAATTTGCGTTCGTCAAGCGCGCCATTTGTTCGAACGCCAGAACATAAATCAATGCCATAGGGTTTTACCGTTTCAATTGCGAATTTGACATTTTGCGTATTTAGCCCACCTGCCAAAAACACGGGTTTTGCGGATTTTTTTACAAATTCGGCACTTATCGACCAATCATGCGCGCGCCCCGTGCCGCCCAATTCCGGGATTTTGGCATTTGGGCGACCGGAATCGAGCAAGAAATAATCTATAAATGGTTCATAAACCTCAATCAAATCCAATGCACTTTCGTCTTCAATATGTATTACTTGAACCCGTTTTGTATTAGGTAATAGTGACATAAGTCTTTCGGACTCGGATGGTGCAATATGGCTTACAATTTGCACATGGCTTGGTTTGGTTATTGCGACATGAGCGGCGATTGCCACTGCTGTAATTTCCGAAGTCAGAAGAAAAGTATCAATTTTCCCAACGGCAAATTCGGTAATTTTCGCGATTTCAATATCTGAAATGGGGCCGGGGCCCGACGGCATTTTGGCGACTAAACCTAATACATCCGCCCCCGCATCAATCGCCATTTGCGCCTCTTGAATAGAGGCGATGCAACAGATTTTAATCTGAACTCCCGACACTATGAATTAACGTCATAGGCCGCCAATGTTGCTGCTGTCACAATTTCCGAAACCGGTGCATTTAACGAACATATTTGCACCGATTTGGTAAGGCCAACCAACATTGGCCCTAATACTGTGGCTTCTGACAATGCCTCAACCAATTTGGTCGAAATAATTGCAGAGTGAATAGCCGGCATCACCAAGACATTTGCAGGCCCCGAAAGGCGTGAAAACGGGTATAATTTACGGGCATCTTCGTCCAAAGCGACATCAACAGACATTTCGCCTTCATATTCGAAATTTATGTCGTCGCGGCGGTCAAGAATTGCAACTGCCTCGCGGCATTTTGCCGATCGTTCACCCATTGGGCGACCAAATGTTGAATAGGCAACAAAGGCCACACGTGGTGTATAGCCAAGTCGCTTTGCACAACCCGCCGCTTGAACAGCGATTTGCGCCAATTCTTCGGCTTCAGGCATTTCAGTGACCGAAGTATCGGCAATGAATAAAGTGCGGTTTTTGGATATAAGCATGGAAACGCCAATCGGGCGCTGTTTACG
>JAYRYJ010000025.1:0-9553 GCA_041917055.1 Hyphomonadaceae bacterium
GGCGCGAAACCCCGTTTTGTGCAAGTTTTTCCCCTAATGTTAGGGCATTGCCACTGTCTTCAAATAGGTTGTGAAATAATTTTGTCATTTCTACCCCTCTTTTGAAATATTTGGTGAAATTGTTTTTTGAAAATCAGAAAGCAAACCTTGAAGTTTGCGAACTGCCATATCGATATCATGTGAATGTGTGAGTAAGATCTGTGGGACATAATCAATCACGATTTCGTCAACCATGATTTTCTCGTCGCGCGCTAAGTGGCGAACCCGCCAAACGCCGGAGAATTTGGTTTCCCAAACTTTTGAAAGCCCTGCGACATCAATTGTCGCCTCTATTTCGCCCAATCCGAGGAAATTATCAATTTCCTCGAGATCTTCGGGAGTAAGAGGGAGGGTTTTCAATGAAATGATTTCAGGCTTTCCTTCATTATGAAGTTTTTGAAGCGCCTCTAGAATTTCGAAATAAAGGGAATTTGCAAGGCCGGTGGTTTTTACATCGCTCTCGCATTTTGATTTATCAGGCATATTGCATCAGCCTTTCTATAATTTCGTGGATTTTTTTGCATGCAGGCGCAATTTGCGCTTTGACCTTAGTGGTTGGTTCCATGCCCCAATCAAGATTTTCGGGTTGGATCGCGATTAAAGTGCGGGTTTTTGGCTCGTGCCCGGTTAGGCGCACTGCACTTAAAAGATCGACCATTGCAACTTCGTGAACGGTTGATTTATTTTTGGAAAGGTGATTGTCCATTTCCATGCCTTCAAGCACTTTCATCGTGCCGACTGGTTCATACATTTGGGCAGCATCGACAACGATTAAATGGTCGGCCTCTTCAATATCGGGCAAAAGCGCAAGACCTAAAGTGCCGCCATCAAGAATCTTAACATTATCGCCAAGCCCACCTTTTTCCATTAAAGTGCGTGTGACATGAATGCCGAAACCGTCATCAGTCAAAAGGCTATTGCCAATGCCTAAAATAAGAATATTTTCGCTGTTTTTAACCATTGGGATTTATGCCCCTTTTCTTATTGCGAACAAATTCTCAATAGGCTCATGAAAATCGAAATACAATTGGATTTGGCTAATTTGCGGTGCGGCATATTAGCACTTCCTAAAATACTAAAATAAAGCTAGTATTGAAAGGAAATATCTGATTTATTTAGAGTAATTTTTTGGAATTTTTTAAAATGTGCCTTGGAATCCCCATGCAAATCGACGAAATGAATGGCTATGAGGCCCTGGTTTCAGCACGCGGTGAAACCCGCAAAATAAGCACTTGGCTTTTGCAACATGAAGACTTGCAAATTGGTGATTTCGTAGTGGTGCACCGCGGTCAAGCCAGCGAAAAAATCACCCCCGAACGCGCCGCCGATGCCTGGGCCGCCTATGATGAGATTTTGGAATTAGAGGCGCAAATATTGAAAGAGAAATAAACCCTCCCTCGATGTTTCAAGAGGGAGGGCTGGTCAAATCAAAATCCTATTCGAATGCCAAGTCTCAATTGCCTTGGTTCAACGGGCTTGAAAATAATATCGTCAACACCTTCGTCGGCTTCACCCGGCAAACGTGTAGTATAATAATAGTCGATGTCATGGCCTTTGGTATTGAAAGCATTCAGCAAATCTACAGATACCAACCAATTATTGTGCAATTGATATGAGGCACGTAGATTGACCAAAGTGAATGGTTTGGCCTTGACCGAGTAATCTTCAATTAAGTTCCTTTGTCCCAAATACCTTAACCGTGCACCCAATTGCCAATGGTCATTTACAAAAGACGCGCCGACTTCACCCGATGCTTTGATTGCGCCCGGAATGCCGTCAAGACCTGAGGGAACACCGACATATTTTCCGCTATTTGTGGAATAATTGCCGTCCAAAACAATAGATTGAGTGGGCCTGTAAAAGAAATTGAATTCATAGCCATGTCGTTTTGACGCGTCACTCGGCTCGGTTTGGCCAGCGTCTGCTACATACACCAATTCAGAATCAATACGGCTTTGCCAATAATCAAGGCTTAGAATCAGATTGCGCTTTTCATAGCGAATACCAAATTCTGAAACTTTGCCTTTCACCAATCCGGTTGCGCCATCAATCGGACGGGTTACACCACGCGCATCATTGGAATGAAAGCCTTCAGCATAATTTGCAAAAACCGCAAAATTGCGCGTAAATACATAGTTTAATCCTATCTTTGGCGACAAAATTGAATCTTCAATTTTTCCTCCCCAGCCAACTCCACTTCTGCCTGTGGTTTCAAACCAATATTTGTCCGCTCGAAGGCCAAGATAGAGATTTATTTTGTCCAAAACCCGAGATTTTGACTCAATAAAAGCGGACAGTGATTTTTCCTGCACTGCAAAACGTGCAATGGAATAATCAGGTTTACCATTTATTCCATGGTCTAGGCCAATGTTTCTAATATCGTCAAATCTAGTTTCAATTCCGTAATTTACTTGACTTATTTTGTCTTTGAAAATTTGCGAAACAAAGCGCCCACCGAACGAGTTTAGATTCTCGTATTGACGAATCTGGTCACCATTAGTCGGGTCATCAAGAAAATATGTGAAATTAGAATATAAATCCCAATCATAATGTTGTACCCAAAGATTTAATTGCGACTTTCTATCAGACCATTCGAAGTTCAAGACCTCGCGCCGGCTCTCGCCGGTGAGCGTATTGTCAAGGCTGTCGAATTCATCTTCAAGCAAAGTCCAGACCGCACGAGTTGGAATTTGGTCAGTCGGATTCCAATCGCCATGATAAAGATTGAATGATAATTCAAAACGATTATCGCCGATTTCTTTGACGGCTTTGCTGAAAAAGACAAATGAATCGAAACTTTCCGCCTTTGCCCAGGGGCCGTCTTGATGCTTAAATTGCAACCAATTTGCTACATTCACCTCATCGGTTTCAAAATTCAAAGCGCCTAAAGCACGATAATAATTATATGCACCTATTTCAGCGCTTAAATAATTATCAGTTTTATCCAAAGTCCGGACTTTTGCGGCACCAGTTAATGAAAAGTCACCTATATCAGCGCGCAATGGGCCTTTGCGGAATTCTATCTGATCAATTGTTTCGGGAATTAAACCGTTAGCATCCAAATAACCTTGACCGTGACCATGGGTTAGAAAATTGACAGGGAACTCATCAATCCGCAATGCAAAATCGGTTCCATGGTCAAGATTGAAACCGCGAATATAGAATTGATTAGCCTTGCCGCCACCCGAATGCTGTGTTGCAATCATTCCGGGAACTGCTTCAAGGATTTCACCAGGGCGCAAAATCGGTCTTAGTCGCAATTCATCACCACTTACAAAGCCTTCATTGGCGGAAATTGCCTCGCCGATGCGTTTTCTGGCGCGACCATATACAATCACGACTTCATTATGGGTTTGATTATCGGCTTTAGTTTCTGTTTCTGCGGACATCGCAAATTGTGGGTTTACGCCAAAGCACGCCGCGCCCAAAAGGGCATAAATACATTTTTTCATTTGATATTCCTTCTTTAATAAAAACTTACTTTAAAAAAGAAGAATTGGTGGCCCGGTTTTTGGTGGTAAAAATAGAAGCGCAAAGTGCGGACTTATATCCAAGAATGCGACAAACCAAGTTATGGAACTGGCCTCGAAAATCGAAATCAGGAATGACAATGCCAATACAGGCGAAATGACCGCTATCTTTGCTATGCCAAGAAAATCTTCTTGGTTATGAACGTCGTCTTCATTGTCATAGGAAGTCTTAACAATTGAATGGAAGGTCAAGAAGGGCTTAAACCCACCACCTTCCGCGGATTTCAACAGGGCAATGATCGGCTTCGCTTCACCCATTTTATGTAAAGCATAACCATGAGGCAAAGCGATTTGTACGAAAGTGAAAACGCACAAGAATGCATAAAATATTTTAGATATTAATTGCCGCTGAAACGAAACAGACATGGCTAAATAATAACGCCAATTGCAGAAAGATAAAGTCCGTTTAATTGACGCAGTTGCAAAGATTTTGCGACAATGCCAAAACTCCCAAATGCGTGCATTAAAGATAAAAATTCGCGGAATTGTTCAAGGCGTTGGCTTTCGCCCTTTTGTTTATCGCCTTGCGCTTGATTGCGAAATTCTCGGTCATGTGAAAAATGACGGCGAGGGGGTCGAAATTTTCGCCCAAGGCGCACGCATCGAAGAGTTCCTAACCCGCCTTGAAACCGACGCCCCGCCAATGTCGCGCATTCATTCTATCGCTTTTAATGAATGCGAAAATGACCCTTCTATTTCCCAATTTGAAATTATCCCTTCGAAATCTACGGCGAAAACCACCGCAATTTCACCTGATTTAGCAATTTGTTCTGATTGTATTGATGAAATTAGCGATTCTACGGAACGGCGCCTCAATTATCCTTTTACCAATTGCACAAATTGCGGTCCACGCTTTTCAATAATTGAAGATATTCCTTATGACCGCGCTGCAACTACAATGCGGGCTTTCAATATGTGTCCGGATTGCCAAGCAGAATACGAAAACCCACTAGATCGCCGCTTCCACGCCCAACCAATCGCCTGCCCCAATTGCGGGCCAAAAATTTGGTTTACTCCCAACGCATCAAATCCTCCCTTGCGACCAACGGGAGCGGGGGAGGGGGACCGCGCGGAGCGTGGTGGAGGGGGCGCGGCGGCAATTATTGCCACTATCGACCACTTAAAATCCGGAAAAATTATCGCCATAAAAGGTCTCAGTGGGTTTCATTTAGTGTGTGATGCAACCAATGAAAATTCAGTTTCATTATTGAGACAAAGAAAAAGACGACCACACAAAGCAATGGCAATCATGTTGAAATCTGTTGTCGAGGTTCGTGAATGGGCAAAGCCAAATGAAGCCGAAATCCACGCCTTAGAGCATTTCGCCGCGCCCATAGTTTTGATTAAAGGCAAAGATAAAAGGTTTGCGCCATCTCTTGCCCCAAATCTCAACCAATTGGGCATTATGATTGCTGCGACGCCATTGCATTATCTATTATGTCACGAATTTGGTGGACCTTTGGTAATGACATCCGGCAATTTATCCGGCGAGCCGATGGTGATTGATAATGATGAGGCTACCGAAAAATTAAGTAGCTTTGTCGATGGCTTTCTTTTCCATGACCGCGATATTGCGCGGCGCATTGATGACAGTGTGGTCTATGTCGAAAATGATGAAATCTTTGTCTTAAGACGCGCTCGCGGTTTCGCGCCAACGCCAATACATTTGCCGCAAGGCTTTGAAAAATCACCGAATATTTTGGCAATGGGCGCGCAAATGAAATCCAGCATTTGTTTATTGCGCAATAATGAGGCCATTGTATCGCATTATATTGGCGAATTAGGGACAAGCCTTGCCAATTCTGAATTGGAAAAAACCGTATCCGATTTATCGAAACTCTATGATTTTAGACTCGAAAAAATCGCAACGGACATGCATCCTCAATATTTTTCAACTCAAATCGGCGCACGCATTGCCGAAGATAAGCGAATTGAAAATTTCGGCGTCCAACACCATCACGCCCATATTGCCGCCGTTATGGCGGAGAATAATTGGGCGCGAAACCAAGGCAAAGTCTTAGGACTTGTTTTCGATGGAACCGGCTATGGCACTGACGGAACAATATGGGGCGGAGAGTTCGTTGTTGCCGATTATGAAAACTTTGAACGCGTCGGACATATCGCACCAATTCGCCTGCCGGGGGGGCGCGCCGCGATAAACGAACCTTGGCGCTTATTGGTTGCGCATCTTTATGAAGTGTTTGGCGTGGATAAGACCAAAGATTTGATTAAGCAAGGGATTTTCGGCGAAGAGATTTCCCGAAAGCCAATAGACCAAATTCTGACAATTTTGGAGCGGCAAATCAATGCCCCATCATGCACTTCAATGGGTCGCTTGTTCGATTCCGTCGCCTGTGCTTTGGGAATTGCACAAAATAAGGTCACTTATGAAGCGCAAGCGGCAATTGAGCTTGAAAATAGTGCGACAGATTGTCGCAAAATGGCTTCCTATTTATTCGAAAATACTAATGAAATCAAAGATAAATATGTATTATCGATGCATAGTTTTTGGGTGGCTTTGTGTGACGATTTAGCGGCAAATAGGAATGTCAAAGAAATCGCTTATGACTTCCATTTGTCACTCGCAAAGTCATGTGCTGAAATGGCAAAATCTATATCTTTGAGTTATGCGATTGATACTATTGCTTTGACTGGTGGTGTAATGCAAAACCGTTTATTTTCAGCACTTTTGCGGGCTGAACTGAGCTATCTTGGCCTCAAAATAATAGAGAATAAACTTTTCCCAGCTAATGACGGTTCTATCGCATTGGGGCAGGCATTGATTGGTGCCGCAACTTCTAAATCCTGAAAATCGAAAATTAGCATAGAATAGGCATATTTTCGCTAATTATTCGCATTAACAGGGGATAAATATCAAGTTTTGCCCTGCAAATTTTTGCAATTTGCGCTTAGTGCGGGGTATGGACAGGTTTTTAACTCCTTTGCTCAAAATTGAGGCAAAATCGCCACTTGCTAAAACCAAAATCCCAAATAAACTTCGCAGATTGTGTGTGAATCCGTAATAATTGGAAACACCAATAATCACGCATAGGGGAGGGTTGCTTATGCCAAAATTAGAAACCTTTTATGAGGTTATGCGCCGTCAAGGTATTCCAAGACGGTCTTTTTTGAAGTTCTGTTCGCTGACGGCGACTGCATTGGGTCTTGGGCCGGCATTCACGTCGAAAATTGTTCATGCAATGGAAACAAAGCCGCGTACGCCGGTTTTATGGCTTCATGGTCTTGAATGCACCTGCTGTTCTGAAAGTTTCATTCGTTCAGCGCATCCATTGGTGAAAGACGTGGTTCTTTCCATGATTTCACTCGATTATGATGACACTTTAATGGCAGCAGCAGGCCATCAGGCCGAAGCGGCATTGATGGACACAATCGAAAAATACAAAGGCAATTATATTCTTGCGGTCGAAGGCAACCCACCGCTTAATGAAGATGGTATGTTTTGTATTGTCGGCGGTAAGCCATTTGTCGAACAATTGAAAATGGCGGCAAAAGACGCGAAAGCTATTATTTCATGGGGTTCATGTGCATCACACGGTTGTGTGCAGGCCGCAAAACCAAATCCAACACAGGCAACACCTGTTCATAAAGTAATTACCGGCAAGCCGATTATTAAAGTTCCAGGGTGTCCACCGATTGCAGAAGTAATGACAGGCGTCATAACTTATATGTTAACTTTCGACCAATTACCGGAACTTGACCGCAATGGTCGCCCGAAAATGTTCTATTCGCAACGTATTCACGATAAATGCTATCGCCGTCCGCATTTCGATGCCGGCCAATTTGTGGAGCATTTCGATGATGAAGGCGCGCGTAAAGGCTATTGCCTCTATAAAATGGGTTGCAAGGGCCCAACCACTTATAATGCGTGTTCGACTGTAATGTGGAACGAGGGGACTTCATTCCCAATTAAAGCAGGTCATGGCTGTATCGGTTGTTCGGAAGAAGGCTTCTGGGACAAAGGCTCTTGGTATGCACGCCTTACCGATATTCATGCCTTTGGCGTTGAAGGAAATGCCGACAAAATCGGTGGCGCAATGGTGGCAACTGTTGGTGGCGCAGTGGCAATTCATGCGGCAGCAACAGCATTGAAACGCGCACAAATGAAATCCGCGGCATCTAAAGCAGAAAAACTGGAGGAAGCATAATGCCCGTAATTGATACGCCGAACGGCTTTAAACTGGATAATTCGGGCAAACGCGTTGTTGTTGACCCGGTTACACGTATTGAAGGTCATATGCGCTGCGAAGTGAATGTCGATAGCAATAATGTCATTCGCAATGCGGTTTCGACCGGAACAATGTGGCGCGGCCTTGAAGTAATTCTAAAGGGGCGTGACCCGCGCGATGCTTGGGCTTTTGTTGAACGAATTTGCGGTGTTTGTACCGGCACTCACGCTTTGACATCTGTGCGCGCGGTTGAAAACGCGCTTGATATCAAGGTTCCGAAAAATGCGTCACTAATTCGTGAAATCATGGCGAAAGTCTTGCAAGTTCACGACCATATTGTGCATTTCTATCATCTCCATGCGCTTGATTGGGTTAATCCTGTTAATGCTTTGAAAGCGGACCCTAAGGCAACTTCGGCTTTGCAACAGGCGGTTTCGCCTTCGCATCCGAATTCAAGCCCAGGATATTTCCGCGACGTACAAAATCGCTTGAAAGCCTTTGTCGAAAGCGGGCAATTGGGGATTTTCAAAAACGGTTATTGGGGTTCTGCGGCCTATAAATTATCGCCCGAAGCGGATTTGATGGCGGTTACTCACTATCTTGAGGCTTTGGATTTCCAAAAAGAAATTGTGAAAATTCAAACCATTCTTGGCGGTAAAAACCCACACCCGAACTTTATGGTCGGCGGTGTGCCATGCGCAATTAATCTAAATGGCGATATGGCAGCAGGTGCACCATTAAATATGGAAAGACTGAATTTCATCAAAGCAAGATTGGAAGAAGCATTGGCATTCACGCGCAATGTCTATCTTCCTGACGTCTTGGCGGTGGCATCATTCTATAAAACCTGGCTTTATGGCGGTGGCCTATCGGGGCAAGCGGTCATGGCCTATGGCGATTATGAAAAAGTGCCTTATGACAAGAAATCACAACAATTGCCGGGCGGCGTTATCATCAATGGCAATTGGAATGAGGTTCATGACATCGATTTAACCGACCCAGAGCAAATCCAAGAATTTGTGCAGCATTCATGGTATAAATACCCAGACGAAGCCAAAGGTCTTCACCCTTGGGATGGCGTTACAGAGCCTAACTTCAAACTCGGCCCCAACACCAAAGGCACAAAAACCAATATTGAAGCACTTGACGAAGGTGCAAAATATTCATGGATTAAAGCGCCACGTTGGCGTGGAAATGCAGTCGAAGTCGGCCCATTGGCGCGCTATATAATTGCATTTGCCAAAGGCAATGAATTTGTGAAAAACCAAATCACAACTTCTTTGGCGGCCTTCAATAAACTTGCCGGCACTGAACTAACTGCTGCGCAGGCTTTGCCATCAACCATTGGGCGCACATTGGCGCGCGCTTTGGAGTGCGAATATTGTGCTGTTATGGCAATCGATGATTACAATGAATTGATTGCAAATATCAAAGCCGGCGATACCGCAACTGCAAATGTCGATAAATGGGATCCGCGCTCTTGGCCTAAAGAAGCCAAAGGTGTTGGCACAGTAGAAGCACCGCGTGGGGCATTGGCTCACTGGATTAAAATCAAAGACGGCAAAATTGAGAATTATCAATGCGTTGTTCCAACTACTTGGAATGGTTCACCGCGCGATCCGAAAGGCAATATCGGCGCGTTTGAGGCATCTTTGATGAATACGCCAATGGTGAACCCGGAAGAGCCGGTCGAAATTCTGCGCACTTTGCATTCTTTTGACCCATGCCTTGCGTGTTCAACCCATGTCATGTCACCGGATGGTCAAGAACTTGCCAATGTAAAAATTCGCTAGGGGG
>JAYRYJ010000026.1:0-9535 GCA_041917055.1 Hyphomonadaceae bacterium
CAGAGAATTTATCGGATAGGTGATTTATGACAGCGCGCGTATTAGTTGTAGATGATGTCGAACCGAATGTAAGGCTTTTAGAGGCCAAGCTGCAGCACGAATATTTTTCGGTTTCAACGGCTTTTTCAGGTGAGGCAGCAATTCAAAAAGCGCAGGCAGAGAACCCCGATGTGATTCTCCTTGACGTTATGATGCCCGGCCTTGACGGTTATGAAACCTGTAAACGCCTTAAAGAAGACCCAAAAACCGCGCATATTCCAATTGTAATGGTTACAGCCTTAGACCAAAAATCTGATAGGATTAAAGGGCTTGAGGTTGGGGCCGATGATTTTCTTTCAAAACCTATTGATGATGTTGTGCTTTTGGCGCGCGTTCGTTCGCTAGCGCGTTTTAAGAATGTCAGTGATGAATTAAGAACCCGCGAGGCCGTCGGTCGCAAATTCGGTGTTATTGACCGTGGCGTTTTGGGTGAAGACGCGACTGGGGCAAGGGTTTTGGTGCTTGAAGATGATGCGCGCCGCGCCGATAGGGTAAAGCGCATTTTGCAACATGAACATCGCCCTTTGACCATGGAAGAAAGCAATTCCTTGGGCCCCGAAGGTCAAGACACTGTTGAATTAATGATTATTTCGGCCTCAGGCGCAAGTTTCGACGGCCTTAGATTATCGGCCCATATTCGTTCGCAATCGGCGACCCGCACCGTGCCAATTCTTGCGATTCTCGACCCGGGCGACAGAGACCGCACTTTGCGTGCACTTGATTTGGGCGTGAATGATATTGTCTATCGCCCACTTGATGAAGAAGAATTATCGGCGCGCGTCAAAACCCTTATCAAGCGCAAAAGGTATTTGGACAGCCTTAGAAATAGTGTTGACCAAACAATGGAAAAAGCGGTGACCGACCAATTAACCGGCCTTCACAATCGCCGTTATATGGAAAGCCAGCTTAAATTATTGCTTGACCGCGCGTCAAAAGGTGGCGCACCGGTTTCTGTTCTTATTGCCGATATTGACCATTTTAAACGCGTGAATGACCTTTTCGGGCATGATGCGGGGGACGATGTTATTCGTCAATTCTCAGAACGTTTGGCGTCTAATTTCCGACCGCGCGATTTGGCGTGCCGTTTCGGTGGTGAGGAATTTGTGGTGATAATGCCCGAGACCAACCCTGAAGACGCAATGCAAATCGCAGAAAGATTGCGCCATTCTATCGCGTCGGCACCATTCTATATTGGTCGCAATCGCGAACAATTGGACGTGACTTGTTCAGTCGGTGTTTCTGTCGGCAATCAAGTGTCCGACATTCCCGAAACCGTATTAAAACGCGCCGACCAAGCGCTCTATTCTGCAAAACAATGCGGCAGAAACCGCGTAATGGCCCAAGCCGCGTAAAAATCAATTCTCGCAGGCTGCAAATCCGGTGTTTTTGCGCTTCCGATGCTCACGTACTTAAGTACGCTGCGCTTCGGTTCTCAAAACACCGAATTTTCGCCGCACGAGAATAGATTTTTACACATCCCACGACAGTGAACGGTGAAGCCTCAATTCCCCTGCATACCTAACTTTTTTAGAGCCGCCTTAATCCGTAATAAATCCACCCATGCCAAAGACTTTTCTTGTGGGCGGCGTAATAAATATGATGGGTGGAAAATTGCGTGGCAGGGGACTTTAACTTCTTTGTCGCCATCGAGATAGGCTAATTCATAGGTATTCTTGCGGATTTTGGTTATGCCGTCTTTTGAATTTAAGAGCGCGCTTGCCGATACTGAACCGACTAAAATTACAAATTTCGGCTTTTTAAGTTCAATGTGCTTTTTAATAAAAGGAAGGCAGATTGCGATTTCCTCTTTGGAAGGGGTGCGATTGCCGGGCGGTCGCCAATTTACGACATTAGTGATGTAAAAATTAGTTTCGCGCGAAAGGCCGATAGATTTTAGCATGGCATCAAGCAATTTACCCGCCGCACCAACGAATGGCTTGCCGATTTCATCCTCTTCACCACCCGGCGCTTCGCCGATTATCATAATATCGGCGTTTTCAATGCCGTCGCAAAATACCATTTGCTTGGCGGTTTTCACCAAATGGAAATCTTTGAAACTATTTAGTGCCGCGCGCAATTCAATCAGATTGCTACAATTCGCGACCAGCGCCTTTGTATCTTCGACGGTTTTGTTCGGGTTTGTAAGGCTTGTGGGCGGCACAATTATTGCGGGTTTTGGTTTTGCAATCGGCGCTTTTGGGGCGGGAAGGGGGGCAAAAAACTCAACCCCATTTTCGCGCCAAAATTCAAGGAGTGCATTCGCCGCATCCTTTTCATCACGCACATATTTTGTTGCAAAACCATTGCCCATAAAACTGTCTATTCTATACTTATAAGGAATACCAATTCCTATTGCATTTATTTATTCGCAGTGGCAATAAAAATCAAATTTTGGGGAATTTTATGTCTGAAGAAATCGAACGCGAATCTATGGAATATGATGTAGTTATTGTCGGTGCGGGGCCTTCAGGTCTTGCGTCCGCTATTCGATTGAAACAGCTTAATCCCGATACCAATATTGCCGTCTTGGAAAAGGGCGGTGAAGTCGGCGCACATATCCTTTCGGGCGCGGTTATTGACCCAACGGGTCTTGACGAACTTGTTCCCGAATGGCGCGGCGCGTCTGATTGCCCGCTTGATACCAAGGTGACAAAGGATGAGTTTTACCTTTTAGGTGAAGCCGGCGGCATTCAATTGCCGAATTTCCTAATGCCGCCTTTAATGAATAATCACGGTAATTTCGTTGGCTCATTAGGTAATGTTTGTAAATATTTGGGTCAAATTGCTGAAAATTTGGGTGTTGAAATTTACCCGGGATTTGCCGCCGCCGCATTGGTTTATGATGCCGACGGTTCGGTAAAAGGGGTGCAGGTCGGCGATATGGGTGTCGGTCGTGACGGGCAACCAAAGGGTGATTTTACGCCGGGTATAGAATTGCACGGTAAATACACAATTTTTGCCGAAGGCGCGCGCGGTTCATTATCAAAACAATTAATCGCGAAATTTGGCCTCGATAGCGAAAGTGACGTTCAAAAATACGGCATTGGAATTAAAGAGCTTTGGCAGATTGACCCTGCGAAACACAAAAAAGGCTTGGTTCGCCATTCATTTGGCTGGCCTTTGGATTCTAAAACCGGTGGCGGAACATTCCTTTATCATTGGGGCGAAAATTATGTGTCGGTGGGTTTTGTTGTGCATTTATCATACGAAAACCCTTATCTATCACCATTTGAAGAATTCCAACGCTTCAAACACCACCCCTTTATAAAAGACACTTTTGAAGGTGCAAAACGCATAGCCTATGGCGCGCGTGCTTTGACCGAGGGTGGGTTGCAATCGGTTCCACAATTATCATTCCCCGGTGGGGTTTTGGTGGGTTGTGGCGCGGGCTTTATGAATGTGCCGCGCATCAAGGGTTCACACAATGCAATTAAATCGGGCATTCTTGCCGCTAATGCCATTGACGCTGCTTTAAAAGACGGTGCGCCGAAAATCGTGTCAAATTATGATGCGGCCTATCAAAATTCGGCAATCAAGAAGGAATTGAAATTAGTGCGCAATGCCAAACCTTTATGGTCGCGTTTTGGTACTTTTCTTGGCATTCCATTGGGTGGTTTGGATATGTGGTTCACCACAATATTTAGCGGTTTTTCACTTTTCGGCACTTTAAAACATGGCAAGGCCGACCATGAATATTTAAAATCCGCCGCAAAATCCAAGAAAATCACCTATCCAAAACCCGATGGCAAAATCTCCTTTGACCGACTATCTTCGGTATTTCTTTCAAATACAAACCACGAAGAAGATCAGCCAATTCATTTGCAATTAAAAGACGCTGCATTGCAATTGAATTCGGAATTCGGTGAATTTGATGGGCCATCAACAAGATATTGCCCGGCAGGTGTCTATGAATGGGTCGAAGAAAATGGCGCGCCAAAATATGTGATAAACGCCCAAAATTGCGTCCATTGCAAAACTTGCGACATCAAAGATCCAAACCAAAACATAAATTGGACCACCCCCCAAGGCGCCGAAGGCCCGATTTACTCGAATATGTGAGTTTTGGCGTCGAACTACGCTCAGACCTTCTCGCAGGTATTTGCATACCTGCTGCGAGGGTCTAAACGTATTTCTTAGCCAAAACCCACCTATTCGAGTAAATCCAGTCCACGCAATTTGGTGTTAGATTTTGGGCAAGCCTGCTCTCAGGTATTAAGATACCTGCTGCGCGGTCTTACCCAAACTCCTTAGCACTAATTTACATCTTCTTCGTAAATCTAATCCACAGACTTTGGTGTCGAATTATCGCGAAGTCTTCTCGCAGGTCTTGGCATACCTGCTATGGAAAAGTCGCATTCATTTGGTTGTAATCAATAGGTTATTGGCTCAGATTTACCGCGCGCACTATCTTTTCCTAAAATCCGTGACCAATTTTTTGCGGAAATTATCCATGCTCATTGACAAAGAACCGCCAGGGTCATTTTTGCGCCAGCGACCTATGCCTTTTTTTTCCTGAGGCTTCGTGATGCCCAAGAACTAATTCGAAATTGAATGCGTTTGGGTTATTGCTTTTCAGCCAAAGCAATAATTGTATTAGCGCGGCTTCTTGAGCTTCAGTATATTTTTTGTATTTTCCGGTGGGGCAACCAAATGTTGCCTCAGTGACGCTTCTTACTTCACTTTCAGGATATGTTTTACCGAACCAAGAAGTATTTTTTGCGTCCAAGCCACCCGCACAACAGATTTCAATGCCAATGAGTTTAGAGCTTACGCCGGAGCCAAGTCCCGGCCAATATGATTCGCCGGCATGGGAACCCCATTCGTCAATCGGGTGGCTTTGATAAACTATGCCGGTTGGACCGATAACCAAAAAGCAATATCCGGATTCACGCCCCCAGTTTAAGCTGCCTAATGCGGATTTTTCGTCTTCATCGCGCCCGGCAGTAAAATGCACAATCGCACCTTTCGGATATCCACCAAGATATTTACCCTTGGTTTTCATTAATGGGCGCACCACACGCGCCAATGGATACCATTTCAAATTTGCGCCAGTTTCGGTAACTGAGGGGCGATCACTATCTTTTAATAGGAACATAAAACTCTCTTTCTCAATGATTATGGGAATAGAAAAACCAAAGGGTTTCATTATTAAGATTGCCAATGGCTTCCGATTAAATCTAACCCTCCTTCATCCGCTTAAATTTTTCCAATAATTGAGCCATCAATTGGTCGCGTTCGGCGCGGCGGCGTTTCATTCTTTCTGTTGGGTTTAAAAGTGCATCCTCATTTGGTAATTTAAGCACTTTTTCGGTTGTATTGATTAAATAGGACATTAGCCGCAATTCGCCATCAATAAGGGCACGTTGCAACTTATTATAAAGCGAACGTAGCACCAATTCCTTGGTGGAAATTTCTTCGTCTTCTTCGTCGTAATCTTCTTGGTTTTCGTCATACATGCTTAAATGTTTGACCGAAATTGGCCCTGTTGGATAGTTTTGTGTTTATCTCTGTTTTTTGAACCAGAATTATGATTTCGAGATGATGAAAAAGTCCCCAAAACCAAATTCCCCATTATCAAACCCGCGCCATGAAGCCTTTGCCCAATCGATCGCCGAAGGTAAAACCCAACAACAAGCCTATATCGACGCAGGTTTCAAAGCCTCGCGTTCTGCGGCTTCGCGTTTGTCAACAAATGTGAACATTCTCGCGCGCGTAGGCGTATTGCGCACGAGGGTCGCTTTAAGAAACGAAATTACTATTGAAACAATCTTACAAGAACTGGAAAAAACACGGGTTTTATCTATTGCAATGGGGCAATGCCACGCAGCAATTACCGCAACTCTGTGGAAAGCAAAATTGGTCGGATTAATCGAAAAATAGGCAATTTTTGGGTGCAGATTGTTAATCCTTTGCTAACTAATCATTAACCAGTTTTGTTCACTGTGTTTCTTTGACGAATCGTGGTTTTTCGTGGTTGAAGGTGGCAAATGGGCGTGAGCACTTTAAGGGTAAATCTTACCGATGATGACATCAGGTCTCTCATAAAAGGTGAGTCTGATGAAGATAAGGCGCTTGCTTGTTATAGATTATGCCGCCGAATTGATACAGCAGATTTAGATGATTCTGAGCGTCATTTTGCCGAAGAGATATTACGCCTTGTTGTTGATGGTGCTGCTGAACGGGTTAAGCGCGCGCTTGCGGTCACATTAAAAGCCTCAAATAATCTTCCTAACGATGTTGCTGTTCAATTAGCCCAAGATATTGAATCAATCGCATTGCCGATTTTGGAATATTCCCCAAGCCTAACCGATGAGGATTTGGTTGAGATTCTTGAAGCCTGCGAACCGGCGCGCCAAATGGCAATTGCCAAACGCGATACTTTATCGGAAACGGTTACCGATGCGATTTGCGAAAATTCGATACCAAGTGTGATTTCGGTTGCATTGCATAATTTGAATGCGGCCTTTACGCCAAAGGGTCTGTCGCGCGCGATTGATCGCTTCCCAACCAATGACGAAATGGCCGAAGCAATGGTCGAACGTCCAATCTTGCCATTAAATGTTGCCGAGAAAATTGCGCAAAAATTCACCGGTGTTATTTTCGATCGTTTGGTCGAAAAACACGCTTTGCCGCCGCAAATGGCAATCGATATTTCGACCAATACGCGCGAACGTGCGTCCGTCGATTTGGTTGCGCAGGCTGGACTACAAAGCGATTTGCGCCGCTATGTGCAGCAGCTTAATTTGAATGGTAAACTAACGCCAAGTTTTGTTCTGCGCGCTTTATGCCAAGGTGAGGTGCGCTTGGTCGAATATTCAATGGCTGAACTTGCAGGGATTCCGCATGAAAAAGCCTGGCTTTTGGTGCATGATGGCGGGCATTTGGGTCTTCGTGCGATTTTTGACCGCGCGGCATTGCCACCTAATCTCTATCCGGCTTTCCGTGCCGCGATTGATGTTCTGCATGAAACCGAATTTGACGGTAGTTTTGAAGACAGAAGCCGCTTTAAAAAGCGTATGATTGAAAGAGTTTTGACCCGTTTCCAATCTATACCGGAAAAAGATTTGGAATATTTGCTCGAAAAGCTCGATCATAAAGCTCCGGCTAAAGAAGAATCAAAAGAAGTCGCATAAAAAAACGCCCTTTAGGGCGTTTCTTTTTAGAGGTATTTTTGATTAAACTGGATTGCCGTATTTGGCGACTTGGGTCACCAATTCAGACAAAAGCGCCGCACCAATAGGATTGGTAGTGTCCGTAATATTTTGGCGAACCGCTGCGCCAATTGCTGCGACATGCGCACTCAGAAGTGATTTTGGCGCTTTGGCGCGACCGTCTGGACTATCAATCAAGCGGCACAAAGAACCTGCAAATTGCGAAACAATCGGAAAGCCATAAGTCGTGCCAAGGCCTTTTAAATCATGGGCATGGCGATAAAACGCTTCCATTTCTTTATCAGTTGAAGTGTCAGCTAAGACGATTTTATGGGCCGCTTCTAATTTTGCCAATTCGTCGTTAAGCCAATCGCCAAATTGATTTGCCATTCCGGCAAGTGCCGCTTCGGCACGCTTAATTGCATCGGCATCAAAACTTTTCAATCGATTGCCAAGTTTCGATTTAAGCATATTAGGCGGGTTAAAAACTTGCGCAGGTTCGGCACTCATAAAAATCTCCGTGATATGCGACAATTTAGCAAGAAAGGGCTAAGGCTTTATTACCAAAATAGCAAAAAATTTCTAATTTTAGGTCGTACACTCATTAATTAGTGTTCAAACTGTTCTGCAAGGATTCTATCGTCCAACGAACGATCTTTATCAAATAAAACCACCATTGATTTTGAGGTATCAAGTGAAATTTCGACTTTGGCAATATTACGAATTTCGTGATTATCGGCACTAACGGCGACGGGTCTTAATTTTGGTTCCAAAACATTGATTGTTACTTTAGAAGTGTCGCGCAATAATGCACCGCGCCAACGCCTTGGTCTGAAAACACTTATTGGTGTTAGTGCCAAAAGCCCGCAACCCAATGGCAAAATTGGGCCATGGGCAGAAAGATTATAAGCAGTGGACCCAGCAGCAGTCGAAAGAATTATGCCGTCACAAACGATTTGCGGCATATGCTCCTTACTATCGACTTCAATTGAAAGTTTCGCGGTTTGGTGGGTTTGGCGTAATAATGACACTTCATTTATGGCAAATTCAGTGCGTAACGTTCCATCAATTGCGGTCGCCACCATTTTTAACGGGTGAATGATTGCTGGATTTGCGGCGCGAATGCGTTCGAGGAGGTTTTCTTCGGAATATTCATTCATAAGAAAACCGATTGTTCCTTGATTAAGGCCAAAGACCGGAATGCCATCTTCCATGTGGCGACGAAGGACCTCAAGCATTAATCCGTCGCCTCCCAAAGCGACAATAATATTCGCCATTTTTTCAAGATAGGATCCGTAAATATGTTTTAGTCGAATTAAGGCTTGTTGCGCCTCAGGCTTGCGGCTTGCAACGAAACAGAGTTTTTCAAATTGGCCGTCAATGTCCATAAAAGTCATATATATTAGGGTTTTAACCTAAGCAATGCGAAGAAACTGTTGCAGTGCGGCATGCGGTGAGTATTTAATCCATAGCGAAATCATGGCTTTATTAAACTCACTACGCCATTCGAAGGTGAAATTCGACATCAGGTTTGCCAATTCCTCAACATTATTTGGGTCTAGGCCAATTGAACGCGATAACAAGG
Source organism: Hyphomonadaceae bacterium (assembly GCA_041917055.1). GTDB lineage: Bacteria > Pseudomonadota > Alphaproteobacteria > Caulobacterales > Aquidulcibacteraceae > Pseudaquidulcibacter. Next base: position 8,776 of record JAYRYJ010000026.1, read on the forward strand.
CATAATGTTCGATTTTATTTCGCGCAAAAATCGCACCGATTTGATTTGGCGGCATATTTAAGTGTTGCGAGAAAATTCTTAACAGACCGGGCTTGTCGCCAATATGAATTAGGTCACGTATATATCTTGGGTCAAATTCGGCGTTTATGCCACTTAATTTGTCCTTGAAAGATGGAATTTCAGTGTTGGGCTTTGCCGAATAAGTATTGGCACCGGAATTTAGCAAAATGCTCTTTGCATTCGACGCGCCTAAATCAGCGGCCCTTTGTAAAAATATTGGTGAAACATCTTTGCGTGAAGCAAAAGCGTTAATAACATTCGGCGCATTCTTTGCGATTTCGAGGACTTTGTCAAAGGCATCGGTATTGATTTTTGCCGTTGCGTTTTTGCTTAGAGTTTCGATAATTTTTAAGTTCTCAGCATCCACCAAAGCTGTTGTAACCGTCTCACCTATATGCGGTCTATCTGCAATTCTCAATTGGTGACTTAGGGAATTGGTTTTCGCGACTTCGCACAGGATTTCATCTGTAATTACAGGCGAAAAACTCAATACTGGCCCCGCCAATCCTTCGTGATCCATTGCGATTGCGCGCACCAAAGGCAAAGGCGCCCAATCGGACATCGCGATAGTATTCGCCAATTGAAATTTGGTTTCTTCGTGCGTGAATTCATAAAGTTTTGCAAAAATCTGCCCGAATAATTGCAATTCTGAATGCGAAAAATCGCGGTTTTGGTGCAATAATTCATTCGCTGTTTCATC
>JAYRYJ010000027.1:0-9218 GCA_041917055.1 Hyphomonadaceae bacterium
GACGTCACACGCAGAAATTTCAAAAAAGAATTTTGCAAATCAATCGACTTGCGCGAAAAATCATATTCCCAAATCGTCGAATTTGTCGCTTCCATAATCTGTAAAAGCGGACGCATTTCGTCGAAATTCTTGGAATTGCGCAAATCAGTCGCCAAGTCGCGCGACATAGAACATCCATTTGTAACTTTGCTTGCTAATTCGAAACCGGCATAAATCCTGTCTTGACCTATTTCGGTTTTCGAATGCGTGAAACGCGCAAAATATGCGTGGGTTTCGTCATTATTTTTGAGATTCATGCGTGTTTCGAAAACGCCATGCGCCAAATTAAGACCTTCGGCGAGAATTTTTAATGCACCATCGCCATCGGGAATAAAATGCGCCAATGAATGACCGACTAAGCCATTATCATTCTCAATACCCAAGGATTTTGCCAAACAATGGCTAAAATCTATGAATCGCATATCTTTATCGAATATTGCAACACAAGACGGAATATGCGCAAGACTTAAATCGCCCGCCATTAATTGACCCTTACTACCCATTGCACCCAAAAGAGTGCCATTTTTATTTTTGTTAAAAATGCACGAGATTCGTTAAAGCAAATTTAGCACTAATGTTTTTCGGTGCAGTTTTACTGCAAATTTTCGTTAATGGGTCTATTTATACATACGGTTTTTCGGAAAGCGATCTGCGAAAAACGGGTCGTTTAGATAGTCAATTCTTTCAACAAAGCGAGAGCGTTTACGATGCTGACGCAAGCAAAGAACATTGTCGGGCATATCAAATAATTCGTCCGTCGTCTTATCCCCCAATAATTCCGCCATATCTTTTGCCATTGTGTAATTTGACATTCCAAAAGTCACGAGATTTGTGCAATTCGATATGATGGTCTTATAATCGTCACGATACATTCGGTGTAGTTGAGAAGCCTCTTGTAAGAACAACATACAGCGCATGCCATACCCGCGCATCAATGTTACAAGAGGTCTCAATAGCGGGAACGGATGCAATTGCGCCAATTCGTCAAGTATAAACAGTGTCTTCTGGTCTGGCGCTTCCTCGCGCCTGGTAATAATTGAGTTTAATACCGCAATCCAAACCCTTAATACGCTGTTAAAAGCCTCTAATTTGTCAGGTTGCATTACTAGATAAATTGTGATTTTCCCACCCTTTTTTAGTTTTTCGATATCGAAGCTGGTATTTGCAATCGCTTTCTTGATGCCACTACAAGAAAACGGGGCTAAATGTTGAACGGCGGTTGAACGGACCGATGGCCTCACTTTTTCGCGTTCGTGATTTAAGTAATTGGATAGGCCCTGATAAATGAATTGATTATTTCTCACTTCTGGCCTGTCGGCAATGACAGCGATATTATAATCAACATCGTCAAAGTTTAATAATTGCGACACTCGCGCAAGATTTCGATTTTCCTTTGGCTCGAAAGTCGCGACATAGGCAATTAGGCTGACTAGAAATTCTTCACCTAAATTATCCCAAAAGCCATCCAATAGACTTTTTTGACCGCCGGTTATTTGCTTTGCAAATGTTGCGCAATCGCCTTCGAAATTCTCATCATTAGGATCTAAAATATCAAAAGGATTTAGCGCGCCATTTACTGTTAAGCCTTGCTTCTCAAGTTCGCGGCGCGCACAATTGAACGGATCGATAATAACAATTTCATGCCCGATTTCTTTGCGAAAGCGCGCGGTTTGCCGTGCATTTTCGCCTTTAGGGTCAATAACAATTACCGACGCGGAATGAGATAAAAGGTTAGGTATAATAATATTGCGCCCTTTACCCGCGCCGGTCGGCGCAATCACTAAAGTGTGCCCCTCATCTTCATCAATTATGAATTGACCAGATTTTTCGCTTGATTGCGAATTATCGAAATTATGGAAACCGATTGCCGATTTTTGCACTGTTTCGGTTTCTTTACCCAATAAAATTCCGTCATAGGTTTTGGGTTTGGTCGGAAATTTTATTACGTTTTGCATTCTGCCCACTTTTCCTTCTGTTTAAGTTTCAAAAAGGCGCACAAAATCGCCCGCAAAAAGCGGGAAAATAATGCTTGCCAAAAACAGCGAATAAGGATTCAATCCCTGTCCACAAGTAAATTGCCAAAAGCGCTTGGCAATTTCAAAAATTGTGATAAAAACGCACAAATATTTACACCGCAATATCAATTGCGACTATTAACAGGGTAAATATTGGCAAATAATGACGCAACCAAAAAAGCACTACGCACAAGATTATTAGATTATTAGCGAATTAATATTTTGTAAAGACTTTTTTGCGACATTTTTGAATGTAAATATTTTTCATTTACTTAACAAATACTTAAGCGCTGATATTTTTTTATTTGCAGGATTTTGCAAAGCGGCAATTCGGCATGACAAATAATACCAAAGCATAGCGGTCATGCGTTGAAAAACTGCGCATTTCCTATTGGGAAATTTTCGCAATTTCTTTATACACGCAGCATTAGATTTTGGAGCAGAGAATGGCGGAACAATTTGATGTTGTGATTATTGGCGGTGGCCCGGGTGGTTATGTTTGCGCAATTCGTTGCGGACAATTGGGTTTGAAAACCGCAATCATCGAAAAACGCGGCAAGCTGGGTGGCACATGCCTTAATGTAGGCTGCATTCCTTCCAAAGCGCTTTTGCATTCCTCCCACGCATTTGAAGCCGCCAGCCATCAATATGCCGATTTCGGAGTCGAAGTTTCGGGCGTAAAATTAAATCTCGAAAAAATGCTTGCCAACAAAGATAGTGTCGTTGACGGCCTTACCAAAGGCATTGAATTTCTTATGAAAAAGAACAAAGTCACCTATCTCAAAGGTTTTGGCAAAATTGAGGGTAAGAATAAAGTTACTGCTACGCTTGAAGACGGCACAATCAGTGAAATCGAAACCAAAAACATTGTAATCGCCACCGGATCTGAGGTTTCACCATTGGGCGATATTAAAATTGATGAAGAAAAAATCATTTCATCAACCGGCGCATTGGATTTGAAGAAAGTGCCTTCTAAAATGGTGGTAATCGGTGCGGGGGTTATTGGCCTTGAATTAGGTTCGGTTTGGCGCCGCCTTGGTGCCGAGGTTACGGTCATTGAATATCTTGATCGTATAACCCCGGGCGTTGATTTGGAAATTGCCAAAGCCTTGCAAAAATCTTTGACCAAACAAGGCATGAAATTTGAGCTTGGCAAAAAAGTTACTTCTGCAATTGCCGATAAAAAAGGCGTGAAACTTAAGTTTGAACCAGCAGCTGGTGGTGATGGCACCGAACTAAATGTCGATGTGGTTTTGGTTGCGGTGGGTCGCCGCCCTTACACTGATGGTCTTGGCCTTGAAAATGCAGGTGTTGAAAAAGACGCGCGTGGCTTTATTCCTAATCATCATTTGAAAACCAATGTCGATGGGGTTTGGGTAATTGGTGATGCCACCCATGGACCAATGCTTGCGCACAAAGCCGAAGAAGAGGGCGTCGCAGTTGCCGAAATGATTGCGGGCAAAGCGGGCCATGTCGATTATAACAATATTCCGGGCGTTATTTACACTAATCCTGAAGTTGCAGGCGTTGGCAAAACCGAAGAAGAATTAAAAGCCGCAGGTGTTGAATACAAAGTCGGCAAATTCCCATTCATGGCAAACTCGCGCGCACGCGCAAATGGCGAGGCCGATGGTTTGGTCAAAATCCTTGAAGATAAAAACACCCATAAAATTCTTGGCGTACATATGATGGGAACCGGCGTCGGTGAAATGATTGCTGAGGCAGGCCTTGCTATCGCCTTTGGCGCGAGTGCCGAAGACATCGCCCGCACATGCCACGCACACCCAACAATGTCAGAGGCAGTAAAAGAAGCCGCAATGGCCGTCGATGGCTGGGCGTTGCATGTCTAAACCGCAATCGGCGCTTTGATAGTTGCGTGGGAAACATAGTTTTCCACGCGAATATCAGATAGTTCAAAAGCATCAATTTCGCGGATTTCGGGGTTAAGCCAAAGTTTTGGCAATTCATATGGCTCATTCGCCAATTGCTGATTCACTTGTTCCAAATGATTGGAATAAATATGGGCATCACCCAAAGTATGGACAAATTCGCCCACTTCCAAATCACAAATTTGTGCAATCATGTGAGTTAATAAAGCATAAGAGGCGATATTAAACGGCACGCCCAAAAACACATCTGCCGAACGTTGGTATAATTGGCACGAAAGTTTTTTGTCGGGTGAAACATAAAACTGAAACAAGCAATGGCACGGCGGCAATGCCATATTATCGACATCGGCGGGGTTCCATGCACTAACAATATGGCGGCGCGAAAACGGGTTGGTTTTAATTCCATCAATCAATTTTTTAATCTGATCAATGCTTTCACCATTTGGCGCGACCCATGAACGCCATTGTTTGCCATAGACAGGGCCAAGTTCGCCATTAATATCGGCCCATTCGTCCCAAATTGTGCAGCCACGTTCTTGCAGCCATTTAACATTAGTAAGTCCACGCAAAAACCACAATAATTCAACAAAAATCGCCTTTGTGAATAGTTTCTTTGTTGTCAAAAGCGGAAACCCCGCCGCCAAATCGAAACGCATTTGCCGCCCAAAAACCCCGATTGTGCCAACACCGGTGCGATCTTCGCGTTTTTGTCCATTAGTCAAAATATCGCGCAATAGGTTTTGATAAATAATGTCGGGATGCATCATAGATTTGGAATATTGCGATTCGTTTTATTCCGATGTGGTTTTTACAAGCCCGATATAATCGGCTTTTCCCTTATTATAACGAATTGTGATTGTTCCGGTTTCTTCTGCGTCATCGACCATATGGGTATGGGAATAAATAACCCAATTGCCAACTTTTCCTGAAGGATTGCCATAAAGAAGTTTTACATTTGCATCATCAATCCCAAGTTTAAGCCCACGATCAAAGCTAGCAGGAAGGAATTTTGCAGGTAATTTGACACAATTTTTTGGCGGCTTCGTCTTGGAAACATAAGACAAATCAATGGCATCAATTATTTCTAGGCCCGAGTTTTCGCCTGATGAAATGCGTAATTGAATGTCGTTTTTGGCGTCACTTGCCATAAGATAGCAAAGTGTATTTTCGACATCGCCCTCTATAATTTTTCCAGTCCCAACGGTTTTTGCGACATCGGCAAGTGTGGTTTTTTCAAAAACAATTTCAAAATCGCCCAATTTGGCGGTTTTCGATATTGATGTTTCAACAGTCGGCGAATATTGCCACAAATCGTCCGGCACCTCCGGCAATGTGCTTTGCGCATGGGACGCGAGTGGAAATGCGCAAATTGACGCAATAAAAACTTTGGCGATTAGGTTTGATTTTTTCATGGTGCGCATTCTATCCCGTTTCGTCAAATAACCAACTCAATTTTCTTTAATGCAATAGACGCGCAATGCACTTGCAAGGGGCCTTTCACCGCGATTTTCGTCAATCCTGGCAATGAATTGCGGGAAGCTAAGACCACTTTCATGCGCGCATTCACCAAGGCAATCCCAAAATTCCACCTCCAGCGCAATAGAAGTGCGATGGCCGTTTAAAGTGAAAGATCGTTTGATCAGATTATTCATCTTTTAATTTATGCCCGTCCAATTTCATTTGTTCCAATTTGTTTTGCGCCTTTGTAACATTTCGTAAGTGTTTTGGAGTTCCGAATTTTATGCGATTTTCGGCGGCAATTTTTTCATTTGCGTCGCGCGCTTTTTGTTTTTTGATACGCCTAAGATCTATTATTTCGCCCATTCTTTCTTTTATCAAAAGGGCGCAGGGCTTTCAAAACAAATTTCTTTTTTGGTGCGCGGATGTTCAAAACTTAGGAATGCCGCGTGAAGGCACAGGCGCGGAAATTCATCTTCACCAATATAAAAATGATCCCCACAAATCGCATGTCCGATATGAATTGAATGAACCCGCAATTGATGGCTACGACCTGTTATTGGCGTAAATTCGACACGCGTATTTTCGCTATTTTGTGATAGAACTTTATAATGGGTAGTTGCGTGGCGACCACGCTCAAAATCCACTATTTGGCGAGGGCGATTGGGCCAATCGGTAATAATCGGCGCTTCAATTGTGCCTCTATCTTTTTCCAAACGCCCATGCAAAAGTGCAATATATTTTTTTGAAACTTTTCTTGTCTCAAAGGCCTTTGACAGAATGCGCAAATTTTCTATGCCGCGCGCAAGTAACAAAAGGCCCGATGTTGAAAGATCTATGCGGTGAACAATTCGTGCGTCTTTAAAAATATTTTGCGCGCGCAATTCCACGCAATCCTTATTGTCTTCTGCCTTACCTGGCACACTTAAAAGCCCCGAAGGTTTATCGACAATAATAATGTCGTTATCGTAATAGATAATTTTTAGTGGACCAATTTCTAGGGTCATACCTTATTCAATAGGGCAATTAATCTATGAAGGCGAATTAATGGCGCATTCAAACGCCAGATTGTTTAAATATTGCGGGTTCTTTAATGATTCATTGGTCAATTCGCGCATTTTCGCGGTAATGGTTTCATTTAACTGAGATACCGGAACGCCATTTTCAGGCGCGATTTCTTGTAATCGTGCAAGCCACAAATTGCTCGCGCTGGCAATTGCGGGTTCATTTGCCCAATTAGGTGCGGCGAGTGTTGTGATTTGCAGTGCCGAAGTACATAGAAGCGCAACTTCAAACCCTTGAGGGTCAAGCATGGCATTATCTTCTTCTAAAACCGGATTAGTATTTTGTGCCAAAACCGGATTTGCAAATGCAATAAGGGCAAGGAAAGTGCATAAAATATGGCGCTTTGTCATATTATTCCTGTAAAAAAACATTTTCGTCCCTTTATGCAAATAGCACGCCAAAAAATTCCGTGCACCTGATTTCAATTCTTGAGGGAAAAATGGCGGCTTTTGCGCGGCAACATTAAATTTCCTCAATAATCGCGCGTCACGCCTTGCCAAACGATGAAATTCGTAATGAATGAAGGCTTAAATTTTTTCAGGGGGAAATATGTTAAATCGTCGCGATATTTTGAAAACCGGTTCGAGCCTTGCGCTTTTCGGATTAATGGGTTCTGCGAAATCGGTGATAGCCGGTGAAACTGGCGCAAGCGCGCAATTAGCAACAGCGTTCGACAATGGTTTTAAAAATCTTTTAAATTTGTCGCCATCATTTTGCACGGCTTTGGGACTTGATAATGGCGCTTTGGCGCACCAAAAATCCAAATTGGATCACCAAACCAAAGAGACCCAAGCAAAGCAATTAGAATTATTGAAATCAACTTTGGCAGAATTCAAAGCTGTTGACCGCAACTCACTTAGCGATAGCGAAAAAGTGAATTATGATTCGATCGTATGGGACACCGAACATCAAATCAAAGGCAATGAGAAATTCAAAGGCATGGGCAATCCCTATGTGATTTCGCAATTGACCGGCTCTTATCAATCGACACCCGATTTCCTTGATTCAATGCATTCGATTGAGACCAAAGATGATGCTGATGCCTATGTGTCACGACTTCAGGAATATGGAAAAATCCTGAATGAAGAAACCAAAAATTTCAAAGATGATTGCGCAATTGGCCTTACGCCACCCGATTTTGTTTTGAAACGGGCAATCGGTCTTTTGAACGGAATGTTGAAAACCAAAGATTCCGATTTAAGCCTTGTCAATTCACTTGTAAGGCGCACCAAAGCCGCCAATATTGATGGCGATTGGGAAAGCCAAGCGAAAAAAATCGTCACAGGCGAAATTCGCGAGGCATTAATTGCGCAAAGATCTGCCCTTGAAAGCAAATTGAAAGGTGCAAGCCATGCAGCGGGCATCTGGCGCCTGCCACAAGGGGCCGAACGTTACGCGCATGCCGCCAAATATTGGACCACGACATCCATGACGCCTGATGAAATTCATCAATTGGGCTTGGAAAAAGTTAAGGAACTGAGCTCAAAAATCGATGAAATTCTGCGTTCCCAAGGCATGACAAAGGGTTCAACCGGAAAACGCATGGCGGCACTTAATAATGACCCGAAACAGCATTATCCGAATAATGATGCGGGGAAAGAATTATTGCTCGCGGATTTGAACAAACAAGTCGCAGAGGTTTACAAAAAAGTTCCCGATTATTTCAATGTTCTTCCTAAAGCAGGATGTGACATTAAGCGCGTTCCAAAAGAAATTGAAGCAGGTGCGCCGGGCGGTTATTATAATGCGGGCACTTTGGACGGAAAACGCCCGGGCGCTTATTATATCAATCTGCGCGATACTTCTGAACAGCCGCGTTGGTTATTGAAAACCTTGACCTTCCATGAGGCAGTCCCCGGGCACCATTTCCAAATTTCAATTCAACAAGAGGCGGATTTGCCAATGTTGCGCAAAATTCAAGGTTTTGGCGCCTATACTGAAGGTTGGGCACTTTATACTGAGGAATTGGCAAATGAAATGGGAATGTATGAAAATGACCCATTCGGCAAAGCGGGCTTTTATCATGACGCTTTATTCCGCGCGGTACGTTTGGTTGTTGATACCGGAATGCATTCCAAAAAATGGTCACGCGAAAGAGCCATTAAATATATGGCCGATGTTACTGGCGACCAAGTTTCAGCGGCAACCACCGAAATTGAGCGCTATTGCGTTTGGCCGGGTCAGGCATTGTCATATATGATTGGCAAAATCCAATGGCTTAAAATCCGCAAAGCCATGATGGCAAAAATGGGCGATAATTTCTCTTTCAAAACCTTCCACGATACCGGCCTTTTGGCAGGTGCCGTTCCGCTAGATGTTTTGGAAAGAGTTTATAAGGATAAGGGGCTCATCTAATCTCTTAATGACGAATTCAAAGAGCGCGTGTTTTCGGTTTTGACTGAAAACACGCGTCATTTTTGCGCTAAGTCTGTCTGATCAAAATCATCGCCAACATAAATCAAACCGACATTCAAATATTTGGCACAAGCATATGAAAAACAATCGCCGAAATTCAATTTGGCTTTATGGCGACCTTTCCCATATTTTGCAAATGCGGCAATGGCAAGGTTTCCTATGTTTTCGTCAATAGGCACAATTTGTATTTCATACATATCGCAAAACTCTGCGACGATTTCATTGGAAAATGCTATTGAGAAGTCTTTGACGCGTGAGATTGCAATCGTAGCTTCCCAAATTGATGTTGGTGATGAATAGAGCAATTCGGCATCACTCAAATTTTTCTCCAATGCAG
>JAYRYJ010000028.1:0-8556 GCA_041917055.1 Hyphomonadaceae bacterium
TGGCGGCCCCATTAAGGCATAGATTTCCTTTTTATCGAGGCCAATAAAAACCTCGCACCCAATGTCTTGCATAATATTGCGGCAATCTTGCAATGCAGCCGCGCGCTCAATGGTTTTGATTTCAGCGACAGGTTTAGCGCTTGAAATTGAAGGAAGACAAATACTAGCGATGAAAATTACAGAACTAATTCTATTCTGCATATTTTGGAATATTACACCCGACAATCAATTAATCTCCCAACTTTATTGCTGCCCATTTAGTTTTGACAAATCGTCATTCAATCTTTCGACCAGTTCAGACGGAAGTGCAACATTTTCATATTTCTTAAAATAATCATTAATCGCCTTTCGCGCATCTGATCGCAGTGTCGAGATTTGCTCTTTCATCGCCAAGCCTTTGCCTACGAAAATTTGTTCACGAAGATACATATTTTCATTATATTCTTTGACAAGCGCATTGGCCTTTTTGGTCTTGACCAAAACTAATTCATGGACTTTCACACCTTCGTCAACTATTGCTTGGGTTGCAATTTGCTTGCTAGGCGGCGGCGTTGGTTTCAAAGGCGGCGCAGGTGTATTGTCCCAGCCTATATAAGATTTGATATGGGCATCGGTTGCATAATAAATTTCATTTAGCTGATTGTTCTTGAAGCTAATCAGTTTGTCGGAATAAACAAGCACACGTGTATCTAAGTGTGCAAAATCTTTCTCGGCGAGGGGTTTTCCCAATAATGCAATTGTATCAGTCATATTCGCGCCCCAAAAAAGACTTTCGCCTGGGCGTCTGATAAACCTGTTTTCTATGAGAGAATTGTAATACATTTGTGCGGAAAAAACCGCGAGCCTTACTTTACCATTACTCAAAATGAAATTAACGCCAAGCCCCGAATAAACCATAGTATCACCGACTTTCATGGTCGGAGTTCCAAACATGACTATGATTTCGTCTTCAGTTTTGTTGAGATATGAAATGCAAATCTGGTCGCTAAGAATATAATTGCAAGTGCCTAAATCCTTCAGGCTTTGTTGACTAAGGCTAAGTCCAGGGGCCGGTGCGGTTTGGGCATTCGCCAATGGCGAAGCAAAAATTATTGTTGATGCCGCAACAAATTTGTAAAAGGTGTCCATCATTATTTCCTTTTATAAGAAGTCTTTTGAATAGAAAACCACAAGATACAAAGCGGTTCGGATAAATATTCTATTTAGGAATTATCTTCCAATTACGATTTAATTCGCGTTCAGTTTTGACATATCCTCATTAAGCTTCATCAAAAGGTCAGACGGAAGCTCAATATTTTCAGTGCTCTTAAAAAAATCATAAATTGCTTTACGTGCTTCTGATCTTAGTTTTGCGGCTTGCTGTTGCATTTCATAGCCTTTGGCTGTGAAAGCATGAGTATAGATATACAAATTCTTATTATATTCATCTATGATTTCATTGGCCTTTTTAACCTTGTTAACCACCGATAGATGAACGCCCCAACCCTCATCGATAATGGCTTTTGTTGCGAGGGTTTTGACTGTGGTCGGTGGTTTTGCAGGTGTGGGCGCGGGTTTATTGTTTAGGCCAAACATAGAATTTATGTCGGAACTCTTCGCAAAATATATTTCATACAATTTATCATTCTTAAAACTAATAACCCCAGATTGATAGACAAGCGAGTGTTTACCTATATTTTCATATTCCTTCTCTAAAAGCGGTTTGCCAACAAAGGCGATTGTGTCTTTTTTGCTTGCACCCCACGGAAGTTTTTGAGCGGGTTGTTTGATAAACTTTTTGTCAATCTTTGAATTATTTTGCATTTGCGAGGTAAAAATCACTTCTGATATTGTCCCCGTTCTTCCGTCGCTGAATGACACACCAAGATTTTCATAAACCAAATAATCTTCGGTCGGCTTTCCTAACATTGCAATTATTTCTTCTTTTGTTTTGCCAAGATAAGTAGTGCAAATTTTGTCAGCAAGAATATAATTGCAATTGTCTAAGTCGTTCAAGCTCTGTTGATTGAGGCTAAGTCCCGGTGAAGGTGTGGTTTGTGCTATTGCCGAGGACGAACTAGCGCAAATACATAATAAAAAACAAAGCCCAAGTTTTCCAGTTTCCGCCATGTAATTTCTCCACGCATATCATCCTCTATGACCGCGAAAATTAGGATTGTTTTAGAATTAAGGCAAGAATATGGCGGCAAATCTACAATAATTTAAGACCCCTTATGGCGTTTTCATAAATCTTCGGCGCCCGTTCGTAAACTGAATTTCGCCACTTAGGGTCGCTTGGGTAAAAGCGTTCGATAAGTCGGGATTTGACATTCTCAATTAATTCGGTGTCACAATGGTCGCGATTATTATGGCGCCAATTGTCCATAACCAATGCTTGCACCATTTTATTGACTTCATAAGTGCCCCATTCGATTGCCATTGCGATAATTTCCGCGCCTGATTTTGCGGTGATATATTTACTCAATCCTTCGGTGATAAGGCCCGAATATTTTACCTCGGCACCTTCAATCATATCGTCTGAGTATATTGCCTCTTCGGGCCAGGTTTTTTGCGCCCATTCAAAGGCCTTTGCGCCCTTTTTGGCATCAAGAATGAATAGGGGCAGGCCATAAGTGCCAATTCCGGTGTGCCAATCAATTAAAACTAATTTCTTGACTTGCGCCAAATATTTGTCGGCAATTTTTACAAGAGTTTTGATTGACCAAGACTGCTCAAAACCGCCAAAACTTAAGCCATTTGCATATTCATATTGACCCGCGGTTACGCCATTCACAACGTGGTTATAGCCCTTTTCAGCGGCAATTTGCCCGAATTGGGCGATGAATTTATCAAGTCCCGCTTCATCGGGCCTGGCTTCTAACAATATACGATGAATGTCTTCATAAGCCGGATTTTGCGGCCTTGCCTCGAAATCCAAAAGGCAATTGCGGTTCAAATCTATCCCGTCTTCATTGCCACGGTTGGCATATTCCCAGCCATATGGATTAATCGCGTGAACAATAATAATATTGGTATCGGGTGGCAATTTAGCGTCAAATCCATCGAGCCATTGCAATATAGTCGCCGAACCTGCCGCACCCTCAAGTCCATGCGTGCCGCACGAAAACCAAAGGGTCTTTGGTGCGCCAATTTCGCCCAAAAAAGCAACATCCATTGCCAATTCGCCGCCATTTTGTGTGCGCATAGGGTGGATAAAAGTTTCAATCGAAAAACCTTTTTCGCGCGCCGCGATCAAAAATTTTTCGCGGGCTTCTTGGTATGAATTTGAAAAATATTCCATCAAAAAACGTCTTTTGCGAAATCCGCAAGATAGGCATTGAAGTCATCGGGCATTTCGGCAAATGGCGCGTGACCGCAATCCATTTCAAAAACCTGCCCCCGCCATAAGTTTTTCCAAGGTGCAGATTTAAGATAGGGAAGGGAGACAAACGGATCTTGAACACCATGCAAAACCGCAATCGGCTTTTCCCAATTGGCAATTGTGTCAATCTGTTTATGTCCTGAAACCCCGCCAATCCAATGTTGCACCATATACATTCGTGCCAAACCATCGGCGCGTTTTGCGGCGTCAATCAAGACTTGGGGCATTGGGTCTAAAGTGCCATATACCATTTGCACATATTGCTTTATTTGTTCGTCACTCGCTTCGGCCTCGCCAACTGCGGAGGCAAAGGTTGCGGGTAAATAGGCATCTTGTAGGTTTTCAGGACCTGGGCCTACTGGCGGCGCACCAAAAATGAATATACCTTTCAAATCATTGTCGGGCGCGACATTATCATTCCCCGCCATTTCAAGGGCACTATTGCCGCCCAATGACCAGCCGACAATAATATGTTCCTTGATACCAAGCGCCTTGATTAATTCGGCACATAATTGCGCATAAGACGGCATATTATAGGTTTTTTCAGGATTAGTCGCATTGGCAGACGAACCGTGCCCCGGCAAATCAAATGCCAAAACCGAATATTCCCCAGCAGCAAATTTGGCCATTTGTGCAGCAAATGCCTCTTTGCAGGACGAATTGCCATGGACAAAGACCAAGGTTTTCTGGCCATTGCCCACTAACTCGTAATTTATTTCAATATCGGTATTTTTCAGATGTATGGTTTCCATAAATCACCTCAAAAAAAGAGGCCATGAAATTATCATGGCCTCTTACAGGGAAAAAACTAGAAATTATACTTCACTTCAAGACCATAAGTGCGCGGACGCATTTGGTGTTGAACGATTGTGCCGAAGAAATCCCTAAAGCCGTCAACAATATTGTCGGAATCGGTTAGGTTTTTGACCCAAAGGAAAACGCCCATTTTATCATTGGCGGTGTTGAAACCAACGCGACCATTAACAATAGTTTGCTCCGGCATATAACCAAATGGAATTTTCTCACCGCTTCTAACGGTGACGGTTTTGGTATTATCAGGGGTTGTGAAATAATCGCTCGAATAATTGGCATCCAAACGACCGATTATTTTAATGCCCGAACCCTCCATAGTATGGGTATAAATGGCACTAAGGCTTGCGGTTTGTTCAGGTGCCGCCAATTTTTTGCCCGATGCATCAGCACCTGCGGTTCCACCACCAGGGAAACTATCATAAGTGCCTTCCAATAGGCCGATTGAGCCATTGAAAGCCCAATCTTGTGTTGCTTTGAAGCTGAATTCAGCTTCAAGACCTTTGGTTTTCACTTTTGCAGCATTGGTGATGCGGATTGATGTGCGACCGCCACCCAAATCAACAAATTGATTGACCTGATAATTATCATAATCGGCGATAAAGGCAGCAAGATTTAGAGACAGTCTGTTATCGAAATAACGACCTTTCATACCAACTTCATAGGATTTGACAGTTTCTTTGTCGAATTCAAGGCCAGTATTCGCCGCTAATTCATTGGCATTAATATAATCTAGGTTGAAACCGCCACTTTTGTATGCGGTGGAATATTTCGCATAATAATTTGTGCCACCATCGGTTTTATAAGTAACACTTAAAGCTGGCGATAAGAAATTATCGGTGCGTTCGTTATTCATAGGATGCGGAACACCACTAGAGTCCTTATTGGTCGAACCAATCGCAAACAAGCCGGAATTACGACCGTCTAACAACCAATTCACTTGTTTCTTTTCGGTCGAAAAACGTGCACCGAACCCATAGCTTAGGTGTGTGTCATAATCATAACCACCATTGAAATAAATCGAGCTGCTTTCGGTGCTAACATCACCAATATTAAAGACCTTTGATCCTTCTGGGCCGAAACCGACATAAGATGAAACAAAGGCGATTTGCGCTGCATTTAGATTGTTCTTATCCCATCCCAAAGCCGTGAATAAAGGCGCAAGGGCAGGGTTTGGAACAACAACAGGAAGAATAAAATTCTCATGCAAATTTGCACCCAAAATCACGTCACGCGAAGTATGGGCATCTTGGGAATAGAAATAGACACCAACCATTTGCGTGAATTTTTGATCGCGCGGTGAAATAAGCTGGAATTCTTGGGTGGTTTGTTTGAATTGGTCGGTATAATCGATGGAAATAATCGGAACCGGCGAATAATCGGTTTGGTTTGTATATTTCGCATCAGTGTCACGATAACCGGTGATTGATTTGAATGTGAAGCCATTATCAAGCAAATATTCAATATCAAACGACGCACCCCAAATATTGCGATCTTCATGCGGGTCAGCAGAGAAAGCAACAACATTCGGTTCGGGATTAATTGGAACACTTCGTGTGCCAAGCATATCTGTCAAAGGCTCACCAACCAAAATAAGATTGTCGGCTTTTAAGCCATCGACAGAGGCATTGATTTCAACCTTGTCACTAAGTTTTGAACGGAATTGAATGCGGCCTGCTAATACGTCTTTGGAATTGAGCATATTGTTTGTGACGCTATTCAAAACATAACCGTCAGTATTGGTTTTTGATACCGCAAATTTGAAAGCAGTATCGGTGGATAAAGGAAGGTTATAAAATCCTTTGATTTCGCGATGGTCATAATTACCAATGCTTGCAACCACGCGACCACCTGCAATATCATTTGGTTTTGCGGTGACAAGGCTGATTGCGCCTGCGACGTTATTCTTACCAAATAACATGCCCTGCGGACCACGAAGAACTTCAACACGGGCAAGGTCAAGCAATTCCTGGTTAATTGCAGGGGATTGCCCCATATAAATGCCGTCAACATAAACACCGACGCGCGAATCAAACCCGATATTGCGAGAGTTAGAGCCAACACCACGAATAACAACAGCGGAGCGGAAATCAGTATGCTGCGTAACTTGAACGTTTGGAATATAACCAGTAACTTGCGAAAGTTCGCGAATGCCGGTCTGTTCAATGTCTTTTGCGCCAACAACCGAAATTGCGATTGGCACGTCTGAAAGTTTCTCACTGCGGCGCGTGGCGGTGATTATGATTTCTTCTTGTTCGACTTTCTTTTCTTCAGAAACCGCAATCGTCGGACTTACAAACAGGCCAAGTGTTAAGGCGCTTGCGGATAGACAAAGCATAGGCTTCAGCGAATGTCGCACTATGGACGCATTTTTGGTAAATTTCATTTTTTTCCCTCCCAAAATAATCATTGCATTTGCAAAGTTAATTGTGTTAACATTATGTAATCGCATAAACACGGATTTTGTCAAGTGATTTTCAAAAGCTGTATTCTTGAAATACTTAAGTGAGTTTTTGCCATTTGAAAAGGCCATAATCATGGACGCGCCCAACTTAGAATTAAAGATTGAAAAAAGGCAAATCAAAAGAAAGGCAGCCTATCATCACGGGGATTTGGCGCAATCAATAATTAATTCGGTCGCGAAATTGATTGAAAAATACCATTCAGTTGATTTCCAACTCAAAGAAGTCGCGGCAATGGTGAATACATCGGTTCCGGCTATTTATCGCCATTTTGAATCGAAACAGGCTTTGTTGGTCGAGACTGCTATTCAGGGTTATAGGATTCAAAAGAAATTTCGCGATTTTGCGCTTCAAAAATGTTCCGATACTTCTTTGCATAAATTGATTGCCATCGGCTTCGCCTATGTAGCGTTTTCGCGCGAATTTCCAGGCTTTTTCATGCTTATGAAAAATTTGGAAACCGCCGAAATTCTTTCTTCAAAAACTTATGTCAAACAACGCGACGTCACTGTTGATACTGTTAATAGCACTTATCTTCAGGCGGTGAAGGACGGTTACTTAAAAGACGGCGATATGGAAGTTGCACTAACTTTTTTGCAATCGGCATCTTTGGGGCTTGCGACTATGTATATGGTAAATTCAATCGAGTTTTTTGCGCCGCGCCTAAAGAACGATAAATTCCTTATTGAGCAGGTCTATAAAACCGCAATCAGCGGACTTTTAACCGAAAAGGGACATTCGATCATTGATGATGCATTGAAAAATCCGTTTGGTAATATTGGAGGCGATAATGGCTGAGGCGAATATATCACTGATGGACGTTTTGATGGTTTCCTATGCCAATGCAAAGCCACCGCCATCGATCAATAAGGACAATATCGCACTATTATTAATTGATATTCAACATCTAGCTGAGCCTTCACATTTAGCCAATAAAGCAATTGCGGCGGGTCTTGATGAAGCGGCAGTAAATGCGGCGCTTGAGGATTACAAGGCACGATTTGAAGCGGCGCTCAATAATTGCGCTAAGCTCCTTGAATCTGCGCGTAAAAAAGGGATTGTCCCAATACATATTAAGATTCAGTCTTTATCTAAAAATGCGCGTGATACCGGCGCTTTGCACCGCCGAATGGGCTGGACATTTCCACCAGGCGATAAAGCGTGCGAGTTTTTGGAACAAGTTAAGCCCTTAAGTGATGAAATTATAATCACCAAAACCGCAAGCGGCGCTTTTACTGGAACGGCACTTGAAAGCACATTAAAAAACATGGGCATTGAATATTTGTTTATTTGTGGCTTTGTAACTGACGAATGCGTCGAAACTACTGCGCGCGTATCGCTTGATTTAGGGTTTCTGGCCCAAATTGTCGAAGATGCGACAACCACCTATTTTGCTGAATCTTACCAAAGCACAATTGCCAAATTCTCCTCATTAGGTTTGACCGCAAAAACCGACGCTTTGACAGGGCTTTTTGACGGTTTTGCTTGATAGTGGCTTTTGCAAACAAATTGGGTAATTTCCTTATGTTTTGCCCACTTGCAAGCGTTTTCAAATTCACCTAAAGAGCGGCACGCTTTGGAGGCTTGTGGTTTATAACTCGGGTCAAGCGAGAAATTATTTTTGCATTTCATTTTATAAGGGTATTAAAATGGCAAAGGAAAAGTTTGAGCGGAATAAGCCGCATTGTAACATTGGTACAATTGGTCACGTTGACCATGGTAAGACCACATTGACAGCAGCGATTACTATGACACTTGCGAAAGCTGGTGGTGCAAAAGCAATGGCTTATGCAGACATCGACGCGGCACCTGAAGAAAAAGCACGTGGTATCACCATCAATACTGCGCACGTTGAATATGAAACCGCAAAACGCCACTATGCGCACGTTGATTGCCCGGGCCACGCTGACTATGTGAAAAACA
>JAYRYJ010000029.1:0-7381 GCA_041917055.1 Hyphomonadaceae bacterium
TAGATATTAAATGCTATATAGCGCATAACGGACTTTGATATCGCTCTAGTTTTCAGGAATAATTGATGGCTGAGGTTTATGACACATACGAAAATGTCTCCTTAGAGGATTTTCATGAAAAAATAAGACCAAGAAATCGACCTGCATTGCTTAAAGGTCTGTGCAAAGATTGGCCCGCAGTTAAAAAAAGCCAAGAATCCAAGCAAGTTTTGGCTGAATATATCAAGGATTTGGCAGCGGATCGCGACTATTGGTATGGTCAAACCCTGGATGCCAATGAAGATTGTTTCCATTATTCGTCTGACATGAGAGGATTTAATTTTCAAAAGATCCAATGCCGTTTGCCAAATTATATTCAAACACTTGTAAACGAGATTAATAATGAGACACAGCATTCCAAAGCGCTCCAAGGAATGCTTGTGCAAGAGTTTTTGCCACGTTTCACCCAGGAAAATCCAAATCCCTTATTGGGCCCAAATAATATGGCACTAATGTGGATTTCAAATAAATCGAATGTTGCGACCCATCAAGACCCGTATGAAAATATCGCTTGTGTTGTCGCGGGAACGAGGCGATTTACTCTCTTCCCACCTGATCAATTGCCAAATCTTTATATTGGTCCACTTCACTTCACGCCTGCTGGAAATCCAATCAGTATGGTGCACCTCACAAAACCGGATTATGAAAAATACCCTCGCTTTGCTGAAGCTATGCGACACGCTATTGCAATAGATGTTCACGAAGGCGACGCGGTTTATGTGCCGTATCACTGGTTCCATCATGTTGCTTCTCTGAAAGGCTTGAATATTTTAGTGAATTATTGGTGGTCCAGTGCGCGCCGCGATATTGGTTCGCCGTGGGACGCTTTGATGCTTTCGATGTTATCAATCGGGAATTTACCGAAAGAGCAAAGAGATTCTTGGAGAGAGACTTTCAATAATTATGTTTTTTACGACGAACACCCTTTTTCACACATCCCTCCGGTCGCAAAAAATCCGGTCCTTGAACCTGCACAAGAAGATATTCGCAATATCAAAGCGTTCATAATTGAATCTATCAAAAAGCGGTAATGGCAAATCGCAATATTCACAAACTCATATAGAATTCTCTATTTTAATGCTATTACCGATATGTTGCGACCATAGTCGGGTTCATTGGCATGATTGCGGCGGCGATTGGAAAAAAAATCATCATTTTGTGCGCAAGTGTCGTGTGGAAGAATATCAATTTTCGAAACCCCCGCCAATTCTAAACGAGAAACGCAAAAGCCTTTAAGGTCAAATTGATATTTATTAGCCGAGCGTCCTTTTTGAAAGAATTTTTGGCTCGCTAAATCGGTTTCCATAAATCTGTCCAAAAACTCTTGTCCGACTTCGTAGGATGATTGACCAATGCAAGGGCCAATAGCGGCTTTGATATTTTGTAATTGCGCGCCGTTTTCGACCATGCAGTGAATTGTGTTTTCGATTACGCCATTTAACGCACCCTGCCACCCCGCGTGTGCCGCACCTATTATTCCGTTTTGTTCATCGGCAAAAAGAATAGGCGTGCAATCAGCGGTCAGTATTGCTATCCCTAATCCCTTAGTCTTAGTGACGAACGCGTCCATTCGCGGGCCGTCTTTGCGAAATGGTTTATCTATAAGGCCACAAATATTGGAATGTATTTGATAGGGATTAATCAAATTATCTGCCGCTAAACCAAGCGCGTCACAGACTTTCAAACGATTTGATTTCACATGTTTTGGCAAATCATTTGACGAAAAACCGCAATTCAGGCCTTCATAAATGCCCTTAGAATCGCCACCGGCGCGCCCAAAAAATCCGTGCGAAACCAAAGTTTCGTCGAAAATTCGGGATTTAAATGGCGATACCACATTGGAAATCATGGGAATAATTTAGCGGGTTTTGTTAAAGGTGCAATACAATTGTTTTGAACAATTCGCCCATATGCGAATTTGAAGTAAGTCTTTCCAGCCCCGCCTTTATCTCATCAGCCCTATCAGGGTTTTGACGCATTAGGCTTTCGGCGCGCGCATGAATGCCAAATGCATTTAAGAAATCGGCTTGCGACATTATTCCTTGAGAAAAGACTTTATTTTCGGTGGCGAATTTTTTGATTGCTGCGAAATCCACATGCGCAGTTAAATCACAATCGCCGGGGGAATTGAAAACATCGCATTTTTGGTGATGCCGCAATGCTTGTAAGGTGTTTGCGAATTCTGTTTTTTCATAACCATAATCAAAAATAATAGCCGCACCGTTATTCGGCCTAATCAATTCACAAAATTTTGAAATCATAGACTGAAGCGACGGCGCAATTTCATAAACTGCACCATCAGGCGCATTTTTTATTCCCAAAGCGAAGGGCGAAGAGAGGCCGAATACAAGTTCATCATTTTTGGAACCAATCAATTTTTCGTGCCAAATTCCATTTTGGCAAATATATTGATTTATTGGCAAGCAATCCAAAAATTCATTGGCAATCAGATAATTTGGAATGTCCTGAGAATTGGGCAAAGCAGAAATTTCATCATAATATTCAATATGATAATTCGATAAGACTTCACTTTGAATTTGTTTCAATTGAGCGTTAGATTCTAACAAATGAATATTGATTTTCACGTCAAAACTTGGGGCTTTTTCGAGGGTTTTTACAATATCGCGCATCAAAGTTCCGCGACCCGGACCGAACTCAATTAGATTAATCTCATTGGCCTTTGAACACTCATTCCAATGTGTGACTATGAAAATGGCAATACATTCGCCAAATAATTGGCTAATTTCCGGCGCAGTTATGAAATCGCCATCTTTGCCAATCGGTTTTGAATTTCGATAATAACCAAATTGGGAATCATATAGACAATGTGCCATATATTGGGACACTGAAATCGGCCCATTAATTTCGATCAATTCCAATAATTTTTGCTTCAAACTCATATTATTGGGTTTTTGCTTTGCGCATTGAGTTAGACAAAAACACCAAACCTAAAACCAAAACCGGCAAGGAATAGAACATTCCACGCGTTAGGCCGAAAATCAATTCTGCATCTGGTTCTCGGAAATTTTCCAGTGAAATGCGCGCTATGGCATAGAGCGTTAAAAATATGCCAGCGGTCATGCCCCGCTTTTGCAACGATTTAAATGAAAATACCATTAATGCCAAAATCACGAAGGGAAGGAAACCCTCGCACATTGCTTCATACAATTGGCTTGGGTGGCGCGGAAGCCTTGCTTCATCAGTGTCGAATATAAAGGCCCAAGGCACATTGGTTGGTCGCCCCCATAATTCTTGATTTATGAAATTGGTAATTCGCACTAATCCAATGCCAATAGGCGAGGCCAAAGCAATTGCGTCGGCAAAAGATAAAAGATCAATTTTGCGAAATTTCGCGACAGAAATTGTTGCGATAATAACGCCCAAAAGTCCGCCGTGGAAGGACATGCCACCTTCCCAGGTCCGTAAAATTGACAATGGCTCATTCAACATTTCGGGTCGATAGAACAAAACATATCCTAGCCGCCCTCCAATCAAAATCCCAAGGATTGCGTAAAAAACGAAATCATCAATATCTTCGCCATTAAAAGGCGCATTGCCACCCCAAACCTTTGAGTTTTTTGAAAGCGAAGTCAGGATTTTCCATGCAATCAAAACGCCGACAATATAGCCAAGGGCATACCAGCGTAAAGCCAAAGGCCCGACACTAATGCTGCCCAAATGGAATTGCGGAATTTGAAATAAGACCGGCGAAATATCAGGGAAGGGAATGGCAATATCGAATAAAGTCATGTGCGCTGTTTAGACATTTTAAGAAAGATTGGCAATCGTAAGCACGCCAATAATGACGTAAATTATGGTTAATAGAGCGAAAACTCTCCGCACACGATATTTCAATCAATATATCGTATTCTTCAAAGTAACGAGACGGAGATTTCGTAAATGGTTTGGTGGAAAAGTGACAATAGCCGTGAGAAAACGGCAAAAAAACGCGGGTTTTGGGAAAATCCACGCGACTATGAATATGTCGAAGCCAAAATTTATGAGCCTTGCGGTAAAAAAAGCGAATTGCCATTAATGCGCGACCGACGGTTTAATGTGAATAATCGCCATACATATCGTTAGACCCTTTTTTTAAATTATTTCCTTGACCATCGCGAGTGTATCGTAGTAATAATGCACTAATACAGGTGCACTAATGACTCATACTAAGACTAATTTGAAAACGACCACAGAGATTAAACTCGCGGCACTTTGGGCCAGTTTAGTTGGATGTTATATTTATTGCGATTTTTTCGGCCTTTTTGTCAAAGGCGCGATTTTGAAAATGAATGATGGAATGATGGGGCCATTGGGTGTCGCAACCCCGAAAGTTTTAATTGGTGTTTCGATTATGATGGCTATTCCTTGTTTAATGATTGCCATGTCTGTGATTTTGCCAAACAAATTAGCAAAAATCCTGAATCTAGTGTTCGCGGCGTGTTTCATAATCATTCAAGGACTGACAATTCCGGGTTCAGAACCGTTTTATATTCTGTTTTCGATTATCGAAATCGGCCTACTTTGCACCGTTTTTTATTTAAGCCTGAAATGGCGAATTACCGAATAATGAATTCCTGCATTGCAATATTAAATGCATAATAAGGCGTGACGTTTCGACTTATGTCGTATATTGAGGCCGAATGTGGGAAATTTTTGTCGCAGCCTTTGTAACTTTCTTTGTCATTATTGACCCGCCAGGGGTTGCGCCAATGTTTGCGACTTTGACGCAAAATACTTCGCGCGAATGGCAAAAGAAAATGGCAATAAAATCCGTCTTGGTGGCGGCATTTGTAATTGTCGGCTTCGCCTTCGGCGGTGCATGGCTATTAAAGAAATTGCATGTTTCTTTGAATTCTTTTCGTGTAGCGGGCGGCCTCTTATTGTTCTTGATCGCGGTCGATATGCTTTTTGAAAAACGCACCGAACGACGCGACGAACGCAACGAAAAAGTATTGACCGAGGCTAAAAAACACCCTGAAAGATTTGAAGACGTTTCTGTCTTCCCTTTGGCAATTCCATTAATTGCAGGACCCGGCGCGATTGCCTCAATCATGTTGCATTTTGCGAAACATGATGAATTAAGTTCGAAAATTGCGGTTTTGGGCGGCGCTTTTGCAAATCTTCTAATCTGTTTTGTGGTGTTTTGGTTCGCAGGGCGCATAACAAAACTAATGGGTCCGACAATTGCGGCTATGTTGGAACGAATTTTGGGTATTATTCTTGCGGCTTTGGCGGCGCAATTTGTTATTGACGGCATTAAGGGATCTTTTGGAATATGAGCGATAAATTCGACATTATTGTAATTGGCGGTGGCCCTGGCGGCTATGTGGCGGCAATTCGTGCGGCGCAATTGGGTATGAAAACCGCATTGGTCGAACGTGAGCATTTGGGCGGCATTTGCCTCAATTGGGGCTGTATTCCGACAAAGGCATTATTAGCCTCTGCCGATGTCTATGAAAAAATCAATCATGCAAAGGCTTTTGGTCTGTCGGTAACCGGCGCATCATTTGATTTGTCAAAAATTGTCGAACGTTCGCGCGCAGTCTCAAAGCAATTGGCCGGTGGTGTCGGATTCTTATTGAAAAAGAATAAAGTTACGGTCTTTGATGGCGTCGCGCGATTAACCAAAGGTGTGAATGCACCTGATGTTTTGGTAAAGTCAAAAGACAATAAAGAAACTAAACTTAGCGCCAATCATGTAATTTTGGCAACTGGCGCGCGCGCGCGAACAATTCCACAGGCAGGGCTTGAACCTGACGGAAAATTGGTTTGGACCTATAAAGAGGCATTAGTGCCAGATACAATGCCAAAGCGCCTATTAGTTATCGGTTCGGGCGCAATTGGTATTGAATTTGCATCATTTTTCCGTTCATTAGGTTCTGAAGTGACAGTCGTTGAAGCCATGGACAGGGTAATGCCGGTCGAGGATGCCGAGATTTCGGAATTTGCCGCAAAACAATTCAAAAAGCGCGGTATGAATATTATCACATCGGCAAATGTGAAATCACTCAAAAAATCGGCTACTGAAGTTACTGCAACCATCGAAGCAGGCGGAAAAACTACTGAAATCACAGCCGATCGTGTAATTCTTGCAATCGGCATTGTTGGCAATGTCGAAAATCTTGGCCTTGAAGAATTGGGCGTGAAAACCGACAGAACCCATATTGTAACCGACGGCAAGGGCACAACCAATGTCAAAGGGCTTTATGCAATCGGTGATGTCGCCGGCGCACCATGGCTTGCGCATAAGGCATCACATGAGGGAATTGCATGTGTTGAAATGATTGCCGGAATGCACGCCCACGCCATAGACCCGCGCAAAGTTCCAGGCTGCACCTATGCCACCCCACAAGTCGCGAGTGTCGGCCTAACAGAAGCAAAAGCCAAAGAACTGGGCTATGAAATTCGTGTCGGGCGTTTTCCATTCCATGGCAATGGCAAAGCAATTGCTTTGGGTGAGGCCGAAGGCATGATGAAAACCGTATTTGACGCCAAAACCGGCGAATTATTGGGTGCACACATGGTTGGTGCCGAAGTCACAGAAATGATTCAAGGTTATGTTGTCGCAATGGGGCTTGAGACCACTGAAACCCAATTGATGGATACGATTTTCCCACATCCAACCATGTCGGAAATGATGCATGAAGCGGTTTTGGACGCATATGGACGCGCAGTTCACATTTGATTGCGTTATTTTAATTTGAGCGCGCTTGCGAAAAAAATTAATTCTGCCAAAAGGAATTTGATTTTTGCTTAACTTTGTTGAACCCGCGCGGGGTTTGGTATAGTTCTAACCCGAATTTTGGAGCATTATTTTGTCAGAATCAGACCTGTTGCGCGAAGCCGAAGAAGAAATAAGACGCGAAACCGTTGAAGGAACCGCGAAAAAGCTCGCGCCATATTTTATCGGCGCAATTATTTTGGCACTTATTGGCGGCGGCGCGTATCAATATTGGCAAACCTATCAAGAAAAACGCCTTAATGAAACTTCGGTCAAATATTATGCTGCAATGGATAAATTGCGCAATGGTGATTTTGACGGCGGCGCCAAAGAGCTTGAAGACTTGGCAAAAACCGCACCAAATGGCTTTGCGACTTTGGCAACAATTCAACGCGCCGCAGTTTTGCAAGAAAAAGGCGATAATGTGAATGCCTTAAAAGTCTTTGACGAAGCCGCAAAAATGGCGGGCGATAAGGATATGAAAAGCCTTGCACAATTGCGCGCGGCCTATATTGCTTCTTCAATTGAAACGAAAGATAAATTGGATGCGCGCCTTAATGCTATCATTGGTTCTAAGTCCGCTTTTGTCGGTTTGGCGCGTGAATTAAAGGCGGCTGTCGC
>JAYRYJ010000030.1:0-7089 GCA_041917055.1 Hyphomonadaceae bacterium
AATTTTACATGAAATGGGGCACTTTGGCGATATTGCTTAAAGGCCTTACACCGTTTCCGTTTTTGATTATTTCGATTTTCTCAGGTTCAGTGAAATTTCCATTTTGGATTTTTGTTAGCGCATCCTTAATAACCCGCGCCGCGCGTTTCTTTCTAGTCGCCGGCCTAACCAAAATCTATGGCCCACAAATCGAGGAATTTATCGAGAAAAAACTATATTGGGTAACAGGTGGCATTGCGATTGTGATTATAGCAGCAGCAGCCTTTATGGCACGGCATTAGTCCAAGAAACTATAAGTTCAAAGATAATGCGCCGCCATAACAGATTGAAAAAGACAAAACTAGAAAAATTCCAAATCCGATCCAATTGGCGCTTCTTTTGCCTTTTGGGGCCGTTGAATCAAAACTCTGCACAATAACATACACAAGCGAAATTATTTGAGCTGCGAACAAGAAAAATGCGCTGATTATTATGTCATATTGTCCACCTTGGATTATTGCATATAAAAGCGTCAAACTCGAGAGAATAATTGCGATCGCAGTCCAAAGAGAAAGTGTTTTTTTCATTGTTTTCAATCAAATAATTAAAGCTAAGCCCCAAGTAGCAGCGAGTATGAATAAATAGATTCCGGTTGCAATCCAATAATGTTTGACAAGATGACGATTTTCGAAGAGGTAGAAACTTGCAATTGTCGTAATAATTACCATTAGGATTGCGTAGGAATATGGCGTAATCATAAGCAAAATCATTGCTTCATCGGTCATGGTCATGTTAAATACGAGCATAAATAGTATTGGAGCAATTGCATTATAGGATAAAGAGCCAAGGAAAAAGCCAATATAAACCAATACGGCACTTTTCTTTTTGTTTTCTTCCATGACAATACACCTACATTGGTTTTTATTTTCAATTAGTTGTTATGCCTAGAAATACGGCGCAGGCGCCACCATAGAGCAAAACATAAATTCCGGTGGCAATCCAATAATGCCTGACTAGATGACGGTTTTCAAAAAGGCGAAAATGCGCAATTGTCGAAATTGTTACCATTAGAATTGCATAAGATGGCGGCGTGATTACAAGGTAAAACACTTCATCATATTCGCCTTTGAATGGAGAAAATTCTGACAGCACAAATGGAAAAACTATTATGAAGGCAATGAAACCAAGGAAAAAGCCCAAATAAACCCAAAATGGATGTTTTTTCTTTTTGCTTTTTTCCATAACGATAAACTTTCAATGGTTCTGCGTCTCGTTGGTCGCGTTTGGGTTTTCTAATTGACAATCCGCCGAATTGAATGCGCCAAATACTATACCATTTTTGCCTTGAATAACCAAACAAGTTGGTATCATAAGCACTAAGTTTGTAGACAGCCCAAGCCAAAAGCTGCCATAATAAGGCAAAATAAATTTCCGGAATGGCTTGATAGTAAAGCTGATTAGACCGACCACAACCAATAAGATGAACTCAATATATGCGATTGTAGGTCCAGCTAAACCAGGGGCGAAATCAGTTGAACACTTGTCAAACCGGATATTTGCCGCCAAAATATTTGCCGCTATTAGAAAAAGTATGTGGGCAAAGACGATTTTATTGGAAGCTGAATAATTCATCGCGCCCTCATCAATTTTTCTTCGTCTTTTGGGTCGCGATAAAATAAATTCATTGTGTCAAAGGGAATAATGCGTCCGTCTTTATGGACAATATGGACGCATGATTTTTTCACGCCGCGCACGTCAAAATCCCACGCATCATAGAATTTTTTGACTATGACGCGAAACAAATTGGAATAATTAAGATTAGAAACTTCAATTTTCGGAAGGCAACACATGATTTCGGCGATTTTTTCAGTGCAATCTTGTGGTGAATTAGCGGTAGAGAAAAGCTCAAACATTTTGGTTTGAATTTCGGGCAAGGTCTCAAAATTAATAGTATTTCGGCTTGCGCTTAATAAATCTTCGGGGCTGAAATATCGCGTTAATGGCATGATTTCATTGCCCAATTTAAGGGCATAACCCATCATAATTGCATCAGGGTGGCATGGAACGGGGATTAAATCTTCGGGCGCGAATAAATCAGATTGCGCCAAAATCGCATTTCGCATACCTGAAAGCGTCAGTCTGCCGATTTCCGCATCACCATTTCCATTGCGACCTGCATATTGCACGGGTTGAAAAGTTACGCCGCGCACGCATTCTTGTTGCTTTGCATAATCAATGATTGCCCCAATTTCTTTGTCATTCAAACCTTTTTGCAAAGTGACGACCAAAGTAGTCGAAATATTGAACTCATTAAGATTGGCAATCGCTTTTTCGCGCCATTGACTAACGTCTTGCCCACGCAAACTCATCAAAGCCGCCGCCTCAAAAGAATCGAATTGAAGATAAACCTCAATCCCCGGCATAAAACCCGCCAGTTTTTCAACAAAATCACGTTCATGCGCAATGCGATAGCCGTTGGTATTTATCATTAAATGGCGAATTGGGCGTGCCTTTGCCAGTTCCATGATTTCGAAAAAATCGGGGTGAAGCGTTGGTTCGCCACCTGATAATTGCACGACATCGGGGCGGCCTTCACTTTTCACAACAATATCAAGCATATTGGCGATTTCGTCTAAGCTGCGATGTGAACCATGTGCAGGTGACGAAGACGCATAACAAGTCGGACAAGTAAGATTGCACCGGTCCGTCACTTCAATAATCGAAACACAAGAATGTTGTTCATGGTCGGTGCAAAGGCCGCAATCATAGGGGCAGCCTTTTTCAATTTTCTTGCCAAATTTCAAGGGAATATCGCCCGGTTTCAAAAAATCCCGCGTTTTTTTGTAATATTCGGCATCATCGGAAATTAGGACTTTGAATTTCCCATGCTCGGGGCATTGTTTGACCATAAAGACTTTATTGTCTTGGATAATGATTTTGGCTTCAAGTTTTTTGAGACAATGCGGGCAAATTGAATTGGTCAATTCATAAAAAATATAGTCACGAACAGGCAATTTCTTTGCCCCTTTGAAAAAAGAAAAGGCAATAATACAAAACCATCGCCAAACTCACGAATTGTATCATAGAGAGTTGCAAAAATGAATATTTGACCACAGGTTTAATATATTCAATTCCAAAGCGAAATAAGGAATAAAGGCCGAGAAAAATTTTAAATTTATCGCCTTCTTGAAGTTTGGCATTGATTACAAATTTTATGACGAAAGCAATTATCAGGAGGGCAAAAATCTCATAAAGCGGGGCAGGGTGGCGCAATATTCCGTCACCGCCATCCATTCCAAAAATCGATTTTGTGGGATTTCCCCAAGTTCCGTCGCTAACGCCTTGCAAAAAACAGCCGATGCGCCCAATAATCATGCCCAAAATAATCGGAAAAACATAAATATCGCCGCTCGATCTTTTGATTCCTTTGAAGGCTTTCGCGATTTCAACACCGATCAAACCACCGACAAGACCGCCCAAAATTGTTTTTGATGCCATAAACAAAAACGGATACTTAAGTGCTGACTGCCAAATTTCGGGGTGTTCAAGAAAACCCAATATTTTTGAACCAAGCGACGCGCCCAAAACCCCGCCCATCAAAATAGTCATACGATTTTCATCGCCATAATCGTCTTTTTGTTGCTTTTTGAGGAATAGATAAAGGCGAAACCCAATGAAATAGGACAATAATTCCAACGCGTAATGGATAGGAACAATAAGACCAAATATCTCAATCTCGAATGGCAATTTCATTAGGCAACAATAAATCCATTCCCCCAAAAACAAAACCCCCGCAATTGCTTGCGGGGGTGGTTGTTTTGAAAACGGGAGGATTAGAATTTGCGGACCTAGGTGACTGCGAAATTGTCTATTCTGTGGATTTCTTTATCGCTTGTATAAGCGGCTTGGATGCCGTCATTATCTAATCCTGTTGCACGCATCGCGGTGCTGATTATTTCGGGCTTTTGGCATGCTGCGAAGTTTTTAGTAAAGTTCAAATCAGAACTTATAGACATAGTGAAATCCAAGAGTATCGAACGATTGCCTTTGGGCGAAATTGCCGCGTGTATCCGCAACGCCGATTCGGCTAAGGTCAATTCTGACACCTGAAAAAGGCGTTAACATATATTGTGCGCCGACACCCAAAGCCAATGCAGAGGTCTTAGAATCATTGGTTGCGCCGTCATAATCATAAGTATCTTGTGCAAGCCCGGCAAATCCAGCGCGGGCAAAAACGCCAAAATCTTCACTAAATTGATAATGAGCAAGGCCGTAAAAGCCATAATTATAAGTCACAGGGGCACGTCTGTCAGAGGCAAATTTTGTGCCGCCTTCAATTTCAACACCATAGTTTTCATTGAAACGAAAGCCAAAGCGGGCGTTAATTGTGGCTTGTTGGAAATCAGTAATGTGATGTGCAATCGTCCCAACATTGACGTAAAGACCGGAATAGGCGTCTTGCGCCAAGGCTTTTACAGATAAAAGTGGAGCCAATACCACGCAAGCAACGACAAGGCTTTTCATTTTACAAACTCCTTTCGAATATTTCAAATTCAAATATTGATGGTTCGAAAACGAACCCTTCATTAGATTTAAAATTTCTGACAATAATGAAATCAGTATCACAGTATGAAAAGTCAGTCATGCAATCAATACAATTTGACAGTGTGATATTGCCCAAGACGCGCTTAAAGTAAAAACCCCCGCAATTGCTTGCGGGGGCGTTTGCCTCGAAATGGGGGGGATTAGAATTTGCGGACGTAAGAGACTGCGAAATTGTCCATTCCATCGTTTTCGGTATAGCGGGTGTAGTCTGCGCGGATGCCGTTATTTTCGTCAAACATGAATTGACCGCCAACGCCTGCTGCGAATGTTCCGGCATCGTCTTTATAAGTCGCGGTTCCGGTTTTGACTTGGTCCCAAACATGGTGATAGCCAACGCGGCCCAATAGGCTGAATTTATCGGAAACCGGATATTTGCCGACTGCATACGCGCCCAAATCGCCACGGTGTTTATATTCGCCCAATGCGGCAAAGGTTTGGTTTGGCGAAGTTAATTTGTCGGTATCGACACCAATGCCACCTTCGGCTTCTACTGCGAAATATTTATTTATTTCGGTGCCGATTTTTGCGCTTAGGCTGGTGGTTTGCACGCCGTCATTGTCATTCACGGTAACGCCGGCATTGCCATAAAGATTCAATGGTTTGTCTTGTGCAAATGCAGCACTTGAGGCCAAAGCCAAAAGGGAAGAAGCGATAATAATTGTAGTTTTCATTTTTTTCTCCAAATCGATTGTTTGCCAATCGCGAGTTTAATTTTAGGATTGTAATAAACGGTTTCAAGTTTCGGTTTTGTAATGTGAGGCGCGAGAAAACCCAATGTGTTCAAATAGTTACACTTTATTACATTGGGTTTAGTTTCGCGGGTTTTCGTTCATTTTCATGCCCGATTTTTGCCGCAATCTTACAATTTTTTAAAATTTGCGGACATAAGACAGGCCTAATTTGTCAATCCCGTTATTTTCAAAGGCGCGCGTAAAATCTGCGCGAACACCATTTTTTTCGTCAAGCATCATTTGTGCGCCAACGCCATAAACATAATTGCCTTTGTCTGCCTGCGCCTTAAGGCCAAATGCGCCAACTTCGGCCCAAGTATGGTGATAACCAACGCGACCGATAAGGCTGAATTTATCATTAAGCGGCGCGCTTGCGACAGCATAAGCGCCAATATCAGCGTTTTGTTTTGCCTTGATGCCGAATAGATTAACGCCTGAAATTCCGTAACCTGCCTCGGCCTCGACGCCGAGATATTTATTGATATTGGCACCGATTTTTCCGGTTGCCGAAACAGTGTTTGAAATCGCGGTATTAAATTGCGTAGAACCGACATTGACATAAGATTCGCCTGCATTGGCTGAACCGGCGGCAAGAACCAAAACACTTGTAAGAACAATATTTCTCATTTTAAACTCCTGTCCGCAAATGGGGGAGGGGCGCGGACAGTGTGAAAAATAAAAATTGACTGGGAAAAGTTCAAGCGCGCAAGGCCGAAACAATATGTCGAAAAAACATCGTGTGTTCAATAAGTTACACACTGTGGCGTAATTGTGTTCTTAAGCTGAACAAGAGGTGAATAAGCCATAATTTCGCCGCAAGCGTGAATAATTATTCATTGGAATCATTTCAATTTTTCGGGCGATAATTATATTAAATCCATGTTCAATTTCGACCACAATTATTTCACCGCCTCGGACGATTATCGGCTTTATTTTTCGCGTTGGGGCGAAATTGAAAATCCAACTAGGGTTTTTATCGCTTTGCATGGCATGAATGATTATGGCAATGCCTTCAAATTTTTTGGTCAGTATTTTGCCGAACGTGGTTTTTTGACAATTGCTTATGATGCGCGTGGCTTTGGTCGCAATGGGCAAAGGGGCGAATGGTTCGGCGCACAGCGAATGATTGCCGATTTCAATGAAATAGCCAATCAAGTGAAAGAAATGTTCCCTGCAGCCGAGGTATTTCTTATAGGCGATTCCATGGGGGCGGCAACGCTTTTGGCGGGTGTAAAATCGGGGCATTATCCGCAAGTTTCGGCCTCGGTTTATTGCGTTCCGGCGGTTTGGGGCTGGTCAAATCAAAACCCAATTTACACTTGGGCTTTGAAGATTGGTGAAAAATTGTTCAAAAATCGCAAATTTACGGCCCCACAAATCGCAACCCGTAAAATTGTGGTATCCAATAATAATCAAATGCTCCACGAAATGGGGCACGATCAAAATATGATTTGGCAAACCGGAACACAGGCGATTAAGGGCCTGGTTGATATTATGGAAATGGCATATAAATCGGCGCCAGTTTTGGGCATGAATCAAAAAGCCTTTGTACTGTTTGCCGAAAACGACCATGTAATTCCGCCAAAAGCTTCAAAGAAATTCATTTCGCGTCTAAGGCACAATGTGCGCCATAGAATTTATGAAAACGCCTATCACATGATGTTGCGCGACAATGAACGTGAAATCTATTTTGAAGACATAAGAGATTTCATCACTTCTTAAATTTTTTGATTTATCAATAAATAATGGCGCTTGCACTAAAAATGCCGAAACT
>JAYRYJ010000031.1:0-6286 GCA_041917055.1 Hyphomonadaceae bacterium
TGTGTTAGCTTTTGATATTGGTTGTTTGGCTTTTGAGTTTGGGGGTTTTTTATGACGGGGCGTGAAGCGAATTATATCGTTTTGACAAGAAAAACGGTTTTAATTCATATCACGTCCCCATTTTCGTTAATCCAGACATGAATATGATTGTGCACAGAGTGTTTATAGGCAACAAATGAGGTATTTAATTTTGTCAAATGAATACGGTATTTGCCCTTTAAGGGATGAATACGAATTGCCGAAAACCGATTGGCCTATACCGTTAGATATGAACCTGCGGTCAAAAATTGAGACCTGGAAAGATGATTATAACTTATTGGAATTATTAGATGTCGGCGAAGAGAACGTCGAATTCCATAAACGCAAAATATTGCTTGACAAAATTGGACAGCAAATAGCTCGACAGATAGAAACTGAATTGGCTTCAAGGGGAATTGCAGTCAAAGTAAAGTATTGATTCATTGTGGCATTGCGTTGACAGGTTATCAATTACCTAAATTATTTGCGTGGATCATTTTCCAATGGTGCTAATGCGTGGCATTCGCGCTTTTTCCTCTATCATCCTCATCCCAATCCCCGCTTGCCAAAACCCTAAATTGTGTTGGCTTTTTTTATGGTTGCTTTGCTTTATAGAATGCAATACTTAAACTGATACACGATGCGACTTTCTCAATTTGGCAAAAAATGTATGCAATTTAGAATCATACCAAGTACCTTCTTTTTTTAGACAAATGGTGGCGTCATAATGCAAAAAATTAGACTACTTATTGACTACAACGAATTTGCATACCGTCCGCAGCCAAACCAAATTGTCTTTTTTGTGGAGCGACGATTAAATCCAAACATTGAATTTTCAAAAATTGATGCTGGTACGCCAATAATTGGTTACACTCACGATGATGAAGAATTTGAAGGTGAATTTGTCGTGATTCCAGAACTTGAGTATAAAATAAGTGAGTTTGGAATCCTACACAAAGAGTAATTTCGAAAACACTTTCTGTGACAGGCTAGTTTCGGTGTATTTCGGTGACAGGTTATCAATTACCTAAATTATTTGCATGGTCCATTTTCCAAAGCGGCTAATACTTCGAATTCGCGGTTTGTTTCGTAATTTCCTAAACCAATTTTCCAATTACCAATACTCTGAATTGTGCAAAGTTTTGCATGCAGCTTTCTTGGGCCAGCGATATGATTTGCGTCTGAAAATTTTGGCGGCAATGAGCGGCACTTTATTTACACATTGTCCGCGTCTTCGTCTGTTTGGATACATATGATTTTTAACATGTCAAAATCGCTATATCCTTATTCGGGTTGATTCGTTATTTTGAGCGAATTAAGTTGGCATTGGGGTGGCCTATGCCACACATAAAAAGATAGGCTATAGTTTGGATTATTGTGCGGTGGCATTATTCCATGAAATCGAGTTCGACCGCAAAAATGATATCATTTGATAGCATTTTGGTTGTTTTAAAGCGTGAATAAGGCTCTCACAAATGCAAAAACGCTTTTTTCAAACCGTGCTTTTTTAGTTTTGGGCTGGTGAGGATTGAGATTGTTAAAATCACAATTCCGACCAAGGCCGCGGCCCACCAATATTTTTCGTGTTTCGATAACATGGTCGCGCCAATCGCCCACGAAATACTTAATCCCATGGAAACTAAAACCGAAATCATGGACCTATCGGGGCGTTGGGTAAGTTTTACGCGCTTTGTGGGGCGCGGTCTAAGAAATTCGATTAATGAACCCGAAATCACGGATAAAATGCCAAATCCAAAACAGATTAAAGCCAAACGAATTGAATCGAAAAGGCAAAGCATTGAAAAGATTGAACAAATTAAGAAACCCGGCAAAATCACGGCAATGGTCTTGCCCAAAATGATTTGTTTTGTCGGTTGCGGGGAGACAATGATTAAATCATTGGCATCTTCCAATGAAACCGCGACCCAGGCAAGCGCCAAACTTAATTGCCCCGCCGCAATTGCAGTGATTGAGGGATAGGCGAGGGGGGTGAATTGGAAATGACCATCAGGCGATTGAAAACCCTGCATCATAGCAGGCAAAAGGCCGATAATGGGTGAAAATGCCTGAACAAAAGTCATAGGGTCGCGTCGCATAACGCGCCATTCTTTGAAAACCAATGTCGGAATTATGCCGCTTTTGAAATTCAGTTTTTGGGTTTGAAGGTTTTGTTTCGGACCTTCTTCCGGCGCGCCCATTAATGAAGCCGCGATTTTTTGAAAACCATCGCCCGAGGTTTGGCGAACTATTGCGAAGATCAATATGCCGATTGCCAAAAGCAAAAGCGCGGGCACAAAATCCCCCGCAAATGCGCCGCCGAACCATGTGATTTTTTCCAAATTATCCATGAATTCGGGCGTTGAATTTGTGGCAATATTTCTTGAGATTTGTTTTTGGAATAAAAGGTAAATAACCCAACCAAGGCTTAAAATTGCGCCCAATCCGCGGGTGATTTTGCGCCCAAGATTTGGCCCAAATGTTTGTAAAATCCATTGCCCCAAAAGAAAGGAAACCGAAGATAAGATAAGCGAAAAACCTAAAACTGCGGGAATGAAGAATAAATATTTCGGGCTGATGAAGAAAGTCGGAAGTGTGAATACCACCAAACCGATAATGGAATAGAGTTTTAAATCGCGCCAAACCGCAGAATAAAGGCGCGCAAGAACAATATTATGGGGCTTAATCGGGCTGGTTAATAATAAATCCAAATCGCCGCGATCGGTATAATTCTCGACCATCGCCATTAGCGAGGTTGAAACCCCCGTTACCAAGAAAAAGGCCATAAATGCAGTGGCAAAGATTTTGATTTGTGCAATTGCGGCATCGCCGCCATTTCTAATACCTATGAAAGTCAGAACGGCAATTGGGACGGCGGCAATCATTAATAAAAGCACAAGGCCAATAATGCCCCAAATAGAAAGCCCTTCGTCACCCCTTTGAACGCGGCGAAACGCCATTGATGAATAATGGCTGGCAAGCCAAAGACTTGAACCTGGTTTGAAATAGAGTTTTCGTGGTTTTGGGATTTTTTTAGCCCACTCCATTTTCACCCTCAATAAGTTCGATGAAAATGTCTTCTAAAGAATTGTGGGACGCGGAACTTTGTGCCCTTAATTCGCCCAAAGTGCCTTCTGCCATTAATTTGCCTTTATGTATAATGCCGATTTTTTGCGCAAGGCGTTCGGCAATTTCCATGACATGGGTGGTAAGGACGATGGTCGCGCCTTGTTTGGTCTTTTCAATCAATAAATCCTTTAATTGGCGCGCAAAAGCGGCATCAAGACCGGAAAATGGTTCGTCCAATAAATATAATTTGGGTTCATGGAGCAATGCGGCGGCGATTGCGGTTTTTTGCTTCATACCACGTGAAAAGCCCTCGCATCTTTTGTGGCGCACGTCCCATAAATCGAACCATTTTAAAAGGTCTTCGGATGCAGATTGCGCCTTTGCACCGTCAACATTCCAAAGGCCCGCGACAAATTCCATATATTCTAATGGTGTAAGTTTTTCGTATAATAATGGTTCATCGGGAAGCCATGCCATTATTGATTTTGCCGCCAATGGGTTTTCAATAACATTATTGCCATAAACCGAAATTTCACCATTATCGGGTGCAAGAAGGCCGCAAATCATGCGCATTGAGGTGGTTTTACCCGCGCCATTCGCGCCAAGAAAGGCGTAAAACTCCCCAGGTTTTAGGGATAAGGATAAATTATCGACTGCCTTTTTATCCCCGAAACTTTTGCAAAGCCCGTTTATTTTTAGGGCAAATTCTTGGTTTTCATTATTGTCCATGAAATGCTTCTAAACGCCAGTCATTAATTATGCTTTATCATGTGTCGCAAACGCCCATAATTTCAACGCAATAAAACTGCCGATTGAGGTTGTGGCAACAATTATGAAAGAGCCGAATGAATTAGGAAGTTTCATTAGAACCAAGAACAACCATGAAAGGACAAAAGACATTGCAACACTTACCATCTGCACCCCGACATATTTGGGCAAAGATGATTTATGTTCCGAAGTGCCACCAAAGCTAAATCTATGTTGCAAATAATAGACAGGCAAAATCATTAAAGCATAAACGCACATTGTGATTATCGGCTTTGGAATGGTTTTGAAATTGTTTAAACCTAACCAAGTCAATACTGCCGTAATAAATGCCGCCCCACCACCAATGATTATAAAAATGGCGATTTGTTTTATGTCGCTTTTCATTTATATATTCCCAAGTAAAAATTGCGCACTAGAAACATGATATTCACCGACGTTTTCAATCCATAAATGGGTGACTTTTCCATCATTTACAATCATTGAAAAGCGGCGCGCGCGAATACCCATGCCAAATCGGGTGGCATCAGTTTCCAGACCAATTGCACGCACAAATTCGGCATTGCCATCACAAAGCATAGTGATTTTGCCTTTTACTCGCGAAGCCCGCGCCCATGCCGCCATTACAAATGCATCATTGACGGAAAGGCACGCGATTTCGTCAATCCCTTTTGCTTTGATTTCACTTTCGTGTTTCATATATCCTGGTAAGTGTTTTGCCGAACATGTGGGTGTAAATGCACCAGGCAAAGCGAAAAGCGCGATTTTTTTGTCGGCAAAATATTCGCCTGTCGAAATTCCTATGGGTCCTTCGTTTCCTGCCATTTGGATTTGTAAATCAGGGATTTTGTCGCCGATTTGAATTGACATAGTATTAGCGCCTCTAATCAAAAAAGAGATTGTAAAATTGCGATTTACTTATATCCTTAAGCCATGAGCGCGGCAAAACATAATTCATTGCAAGGCAAATTTCTTCTGGCTGAACCCTCAATGCCGGATTCTAATTTTTCGCATACTTTAACTTTGATGTGCGACCATGACGAAAATCATGCAATCGGAATTGTTATCAATCGCGAAATTCCCAAATTCTTGCGTGACCAAATTATTGAAGAATTGGGTCTTATTGGCGAAAATTTCAAGGATTTGCCGATTTTTGAAGGCGGCCCGTGCCAGCCCGAACGCGGCTTTGTTATCCATACCGATGATTGGCTTGAAGATGCATCTTTGAAAATTGCCGCCAATGTATATTTAAGCGCATCAAAAGACATTTTGCGTGCGATTGCAGGTGGTTACGGCCCAAAACGATATCTAATCGCCCTCGGTTATGCCGGTTGGGGTGCGGGGCAATTGGAAAGTGAAATATTGCGCAATTCTTGGCTTGTCGCTGATTTTGACATGGATTTAGTGTTTGATGAAATGGATTCCATCAAAAAATGGTCATTGGGTATGGATTCAATAGGTATAGATCCCGCGAAGCTCACTTCCTTCGCTGGGCGCGCCTAAGCAGTTTTTAGATATTCAATCGCTTGCTTTTCGTATTCATCAATTTGACCGTCTGAATTTATCATATTGTCAAAAGTCGCTTTTTCCAAAGTGCTGAATTCTTCTTTTTGTGCAATTATGGTTTCGCTATGTTGGTCTTGCCAATAATCGCGGATTTTTCCTGCAAAGCCCGCTTTTAAAGATTCCATAAATTCGCGGCCCGAATAATTGTTTCCGAAATTTTGAGCGTCAAAATTGTGGGCACGATAATGATTTGCGACGGCTTTTACATAAAGTTCGGCAAAACCATTGTCCGCCTGTTCCTTTTGAACAATTAAGTCCTTAATGCGCTGAACATATTCAAGTTCGGATTTTGAAATCGTCATGCCGCCATCGCCACCTATATTATGGAGCGTCTGGCGCAAAATCGCGATTTCGTCGTTATTTATTGTGTTTGGCGCACTTTCGGTCTTGGTTGCGCCAATTCCGGTTTCAATGGTTTTTTCAATTTCTCTTAGAATGGCAAGATTCAAATCCTCCGCGCCGCTATCAATGGTGGCGGCGATTTTTGACAGGATTTTGATTTGGTTGAGTTTACCAATTCGACCATCTGAATTCACAAATTTGCTTAATAGAAAGCGCAAATTATTAGGGCTAAGTTTGCGATATCCGTCTTCGGAATAGACACAAAAATCATACATTATTTCGCTGAATAGGGATTCCCAAACCGGAATGGCTTTATGAACATTTTCGTCAATTTCAAGAAACAATCCCGCTTCATTAGTATCAATTCTTTGGTCGGAAAAAATGTCTTGCCTTAGTACAAATACATCATTTTCATCAATCGAACCTTTAGCAGCAATCTGCATCAAACAATTTTTAAGCCCCAATACCATTTATCACCCCTGATTTTTGGGTAAATATAAACGATTATTGAGAATATTTGGTTAAAGCG
>JAYRYJ010000032.1:0-5564 GCA_041917055.1 Hyphomonadaceae bacterium
GTCGCCACACTCCATTCTTCACAAACTATCGCCCACAATTCTATTTCCGTACTACTGACGTGACCGGCATCTGCATGCTTCCTGAAGGTACTGAAATGGTTATGCCTGGTGATAACGTGAAAATCACCGTTGAACTAATCACCCCAATCGCAATGAGCCAAGGCCTTCGCTTCGCAATCCGCGAAGGCGGTAGAACAGTTGGTTCAGGCGTTGTTGCGAAGGTAGTTGAATAATAATCACTTTGAAATTTTTTGCTCGCCCGCAAGCGGGCGCCCGAGCAAAATAATTTCAAGTGGTTTGAGTTCGAATGAAAATTTCTAAGGGCGGCCCGTCGAAATTTTCATACAATGATAT
This sequence comes from Hyphomonadaceae bacterium, assembly GCA_041917055.1. GTDB lineage: Bacteria > Pseudomonadota > Alphaproteobacteria > Caulobacterales > Aquidulcibacteraceae > Pseudaquidulcibacter. The sequence goes on from JAYRYJ010000032.1 coordinate 355, forward strand.
TTTTAGAAAACCCCAAACTTAGGTTTGGGGTTTTTTGTTTGATGTTTTAAATCCTCCCTTGCGACCAACGGGAGCGGGGGAGGGGGACCGCGTGTAACGCGGTGGAGGGGGCGCGGCGGTTGAGGCGAAAGTAACTTTATTGGCAAAAGTAGCTAGCGGAATAGCTTTTAGAAAACAGCCCAAGTTAATGAAACTCCAGTCTGATGCCCTCGGTGTCACTCAGACAAATTTGGTGAAATTCAAGCAAGTTGCATATTTCTTATCGTGGAATTGGGTAACTAACATAACCATTATTGTCCCTTAAAACGAAATGGACTTTTACACCCAGCGAGCTAATTTTTCCCTTCAGTGCAGTCAGATATTTTAGATCGGGTTCAAATGGCTCCTTTTGTAACGTGAATATTTGCTTCCCTAGCCGAGTTAAGGCAAAAGCTTCTATGCTTATTGTCTTATTATTTGTCTGTTCAATTAACAATCCTATCGAAGGTCGCCACCGGAATTCTATCGGTTGGAAATTTAACGACAAATCAATTTTCAAATTTTTGCCTAAACCCTCAAAGCCCGCAATCAAACCCAAACTTTCAAGTTGAGTTAATTCCCAATTTGACATGCCGAATTCTTTGAACCGAGATTTGTCGGGAAAAAATAAATCCCCCGCTTGGTATCTTGATAATTTGTAGACTAAGTTTGCCTCATGCTTGCTCATGTTTTTGACGAAATCTATCGTCCGATAGTCGTACGAGCCATTGGACTTGAGTTCTCCGGCTAATACTCGACCCCAAATTTCTTGCATTTGTTCATCAGAAAATTCAGATGCACCTTCCTTCCAACGCCTTAGCCAATCGTCACTTGGTTGCTCCGAGGAAACCTGGTCATCTTCATTTTTGATGGATTCATATGCGTATCCAATTGCTCTGAAAACGTTTTGATCTTTAATCACTTTTTCTTGGATAATTTGTGCATTCACTTCCAATGCCAAATAATCGTTGTCATTTTCTCTAGCTTTATCAGTGGCTTTTGTTTTTACTAATTTTCCCGACTTGAAGTCATACTCGTGTGTGCCATCTTCAAGTTTTGCTATTTCTTTCGGTATTTGCTTGTCGGATAGCGCTTCAATTAGTTTCGCTTCAGCATTTCCTTTTGCAAGTCGCTTAATTTGAATTGGCGCGAACCACGCTTTAACTGGGTCTCGGAACAAATTCAAAAATTTTTCTGCAATTTTAATGACGCCAGATTCAGTGTCCATTTTTATTGTTTCCAAGTCTAATTTTGTTAATTGCTTAATATATATCTCGCTGACTTGTTTGCAACTGTAAATAAACCCGACAAAATTTCCTCTGAAGTCAGCTTGGCTTGAAACCCCTCTCTCACTCAAAGGCGAATTTCCTTCTTCCCCATGTTTGGGAAGCAATGGAGCGTCTAATCCTCCAACCCCTTACCCGCCAAAATCTTGGGTACACACTTCTCAACGCGGGCGGTGCGGGTGGTGCTTTGTTTTGCGCCGGTGAAATATAAATTATAGCCGCGTTTTCGCCCGGGGGTCAGGGCTTCAAATGCTTTGGCAAGGGCGGGGTCGGCATCAAGGGCTTGAATAAATTCTTCCGGATAATCCAAATTCTTGCTTTTAGTCATTTCGACCCTTGCACCGGATTTTTCAATTTCGATGGCTTCATGAATATATTCGGCAATTATATTGTGCAGCCGATTGATTTCTTCGATTGAAGTAAAGCGAATTTGCCGCCGTGCCTGCACATTTTCGGTCTGTTGGATTAGGATTTTTTGTTCGTCTTTAAACAATGCACCCTTCATAAAAAGCAAAGCGCAATAATCCTTAAAACCGTGAATTAAAACAACATGCTGCCCATTCAAACTATAGCAAGGGTGCATCCATTTAAATTCTTCAACAAGGTCAAAACCGCGAATAATTTCCCGCAATTTGAGTTCTTCGGCCTGCCATTTTCTTGGCTTGTCAAAATATGCGAGGATTTTTTCAAGGCTCAAGACTTTATTCCTTTCAAAATTCGGAAAATTGCACACTATTCAAGCATACAATCACACTAAGTCAATCACATAAAAATTTGAAATATTTAAGCCTTCTTCCCAAATTCAGCCCATGAATAAAGTGCAAGGCCCGACCAGATTAGGGCGAAGGTTATGGCTTTGTGGATATTGAAACTTTCGCCGTATAAAAGCGAAATCACAAAAACAATTGAAGGCGCAATATATTGCAACATGCCAATTGTGGACATTTTCAAACGCCGCGCGCCGTAGGAAAACATCGCCAATGGAATGGCGGTAAACGGCCCTGCCAAAAGCAATAAATATCCATCATTCGGGCGCGCGCCAAAAATTTCAATGCCGCTTTTATGAAAAATGAAAAGCGCAATTATGGCGAATGGCGAGACGCAAACCGCCTCCCAAAATAGACCTGCCCCTGCTGAAACCTGCACTTGTTTGCGTATCAAAGCATAAACAGTGAATGATGCCGCCAATACAAGGCCGACAATTGGTATATGATGCGCCATTATCGATTGATACAAAACCGCGATTGCCGCCATTGCCACCGCCGCGATTTTAACCGGTTCCAGTTTTTCCTTGAAAACAAAAATCCCAACCGCAATATTCATTAATGGATTTATGAAATAGCCTAATGCTGCCTCCATAATCATGCCATTATTGACCGACCATGTATAAAGCGTCCAATTCCCTGAAATAAACGCGCCCGATAAAGCCAAAAAGAAAAGCGTTCGTTTGGAAACCTTGATTGACGCAAAACCATCAAAAAACAAGGCAATCAATAATGCCCAAGGAATTGTCCAAATTATACGCGCGCAAACAATAACCCATGGCGATGTTTCGTGCATGGATTTAAGGTATATGGGCAAAAAGCCCCATAATAAAAATGCCCCAAGCGCGATGAAAAACGCGCCTCTTGGCTCTTTGTCTGCCTCTATTGTCATTTATTTAAGCGCGTTTTGAGCGCATTCCCGGTTTTTTGACGATGGTTTCGTCACTCAATAGGCGTTTATATTCGGCACTTTCAATGGGGAAAACTGCTATTTTGGAATTTTTATCGTGATGCACGCCATAACCCAAAGATTTCACCAATGGCGAGGCGCGCAAACATGCCTGCGGCTTCACAAAAAATGCTGCGCGATTGGTTTCATTATTCTCGATTCCCGATTTTTGGCATTGGATAGAAAACAATAAATCGTCAGAAGTCATGGAATATGGCGCTTTACTAATCGCGTCTAATTGCAATGCGCCAATCGTTCCCTCTTTCGCGGGTTTGGCGTGATCAAAAGAATAATCTGATGAAACCGTAATTAGGGTGTTGGTGTAATTGGTTGAATGTGCCATATTTTGTGGAATACAAAATTAAGCAAGGTAGGTAAATGTCTGTCCCCTCAATAATGCAAAATCTTAGGCTCCCGGTGATCGCGTCGCCAATGTTTATTATTTCCAATCCAAAATTGGTGATTGCGCAATGTAAGGCGGGAATTATTGGGTCTTTTCCCGCATTAAATGCGCGCCCGCCTGAATTATTGCATGCTTGGCTGGATGAAATCACTAATGAACTTGCCGAATTTAATGAAAAAAATCCTGAGAGACCCGCCGCACCTTTTGCGGTTAATCAGATTGTCCATAATTCAAATGCGCGTCTGCAACATGATGTCGAGGCATGTATAAAATTCAAAGTGCCGATTATAATTACTTCATTGGGTGCTGTGCCTTTGGTAAATGATGCTATTCATTCCTATGGCGGGATTGTTCTGCATGATATTATCAATGTCCGCCATGCAAAAAGCGCTTTGAAGAAAGGTGCAGACGGCCTTATTGCGGTTGCTGCGGGGGCAGGGGGGCACGCGGGAACCCAAAGCCCATTTGCCATTATTCAGGAAATTCGTGAATTTTTTGATGGCCCATTGGCATTGTCTGGCGCAATTGCAAATGGTGGCGCGGTATTGGCGGCACAGGCCATGGGCGCAGATTTCGGCTATATCGGCTCGGCCTTTATTGCGACCGAAGAGGCTAATGCCGCCGAAGCCTATAAACAAATGATTGTAGAATCGGGTGCATCAGACATTGTCTATTCCAATTATTTCACAGGGATTCACGGCAATTATTTGCGTAAATCAATTGAAAATGCAGGCATGGATCCAGACAATTTGCCCGAAGCCGATAAAAGCAAAATGGATTTTGAAAAAGCAACCACGGGGGCAAAAGCCTGGAAAGACATTTGGGGCTGTGGTCAGGGTATCGGGGCAATCAAGGAAGTTCTTCCTGTCGCGAAATTGGTCGATAAATTAGAGGCGGAATATAAAGCAGCAAAATCGCGGGTATGTAGATAGTGACCAAAATCGCCGCGATAATTTATGCGTGTCTCGCTGCATTCGTGATTATATTCCAAATCGCTTTGACCTTCGGTGCGCCATGGGGCGAATATGCAATGGGCGGTTTCCATCACGGCACATATGATGTGAAATTAAAATTTGTGGCTTTGTTTCAAATATTCATTATCGCGGTGATGGCGGTGATTGTATTATTACGCGCCGAAATACTCAAAGGCGCGCCGATTGAGGCCGCAAAGCGCGGAATGTGGCTTGTGCTATTCCTAAGTTTTTTGTCGATGGTGATGAATTTGATTACACCGAGCAAAAAGGAACGTATGCTTTGGGCCCCGGTGGCGATTGTAATGTTTTTGTGCGCGGCAACGGTAGCGCGAGGAGAGGATGAGCGCGCGTAAAGTCATTCAGTTTCCCACAAAAGATTGCCTTGTTTCAAGCCTAATGAATAATTTGGGCCAGCTTTCGAAAATAGTTTTATTTTCCATATTTTGCAAAATTTGGCTTTGCGAATTGTAGCTACAAATTAAACAAACTGGGGTCGCCGCCCTTCGCTGCTATATTGGTGGTAATCACTTGTTCAGTTGCAAAGCGGTGCAGATAATGTGGGCCACCTGCCTTTGGCCCGGTTCCCGATAATCCCAAACCGCCAAAAGGCTGCACACCGACCACTGCACCAATCATGGTGCGATTGACGTAATAATTCCCGACAGGAACCGCATGGCGCACTTTTTCAACAAAAGAATCAAGGCGCGAATGACAACCAAGTGTCAGGCCATAGTTTTTCGCCGCCAATTGTGCGCCCACTGCATCAATATCGTCAGGATTATAACGAATAATATGCAAAACCGGACCGAAAATTTC
>JAYRYJ010000033.1:0-5365 GCA_041917055.1 Hyphomonadaceae bacterium
TATTAGGTATTTGTATAAACTATCCAGAAAAACGCAATCCAGTCAGCGTCGATTTGGACGCCGCCGCCTGCGCTTCTCTTTCCTCATATTCACGATTTCAAACAGCTTGCGCTTTCGCACAAAAAAAACAAACAAGAGCACACAAATCCCCGCGAGGCGTTTAACCCGTCTCGTTTCAATTGTTACCGCTCATTGCTTGAGGGCGGCCTTACTACTTCGCTTGGCCTGAAGTGTCAACAGCATTTCTGCAGCTAACCTGCTTCTTTTTTCAAAAAACTCAGCGAACTAAGTTTTTATAAAAAAGAAGCAAACAAAGAACAAAAAACCTTCTCGAGACTTTCAAGCATTTCAGCCTCGTTAAAATTTTCGACCCGTTGTTTGAGGGTGGCCTAACTAGAAAGTCCGACCATTTATGTCAACCGCTTTTCTGCAGCTGACTTTCAGTTATTTACCGCTTTCTTATGATACTTCAAAACCTTGTTTCAGGCCTCGCTTTATCGGGTAAGCAACTGATTTGACTTTGGTTCGTTTCAACCGTCTTAGAAGCTCTCGCCTCGCCGTGGTTGGCGTCGCCGCCGTCGGTGGAGGGCTATCTAGTGGGGTCGAAAAAACAAAGCAACCCCCTATTGCAGTGCAATATCAGCGAAACGCGCGCATGGGGTATAGGCGTTTTTGCATACCGTCTACTTTACAGGGATTTTGTCACGAAATTTACATAATTTTTTGTCTGCAGTTAAATTGCATCCAAAGCATTTCTTGCCGTTCCTTTGCCACAAATAAGGTATTTGTTTTTGATTTTTGACCAAAACGAGCAAAAATTCCGTTTCCCGATTCCAAAGATTCACAAATAAATTTTGACTTAACCTGTCATTAACCAAGAATTTTAGCCGGTTTTTTCCGTTTTTGTCATATTCTTACCCCCAAGAAACGCCCATAAAATATGGGTTTAGTTTAGCAAAATGCTGAAGGAACACAAAAAGTGTTTGATTTTGAAGAAGTTTTTGTGACGCATCGCGTCGGGAGAAGCCATTTTCCCGAGGCATTTTTGCGTTCAAATTTCTTCGGCATTTGTAACAAAAGGGTCGCAAAATGATCGGCGGCCTTAATTCATCTTCCTTTTCTCTGGCCATGCGCACCGCAGAGCGCGCCAATAAGACTATGGATAAAATGAGTGCGCAAATCGCAACCGGGAAAAAAGTTGCCTCAGTAAAAGACGACGGTGCAGCATATGCAATTTCAAACGCGTTAAGAAGCCAAAAAACCGTTGAAGAAGTTCGATCAGACTTCACTATAAGCCGTTATCGTGCAAATTTCGATTTTACCTATCTTGCACAAGAGCAAACAGTCGAGGCTTTGAAGCAATTGAAGTCTTTGGCGGTTAGTATTGGTCAATATGCGGTCGGCTCTGCACAAAGACAGGCAATAAAGGCTGAATGGGATGCTTGGGTAAAAAGCGTCGAAATGGCGGCAATCGAAAATCCTGTAAAAGCAGATGGCTGGACCGGACATACCGCCCAAGGAACGATTCTTGCACCGAATGATCCTGTAACAGCGAATTTTTATACTCTAGCAGCTCCAAGTGCGGATTTGAATTATGGTTGGTTGGGCGCGTCTTCGGGCGGTCCGACAATTGCCGTTCTGGGATTTGATGTTGTAAACGCAAATGCCACCCAATTAAGTCAAGTCGTCCAATCAATTGACTGGCACGCCGATAATATCACCGGCGACTGGACGCGCAAAATGGGCGAGCAAATGCGCGCGACCGATAGGCTATCGATCTATACTGAAGCAAACATTAATCGAATAGATTCAGCAATCGGAACCATTACTGATGCCGATATGGGCAAAGTTTCGCGCGATTATGAAATGGCGCAAACCCGTCAAAATCTTGCTTATCAAACGGTTCGTAATGCAATAAGCCAATATGGCAATGTTGCGTCAAACCTCTTGAATAATGTCATGGGCACTCAAAGGAGTGTTAGGGCATGATAAGCATAGGTGGCATGAACAGACTTTCGGCGATATCGGTCGCAGCACAAAATCAAGCGTCTAGGCTTGTAGACGAATCAACACGAAAACTAGCCACCGGTTCCAAAGTTAATAATGTCAAAGAATCGGGTTCAAATTATGTCATTTCTAACCAACTAAGAAATGAAAGTGCCAACTGGGAATTCAGGAAAGATATCCTTAGGCAAATGGAGCCGATTTTCGATTTATTCGCGGACTATAATGAAACCGGCCTAACTTATCTTCGCGATGCTCAAAAAATATTAGCTTTCGCGGCCAATACTGCCCCTAATTCGTCGGAACGAAAAATGTATTATGACGAGTGGCAAATCCTATCAACTAAGACTGCCGATTTAGCAAAACAACGACAGACATTATATGCCTTTACAGGCGGTTCGTCTGGCCCGGGATACGCTTGGACTCAGACGGGCGGGGTAAATGGAGAATGGTCTTTTTCTCCTTTTGCAAATCTTTCATACTTAAACGACGCTCAAATTCCAGCAGTTGGATTCGATAGCAGTATTACAAGTGGAGTAAATTCCCCAGGTTACACTCCGACCGTCTTCACTGTAAATCAAGATTTCATGGGCGCGAGCCAAGCAATAATGGCGCAAGCGGCATCAGAAGAGCTTTCAAGCAGTGCCGGTGTTAATCGCCTTAATAATACTACAATTCCATATACAGGTGGCGCACAACAAACTGTGACCAAAATGCAGGATTTTGCGTCGAAATACCAAAACATAATTGAAAATGCTCAAAGCAATATGTTTGATGTCGATATCAGTCTTGAGAGTGCAAAACTTAAGGCAGCGCAAATCAAAGAATCACTTTCGGCAAACGCTAATTATAATTTATCACAACACATTAGAAGCCTTGTGACCAATATAATGTCCAATGTTCTAAATACTCAAAGGAGTGTTAGGGCATGATAAGTGGTTTGAACTCTTCATCCTTATCCCTAGCAATGCGCACCGCAGAGCGCGCCAATAAAACTTTGGACAAAATGAATGTTCAAATCGCCACCGGAAAGAAAGTTGCAAGTGTCAAAGACGATGGCGCAGCCTATGTTCGCGCGCAAAGTGCGAAGTCTGATTTGGCGCAAATTGACGGGCGACGCTTTGTATTGGATGCTTTCGATACCGTAATACAAAACCAAGCGGCGCAGGAAGAAGGTTCAAATAAAGCCGAGCTTTGGATGAAAGACATCCTTATGCGCGCTATAAATTACGCCCCTGGTTCGGTGCAAAGGCAACAATTGAATGCTGAGTATCAAGCGGCCTATTCCGAATGGTCAAACAGCCGCTCGACAGCAGGTGTAATCGAAAGCGGAATGCACGGACTTGTCGGTGGTGGTTGGGGTGTCGATGGGACGACCCAAGATTCAATTACGGGCGTTACTAAAGCCTGGACATTACTTGGTTCATCTTGGGCCGATAATGGACATCAAAATTATGATTATGCTGGTAACGGGACACCAATGAATGCAATCGATGTATTGAACGGGTCAACAAATAATTTGAAAAATGGCATTGCGACTTTCAATGCACACTTAATAATGAACGATTTCCACACAATGTGGGGCGGTGACGCGCGCTGGTTGGAAAAGGCCAATGACATTACGAATAAACAAGAGGATAGATTGAATAACACCATTGCATCACTTACCGACGCCGATATGGGTAAAACTTCGCGCGATTACGAAATGGCGCAAACTCGCCAATCCCTCGCCTATCAGACCGTGCGCAATGCCATTTCTCAATATGGCAATGTTGCATCGGGCCTTTTGAATAATGTCATGGGAACACAAAGAAGCATTCGCGCGTAAATTATAGCGCGCATTTTGACGCTGTGACACACTGGCAAATTGCTAAAAAGACTTATTCTTAATAGTCATTTCTCCATGATTGAATATAGAATCCACGGGCGCGGCGGTCAGGGGAGTGTTGCCGCAGCCTATTTATTAGCGGCAACTGCCTTTGAAGCAGGTCAAGAATGCCAAGCCTTCCCATCTTTTGGCGCAGAGCGGCGCGGCGCACCGGTCGCGGCCTTTGTGCGCACCGCATTGAAACCGATTCTCTTGCGTTCGCAGGTCAAAAACCCTGATTTTCTCATTATACAAGACGATACTTTATTGCATGACCATTCAATTACTTCGGGTCTAAAAAGCGGTGGCGCAATGTTGGTAAATTCAACAAAGCCGTCGGAAGAAATTGCGAAAGAATTTGATTGCCGCGCTTTTTCAATCGATGCCACTGAATTGGCAATGAAAATTATTGGAAAACCAATTCCAAATACTGCACTTTTGGCGGCTTTTTTGGGACTTACCGAAATTTTCCCACTTTCGGCTCTATCTTCGGCGCTTTCCAAACGTTTTAAGGGCGCGATTCTTGAAAAGAATTTGGAACTTATAGAGTTGGCTTACAATAATGCACCATTGAATTTATGGAAGGAGCTTGAAAATGCGTGAGGCTCTTGAGGGTTCAATGGCAATTGCGCGCGCGGTTTCATTGTGCAAACCCGATGTTGTCGCTGCCTATCCAATTACGCCGCAGACACATATTGTTGAAAATATCTCCAAACTTGTCGCCGAAGATAATTTACACACTGAGTTAGTTAGCGTCGAATCAGAATTTTCGGCGGCCTCTGTAGTTTTGGGCGCGGCAGCAGCGGGCGCAAGAGCCTATACTGCAAGCTCGTCGCAAGGCATTTTGTTAATGGCCGAAGTCCTGTTCAATGCTGCGGGAATGCGCATTCCTTTAGTTATGACGGTTGCCAACCGCGCATTATCTGCGCCTTTATCTATTTGGAATGATCATTCTGATTCTATGGCAGTGCGCGATTCGGGTTGGATACAAATTCACGCCGCCGACAATCAAGAATCAGTCGATGCAACAATTCAGGCGTTTCGAATTGCCGAATCTTGTGAACTTCCGGTCATGGTCTGTCTTGATGGCTTTATCCTCACTCATACCATGGAAGTGATTGATATGCCAAGTGCTGAAATGGTGGACGAATTCCTTCCGCCAATTGATTTTAACCGAAGACTTGATACCGCATCGCCAAAATCACTTGGAATGTTGGTTGCGCCCGATTTTTTTGCCGAAGTTCGCCATTCGCACCATGCGGCAATGGAAAAAGCACTTTCGGTTATTGAAACCGCCGATAAGGATTGGGAGAAAGTTTCCGGTCGTTCAGCAGGCGGGCTTTTACAAATCAAAGGCGATAAGAAATCTAGAATCGGCATTATGGCAATGGGTTCAACTTTTGGCACTTTGGAAGTTGGGTTTGAAAGATTTGCTTCGGAATGCGGCGCGGCGCGCTTAATTAAACTTCGGGTTTTCCGACCATTGCCAAAACA
>JAYRYJ010000034.1:0-5093 GCA_041917055.1 Hyphomonadaceae bacterium
TTGGTCAATTCAAAAATCTCAAAATCGGCGCCATCGGCCCGATTGAAATGACAATGAAGCATGATGAACACACATTATGCGAAGTTTGGGCAATTGAAGACGGCGAAAAAGGTGCGGCATTAGTTCTGGTCGATATTACTGAACGCCGTGAAATGGAAACCCGCTTTAATCATTTGGCGCGGGTTCAGACCATTGGCACTATTGCCTCTGAAATGGCGCACGAGCTTAATAATCAATTGGGTGCAATCAGTATTAGTTGTAATTTATTATTGGAACGCCACACAATCGGTGACCCATCTTATCCTTTATTGCAAAACATAAGATACGTAAATTCACGCGCCGCCGCACAGGTTTTCACGCTTCTTGCCTATGGTCGCATTCAAACTATGCGTCGTGAAGTTTTAGACATTGGCGCAGTTTTGACCGATTCCGAAACTCTTTTGCGCCAAAGCCTTGATGAAAGAGTTAAACTTGATATTCATCACGGTCGCGATTTACCCAATATTTATGCCGACAGATTGCAAATAGAAACCATGTTATTGAATGTGGTTACTAATGCGCGCGATGCCATTAAATCGTCTGAAAAAGGGCATGGCACTATCAAAATCTCAACCAAATCCGTAACGCATGAAGAATTAAAAGACGCACTCGCAAAAACCCAAGTTGCCGAAATTCCTGAAGGCACTTTTTGTCGAATTTCCATTGCGGATGATGGAACCGGCATGAGCGAGGAAACCGCAGGGCGCATTTTTGAACGCTATTTCACCACCAAAGAAGTCGGCAAAGGCACCGGACACGGTATGGCGACGGTCTATGGAATTGTTAAACAATCGGGCGGCTTCATTACTTTGGATACCGAACTTGGGAAAGGCACTGTGTTTCATGTTTTCATTCCCACCACCGACGCCACAATTCAGACAGAAAAGAAACAAGACGCCAAAGCCCCAATAAAACGCGCGCGCAATCTTTCTGGACAAGGCAAAATCCTTTTGGTCGAAGACCAAGACCCACTAAGAAACGTTGTCGAATTGGGTCTTAAATCACGCGGCTATCAAATAACTACGGCAAGTAGCGGCGAAGAAGCACTCGAAATTCTCGAAGAAAATCCGAATAGTTTTGATTTGATTGTTACGGACGTAGTAATGCCCGGAATTTCCGGCGACGTAATGCTACAACAGGCCGAAAAATTCATTGGCGACGCCGCAATCATTTTCATGTCCGGATTCGCAGAACAGACTTTCTCCACAGTTTTAGAAGAAGACCCAAGAATTTCCTTCCTCGCAAAACCGTTCGAACTATCGCAATTGGCGGAATTAGTGAAAGAGAAATTGACGGGATAGAGCGCCAAAAGCGCAGAACCGACTTTGAGCACTATTTGCAAATTAGGTTTTAGGGAATTTTGCAAAAATACAAGTTCCGCGCCACGCATACGCGCGCGATAAAGTTCACATTTGTTCACATTTTGATATTTTCCTATGTAAATACAATTAGTTATCATTTCGTGGCATTTCCCAATTCGTGATTTTAAGATACCAATTTCGTTCATTTTGTTGCCCAAAACCGCACCTTTCGTTGACATTTTTTAAAAGGCAAAATGCCCGAAAGCCCAATTCCAAATCTTCCAAAATTCAAGAAAATTAAAAAGAATAAGGCGCGCATTCTCAATGGGGATAAGATGGATTTATCCAACAATTGAAAAAAACTTTAAGTCGCTTAAAGGCGGTTTTTTACCGCTCCCCCTTGAGGCGGGGGATTTCGTCGAACGAAACAGTTGGTTCGTCTGCCCCCTCCATCACTTCGTGACAGCTTCCCCATAAGGGCGGAAGCGACATATACATATGTTCTCAACACATCGTGCAACCCCTAACTGCTTCCCTTGAGGGAAGCTCCCGCGAAGCGGGTGAAGGGTGACGCGATTTCCTTAGAAATCGCTTGCGCAAGCAAGATTGGCTGGGGCTGAAAGTGAGGTTTGGCTTACGCCAAAGCGATAGTTGCACTATCGCCCACCCTTCCGGCGCTTCGCGCCACCTTCCCTTAAGGGAAGGAGTTGAGACCTAACTGCTTCCCTCGAGGGAAGCTCCCGCGAAGCGGGTGAAGGGTGACGCGATTTCCTTAGAAATCGCTTGCGCAAGCAAGATTGGCTGGGGCTGAAAGTGAGGTTTGGCTTACGCCAAAGCGATAGTTGCACTATCGCCCACCCTTCCGGCGCTTCGCGCCACCTTCCCTTAAGGGAAGGAGTTAGGGTTTGGGCTTGAAATAATTTTGTCTTGAGGCACTTTTTTCGAATTTTGAAATTCTATCTTGAACCATTAGTGCGATTGAATTGCCCACTTCATTTAAATTCCACTGAATCTCGTGGTTGCGAAATCGCATTATTTCAAATCCTTGAGATCTTAGATAATCGTCTCTTTCTTTATCGCTAGGTTTAAAATCATGTAATGCACCATCAGCCTCTACTATTAACCAAGCTGGACGACAGATAAAATCGACAATATATTTTCCAACAGGTTCTTGTCTATGAAATCGAGCGCCAGTGCCACCACGCCGCAATCGACCCCAAAGCCGAATTTCCCAAGGTGTCATAGCTTTTCGCAATTGTTTAGCAAATTCAAGCGACATATACGTTCTATATATGTTCTCAAAGTTTCGCGCAACCCCTAACTGCTTCCCTTGAGGGAAGCTCCCGCAAAGCGGGTGAAAGGTGCGCGATTTCTTTAGAAATCGCTTGCGCAAGCAAGGTTGGCGTGCGCTGAAAGTGAGGTTTGGCTTACGCCAAAGCGATAGTTGCACTATCGCCCACCCTTCCGGCGCATTAGCGCCACCTTCCCTTAAGGGAAGGAGTTAGGAATGCCTATTCCTCATAGCCCAATGCCTCAAGCACGTCTTCATAAGTGCGCAAGCCTGGGCGTGGGGCGTTTACCAAAACTGCCATATTGCCTGGTAAGTGCTTGTTATCAAGCATTTTTTCGTGCGCGTTTGGAATGTCATCAAACGAAAATACTTCTGACATGCATGGGTCAATTCGACGTTGAATAACCAATTCATTCGCAGCAGCAGCCTGTTTCAAGTTCGCAAAGTGGGAACCTTGAACCCGTTTTTGGCGCATCCATAAAAAGCGTGCGTCCATGGTTAAATTAAAGCCCGTTGTGCCCGCGCAAATTACGACCATGCCACCGCGTTTAACAACAAAGACAGACACAGGGAAAGTGCTTTCGCCCGGGTGTTCAAACACCATATCGACGTCTTTTTTGCCGGTTATGTCCCAAATCGCTTTGCCGAATTTGCGGCTTTCTTTCATATAGGAGTTAAATTCGTCACCATTCACTTTTGGCAATTGGCCCCAACAATTGAAATCCTTGCGGTTTAGAACCGCTTTTGCGCCCATGCTTAGGACGAAATCGCGTTTGGATTCATCAGAAATAACACCAATTGCATTTGCACCCGCCGCCGCGCATAATTGCACCGCGAAAACTCCAAGGCCGCCTGATGCACCCCAAACCAAAACATTATCAGCAGGTTTCAAAATATGTGGTCTGTGACCAAATAACATACGGTAAGCGGTTGCCAAAGTAAGGACATAACAGCCGGATTCTTCCCAAGTAAGGTGTTTCGGGCGTGGCATAAGCTGGCGCGCTTGAACGCGGCAATATTGGGCAAATGCGCCATCAGGGGTTTCATAGCCCCAAATACGTTGTGACGGCGAAAACATTGGGTCGCCACCATTGCATTCTTCATCATCACCATCGTCTTGGTTGCAATGAACCACAACTTCATCGCCTGGCTTAAAGCGCTTAACATTTTTGCCAACTGCCCAAACAATACCGGCGGCGTCAGACCCTGCGACGTGATATTCTTGTTTGTGAACGTCAAAAACGCTCATGGGTTCGCCAAGGCCCGCCCATATGCCATTGTAATTGACGCCCGCCGCCATAACCAAAACCAAAACTTCATCAGAATCAATGGTCGGGGTTGGAACGACTTCGAGCTGCATGGCTTGTAATGGGCGACCGTGTCGTTCGCGACGAATGGCCCAAGCCCACATTTTTTCAGGCACATGGAAAGCGGGTGGAATTTCACCCATTTCATATAGGTCTTTGATTTCTTGTTTCTTTCCAATTGGTGCGCCTTTAACATCATTGGCGGCAGCAATTATTTGCTCATTATTCGCAATTGCAGCATTTGAAGACATGGCATGAACCCCTTGTAGAAAAAAACTATAAGAATTATGATTTACAAAGTGTTTTGAGTAAATTAGCCGAAAGTCTGTATAAAACTAAAAGCCAAAAATACAAAAATATCTTTGCAACGCACAACAAATGTGCTGCAATGCACATAAATGTCAAGAAGATTTTTTTGAGGCTTAAATCAACATTCAAGGGCGCGAAAATGGAAACTAAAAATTATCAACACGAAAAAGACCGTCCGTGGATTTTCCGCACCTATGCCGGACATTCGACCGCCAAAAAATCTAATGAATTATATCGTGCAAATTTGGCAGCGGGGCAAACCGGACTTTCGGTCGCGTTTGATTTGCCGACCCAAACTGCCCTTGATTCAGACCATGTTTTGTCAAAAGGTGAAGTCGGCAAAGTTGGTGTTCCGGTCTGTCATATTGGCGATATGCGCACCTTGTTTGATGGCATTGATTTGGGCGTGATGAATACATCCATGACCATTAATGCCCCTGCAGTTTGGCTTATGGCGCTTTATGTCGCTTTGGCGGATGAAACCAATGTGCCGCGTTCGGCATTGCAAGGCACAACACAAAACGATATTATCAAGGAATATTTATCGCGCGGAACTTATGTTTTCCCACCTGCACCAAGTTTGAAACTGACAATTGATGCGATTGAATGGTGTTTTAAGAATAGCCCTAAATTCAATGCCATGAATGTTTGTTCTTACCATTTGCAAGAAGCGGGTGCGACTCCGGAACAAGAATTGGCCTTTGCGCTATCAACCGCAATCACAATTCTTGATGAAATCAAAAATCGTGGCGCGATATCGACGGGTGAATTTCCAAAAATCGTGCGTCGAATTTCATTTTTCGTGAATGCAGGCATGCGATTTATTACCGAAACCTGCAAAATGCG
>JAYRYJ010000035.1:0-4491 GCA_041917055.1 Hyphomonadaceae bacterium
ACCGACCACATTCATAATCTGGCACTGTGCTTTTTTGGACAAGGTTTGTGGTCGATACCAAGTATAGGCACGACAGAAACTACGTGAGGCGCAAATACTGGCACAATCAAATCCGCCGTCATTTTTTGAATCTATTATTGTTGAATTTGCGAGGCCATTGGCATTAATCGGTGCAGCTGCGATTTGCGCGCCTTCAATTCTTTGTTGGAATATCAATCCATCACTTGATGAAACGAAACCAATACGAAATAATTCATTATTTGTCGGTTCATCGTAATTTCCTAGAAACTGTAATTCGAATTTTTGCAGCGCCTCGTCATTGCACTCCCATAAAATCCCCTCGCCTTCCATTACAAAAGGGGCAGGTGCGCGTGTTGCTATACAACCGGTTCCATTGGCATCTGAACCCACAAATTTGAAAGTGCCAATGAATGAATTATCGCTGTATCCAAGAGTGAAGCCATCAATACTTCCCATATTACGAAAAGGCGCAGGCCCTACTCTAAAAATATTGAATATCTGATCGCCCGCACCAGCGTGTTCCCACAAACCATCTTGGTTTGGGGCGCACGGAAGAATGTCAATTCTTGGCGGCCCAACCAAAACGCCGCGCGCAATTGTAAGGCAATATCTTAAGCGATTCGTAATTCCACTTGCGCCTTCATTATTGCCACCGGGCGGTGTAACGGTTTTTTTCGCAGCATTATCCCACAAAACAGGCCGCATCGTGTAACGCCCAGATTTTGTGCCGTTTGCCGTTGCGGGAATCACGGCAATCGCAGGAACAAGCCCCGAATCTTCATAATGATTTCCGAAATTATTATTGCCTTTAATCCAATTGCCGCAAGTTTGCGCCTTCCAAAACCCTGGGCTTGCGGTCAAATCACCGGCATGAGGTATCCACCACCAATCACCACCAAGATCATAGCTCATACATTTGACGGAATTTGTGGTTCCGCCTGTTTCGGTAAGTCTTACCCTATATACACCTGCCGGTACGGCCCAACCCAAAGCATTTTTTCCACCAATTAAATAACGCAAATCTTCGGAACTCGCAGGGACAAATGGGGCGTAAGTTTCATTGACAATATTTTTCAAATCAATCGCAGGCGCGGTTTTGACGATTTTGGGCAATTGAAACGGTACAGAACCAATTTGCGCATTCGCACAATTGATGAATGACATAGAACCTAAAACACTTAGTGCGGCAATAAATTTTTTTAGCATTTCGACAAACTCTCATCCACGAGTTTAGCAATCAACAAAAGTTTGTCACTATCAATATTAATAGTAAATTGATTGTGATTTTATTTTTCGAAATGCATTATCTTTAAATGAAATTGAGTTTTGGATTTGTCCGCTTAATTAAGTCCCAAGAGCTTTTTTCGCAATTCGGGTTGCGAAGTTTTTTCGCCAAGCCAAATATTGAAGAAATAAGCCCCAAATTCTTTATCCAAAATTTTGCCCTTAAAATCACCATTTCTATAAAAATGGCTTATGCCGTTTTTGTCACGAATAGCCGTTATTGTGTCACCCTTTTTTACGTCAATAATCACTTTATTCAATTCAGAACGCCATTTAGCTAGTTTAGCCTTGTCAATTTTTCCTTGGCGCGATATTTCGGCAATTGAAGCATTCACAATGTCACCGCGGGTCAATTTCAAGTGATATTTGAGCGATAAAGCAACTTCTTTACCGTTTTGATATTTTCCATCTGGGCCATAACAAATCGCATCAAATACCTTTTGACCCAGGAATTTATAGCTTCCTTCGCCAATCGGTTTTGCATGCATAATTAAGTCTGAATTTGGGATTGGCGAGGCAAATAAAATTACGAATGCTAAAAGGTTAAATAACGACATAGTTTCAATACGTGGGCGCAAGTGATTTAGATGAATCTTACGAAGAATCTAACATATTTGAACCTTGTATGCCGCGTCGAAAACCCCTAAAGGGTGCGAAACTATTTGTGTCTTTCGGGGGACGGTCATGAAGATTATTGCGGGCAATTCTAATCGCGAATTATCGCAAAAAATTGCGAATTATTTGGATATGCCATTGTGCAAAACCACCGTAAAGCGCTTTGCGGATAATGAAATCTTCGTGACAATCGACGAAAATGTTCGCGGCGAAGATGTTTTTGTTATTCAGTCAACTTCTTATCCCGCGAATGACCATTTGATGGAATTACTGATTTGTATTGATGCATTGCGCCGCGCTTCGGCACGTCGCATCACTGCTGTTCTGCCTTATTTCGGTTATGCGCGTCAGGATCGCAAGACCGGCGGTCGCACACCAATTTCAGCAAAATTGGTTGCCAATATGATTACAGCCGCCGGCGCAAATCGCGTTTTGACAATGGAATTGCACGCCGGACAAATTCAGGGCTTTTTTGATATCCCAACCGATAATCTATTCGTAACGCCCGTTATGGAAGGCGATATTCGCGAAAATTACGATATGAAAGACCTAATGATTGTTTCGCCTGACGTCGGCGGCGTGGTTCGTGCGCGATCTTTGGCAAACCGATTGGGTGCTTTATTAGCGATTGTCGATAAACGCCGTGAAAAGCCGGGTGAATCCGAAGTGATGAATATTATCGGTGATGTTACGGGGAAAGATTGCATTCTTTTTGACGATATTGTCGATAGTGCCGGGACTTTATGCAATGCCGCCGCCGCATTAATGTCGCATGGCGCGAAATCGGTTTCGGCCTATGTAGCGCATGGCGTTTTGTCAGGCGCCGCGTTTGAGCGAATTGAAAAATCCGAATTCAAAGAAGTGGTTGTAACCGAATCAATCGACCACCACGCCGAAACTATTCCTGCAAAAATTCGCTATGTGAATATCGCCCCACTTCTTGGTGAAGCCATAAGACGCATCGCCAATGAGGAAAGCGTTTCGAAATTATTCGATTAAACGCTTGCAATAATTGTCGAAAAATCGGCTGCTTTAAGGCTTGCGCCGCCCACAAGTGCGCCATCGACATTGGCGATAGCCAGTATTTCTTTGGCATTTGCGGCATTTACAGAGCCACCATAAAGGATTTTTACGCCCTCACCTGCAGCGCCATAAATTGACACCAGTCTTTCGCGAATCGCGAGATGCATTTCTTCAATATCTTGGACACTTGCGACATTTCCCGTTCCAATTGCCCAAACAGGTTCATAAGCAACGACAATGTCAGATGATTCACCAGGGCAAGAAGCCGAAACTTGGCCCAAAACCACTTCAATCGCTTTACCGGATTTTCTTTGTTCGTCGGTTTCACCTACGCAAATAATCGGCGTCATGCCTTTTGACAGTACCGCTTTTGCTTTGGCACATACAATTTCATCACTTTCAAAATGATTTGCGCGACGTTCCGAATGACCGACGATTGCGATTTTGCAACCAACCTCTTTAAGCATCGCGGCGGATACGTCACCAGTATGAGCGCCTTTTTCATTGAAATGGCAATCTTGCGCCCCCAATTGCACTTTTGAACCACCGATTACATCACTGAAATAGGACAAATAAGGGAATGGTGGGCAAATGCCGACCATAAGATTGTCACTCAATTTATCGGTACTTGAAGCGATTATTGCCTCGGCAAGTTCTTTGTGTGCGAAATCGCCGTTCATTTTCCAATTGCCGATTATGAATTTGCCTTGCGCCATTTTTCTCTCCGATATTTATGCCGCATATGTAAAACACGGCGAAAAAGTGAATCTTACCGAAACTTCATGCACTCTTTAGCTTGCTTGAATGCAATTGCAACATTATGGAGGAGTTTGAGGTTGAAAAAATGCTGGCATTTGTTCGTAAAGCTGCACGTTCTTGGGTTGCGGCGGTTCTAATTGGTCTTTTGGTTGTTTCTTTCGCGATTTGGGGCATTAATGATGTCTTTAATGGCATGGGGAAAGATCATGTTGCTGTGGTTGATGGTAAATCGATTAGTGCTGCCGAATTCCGCAAAGAGTTTGACCGCCTTTTAAAGCGCGCGTCCCAACAATCAGGCAAACAAGTAACAATGCAAGAAGCGCGTGAACAAGGCGCTGATCAATCAACTTTGGATCGTATGATTTCCGAACGTTCGGTTTTGGCATTTTTAAAGAAAATCGGAATTTCGATTGCACCTGATATTGTTAAAGGCGAAATCGCAAAAATCGGTGCCTTCCAAGACCCAAATACCGGAAAATTTTCTTCGATGGCGTATGATTCGCTTTTAAATGAAAACGGCATCACGCCACAGGAATTTGAAAAAGGCATAATGGGCGATATGGGGCGTCAATTATTGCTTTTGGCTGGAACGTCGGGCTTCCGCGCCCCTGATGTCTATGCCAAACAGACTTTGGCATTTGCAACTGAGCGCCGTTTGGTTTCAATGATTCCAATCCCTGCAAACCTTGCGGGCGAACCACCAAAGCCAAATGATGAACAAATAAATGCGTTTTACAATGAAACCAAAACGCGCCTTATGCGTCCTGAAACACGTTCTTTGACACTTGT
>JAYRYJ010000036.1:0-3843 GCA_041917055.1 Hyphomonadaceae bacterium
CAATGGGTCAAAAAAATTGCCAGCTTCGTTTTCCAATTTAAGCTTTTCAAAAACCCGCGCCGCCACCATTTTCGCATCGCGCTTTAGAACATATTGGTCAATCGCCATATTCAAAAATGAAATGCCTTTTTGTTTTGCAACTTCCCGCCTTTCTGCTTCTTGCTTTTTCCATAGTTCGAATTCATTGTCAGCGAGTTGCGCACCTTCATCAAACTTGCCTTGGGCGGATAATTCGGCAATTTTCTTTAGGGTTTGGTCAATTAATTCCCCATCATTCGTACCCCTTGCCGCTTTCTCACGAAACTCGAGATATATGGAAATTGCGTTTTCAAGTTCTTTCCACGCCTGTGCTACGTCATTGATATTTTCATCCTTGGCAACATTTTTCGCCAAGGCAATGATTGCCTTGTCTTCGATCGACGCGATTATTGAATTTGGATTACTTTGTTTGTTTTGGCTTACTTGAGCAAGGATTTGGTTTAATAAATCCGTGTGCAGATCTTGCGTGGCTTGAATCTTTTCTCCCTGCCCCACCAATTTCTCAAAAAAAGCGACAGTCAGTTCTTTCTCATGTTGCGCACTTGCAAAAAGGCCTTTTTTTATGGCTTCGGTTAAAATGTCCAAGACTATTTCTTGAATATTTGGTTCGAGCGCCCCAAACAAAGGCGCGCCGTGCACCATTGTTTTTGCGAGGTTTTTGTATATTCCGTCTTCTTTCCCTGATAGTTCAACGATTTTGCGGGCATCTTCGACCGGAAATTCAAAATTATCGACATTACCTTTGAAAAATTCTATTGCAGCTTGACCATCTTCCTTTTTTGCCGTGTGCCATAATTTGCTTTCAGATGAAATCACCGCCTCAAAAACAGCGCGCGAAGTTTTTTCGCCTTCGAGTTGCGATTTAAGAAATTTGCCCGCCGCAAATGCGCCGCCTTCGATTGTTCCTCTTTTTATGAGTTCAACACCCGCAGTTTGCCCAACCGCAAGCAACGCGCCACCCGCAACAATGCAGGCAACATTTTCAAGGGTTTTTTCGCTAGTAAAGAAAGACTCTGCCATGCCACAATCTCACATTGCGAATACACATTGTCAATGGGGTTTTTGGGGTTGTTCTATTGTTCGACGCTCTCGCCTACCCCGCCCCCTCCACCGCGCTGCGCGCGGTCCCCCTCCCCCGTGAACGGGGGAGGATTGGGAGTGGGCAATTTTGAAATTTTATTACCCAAGTGCGGGGATAATTATTTCTTATCCCCTCACAAAACTCCTGCCTCAAAATCGGTTTTATTTTTGAATTTGAAAGGAAAAAGGTAACAAATGTTAACATTCTCGCGCGCGAGGGGGGAATTGTTTAATTTCAATGAGTTAGGGATTTGGAAAGTGGTTTTTTGGGTAAAACAGGTGAATTATTTGTAGGCAATATGTTGGCTTGAGATATAGTTTTTGTGATGGTTTGTTCGCAAATTGTGTACAATTGAAGTTTTTGAATATTTTCTGGCAGATACTAATCTTCGTTGTCGTTGGAGAAATAGCCAAGATTGTCCATTGATTTGTGCAAAATGCCGATGATTTGCAATTCTTCGCCACGAACCCGATAGTAAATTGTATGGGAGTGATGGGGAAAACTCCTTATATCCTTGCCAATTTCGTCGCGTGCAATGCCGACATATGGGTTCTGCGCGAGAAAATCGAAAAAACTCAATAAATCATCAACATACTTCTTTGCCTGACGCTTACCCCAATTGACGTATGTATATTCACCGATTTTGGTAAGTTCAATGCGCGCCTTTGCTGAGATGTTAATTTTCAACATTTAGGCCCCGCTCTATATCGGCGATAATGTCATCTGAGGTAAAGGGTTCGGCAAAAATACCGGCATCCGCTTGCGCAATCCCTTCTGCTAATGCGTCACGGAGTTTATCTAACTTGTCTGTGCGACTTTCCAAAACCCTTAAACCGTCTCTAACAACTTCACTTGCGCTGCCGTATCTTCCGGTCGCGATTTGTGCTTTGATGAAATCTTCCCAATATTTTCCCAAGCTAAGTGATGTGTTTGCCATTTTGCACCTATATTCATAAATATTCATTTTGAATATAGCACGGATTTTTGAGGGGCGAAAGTGGGGCATTCCGATGTTGCGCGCTCCCGCCCAACGCGCCCCATCCACCGCGTGAAACGCGGTCCCCCTTCCCCGTGAACGGGGAAGGATTTAAACTACACTAATCTTGATTGCACCAAGGCGGCGTGGACGAAGCCTTTGAATAATGGGTGGGGGTCGAAGGGTCTTGATTTTAATTCCGGGTGGAATTGCACCGCAACAAACCAAGGGTGATTTTCGTATTCAACAATCTCAGGCAAACGCCCATCAGGTGAAAGGCCGGAGAATTTGAGACCACAGTTTTCCAATTGCTCGCGATAGGCAATATTGACTTCATATCTATGGCGGTGGCGTTCGGAAATATCATTGCGGCCATATTCAATTGCCGCGAGGCTTCCTTCCTTCAACACCGCGTCATAAGCACCAAGGCGCATTGTGCCGCCCATATCGTCTTCATTGGTGCGTTCGACCTTTTCATTGCCTTTGACCCATTCGGTCATAATGCCGACGATTTGGTGTTCACATGGGCCAAATTCGGTTGATGACGCACCTTTGAGGCCGACAAGGTTTCTTGCGGCCTCTACGCAGGCCATTTGCATACCAAAACAAATGCCGAAATAAGGCACTTTGTGTTCGCGCGCATATTTGATGGCTTTGATTTTGCCTTCGGCACCAGAATCGCCAAATGCGCCGGGAACGAGCACGGCATGCATTCCGTTCAAAACTTCACCGATTGAATTATCATCAGTATCAAAAGCGCGGGCATCAATCCAATTTAGATTGACCTTAACATTATTAGCAAGCCCGCCATGATGAAGTGCCTCGATAAGGGATTTATAGCTGTCTTTCATTGCCGTATATTTGCCGACAATGGCGATATTAACCTCACCATCTGGGTTTCTTAAACGGTTTGAGACATCAAGCCATTTATCAAGATCGGGCTTTGGTGCGTCTTTAATGCCAAAACAGGCCAGAACCTCATCGTCAAGGCCATTTTTGTGATAGTCGAGTGGCACTTCATAAATATGTGTGCTGTCTTGCGCTTCGATTACTGAAGAAGGACGCACATTACAGAAAAGCGCCAATTTGCGACGTTCTTCGACCGGAATTTCTCGGTCGCAACGACAAATAAGAATATCTGGTTGAATACCGATTGAGCGCAGTTCTTTCACCGAGTGTTGGGTCGGTTTGGTTTTCATTTCACCGGCGGTGGAAATATATGGCATAAGGGTAAGGTGAATGAAAACCGCCTGCCCCCTATCGAGTTCCTGCCCCAATTGGCGAATGGCTTCAAAAAATGGCAGGCCTTCAATATCGCCGACTGTGCCGCCGATTTCGCACAGAACAAAATCCGCGCCTTGAGGGTCAGATAAAACGAAATCCTTAATGGCATTGGTGACATGCGGAATAACTTGAATAGTTGCCCCTAAATACCCGCCTTTGCGTTCTTTAGTGATAATGTCTTGATAAATGCGCCCGGCGGTCACATTATCGGCCTTGGTTGCGGATACGCCTGAGAAGCGTTCATAATGGCCTAAATCAAGGTCGGTCTCTGCGCCATCATCGGTCACAAAAACTTCGCCATGTTGGTAAGGCGACATTGTGCCGGGGTCAACATTCAAATAGGGGTCAAGTTTCCTAAGGCGCACCTTATAGCCGCGCGCCTGTAACAAAGCGCCCAGAGCCGCAGAAGCAATACCTTTACCGAGTGAGGAAACCACGCCCCCCGTAATAAACACATATCGGG
>JAYRYJ010000037.1:0-2178 GCA_041917055.1 Hyphomonadaceae bacterium
ATGGCGCTCGACGGTTTGGAGGATGCTTATGAAGGTTTGGCGATGGGCGTTTATGCCGACAAAATCGCTACCGAATATGGTTTCAATCGTGAGGCTCAAGATGATTATGCCTTGGAAACCTTGAAACGCGCGCAAATGGCGGATTTTTCGGCTGAAATCGCGCCGCTTACACTCGCTTCGCGCACCGGCGAAACTATAATCAATAGTGATGAATTACCGCGAATTGCGCGCCCCGAAAAAATTCGTTCTTTAAAACCTGCATTCACCAAAGAGGGAACTGTCACGGCTGCCAATGCCTCAAGTATTTCTGATGGCGCATCTGCTTTGGTTTTGGTGGCGGAAGAAAACGCGGGCGATGCAGAAATTTTGGCGCGTATTGTTTCAACTTCGGCCTATGCGCATGACCCGTCGCTATTTACCACTGCACCAGTTTTTGCAATTGAAACCGCGTTGAAAAAAGCGGGCTGGGGCGTCAATGACGTTGATTTGTTCGAAATCAATGAGGCTTTTGCCATCGTGCCAATGATTGCCATGAAGGATTTATCAATCCCGCATGGAAAAGTGAATGTGAATGGTGGCGCTTGTGCCTTAGGCCACCCAATCGGCGCATCGGGCGCGCGCATTATTACGACATTGATTTACGCGCTAAAAGCTCGCGGTTTGAAGCGCGGTGTTGCGAGCCTTTGTATTGGTGGTGGCGAGGCAACCGCAATTTGTTTGGAATTGCCATGAGAAGTCGGTTTTTCAATTCATTTTTATTTGCAGTTTTTGCCTTTGGGTTTGCCACGCAACCAATAGCCAAAGAATTGAGCGATAAAGAAAAAGCCGATCTTGGCTATTCATTCTCAATCGGGCGTGAGGGTGTTGAAATCCTTAAAGATTTGCGCGCTTTGAACAAATCCTTGTCGCAATTGAAAGACCAGAATCCGAAAACTAGCGATGTTTATATTCTGGTCGCGGCCCTCGATTCTGATCCGGTATTTGGGAGGGAAGCAAAAGAAAGCGCTAAATTATTGCAAAAGCGCTATAATGCTGATGGTCGAACAATCGTCCTTGGCTATGGTATTGATAAAGACACGCCGCAAGGTTCGCCCGAAAATCTTGCCGCCGCTTTTGCGCGCATTGGTGAATTGATCGATGCCGAAAATGATATTCTGATTGTCTATCTTACCAGCCACGGTAATCCCGATGCCGGTTTGGTTCATAAATATTCAAATATTGCAAGCGCAATGATGGGGACAAAGAGATTACAAAAAATGCTTGAAATGGCGAAGGCTAAAAAACGCCTAATTATGATTTCGGCATGTTTTTCAGGCGCCTTTGTGCCGGTTCTTGGCAATGATGACACGATAATTATGAGCGCGGCGGCAAAAGACAAAACCTCTTTCGGTTGCCAAGCTGATAATGATTGGACGTTTTTTGGCGATGCTTTAATTAATCAGGCAATGCGCGGGAAAAATCACACACTTTTTTCATTTCGCATGGCGAAATCTTCAATAAAATCATGGGAAAAATTGGCAAAAGTTGTGCCGTCGAACCCGCAAATCCATATCGGCAAAAATACCGATTGGGTAAATGCACTTGACGAAAAAATACCCGAAAACCTCGGCGAACCCGTCGGCAAAAGCGCCTATTCGCCGAAATGAGATTGTGTTTTCAAAATAATTGTATATACTATTTGCAACGGAGTATATACAATGCCACTCTATCTCAGAGACAAGAGAATTGATGAATTGGTTAGCCAGCTTTCCAAAAAGCGCGGGAAAAGCAAAACTGAAATTGTTCGTAATGCCCTTGAACTAGAAGCGGCCAATGATAGACCAAAAAAAGAAGAATTATTCGCGGCGATTCGAGCGCTTCAAGAAAAAGTAAAGCAAAGCGCGGGTCCCAATGCGGGGCACAAGATGACAAAAGAAGAAATTGACTGGCTTTACGAATAAGAATCGCTGAGAACTGAAGCAGTCTGTGCCAAATAATAAGGAATGCGATGTCGGCTAAATTTATCGATGCATCAGCAATCGTTGCAATAATAATTCAAGAAACCAGTTGGGCTGCATTGGAGAAAAATTTGAGTGATGCCGAATTGCTCTATTCATCACCAACATCAATTTGGGAAGCTACGATTGCAATCTCACGCGTCAAAGACTTCTCAATAGCATTTTCCAATGAAATCGTCGC
>JAYRYJ010000038.1:0-1841 GCA_041917055.1 Hyphomonadaceae bacterium
CCGAAGGGCAAGAATTAATTGTGCGCGTTGCTCTTTATTTTGCAATTTATTCCCCCAAAAATAGGAATTCTTTTTTTAATTCGTCAAGAACGCGATTAGCGGTTAAGTCTATATGCAATGGCGTAATCGAAACATGGCCCTCAATAATTGCGCGCAAATCCGTGCCCAAAGGTGGCGTGAAATCTTGGGAATTATAGCCAAGCCAATAATAATCATTGCCACGCAAATCTTCACGCCTATCGAGGTGATTAACGTCCTCCTCCCGCGCGCCTTGGGCCGTGGCCTCTATGATTAATTCATTGTTTCTAAGGGCATCTGGGAAATTGACATTCATAACCACCGATTGCGGCCATGTATGGTTCAATAGTTTCTTGACCACTTGTGCGCCGACGGATTTTGCAACGTCCCATTTCACGTCTTCATTCAAATGATAATTGATTGATTGGGATAAAGCGATTGAGGGAATACCCATTTGCATACCCTGCACCGCGCCCGCAACGGTTCCGGAAACCGTGACATCTTCGGCCAAATTTTGACCGCGATTTACGCCCGACAAAATCAAATCCGGCTTTGCGCCTTTTACTAAATCCAAGACACCCAATAATACGCAATCCGTTGGGGTGCCGGAGCATGAAAAGCGACGATCTGCAATTTTGCGCACCCTAATAGGGTCCGCCAATGTCAAAGCCCGTGACGCGCCCGAGCGTTCAATATCAGGGGCTACAATCCAAATATCGTCAGAAATTTCGCGCGCAATATTCTCAAGGATTTCAAGCCCCGGGGCGTGAATACCGTCATCATTTACCAATAATATGCGCAAAATATCCCCCGACTCATTGTTACAATCGGGCTATCACTTTGCAGTGGCTTTGGAAAGATTAATCCGCCACTTTCATTGCAGTTAGAACCGCACCGGCGACAGTGGAAATCAAAAGAATATGAAATGAATCAAGCGCCAATAACATCCAAGGGTCGGTTGAATACACAAAATTATAAAGCTGGCACGCCAAAATTAGAAAAACCCCAACTTTTGCGCCGGTTTTCAGACCGGTTACTATTTCTTTGATGTTTCGCTCGCGAATAAGATTGGCAATCCCTGCACTAAGGGCAATCGGCATTATCCAACCTAAACCCATGCGCCACATATAGGGTGCGGCATCGGCCTCAGAAATACCGGACCATGCCTGAAATTGAGCAGAGAATAATACTCCATAAACCAAAAACCCGATTAAATAGACCGCAAGTGCCGCCACCAAGACCGGAATAATTTTAAGCCCCATAACTTTCATTTTTGCCTCCCGTTAATTATTTGGCTTTCAATATTGCATATCATTCGCAATTTGTCGAATCGGGTGGTCTTTTGCGTTTGTGCCTTTTGTGGTTCAATTCTTAAGCATTTTCCAATAAAGGACAGCGATGTTAAAAAATCTCTATGTAAAATTCCGCGATTTGGCGGCCTCAAAATATGCCGGTGCGGTTTTAGCCTTTGTTTCTTTTTATGATGGCTGCCTGTTTCCAACGCCGCCGGAATTAATGTTAATGCCTGCAACCGCAATGAAGCCGCAAAAAGCCTGGCAATATGCGTTAATTGCGACCGTGTTTTCCATTTTGGGCGGTATTGTTGGTTATTTTGTGGGCCTATTCTTGATGGATACAATTGGTCATCAGGTTTTGGCCTTTATTGGCCTTGATAAGAAATTGCCAATGATACAGGAATTTTACATGAAATGGGGCACTTTGGCGATATTGCTTAAAGGCCTTACACCGTTTCCGTTTTTGATTATTTCGATTTTCTCAGGTTCAGTGAAATTTCCATTTTGGATTTTTGTTAGCGCATCCTT